>JAFEAM010000009.1:67098-105008 GCA_018266395.1 Bacteroidota bacterium | reverse complement strand
TCTCACTTTTGAGACAGCCCCTTTGTAAAGTATTAGGTTAACCTAATTACTTCTTCTTCTTAGCAGCTTTTTTCTTAGCTGCCTTCTTAGCCTTTTTTGCCATAGCGTTTAATTATTTAAGTGAATTAATTGGTTAAACGTATTCGAAGGTATAATAAAATATTTATTCACAAAAATTTTTCCGATTTTTTTTTGAAGTGAGAAAAAATCTAGTAGTAAGTAAGAGCACTTTTATGATCATCACTTCCTTCATCATGCGCACTCAGAAAATATTTACTTCCATCTTCAAAGTGATGCCGAATTTTTGCTCTACATCTCTCTGAATAGAGTTGGCGAGTTGTAAAATTTCTTTCCCGTTTGCTCTTCCGTAGTTGACTAGTACAAGTGATTGGTTGACATGTACGCCGACTGATCCGATCCTTTTTCCTTTCCATCCGCACTGTTCAATGAGCCATCCCGCGGCTATTTTAAATTGTTGATTATCAAAAGGATAGTATGGTATTGCAGGGTGGGCCCGTTTCAGCCTTTCAAGCACTTCATCACTCACAGTGGGGTTCTTGAAGAAGCTTCCTGCATTACCTAGTTCGGCAGGATCAGGCAATTTGCTGCGACGGATGCTGATGACAGCATCACTCACATCACGAATGCCTGGTGTCCTGATGTTTCGCCTCTCGAGAACGTCATGTATGGCGCCATATTCTGTGTGAAGAATGTGATTTTTTTTGGTCAACCTTAAAGTAATACTTGAGATAAAAAAAATTTTCTGGAGTTGATGCTTGAAGATGCTTTCACGGTATCCAAACTGGCATTCTTCCGCACTCAAATGGAGATGGGTTCCTTGCTCCAGGTGAACTCCATCAACAGACTCGAGCACGTCTTTGAGCTCAACTCCATACGCACCGATGTTTTGGATTGGAGCAGCACCTGCAGTGCCGGGGATTAGTGATAAATTCTCTATTCCTCCCCATCCCTTACCGACGCAGTGCATGACCAGACCATGCCAGGACTCCCCGGCACCTGCACGCAACCACACTTCAGACTCGTTCTCTTCCTGTATTTCCAGTCCCTTGATGCACGATTGCACCACGATACCATCGAAATCCCTTGTAAAAAGAATGTTGCTGCCTCCACCGAGGATCAATACCGGTTGACTCTTCCAAAGGGGAAGCTTCAATAGTTCGAGGAGATCGGACTCGTTGTAAATCGAGACGAAGTATTTTGCTTTCACTTCGATCCCGAAGGTATTCAGGGAAGCCAGTGATACATTTTCCTCGATGTGCAGCATATCAAAGCGAAGGAAATGAAATAAATCGGCATTGTAAATGAAACAACACTGCCAATGGCTTTATCCCGGTTTCTTCCTCTGGTTTTATAACTTAGCAGGATGAAGCTGATTGAATGCCCGAGAGACGCCATGCAGGGGCTTTCGTACTTCATTCCCACTGATCAGAAAGTCCGGTACCTGAACCAACTCCTCAAAGTCGGCTTTCATACTCTGGATGCTGGAAGCTTTGTTTCACCCAAAGCCATCCCTCAAATGCAGGATACCTCGGAAGTCTTCGGAAGACTGAAAAAAGAGGGGACCAGCACGCGTCTCCTGGCCATTGTAGCCAATATGAGAGGAGCAGAGGCCGCTGTTGCGCAGCCTCTTGTAGACGATATCGGATTTCCCCTCTCACTTTCCGAAACATTTCAACAGCGAAATACCAACAAATCCATCGGTGCAGCGCTCTCGATGTTGGACGAAATGAAAGAATTGACGCTTGGCGCCGGGAAGAAGATTGTGGTGTATCTCAGTATGGGTTTTGGAAACCCCTATGGAGATCCATACGGTCCTGAAGTGGTATCCCGGTTTGTCGATATTCTGAAAACAATGGGTCTGGAAACGGTTTCCCTTGCTGACACTGTGGGAATGGCTTCACCAGAAAGTGTTCACAACCTCTTTAGCCAACTCCGTGGAGACTTCCCTACCGTTGAACTTGGAGTTCATCTGCACGCTACACGTGATATGGCATGGGATAAAATCGACGCCGCTTACTCAGCAGGATGCAGGAGATTTGACGGCGCGCTGAAGGGATTTGGCGGTTGCCCGATGGCCGAAGATGAACTGGTTGGCAATGTGCCGATGGAAGTTCTGATCGACTACCTTAATTCCAAATCAGATCTCCCTCTATTGAACAGCCACGCTCTTTCAGAGGCTATGCTCCTTGCTGATGGGATCTTTCTGTCAACCGATATGACCTCTTAGGCGATACTGCTTTCCCGGAAGAGTCTGAACCATATTCTTAAGTTCGAGTGAAAGTAAGAGAGAGGCAGTCATGCCGTGGGAATAACCTGATCGGAAGACTATTTCGTCAAATGGCTGCTGGCCGGATCCATCCTTGAGGACACGCAGAATAGTCAATTCTTCCGGAGAAGCCAGTGCAAGTTCCAGCGACAATTGAGATGGGGCAGTCTCGGCCTGGTTGTCCCATCGCATTATGTATTCCAGGTCTTTGATGCCGGTGAGCAGGTGAGCCTTGTGTGTTTTGATAAGCCAATTGGTCCCCTCTGAATACTTCTGCCCAAGGTTTCCAGGCACTGCGAAGACGTCCTTGTTGTAACTGTTCGCGATCTCGGCCGTGATGAGCGCACCACCCTTTTGTGCGGCTTCTACAACAATCAGGACATCGCACATGCCTGCGATCACGCGGTTTCTTGCGGGAAAATTGTGTGCGTCGGGCTTGGCGCCAAACAGGTTTTCAGTGATGAGTCCTCCCTGGTTCAGCATTTTTCTGGCTGTCTCAGCATGAACTGAAGGATAGATTACGTCAATGCCACTTCCCAATACGGCGGCGGTCATCAGGTTACGTTTTAGAGCAGTCTTGTGGGCGTGAATATCAATTCCGTACGCCAGCCCACTGAGAATCAACGGCTGGTGAGGCAACAACTCTTCCACTATCTTTTCCACCTGATCCCTTCCGTAAGCTGTGGCCTCACGCGTTCCTACAATGCCAACCGTTTTTCTGTGGTTGAGGTTGATATTCCCCTTCACAAATAGAACTGCTGGTGCATCCTCTATAAGCTTCAGCCGCTGAGGATAATTCTTGTCGGTATAGAAATAAACCGCGGTTTCCTCCTTGGCAGCTTTCTCAAGTATGCGACGAGCCTCTTCAAAAGTCTGTCCCTTTCGAATGGCTTTCGTGGTACCGGGGCCAATGCCGGGGATCTGATTCAGACGATGAGAGGATTGTCTGAAAACCTCTGCGGCAGACCCACAGTAACTCACAAGCTGCTTCAGGAGTACATCGCCTACCCCTGTCAGCAAGTGCAAGGCCATCATGGCAACTCTTTCTTCTTCCATGGACAAAGACTTAACTGGCCGCTTTTTCGGCGGTAACATTATCTGGAAGGAAAGGAAGGGGATTTTATTGCAATTTGTCGCGTACCTCGATGAGGAATTTCCTGATTGATTTCAGGGAATCGATCAGCTCCATCTTGTCTTTTATGGCGATGGAGTCATTTTTCAGCATTTCCTTGGCACCGCTAAGGGTGAACCCCTTTTCTTTGACCAGGTGATAGATGAGCCGGATCTGGTCAATGTCCTCACGGGTAAATTGACGGTTGCCTTTGCGGTTCTTCTTTGGTTGGAGGATGTCGAATTCAGTTTCCCAGAATCGGATTAAGGACGGGGCTACACTAAACTGCTCGGCAACTTCGCCGATTGAGTAATATAGTTTTTCAATCTCTTTCTCCCGATAGGCCATGCAGAATTGCCGGTTATTCCTGGTGGTGTTTAACGACTGATGCAAAGTAGCAATTCTTTTATTCTCCAAGCAAAGTCGCTGATGATATTTCATCTACAAGATGTCAACAATAAAAAAGTGGAATTTCACATTTGCAATACCATGGTAATCAGCTTGGTTATATAATCAGTCTAAACTCCGGGTGAAGGTACATGAAGATAGATTGACCAATTCGGTAATCGCGCTGGTTACTGGCAAGATTGGATGATGATCCACGTCCCAACAGACTGTATTTCCTTCCATAATAGCGCCCCATGGTTAAATTTGCCCCTTGTATTGAACTTTCATGATGGACGCAGCGATTATCAGACGGAAATTCCTGGACTTTTTCAGAAGCAAGGGTCATCAGATCGTACCCTCGGCACCCCTCGTACTCAAAAATGACCCCACCTTGCTCTTCACGAACTCCGGGATGGTGCAGTTCAAGGATAATTTCCTCGGTAACAGTGTTCCTACCTATAAGAGAGTTGCAGATACGCAGAAGTGCCTGCGGGTTAGCGGCAAGCATAATGATCTTGAAGATGTAGGCCTTGATACCTATCACCATACGATGTTCGAAATGCTGGGGAACTGGTCGTTCGGTGACTACTTTAAGAAGGAGGCCATTGCATGGGCCTGGGAATTGCTCACGGTTGTCTACCAACTTCCGAAGGACCGGCTGTATGTGACGGTCTTTGGCGGAGATGTGACTGACAAATTACCCGCCGACGACGAGGCAGAGCAACTTTGGAAGCTGCATGTGGCGCCCGAGAAGATCCTGTATGGTAAAAAGAAGGATAACTTTTGGGAAATGGGAGAGTCAGGCCCGTGTGGTCCCTGCTCAGAAGTACATATAGATCTCAGATCTGAGGAAGAAATAAAAAAGAAGGCAGGCAGGGAGTTGGTCAATGCTGACCATCCGCAGGTAATCGAAATCTGGAATCTGGTATTCATACAGTTTAACCGCCTCGCCTCGGGTGCACTCGAACCGCTGCCGGAAAAACATGTGGATACAGGCATGGGCTTTGAACGCCTGTGCATGGCAATTCAGGGAAAGACCTCCAATTACGATACGGATGTATTCAGGCCGCTGATGGATTTCATTGCCCTTCACGCGCAGGCCACCTACGGGGAAGATGTGAAGAAGGATGTGGCCATCCGGGTAATGGCTGATCACGTGCGGGCAGTATCGTTTGCTATTGCGGATGGGCAGTTGCCCTCCAATACCGGAGCCGGCTATGTGATTCGACGTATTCTTCGCAGGGCTGTGCGATACGGATTCTCCTATCTCGGCTTCAAGGAGCCGTTCATGCATCGCCTTGTACCCTTGCTGGCATTGCAGATGAAGGATGTATTCCCTGAACTTCACCTGCAGGAGGAATTTGTTTCGAGAGTTATTCACGAAGAAGAGCAGTCTTTTCTCAAAACATTGGAAAATGGTCTCCGCCGGATTGAGCAGTTTACCGACGAGGCCATGCAGAGGAACGAGAAGGTTCTTCCGAGCCCAAAAGCATTTGAACTGTACGATACGTTTGGATTCCCCTTTGACCTTACGTCTCTCATAGCCCGTGAAAAGGGATTGTCAATTGACGAAAAGGGTTTCAAGGATGAAATGGCCCTGCAGAAGTCCAGGTCAAGGGCCGATGCTGCAAAGGAGACCGGAGACTGGATCAATGTACGCGAGGCTGAGAAACCTGAGTTTGTAGGATACGAATTTCTGGAAACAGCTTCCAGGCTGGTGCGCTACCGTACAGTAAGGCAAAAGAACAAGGAATTGTTCCAACTGGTCTTTGACAGAACACCGTTTTATGCGGAGAGCGGCGGCCAGGTCGGGGACACCGGTATTGCCCGGTCCAATTCGGAGAAGATTGAGATAATCGACACGCGCAGGGAGAATGACTTGATTATTCACCTCGCGGAGAAGCTTCCAACCGACAAGGAATCCGAGTTTCAACTTGTAGTTGATGCCAGGAAAAGGCGCCAGACCATGAGGAATCATTCGGCCACACACCTGCTGCACGCCGCTCTGCGGTTGGTGCTTGGCAAGCACGTTGAGCAGAAGGGTTCACTTGTAAATGAAAAGGTATTGCGCTTCGACTTTTCGCATTTTGCTGCCATGACCGATGAGGAAATTGCAAAAGTCGAGTCGATCGTTAATGATAAGATACGCGAGAATGTGACGCTCTCTGAACAACGGAATGTGCCGATCGAGAAAGCAAAATCCATGGGAGCCATGGCGCTGTTTGGCGAGAAGTATGGTGAGTTTGTGCGGGTGATAACTTTTGACCCGTCCTATTCAGTTGAACTCTGCGGAGGGACCCATGTCCCTGCAACCGGCAGCATCGGGTTCTTCAAGATCATTTCCGAGAGTTCAGTAGCTGCTGGCGTCCGGCGCATTGAGGCGGTGACGGGAGAGGGGGCAGAAAGCTATGTAAACGGAACCATCACACTTATTTCAGCTGTAAAATCACTTTTGAAAAGTCCCAGGGATCCTGTGGCCTCGCTGCAGCATCTGATTGAAGAACGTCATTCCCTGGAAAAGAGATTGGAAGAATTGCATCTGGAACGCACAAATCAGCTCCGTGAGGCTCTAATCGCCGGAGCCATAAAGCAGAATGATAAGACACAGATCATAGAGAAGATTACACTTCCTTCTTCCGATGCCCTGAAGAACCTTGCTTATGCATTGCGCAATCAGTTTGATGACCTCCTTTTGGTTCTTGCGGCCAACATCGATAACAAACCTCAGGTTGCAGTCATGATTGGAGAAAGGCTGTTACAGACAGGAAAGTACCATGCAGGGAATATGGTGAAGGAATTGTCGCGCGAAATACAGGGAGGCGGGGGAGGACAGCCATTCTTTGCAACTGCCGGCGGCAAGAACCTGGACGGTCTGGATGCTGTGATTCGCAAAGCTTTGCAGATGGTGGCATGAGTTCACCGCCTTACGTCACCGTAGTGGGCCTGGAGGTCCACATTCAATTGCTGACCCGCTCAAAGATATTCAGCGGTGATGCCAATCGTTATGGCGATAAGCCCAATACCAACCTCGGTGTGATTACGCTGGCCCATCCGGGCACACTGCCCAAATTCAACCGACGCGTTCTCGAACATGCCGTTCGCCTTGGAATTGCGTGCGGTTCTGAGATATCCATGCACCAGGTATTTGACAGGAAGAACTACTTCTATCCGGATCTTCCGAAGGGATATCAGCTTACGCAGGACAAGACACCGGTGTGCCGTGGCGGCCAGATCAGAATTGTCCTGAAGGATGGTGCCTCTCGAATGATCAGCCTTCACAAGATTCACATGGAAGAGGATGCAGGGAAATCCATGCACCTGGAGGGCAGGAATGAATCTGCAGTGGACTACAACCGTGCCGGTGTGCCCTTGCTCGAGCTTGTCACCCATCCGGTGCTTCACAGTGGAGAAGAGGCAGCACTGTTTCTTTCAGAAGTCAGAAAGCTGGTTCAGTTCCTGGGGATTTGCGACGGCAACATGGAGGAAGGTTCACTTCGGTGTGATGCGAACGTCTCTGTCATGCCTGAAGGCTCCCGGGTATTGGGTAAAAAAGTGGAAATCAAGAACATGAATTCCATCCGACACGTGCAGCGGGCGGTCGATTATGAGGCCGCAAGACAAACTGAAATACTCAGTCAGGGAGGCGAGATCATTTCAGAAACGCGCACTTATCACGAAGAGCATGGAAAGACCTCTAGCATGCGAATGAAGGAAGAGCTGAATGATTATCGCTACTTCCCGGATCCTGATCTTACCCCTTTGGCGCTGACAAAAGATTGGATTGATGAAATCAGAAAGTCGATGCCAGCCCTTCCAAATGTATTGCGGGAGAAATTCATCACGGAATACGGCTTGCCGGCCTATGACGCCGGTGTTCTGACAGAAACCAGGGAAATGGCGTCGTACTTTGAGGCATTGTGTAAGGAAACCCGGCATTATAAATCGGCATCCAATTGGTTGATGGGGCCCGTAAAATCGCTGATGAATGAGCACCAATTGACAAGTTTTGATGTTTCACCCGCAAGGATGGCTGCGCTGATTTCTATGGTGGAAGAGGGGCAAGTCAGCTTTACCGCAGCGTCGCAGAAACTATTTCCTGAATTGGTGCGAACTGAGGAGGTTCCTATGGATATTGCGGTGCGTTTGGATCTGCTTCAGAACCGTGATGGGGACGCCATCGAGCATCTGGTGAAAGAGGTGATCCATGAGTTTCCTCTGAAGGTGGAAGAATACCGCAGCGGAAAGAAGGGAATTGTTTCCATGCTGATGGGCGAAGTTATGAAGAGAGGAAAGGGCAAGCTTGACCCCCGACTCGCAAATGAATGTGTTATCAGAAAATTGAACGAATCATGAAATTGTTGTTGAAGAGTTTTGCCGGAATCATCCTACTGGTAGTGGCCGGTTGTTCCAAAACCCCTGAAGGTCAGGAGATCGTTATCAAGGGAAGCGTCAAGGCCCGGCCTGCAGGTCAGGTCATTATCTACGAACTTCGCCAGGATTCCCAGAAACCATGGCAGGATAGCATCAGTATTAAGCCGGATCGTACGTTTGAAAAGCAGGTTATAGTCAAGGAACCTGGCTATTACCGGATTGAATTCTTCAACCGCCAGAGTGTGACGTTAATCCTCGATAAGAGCAATTTGGAGGTAAATGTCGATGGTGCTGATCCGCAGGGAATGATTGAAATTAAAGGATCGCCGGATCAGGACCTGATGGTTCATGCTGAACAGATTCTCCGTGATGCACAAAGCGCACCGGAAGCAAGGGCACTGGAAGCAGAATACCAGGTTGCAGCACAGAACAGGGACGAGGCCAAAATGCTGTCGCTGCAGGAGCAGTACCAGGGTATACTGGACGCCGCCAATGCACAGTTGGCCGACTATATGAAGCAGCAGCCGCCCTCTCTTGGCCTCATTAATCTTCTGCAGAACAATAACCTGGATCCGGACAAATACTTTGATGTGTATCAAGGCACAGCAGAGAAGCTGTCAAAGGATTGGCCTAACAGTCACTATGCAAAAGAATTCATTAGCTATGTTGACAGGCTCAAGAAGACTGCGATCGGGCAGCCGGCACCTGAGATATCTCTCCCTGACCCGAATGGAAAAGTCATCACACTCTCATCCATGAGAGGCAAATATGTCCTCGTGGATTTCTGGGCGAAATGGTGCGGCCCATGCCGCCGTGAGAATCCCAACGTGGTGAAAGCATATCACCAGTTCAAGGACCGCGGATTTGATATCCTCGGCGTTTCCCTCGACCGTACGAAAGAGGATTGGGTAAAAGCTATTGAGGAGGACGGGCTGGCCTGGAATCACGTTTCTGATCTGAAGTACTTTGATTCCCAGGCTGCCAAAGACTACAACATTAATGGAATTCCCTTTTCAATCCTGGTGGATCCGAATGGCGTTATCGTCGCCAAAAATCTTCGAGGGCGTGCATTGGAAAGAAAACTGGAGGAGGTACTGAAGGGCGGATGACAAACCGTTATTGATTCGAAGTGAAGCAGAAAGAAAGAATGTTGGCTCCCATCTGGAGCGCTTCCTGCCTTTTGGACTCCGGATCATTGTACACCTTCTGATCTTCCCAACCGTTGCCAAGGTCACATTCGTACGAATAAAACAACACCAGGCGCCCTTCATAGATGAGGCCGAAGCCCTGAGAAGGCTTGCCGTCGTGCTCGTGGATTTTGGGCAAGCCTTTAGGGAAATTGTATCGCTGGTGATAGATGGGATGAGTGAAGGGTAATTCAACCAGTTCTAATTCCGGAAATACCTTCTTGAGCTCCAGCCGGATAAACTTGTCGAGGCCATAATTGTCATCGACATGAAGGAATCCTCCGGCAATAAGATAGTTTCTGAGATTCTGGGCCTCTTCAGCTGTAAACACTACATTTCCGTGGCCAGTCATGTACACATAAGGGTAGGAGAAGAGATCTCGGCTTCCAACCTCCACTGCATCTTCTTCTGGCGCGAGGTTTATGGCCAGCTGCTGGTTGCAAAACCGGATCAGGTTCGGCAGCGCGGTCTTATTGGCATACCAATCGCCACCACCGCCGTATTTAAGTTTAGCAAGTTTGATCTGGCCGTGCGATACACAGGTAATGAGCAGCAACCCTGCCACCAGGCAGGCATGCATGCGTCTAACACGGGTATAATCCCCCCTTATGATCACGTGGCGCAATGAAATCATCATTCAGGTGCAAAACACAAACATATAACTGACCTGCACTTGCCACAAGTAGGTCATTAATGGGCGGCATTCAAAATTTCCTCTTGGGGTAACCTGTATTCCCTGGAAACTGAATTTATTATCTTCATTAAACCTGCAGCCATTTAGGCAGTCCAATGACCATGAATAATCCTCATTTTGGAATCTTCGTGATCTTTCTAGTCGCAGCGGCCTGCAATAACCTGAATACCATCGATTTTACTGCCAACGACAACGCCGCCATTCAGAATGAGTCTAACGTGGACGCCCAGGCGTCAGAAGCAGATGACCTTGCAACTGTAACGGTTTCCGCAGATGCTGCCACCCTGAACGGCAGGGTGGAAACGGGCGGCCGTATCATCACCAGCAGTGACACGCGGTTGAAATGCGCTGTGATCACCCTGGACCCTTCCTCTGATAATACGTTGCTCAAACCTCATGGGATTATCACCGTAGACTTTGGCAATGGCTGTGCCGGACCAGCAGGGAAAATCCGCTCAGGGAAGATTGTGATTGAGTATATAGGAAGGCGCTTCCTGCCTGGCTCTAAAATCATCATCACTTTTGTTCAGTATGTAGTTAACGGCAAGATGCTGGAGGGTACAAGGACGCTGACGAACACTTCCACCAGCGAAACGGCGGCCGTTGCATTCACCATCCTGGAAGACGGGATGAAAATCACTTATCCCGACGGTACCACTGCCACCCGCACATCTACCTTTATCCGCACCTGGAACAGGACATCCAATGCCATTGATGACTCTTTTACCATAACAGGTTCAGCAGTGGGCACCACCCGCAAAGGGAAGGAGTATACGATGAGTATCAAGTCTCCTCTTGTTTTCAAACGTTCTTGCGCTATCAATAATAATGTCTTCCTGCCGGTTAGCGGAATAAAGGAGCTGGTAACAGACAACAGAAGGATGGTGGTCAACTTTGGCGACGGAAATTGCGATGATGTCATTGAGCTGACCATCAACGGCAAGACCAAGACAATTGACATTTCCGCGGATTAGCTTTGTTGAAGCGGGACATTGGGTAAGCTGCATTAACCTGCTGATATTCTGAATCAACCCGTAAGACCATCCACTATTGCCGCGTTATCGGGTCTTACGATGCGTGGAGTTTTTGTGACAATCTTCATTAATTGCACAAAATATCCGGCATGAAGCAGTACCTCGACCTCATGAAAGACATCCTGGAAAACGGTTCGTCCAAAACGGACAGAACAGGAACCGGAACCCTGTCTGTGTTTGGAAGGCAACTCAGGTTCGATCTGTCAGAGGGATTTCCGTTGGTCACGACCAAGAAGCTTCATATCAGATCCATCATATATGAATTGCTCTGGTTTCTGAAAGGGGATACCAACGTCAGGTACTTGCGTGATCACGGCGTGACCATTTGGGATGAATGGGCAGACGAAAATGGCGAGTTGGGACCCGTATATGGTTCACAATGGAGAAGCTGGCCGTCGCCTGATGGCAGACACATTGACCAAATCAGTCAGGTATTGAATCAGATCAAATCCAAGCCTGACAGCCGCCGTCATATCGTGACAGCCTGGAACCCGGCAGAAGTTGACAAGATGGCGTTACCTCCGTGTCACGCATTATTTCAGTTCTACGTGGCGGATGGCAAGCTATCCTGCCAACTCTATCAGCGTAGTGCGGACTATTTCCTGGGGGTTCCGTTTAATATTGCTTCCTATGCATTGCTGACACACATGTTTGCGCAACAATGTGATCTGCAGCCCGGGGATTTTATCTGGACCGGCGGGGATGTTCATTTGTATTCCAATCACATAGAGCAGGCAAAACTCCAATTATCCAGGCAGCCGTACCTGCTTCCCCAGTTGAACATCAGGCGCAAGCCATCCACCTTGTTTGACTACGCTTTTGAAGACTTTGAGATTGCCAACTATCAGGCCCATCCGTCCATCAAGGCTCCTATCGCTGTATAGGGAACATCGGCAGTAGATTATACAGGATTGTTGGCGAAAAAGCGCCTCTATTCTCCATGAGCGACCGTGATCAGCTATTTTTGCGGCCATTTCTGAAGGAATTATGTAATACATACATCCTTTTGGGGTGTTTTAACGTATTCTATGCCGTATGCAGGAAAAAAGCAGTGTTTTTGATATGATTGGGCCCGTCATGATTGGCCCATCCAGCTCACATACTGCTGGTGTAGTCCGTATCGGGTTGGTTGCCAACAAGATATTGGGCGGGGTGCCTGGGGAGGCCGAGATCATTTTCTACAACTCCTTTGCCCGCACATATGAGGGTCATGGCAGTGATCGTGCCATACTTGCCGGATTACTGGGGTATCACACTGACGATAAAAGGATCAAGGAGGCGCTGGACATTGCGCCGAAAGAAGGACTCCGGTTCACTTTCAGGGCGATTGGAAATGCTTCAACACTTCATCCCAATTCAGTTCGCCTTAAACTCGTGAGGGATGGTAAGAAGGTGGAAGTATTGGGTGAAAGCAAGGGGGGTGGCATTGTCAACATTGCTGAGGTTAATGGATTCAAAGCTGATTTCAGTGCCAACGCCCATACGCTGATCATTACTGCAGGAGATGTCAGAGGCAGCGTGGCTTTCATCGCAAGCGTATTGGCACATGACGACTGCAACATTGCCACCATGTCGGTTTCCCGCAGGGGCAAGTTCGATACGGCCTGCCTGGTAATTGAAATGGACTCTGGACTCAAGCCTGTAACATTGGAGTACCTCAAGAGTCTTAAATGGGTAAAAGAAGTTGTCTATATACCTCAAATCTGACCTAAGAATGAAGAAATACACCCTAGCCCTGGCCTTCCTGGCATCTTTCACCATGTCCTTCGCTCAAGAGTCGAAAAAATGGTCGCTGAAAGAATGCGTAGACATAGCACTTGAAAACAATCTCCGTATTAAACGCAGCATCTATAACGTTGAGAGTTTCAGGGCCAACCTCCTGCAGGCCAAGGCCGCCTATCTTCCCACTTTCAACGTCAGTGGAACGCAAGGCTGGAACTTCGGGCGGGCGCTCAACCCTGTGACGAACAACTTCGTGGATCGAAATTCCAATACCCTCAACTTTGCAGCTCAATCGAACTTGACTCTTTTTAACGGCCTGAGAATAACAAACACGTTGAGGCAAAGCCAACGGGATGTTCTGGCCTCCCGTCATGATCTGCAAAAGGCAAAAAATGATGTTATCCTGAATGTGGTGACGCTTTACACGAACGTGATCTTCAACCAGGAGCTGCTGGAGAATTCCAGGTATCAGTTGAATTCAAGCCAGACGCAGCTTGACCGCATCAGGAAACAGGTTGATGCAGGTGCTTTGTCAATGTCAAACCAGCTCAATCAGGAAGCACAGGTTGCCACCAATGAGCTGAATTTGATAAATCAGGAGAATGCACTTAACCTTTCCATCCTTCAGCTCAAGCAGGCCATGCAGATACCGGGATCAGAACCTCTGCAGGTAGAAGTGCCTGACCTTCAGTTGGAAGATCTTGTCCTCGACAACAGTGCAGAGAAGATCTATGCAATCGCCCTGGAAGCAATGCCGGAAATCAAGAGCGCGATGCTGAAAGTTGAAAGCGCCGAACTGGCGTTGAAAGCCAATCGCGGATCCTACCTGCCCAGACTGTCATTCAGTGCCACCGCTACATCCAACTATTCCAGTCTTAATAATACTGCTCGTTATCAGGCAGACGGTACCTATTCCCTTGGCACTACACCCGTCGGCCAGACGGCAACGGGGGTGAATGTATTTGCCTTTTCACCCAACCTTGTACAGGTGGCCGAAAAATATGGCCCCACTGATCAGTTGACAGACAACCTTTACAAGAACTTGGGTCTACAGCTTACCATCCCCATTCTGAATGGCCTCAATACCCGCACCAATGTTCAGCGTGCGATTATCAGCAAGGAACTGGCGGATATCACAGTTACAGAAACCCAGAATACGCTGCGGCAGGCGATTGAAACGGCATACAACGATGCGCTCGCTGCATCCAGGTCCTATGCTTCTTCATTGAAGCAGGTGAAGGCTCAGGAAGAGGCTTACCGGATGAACAAGCAGCGTTTTGATGTAGGCGCACTGAGCATCATTGAGTACCAGGTTTCTGAGAATGACCTCTACAGGGCCAAGTCGGATCTCACCCGCGCCAAATACAACTTCATCTTCAAGAAGAAGATACTTGATTTCTATCAGGGGAAAACCATTGAATATTAAACACCACGCTAACCTTTTATTAAATGGCCAAACAATCGAAAAAGAGCTCCAATAAGCTGATGTATTACCTGATTGGCGGATTGGGAGCAATCATAATTCTCCTGATCGCCGGGAAATCAATGGGCTTGATCGGCAAGTCCAAGGAAATTGAAGTTGAGTTTGCCAAGGCAAAGAAAGCAACGATTGTGGAGAAGGTAAGTGCCTCGGGAACAGTTCAGCCTGTAACGGAAGTGAAGCTTGCCCCTGAAGTTTCCGGTGAGATTATTGAATTGAATGTTGAAGATGGCGACTCGGTACGTCTGGGGCAACCATTGGTGAAGATAAGGCCTGACACATGGCTCAGTCAGCTTGAACGGTCTGAGGCTTCACTGAGTCAGCAACGCGCCAATCTTGAGTCCTCGAAAGCGGCGCTTAGCCGTTCAGAAGCACAATATGCAAGGGCAGAGGGAGAGTACAAGCGTCAGGAAAGGCTTTGGAATGAGAAGGTGATTTCTGAAGCAGACTGGCAACTTGCCAAACAGAACTTTGAGGTAGCCAAGAATGACCTTGCTGCAGCGCGCCAGTCTGTCGAGGCCGCCCGTTATATCGTGAATAGCACGGAAGCCTCCGTAAAGGAATCCCGCGAGAATGTCAGGAAGACGACTGTAGTAGCACCCTTGACAGGGATAGTTTCCAAGTTGAGTGTGAAACAGGGTGAACGCGTGGTGGGTACCGCCACGATGGGAGGAACAGAGATGTTGCGCATCGCCGATCTCCATGTGATGGAGGTTCGTGTCAACGTCAATGAAAATGATATCGTGCGTGTCCACCTCCGTGACTCTGTTATCATTGATGTGGATGCCTATCAGAACACGAGCAAGAAATTCAAAGGACTCGTAACCAACATCGCCAATACGGCTAAAGACAAGACTTCAACAGATGCCATAACGGAGTTTGAAGTGAGAATTCTGATCCTCAGGTCCTCATATGATGACCTGGTCAAGAAGGGAAACAAGTACCCATTTCGACCGGGCATGACCGCCAGTGTGGAGATCCTTACAAACCGGAAAGAAAGCGTGCTTTCTGTTCCGCTGGCAGCTGTTACTACCCGCAACCCGGATCAGAAAGACACCCAGCCCCAGGATAACAACAGCGGTGGAGGGCCGCCTCGCGTCACCAACCAGGCCGATGAGCAAAAGAAGGCTGCCAAACGACCCGACAAGATTGTGGTGTTTGTCAATGACCAGGGCAAGGCTAAAATGGTGGAGGTCAAAACCGGAATCAGTGACTATGACAACATAGAGATTGTTGAAGGGATTAAAGACGATCAGGAAGTGGTTGTGGGACCATTCCTTGCAGTTTCGAAACGCCTGAAAGATGGTGACGTCATCAAGCCCATGAAGAAGAAGGACGACAAAGAGAAGAAGGAAGAGTCCAAGTAAACTGAAGCCCCGATCTCGGGGCTTCTTTATTACCTTTGAGTCATGATAAGGCATCCCTGGCATGAAGCGCCATCCGGTCGGAATACTCCCGAATTCGTCAATGGCATAGTGGAAATCTCAACGGGCATGAGGGCCAAGTATGAAGTGGATAAGGAAACCGGATTGCTCAAACTGGATCGCGTGCTCTATTCTTCGGTCTACTATCCTGCCAATTATGGTTTCATCCCTCAGACCCTGGGTGATGACATGGATCCGCTCGACATCATGATCCTTTCGCTGGTACCCATTCAGCCCCTATGCCTGGTTCCATGCCGGGTTATCGGGGTCATGCGAATGATCGACCACGGCCTTGCAGATGAGAAGATCCTCGCCGTTGCTGAAAAAGATGCGAGCGTCAGCCATATTACCGATGTGCACGAACTTGCGCCGCACTTCAGGATCGAATTGAAGGAGTTTTTCGAAACCTATAAACGTCTTGAAAATAAGGTGGTCATTGTTCCGGATTTTCAGGATAAACGAACCGCACTTCAGATCATTGACCGTGCCATGCTGTATTACCAGCAGGAAATCGTGGAGAAAAAACTCAAAGTGTGAAGGAACCTTCCTCCATTCTGGTCATCCAGACCGCATTCATTGGCGACGTCATTCTGGCTACAGGTATTTTGGAATCTCTGCACGGAAAATTCCCTGCGGCAGCAATCGACTTCGTGATAAGAAAAGGAAATGAGGGCCTGCTCAAGGATCATCCCTACCTGCGTAAGGTTCATGTATTTGATAAAAAGAACAAGTACCGTAACCTGTTGGCCCTTATCAGAGAAGTTCGCAGTTGCCATTACGACCTCGTCATCAATGTGCAACGGTTCGCAACTACCGGCATCCTCACGGTACTGTCAGGAGCAAAGGTGACCGTTGGCTTCAACAAGAATCCCCTTTCAAGCCTCTTCACCCGGCGCATCCCGCATCACGTGGCCGAGCAGCATGAAGTGGTGAGGAACCACCAACTTATCGCGTGGCTGACGGGTGGCGCACATTCACGACCAAGGCTCTATCCGGCCACAGCCGCTGTGGAGAAAGCGCGGTCGATACGTCAGCTTCCATACATAACTATTTCCCCGGCCTCAGTATGGTTTACGAAACAGTTTCCTGCTGAACAATGGATAAGCTTTATCCGTCAGCTGGCCCCTGCTATTCATGTGTATTTGCTGGGTTCAGCAGAAGACGCGGCACTGTGTGAGCAAATCTCTTCCGCTGCAGGAGGACATGCTGTGAGCCTTGCGGGGAAACTGAGTCTGTTGGAATCTGCCGCCTTCATGCAGGAGGCCATCATGAACTATGTGAATGATTCGGCTCCCATGCACCTCGCCTCCGCGACGAATTCGCCGGTCACGGCCGTCTATTGTTCCACTGTTCCCGCGTTTGGCTTTGGCCCGCTGTCTGATCAATCCTTCATTGTGGAGACAGCTGAAAAGCTCGACTGCCGTCCCTGCGGATTACATGGGTTCAGGAAATGTCCAAGAGGCGACTTCAGGTGCGCAACAGGAATCACTGCGTCGCAGCTTCAGGTGCCGCTGGTATCGAAGCCCATAACGGCAGCGTGAACGCGGTGGATGGGAAATCCCATCACATTGAAGTAGGATCCTTCGATCCGGTCAATCATAACCACAACCGATCCTTGCTGTGAATGCGAAATGCTCTTCTCGATCAGGTCAGCTTTACCAATGGAATTCAGAAAATCAATTTCCTCCCTGGAGCAGGGATTCATGTCGGGAGGGAGGCACTCCTGCGCTCCGTAGGCTCCTGCCTTGTCAAAGGGTTGGAAATGATCGACGTAATAGGCCATCTCTGCCAATGTCAGATGACGGAAAGTGACACGACTTTCCTCCGAGAAGCAGAACTGCCGGTTCGTCGCAGTGAGACAAACGGAAGTGATTACCCTGTGCGTTCTTCCTGATAAGTGCGAAAGCATGTCAATCGCTTCTTTGCGGTCTGCAGGCTTGTTCAGGATGGTAGCTCCGAAGATTACAACTGTATCAGATGTAATCATCAGCTCCCCGGGACCGGGAGAAGGAAGGGCTGCCGCCTTCTTCTTTGCAAGAAATAGCGGCACTTCATCGGGCAGCATGTCTTCGGGAAAACTTTCGTCCGTATCCGGTTTTGTTGCCTTGAAATCAAAGCCGATTTCATGCATCAGGAACTGACGTCGGGGTGAAGACGAGGCCAGGATGAGTGATCGTCGCGACATTTCAAAATGGACTAAAGGGAGGCGATTTAAATTCCTCTTCGAGGATCGAGCTGAAGAGGAATCCACAAACAACTTTCGGATAGAAATAGGTGGATTTCTGCGGCATGGTATAGCCGCTGGCACACACCCGTTTAACGTCTTCGATGGAGACCTCTTGCGTGATGATGGCCAGCTGCACGTCTCCTCGCATCACTTTGGCCAGGCAATCAGGGAAGCTTCTGTCAAAGTCGATAAACTCCGACTTGCGCTGATCCTTGCCGGGAATGCCAAGGCCCTTCTCAATAATGAAATGGTGCATGACGGTCAAATCCAGACGCTTGATATCCTCGGGGAACGGCCAGTGAAAATCCTGAAAGGCATCAGGATTCAGTCTTACCTTGAAGGCATTGTCCCTGAACAGTAAGCCAAAAGCCCAGGGCTTGCCCAGGATGATTTCCGGCAAGGTGTCAGGATCATCAATAGGTTTGATAATGAAATAGGGGGCCAGTTTGCGAAGGAGTTTCTCTTCTGAGAAATCCGGCAAATTTTTTATCAGTCTGTGGGTGGGCAAAATGCGGAGGTCGCCGGATTCGGTATTGGTAAGATACATCATGTGAAAGTGGTAACCTTCATTACCGGTTTCGTCAGGATGTTCCTTCCTCATTTTGTCTTTAAGGATCAGCGAGCTCTCATATCGGTGATGACCATCTGCCAGAATTATAGTTTTGTCTCTGAGATAATCCATGAAGATGCGGATGATCCTGGCGTCCTGAATGACGGCAAGCACATCCTTTACCCCCTGGTAGTCTTCTGTCTCGTATATCGGATTGCTGATGGCATCATCCATGTAAGGCTCCAGCGAAAACAACGGGTCGGTATAGAGCCCGTGTGTGGCGCTTACATGCAGATGGGTCTTCTCCAGAAGTTCAACACGGTCATTGACTGCCTTGGGGATCGTGTTCTCATGTCTGAGGATAACGTTCTCAGTCCAGTCATATGCGCGTATGTTGCAGATGAATCCCTTCCGGCAATATTCCTTGGCAGCACCAGCCAGCTTGAAGTACTGGTAATACACATAGATTCCGGGAAGAGGATCCTGCTCGAGGGTTCCGTCTTCTTTCCATTCCCTCAGCGCTCGGGCAGCCCTTTCAGCAGGGTGGGGACCAAGCGGTACAGACAAGTGGATGCTGTTGTAGGGATTCCTGTAAAGGCTTTGACGCTGCTTCTCAGAGACCACATCAAAAAGCGGTGAAGCCAAAGCTTCAATGTGAGTGCCCAGTTTGTGGTTGTACCGCCACGCCCGGAAAGGTCTGATTTCGGCCATTCAGCTATTTGCGTTGCGTCTTCCAGCGACTTACAGAGGTTGAAGGTGCTTCCTGGCTGGTCTGAGCGCTATGACCTGCCGCGGCAAAGGCCTTGACGGCCAGCGCAGCAGCAAGGATATCTTCATCTTCATGGGCAGCAGTTGCCAGCAACACGGCAGGCTGGAAGTATTGTTCCACAAACTTGGTGTCAAAATTTCCTGAACGGAATGCCTCGTGCTGCATCACAAACCGGCAGAAGCCCAGAGTGGTTTCGGCGCCCGTGATCTGGTAGTCATCAATCGCCCGGATCATTTTCTCAATGGCAGCTTCCCTTGTTTCCGCATGGCAGATCATCTTGGCGATCATGGGATCGTAGTAAAAGGGAATGGACATACCTTCCTCAAACCCATCGTCCACCCTGATACCATGTCCCTGCGGCCTCCTGTAGGTCTTCAGGGTGCCTATATCTGGCAGGAAGTTGTTGGCAGGATCTTCAGCATAAACCCTGACCTCAATCGCGTGACCATTGATGCGGACGTCTTCCTGACGAAAAGGTATTCTTTCACCTTCGGCAATGCGGACCTGCAATTGTACCAGGTCCAGTCCTGTTATCTGTTCCGTCACCGGATGCTCAACCTGGAGCCGTGTATTCATTTCAAGGAAATAGAACTTCCTGCTTTCATCGAAAATAAACTCGACTGTCCCGGCATTGTAATATCCGCAGCTCTTGGCAACATTGATGGCGGCCTGTCCCATGGCTTCCCTCAACTCAGGTGTGAGTACCGCCGACGGTGCTTCCTCGACCACCTTTTGGTGACGCCTCTGGATGGAGCACTCCCTTTCGAAGAGATGAACGACGTTGCCATGCTGATCGCCGAATATTTGAAACTCGATATGGCGTGGACGTGACACATACTTTTCAATAAATACAGAGCCATCTCCAAAGGCAGATGTGGCTTCACTGACGGCGCGCTCCATCTGCTCTTCAAATTCCTCTTCCTTGTTTACTATGCGCATGCCTTTGCCTCCTCCTCCGGCACTGGCTTTTATCAGTACCGGGTATCCGATTTCCCTGGAGAGTTTCTTTGCCTTGGCAATGTCATCAATAGGTTCTGAGGTGCCGGGCACCAGGGGTACGTTGAATTTGGCGGCCGCATTCTTAGCCGCCAGTTTGCTACCCATGACTTCAATCGCTTCGGGAGGAGGCCCGATGAAAATGAGTCCTGCGGCAATCACTGCTCTTGCGAAATCCTCATTCTCTGAAAGGAAGCCGTAGCCCGGATGGATGGCATCCGCGCCTGTCTTCTTTGCTGCCTCGATGATTACATCCATCCGCAGGTAGGACTCCGATGAAGGGGGAGGTCCGATGCACACCGCTTCATCTGCAAACCTCACATGAAGGGATTGACGGTCAGCTTCGCTGTAGACGGCTACCGTCCTGATACCCATCTCACGTACACTCCGCATGACGCGCAACGCAATTTCACCGCGATTGGCTACAAGTATTTTGTGGATTTTTCCCATTTAACTGTTTCTCGCTCCCGGGGTTTGTCAGCAGTACTTCCTGCCTTCTTGACCGGCGAAGCAGGGGCACAAAATGTGCGAAAATATCATCTTCCCCAAAAAAGTATTTTAAGGCCGGGCCTTCAGTTGCTCAGTTGACTACCTCATACTTGGGTACCTTTCATTTTTTCTGTATTTTTGCGGGAAAATTAAGCCCAAAACGCATTTTCAACGATGGTAGACTTATTTTCGAAGCTCAAAATGGAGGCCGGTCCCCTGGCCAAGTATTCACACCTCCCTGACGATTATTTCTTCTTCCCCAAACTCGAAGGCGAGATTGGACCCCGGATGAAGTTCAATGGACGTGAAGTGCTGAACTGGAGTTTGAATAACTACCTCGGTTTGGCCAATCATCCTGAAGTGCGCAAGGCCGACGCGGATGCAACAGCGAAATATGGACTGGCCAGCCCCATGGGTGCACGCATGATGTCCGGTAATTCCGTACTGCACCTGGAATTTGAGAAGCAGTTGGCGGACTTCGTGAAGAAGGAAGATGCCATGCTGCTCAACTTCGGCTACCAGGGCGTACTCAGCATCATAGATGCGCTCGTCGATCGGAAGGATGTGATTGTATATGATGCGGAATCCCACGCATGCATAATTGATGGCGTCCGTCTTCACATGGGTAAACGCTTCGTCTACCCGCATAACAACATGGAGAACCTGGAGAAACAGCTTCAGCGTGCCACCAGGATTGCGGATGAGACAGGAGGCGGTATTCTCGTCATCACCGAAGGGGTATTCGGCATGTCGGGCGACATGGGTGACCTTAAAGGAATTGTTGAACTGAAGAAGAAGTATAACTTCAGACTGTTTGTTGATGACGCCCACGGTTTTGGTACCATGGGAAAGACAGGAGCAGGGGCAGGCGAGGAGCAGGGCGTACAGGATCAGGTTGACCTGTATTTCTCTACGTTTGCCAAGTCGATGGCAAGCATCGGTGCCTTTGTTGCGGGTCCTAAAAACATTCTTAAGTACCTCCGCTACAGCACACGCTCGCAGATCTTTGCAAAGAGTCTGCCCTTCCCGCTGGTGATCGGGGGTATGAAGCGCCTCGAATTATTAAAGACACGCCCTGAACTGAAGGATAACCTCTGGAAGATTGTACATGCCATTCAGGACGGCCTAGCCGACAGGGGTTTCTACCTCGGCCCGACCAAGTCGCCGGTCACGCCTGTGCTCTTTAAGGGCGGCGTAGGCGAGGCCGCCAATATGGCGATGGACCTCCGGGAGAACTTCCATATTTTCTGCTCTGTAGTTATCTATCCTGTTGTGCCAAAGGATGTTATTATGTTCAGAATTATCCCCACAGCTGCGCACTCAATGGCTGATGTGGAGGAGACATTGACCGCATTTTCGGAGCTCAAACACAAGCTGGACGAAGGCTTTTACAGGAAGGAAGAACTGGTGTCTGTGACGAAGGGAATGTAAAAAATATCGTTTTTTACTTGTTTTCAAGGCTTTTTACATAACTTAGCATAACATAAATCCCTTGTTTTAACCTAAAACTAATAGCAATGAAAAAATTCGAAGAACTGAAGAATCTGATTGCCTCTATTGAAGTGGACGCCGATAAATTCTACAATAAGGGCAACAGCGCTGCCGGCACCCGTGTACGTAAAGGCATGCAAGACCTGAAAAACCTTGCTCAGGCCATCCGCGCGGAAGTTCAAGAACTCAAGAATAAGGAAAATTAATAGTCCTTAGGACAAAGAGAGGGACGCGGTTACCGTTGTCCCTTTTTTGTTTCCTTGCTTATAGATGCAATGCGCGCCTTCAGACGGTCTGAGGCCTGCATCAGCGGCAGTCGAACGTCGGGGCCACATATACCCATCTGGGACATCAATTCTTTTACACCCACAGGATTTCCCTCCTCATACATCGGGCCGTTGATGTCAATGATCTTGAAGAGTTCCTTCCGCGCCGCTGCATAATTTCCTGTTGCCGCCGCAGAAGTCATCTTCCTGAATACAGCCGGATAGGCATTGGCCAAAACACTTATCACACCAACGCCGCCAAGCGCATAAATGGGTACAGTCAGGAGGTCATCTCCTGATATCAGCATGAAGTCGGACGGCTTGTCCCTCGCAATCTTCATGCACTGCTCCAGGTTTCCCGATGCTTCCTTCACACCAATGATATTTCTATGCTGTGCCAATTGAATTATGGTATCGGCGGATAGATTGGAGGAAGTTCTTCCGGGAACATTGTAAAGGATGACCGGCACCGGACAAGCATCTGCAACCAGGGAGAAATGCCGGATTATTCCCTCTTGAGAAGGCTTGTTGTAATAAGGGCTTACAGACAATACTGCCGTAATACCATCAAACTGGCTGCTGGCTATCTCATCCAGTACACTGGACGTATTGTTTCCGCCAATACCATAGACCACCGGAAGACGGGAAGGGTTGTTCTTCAGCACAAAATTTAGGACACCGTGCTTCTCTTCCTTCTTCATCGTAGCAGATTCTCCCGTGGTGCCCATCACAACATAATAGTCCACGCCTTTAGCTGTATGCTTCAATACCTTTTTGAGTGCCGGGTAATCAATTTTTCCAAAGGAGTCGAGGGGCGTCACGAGGGCTACGCCGGTCCCGTGCAATCGTTTCATGCTACTTCAGTTGTTTGGTGTATTTGTACATGTTCTCCATCAGCCCTTTCAGCGTACCATCGGACTGGATCATGAATTCGAAAAATGGCTCGTTCCCCTCCTGGTATCGTCCCACCCTGCAATGGGCCTTGCTTCCTGCGAGCAGGTTGAGAATGAGGGGATTGTGCTCGCTGTCGACATAGAAAAGATAATCAAATGGCGTCTCCGCAAATTTCTGTGCCTGCGGATTGACAATCTTTCCCCAGAAGTTCAGATCCTGAACGGTAAAGAAGTCAAACAGGAATTCATAGTTCTCTTTCTTCTTGGGAAGAAATTCAAGCACCTGCACCTGCTTGCCGTCGTTTTCCAGGAGTTTAACCAGCTCCTTGATGTCATCATGCTTTTGCCGGTCTTCTACGCTGAATATGATCCCTATGGTATGAGACTTCTTGTATGGAGTGGAGGCATGCAGGTTGCCGTTCTTGCGCAACGCAGACTGGGTCCTCCAATTTAAAAATGTCATTCTCACAGGGGGGTGCCTTTTGAGGTGGCTAAATTAGACATTTGAGCATTTGTTGAGGTAGTGATTTGTTGATTTGTTGACTGAAGGGGAAACCGCTTTTGGGTGTGCTGTACCTTCGATGCGGTCGCCCATCAATTGCATATTGCCTCAAGCCCTCACATACCTGCTTTTCTTCCAGATGGACGGATGAGTACCCGAGCCCGCATGACATGAGCGATATCTTTGACCGGGACCTTCTTCAGACTCGACCGCCCCGGCGCTTGCGACCCGCTATAGACCTGCCATAGACCCGCTATACACTTTTTATAGACGTTTTATAGACGTTCTATAGGACGTCTTTTGAATGTGTTTTGTGTGTGTTTTGAACGTGTTCGAGAATTCTATAGACCACATGGCCACGATCTATAGACCGCTATAGACTCTCCTCCCGGGCTCTGCCAAAAGTTCCGAAAGGTCATCCCAGATTCTGCCAAGTTCTGCCAAATCCGGCCAAATCCGGCCAAATCCGGCCAAATCCGGCCAGATCCGGCCAGATCCGGCCAACGCGTCAACCGGGTGTTTCATATTTGCATCGAGCATCGCGGATAGGTGTACGTCGGCTTTCCAGGCGCACGGCAAGTCCGGCATCATCGCAGGCGAAGTGAAATTTAATTCAAATCGAAATGAGCTTAAAACAGGTTTTTGGTTCCAACTTTCTGGTTATCGTTTCTGGTCAGAAAACCACCAAAGGATGTCCTCGAAGACACTTTACAGACCTTTCCAGTCTTTCCCAACAAAACAAGCTGCATTCGACGACTTTGCCTCTTGTCGAAAACCTTGAACAGAACCTTGAACTGCACTTCCCTCACTCACCTCTCACTCATTCTTCACTCATTTCTCACTCGTTCTTCACTCGTTTCTCACTCATTCTTCACTCATTTCTCACTCGTTCCCACTCGTTCTTCACTCGTTCTTCACTCACCTCTCACTCATTTCTCACTCGTTCTTCACTCGTTCCTCACTCATTCCTCACTCATTCCTTAGGCTCACTACACACGTGGTCCACTCATAGATCACCGCCAATCCAGTCATATCCACTGTTGTCCAATCTTTTTAAAACCCAAACGGAGAACAGAGAACTGAGAACTGAGAACAGTGAACAGAGAACTGGTAACCGTCCAACCTCCCTTATCCCTTCAACAATTTCTGAAACTCTGCTTCTGAAATGATCTTGATGCCCAATTGCTCCGCCTTCTCTCTCTTGGCAGGGCCCATGTTCTCGCCTGCCACCAGGTAGTCGAGCTTGCCGGAAACGCCTGAAAGCACTTTCCCCCCATGGGCAACGATCACTTCCTTGATCTCATCGCGCTCGTAATTCTCAAAAGTCCCGGACACCACAAATGATTTTCCGCCCAGTACGTCACTTACCTTTTCAGGCTTTTTGTGCGTGCTCTCAAACTGCAACCCGGCCTTCTTCAGCCGCTCGACTTCCATGCGGTTATCCTTGTCTTTGAAGAAATCCACCACACTTGCCGCAATCTTTTCACCCACTTCAGGCGCCTCCAGGAGCTGCTCATAGGTCGCATTCATGAGGTGCTCCATCGACTTGAAATGACGTGCCAGCTTTTCCGCTACTGTCTTTCCGACATAGCGTATGCCAATGGCAAACAGCACAGACTCGAAAGGTGCCGCTTTTGATTCGCTGATGCCTGACAACAGATTCTTTGTAGAAAGTTCCTTGAAACCATCGAGCTTCATGATGTCCTCTTTTCCGAGGTCGTAGAGATCCGCGGGACTCTTAACAAGCCCGAGCACATACAATTGATCAATGGTTCTTTCACCCAACGAGTCGATGTCCATTGCCTTGCGCTGGATGAAATGCTCGATGCGCCCTTTGATCTGTGGCGGACAACCTTTCTCGTTGGGACAATAATGCGCCGCTTCGCCTTCCTGACGAATGAGCTTTGTCCCGCACTCCGGACATTTCGTGATGTACTGAATCGGTCTTGCACCATGTTTTCTCTTACTCAGATCCACACCTGTCACCTTGGGGATGATTTCCCCGCCCTTTTCCACCCACACATGATCACCTTCGCGCAGGTCAAGGCGTTCAATTTCATTTGCGTTGTGCAACGATGCACGCTTCACCGTGGTGCCGGCAAGAAAGATGGGTTCGAGTTCTGCTACGGGCGTGATGGCTCCCGTTCGGCCAACCTGGTAGGTGATCCCGTTAAGGCGCGTGCTGGCATTCTGAGGTTTGTATTTGAAAGCAATGGCCCACCTGGGACTCTTGGCCGTGAAGCCCAACCTTTCCTGCTGGGATAAGTCATTCACCTTGAGTACAACGCCGTCGGTGTCAAGGGCCAGGTCATGGCGGCGACTATCCCAATGGTCGATATACTTGAACACCTCTTCAATGTTCCTGCACTTCTTGTAGGTGGGAGAGACCTGGAAGCCCCATGACTCCAGTTTCTTTATGCCTTGCTCGTGGGTGGTGATATTATTCTCTTCACCCAGGAGGAAATAAGTAAAACAATCCAGCTTGCGCTGTGCTACAATCGAGGAATCCTGCATCTTCAAGGTGCCCGATGCCGTATTGCGGGCATTGGCATAAGTCTCCTCGCCGATGTCTTCGCGTTCCTTGTTCAATTGCTCGAACACTTTTTTGGGAAGGAATACTTCACCACGCACTTCGAATGCCGTGGGTATTCCTTTAGCCCTAATGCGCAGTGGAACAGAACGGATGGTCCTTGCGTTGGCAGTCACATCATCACCTCTGACGCCATCGCCTCGTGTTACAGCCCGCGTAAGTAATCCGTCTTCGTAAACAAGACTTATGGAAACACCATCAAACTTGAGTTCACAGAAGTACTCATACGACTCACCCTCAAGACCTTTTGCAACCCGGTTGTCAAACTCCCTCAACTCCTCCTGTGAATAGGTATTTCCCAGTGAAAGCATGGGGTACTGATGCTGTACGGTCTTGAATTCCTTCGAGATTGTGCCGCCCACACGCTGGGTAGGAGAGTCGGGCAGGCGAAGCTTGGGAAACTGCTGCTCCAGAAGGACAAGCTCTTCCATCAGCCTGTCAAACTCCTGGTCAGAAATCTCCGTCCTGTTCTGTTGATAATACAGGTCAGAATGGTAATTGATCTTTTCGGTAAGATCAGTGATTCTCTTTCTGGCTTCAGCTTCGGACATTTTGGTTGGCTTCTTGCGATTGGCTGTTGGCTACTGGCTGCTGGCCAGATTCATGGTAACGACGGCAACCAGTCCGGCGGTCTCGGTTCTCAGCCGGTTGGGCCCGAGGCTCACTTTCCTGAATCCTTTGTCCAGTGCGGCCGCAGCTTCCTCTTCCGAAAAATCGCCTTCCGGCCCCACTAAGACAAGTGTATCTGCATTCTTTCGTAAAGACTGCCGGAGCGAGACAGGATTGGACTCATCGACCATGGCAATGAATTTATCCTGAACAGGAAGCTCCAGAATCTCTTTAAAGGGAACCATTGCTTGCAATGCCGGCATCCACACTTGTCTGGATTGCTTCAGCGCACTGACGGCTACCTTTTGCAGTCTCTCAAGGTTGATTTCCTTCCGTTCCGACCGGGCGCATTTCATAAAGTGAATGCTTTCGATGCCTGTCTCTACGCATTTTTCCACCAACCATTCCATGCGGTCGATGTTCTTGGTAGGAGCGATGGCAAGGTGTACAGATGCCTGCCTTCGGGGCTTTTCGCTGCGTGATACAACTTCGAATGAAGCCTGATTCTTGCCGGGGCTGCCTAACCGTGCAATATACAGATGACCTTTGCCATCGGTGATGTCTATCTCATCATCTTTCTGAAGCCGAAGTACGGTCAGTGCGTGACGGGAGTCTTCCGGAGAAAGGACTCCGCTGGTTACGTCAGGCAGATAGAATAATGCCGATGCCAACAGGCTTACTGATATTCCTTATGGAGTTTCTCAACCAGAGCAATGTAGTTCTTCGTTGCATTCTCTTTGGACAAACCTTTCTTGCCGGCCCAGGCGTCGTACTTGGCTATGGCCTTGAAGTCAAAGCCGCCTGGTCTTTCTCCTGACACGTCACCATCGGTAGCCTGCTTGAAGAGCGCATAGAGATCAAGCAACTCTTCGTTCGAGGGTCGTCGCGTCAACTGTCGTGACTTCTCGACGGCGGCCTGAAAATCTTCAGCCAGACCCACGGCTCAGCGTTTTGCTATGGGTACGTAGGGACGAAGCTTTTGACCAACGTATACCTGACGGGGTCTTCCAATCGGTTCTTTGTTCTCGCGCATCTCTTTCCACTGCGCGATCCATCCGGGCAAACGGCCCATGGCGAACATTACCGTGAACATGTCGACTGGAATACCAAGCGCCCTGTAGATGATTCCGGAGTAGAAGTCCACATTGGGATAAAGCTTGCGCTCGATGAAATAAGGGTCTCTCAGTGCAACCTCCTCGAGTTTCATGGCTATTTCCAGAACCGGGTCGTTAACACCCAACTTCTTCAACACATCGTCAGCGGCTTTCTTGATAATCTTTGCGCGCGGATCGAAGTTCTTATATACCCGGTGTCCGAAGCCCATGAGGCGGAAACCGCTGTTCTTGTCTTTGGCTTTGTTGATCCACTTCTCCGTGTCGCCGCCGTCCTTGCGGATAGCCTCGAGCATAAGGATAACCTCCTGATTGGCGCCGCCATGAAGCGGTCCCCAGAGGGCATTGATGCCAGCGGAAATGGAAGAATAGATGCTTGCCTTGGATGATCCTACAATTCTAACGGTGGAAGTAGAGCAGTTTTGTTCATGATCGGCGTGGAGAATAAGCAGCTTATCAAGGGCATCGGCCACCACTGGGTCCACGTGATAATCTTCTGCCGGTAATGCATACAGCATCTTCAGAAAACGGGAGCAATAGTCAAGCCTGTTGTCAGGATAATTAACGGGATGTCCGACGGCATTCTTAAAAGCCCAGGCAGCAAACGTAGGCATTTTTGCCAGCGACCTTACGATACTCAAATAGACACCTTCAGCAGCTCTGTTGGGATCCAGGGCCTCAGGATAGAAGGCAGTCTGGGCACAGAACAAAGACGCCAGCACACCCATAGGATGAGAAGAAGAGGGGAATCCATCCAGAATTTTCTTGATGTCTTCATGCACCATGGTGTGGTTCTTGATATCACCACTAAACTTGTTCAGCTGATCCGTTGTAGGTAATTCACCGAAAATGAGCAGGTAGGCCACTTCCAGGAACGTGGACTTCTCAGCCAGGTCTTCAATACTGTATCCACGGTAACGTAGAATGCCTTTGTCGCCATCGAGAAAAGTAATGGCGCTTTTGGTGGCGCCGGTATTTTTGTAGCCAAAGTCGAGGGTGATCGCCCCGGACTTTTCAAGCAAATCTGAAATGTCTACAGCCGTTTCATTTTCAGTGCCAACAATAACAGGGAATTCGTATGTCTTTCCGTCGATAATCAATTGCGCGGTCTTTGCCATGATGTTCTATTTTGCTCTAAAGTAAATCAGCCGAATTGTAGTTGGAAACCCTTTTACAGTTTTTAATTATTTCCAAGGATCAGAGGCATGCCGTCTTTTCCTGACCCCACCACTACCACTTTGGCGTTGGGGGATTTGGCCAATTCCAGCGTGGCATCTATGCCTCTCATTTTCAATAGTTTGTCTGTCAAACTGCTGTTGATGATGTTATTTGCACGCGCTGAACCTTCCGCTTCAATGCGTTTGCGCTCAGCTTCACTTTTTTCTTTGTCCAATCGAAATTGATAGGCCAGGGCTTCCTGCTGTTGCTGAAGTTTGTTTTCGATGGCCACCCTGATCTGATCGGGAAGTTTGATGGAACGAATGAGAACAGCGGTGGTGTTGACATAATTGGCATTCAGAATCTTTTCCGTTTCTGAAATAATGCTGTTCTCCACTTCAGCGCGCTTGGTGGAATAGATCTCTTCCGCTGTGAAGCGTGCCATCACCTGGCGGGTCATGGAACGCATCTCCGGAATAACCAGACGGTTCGGGTAGTCCCTCGTAAACTTCTCGTGAATGTATCCGATTTTGTCATGCATCGGGAAGTAACGGACTGTAACATCCACATGGATGGGGAGGCCGTTCTTGTCGTTGATGTCCATGGTTTCGTCGCTGGTCATTTCGGCAACCTCGTACATGATCACATCGTTCCAGGGAGCCTTCATGTGAAAACCGGGCGTGATGACATGATCCTTGTCGAGTGCCGCTCCAAAAGGGTAGAAGATAACCGCCCGTTCAGTGGGCTGGATAGTGTAGAAAAGACTGGAGGAGAGGGTCATCAGGAGGATGAGCCCGATTACTCCAAGAATGATAAGGGGTAGTCTGCGATTATTCATATTAGGTGATGTTAGGTCTTTATTGAAGGGCTAAAGGTAATCAATTAGGGCGGCCGGAGGCCTGATTTCAGGCAGCCTTCTCGCCTGATTCCTGCCGGGGGAGTCCCAGCAGTTTTCCTATAATGAGCATCCCATAAAGGTTACCCCACACAGCCTCCAGTGTGCTGATATTGCGGACCAGCCTCACAGGTTGCAGTCCGGTGTCGACTCCGCCTAAAACAGAGAAACTGTAGGTCACGCATTCAGAATAATTAGGTAACCCGAGTTCAATTTCTGCACCCAGCGCACCGGGCCTGGCAATGGAGATGAGGTCGTACAGGCTGCCGAAGGAAATCCCGATCATGAGGAATACGCAGGCGGCCCCCCAGAGTTTGTCGGAAGTAAGGAAGCCTCCGGAGAAGATGTCCCGTATGGCAAAACCGATAACCGTAAGCTCAATAGGGAAGAGAAAACCATGAAGGGTGAAGAGGTACGCCTGACGGTTGTGTACCTCGATAATCTGATAATAAGGAAACTCAGCGAGAATGCCGGTAAGTACGATGGTGACCAAGACAATGAATATGACGGAAATGAGCGCCTTGTTTTCGGTGAAATTCCTGAGCATGTCCAGCAACAGAAACGCGTACAATGCCCCGAAGCCGGAGAATATTGTAATGATCAGTTTGGAAACTTCACTTCTGGAATCTTCCAGCACAGGTTCAGCAAGGATAAGTCCGAATACCACAATCAAGACCTGAATGACCACCACATTCCGATAGTCCTTTGCTTTCTCCTTTTGCAGTTCGGAGCGGGTAAGAATGGATCGTAACGAAATGCTGAACATCGTTGGCTAAAATAAGCTTTTGTGTCCAGATAACATTTCCTCCGTCGCAGAGTCTCCTTCAGGGACCCTGCGATGATTTGAATTTAGAATGAATTAAAGTGTTGACTTGAAGGTGCCTGTGACGACACAGGCACCTATAGCCTTGGTGAAAGTTTCCCAAGAGTGTCCGCGGGTATTGCCCTGAAGGGACAGCGCTTGGTCAACGGCACGCGCCAAGCAGGTGTCTTCCCTGCAGAGTCCCCTCACGGGAGACTCTGCGACGAAGCGGGGCTTCGGTGGTCTGAGATTCATTAACGGCACGCTTGGCGCGTGCCGTTAAACAAACACTGCCCCTTCAGGGCAGTACCATGGTCTTCCCCGCAGAGTCTCCTTCAGGAACTCTGCGAAGTCCACCCCGAAGTTTCTAGTTTAAACCTTCGTTGTATCCCCCGCAGAGTCCCCTCACGGGAGACTCTGCGACGAAGCGTCGCACCAAATCGAGTATTGACAACTAGTAGTCCAATACAAGACTACTCATACCCCGTACCCAGTCGCCTCGTTCTATGACCAAATTAACCAAAAGCCTTCCCCGCAGAGTCTCCTTCAGGGACCCTGCGAAGTCCACCCCGAAGTTTCTAGTTTAAACCTTCGTTGTATCCCCTACAGAGTCCCCTCACGGGAGACTCTGCGACGAAGCGTCATGCCCGGTCTGTTGAAGGTGAAAACGGTGGTCTTCATCCACTTTGCATCCCATCAAAGGTTGCCTTCTCCTGCAGAGGGACTCTGCGACGAAGAAAAGAAACAATTGTATATAGAGACGGTCTGTGAGGACACAGACCTGTTTGTCCTGTTGCAGAGATCACCCAGAGGTATAGATCTTTTCACCCATATTATCCTCTTCCACGCTAGGCCTTTCTCCTTCCCCTGCAGAGTCCCCTCACGGGAGACTCTGCGACGAAGCGTCGCACCAAATCGAGTATTGACAACTAGTAGTCCAATACAAGACTACTCATACCCCGTACCCAGTCGCCTCGTGTTCCCCGCAGAGTCTCCTTCAGGGACTCTGCGAAGTCCACCCCGAAGTTTCTAGTTTAAACCTTCGTAGTATCCCCTGCAGAGTCCCCTCATGGGAGACTCTGCGACGAAGCGGGGCTTCGGTGGTCTGAGATTCATTAACGGCACGCTTGGCGCGTGCCGTTAAACAAACACTGCCCCTTCAGGGCAGTACCATGGTCTTCCCTGCAGAGTCTCCTTCAGAGACTCTGCGAAGGAGAATGGGTCAAAGCCACACTATTCAGCCACCGAATGAAAGCCATAGCTACGATGATATAAGGAACAAGCAAGAACCGGTCTTCCATTTGGGGATGCAGAGTGAAGCGCAGGGGGTAGATGATGAGCGCAACCAGTACCATAGCTTTCCATGGACTCTCGCGGATCGTGTGATTTCTACTTAGATATAGGTAAACACCACATGCCATGAAACCAGTCAGCGCTTTTGTGGAAACCCAGGATCGTAGTCCCAAGTACAGGCTATCCATATACCCACTAACAGCTTGTGCCCATGACCATTCAGGATCGTAGTCTGTTGCAGTGAAGAGGTATTCCAGAAGAAGGTTCACGTTGCCAAGACTGAACACCATAGTTGCTGTTAATGCCAAAAACCAGGTAGCAGCCGGTATCATGCTCAGTCTTGCAGTCGCGAGTCCCACAACGAGGAGGACAAACCCAGGCAAAGCGGCATCTGGCCTCACCGTCACGGAGAGCAGGAGAGGAACAAACGCCCACGGGGTCTTGCCAGAAAAGAACAACAGCAACCCTGTCATGACCAGTAGCGTCGCCAGCATATCAGGTGTAGACAACCTGGCCCCCTCCACCACCGGCGGTAGGGCCATGATGATCAGTGTGGAAAGTGAAGACATGATTGAAGGCAGATCTCTCTGTACAAACAAGAGCAGACACCCAAGAAGAAAGTACGATGCTATTGAGGGATAATAGGTCGCCGCAGTCAGTGGTACGCCCACCTTGTAAAGCACTTTCACAACAAATACGTATCCGGGTTTGACCTGGAAATACTTCAATGTTTCCCTGAACTTCTCCGGGTCATCCCGGAGTGTCGGTCGACGGATGGTAACGGCTGTATAATCCTCGGGAGGCATTTCTTGTCTTGCACTGATGTACACCTGGCGGTGGATGTCTTCGAAGGGGATGGAATCGTCGGATAAGGCCAGCGCCATGTATCGAAACATGTCATAGTTGTAATACGGCCTCGCAGCCAGCAGTACACTGACAATCAGAAGTATGAGTACAGCTACCAGGTGTGTGACGGCAGGGCGCATGGTTCGGATTGGCTAAAAAAAAAGCGGCCATTGAGGCCGCTTATCTCTGGGAAGGCTTTGATTACATCGAACCCATTCCGCCGCCCATGTTGCCCGAAGTAGAGGTCGGTGCTGGTGTGGGTGCAGGAGCCGGTGCTGGTGCCGGAGCGGGAGCAGGTGCTGCCGCTTTTTTTGGCGCAGCCTTCTTTTTGGGAGCAGCTTTTTTGGCCACTTTCTTGGCAGCCTTCTTTACTGATTTCTTGGCCTTCTTGGCAGCCTTCTTCGGGGCTGACTTCTTGGCGGCTTTCTTTGCTTTCTTTTTAGCCATAGCACAATGAGTTTAAATGAATATTGGTTTAAAGGTCAACAGGTTTCTCTGTTTCGCGACATAAATTTAAGTGAAGTGTTAACGTATTAGCACAATCCCGGAGAATTTTTTGTGCTTTGAGAAGTATCTTTCAGCTTCATGCGAAACAAACACTTCGTCCTCTTCATCCTCTCGGTTCTTTCCATCATCACATTTTTGGATCGAAATGCGATTTCCCTCGCGGGACATCGGATTACTACTGAGCTGGGTTTGTCCGAAAGCCAGTTTGGCTGGATCCTGAGCGCTTTCACGATCTCTTATGGTTTGTTTGAAATACCCACAGGTCTCATGGGCGACCGTCTTGGTGCCAGGAGGGTGCTGGCAAGGGTGGTAGTCTGGTGGTCTTTGTTTACTGTCTTTACCGGATTTGCCCGTGGTTTCCTGTCCCTATTTGCGATCCGCTTTCTCTTTGGCGCCGGCGAAGCAGGTGCCTATCCGAACACTGCCATCGCAATAAGGAAATGGTATTCTGTACCAGAAAGGGGTAGAGCGCAAGCGGTCATCTGGATGGCCAGCAGGCTGGGCGGCGCACTGGCACCGTTTCTCGTGATCCCAATCCAGATGCAATTTGGATGGAGGTCAAGCTTCTATGTTTTGGGTGTCGTGGGCATCATCTGGGCGGCAGTATGGCTTGTGACATACAAGGACATGGACAGTGAGACTCATTCTGCCGGCACTGGAGCGCACAATCAGATCCCATGGAAATTCTGGCTTACCAACCTTAACTTCTGGTTGCTGATGGCCATGTACTTTTGCTACGCTTCAGGGGTCTTCTTTTTCATTTCGTGGTTGCCGAAATATCTTCAGTTGGGGAAGGGCATTTCTGAAAAAGACCTGTCGTGGTCGGCCTCGCTGCCGTTTCTTCTCGGTGCCCTTGGCTGCCTGGCAGGAGGCGCCATGAGCGACTATCTTGTAAAGAAGTTGGGCATCCACTGGGGCCGCCGTATAGTGCCTATGTTCGGGCTGAGTCTCTCAGGGGTATCCATGCTGCTGGCCACGCAGGCTACCAACAATAATGTGGTGGTCATTCTGGTGGCACTGGGTCTGGCCTTTATGGATGTCACAGCTCCTGTTTCATGGGCAGTAGCTACCGAAATGGGGGGTAAGCTTAGCGGTACGGTTACCGGTGCCATGAACACCGCAGGGCTTCTGGGAGGTACGGTATGTTCGGTTGGCATTGGATATTTGATCACCCTCTATGGGAGCTACGATTTGCCCGTCGCCATCATTGGATTGTTGCTTGTCCTTGGCGCGCTTTTGTGGTTCGTCATTGACCCGGCAAAAAGCATGGATCCGGACAACGAAGGAATAGCGCCTGCCGTTAAACGTCCATCTGTCGATATAGTCTAACGGCTCATCTACATCTTCTGGATTGCTGGGGGGGTTCGCAAGTAAAGCGATAGATTGCGCGATAGTATCGATGAATTTCCGGAAACTGACCTTTACCAAGGGAGCCCCTCTGTTGACCATTGGCTTTTGTCTGATTACACTTTTTACTGATGCGCAGGAAAAGCATAAGAAGGAGCCTGTTGACAGCAGTAAGATTTCCAGAGATGCGCTGGATCATGTGCCGCCCGGAGAGAAAGATATTATCGACATCCTGGGAAAAATCGTCAAGGCCCCTGGGCTTGTCAAGCACGACACATTATCACACAAGACATCAGGCAGAATTCACCTCTCTGCTGCCCCCGGCTTAGGGTATTCCTTGTCGACGGGATTTGGCGCCATCATCGCCGCTAACCTCGCGTTTTATACCAGTTCAGATGAAAATGCAAAACTCTCCAGCATTTTCGGAGATGTGGTCTATACACAAAACCGGCAATTCATTGTCCACACCCAAGGCAACATCTGGACAAGCGGAAACAAGTTTAACATTGTCACGGACTGGCGCTACCTGAAATATCCGCAGCGTACGTACGGCCTGGGAGGTCTCACCGATGAGTCTATCTATGTGGACCAGGATTACCAGTACCTACGGCTATATCAAACTGTGCTGAGGAATCTGGGACATAACTTTTATGCGGGGTTAGGCTATAGCCTTGACTATCACTGGAACATCTCTGGCACTGGCGACTCTACGATCCTGGCGTCAATTAATGACTATGGCATTGCATCTACATCAGTTTCTTCAGGACTGAACTTCAATGTGTTATACGACAACAGGGACAACTCCATCAATCCCGACCGGGGGGCTTACATGTCTGTATTGTACAGGACCAACTATACATTTATGGGAAGCAGCCAGTACTGGGAAGGGCTGCGGATTGATCTTCGCAAGTATGTACGCTTCCCTGCTTCAAGCAATAATGTTCTGGCCTTCTGGAGTTTTAACTGGCTGACGCTTCAGGGCAGTCCTCCATATCTGGATCTTCCCAGCACAGGGTGGGATCCATACAACAATACAGGAAGAGGGTACATCCAGGGGAGGTTCAGAAGCAAGAACATGCTCTATCTGGAAACAGAATACAGGTTCCGGGTTTCGAGAAACGGGCTTGTGGGTGGAGTTGTGTTTGCCAATGCAGAAACATTTTCAGAAATGGAAACGAATACGTTCAGGAAAGTATGGCCTGGAGCCGGAGTTGGTGTGCGTCTAAAGTTCAACAAACACTCGCGTGCAAATGTTGCAATCGACTATGGGTGGGGAGCGGATGGTTCGCAAGGGTTCTTCCTCAATCTGGGGGAGATATTCTGAGCAGAAATTTTACCCTGATTTCATGTTCGTTTTTTATTCTTAACAAATTCTAATGATTTTTGTCATGTCGGAATGGGCAAGTAATAAGGACCTTTGCGCCTACTTTTTTATGGACTAATCCCCTAAATATTCTAATAAATGAAAAGAACAATTCTATTGGTAGTCATGCTCGCCGGCTGCTCAAGCCTTTTTGCACAGGGTCTGAAGCTAACGGCCTTCGGAGGCTATACCATTCAGGACAAGGTATATGGCTATTATGGTGATGTCATAATTGAAGACGGCCCGCATTATGGTGGCATGCTGAGTTATGAGCGCAACGCCAACATGAGCATTGACCTTACGTACAGCCATCAGAGCACTACATTCAATATCAAGGATTATAGTGCCGGCGTCGGTTCATCCGGTAACTATTCTGGCGGTGTCAACTATATTATGATCGGAACAAGCCACAGCAAGGACTTCAACGCCAAGGTGGCTCCGTATGGCGGAGGTATGCTCGGAGCGGCTGTATTTACTTCATCCCGTTTTTCAGATGAGTGGAAATTTGCGGTGGGAGGTAAGCTGGGCGTGATTGTGAATGCCAACGAAAAAATCGGCATTATGCTGCAGACGCAACTGATGGTACCCGTTCAGGGTGTTGGACTTGGGGTAGGCTGCGGGACAAGCGGATGCGGTGGAGGTACTTATACTTCGTCGACGGCTACCCAGCTCGGTTTTACAGGCGGAGTGCAGATCAAACTGAATAACTAAACACAGGAAATACTAAACACTTACAGAACAGTTATGAGACAGAAACTTTTTGCCTTGCTGGCAGTTGGCGTTGTAAGTCTGGTTTGGGGTTGTTACCCGAAGGGACCCGAATATGTGGACGAATACGACATCGCATATACCAACTACGACTCGAAGTTTGACTTCACCTTGAGAAAGACGTATTCGCTGCCTAGCGAAATCGTCAAGATCGACGGGGATCCCAACACAAATGATAAGATAAAGGATGTGTATGCATTCCCCATTCTGCAGACCATTGATGACAACATGCAGGCCAACGGATGGACGAAAGTGGACGTCAATGCCAATCCTGACGTACAGATTCTTCCGGCAGCATGGTCTACAACCACCATTGTCGGTGGCTATTGGGGAAATTACTGGTGCTGGTATTATCCCTACTACTGTGGTGGTGGCTGGTATTATCCTTACACCTACTATGGCAGCTACACTACCGGTACCCTGGTCATTCAGATGATTGACCCCACCACAAGCAGCGCCGACGACAGCAGGAAGGTGGCGTGGACTGCGGCCCTCAACGGCCTGCTGGGATATACCAGCGATGTGTCCCGTATCCAGAATGGGGTGAACCAGGCCTTCAAACAATCTCCTTATCTGAAAATCAAGTAATCAACTCATACACGAATCAAAATGAAAAAGTCATTCTATATAACATTGATCCTCGTGCTGGCCGCCACCGTGGGCTCCTTTGCCCAGAGCAGCTTTACCGTTGAGTACTCGATGGGATTTGGCGCAGGGGATGTGAAGAGCTATATCAATTC
>JAFEAM010000009.1:0-67048 GCA_018266395.1 Bacteroidota bacterium | reverse complement strand
GGCGAAATAAGCTGGAATGTGTTCTATGAGCGCAGGGCTTATGATACGTATACCAAAGGCACCGTTTCGGTTTCCGGTACGCAGTATCGCTACATAAATGCTGTGCCAATATTAATTACAACCAATTATCACTTCAAGCCCGGTGAAAAAATAAGCCCGTTTGTGGGTTTGGGTGTGGGTGCCATGAGCATGAACCGCGACACCAACATGGGTGTATATGTTTTGAGTACCGACACCTGGCACTTTGCCCTGAAGCCTGAAGTGGGCGTGCTGGTCAATGCAAATAGCCAGTTGGATATCTTACTGAGCGGCAAGTACTACACCGGATTTGCCACAAGTGACATGCCTGCGCAAAGCTATTTCGCATTCAACATTGGATTTGTATTCAAGAGCGGGATGTAACAAGATTTCACATTTCAAATCTCAAGGCCCTGGCACCAAGTCGGGGCTTTTTGATTTTAATGGGACAGATTTATTACCAGTAACATGATGAGGATTGTTATGGGCAACAATTAGGTCGATCGGTAATTTTGACTCCGGATGACGACGCTGTTGAAAGTTGGCTCTATGACCCTTATACTTCTGCAGCAGTTACTCCCCTGGAGCGCAAGCGCACAGAACTTTGACAGTCTGCGGGAGGTGATGGTAAGAGACCAACTTGTGAACGGCGGAATAAAATCGCCTCAGGTTCTTGTGGCCATGCGAACTGTGAAACGTCATCTGTTTGTGCCTGCCGCTTACGCTGATTATGCCTACGGCGACTACCCTGTACCCATTGGTGACAAGCAGACTATCTCTCAACCCTTTGTTGTGGCATTTATGACTGAATCGCTGGATCTCAAGCCGGAGGATCGTGTACTGGAAATTGGCACAGGATCGGGCTATCAGGCTGCTGTATTATCGCTGCTGTGCAAAGAGGTCTATTCGGTAGAACTGCTCCCGCGGCTGGGAATGAAAGCAGACAGTTTATTGAAAGCCATCGGATACTCCAATGTTCAGGTGCGGGTCGGTGACGGCTACCTGGGGTGGCCTGAGGCAGCGCCATTCGACGCAATCATCGTGACATGCTCACCTTCCAAAATCCCTCAACCCCTCCAGGAACAGTTGAAGGAAGGTGGCCGCATGATCATTCCTGTGGGCGATTCAAAAAACCAGGAACTTGTGCTGATCACCAAAAAAGATGGTAAACTCAAAAAGAGAGACAGGCTTCCAGTTCTCTTCGTCCCGATGAAAGACACAAAGGGAAGGAGGTACTAGTGAGAGGGATGGTGTCTTAAATCCTCTTCAATGTCCTCCTTGGTTTGAGTCCATACATCGTGCTCCACGAAGTAGGGAGAAATCAGGAACATGACAACGAGTGTAAGTGCCAGCAACGGTATGAACAGAATCGGGAATACGGCTGCGAGCAGGAACATTCCGGCGATGAGATAAGTCTTGAAGTTCATATAAATGTTGTTTTGGTTGATTTCAAACATCGTTTTCCAAGGCGTTTTGGCGGAAATATCTTCCCCGAAACCCTAATAGAAGTTAGTATAGAAACGTCTCCGAAATCGATGACGGTCGTCATGGCTTTGTGTGATAGTGGTTATTATAGGTTGTCAAATGCCCGTGATTTAAGGGTTTGCCGATGTGAATGATCAGAAATCTTTTGGGTACTGTCACTTCTATGTTCGATATTCAGCAGTCACATAACACGTTATCAGTCTCATGATACCTAAGACCAAACTGACGCGCCGTGCAGCCATCAAGCTCGGTGTGGGCACCACAGCGTTAACCGCAGTAACCAGCTTGTGGAGTTCTTCTCTCACAGCCCGGCCATTGATTGACAAAGGCAAAGTAGTTGTGGCCGGTGCTGGGGCTTTCGGTGGATGGACGGCCCTGTGGCTTCTTAGAAAAGGTTTTCATGTAACCATGGTGGATAGCTTCGGCCCGGGTAATAACCAGTCCAGCAGTGGAGGGGAAACAAGATTGATACGTGCCTTTTACGACAAGCAGATTTACTTTGATATGACCCTTCGGTCTATAGAACTATGGAACGAGTTTGATAAGTCGGTGGGGCGTCCTGTTTTTCATCAAAATGGTTTGCTGGTGTTTAACCATAAACCTACAACTCCCGAGACGGAGGCAGCCACACCGATGTATCGAAAAGCAGGCCTGACACTTGAAAAGATATCGGCAGCAGATGCGGCCAAACGCTGGCCTCAAATCCGAACTGAAGACCTTGACCACGTGCTCTATGATCCCCAGGCAGGATACCTTGAAGCCCGGCAGGGTTGCATCAATGTGTGTGAGCAATTCATAAAAGAAGGAGGGACCTACATACAGCAGAAAGTTGCCAAAGAGAACAGGTCTTCGGGCAAGGTGACAAGTGTTACTCTTTCCGATGGCAGACAGATTGAGGCGGATCAGTTTGCTTTTGCCTGTGGTCCATGGATCACCAGGCTGTTCCCTTCTCTCACGGGAAAGATTCACATTCACCGCGGCGTGGTGTTCTTTTTTGCATCACCTCCTGACAAGAGTGAATGGCTCGAGAACAAGCTCCCCACCTGGATGGATCGTGATCACGATGGACCCTTCCGTCCTTTCGGCGTGCCGGGCAGCGCATTTCGTGGCTTCAAGGTGGGGCTCACGCCTCCTGGCGATAATGATATCACTGATCGTTTCGACACTTACGACCGCACGGTTACTACCCATGAGATTGAACTTGCACAAGGTGTACTGAAGCGCCGTTTCCCTGCTATGGTGGGCCGGCCACTGATCGAGACGAGAGTATGTCAATACACCGATACCCCTGACAGTGACTTTATTCTTGACCGCCATCCTGAAGCTTCCAACCTCTGGATATTGGGAGGTGACTCCGGGCACGGCTACAAACTGGGACCCGCTTTTGGAGAAACGTCAGCCAGGACTATAGCCGGCGAGACAGGCGTCAACCGGATGTTTGAGTTGAAGCGACTGCTGTAACCAATTGTCTGCCTGCAGAATAAGCATAATTAGGTATTGTACCTGGGTAAATCTGTCGGTAGCTTGATAAGTACGTTATCAGTCTATCGATGCAGAAGTGTGTCGCGTTGGTTTTAATATCGGTGATTGCACCATGCCTGTCGCATGGTCAGATTCTTCATTCCGGTTTTGAGGAGAAGAATATGAACGCCAAACTATCAGTAAATCACTGGGACACCTATGACCAACCCGTAACGTCGAGACTGGACTCCATGCACAGTCACTCCGGTCATTACAGCATGAGAGTCAAAGGTGGCAAGGGGATGAAGTCTGTGGCGCAGCGGGTTTCATATGACTCAAAGGGCTTTCAACAGTTGCTTTTGAGGGCCTTCATAAAAACAGACAGCCTGCATGGACGCGCAGGTCTTTTGGCGATCATTACCAACACCCGGGGACAAATGACCTACTCGCATGGATCTGAAGGCATCGAGATTACAAAGAATGGAGACTGGACAAAATTTGAGATACCCATCATCACCGAGCCTGGCGTCAACCAGATACTGGTAGGTGGCGCCGTATATGGACAAGGGATAGCCTGGTTTGATGATTTCGAATTATCAGTACCGGATCAGAAACAGGAAACCATACCCAGACCCAAGGTGGTTGAAGATTATGTAAACGAATTCACAACGATAATCAAGGACAATGCACTGAACTTTGGTCAGATTGATCTGCAGAAATTTAACCTGGCACTTGCAGAGCTTACGCATTCCGCCACGACAAAAGAGGACTGCTATCCTGCCTTTCGATATGCCATCAAAATGCTGAATGACAATCACAGCCAGTTCTTTGCCCCCAAGTATGCCAGGAATTGGTCGGCCGAAGCGGGTGCGCAAAGGATTGACTTCGCTGAAGGCAGGATGGTGGAGGGAAAGGCTTACCTGAAGGTGCCTGGATTCAAAGGTGGCAATGAAAAAGACCAGCGATTGTTTGCTGATAGTCTTCAGCGTTTGATCGCCAGGCTGGATCTCAATCAACCATCAGGCTGGATTGTGGACCTGCGCGAAAACAACGGAGGCAATTGCTGGCCGATGCTTGCCGGCCTTGGACCCCTGATTGAGGGTGAGGAATGCGGATACTTCTTTGTCAAGGGTGCTTATTCAGGACCGTGGAATTATTCCCATGGCGCTTCACGGATCGGTCAGGAAAAACAATGCAGCGTTACAAGCCCGTACACATTAACGCACAGGAATCTCAAGACCGTTATTCTCCAAAGCAGTCGCACACACAGTTCCGGAGAGGTGATCGCGGTGGCCTTCAAAGGCAGGCCAAACACGGTATTGATGGGTACTAATTCAGGTGGGCTCACTTCATCCAATGCCATGTTTCGTCTGAGCGATGGAGCGGTTGTCAATTTGACCACATCCATATATGCTGACAGAAACAAAAAACATTATCTGTCTGGTGTTGACCCCGACATCAAACTCCAGCCAGGTGATGATGCCTTAAAGCGGGCGCTCGACTGGATAGGAGCAAATTAAGTCATTGCCCTGGGTGCCTTGTATTCACCGTCTGATTATCTAGTTTAGGGGCCCAAAACACTATCCTGAACATGAACGCACCCCTCAGACTAACAGTTGTTATTATACTCCTTGTTTCGGCCTGTACAACCAAAGATCATCAGACAAATACTTCCGCCAACAACTCCGGCGGCCTTGATCGAACCGTCCTTCCGATTCAGGAGCCCGTTTATGCCCATGATACGACCCTGGATGCCCGCAACGCAAAGGCGCCGTCCCGGTTCGAGGTAAAGGCGCCAACCGGTGCCCCTAATGTCCTGGTCATATTGATCGATGACATCGGGTTCGGTGCTTCCAATGCATTCGGAGGACCCTGCCAGATGCCAAACCTGGACCGCCTTGCCGCAGGCGGACTCAGATATAATCGGTTCCATACTACCTCATTGTGCTCACCTACTCGCATGGCGTTGCTCACTGGCCGCAATCACCATCTTAATAATGCCGGTGCAATCATGGAGCTGGCGACTGCCTTCCCGGGTAATACAGGAATCAGGCCCAACCGGGTAACACCTCTTGCCGAAATGATGAGGCTGAATGGTTATAACACCGCTGCTTTTGGTAAATACCATGAGACACCTCCATGGGAGGTATCGGCATCCGGTCCATTTGACCGCTGGCCAACCCACTCCGGCTTTGAGAAATTCTATGGATTTATAGGAGGGGAGACCAACCAATGGGCTCCTGCTGTCTATGATGGCACCATCAGGGTTGAGCCGGAGATGAAGCCGGATTACCATTTTACAACGGACATGACTGATCAGGCTTTGAATTGGCTGCAGGCACAGCAATCCCTGACGCCCGATAAGCCATTCTTCATGTATTTCGCCACTGGTGCCACCCATGCACCTCACCATGCACCCAAGGCCTATATCGACAAATACAAAGGCAAGTTTGACCAGGGTTGGGATAAGTTGCGTGAAGAAATTTTCGCCCGTCAGAAGGAATTGGGCGTGATACCGAAGGACACAAAGCTTACTGCACGACCAGCAGAAATTGAAGCATGGGACAATCTCACCGCTGAACAGAAGAAACTCTTTTCTCGTCAGATGGAGACTTTCGCCGGTTTTGCCGAGCACACCGATCATGAAGTAGGCCGATTGATTGATGCCATGCAGGGCATGAACATTCTGGACAATACGCTGGTATTTTACATCGTAGGTGATAATGGTGCCAGCGCCGAGGGAGGCCCGGAAGGAAACTACAATGAGATGATGGCGTTGAATGGCATCATTGGAAAGTCATCACAGATGATGCCTCATTACGAAGAGTGGGGAGGACCCAATACTTTTCCACACTTTGCCGTAGGTTGGGCCCATGCCATGAACACGCCGTTTCAATGGGCGAAGCAGGTGGCTTCTCACTTTGGCGGAACCCGCAACGGAATGGTAGTGCATTGGCCCAACAGGGTGAAATCAAAAGGTGAATTGCGATCCCAGTTTTCACATGTAACCGATATCGCGCCCACAATACTTGAAGCGACCAAACTGCCCTTCCCGAAGACGGTAAACGGCACGGAGCAAATACCCTTCAGCGGAACTTCATTAGTCTACTCATTTGATAATTCATCCGCACCTGAAACACACACCACCCAGTACTTTGAGATGTTTGGCAACAGGGCGATTTATCATGACGGATGGGTCGCAGCCGCCCGTCATTCCATACCCTGGCTGGTCGTTCCCCTGCCACCGCTCAAGGATGATGTTTGGGAACTCTACAATGTCAGGGAGGATTTCTCAGAGAGCAATAACCTGGCTGCCTCCAATCCGGAAAAGCTTAAGGAACTGAAAGCGAAATTTGATGAGGTTGCCAAAGAAAACTATGTATTCCCCATTGATGACCGACGGTCCGAGCGACTGAATGCAGCCATCGCTGGGCGCCCCGACTTGTTAGGCGAGCGCAAGAGTCTCAGTCTCTATGAAGGAATGACCGGCATCATGGAGAATGTATTCATCAACATTAAAACCCACAGTTATACCATCACTGCTGAGGTTGATGTGCCCGCCAAGGCAAATGGAGTTATCATCTCACAGGCAGGCAAATTCGGAGGCTGGTCACTTTATACTTTGAATGGCAAGCCGTGCCACGAGTACAATTTCTTTGGCCTGGAGCGGACGAAAATTGCAGGTCCTTCACTAAGTGCCGGGAAACACACCATCAAGTATGAATTCAATATTGATGAGTTGAAGCCTGCTTCCGGTGGAGTCTGCCTGCTCTATGTTGACGGGAAGCAAGTGGCCAACGGCAGGATTCCCAAAACAGAGCCGTTCTCATTTTCCGGCGATGAAGGTGTGGATGTGGGAATGGACCGTGAGACCAATGTCAGCAATGACTATCCTCAAATGCACAATCACTTCAATGGCAAGATTGCCAAAGTGGTGGTGGAGGTAACCAAATAGGCCTTTTTGAAGCGGAACGTTGCACGATTAATGACGCCGGCATGGATCAGGGCGGGAGTCAGCTTGTTACTTTTTCTTTCAGCGACTGTTGAGGGAAAGTCACAGGTAAACCAGGCGTGGGCCGAATACATGCTGAATTACCCCTTCGCGAATCAGTTTAATATCGAATTCGCTCCTACCTACGCCGTCTACGAGGGAAGTCCACGCTGGAGCACCTTTTCATTTATGATAACACCTGAATGGTCACCATCTGAGCGTTTCGACATCCAGTGCGCGGCCATGGTCAACCGCACGAATCAGAATAATACCAGGAGTACTGACGAGATCAGGGAAATGATCGGAACGCGCATAAACTTTACGCCTCATAAAAGGATTCTTACGCGACTCCTGGTTCGCTTTGAGCAAAGAAATCTGCAGAACATCGAGACAGGGGAGTGGACCCACAGTAACCGTACCCGTTTTCGGGCAGAAACAATTGCACCTCTCAATAAGCCTACGATGTTTTCAGGTGATCAACTTCTCTACCTGACGCTCGATGCTGAAGCATTTGTGGTGATCGATCACAACCTGGAAGAGCGATACACCAACCGTTATCGCTTTCGCGCAGGGCTCGGCTATCGACTTAATTATACATGGCGGTTCGAACTGCAGTATATGTACCAGGTGGCAAGAAATACGGTTGATACTGAATTTGACTCCTCAGACGGCATCATCAGGATCAGGATCAAGCAATTTCTTAACAGGGCCAAACCGAAATCAGACGCTAACGATTGAAGATGGCGTCATTAATTCTTCATCGATTCTCAATTCCAGCCAACGCAGTTGACAATCCGGGTGCCGGATTTTGTTTCTAGTCTGCTCAGCCTCAGACTGGGTAATTAAAAAGAAGTAGACTTACCGTGCAGACTACATCAGTGGTTGACAAATCACCGGATGGATGGGCAATTCAACTGTAATCTCTTGTCACTTGCCGTGAGATATCGGAACTTTATCATTATCTAAGTGTAGTTGTTTGACAAATTTAAACCCGTATTCATGAAAAAACTCATTTTGCTGTTTGCTCTTTTTGCGTTCGGTACAGCCCAGGCACAGATCAATAAAGGTGCGTGGTTTGTTGGCGCTTCATCTGCGCTCGGTTTTACCAGCTACAGTTACAAGTCGGGTGGGTCCTCATTGTCCAACTTCAACATCGATGGACGGACCGGTTATTTCTTCATGGACAATCTTACTGCGGGTGTAACCATTGGCTACACGCATGCGAGTCAGGGCAGTTCGTCAGCGGGCCTCACCACCCTTGGTATCTTCGGACGTTACTACTTCCAGGGCAAGATATTTGGCGGTATTGGCATCAACACCGTCAGCGCCAGTTATTCAAGTTCAGGAAGTTCATCCAGTTCCAGTTCCACCACCATTCCCATTGAAGCGGGTTATGCCGCATTTATCACTGACAACATTGCTGTCGAACCCAGCCTCGTATGGACCAGCGGAGACACCGATGGAGGAAATTCCATCTCAAGTTCTTTTGCCGTAAAAGTGGGGTTTTCGCTTTATCTGAACAGGAATAAGTAAAGACTGCCGCGAGATTAATGGAGTCTCTTCTGGATTTACGGCCAGAAGCATTTCATCCGTTACCAGTGCGCACATATTGATTGAGGGATCCGAATATCCACCTATTTCACATTTATGGCATACGACGAAAGACTCGCAGGCAGGATCAGAGAAAGACTTGCAGATCTGAAGCGCGTGGAGGAAAAGGAGATGATGGGTGGACTCACCTTCATGTACAATGGAAAGATGTGCGTCGGCATCATCAAGGACGAGCTGATGTGCAGGATTGATCCCGCGCTGCATGAGGAGGCAACCGGGCGGCCAGGATGTAGGACTATGGACTTTACCAATCGTCCCATGATCGGCTATGTGCTGGTGGATGAGACCGGCATCAAGTCCAGGGAGGATTTTGACTACTGGATTGGACTCGCGCTTGATTTTAATAAACGGGCCAAGGCTTCAAAGAAGACGGGAAAGGGTAAACCAAGAAAGAGGTAATTGTTTCGGAAGTAATCAGTAATGGACTTCTTATTAGGAATAATAGTTCGTGAAATTCTTTACCTTCCGGGGCTATTGATCAGATGGTTAGTTAGTCGGGGAAAGTCTTCATTCTTTGATTTATCTAAAGACAGGTACTTAATACAATACTCACAACATGTATTGTCTTGATCTATCTCCTGTTAAGAAGGTTATTGTCAGAGCTGCCGGACAATTGTAAATGAGGCAGAATGAAATAGAGTAAGTGAACTCAATTCATGCAGTACTAATTGATTTTTATGGATCTCTTGTTCTAAAAGGTAAAGCGGACCCCGGTAGAATAATAGAAGCCATTTTTTAATTCTTCCGTTACGGTTCCTTGATCGGTAATCAGCGTAGAGGGATTCACCGGCATGAGCCACACTGAAGAAACGTAAAATCGCGTTTTGCCGATTTTATAAGCCACCTGTACAGCGGCTTCGTAGTCCAAAATATTGAAACTAGTGGATTCCAGTATTTGTGTCGAAGGGGTTGACGACTGACCGGAACCGGGACCTTTCCCTTTGCCATATCCGTAACCTGACTTGCTGCTGCGATAAATGTAATATTCGTCATAGTATTTCTGAGAACCCGCGTTCATGCTTAGCGTGGGGGTGATCAGCAGATGATTCCTTATCGCATAGAATGTTCTGTTGATTTCTGCACCCAGAAATATATCTGTGCTTTGGCTAATGCCTAAACTGACATCGCTGTAGATGGTGAAAATATTCAAGTCGTAGGCCGCGTAGGCATTCAGGTATGAAGTCATCACGGACTGAACCACATAACTATCGCTGTTGAAATAGTAGTGAGTTAAAGATGCGCCCAGTGCCAATTTCTTACCAAAATAGTCGTATCCGCCTGAAAGTGTGATCAGGTCGACTCGTTGCTCTCCTTTCGAGGTAAGGTAGGACAAGGAGCTGTGCACGAAAAATCCTGATTTGTGAAAGTAACTGATGGAAGGGGACAAGTAGGGCGCTGCAAGTGAGTCAGCCCGTCCCATGAAATAGTAGTCACTGGTGTAACGCAGCCCGACCCGCAGCTGTGATTTTTTCTGGGTGCTGTCTCGTTGCTGGGTTTTGTAGGTATTAAGATTTTGAGCCGGGGCAGAAAAGCTTAGTAAAGTGATCAGTAAAGCAAGAAAGGCGGGGTTGGACTTCATGGGTGTCATGGATAAGTGACAAATGAGAAGTTGCATCGCCCGGGTGCAACTTCTCAGTCTGTGTACTAATGACCGTGTTTCTTATCAGGTTTGTTACCTTTCATCTTGTCAACCCCCTTCTCTTTTTCCATTTTTTCACGGTTCTGTTGCATCATTTTTTCCTGGAACTTTTCCTGGTTCATGTACCGGTTTCCATCAGGATCAAGGCATTCGCCGTTTTTCAATTGATACTTGTTACCGTTCTTCATTTGCCCGGTTCCGTCAGGATTGACAACGTCTCCGTTTTTTAACTTATACTGCTCGTTGAGCCTGGTTTGATTCTGATTTTGCACGCGATACATTTGACCGTTCTGCAGCATCAGATGCTCCTGTGCCATTGCCCGCTGTCGTGCCTGTGTCTGCTGGCGGAATTGTTCCTGGTTTTTGTATTGATTCCCGTCCATGTCAAGACACTCACCGTTCTTTAGTCTGAGTTGTTTCTTGTTTTCCAATTGGCAAGTGCCATCGGGGTTTACAACGGTTCCGTTTTTAAGTGTCAATTGTTGCTGCAGTTGAATTCTGTCCTGATCTCTGACCTGATAGACTTTTCCGTCCTGATACAACAAATGTTCCTGTAAACGCACCTGGTCGCGGTCCTGTGTCTGATCTTGGGCAGCGGCCCGCATTAAAACCAACAGGAAAAGAAATAACACTGAAATTCGCATCTTCATAACTGGCGTGTTTAAGTTTTACATTGTATTAAGGAATACCCGAAATTAGACCATCAGCATTTGAAGGTCTGTAACCATGATTACTTTGGACTAAGATTGTTATCGGCTGCCGGGACTGATTTTTTCAAGTTCCAGATAGGCAATACCTGAGGTTGGTGCCAGAAGGGGATTTTGTGAGCTGGTTTCGATTAAGGTCATCTTCAAGCCAGACAATTGTCATCATTGCAGGTTTCTTTCAAACTCATTGATATCTAACGGAGATGTTTTGAGGACTGGTAACTCACTTCCCGATACAAAACTTGCTGAAGATGTTCCCCAAAAGATCATCGGTTGTAATCTCACCTGTAATCTCCCCTAGGTAGTGCAGCGCCTGACGGACATCCATGGCGATGAAGTCGCCGGTGATTTTGCTGTCTAATCCGTTGAGGGCACGCTCGAGCGCCTCGGATGTTAGCCGCAGGGCCTCGTAGTGTCGGGAGTTGGTGACGACCACATCGCCCTGCTTGACCTTTTCAATGTGGAAGCGTTTGACAATCTCCGCTTCAAGCTCTTTCAGATGTGTCTGCTTTGCCGCCGAAATGGGAATGAATCCCTTTGACTCTGCGGCCCGTACAAGCAATGCGTCAGCGAGATCCATCTTGTTGGCGACATGAATGACGGGCACTCCGCTGGCTTGAAACTCTGCAGCCTCTTTTTCCAGACCATCAACAGTGGACTGCGCGAGATCCACCAGGTGCAGCACCAGGGACGCCTTCTTTAGTTGCTCGCGTGTGCGACCTACGCCGATGGCTTCCACCACATCCTGGGTGTCGCGAAGACCAGCGGTATCGATGAAACGGAACCGCACACCATCAAGCACGATTTCATCTTCAATGACATCACGTGTGGTGCCGGGTATTTCGGATACGATGGCCTTCTCTTCTTTCAATAACGCGTTCAACAGGGTGGACTTCCCGGAATTGGGCTTGCCTGCAATAACGGTCGCAACGCCATTCTTTATGACGTTGCCGTCGCGGAAGGACTCCATCAGCCGGACGATCAGTGTCTTGATTTTGATAATGAGTGTCTTGAGCTCATCACGCCTGGCAAACTCCACATCTTCTTCACCGAAATCAAGTTCCAGCTCTATGAGGCTGGCAAAGTGGATCAACTCTTCCCTTAATTTCCTGATCTCGGCAGAGAATCCGCCACGCATCTGGTTGATGGCAGCCTGACGTGCATTGTCTGTCTCTGCATGGATCAGGTCTGCGACGGCTTCTGCCTGTGCGAGGTCAAATCTGCCGTTGAGGAAAGCGCGTCGGGTGAACTCTCCGGGCTCAGCCAAGGAGGCTCCGTGTTGAAGAAGACTTCCGATGATGCGCTGAACCACAACGGGCGAACCGTGGCATGAGATTTCGATGGAATTTTCTTTAGTAAAGGAATGAGGCTCCCTGAAAACTGAAACCAGCACTTCGTCAATAACAGTCTCACCATCCACAATGGAGCCAAAATGAATGGTGTGGGTGGTGGCTCTGGACAAATCTGATCCTCTGAAGCATTTCGTCACCACCTCAAAGACCTCCTTCCCCGAAAGCCGTATGATGGCAATGCCGCTTACACCGGGAGGAGTTGCGGGCGCTACAATGACACTGTCGGGATCATGCATCATGACCCCTTGTCTTTTTGTTCTTTCGTAATGAGCACAGGTATATTCACCCGATGCCGCACGGTGTTCAGCGTGGTTCCAAAGATGAGATCCTTGAAGAAGGTGTGCCCGTGGGCGCCCATAACAAGCAGGTCGGCTTCAAAGCCTTTAACAATTTTCGGTATGACCCTGCGGGGGTTTCCGAAACCGACCTGCAGTTCGGCGTGAAAACCCAGGTCTTTAAGCTGCTGCAGATAGAGTCCCAATGCATCTTTGTCTTTTGCCGACTCCCGGTCATCAATATCGCTGCCATAGACCATGGCTCCGGCAGTTTCTACCACGTGCACGAGCAAATAGCTGGCGTCCTTTCCTCCCTGGGCTACAGCACTTCTGATGGCCAGCGCATCAATGGAGCTGAAGTCGATACATATGGCAATCTTCCGGTACACGGGTTTCTCCAGGTCCTGAAGCCGTGCGGCTGTACCATGAGGCACAGTGGTTTCTTTCTCCTTCTGCCTTTTCTCCAGGTAGGGTTTGACGGTAATGAACAGGAGCAGGCCAAGCGCACCAAGACAGATGGGTATAATGGTGATCCAGAGCATCCATGCATTAGACCCGGCAGCATCCAGCCACCCGCTCACTTCTTCGTAGACGAGTTTAACATTGAGCGAAACGATGATCAGAGCAATTATCCACGCCGCCGTGCGCATCAGGGGCCCAATGGCAAAGGTCCCCATCTTCTCCTTGTCGCTGGTGAAGTGAATCAGTGGTATAATGGCGAATCCCAGCTGCAGGCTCAGGATGACCTGGCTTAAAACCAGCAAGGCGCCAGTTTCTTCTTCTCCATAAAAGATAATAACAAGGTAAGCGGGTGTGATCGCAATAAGTCGTGTGATCAGTCGCCGTAACCAGGCTGCAATGCGAAGATTCAGATAACCTTCCATCACGATTTGACCTGCAAGGGTTCCCGTGATGGTCGAACTCTGGCCTGCTGCGATCAGCGCGATACCGAAGAGCATGCTGGCCCAGTCTGTCCCAAGCAGTGGTGAAAGGAACTTGTAGGCGTCTTCTATATCGGCCACCTCATACATTCCGGCCCTGAAGAAAGTGGAAGCAGCAAGGATCAGGATGGCCGAATTGACGAAGAAGGCGGCATTGAGGGCAATTGCCGAGTCAATGAAGTTGTACTTGATCGCGGACCAGAGCCCCTTTTCGGTTTGATCAATCCTCCGGGTCTGTACAAGGGAGGAGTGGAGGTAAAGATTATGCGGCATGACGGTTGCGCCGATAATGCCGATGGCAATGTACAATGCATCATTGTTGGGCAAGGAAGGAACGAGTCCACGTGCAATTTCTGAAACTGAAGGCCGTGCCAGCAACATCTCCACAAGGAAGGATACGCCGATGATAGCCACAAGTGTAATGATGAACACCTCGATCTTGCGCATGCCATAGCTTTGTAGGATAAGCAGGAGCAGGGTATCCAGAACAGTAATGCTGACACCCCACACGAGAGGCAGCCCAAACAGTAACTTCAATCCGATGGCCATTCCCAATACTTCGGCCAGGTCGCAGGCAGCAATGGCAACTTCAGCGAGAATCCAGAGGGTGAAATTGACAGCGGGATGGTAGGTGGACCGGGAGGCCTGTGCGAGGTCCAATTGCCTCACTACTCCCAGGCGTGCGCTTAGACTCTGCAGGAGCAAGGCCATGAAATTAGACATGAGCAGCACCCAGATGAGTGCATAACCGAATCGGCTGCCCCCTGCGATATCGGTGGCCCAGTTACCGGGGTCCATGTAGCCCACGCTCACCAGGTAAGCAGGACCAAGAAACGCCAGCAGCTTTCGCCAGCCCTTGCGATGGGTAGAATCAATGGTGGCGTTTACCTCGCTCAATGACTTCCGCTGGATGACATCGGTGTTCATCATGATTGCACAGATAACAGAATATGCTGTGAAACTTCTTTGGATACGAAATGCTTCTTCCTGTCGATCATGATTTCGATCGATTGGTCGTAAGGTTCAACGCTGATGACCTGCACTTTCCTCCCTGGTTTAGCTCCGATCTTCTCCAGGTACTTCAGCAGTTTAGGGTCATTGTCTTTAACCGAGGCAATGACACCCTTAATGCCAGCCGACAACTTATCCATGGAAATCTGGTCGCGGGACTTGATTTTGCCATTGGCATCGGGAATTGGGTCACCGTGAGGATCTACGGTAGGGTAGTCGAGGTATTCATCCAGTTTGTTGATGAGCCTGGCTGACTGGATATGCTCAAGCTGTTCGGCTACTTCATGCACCTGATCCCAGGAAAAGCCGAGCTTGTTTACGAGGAAGGTCTCCCAGAGCCTGTGTTTACGGATCACCTGGAGAGCGCTCTGCTTTCCCCTGGCTGTCAGATGAACTCCATAGTACCGTTCGTAATGAATGAGTTCCTTAGCCGATAGTTTTTTGATCATGTCGGTGACAGAAGCTGCCTTTGTCTGCATGGCTTCCGCCAGTTCATTGGTCAATACCGCCCTGTCGCCCTCGCTGGAAAGGTGGTAGATAGCTTTCAGGTAGTTCTCCTCGGTGAAGCTGAACTGCATGGTGCAAAGATACGAAAGTTTAGACTGGCCTAAAAAATAGGTTAACCCTTGGCCCTGGTCAGCTCATCCACGATATTCAGGAAGCGGGGAGTCTCATCAGACCAGTGAATGGAGGGTGGATCGGCAGTGTAGAAGTTAGACTTCTTCAGGGACTCCAGAATATGCACAATGCTATCAGGTCCGGAATCAGCCACAAGGAAAGGCCGACAGTTTTCAAACTCAGGTATCCATGCCCAGGGGCGGTTGAGGATGATGGGGAGCCTGGCCGAGAGGTATTCATACAACTTGGTGGGATAAGAGGCATCCACGTGAGGGGAAGTCTTGTAAAGGAGAAAGCCGGCGTGAGCCGTACCGATGGCTTCCAGAATTTCGCTATGAGGAACCAATTGTGAAATGCCGGCAAGCCTTATAAAATCGAGACTGTCGGCCGCATCCTGAAGTCTTCTCCTGGTATCGGCCAATGCCGCATATCCCATGATGGTCAAATGCACTGACGAGTCCAGCTGATGTAATTGACTGGTCAGTTGGATGGCATCAAAGACGCCTGTGCTCTCGTCGAGGGTACCGGTGAAAATCAAATGAAGATCTTTCCCATCATAGCGTCGGGCACCTGACCCAACGATTGCTTTATTGCCTAAGAGTGTAAATCTTCCGTGATGGAATTTGAATTCGTTCTGATAGGCGGGTTCAGCAAGGAAGAAATGACCGATGAAAGGGGAGGTCAGGATTTCTTTGAGGCGCACCATCAAGGCTATGAGGTACCGAATCGTGTGCCTGAAACTCCCGGAATACAAAATGTTCCATTTGTAGTTTTCCCTGACGTCATACACCAGCGGTGTTCGACGGAACAGGCGCAGCAGGACTGCAGGTAACAGAAGTTCATGCGTATTGACAATCAGCAAGTCAGGGTTTATCCGGAAACAATGGCGGAACACCTGCCATCGTGCCTGCCATCGGCCGCTGCTCAGCCTGTTGAAGGCAGGTAGTGCGATGAGCCTGACAGATGCTGGCAGTTGAGGGGTTTTTAAAGAAGGATATCCGATAACGATGACCTCGCAGCCGTGTGCGGCAAGTGTCAATCCCATCTTCTCCAGCATACGCGTGTCATCCACGGGTTTGAGCACGGAAGCAATGACAATTGTCCTTTTTTTTCTTTCTTGCGCCAAGATCTAAAAATAGAACTTAAATGAATCACAGGGAACTCGTTGAAAAAGCATGGGACGACAGGGCGCGCCTGAAGGATCATGATGTTCAATCGGCCATCCGGAACGTAATAGCCCAACTGGATACCGGTTCGCTGCGTGTTGCGGAGCCCGGGGCCAGCGGCTGGCAGGTAAATGAGTGGGTGAAGAAAGCTGTGATCCTTTACTTCCCCATCCAGAAAATGGAGACCATTGAAATGGGCCCCCTTGAGTTTCACGACAAAATTCCCCTCAAAAAGAATTACGAGGATCTGGGTGTACGCGTCGTGCCTCATGCCGTAGCGCGTTATGGAGCGTATCTTTCAAAAGGTGTGATTATGATGCCATCCTATGTCAATATCGGCGCATATGTAGATGAAGGCACCATGGTCGACACGTGGGCTACTGTGGGTAGTTGTGCACAGATCGGTAAGAACGTACACTTGAGTGGTGGGGTTGGAATTGGGGGAGTGCTTGAGCCGGTTCAGGCTGCGCCGGTAATTATAGAAGACAATGTGTTTGTCGGATCAAGGTGTATCGTGGTAGAGGGTGTGCGTGTTGGTAGGGAAGCCGTGCTGGGTGCCAACGTGGTCCTCACTGCAAGTTCAAAGATTATCGATGTCACGGGCCCTCAACCGGTGGAGTACAAAGGCCTTGTACCTGAGCGTTCCGTGGTTATTCCTGGCACCTTGCCAAAACGTTTCCCCGCGGGAGAATACCAGGTACCCTGCGCATTGATTATAGGAAAGAGGAAAGAGAGCACCGACAAGAAAACCTCACTGAATGAAGCCCTCCGCGATAACCAGCTGTCTGTTTAAGGTTGGCACGCCGTTTGAAAAGGTTAGGCTGGGCCGTAATTTTGCATCATGAAATTCTGGTTAGCCGGCATTCTACTCGTACTTGTTCTGAGCAGTTTTCTCGGCAGCAGGCCGAAGTCCATTCCCATCACTAAGAACAGCAGCTACGGCATCGGTGAAGAACTGGAGTATCGCGTGAACCTGGCATTTTTTACAGTAGGGAAGGCTATCACAAGGATCGACAAACAATATCACACCATTAACTCCAGGACTTGTTACAAAGTGGATGCCTATGGCGAAACGAGCGACTGGATATCCTGGGTGGCCAAAGTAAATGATAACTGGGGTGCATATATCGACACATCTACACTGAGCACGCAGTCGGCCTACCGCATGCTTCGCGAAGGTCATTACCGGCGTGATGAACAGGTTCATTTCGATCAGGACAAGAATAAGGTAGAGGTTAAAGTAAGGAACCGCGACACCGGTGTCTATGAATCCAAATTCTACGACGTACCCAAAAATGCTACCGACCTTGTGGGTGGATTCCTTCTGCTGCGCGTGATTGACTTCGGCAAAGTTTCGGTGGGGGATACGCTCACCATTTCTGGCTTCCTCGAAGATGCGAGTTACAACCTCAAAGTGATTTACACGGGCAAAGAAGTGGTGCACAGCAAGGTAGGCAAGATTCCCTGTATCCGGTTGAGGCCCATCATGCCAAAGAATTCCCTCTTTGACGGTGAAAACTCAATACTGTGCTGGATATCAGACGACATGAACCGGATACCTGTCAAGCTGCAGGCCAAGATGTTTATTGGCAGTACCGGTTTGGAACTGGTGCGTTTCCGCGGATTGAGGAATCAGTTGAAGATACTTCCCTGATCAGGACTTACCCCTTAGCAGTTCTGCAAACCGGTTGAGGCTGATTGGCTTTTCCACATAATCCGATACTATAGGATTGCTCTTTGCCCTGTTGAGGTCTCTTGGATCGATCGATGAACTCACCATATAAATGAGAATATCCTTGCCCAGGTCTGCTTTCAGTTTGTTGAACTCATCAAGGAACATCCAGCCATCGGTGATGGGCATGTTGATGTCGAGGAAGATGATGTCCGGAAGAATATCCAGTTCTTTCAGGTGACCGGAAAGATAATCCAGTGCCTCCTGGCCATTCTGAAACTGAAGTATCTGGTTGGCCAACTGTGTGGCTTGTATCGTCCGGGTCGCCGTAAACTGGTAGACATTGTCGTCATCCACCACAGCAATCACCGGTAGAGCCTGTGAAGATGACATCATGGTCTGCTGTATTTGGTGAAATTGACAAAGAAGGTGGCACCCTTATTCACCTGGCTTTCTACTGAAATCTCTCCACCCATGGCCTCAATCTGGTTCTTAATCAGGAACAGTCCAAGTCCCTGGCCTTCAGGGTGCTGGTGAAATGTCTTTCTCATCTTGAACATCTGATGGCCATATTTAACGAGATCAATACCCAGACCGTTGTCCCGGACCTCAAGATATACATCCTTTCCTTTCCTGAAGGAGCTTAATTTGATGATCGGTTTTCTGCGGGGTGAATGGTACTTCAGCGCATTGGCTATCAGGTTCAACATGATGCTTTCCAGGTAGATGACGGGGTAGTTTAGTTCCGCCACTTCAGAGAAGTCTGTGAGCAGGTCAGCATTCAGTTCCTGGATCTTGGTCAGCAGCATCTGGCGGATGTTCTGGTACACGTCGTCAAATCGAATCTGCTGCCGCTCTACGGTGGTGTCCTGCTTGATACGAAGCACCTCATTGAGGTGATTTAGTGTATTCAGCAGCACCTGGATGGATTCCCTGAGGTATTTGAGGTATTCTTTCTGTTCCTCGCCCTGGCTCTGTTCCATAAGGCTTACGAGCGACCCTATATTGCCTGCAGGTGAACGGAGGTTATGAGATACGATCTGCGTGAATTCCTCCAGTTGTGAATTCTTGCGGGTCAGGTTCTCTGCTATCGAGGTTAAACGGACGTTCTGTTCGCGGATGGACTCTTCTATCATTTTCCGGTTGGAGATGTCCCTGAATTCGGTAACACGGACCTCACGATTCTGAAAAGGAATGTTCTTGCCCTGAATTTCGACGTGAAACTTCGTGCCATCCTTCTTTACACCTACTGCATCATAGGGTAGTTCATAGCGCAGCCTTACCTTGTGGGCAACATGTTCTCTGAATTCAGGTGCGACCAGTTGAAATCCATCTAAACCTACCAGCTCTTCAATGGAATACCCGGTCATCAATGCCAGCCCTTGATTGGCATCAATGATTCGACCCTGGTCATGAATGCATATGCCTCCAAATGAGGCTTCCTGAAGACGCTTGAACCGTTCTTCACTATCCCGAAGTGAGGCCTCCTTTTGTTCGCGGGCCGTTACATCCCGGAAGCTCCATACCCTTCCTGCAATTTCATCTCCTATGTATTGTGGTTTGGAATAGCGTTCAAAGACTCTGCCGTCTTTGAACTGAAGAACATCATGTGCCTCTTTTCCCCAGTCCTGGTACAACTCATCCACTCTTCGTATGAACTCATCGGGATCGGTTAGCTGATCGATCACATGAGCAAGAAGTTTGCGATCGTCCTGCAATTCCATCAGGGACGGAGTGATAGACCAGAGAGAAAGGAACTTTTTATTGTAGGCCGTAACCTTCTCTTCCCGAGAAACCACCAGTATACCGTCCTCGGTGGATTCCAGTGCTGCGTTGAGGACGGAGAGTGATTGTTTCCGCGACTGCTCTGCATGAATGCGAGCCGTGTTGTCGCAGGCCGTTCCCACGATTTGGATGACTCTCCCTGTATCGTCCCTTTTAAATACTGTGTCACGGACCGTGAACCACCGCCACTGCCCGTGTTTATGTTTCATCCGGTACTCACTTTCAATGAGCTGACCGTCGAAGGTGTGCTGCCAGCGCTCGGCCTGATAAGGTGGAATATGAAGATCTTCCGGGTGAATGAGCATGGGAGGGAAGTTGTCACCCATAGAGCGGATTTCAGCCGGGCTGTAGCCGAGCACATCAGCAATATGACGGTTGGCGTAAATGCTTCGCTGCTCGGCAAGGTCGAACACATACATGATATCCGGCGAGGCTACCGTTATTCTCTCTATGAATCGCTCTCCTTCCTGTATAAAATTCTCCGCATTCTTTCTTTCGGTCAGATCACGGCCAATGGACATGATCAAATTCCTGCCGTTAAGAGGGAGGGGGCTGGCCATCACTTCGATCGGGATTCTGGATCCATCCTTGTGGCGGTGCATGGATTCGAAGAAAACCGTTTCGCCGGTCTTGATCTTCCTTACGCGCGCTGGAATCAGGTCAAAGTCTTCACTGAATAGCAGGTCACGGATATGGAGTTCATGAAATTCTTCCAATGTGTATCCGTGCAGACGGGCTGCGGCTGGATTGGCCAGCAGGATGTAGCCTGCCCGCTCCCCTTCGCCTTCTATAATAAGGCAGGTGTCTTTGGAGTTCTCAAAGAACGCCCTGAAGGCTGACTCCATTTCGCCAATACTGACGGGGGAATGTACTTGCTCCAACATGACACGATGAATCCATTAACAAGTTATTCCTAATCATTGTAAGGCAGGGCGGGATGTAATATTTTAGCTGAATCTTATTAAAACTAAACCTATCCCTCTATGTTAAAGGAATTCAGAGCATTTGCGATGCGGGGCAATGTGGTTGACCTCGCAGTCGGTGTGATCATCGGCGGTGCATTCGGCAAGATCGTCAGCTCACTCATCGACGATGTGATTACACCACTCATTTTGAAGCCGGCGCTGGAAGCTGCGCAGCTCACCAAGCTGGATGAGTTGAAAGTCTTTGGTACCGTAAAGTACGGTGTGTTCCTCTCAGCTTCACTGAACTTCGTTTTGGTGGCATTTGTGCTTTTCATGATAGTCAAGGCCATGAACGCCGCCATGAAGAAAGAGGCTGCCGCGGCACCTCCAGCCGCTCCTCCGCCACCACCTGCTGATGTGGTGTTGTTGACCGAGATCAGGGATTTACTGAAAAAATAGCGGGCTGGCTGCTGGGCGTTGGGTGCTGGCTGGGGTTGCATGATTCAGCGAGTGCTGAATGTTATTAACAAAAAGGGCCCTGTGAAGGTGGAGTTAAGGTGGAAATAATTTATGGTCGGCATGCCTTGCCCTACCTGCGGTGTTGCACGCCGACCTGACTCTCAAAGTATCCGCGGTACTTCAACATCGGAAATTGGACATCCTATATTCAACATTCCCCACACCCGCTACCTAAACCTCTCTGCAACGACAAGATCCTTGCTCCCTGGTGTGTACTTGTAAAATCCGCTGCCGGATTTGACGCCGGTATGTCCGGCCTGCACCATGTTCACCAGCAGTGGGCACGGTGCATACTTGGGATTGCCGAATCCGTGAAAGAGAACATTGAGAATAGACAGGCACGTATCCAGGCCGATGAAGTCGGCCAATTGCAGTGGTCCCATCGGATGCGCCATGCCTAGTTTCATCACGGTGTCAATCTCCGCCACACCTGCCACGCCCTCATGAAGTGTGTAGATAGCCTCGTTGATCATAGGCATCAGAATACGATTGGCGACAAAGCCAGGGTAGTCGTTGGCTTCTACAGGTATCTTGCCTATGGCTCGGGAGAGTTGCATGATGGACTCCGTCACTTCATTACTGGTGGCATATCCGCGTATAACTTCCACCAGTTTCATGACCGGCACCGGATTCATGAAGTGCATGCCAATGACTTTATCGGGACTCTTGGTAACCGACGCGATCTTTGTAATGGAAATGGAAGACGTATTGGAAGCCAGAATGGCTGCAGGCCGGGTATATTCATCAATCTCCCTGAAGATCTTCAGTTTCAAATCCACACTTTCTGTGGCAGCTTCAATAACGAGGTCTGCATCCTTCAATCCCTCACTCAGGAATGTGGTGGTTGAAATTGAAGACAGCGCTTTCTTTTTGGTTTCCTCTGTTATGACGCCTTTCTCCACCTGCCTGCTCAAATTCTTATCTATCGTGATCAGCGCTTTCTTTAGAGGCTCTTCGGCAATATCAATCAACGATACATTGTAACCATATTGCGCAAAGACGTGGGCGATTCCATTGCCCATGGTTCCGGATCCTACAACTGCAATGTTCTTCATAAGGCCTTGGATGAGAATTATTCTTTTGGTGAAGTGCTGACTAGGTTCAATCTTCAACGATGGCGACTACCTGGGCATAGCCCATGGCATTAAACCGAATGGTTAGCTTGCGGGAGGCTGAAGCCTGGCCCCCGCAGGATGGACCACCCTGTATATAATAGTAATAGAACTTCTGATTCCGTTCATAGAGTTCGTTGCGATCGGCCCGCCCCAGAAGTTCAATCACATCCATTTCTTTCAGACCCTTGATTTTTTCCAGTCCTGTGGCGAGCGCAGACTCAGTCTGAATACGCTCACCCTTGCATCCATACGGATCTCCTTTCCATAACGCACTATCAAATCCGTCCATCACAGGCAACGGTTTGCCGCAGGAAAGAACGGTCAAGAGAATCAGGAGAAATGCAATTCTATTTCTGAGCATGCAGCTTCCTGGAAACAGGCCAGAACCATACAACTGAAACGACGAGATAAAGAATGGATATAAGCATCCACATCTCAGATCCGGGAGTCGACCAGGTAACCGTGATGAGGGTTGCAGGGTAGAGGAGTATTCTTAGCCATTCGGAAACGATAACCCAACGCTTGTGCTCAAATAGCACGCCGCAGTTCACAACAACGATAGAGATGAGGACGGCCATAATTGCTTTCTCACCCATGCTGAACTTTGATTGATTAAACAGAAAGAAGGATGTACCCACCAGGCAGATAACATACTGAAAGAGGACATAGTAGTTCACAAGCTGAGGTGCAGGTGTATCGTATTTGGCATAATGGGCTTTGTCAATTGCAGGTGCTGGTCTGTACCCCCCGAGCTGTTCTGGCAACCATCCCGGTTTGTTGAAAAGGTACCGGATTTTGTCCCATACAGAGGGTATCATCTTGAGCTCCCGGGCCATAACGGCATAATGGCTGAAGTTGGCCCACACTGCATTCCAGCTGTTAATGGGCTTGGTAATGCCGTAGGTGGGACGCTCTTCCTCCTCCTGGAAAGTTCCGAACATCCGGTCCCAGATGATAAGCGTGCCTGCGTGATTCTTGTCGATGTATTTGGGGTCTCTTCCGTGATGTACCCTGTGATGGGATGGTGTATTGAAGATATATTCAAACCAACCCATCTTGTTGATGAGTTCGGTGTGAATCCAGAACTGGTAGAGCGTGATGAATGCAGACATCAATGCAAAGTCGAGCGTTTCAAATCCCAGGAATGCCAGCGGCAAATTGAAGGCAAAAGTCCAGATTACCTGGAAGGAGCTTTGGCGAAGGGCAACGGACAGGTTGTAATCCTCACTCTGGTGGTGCACCACATGGCCGCCCCAGAAGAGGTTGATTTCATGGCTCATGCGGTGCGCCCAGTAATATGCCATATCCGCAAGGAGGAACAACGCGAGCCAGTACATCCAGGTTTTGGAAGGGTGGAAGAGAGCGAAGTTATTGTATAGCAATTCGTAGATGCCGATGGCGAGAATGCGAAGGAACAGACCTGACAACTGGGATGTGATGCCGCAGCTGAGGTTGGCAATGGAGTCTGCAAGCCGGTAGAGTTTCCGGTGCATGATTCTTTCCACCAGCAATTCTATTCCTATGAGCAGGAAGAAGATAGGGATGGATAAGACGATGGGATTCAGGTTCATGCAGTTGCAAATTAAACAAAAAGGTGCCTGCCGGGAACAATCAATGATTTAACTTGCCGCCCGTTTGATGAAAGGTCAGGATGGTATTCTCAAAAATCTTCAGGGTCATTTGGCTGTTGTCAGCTTTGGCAGTATTAACTGCATTTCTTTATACCTACGCTTCACTGCCGGAAGAGGTGTCGTTGACTGAGAGCGGGTCAGCTACCCTGTCCAGGGACCTGATTTTCTACCTGACTCTCGCAGTCCTGGGGATGGCCAATACAGCGGCATTTGTTGCCGGGAGGGCAGGGGCCCATGGCACTGAGGCTTTCAAGGTTTGGTTTCATGGCGTTATCATCTTTCTGAACGCCTACCTGCTGGTTTCATTGCAGTTTGTAAGCCTGCTGAACAGCAACGAAAAATTCGACTATGCCCGCATTGGCACTATTATCTATGGGTCAGTGCTTGTGCTCGTCCTCTGGCTGCTATCATGGCCGGTTTATGCTCTGTTGCAGAGGCCTTCTTCTAAAGGGACCGTTTGAAAGCTTCCTTTTTGATTATTGATTATCAATCAATTAGAAGTCATGCTTTCAGTAAAATTTGTAATCCGGAATTTCCGGCGATATCATGAAATGATTCAAAAATTTCATTTCTTAGAAGGGTAACTGTGGTTTGAACTTTTTTGACTGTAAAGAAAGGCGCCAATTGGCCTTTATTTTTTAGACTTTTGCGCACCCGAAATGGAAGATAAATCTGTCGTACATGGCTAAGGAGATTAATGAGTACAATGAGTCGAGTATCAGGTCGCTTGACTGGAGGGAACACATCCGCCTGCGGCCGGGGATGTATATCGGCAAACTTGGCGACGGTACCGCCAAAGACGATGGTATTTATGTCCTGGTAAAGGAAGTAGTTGATAACTGCATTGATGAACACATGATGGGCTATGGCAAACACATAGACATCAAAATCACTGACCAGCGGGTGGTGGTGCGGGATTACGGCCGGGGTATTCCGTTGGGTAAGGTTGTGGATGTTGTATCCAAGATCAACACAGGCGCCAAATATGACTCCGGGGCCTTCCAGAAGTCGGTTGGTCTCAATGGTGTGGGTACCAAGGCGGTTAATGCACTTTCCAACTACTTTAAGGTTCAGGCCTACCGCGAAGGTCAGACCAAGCTGGCTGAATTCAAGAAAGGGGTGCTGACCAACGATCCCAAGGTATCCAAGAGCAGTGAAAAGAACGGAACACTCGTTGAGTTTGAGCCGGACAACACAATGTTCAAAAACTATCATTTCATCCCTGAATACCTGGATGACCTGATGTGGAATTATGCATTCCTGAATGCCGGCCTTACCATTAATTATAATTCAAAGAAGTTCTATTCCAAGGATGGACTACTGGACCTGCTGAAGCAGAAGGCCGATCCGGAAGAGATACGGTATCCTATTATTCATTTCAAGGGACAGGATATTGAAGTAGCCATGACCCATGGCAACCAGTATGGGGAAGAGTACTATTCCTTTGTCAACGGTCAGAACACTACGCAGGGGGGCACACACCTTGCTGCCTTCCGCGAGGGTATGGTAAAGGCAGTACGGGACTTCTATAAGAAGGAGTTTGACGCCTCTGACATTCGTGCCAGTGTTATAGCAGCCATCGCCGTGAGGGTGCAGGAACCTGTATTTGAATCCCAGACCAAAACCAAGCTGGGGTCGGTCAACATGGCACCGGATGGTCCCTCGGTGCGGAACTTTGTGGGTGATTTCGTTGCCAAGGAACTGGAGATTTACCTGCATAAGAATCCTTCTGTGGCCGATGCCATGCTGAAGCGCATCATGCAATCGGAGAGGGAGCGCAAGGAAATAGCCGGCATCAAAAAGTTGGCCAACGAAAGGGCCAAGAAGGCCAACCTCCATAACAGGAAATTGCGTGACTGCCGCCTGCACCTGGATGATGGCAAGGATCAGAAGGCGCAGCATACGATGATCTTCATCACAGAAGGTGACTCTGCAAGCGGTTCCATCACCAAATCCAGGGACGTTGAGACCCAGGCAGTCTTCAGTCTTCGCGGAAAGCCTCTCAACTGCTTCGGCCTTACCAAGAAGGTAGTGTATGAAAATGAGGAGTTTAACCTTCTTCAGCATGCCCTGAATATTGAGGACGGGCTGGATGGCCTCCGTTACAACAAGGTCATCATAGCCACTGATGCCGACGTGGATGGCATGCATATCAGGCTCCTGCTGATGACCTTCTTTCTTCAGTTCTTCCCTGACCTGGTGAAAGCCAACCATGTGTATATACTGGAGACCCCGCTATTCCGTGTGCGAAACAAGAAGGAGACCATGTACTGCTACAGTGAGGAGGAGAAGCAGGCAGCGGTGAACAAACTGGGTGCGAAGCCGGAGATTACGCGCTTTAAGGGGCTGGGAGAGATATCACCCGACGAGTTCGGAGGTTTCATTGGCGAGAACATCCGGCTGCAGCCTGTTCGCATAGACAAGGAGAAACATCTTCTGAAAGTACTGGAGTTCTACATGGGTAAGAATACTCCTGACCGTCAGGAATTTATCATCGACAACCTCAGGATCGAGATTGATACGGTGGAAGGAGAGAAGGAAGAAGAAGTTATAGAAGAAGCTGAATCATAAGTTACTCTCGCATGGCGAAGAAGAAAGCACAAGCAGTGGACAAAGCGAAACCAGAGGCGGCGCATGAACTCGTCTCCATCGATGGATTGTATGAGAATTGGTTCCTTGATTATGCCTCCTATGTAATCCTGGAGCGGGCAGTTCCCCGCATTGAAGACGGTTTCAAGCCAGTCCAGCGCCGCATTATGCACTCCCTTAAGGAGATGGACGATGGTCGCTTCAATAAGGTGGCCAATGTGATCGGTAATACGATGCAGTACCACCCGCATGGAGATGCCGCTATTGGTGAGGCAATCGTCAACATCGGCCAGAAGGACCTTCTCTTTGACACACAGGGTAACTGGGGTGATGTTCGTACGGGAGATGGCGCCGCCGCCCCACGCTATATAGAGGTCAGGCTTTCCAAGTTTGCGCTCGACGTGGTGTACAATCCGGATCTTACTGAGTGGCAGTTGTCATATGACGGCCGCAAGAAAGAGCCCGTTACCCTGCCCGTAAAATTCCCGCTGCTCCTGGCGCAGGGAGTAGACGGTATCGCAGTGGGTCTGTCCACCAAGATCCTTCCGCACAATTTCGGTGAGTTGATCAAGGCATCGATTGACGTCCTAAAGGGGAAGACGGCAAAGATTTATCCTGACTTTCCGACCGGTGGCATCGCCGACTTTTCGGAGTACGATCAGGGTTACCGTGGGGGTAAAATAAAGGTTCGTGCTAAAATTGAGATAGCCGATAAGAAAACACTGTTAATCAAGGAAATACCATTTGGAACAACGACGGCCTCGCTCATGGAGTCCATCGTGAAGGCCAGTGAAAAGGGCAAGATCAAAGTCAAGCAGGTCATCGACAATACGGCCAAGGATCTTGAGATTGTAATACACCTGCAGCCAGGCCAGTCGCCTGAGATTGCGATAGATGCACTCTACGCTTTCACCGATTGCGAGATCAGCATTTCGCCCAATGCCTGCGTGATTGTGGAGGACAAGCCTCAGTTCATGAAGGTGAACGAAATCCTCAAGTACAATACCAACCTCACACTGGACCTCCTCAAGAAAGAACTGGAGATCAAGAAGGCTGACCTAATGGAGAAGATTCTCTTCTCGTCACTGGAGAAGATTTTCATTGAGAACAGGATCTACCGGAACATCGAGGAATGCGAGACATTTGAAGCCGTTATCAAGACCATTCATAAGGGGTTGAATCCCTTCCGTAAACAGTTCTACCGCGAGATCACAGACGACGATGTTGTGCGGCTCACAGAGATCAGGATCAAGCGCATTTCTAAATACGATTCCTTCAAGGCTGATGAGCTGATGCGGTCACTTCAGGAAGAACTGAAACAGACCAACCATCACCTGAAGCACCTGGTCGAATACGCCATCAGTTACTATCAGAATCTCCTGAACAAATATGGCAAGGGCAGGGAGCGCAGGACGGAAATACGGAGTTTCCAGTCTGTCACGGCTGTGGAAGTTATCGCCAACAATCAGAAGCTGTATGTCAACAAGGCCGACGGCTTCATAGGCTGGGGCTTGAAAAAGGATGAGTACATCTGCGACTGCTCAGAGTTGGACGACATCATTGCCATCCGGCGTGACGGAAAAGCGTTGGTGAGCAGGATTTCCGAGAAGGTTTTCATGGGCAAGGACATTATGTATGCCGGTGTTTGGAAAAAGGGAGACGAGCGGATGGTTTACAACATGATCTACAGCGATGGTAAGAGCGGGAAGTCCTTTGCCAAACGTTTTACCATGCCGGGGATCATCAGGGATAAGGAATATGACCTTGCGCAAGGCAATCCAAATTCCAGGGTGCATTACCTGAGCGCCAACCCTAATGGCGAAGCTGAAGTCGTGGAAGTTAAATTGAGTCAAAGCAGTACTGCGAGGAAGAAGATCTTCGAGTTCGATTTTGCGGAAATGGAGATCAAGGGAAGAGGAGCCAGGGGTAACACCATAACGAAGTATCCTGTGCGAAGGGTTGACCTTCTTCAGGCTGGAACTTCCACGCTTAGCGGATTGGAGCTTTGGTTTGAAGAGTCATCGGGTCGCCTGAACAAGGACAAGCGCGGCAAGCATGTGGGCAAATTTGACGGCGATGATCAGATTCTTGCCATCACCAGAAATGGTAACTATAAGATTACGGGATATGATCTCACCACGCGGTTTGAACCGGAGAAGACCATATTAGTGGAGAAGTTCAATCCCAAGAAAGTGATAACGGCTGTCTACAAGGATGGAGAGAGCAAGCAGCACTTTGTGAAACGATTCAAAATTGAGACCAATTCCCTTGACAAGGAATTCGGCTTCATATCGGAAAGCATCGGGTCGCACCTCGAGTTTGTTACAACTTCTGATAGTCCGGAGGTGGAGGTCGATGTAGTGAAAGGAAAGGGCAAGACGAAAGAGACCGAGGTCATCAATTTGGAGGATATTATCGACGTCAAGGGATGGAAGGCCATTGGTAACCGGCTAACCCCTCACAAAGTAGTAAATGTCAGGCCGGTGACTGAACCAGAAGATACGGGTCTGGAAACTGAGGAGTCAGCAGAAGAAAAGGCGGCCGAAACCGAAAGGGGTTCTCAGTCGCCAAAAAAAAAATCAGAAACGGATCAAGAGGAGCCAAAACCCCAAACAAGGGCGGAAAAACAAAGTCCCGTCCAGCAAAACCTCTTCGGGGAAAGCGAGCCGCGAAAGGAAAAGCCAAAAGAAAGTAAAGCCCCTGTCCGGCAGAAGGCGAAAGAGGTGAAGGATAAAGTCTTTACTGCGGGTCAGACGATTGAACTGGAGCTTTGATCTTTCTGACTGGGCACTCAATAGATATTTCCGGCTGATTGCATTTCGACTCGGCTGGTATTGTTCAGTGACATCGTCAATTGGGTAAATTTGCAGTATGAAATACCTATTAATGGCCGTGCTGATGGTGGTTGGACTTGAAAGTGCTTTGTCACAGAGCAGCGAGATAGTGGTAGAAGGCAAGGTAAGGGATGCCGTTTCTGGAAAAGGTGTTAAGGCGAAGATCCGGTATACCAGTTATCCAACGGGAAGCATAACGGGACGCTTTACAGACAGTGTCTTTTCGTTCAGTGTTTTTGGTTCCTCGAAATACTTTATTGCAGCAGAGGCAGATGGTTATCTTACCGGCACGGCACTGGTAGATCCCAAGGATATTGGTCAGGCAAGATCAATCAACAGAGACATCACCTTGACAAAGAAAGGGGAGAACATCACGTTGGATCGCCTGATTTTCGACCAGGGTAAGGCAACCATCAATCCCTCCTCTTATCCCCAGTTGGATGAAGTCGTTGCGATGATGAAGGACAATACCAATCTCATCGTTCAGCTTGAGGGGCACACTGAGAGTTCGGGCGATCCCAAGGCCAACATGAAACTTTCGGAGGACCGGGTGGAGAATGTCAAGAAATACCTGGTCAGCAAAGGCGTGAGCAAAGACCGGGTGAAAACAAAAGCGTTTGGAGGAACCCAGCCGCTGGTTCGCGGCAATACGCCAGAGGCACGGGCAAAAAACAGGAGAGTGGAGATGAGAGTGCTGAAGGAATAGCTGCAGAATGTTGAGTGATGAATGTTTAATTTCCGATGTTGAAGTGCCGGGGTTGATGATCCCTGATTTTCGAATCTGATCCTTGGAAACTGGATCCAGATTCAACGGTCAAGGAAGGTCTGTCAACTTCAAAGCCCCTCGAAATACAAGTGATAGTGGTTACTGCACTTCGGGTTGAACGAAGCGCTGCAGGCAGGACAAGTGTGACCGCACGACAAGTACTTTGCGATCGTTAACTCCGAACCACAGTTCCCACAGAGAATGGCGGTCTTATGCCATTCAGACTTGGCCCATGGGACGGCAGAGTGTCCTGCGCTTTCTTCGTGACATTCAAAGCATGGATAATAGCGATTACAGCATTTAAACCGGATGGCAATGATATCCGTGGAAGAGTGATAATGCACGCATCTCGTTTGGTCATCCACGGGGAATCCGCAGATCTCTGGCCGCGCTCTTTTGGGGTTCTTATCCTGCCGTTCTGCATCCATTAATTCCGTATCTTTGCAGCCTCAAATATCGAAATTATGCCAGGAAGTGAACTTTTTGGAGCGGAAGAGCGGAAGGAAATAGAAGACGTGCTGGGTACCGGTATCCTGTTCAGGTACAACCACGAGGGACAGCGGAATAATATTTGGAAAGCCAGGGATTTTGAGGCAGAGGTAAAGAAGCTGACAGGCGCGCGGTATGCGCATGCCGTCTCCAGCGGATCCACGGCTGTGTCTGCCGCGCTGGCTGCTGCCGGTGTCGGGGCTGGCGATGAGGTGATTGTTCCCCCGTTCACGTTTATAGCTTCGGTTGAAGCGGTATTGTTCAGCGGGGGTATCCCTGTTTTCGCAGAGATTGATGAGACACTATGCCTGAGTGCTGAGGGAATTGAGAAGGCAATTACCCCCCGCACCAAAGCGGTACTGCTGGTGCATATGTGCGGCCAGATGGCAAACATGGATGAGATCATTCCGGTTATCCGCAAACACAATCTTACCCTTGTGGAAGATGCAGGCCAGGCTTTTGGCTCATCGTACAAGGGAACATCAGTTGGGTTGTTTGGCAAAACAGGCTGCTATTCCTTCGACTTCTTCAAGATAGCCACAGCCGGGGAAGGCGGCGTCTTCGTAACCAATGACGAGAGCTGTTACAAACTGGCGGATACTTATAGCGACCACGGCCACAACCACGTGGGAAATGTGAGAGGTATGGAGCAACATCCGGTTTTGGGATTCAACTTCAGAATCGGTGAACTTCATGCAGGTATTGGCGCAGCCCAAACGCGCAAGGTGCCTCATATCAGGGAGGTGAACCGCAAGTACAAGCAGCTTCTCATGAAGCAATTGTCGGGATTGCCCGGCGTCACCTTTACTTCGATACCGGACCCTGCCGGAGACTCTGCCACTTTCCTGAATATTCTGCTACCCGACACGGCTACTGCAAAGCAAACCGTGGAGAATTTCAACAAGACTGGAGTAGGCGGTTTCAATTACTGGTTCACCAACATGTACCACTTCATCAATCAGTGGGAACATCTCAAGGATCTGAAGGCGGCAGCACCGCTTGCCATCCACTTGCTTGGCAAGCCACAGGATTATAACAACTTGAATCTGCCAAAATCGCAGGACGTCGTAGGGCGATTGATTTCATTCGGTATCCGATGCACCTGGAAGGAGTCAGAAGTTGTGGAACTCGCCGGCAAGATCAAAAACGCAATTGAGCAGGCCTTGTCCGTAAAAGCCTATGCATAAGAATTTCAAGGGTATTGAGAAAACCGTATTCGGAAGGGGAAGCTACGCCCAACTGGTTTCCATTGTGGATGAAAGACGGCATGAGAATGATCATTTCGCATTATTTCTCGTCGACAACTACTTCAAGGGAAAAAATCTTACCATTCCTGCCAAGCCTGAGGACATTGTCACCTACATGGATGTGGACCCTGAGGAACCCACAACGGTTCAGGTGGATGGTTTGCGCGATCAGGTGAAGGCTTCGAAGGGAATTCCCTCTGCAGTGATTGGAATCGGAGGTGGCAGTATTATGGATCTGGCCAAGGCGGTGTCCCTCATGTTTACCAATGAAGGTTCCTCACAGAAGTATCAGGGACTTAATCTGATCAAGAAGCCCGGTGTGTACCACATAGGAGTACCCACCATTTCCGGCACCGGAGCAGAAGTTTCCATGACGGCGGTGCTGACGGGCCCCGAAAAGAAACTGGGTTTAAAATGCGAATGGACAGTCTTTAACCAGGTAGTACTGGACCCTGACCTCATTGCCAGCGTTCCCCGAGATAAATGGTTTTACACTGGCATGGACACTTATATCCATTGTATTGAGTCCCGCGACGGGATTCTCAACAATGCATACAGTACTGCCTTCGGAGAGCAGGCATTAGCCCTTTGCAGAGAGATTTATCTGGGCGACAAATCAGGACAGACACCTGAAAACAATGAGAAGCTGATGGTGGCTTCTCTTATGGGTGGATTGAGTCTGACCTATTCAGAAGTGGGCATCGTGCATGCGTTATCCTACGGGTTGTCAAAGATCCTCGGCACCAAGCACTGCTACGCCAACTGTGTGGCCTTCCAGCACCTGGGCGACTATTACCCGGAAGGAGTGGCTGAGTTCAATGAGATGATCCGAAAACATCAGATCACCCTGCCAAAAGGCCTCGCAAAGGAATGGAGCGAGGATACTATCACCGCCATGGCGCAGGTAGCCATCCGTCTGGAACATATGTGGAACCATGCCATCGGCACAGACTGGAAAAGCAAGGTGTCACTTGATACGGTTAAAGATTTATTCAGAAGACTTTAATTCGAAAAGAATGAAGAAGAAGATTGTAAAAGTTGGAAATATCTCCTGCGGTTCGGAAGAACTCTTTCTCATCTCCGGACCCTGTGTGATTGAAGATGAGATGATCATGATGAAGACGGCTGAAAAGCTCAGGGAGGTTTCTGAACGCATGAAGATCAAGATCATCTACAAGTCATCCTTCCAGAAGGATAACCGCAGTTCAGCCAAGTACTATGATGGCCCCGGTCTGGACAAAGGCGTGAAGATGCTGGCGAAAGTGAAGGAACAGTTTGGCTTTCCCCTGCTGACCGACATCCATTATCCTGAGCAGGCAGCGGCCGCAGGAGAGGTGGTGGATGTGCTGCAGATTCCTGCCTACCTGTGCATGCAGACCACACTGACCGTTGCGGCGGCTAAGACAGGCAGGGTGGTTAATGTGAAGCACGGACAGTTTCTGGCACCTGAGAATATGAAACATCCTGTGAAGAAGATTGAAGAGGCCGGCAACGACAGGATTATCCTGACCGAGCGGGGCTACACCTTTGGTTACAATGACCTGGTGGTTGACCCCAGGAGTTTCTATCACCTCAACAACATCGGCTATCCGGTTGTATTTGATATAACCCACAGTATCCGGAAGTATGGTATCCCCAGCGCGGACGCAAAAGGTGGTGCCCGTGAATTCCTTCCGGTTCTTTCGCGCGCAGGCGTGGCAGCAGGAGTGGATGGCGTATTTATCGAAACACATCCCGAGCCGGAAAAAGCCTTGTGTGACGCCGCCAGCCAGCTTTGCGTTTACGACCTGGAAGAATTTCTCAAACCCATCCTGGAGCTTCATGCGATAGAAGTGAAGTTCAGGAACAGTGAACTTGTTTTAGCTTAACCCCATTCAATATTTATGGAACTATATCTTGATTCAGCGGACCTTAAGGAAATTGAAGAAGCATTCAAACTCGGATTCCTTGATGGTCTGACAACCACACCTACGTTCATGCATCGGGGTGGTGTGACAGATGTGGATGCACTGATTGTAAAGCTCTCCAAAATGGTACCTGTGCTGCAGATTGAAGCGCTGGGAAGCACTGCGGAAGAAGTGGTAAAGGAGGCGCAGCGCCAATTGAAACTGGGTCTCGATCCCAAGAAGACGGTATTCAAGATTCCGGTATCCCTCGAGGGTGTGAGAGCTTGCCGCATGCTTCGAAATGAAGGACTTCTCGTGAATGTGCACCTGGTGTACACCCTTCAGCAAGCCTATATGGCTATGAAGGCCGGAGCGACTTATGTCTGCCCGCTGGTGGGCCGCCTGCAGGACCAGGGACATGATGCGCTGGACCTGGTAGGTCAGTGTGTGTATGCTGTGGATCACTTTGGGTATGATACCAAGATCATGTTCTCATCTGTGCGGAATGCTGAACATATCCGCAATGCCATCAACCTTGGTGTGCATACCATTACGGTTCCCTGGAAGGTGATGAAAGGGCTTACCGATAACAACCTGACCACGCTGGGAACGGAACAGTTTATTGAACACACCCGGCTGGTGACGATGAAAGTGAAGGACGTCATCAATCCGGTGAATCCTGTGGTTAACATCAACACGGTCCTTACGGAAGCCATCATCAAAATGACAGAGTATGGCTTTGGCGCCATCACACTGACAGATAACGATGGAAACGTGAAGGGGATATTTACCGATGGAGATATGCGCAGGGCCATTCAGAAAGAAGGTCAGGACGTGCTGAAGAAGAGAATGTCAGATTTCAGCTACGGAACACCACTTTCTGTTCAGCAGAACGACCCGCTCACTGTGGCCAATGACATATTCAAACACAAGCACGTAGATACCATTCTGGTGCTTGACGGTACAAAACCTGTGGGCATGCTGGATATCCAGGATCTTGCCCAGTAATGGACGACATCATTTCATTATTTACTGAAAGAGGAGGAGTACTTGTGACTCCTCCTGCTGCATTGAGGCAGAAACTTGTCACTGTCAAGGCCGTGCTATTCGACTGGGACGGAGTTTTTAATGAAGGATTCAAGCAGGGTGCAGAAGGGAGTGCTTTTTCGGAAGTGGATGCCATGGGTACGAATATGCTGCGATATGCCCTTTGGCGTCAACACGGAAAACTTCCTGTCACGGCAATCATTACTGGTGAGAACAACCCTTCCGCCATATACCTGGCAAAGCGGGAGTCATTCCATCATGCCTACCTGCATGCCAAGAATAAAGGATCGGCCTTTGCAGATTTTCTGAAGACTTACCAGCTGGATCCAGCCGAGGTGGCATTTTTCTTTGATGACGTGCTCGACATTGAAGTGGCGCGGCAATGCGGCATACGAATCATGATCAGCAAAAAAGGAGCCCCCATGTTCCACAACCTTGTCAGGAGGTCAGGCTGGGCTGATTATCTGACGGGGAGCGATGGTGCAGGGCATGGGCTGAGGGAGGGGTGTGAACTTTGCATCGGACTGCTTCACCAATATGATGACGTTATCCGCAACCGCACCGAATGGTCTGCCAACTACCAGGAATACCTTTCGGATCGGAAGGCTGTTCAGTCTGTGATTTCGGAATCCCGCGTTTAGCCTTTTTTCAGAACCGGGGGCGAGAACCTTTCAGCCCCTCAACAATCAAAGGATTACTCTTTTCCGCCCGGAGAGGAGGACTCGCGAAGGATCGATTCTTTACGTGCAATTCTGATCCTGTCTTCCTGGTAAAGATTGGTCTGATGAAGGTCAAGCGATTTCCACTTTACGTATAGTTGCCGCAGGTCTTCATTAAGGCAGGGATACTGGTTGCTCCCTGCCAGAGGAGGAAATTCGCCGTTTGCCATTTTCCGCAAGTCCACGTAGCCTGCATACTCAAAATGCCCGGGGTCATACAGGTAGCGCCAGCGGCCGCCCCATCGGAATCCAAGCTTTTCTCCGATCAGACCGATTTTGCGCCACAGCTGGTAATTATTCCATTGAGGCACGCCATTGATCAGGGGTACGATGTCAACTGCAAGACCGTATTGATGGCGAGAGTAGCCAGGTCCGGTCCGTGTATATCTGCGGCCCATTCTTTTGTACTCCATTTGCTTGGAAGGTGTCCTGTAGGTTTCGACCACATCGAGTTGTATACCTCTGTCAGCGCAGATGCGGATCATCTCCAGCACCTTGTCGCGGAAGACCGGATGCAGGGCCCCGAGGTCTGCTATCATCGGGAGATTACCGCGGTCCTTTCCATAATAGAAGTTCTCGACAGTCCTCCAATGCAACCATCCCCTGATGGAATCCTCGCGGATTTCCCAGGCGCGCAGGGGCAGGACTTCGTCAAAATGATCTACGAAGTTCTCTGATTCCTTGAATGCCTCCGGGCTCATCGGAATCGATTGAGAAAAGAGGGGAGATGCGAAAAACAATACGAGGGCCCAACAAATCATGAACAACTTCCGCATAGCCTAAAAAATTCCGGTGCAAAGTTAGCAAAAAATAGCTTAGCGGAGGTTCTTTGCCTGCAAGGCAAGCGCTTAGTCGGCGCTGCTGTCGTTCTTGGCAGTCAGTGTTTTGGTAACCGTTCCGCAGGTGACGAGATAAGTATTCTCGCACTGACCGTCGCCGAAATCAATCGTCATTGAGCGGGTCTTCCCACTCATGCTGATATGCGTGACGACCTTTTGTCCCTTCACGGGAATAAAGACTTTATTGTTGAGCGCGCACGACCGCAAGTAAATGAGCGGTGAGGTAATAATGGTCTTGAACTGACGGCCATGGCGGTTGGTTCCCTCTGCAGAGTAAATTCCTGAAGGACCATTACTGATTGCATAAATATCGTCGGTATCAGAATGATCCCACTTTCTTTTCTTGTTTACTTTTCTGCTGGCGGTAGTGCCGTCAGGCCATGTCGCACTGTGCTCACCCGAAATGGTCCAGGTTATACTAATGGGATTCGTAGATGCAGCCACACAAGTAACGTAGTGCGTACCTTCTATCGCTACGCCGTTAATGCTGTATCCATTCATGGTTATGGTTTGAACAGACCCTGGCTGGAACCACTTTCCTCCCGTCCAGGTAATAATGATCTGCCCTTTTCTCACGTTGCCTCTCTTGTCGGTACATCCGTCTGAAGGGAAGGTAATGGTGACAGTTCCAGAGGTTTTGTCGGCGCTTACATTTGAAAACTCAATGGTGGTTCCGGTGCAATTCAGCCTGTCATCCAGGGTCACGTCTGTCCGGCCGCTAATTACCCCTGATGTATTGCTGCTGTTAAGCACAGTCGTGGCGAGGTCATCCAACTCCGAAATCGTTGATTCCTGGGTCGTTTCATTATTGGATGTTTGCTTGTCTTCCGTGAGGAAGGTATCCATGCTCTTGTTGCATGAGACAAACAGCAAGAAGAAACTAAAAACGGACCAGGATAATGAGAAACGGCCTACTTTCATGTTAATATATTGATCGTCTCGATGGGATTGGTCACCGGAAATCTAGTGCAAAATTACAACTTTCCGGGTCCTTATCCCCTGAGATTCGGCACGAAATTTAGAATTATTATAGAAACCGTGAAAGGCCGCCGGCTGTTGATTTTTAGCCTACTTTTGGACCCAATGGAGCCTTCGTCCCAATCCAGAGATTCATCTATTCGAAGGGAACTCACCAACCACCTGGCACAGTTTGTATCTGACCATAAAAGGGAATTCATCGAACGCGTTCTCCGGAACCGTACGCGTTATGTCACCGTGGTACTTGAAGACATATACCAATCACAGAACGCCAGTGCAGTTTTGCGTACTGCCGAGTGCCTTGGACTACAGGACATCTACATTGTAGAGACTCGCAGTTCATGGTCGACCAACAAGCAGGTGTTAAAGGGCGCAAACAAATGGATACAGGTGCTGCGCTACCGTCGGAGACAAACGAACAACATCGGGCAATGCATTGCTGATCTGAAGCAAAAGGGGTACAGGGTGGGAATCACGGACCCCGATCCTGACGGGGTTTCAATCGATGCGGTTCCATTGGATCAACCATTGGCTATCATCATGGGCAACGAAAAGCATGGTGTGTCCTTGGGTGCCAAACAAGAGGCAGATATCAAGATCCACATCCCGATGACGGGATTCACCGAGAGTCTGAACATTTCGGTAAGTGCCGCCATAAGCCTCTATTCGGTGCTTTCGCGTGTTCGTGCGAGCGATTTGCCCTGGCAGTTAAAACAGGATGAGGTTGAAGAGCTTCGTGTTCAATGGTACAAGAAGGTCATCCGGAACGCAGAACTGATCGAAAAGGAGTTTATGCGCGCGATTCAGTAAATTTGCATTGGCTTGATCTATTTTTTAATGTTTTGGCGCTGGTCTTTGAGGGTTTTGATTTCGCTGCTCGTGGCCGGCAGTGCCTTCATAGTGATCAGCAACCTTTGGGTAATTGGCAGTACTTCAGGCAAAGTCTACACCGATGCGAGTGCCTTGCCAGGTCACAGGGTAGGATTGGTTCTGGGCACCAGCCGCCGTCTCACCTCCGGCCAACCCAATCCTTATTTCGAAAACAGGATGCTTGCTGCTGCCGACTTGTATCGCCTGGGCAAGATTACACATGTCATTGTGAGTGGTGACAACCGGACCAGGTTCTATAATGAGCCCATGGAGATGAAAAAGGCCCTGATGAAACTGGGAGTTCCCGAGGCTGCGATTACGCTGGATTACGCCGGCCTGCGCACATTGGATTCCATTATCAGGAGCAAGGAGATATTTGGTCAGGAAGAAATCATCATCATCACCCAACCCTTCCATTCCTATCGGGCCTTGTTCATCAGCCGGTACTATAACATTAACGCGGTGGCATTGGTCACCAAGGAACCTGGTCAGGAGACCTCGACCAGGATTTATGTCAGGGAGTATTTTGCGCGGGCAAAGGCAATCCTTGATTTGTATATACTGAAAACCTCGCCCCGTCACCTTGGTGAGAAGGAGCCGATAGTAATTTGATCCAACAAGCTTTTTAATCCCCGACTAAGACGAAGCCAGAATCAGAATGATTCGGCGAGAACCACATAGTAGTTAAGACTGTTGCCGTAACCCAGATCGAATCTCAGGTTGAGATTCTCCTTCGGCAAGACTGCGAAGCGTACTCCTGCACCTCCGGCCATCCGGAAGCGATCAAAAGCGAACGTCTCCATCTGTGGTGCAACCTGTCCGGCACTGCCAAAGGCCACTCCTGAGAATCGCCAATAAATCGGGAACCTGTATTCCAATTGCGCACCAATGAATTTTTGGTCCCTATATCTTCCAGAATAATAGCCGCGCATCATGGAATTACCTCCCAGCACGGCAAGGTTGCGGTAAGGGACGTCCCCAAAAGTGAAGTTACCCAGTCCCTGAAGCGCAAGTACTTTTCCCGAACGCAGTTGAAAGAATTTCCTGAAGTCAATGTCCACTCCCCTGAAGGTGTAGTCGCTGCCTAGTCCTTGCTGGAATGAGGCATACTTGATACGCAGGAGTGAGCCCTTGTTGGGGGTATAGGCATGGTTCCTTGAGTCGTGGGTAAAGTTCAGGCTGAATCCAAAAACCTTGTATTGTTCCCGGTTGTAGACACCCAGCACCTGGTCTTTTTCAAAATTACCTCCGCTGTCATACCTGATGTTGAATACACTCTGGTACTCAATGCCACCACCGAGGAAGATATTTCCCTTCACCTTCCTGCTCAGTTGCGGGTTGAAATAGAATTGAGAAAAAGTATAGCTTTCTTTGGCACTTTCCGGCGTGTCGTTGCCAATACCCCAGAATTTATCGGGAAATTTGCTGTATGTATTTTCAAATCTCAGGATGTACTTTTCCCTGGGTAGAAAGATGTTTGCTCCCAGCGCTACAAGGATCTGATCATTCAGGGTATAAAGGAATCCGGATGGAACCGTTGAGGTTCGCAGGGCAGTATCCTTCTTGGATGTTTTGAAGATGTACGCATTGGCAATGCCAAATACCCAATTGGTCTCCGTTGACAGCGCTACAATCGGAAAGATGAGAAGCTTGTTCTTGTAAATGATTTCTGTGGTATCCGGAGCCTGTGGAAAACTACCTATTTGGCGGTTTTTGTTTTGAGCTTGAAGCGCCGCAGGCAGGGACAGTGCGATAAGAAAAACAAGACAGAAAGTCCTCAGGGTGTGCGCCTGCATTCAGGGGTGGTTACTTTGAGTCCGAAAAATAAAAGTTATTAAATTGCTATTTCAACTTTTTGATTTCATTTTGGCCGCCGATTTTTGGGCTCTGACCGGCCTTGACAGAACTTACTCCGTGAGATACTTTATTGCGCATGCTGCCGCATTCCTGCTGACAATTGCCGCCTGCAGTGGGCAGGAACTTGTTGTGACAGGAAAGGTGACGGATGCTAAAACAGGTGACCCCATACCTTTTGTCAACGTCACATTCAAAGGCACCAGCACTGGAGCAACCACCGATTTTGACGGCAATTACACTATTCGTACCCTTAAACGGGTAGATTCAGTACTTGCGAGCTACATAGGCTACAAGCCCAGGGCAAAGCCTGTCAGGCCCGGGAAACAGACTGTCAATTTTCAGTTGGAAGAAGAAGTGACATCACTGGAGGAAGTCGTTGTCCATGCAGGTGAAAATCCTGCGTTTGAAATACTCAGGAATGTAGTCAGAAATAAGGACAGGAATGATAAGCGTAATCTGACTGCCTATGAGTACGAAGCCTACACCAAGACAGAGGTTGACATCGACAATATATCCGGCAAGTTCAGGGAGAGGAAGGTAATGAAAAAGATTGCCCAGGTGCTGGACAGTGTGGATCGCATAGTGGGCGAGGATGGAAAACCGGTGCTTCCCCTCTTCATTACAGAGGCGGTATCCAGGGTATATTATAAGAGCAGCCCGGAACTCAGATCAGAAGAAATACAGAAGACGAAGATCAATGGCGTAGGTCTGGAGGATGGGTCCATGATCACGCAATTGGTAGGTTCCTCCTTCCAGGAGTATAATTTCTATCAGAACTGGCTGACCATCATCAACAAGAACTTTGTTTCGCCAATCGCTGACGGCTGGCGGCTGTACTATGAATATGACCTGCTGGATAGCTTGTATATCGGAGATGATTTTTGCTACCGCCTGGACTTCTTCCCAAAAAGCCCCACAGAACTTGCTTTCACCGGATCGATGTGGATCACCAAAAATGAATATGCGCTCAAGCAGATCGATGTTACGGTGGGAGAGAAGGCCAACATCAACTTCATTGATCGAATCAAATTGCAGCAACAGTTGGTGAAGATGCCTGAGGGTCCATGGCTTCCGGTAAAGAACCGCGTTCTCATTGATGTGAGTGAGATTGGTAAGAACGCGGCAGGTCTGCTGGCGAAGTTTTATTCCAGTAACAGGCGCTTTGTCATCAACAAGCCCCGTGAGAATGCCTTTTACGAAAGGAGGATCAAGGTCGCGGAAGATGTCAATATGTTTCAGGAGGAACAATACTGGGACTCGCTGAGGCATGAGCCATTGACCCAGACCGAAAAGAACGTATATCAAATGATCGATACGATCAAGAACATACCCATTGTCAAAACCTATACGGAAGTTTTCAAGGCCCTGGTTGACGGCTACTATGACCTGGGGAAAGTGGAGATGGGACCTTACCTGCGAACCTATGCCTGGAATACGGTAGAAGGTTCGCGTCTTCAATTCGGGTTCAAGACCAACCGCCAATACAGCAAAAAGATGATTTATGGAGGATATGCTGCCTATGGCTTTCAGGATCAGAAATTCAAGTTCATGACTTATGCGCAGCGTATCCTCGCCAGGGATAGATGGACAACCGTAACCTTCAGGGTTGCATCAGATCTTATCAGGCTGGGCATAGACGAAGAAGCGTTGTCGAGCAATCCATTGTTTCTTACTGCAGTACGCTGGGGGAACTACAGACGCGCATACTATTATCACGAAGGCTATGCGGGCATCCAAAGAGAATTGTTCAAGGGATTTACCCAGAAAGTCTCTTTTCGCTATTGGACATTTGACCCTACCTACAAGTTTGGCTACATCGAGAATCCCTCAGACATCAACTCGCCTGTTCTCGAACGTCTGACTTCTTCTGAAGTTGCTATTGAATCTCGCTATGCGCGTGACGAGACTTTCATTCAAAACGGCAACGAACGGATCAGCCTGGGACTCAAGAAATGGCCTGTCTTCACGTTCAGGTATACTCACGGTTTCGAAGGGGTCTTTGGAAGCAATTATGCATACGACAAATTGCGGCTCAATATTGACAAGCGAATTAGGCTGGGGCCGCTCGGAGTTGGCTATGTCACCCTGACCGGTGAATACATTTTCAATACTCTTCCGTATCCATTGCTCACGGTTCACCTCGGGAACCAGTCGCCAATCTACTCACAGTTCACTTACAACATGATGAACTTTGGCGAATTCGTCAGCGACAAGAGCGTATCTCTTCGATACCGCCAATACCTTGAGGGATTGCTGATCAACAGAATCCCGCTGCTGAATAAACTTCAATGGCGCCTCGTGGCAACGACAAATGTTGTTTACGGAAGCCTGAGCGATGCCAACCGCGACCTGATATCTGAAGTGACACCCAGCGGAGAGAAGACCCTTTATACCGGCTACTTCACAGGCAGCCCTTATGTTGAAGTTGGCTACGGTGTAGAGAATATATTCCGGCTTCTGCGGATTGATTTTATTCATCGCCTGACCTACCTGAATAATCCAAACGTGCGCCCCTTCGGCGTCACCTTCACCATTCAGTTCAAGCTCTAGTCCTGACTTTCATCTGAAGAAGGAAGGCTGAAAAATTGCATATTTGCACCTCAAATTTGTATTCGTTTAAGATGAGTGAGGTGAAAATTACACTACCGGATGGCTCGGCCAGGACATATCCTGCCGGGGTAAGTGGTATGGATATCGCGAAAAGTATTAGTGAAGGTCTTGCCCGAAATGCCCTTTCCATTGAAGTGGATGGCGAAATCCGTGATCTGTCACGCCCCATAGAACAGGATGCATCCATCAGGATATTTACCTGGAACGACAAAGGGGGCAAGTATGCGTTTTGGCACTCGTCGGCACACCTGATGGCCGAAGCGCTTGAAGCGCTGTACCCGGGCGTCAAGTTCGGCATCGGCCCTCCAATAGAGAATGGCTTCTATTATGATGTAGACCTCGGAGATCTGGCCTTTGGTGAGGATGACCTGGCGAAGGTCGAAGCAAAGATGATCGAGCTGGCACGTCAGAATAACAGCTTCCGCCGAAGAGAGGTTTCCAAATCAGAAGCCATTGAATATTTCACCAAAAAGGGCGACCCCTACAAAATTGAATTGCTCAAAGATCTCACCGACGGGTCCATCACTTTCTACGAACAGGGGAACTTTACCGATCTGTGCCGTGGCCCACACATTCCAACGACAGGATATGTGAAGGCTGTTAAGCTTCTCAATGTAGCCGGCGCTTACTGGCGTGGCAATGAGAAGAACAAAATGCTTACCCGCATTTATGGAATAACCTTTCCAAAGCAAAAAGAACTGGATGAGTACCTTCTCATGCTGGAGGAGGCAAAGAAGAGGGACCACCGCAAACTGGGCCGCGAACTGGAATTGTTCGCTTTCTCGGAAAAGGTGGGCATGGGGCTTCCGCTTTGGCTTCCCAAAGGGACCGTACTGAGGGAGCGGTTGGAACAGTTCATGAGGAAGGCCCAGGTGAAAGCCGGATATGATCCTGTGGTAACGCCTCATATCGGCAGCAAGTCTCTTTATGTTACTTCAGGCCACTATGAAAAGTATGGGAAGGATTCCTTTCAGCCCATTCACACGCCCGATGTCACGGAAGAATTCCTGCTTAAGCCAATGAACTGCCCGCATCACTGCGAGATTTATAAAGTGAAACCAAGGTCATACAAGGATCTGCCGATCAGACTGGCGGAATTTGGCACGGTTTACCGCTATGAACAAAGTGGTGAACTGCATGGACTTACGAGGGTGCGCGGGTTCACTCAGGATGATGCGCATATTTTCTGCCGCCCTGATCAGGTAAAGGAAGAGTTTATCAAGGTGATCGATCTCGTGCTGCACGTGTTCACTGCGCTGGGATTTGAAAACTATACTGCTCAGGTGTCTCTCAGGGACCCAGCCAATAAGGAGAAGTATATCGGCGAGGATGCGCTGTGGGACAGGGCGGAGCGAGAGATTCAGGAAGCCGCCGATGAGCGTGGACTGAAGACCGTTGCCGTCAAAGGTGAAGCGGCGTTCTATGGTCCCAAGCTGGATTTCATGGTAAAGGATGCCCTGGGAAGGAGCTGGCAATTAGGGACCATCCAGGTGGATTACCAGCTTCCGCAGCGGTTTGAACTTGAATATGTAGGTTCAGATAACCAAAAACACCAGCCTGTGATGATCCACAGGGCGCCATTCGGGTCGCTGGAACGGTTTGTCGCCGTACTTATCGAGCACTGTGCAGGCAACTTCCCTGTGTGGCTTTCGCCTGAACAGGTGGCCGTCCTGCCTATCTCTGAGCGATTCAACGACTATGCAGCTAGTGTTATTAATGAGTTGAGGAGCCGGGACATTCGGGGCATTCTGGATGACCGTGATGAAAAGATCGGCAGGAAAATCAGGGATGCCGAGGTGAAGAAGATACCCTATATGCTCATCGTCGGGGAGAAGGAGGCACAGGAACAAAAGGTGGCTGTTCGCAAGCACGGCGCAGGAGACCAGGGGTCAGTTTCATTGCCGGACTTCATTGCCACGTTTAATAAGGAATTTGCCATGCCGGTATGAGCGGCCGCTCAAAATTTCAGAGTTTTTCACGTGGAAAAAGCGAAATATTCCTGATATTTGCGCCCCTGTGTGCGTTTTTGGACCAACAGGCAGAAGTTATAACATGTTAAACTTAAACCCTAATAGTGGCATTTATTCCCGGAAGTAACCGTCCTCGCCCGTTCAACCGGCCGGGCTTTCGTCCCAGAGTTGTAGAGGAACCCTATCGCGTCAATGAGCGCATAACAGCGCCCAGGGTACGGGTGGTAGGAGAAAATATAAAGGTCGACGTATATCCGATACATGTGGCCATAAAGATGGCGCAGGAGCAGGGATTGGACCTTGTAGAGATTTCACCCAATGCAGATCCGCCGGTTTGCAAGGTGATTGATTACTCGAAGTTCAAGTACGAGCAGAAGAAGAAACAGAAGGAGATAAAATCCAATGCGCAGAAGACAGTTGTAAAGGAAATGCGCTTTGGGCCCAATACGGATGACCATGACTTTAACTTTAAGGTCAAGCATGCGATCAACTTTCTGAAGGAAGGAGCCAAAGTGAAGGCGTACGTGCATTTTGCAGGAAGGTCGATTGTGTACAAGGAACGGGGTGAAATATTGTTGTTGAAGTTTGCCCAGTCCCTGGAGGAAGTGGGAAAAGTGGAACAATTCCCGAAGTTGGAAGGAAAGCGGATGTACATGATGCTGACCCCCAAACCAGGTGCAGGAAAGAAATAGTCTGAATATATCTGAATACTTAACAAGATGCCGAAACTAAAAACAAAGTCAGGTGCAAAGAAGCGGTTCAAGGTAACCGGCACTGGTAAGATCAAGCGCAAGCGTGCTTACAAGCGCCACATCCTGACCAAGAAGGAAACAAAGCAGAAGAGACGTTTGAGCAACTCTTCCGTCGTCAAGAAAGTTGATGTCGGAAATGTGAGGCCGATGCTTCCTTATGCAGTGTAAATCAGTGAGTCGAGAACTCCTGATGGTTTAGTGTATAACCCGGTAACTGGCTAAAGATTCTTTCTGAAGAAAGAACGCCAGCACCAAAAAATTAAAATTCATGCCTCGTTCAGTCAATCATGTGGCATCCCGCGCCAGGCGCAAAAGGGTGCTCAAACTTGCCAAAGGCTTCTTTGGCAGGAAGAAGAATGTATGGACCGTAGCTAAAAATGCGGTCGAAAAGGGTCTCGTATACCAGTACAGAGACCGTAAAGCCAGGAAGCGTGACTTCCGCGCTCTTTGGATCCAGCGTATTAATGCCGGCGCACGGCTTCATGGTTTGTCCTATTCAGAACTGATGGGCAAGTTGAAGACCGCGGGCATCGACCTGAACCGCAAAGTCCTGGCCGACCTCGCGATGAACCACCCTGAAGCATTTGCAGAGGTGGTTAACAAAGTGAAATAGACTAATACAAAGGGGCGCAGGCCCCTTTTTGCTTGATGAGCCGGTCCAAGAAAATCTTCCTGGTTGTCATGATCCTGTTCTTCCTGGGACTGATATTATTAGCCATCGATATCAGCCGGAGAACCCTGCCGCCTGGGAGCAGAAAAAGGACTTCCGCTATTCACCAGGACCCGTCCCAACATTGCCGCTTTGTCGCCAAAATCGACTGCTCATCGGCCGGATTGCTGAACTGCCGCCGGCCCATTGGCGGCACATGAGGCTCCGGCTATCTTCGGTACAGATTAAAGCCAACTATAGACGAGAATTTCCCCCGGGGTCAAGGACTTTGGGGGATTTTCTTTTTTATTTGCCCGAAATCGTGATCGTTGCTGCTCGGATCCATCATTCTTTATCTCATAGCCACCGTATTGGTAGGCTACTGGGCCGCACGAAGGGTTAAGACCTCAGGAGATTTTATGCTGGCCGGACGAAGCCTGCCAGTATTGCTAAGTTCAGCTGCACTTTTTGCCACGTGGTTCGGTTCAGAAACCGTCTTTGGCGCATCATCGGAATTCTTGAAGGGCGGACTTTACTCTGTCATTGAAGATCCTTTCGGTGCCGCCCTGTGCCTGGTGTTGTTCGGGCTCTTCTTTGCAAGAAAGCTGTACAACATGAACCTGCTTACGCTGGGGGATTTTTTCAAAGTAAGATTTGGGGCCAGGGCCGAATTGATAGCAAGCATCTTCCTTGCTCCACCCTATGCCGGCTACATTGCAGCTCAACTGGTGGCGATGGGGTTGATTCTGCATGTGGTTACCGGCCTGGCTGTCTGGCAAGGGGTGCTTATCAGTGCAGGAGTTGTGACATTCTACACCTACGTGGGCGGGATGTGGGCAATCTCCATTACAGATTTTATACAAAGCATCATCATCATTCTTGGTCTTCTCGTGCTGGCGGTGGTGCTGAGCGACAAGGCCGGAGGCGTGATGAAAGTTATCCACGATGTTCGTCCCGAAAACTTCAGGTTCCTGCCGGCACCGGAGTGGAAGGAGGTGACCAGCTACCTCGCGGCCTGGTCGGTGCTTGGTCTTGGCTCCATACCTTCCCAGGATGTATTTCAGCGGGCGATGTCATCAGGGTCGGCACGGACTGCAGTGAGGTCCTGCTATTATGCTGCCATACTGTATCTGACCGTTGCGATGCTGCCTTTGTTCATCAGTCTCTGTACGCGGCAGCTTTACCCGGATTTTGTCAACGGCGATACCCAATTGAGCCTGCCCAATATGGTGCTCAGCCATACCAGCCTTGGCATACAGGTACTTTTTTTTGGATCACTTTTGTCAGCCATCATGAGCACTACCAGTTCCGCCATTCTTGCGCCTGCAGCCATATTTTCTGAAAACCTCATCCGCCCCTTGATGAAAACAAAGCTCAGTGACGAACGCATGCTTTTACTTACACGCTTGTCGGTACTTCTTTTCAGCGGGGTGGCAACCGTCATGGCCTGCATGCGCAGCAATATCTATGACCTCGTCGGTGAGTCATCCATCCTGAGCCTGGTAACCCTGTTTGCTGCATTGGTACTTGGACTCTACTGGAAGAAGGCCAGCAGTGCCGGCGCCATACTGTCCATGGTTGCGGGTTGCCTTGCGTGGATCGTGTTTGAGTTTGTGATTGCCACTGGCATGCCTGCGTTGGTTCCGGCGACCCTGATCAGCATCATTTCGATGGTATTGGGTTCACTCTTCTGGCCCGGCAATGGAGGCAGTCAGTTGAGTGCGTCAAGCAAGCCTTGAGTGTGGAGAAATTGGACGTAATTTAGCGTGTCGCAACCAACGCCATGAGTACAAATCACTTCGAAACGGATGCCATCAGGACACAGCAGCCAACAACTCAGTACCGTGAGCACTCTGTACCCTTATACCTCACCTCCAGCTTTGTCTTTGAGGATGCAGAGCAGGCCCGCGCGCTTTTTGCGGATGAAATCCCGGGGAACATCTATACCCGTTTTTCCAATCCAAACAACACCGAGTTCATAGACAAACTATGTTTGCTGGAAGGCGCTGAAGATGGAATAGCCACTGCTTCAGGGATGGCGGCCATGTACCTGAGCATGGCAGCGTTGCTGCGTTCCGGCGATCATGTGGTTGCTTCCCGGTCGGTTTTTGGCTCCACCCACCAGATATTTACCGTACTCTTCCCGCGTGTGGGAATTTCGCATACTTATGTTGACGTTAATGACGACCACTCCGTGTGGGAGGCAGCCATCCGTCCCAACACCAGGATGATTTTTGTTGAATCGCCATCCAATCCCGCGCTGGACATCATCGACCTGGAATGGCTCGGAAAACTTGCCGCAAGCCGCAACGTGATCCTCAACGTGGACAATTGTTTTTGTACGCCCTATATACAGAACCCAATCCGCTGGGGCGCCGGATTGGTGACCCATTCTGCCACCAAATTCATTGATGGGCAGGGCCGCGTAATCGGCGGGGCCGTCGTGGGACGAAAAGACCTGATCAAGGAGGTGCGGTATTTTGCCCGTCACACCGGACCCGCCATGTCGCCATTTAATGCATGGATCTTGTCGAAAAGCCTGGAAACGCTCGCGGTCCGTATGGACAGGCATGGCGAGAATGCACTGAAGCTTGCTCAATTTCTTGAAACGCATCCGCAGGTGACGCTTGTGAAGTATCCGTTTCTGCCATCACACCCTCACTTCTCCCTTGCGAAGAAGCAAATGAAGTCAGGTGGCGGCGTTGTCACCTTCGAGGTAAGGGGTGGCATTGAACAGGGGAGGAGATTTCTGAATTCGCTGAAGATGATTTCTCATTCGGCCAATCTTGGTGATGTGCGCACCATTGCAACACACCCGGCATCCACCACGCACTCGAAGCTGACGAATGCGGAACGGGCAGCCGTTGGGATTACGCCAGGGCTCATCAGGGTATCAGCAGGATTGGAACATATCGACGACATCATTGCCGATGTGAAGCAGGCCATTGAATCTTAGTATTTGGGCACGCTCGGATCTATTTGATCCGACCACGCGAGAATGCCCCCTTTCAGGTTGTAGAGGTTTGTAAATCCATGGTTTTTTTCCAGCCACTTAACCATAGTGCCACTCCGCGCACCGCTGCGGCACTGCAAGATCACCATCTTGTCCTTTGATATCTTGTCCAGGTTAAACGGGATCTGACCCTGTGGAATAAGTTCTCCCCCCAGATTACAGAAGTGATATTCATGCGGTTCCCTTACATCAATCAGCTGAAAATCAGCCTGCTTGTCTCTGAGTTCTTTGAGTTCCTGGACAGTAATCTCTTTCATGAATGCCTGGGTTATTATTGCCTAAAATTGGTTATTCCTCGTTGATTTCGAAAGCAAGCCATCAGCAGTATCTTCAACCTTTCAAGACGATAACTTGGATGTAAAAAACATGACCAGAACCAACTTCTCCTCAGGCGCACCGTGGGAATCGATTGTCGGGTACAGTCGTGCTGTGCAAATAGGCAACCAGCTTGAAGTAACGGGCACGGTAGCGATAGGTGAGGATGGAAAGGTAGTAGGGAAGGGCAACCCCTACGAACAGACCCGGTTCATCATCAATAAAGCGGAGAAGATTCTTGTCTCAGCGGGATTCACTTTGTCGGATGTCATACGTACCCGCATTTTTGTGACCGACATTGCTTTCTGGAAAGAAGTGGGCAAAGCGCATGGCGAGTCATTTTCAGCTATCAGGCCAGCCACCACAATGGTACAGGTAGTTGCGTTGATCGAACCAGAATACCTTGTTGAAATTGAGTTCACCGCCATCCGGGAGAATTCATAAACTGACTAAGATCATGAAGGGCTGTCACCAATATGTGCTAAACTTGTGTCTCTAATTTTCTTTCCTGAATGGCTGAAAGCAAGGATCTCATTCTTCGCAATATTTGGTATCTCGCCCTGGCAGGCGAAGCCCTTCCCAAGGGGCAACTGATTCATCGCCAGATTGCAAACGAAAAGATGGTGTTTGGCAGGGATACATCAGGTACCCCATTTGCCCTCCGCGACAATTGCCCGCACCGGGGTGTGCCTTTGTCGACAGGTCATGTGCTGGACAACGGAAACATTCAGTGCTGCTATCATGGATGGGAGTTTGACTCGCAGGGGATTTGCAGGAAAATTCCGGCATTGCCGCCCGACAGTAAAGCAGACATTACAAAGATCAAGGCCCCGAAATTCCACGTGAGGGAGGTCAACAATATGATATGGGTTTACATCCCCGAAAAGGGATCGCAGGCAGACCCGCAGCGAAATCCGCCCGACCTTCACCTGGCATCATCAGAGCAATTTCGGCATGTTGAGTCCATAGTCCTTCCCACTAACATCGATCACTCCGTCATCGGTCTGATTGATCCGGCCCACGTCACTTTTGTGCATCAATCATGGTTTTGGCGTTCGGCAAAGTCGCTGAAGCTAAAGACAAAAAATTTTGAACCTACAGATTTGGGATTCAAGATGGTACGGCATGCCCCATCTGCCAATTCAAAGGGTTACAAGGTTCTGAAAGGAGATGTGTCTACGGAAATCTTCTTTGAAATACCCGGCAATCGCCTGGAACATATTTCAGTGGGCAGCCGCCATAAGGTAATTTCCATGACTACACTTACTCCGATAGACGATCAGCACACTGAGTTGAATCAGTTCTTCTATTCTACACTGGGCATAACGCGATGGCTTTGGTGGCCGCTCAAGCGCCTTGGCCGGACATTCATCGGGCAGGATGTGGGTGTGTTCAACAAACTGGCTGACGGGTTGAAAAACGACCCCCCGTTAATGTTGGTCGGCGAGCCCGATGCGCAGGCAAGGTGGTATTATGAGTTGAAGAAGCAATGGTATGCCGCGCAGGAGCAATCGGTGCCTTTCCGCAACCCATTGAAATCGGAAACCCTGCACTGGGTCACCTGATCATTTTTTTAATCTTTTCAATGCAAGTTTTGCAACGGTTTCACCGATGGCTAGCGAGGAGGTAGCTGCCGGAGATGGAGCATTGCATACATTGATTGCGTTTTCAGATTCCAGGATAAGGAAATCATCCACAAGTCCCCCGTTGCGGTCACATGCCTGGGCGCGGACACCGGCGCCGCCTTCAACCAGGTCTTCCATTTGGATTTCCGGCACAAGTTTTTGCAAGGCCTTCGTGAACGCATGTTTGGAGAAGGATCGGTACATTTCCCCAAATCCTGTCCGCCAGTATTTTTTGGCAACCTTCTGGAAACCCGGCCAGGCCAGAGATTCTGTCAATTCGCCGAGATGAATATCTGACTTGCGATAGCCCTCCCTGCGAAAAGCAAGTACCGCATTGGGGCCTGCTTCCACTCCTCCTCTTGCCATCCTGGTAAAGTGCACACCGAGGAAAGGAAAGTTGGGATCGGGTACCGGATAGATAAGGTTCCGGACCAGGTTTTCCCGGTCTTTCCGCAGTTTGTAGTATTCACCGCGGAACGGAATGATGCGAACCGACAGATCCGGAACCGTCATGGCAGCGACCTTGTCTGAATACAATCCGGCGCAGTTGATAATTAGCTTTCCCTCGTACGATGTTTTCGAAGTGACAACCGTGTCTCCATGTATCGAAAGCGCGCTCTCACCCAAGTGCAATGTCACGCCAAGATTTCTGAGCAGCTCGCCATATTTGGCGGCTACAAGTCTGTAATCTACAATGCCGGTTTGAGGCACATGAATTCCGGCAAGTCCTGCCACATGGGGTTCATATTCTTTCAGCTCAGCGGCTGATAATTTGCGCAGTCCCTCCAGGCCATTCTGAATGCCACGGTCATACAGCACATTCAATTGGGGGAGTTCATGTGGTTCAGTTGCGACAATAATCTTTCCACAGATGTCAAACGGAACCTGGTTCACTTGGCAGAAGTCGACGAGCAGATGATAGCCATGAATGCAATTGACGGCCTTAAGGCTACCGGGTTTGTAGTAGATGCCGGAGTGAATGACGCCGCTGTTGTTCCCGGTCTGGTGTTTGGCAAGTTCCGTTTCCTTCTCGATCAGCACAATGGAAAGATCCGGCTGAACATTTTTGAGTTGCAGAGCGGTGGCAAGCCCAACGATCCCTCCGCCAATAACGATAACGTCAGATTTCAATCCTGGATAAGTTTCCGCAAACTTATCAAAAACGCATCACGCTTTGATGGCCCTTATTCGTACGTTGAGATTTTGCTCCACCATGACCAGGTGATTCTTCGGGATGAGGGTCCACTCGGGTCCATCTGTCAATTTCTCCGATACCACAAGGACGGCATGATCGTCGTCTTCAGGTGCTTCAAGACGGGTTACACCGTCTTCCACCACATACCTGCTTCCTTCCGAATGATACATGGTCAGGGGTTCTTCGTTTGGATCCGACACCCACCGCGTGGCAACGATAAATAGCCCGTTGGTGACCACCATGTTAAGGTAAGCTGGTTCCTTGATACCGGCTTCGGCCATAAGTTGCTGTACAAAACTAAAGGTTGCCTCAAAGGAATCGGCAACTGCGTTGGTATCTATGATCCGGTGGTGATGGGTAAGATGGTGCAGGAAGTATGCAAAAATATGTTCGGAGTCTGTCTGACCTTTGATCCAGTTGTAAAGTTCATTGCTGAGTGGATCTCTGATTTTACGTTTCACCAGCGAAAAGTCTTCTATCCCCCCGTTGTGGGCCATAAGGAGATTCTTGTATTGGAACGGGTGACAATTCGATTCCGAAACTTCGCCCACACTGGCGGCGCGCACATGGGCAACAAGGCAGTCTGTTTTGATCTTGGGTGCGAGATTCCTGAGGTTCCGGTTGCTCCAGGCAGGGTTAACTGAAACAAAGGTTACCGGCTCATTGTTCACCTCCGGAACGTACCATCCAAGTCCAAACCCATCGCCATTCAAGGGCTCTTCTATTTCCCGGGCATGTAAACTCTGATTGATAAGTGAGTTGTTCGGCTTGTATAGAAGATTGTCAATTACAATGGGAGTGCCTTTGTAGGCCATCAGTCTGCACATGTCATTGGGTTTTAAGACCAATATATGAAATTCAGCAAGGTGGAACGAGACGCCATCCCGAAGGATCTTTGGCCAATTGGCCATAAAGCAAAATACCCCGACCGGCTGCCGGGGTATTTTGTACCTAAACCTAAACCTATGAGAGATTTACTCTAATTACATAACGCAGTGGTGGCCTTAAAGGTTGCCCGGTACTGAAAAAATATCCTGGATTGAATTACTTCAGTTTCGCCTCAAAGTGCTTCTTGAACTTCTCCACTTTGGGCCGAATCACATACTGGCAATACGGCTGATTTTGATTGAGTGCGAAGTAGTTCTGATGGTAATCCTCTGCGACAAAGAAGTTCCTGAGCGGGCTTATTTCCGTAACAATCGGATCCTTATAGAGGTGGGATGCTTCCAGTTGCTTTTTATACGCCAGAGCAATATTCTTCTGCTCTTCATCGTGATAGAAGATGACGGACCTGTACTGGGTTCCCTCATCGGCACCCTGCCTGTTAAGCGTAGTGGGGTCATGGGTATTCCAGAAGATTTCAAGTAAATCTTCATAGGACACGACACGAGGATCAAAAGTAATCTGAATCACCTCGGCATGTCCGGTTAGACCGGTACACACTTCTTTATAGCTGGGGTTCTTAACGGTTCCGCCGGAATAGCCTGACTGCACTTTGGACACACCTTTGACATCAAGAAACACTGCTTCGGTACACCAGAAACAGCCACCTCCAAAAGTGGCCTGCTTCAATCCGGCGGTTGTTGCATTCATGGGTTGAGAATTACCTTTTTGGCCCATCGCTGCCAGGTTGATCAGCATCATGGACAGTATCATGATTGTTTTCATAACCAAATTGACATAATAACTGATTCAGCCTCAAAATGGTTTTACGAATGTAGTTGATCAGATCTCCCGGAGCGAAACCTGACGTGAGAAGGGGGATTATAAGCGAGGCCTTTTCAATACTTGCTATAAAAACCCTGGAGGTTTCCTCTCAGGTTCTGGGACAGGTTGTTCAGGGCCTGGTTAAACAGATCCTGATCATTGGGGTTCATATCCCTTCGTCCGATTAAGTTCTGATGGGTGCTGGTAAGGGCGCGCTGGTCTCCACTGTAAGTGGCCCATTCCCATTGCCATACAGACTGGCCTTCCACGGCCTGATTTGCCAGTGTGGCACCGCTGGAGGCGTCCGTTATGGTAAGGTTGGCATTGCTATAGCCTCGCTTGGTTTTTCTGTAGATAGTGACTCTGGCTGTTACATTCTGCATTACATCCTGCGTCTTGCCGTCGGCACCTTTCTTTTCACCCACCTTCACATCCCTTGATGGAGTTTCAACGTAGCTCGTAACGCTGGCTACATTATCCTGCCGGTAGCCGTTGAAAATGAGCCGAAGGTTCTGATGCGGAGGCACGGTGTCCTTTTGCGCTATGGGTTTGAAGGAGAGGAACTGCCTTCTAAGCGAGTTGATGACAGGCTCCATCGTGTAGTTATAGTTGGAGTTATTAATCAGCTCATATGCAACTCGAAGGGTGGCAACGAATTCAGCCTGATTCATCATTTCAATGGATTCCCTGAAACCGGGGACCAGGTCGTTTGATTCCTTGAAGTCAAAGTAGGCGGTCTTGGCATCGTCGCGTGTGTTCTTCATGAGGTAGTTGATACCGTCATTGTAGCTCTCGTCAGCGGCCTTCCCCTTTGCATCGGCAAGCTCCTTGTATCTGGTGGTTGGATTGGGTATCACTTTGAGGGCACCAGGTGATGTTTTGATCTGATCGCTGAGGTAATTGATTTGCTGATAACCCTTAACCGCATTGCGCCATTTGTCAGGCGCATCCGCTGTGATCTGATTCTGGATATTGTTGTCTATATACTGGATAGCCATCGGGTATCCCTGCTGAAGCACGGCCCTTGCCTTCTTGTGGTCAGGGCTCTCTCGCAACCGTTGGACAGCTTCCATCACAGCATCATAGTAGTCGCCTTTCTTCAGTGCAGCTTTTCCTGAACTGCAAGAATCGAGAACGAACAAAGAGAGAATCAGTACAAGAATTCGGTTCATAGCATTGGATAGCATCAGTTGTGTTTTAATGACCTTTCAGGACAACCTCTTCAGCATCCTGGACGCGAAGGCAGAGGATCCCGGCAAATATCATCGAAATACCTCCGGTGACAAGAATGTAAATGGATTGTCCGTGGAACAGGTGGGTGAGCAGGAATCCCAATACTGTTCCTGCAATAATCTGCGGGATTACAATAAAGAAATTAAAGACTCCCATATAGTATCCCATTTTCTGGGGTGGCAGGGAACCTGAGAGCATGGCGTAGGGTATCGACAGGATGCTTGCCCATGCGATACCAACTGCCACCATCGAAAGCCAGAGCCAGACAGGATCGGAAATAAAAACAAATGATATCAGTCCGCTGCCGCCAATGGAAAGTGCGATCATGTGGGTGATCCTCCTGCTGGTCACTTTAGCCAGATAGGGGAGGATTAGGGCGGCAAGCGCGGCGATGCCGTTGTACACGCCAAAAAGATTTCCCACCAGGTCGGCGCCGTTATTGTAGGCGCTGGTGGTAGGGTCGGAGGAACCAAAAATGTAACTGGTAACTGCAGAAGTTGTATAGATCCACATGGCAAACAACGCAAACCATGAAAAGAACTGAACGTAAGCCAACTGGACCATCGTCCTTGGCATGGTGATGAAGTCTTTGGCGATGTGAACGAATCCAAGGTACGATCTTCCCTGCCGGATGTAATCGCCAGCCAGCAGGAAGACAATCCCGAAAACGATAAGCCCCAGGGCCAATACATATAGTTCTTTTTCCAAACCGAAATAGAGCACGATGAGAGTGAAAACAATTCCCGTGCCGCACAATGATGCGCCCAGTTTGTTGAACCTGGTTCTGAAACCGGATTCGTTTTCAATCTGCCTTTTCTCCCTGTTTCTGAGATTTTCCTGATCTCCTGGCGCTGGCGGATATTCCTTTGTGCTGAACACGGTCCACATGACGGTGACGAACAACATGAACGCACCTACATAGAAGGAGTATTTCACAGAGTCCGGTATTGACCCTGCTTCTGCACCAACATTGGAGATACCAAACCACTCCTTGAAAATGGTGGGCAGAAAAGAGGCAACAATTGCACCGGTACCAATAAAGAAGCTCTGCATGGCAAACCCTGTGGTACGTTGCTCAGGGGGAAGCATGTCACCAACGAAGGCGCGGAAGGGCTCCATGCTGATGTTGATGGAAGCGTCCATGATCCATAGCACGCCGACTGCCATCCAGAGTGCCGAAGAGTTGGGCATGGTACACAATGCCAACGAAGCCAGCAGTGCTCCAATGGCAAAATAAGGCCGTCTCCTTCCCCAGGTGGGATGCCAGGTCCTGTCTGAGTAAAAGCCGATAATGGGTTGAATAAGAAGACCTGTAACAGGGGCTGCCAGCCAAAAGAGGGCAAGCCTGTTGGTTTCTGCACCCAGTGTTTCGAATATCCTGCTGGTGTTGGCATTCTGAAGCGCAAACCCAAACTGGATTCCAAGGAATCCGAAGCTCATGTTCCATATCTGCCGGAAGGAAAGGCGGGGCTTAGTAACACTCATTTACCAACAAGAAGTTTGTTTTTCGTATGGAGACGAAGGTCTGCAATATTGAAGAGAATGCCAACGAACGAAGTGGGATGGACACCTTTTTACCAGGATATCAAAATCTCTGCGGAAACGTAAGGGATGGTGGAGTGCTGAATGTGCTCTTCACCCATAGAATCAGGATCATGAATAGGATCATATTTTTCAAGGGGCAGAAAGAAGGAATGAACGTCTGCCTTAACCTCAAAAGATTGACCGTTGCTCATAATTTGACCTATGGAATCGAAACCGTGTAGCATCAGTTTGAGCGTCTTGCAATGACTCTGATAGGAACCCTCGGAAGCTGAAAGGATGATCTTTCTTTCTGAGGGAAGGTATTTTATGGTGCGCTTTGCAAATACACCTTTCGCATAGTCAAGTGTGGCACCATCATCGTCATAGAAAAGGAAGGAGGTTGCATTGTCCCCGGCATAGACATGCAAGATCAGTTCATCGACCGTTTCTTTTGTGTTTTGTACCGGCCGTTGCATGGGCAATAATGCACCACCATGAACAAAAACCGGAAGCCGGTGAATGGGACACTCCAGTATCAGTTCCTGGTCGCCCTTGATGCGACTGCCATCGAACAAGCTGTACCAATCACCGGGAGGGAAGAATATCTTCAGGAATTGCTTATGACTTTCCACAGGAGCCACCATGATAAAAGGGCCAAACAGGTACTGCTGCTGACTATGTCCCTGGTAAACTCGCCAGTCGTGCCCATAGGAGATGGCCAAAGATCTTTGAACTGGCATTCCAGTTTGTGAGGCCTCGTGAAACAATGAGTAGAGATAGGGCATCAGCTGGTACCTGAACCGGATGTAGTTCCTTGCAATTTGCTCCACTTCCTCACCAAATGACCACGGCTCAGAGTCTTTGGAATTGATCATGGTGTGTCCCCTGAAGAATGGAGACAGGGCCCCGATAGAAATCCAACGTGCAAAGAGTTTGGTGCTGGCCTCTCCGACAAAGCCGCCAACGTCATATCCGGCAAAGGCCACACCGGTAAGTCCAAGGCTGTTGACCAGGCGGATTCCAAGCATCATGTGCTCATCATAAGACACGTTATCGCCTGTCCATACAGCCGAATACCGTTGAACCCCGGAGAAGCCGGACCTCGTAAGGTTAAATATCCTCCTGTTATTAAATAAGGACATGGCTCCTTCATATGTACTTCTCGCCATTTGAAATCCGTATAGATTTCTTGCTTCCCTGGTGGTGGACTTCCGGCCGTCCATGTCGAATTCAATGTTCTCCGGGATCATGTTACCCCAGGTGGCAATTTCATTCATGTCATTCCAGTACCCCTCAACGCCAAGGTCTGCGTAAGCCTTGAGTTTTTCTCTCCACCATTCGCGTGTCCGGGGGTTAGTGAAGTCGGGGAAGTGGCACCAGCCTGGCCATACCTGTCCGGTGTAGTATTGGCCGTCGGGATATTTTGCAAAAACATCCTGAAGTACCCCATCATCATAGGGCTCATAACCAGGCTCAGTCTTGATCCCCGGATCGCACATGAGGGTAATCTCGAACCCCAGCTCCTTGATCTGCCGGATAAGCGCAGGGGGGTCTGGGAAGTGTTTCTTATCCCAGGTAAAGATTTTGTACTGGTCCATGTAGTGGATATCCATCACAATGGCGTCGGCGGGTATCTCCTTTTCACGGAAGGTCCTGGCCGTACTCAGTACTTCCTTGTCAGGATAATAACTATACCGGCATTGCTGATAGCCCAGGCTCCACCTTGGGGGTAGGGGAATTCTGCCGGTGAGCCATGTATAATGAGTTATGAGTGCCGCTACAGTCGGTGCGCTCATGAAATAATACTTCATCACACCTGCTTCGGCAGAGAAGCTCGAGAAGCGGTTGTTTGAGGCGCCAAAATTGAAGAAGCTCTTGAACGTGTTGTCGAGATAGATGCCGTATTGCCTGCCGTGGTGAAGCCCCATATAAAATGGCATGGAGCAATAAAGAGGATCCGTGCCGGCATGATAGCTGTAGGCGTCAGTGTTCCAATTCTGGTATCCATGTCCGCGACGGTCAAGTGCACCGGTTTTTTCTCCCAAGCCAATGAACCGTTCACCTTCCTGTAATTTTTTATAACAGGTCACCTGTGTTCCGATGTAGGATACTGGAAGCCCTGGTTCATCCTCGTTGAGGAGTGAGCCGTCAGGCAACAGGAATGCGATGGTCCCTTGATGCTTGTGCAGATGAACATGAAGCCGGCTGCTCATTAATCTGACAACATGAATATCATCTTCAATAATGACCGGAATGTCTTCAGGTTGGGCGACAACGGCATACGAGAAATCGTTCCACATACCGTCAGGACTATAGGTTAACTCAGTTACCTCTTCCTGAAAGAAGCGGATTCGGATGCTGCCTTTTTCTGATAAACATATCAGTCCGGATGGGATCCTTTGGATGGAATGAACAGCGCCGAAAGTCATGCTTGCAGTGGAACTCATGCTTCAACTTTCATGGAAAATAAGAGCAAAGCGGCGTTAGCAACCAGTCGATGACGCTATAAATTCAAGCAATCGATTGCGCTATTTTTTCCTGGCAGTTTTGCGCACGGAGGAATCGCGGACGATCAGTTTGGTCTTGAGGACGCGTGTTTCAGGGGCAGGCTCCTGGTCTTTTTCTCCTGCTTCAATCTGGCGTATCAACAATCTGGCTGCCTCTTGTCCCATTTCGAAGCCTGGCTGATCAACCGTGGTAAGGGTGGGTTCAATGAGGGAGCCATAGGACCAGTTGCTGAATCCAACCAATCCAATATCCTCTGGAATTCTAAGCCCCTTTTCCTTGATGGCCATCATGGCGCCTACGGCCATAGGGTCGTTGTTGGTAAAGATGGCATCAGGGGGATTTGTCATGGCCAGCAATTTCTTTGTCACTCTCTTGCCATCCTCCTGGCTTCCGGATGGACATTCCTGGATGTAAGCGTCCTTCACCTCCATTCCATGCTCCTTTAAGGCATCCACATAGCCGCGCTTTCTGTCCACGCTGATCATGAGGCCAGGGGCGCCCTCAAGGTGTGCGATCCGCTGATATCCCTGTTCAATCAGGTGTTCTACAGCTTCCTTGGCACCAACATAGTCATCTACGATCACCTTTGAGGTGTTGGGATTGTTGTACATCCTGTCATAGAACACAATGGGCACTCCTTTTGAAATTATGGATTCAATATGGTCGAAGTTTCTCGTTTCCCTGGAAAGGGAGATCAGCATGCCATCCACCCGGCTGTTGAAAAGAGCCTTTATGTCTGTCTTCTCCCTTTCATAGGATTCATTGGATTGGGCCAGAATCACACTGTAACCGGCCTGATAGGCCACATCTTCTATCCCGCTGATCACTGTTGAAAAGAAGAAGTGCACCAACTCAGGGATGATCACACCAATAGTGTTAGTCTTCTTCTGCCGTAGACTCAGCGCAACGATATTGGGTTGGTAGTTGAGTTTCTCAGCTAGTGCATGTACAGCTTTCTTCGTTTCTACACTAATATCAGGGTGATCTTTCAGTGCCCGTGAGACTGTGGAGGGAGAGATGCCTAACTCGCGGGCAATGTCTTTGATCGTGACCTGGTTGAATTTCATTTTCTACTGTTCCTGGTTGGATTTGGAGAGATCGTACAATTTAACTTAAAGCGCAAACGATTGCGAATTCGATTCCGTTAAAAAATGAAGAATTTATTGCTTTAAAGGCATCATCTAGTCTTTTTTTCACTGTATAATTGAATTAATTATGCCCGTAAAATAGTTCATTACTCACGTTAAACCCAATTAGTAAACCCAAACTCAAGACCTGTATGACAAAACTTTACTTGCTCGTCAAAAAGGTTCTGCCTGTGGTGCTGCTGGTTTCCTGCTATTCCATGGCACTGGCACAAGGCAAAACCGTTTCCGGCCGAGTCACATCGACAGATGATGGCTCTGGTGTGCCGGGAGTGAACATCCTCGAGAAAGGTACCAGCAATGGTACGGTTTCCGATGCGGATGGTAACTACCGGATCACCGTGGGTGCAAATGCGACCCTCGTTTATTCATTTGTGGGGTATAAGACCCAGGAAGTGGCAGTAGGTGATCGTTCGACCGTTGATATTGGGCTTGAATCCGATGTAACGGCATTGCAGGAAGTTGTTGTTACGGGATACGGTACCCAGGAAAAGAAGGAAATCACCGGGGCGGTGGTCTCCATGAAGAATGAAAGTTTTAACAAGGGTGCTATCCAGGACCCCTCTCAGTTGTTGCAAGGTAAAGTGGCTGGTGTGAGCATTTCCAGGGCTGGAAGTGACCCCAATGAGCCTTTCACGGTTCGCATGCGCGGTTTGACGACGGTGGGTGCCAACCAATCACCTCTGTTCGTTATTGACGGTGTGATTGGCGCTTCCATTGCCAACGTTGACCCTAATGACATTGCAAGTATTGATATCTTGAAGGACGGATCTGCTGCCGCTATTTATGGTACGCAAGCATCTTCTGGTGTGATTCTCATTACCACTAAGAAAGGTAAGGCAGGAAAAACTACAGTTGACTTCAACTCTTATGTGGCATTAGATGAGATCAACAGAAAGGTGCCTGTAATGAGCTCAAGTGAATACCTGGGCATTGGCGGTCAGAACCTGGGTTCCAGCACAAACTGGTTGGACCAGGTCACCCATACAGGAGTTACAACCGTTAATAACTTGGGTATTAGCGGTGGCGCAGGCAATACAGTCTGGCGTTTCTCAATCAACGTTCGTGACGTCAGTGGTATTTTGAAGAATAATGGTTTCGACCAAATTAACGGCCGTTTCTCATTGCAGCAGTCTGCCCTGAAAAACAAGGTTCGTTTCAGCATGGATGGTTCCATGACCACTCGCAATACAAACTATGGTTTTCAGGAGGCCTTGCGTTACGCAACACTTTATAATCCTACAGCTCCGATATATGACCCTACTGGAAAGAACCCTGTAACCGGAAGTCCTTATTACGAAGCGTCCCTCTTTGATAACTTTAACCCCGTCGGCATCCAGAACCTCAACCAGTACGATGGAAAAAAGACAACCATTAACCTCAATGGTAAAGCCGAAGTTGATCTTCTGCCCGGATTGACAGGTATAGTAACCTATGCATTGCAGCGCGAAAACGGGTTAACTGGTCAGTATTATGGCAAGACATCCTATTTCCGCGGTTTTGGCCGTGATGGACTGGCTTATAGGAACACCGATATCACAAGCAGGGACATTCTTGAAATGTATCTTTCTTATAATAAGCAGTTCAATGATCTCAACTTGGCATTGGTGGGAGGTTACTCTTACCAGCAAAGACAAGAAGAAGGTTACGGTGTGACCGCTGGAAAATTCATCAGTGACGCGTTGGGCTATAATCAGCTGGCTTTCTCGCAGGATACTCCGAATGGTTTGACAACCCTCAGCTCCTATGCATCACCAGTACAGAAACTGATCGGTTTCTTCGGTCGCGCTAATTTGAATTACAAAGAAACTTACCTGTTGTCTGCCTCTTATCGCCATGAGGGTAACACAGGCTTCGGCTTGGGTCACAAGTGGGGAGATTTTGGTTCAGTCAGCGGTGCAGTTGTACTAAACAAACTTTTTGATATGCCGTCCATAAGTAACCTGAAAGCTCGTATTGGTTATGGTGTAACTGGAAACCTGCCACCTACTTATGGTATCTCACAATTTCAGTTTACTCAGCAGGCAAGTTATGGATACAGTAATGGCAATCGCATACCCGTGGTGTCGACGGCTCTTGCTTCAAACCCTGATTTGAAATGGGAAACCAAAACTGAAATCAACGGAGGTGTTGACTTTGGATTTATGGAGAACCGACTGACAGGATCGTTCGATGTGTATCAGCGTACGTCCAAGGACTTTATTCTCGAGCGTCCTATCGATGCAGCCGTAAATGTGGCTTCCACTCAGTGGCAGAACCTTGGAGAAATCCAAACCACTGGCGTAGAACTGGCGCTTACTTACAATGCTATTCAGAAGAGTGACTTCACCTGGACAACCACTTTGGTTGCATCCCATTACAAGTCAATCCTGAAGAAGCTTTACCCCGGTGTTGAGCAAAAGGATGGTCTCCCTGAACTGGGCTCTGGTTTAGGAGCACCAGGCCAGAACAACACGTATGTGATCCGGAACATTGCCGGTGAGCAGGTGGGCACGATCGTAGGTCCTCAATACCAGGGCGTGGATGCAAGTGGCAACCCGATCCTTGGTTCAGATCCTTATGCCCGTCTCGGACACGGTCTTCCTACCCTGGACTTGGGCTGGACAAACACCTTTACCTATAAGAATTGGGACCTGAACTTCTTCCTAAGAGGTACCTTCGGTCATCAGCTGGTTAACTCGTGGAGGGCGTTCTATGAGCCTCTTGTACCTGGTCAGATCAACTCTTACAACCGTGTAAAGACCAAGTATTATGATCCTGCCATTAAAACCGCCTCCTGGTCAAGCCTATATGTTGAAAATGGAGACTTTGTAAAGCTGGATAACCTCACGCTAGGTTATAACTTCAAACTCGGCTCCGGTTCTGCTGTTTCCAAACTCCGCGTATATGCCGGTGGCAACAACCTTTTCGTGATCACTGGTTATACGGGTGTTGATCCTGAAGCCCGCTTGGCTGACTCAGGTGGTACTGACAATGGTGCTTTTAACCCTACTACGAAGAACCCCCTGGCACCCGGTATTGACCGCAGGAATAACTATTTCCTTGCAAGAACCATTACCTTTGGGGTAAACCTGACCTTCTAATAACAACGACTGAAAACGAGACAGAAAATGAATAGACTTAAATTTGTTCCGGCAATTCTCCTCACAGCAGGATTGGTCGCTGTTAGCTGTACCAATCTGGATGAGAACCTGAAAGACAAGTGGACGCCTGCGAACTACGGTGGTTCAAGCACCGAGCAGGATGCTTTGTTGGTGGCGATGTACAGCCCAATGTTCAATAATTATGGGCATAATGGATACTTCACTCTGATGGAGGTTTCAACTGACGAAGCGATGATCCCTCAGCGCGGTGGTGACTGGTACGATGGTGGACAGCCCCAGGGCATCCATACCCACTTTCAGTCGGTATCAAGCTCAAAGCCTGAAGGCTTTGACATCTTCAATAATACCTGGACGAACGCTTTCAGTGGAATTGCAGCTTGCAATCGCCTTTTGGAAACTCCAGGTATAAAAGGATCTGCAGGTAAGGAGGCAGAACTGAAAGTGATGCGTGCCTGGTATTACTATTATCTAATGGATCTTTTTGGCAACGTTCCGCTTTCCACCAAGCTGGGCGAGAACCAGGGGCAAAAGACGCCCGCTCAGATGTATGCTTTTGTTGAAAGTGAATTGACCACTAACGTTCCTCTCCTTACCAAGAACGCAAACTATGGTCGGCTGACATACTGGGCAGGACAAGCCATCCTTTTGAAGCTATATCTCAATGCAGCAGTGTATACGGGCACGCCACAATATGACAAGGCAATTGCAGCCGCAGATGCGATCATAAATGGAACTGGTGGATTTGGTTTGGAGGCCACGTATAAGGATATTTTCGCCGCAAAAAATGATGGATCGAAGGAGCACATCTGGGCGGTCCCTTTCGATTTCAAATATGGTCAGGGATTTAATCTGGATCAGATGACGCTCCACTATGGAAGCCAGGATACTTATAAACTGCAGCAGCAACCGTGGAACGGATATTGCTCCTTGGAAGAGTTCTATAAGAGTTATAGCCCTACAGATGAGCGCCGTAAGAGCTTTATAGTAGGTCCTCAATATAAGGCTGATGGTGTAACGCCAGTTACTGACGGAAGCTTTGAAGGTGCAGCCAAAGGAGACTCATCTGCAAACCTTTTCTTCACTGTAAAGGTGAACGAGTTGCTCCCCAACGCTCTTCGTCAGTCTGGCGCACGTCTTGGTAAATTTGAGTTCGCCATCGGGTCCACTCCTAATTTGGATAATGACTTTCCTGTTTTCAGATATGGTGCCGTTCTTTTGGATAAGGCAGAAGCCCTTTTCAGAAAGAATGGTTTTGGCGATGCAACTGCACAAGGCTACATAACTCAATTGCGTGCCCGCGCTTTTAAAGCACCCAATACTAATACTTATCCTGCAATAGCATCTTTTGATGATTTACTTGCGGAAAGAGGGCGTGAACTCTTCTCTGAGGCTTGGAGAAGACAGGACTTGATACGCTTTGGCAAGTTTACAGCAGCATGGGGTAAGGATTCGTCTGGTAACCCTTGGAAGAAAGCTGAGTCTGACAACCATATCAACATCTGGCCTATTCCGCTGGCTCAAATTACAGCCACAGCCGGTTCTGCTACTGCTTTGAAGCAGAACCCTGGCTACTAGTCGCTTAGTACGCACTTTAAAAATAAAGCAAGTGAATTTTCACTTGCTTTATTTTTTTGTATTGGCTCAACTTTGTCGGTCTTTTGCAGCATGAAGGGACTATTATTCTTGTGGTTGGCGCTAATGCTGCTGTGCATGTCGGAGTGTACAACCCGGGACAATCAACTTCCGTTAAAGCCCTCACTCTTCACCAGGATTCCATCGGCTAAAACCGGTATCACTTTTACCAACAATCTTTCTTATTCGGAGGAATTCAATGTTTATACCTATCGCAGCTTTTACAACGGCGCAGGTGTGGGGCTGGGTGACGTCAACAACGATGGACTTGTCGACATCTTCTTTTGTGGCAACCAGGTATCCAATAAGCTCTATATGAATCTTGGCAACTTCCGATTCAGGGACATAACTGATCAGGCAGGACTGGCGTCTGCAGGTGTTTGGTCCACAGGAGTCAGCATGGTGGATGTGAATGGAGACGGATGGCTGGATATTTATGTGTGCAAATCCGGCAATCCAAAAGGTGAAAGAAGGAGCAATGAGCTATTTATCAACAACCGGGACCTAACGTTTACTGAAATGTCCGAATCGTATAGGATAAACGACCAAGGACTCTCTACGCATGCTGTGTTTTTTGATTACGACAAGGACGGGGACCTGGATTGTTATTTGCTAAACAACTCCTTCAGGTCTGTCGGCAATTATGATCTTAGAAAGGATCAGCGCCTTATCCGGGATACACTGGGAGGAAACCGGTTGTACCGTAACGAGGGCAACCGTTTTAAGGATGTGAGTGAAGAAGCAGGCATTTATGGCAGCTCTATTGGTTTTGGGTTGGGGGTCACCGTTGGAGATGTAGACAAAGACGGATGGGAGGACATTTATGTTTCCAACGACTTCTTCGAAAAGGACTACCTCTATATTAATCAGAAGAACGGACGATTCAAGGAAGAACTCGAATCTCACTTGCAAGAGATCAGCATGGGTTCAATGGGAGCCGATATGGCTGATATAAACAATGATGGCTTCCAGGAAATCTTTGTTACAGAAATGCTTCCGGAAGGGGAAGGAAGACTAAAGACCAAAGCGCAATTTGAGAACTGGCAAAAGTATCAACTGAACTTCTCCAGCGGCTATTACCGCCAGTTTCCTCGCAATGTGCTTCAGCTGAATAACATGGACGGATCCTTCAGTGAGGTTGGCAGGTTGGCAGGCGTGGATGCCACAGACTGGAGTTGGGGCGCTTTGATTGCCGATCTTGACAATGATGGGTTCAAGGACATATTCGTCGCCAATGGCATTTACAAAGATCTTCTGGATCAGGACTATGTGAATTTCATGGCTGACCCGAACACGGTTAGCGAGATACTTCGCCGCGACAACCAGGTGATCAAGAAGCTGGTGGATATGATGCCCTCTGAGCCATTGCCCAACTATGCGTTTCACAACAACCATGACCTGAGTTTTACCAACCTTTCGTCAGACTGGGGTCTGGCAGATCCTGGTTTTTCAAACGGTTCTGCTTACGGCGACCTGGATAATGATGGCGACCTGGATCTTGTGGTCAACAACGTCAATATGGAGTCGTTTGTATTCCGAAACAATGCAGACTCCCTTTTTCCCGGAAGACATTATTTGAAGTTCAGCCTGCGAGGCGAGGGTAACAATAAGTTTGCTTACGGAACTCAAATTACCATACGCCATCGTGGTCAGACTTTTTACCTGGAGGCAGAACCGATGAAAGGATTTCAATCCAATGTCGATCATCGTCTGCATTTTGGTTTGGATACCTTGAGCACAGTTGATACCGTGATAGTGAAGTGGCCGGACGCCAGGATAACCCTGCTGACCAATCTGAACGCAGACCAGGAAGTATTGCTGAATCAGAAGGATGCAGGCAGCGGAAAAGCTGTGCCTGCCAGAGAAGCGACCTCTGTGAAGTTGCTCTCCTCCGTGGATGGAAAGATTGGCATCACCTATCATCACAAGGAGAATGACTTTGTGGATTTTGACCGGGACCGGTTGTTGTATCATATGATGAGTACGGAGGGCCCGAGGATGAGTGTGGGAGATGTGAATGGGGATCACCTGGATGATTTTTAC
>JAFEAM010000008.1:4460-209342 GCA_018266395.1 Bacteroidota bacterium | reverse complement strand
GATGTAGACCACCACCACGGCGTCAACACCAAGACCTTTGGCCAGTTCATATCCCAGGCTGGAAGTGAGCTTTCTGTTGGCAGAAAGGACACCACCCTGAAAATTCAGAAGCGCAGATTCATCATCACCTTCGTTGGCAATGAAGAACGGCCTGTAACCAAGGTCGGTGGGACAAATTTTCAAAGTCGATGTAGTTGCAATCGCCACACTTGCGATGCTGGTCCCTGCTGCCTTTTTCTTGGTGATCGTGGTCTTTTCTTTTTTTGCAGACTCCTGGTCGAACCCATAGTAGAATTCAGTCTTTTCATCGGTGTCCAAAAACTCTTCGGGCGTGAGCAGGTCCATTCCGTTTTCCTTAAAAGTGGCCTTCAGGGCATCTATACTCTTTGCATAAAAGGCATCAACTTGTGTTTGAGCGATCGCATCAGGTGTCCTCCACACTGCGGCTGTTGCCGTGCCGGTGTACGTGCCGCCAGTGACTTTGCCTTTACCTGGATCATACAGGTAGTAACTGATAAGCGCTATCTTTTTTGGTTTCGGGTTGAGCAGGTCCATATTGGCGCTGTAACCGGATCCGCCGGAATTCCTTCCTTCTCTGGGGAAGTCAAACTTTACTTTGATTTTGTCTGCCTCCACAGTCTCTTTGTAAAACTCCGTGGGTTCGTTGGTCATACCGGTAGCCTTCACACTGGCGCCATTGTCGATTAGCCCCATCACAACTTCGGGATTCACCTTGGGTTGGAGCACTGCTGAAGTGAGAGGGGTTCTCTTGTTATTGTCAAGGTTTTCTATGTCTGCACCTTTGGCCAGCAACAGCTTAAGGAGATCATTGAAGCTTCCCTTGTTGGAGATGTCCATGGTCTTGTACCAGTCGGGAACACCCATGCCATACTGGGAATAATAGGGAATGTTGGTTTGAATGCCCGCAGCGCGCTGACTGATGGGCTGCCAGGAATTCGTGAGTTCGTGAATCATATTGCCTCCGGAAGTAGGGCTCTTAAAATCTGTTTTGGCCCCGGCATTCAGCAGCAATTCAACGCACTCCTTGCAGTTGGTGTATCCTACGGCCATTTGTAGTGCAGAAAAACTCATCGTATTGCCTGCAGGAGTTTTACTGATCATATCTTCATAAGCCTTGATTATAGCTTTGTTGGCCTTCTTTCCCTTGGCCTTCTCATCTTCCAGAAGTTTCCGGATACCGGCAGAAGCATCAACCTTGACCACGCCCGGTTTGTTTGGGTCCGCCCCTGCTTTCAACAGGATTTTCATGACGTCAAGGGAATAATACTTCGCGGCATTAACCAATGACGGATAGATTCCGCTGTTGGGATCTGCTCCCTTGCTGAGCAGATATTCCGTGNNCCGCGATGGGCGTGCTTCCATTTGCGTCAGCGTAGTTGACGTTGGCGCCTCCTTCGACGAGGGATTTTACTTTCGCAAAGTCCCCGGCGAGACTGGCTTTCACGAGCTCATCATTAGCCATCAACAGTCCAGGGCAAAGCATTGCCAGCAGGACCAGAACAACGTTTTTCATAGGTAGGGGGGTTGGTTTGAGTGTAGATAAATGTACCCCTCATCCCAGGTGCCAAACCATACCCTCCGCATTGTATAATGCAATACCCTCCTCCCGCAACTGGTATACCGTAATAAAGCATTTGGTGAATTGGTGATTGGGTGATTTAGCGATTGAGGATGACCATTGTCTCAGCACCATTCACCATCCACTTTTCACCTCTCACCTGTTCATTTGGTGATTGGGTGATTGGTGGCGCGCATGATTGAGAGCGAAGGTCATCTGGACCGAAGAGGGTCGCTTCACTTCGTTACCAATGACCGCGGAGTAATTAGATTGGGATGCGTTGAGGATTGCGTCGCTACGCTCGCAATCTTCAGAAGACACTGCAGGAGTTCATTATTGATTGGGCGATTGGAAGGGATCCCGTCTGCACATTGGATCAAACTTGACGTATGAGTCTGCAAGCCCTGAAGGGGCGTCATTTTTTAGCGGTGCGCATCGCGCGCCGCTAAAAGGTTTATGATTATCGGAGTCCTGTAAGGGCGAAGTTTGTACAGCGCGTCTGGACCGGAATGGGTTCGCTTCGCGATTACGTACACATGATTGAGAGCAAAGTGCATCTGGACCGGAGATGGCCGGGCGTTCACCAGGGCGCGCAGCAATCACGCCGGCTGATGCTCGCCGGTCATGAGCAATTCGGGTTGACAGACCACAACGCAGGTGAAAAAGACAACATAGAAGGCGAGGACGGCGAGGAGGCTAAAGTGTATCATATCGGTCTGCTTTGGTATGATAAAATTGCAGGAGTCTCTCCACAGACACCTTGCTTTCTGAACCACAAGCCTTCGGAGGTAAGATTTTTGCCACTTTTTGATAATTCATGGCTTTCCCGACAATGGCTCGTAATTTGCCGGCGTTTTATTACCGTTCATCGGAAAAATCACATGCGACCATTGTTCACCCTGATCACAATTCTGAGCCTGACCTGGACAAATATTGCATTTGCCCAAGCTCCTGCGTCCACCCCTCCCCCGGATTGGTATATGCAGGATCCTGAGAACGACCACTACCAGGGAATCAGCGTGGAAAGGGCATACCAGACACTTCTCAAAGATCGTCCTTCGCGGACCATCATTGTGGCCGTGATCGACTCAGGTGTGGATATCGATCATGAGGATCTGAAAAATTCCATCTGGACCAATGAAGACGAAATTCCGGGAAACGGCATAGATGACGACAAGAACGGGTACATAGACGATGTGCACGGATGGAATTTCATAGGAGGTAAGGAAGGGAATGTAAATGAGGATACTTATGAACTAACCCGGGAATATGTCCGCCTGAAAAGCAAATTCAAGGACACTCCTGAGGGCAAAGTTGAAAAGAAGCAGAAGAAGGATTACGAATTGTATAAGACCATCAGGGACAAGTACGAAAAGAGGAAGGCAAAGGAGGTTGCGCAATTTGAAGCGGTAAAGAAGCAGTACACCATGTACCAGGCCATGGAGGTCAACCTCAAAGAAAGCCTTGATACACTCAAGACGGTACTCAAGAAGGACAAGATCACAAGCGAAGATCTTGCCGGCCTGCAAACCAACGATCCCGATCTCCTGTTTGCGAAAGGACTCGTTACCAGGCTCATGAAGACCACCGGACAGTCCGATCCTGACAGCCTGATGAATGAACTCGATGCCACCGTTCAATACTTCAAAAAAGGCTATGACTATTATGCCGTCATCGTGGAGTACGGGTATAACGAAAATTTTGACTCACGGAAAATAGTCGGTGATGACCCAGCAAATCTGAAGGAGCGGCATTATGGCAACAACGATGTGGCCGGGCCTGATTCCGATCACGGCACTCACGTGGCCGGCATCATTGCCGCAGACCGAAAGAATGAGATCGGAATCAAGGGCATAGCCGACAACGTGAAGATTATGTCTGTCCGGACCGTTCCCAACGGTGATGAGCGCGACAAGGATGTGGCCAACGCCATCCGCTATGCCGTGGACAATGGCGCACTCATTATTAATATGAGCTTTGGTAAGTCGTGGTCACCGCAAAAAGAAGTCGTGGACGAAGCTGTGAAGTACGCTGAAAAAAAAGGTGTGCTGCTGGTACATGCGGCCGGTAATGACAACCAGGACATCGACAAGGAACTGGACTACCCCACCCGCTATCTCAGGGACGGAAAAGAAGCATTAAACTGGCTGGAAGTCGGCGCCTCCACATGGAAACCCGATGAAACACTGCCGGCCAGTTTCTCGAACTATGGCAAGAAGACCGTAGACATATTCGCGCCCGGCGAAGAAATTTACTCCACCAATCCCGGCAACAAATACTCCAACATGGACGGCACAAGCTTCGCTTGCCCCATGACTGCCGGTGTGGCTGCTCTTCTGATGAGCTACTTTCCGGAACTGACCATTCAACAGGTGGTACAGGTGATCAAACAATCGTCCAGGAAGTTTGATGGACTAAAGGTGCAGAAGCCCGGAGGTGGCAAAGCTGATTTCGGCGATCTCAGCAACACGGGTGGCTTGCTGAATGCTTACGAAGCTGTTAAGGCTGCATCCGAGTTGAAAGGCCGGATGACCATCAAATAGTTCAAAGGCCGCTATTTCTTCCGCATCTTCTTGAACGGGTCGTAGCTGATCTTGAGCTTGCCTTCTTTATTGTTGGTTGCCCTGATGAAAACGCTCGGGCCCACTTTTGAATCGACGCCCACGTTTTCAGGCTTGTAATCCTTGTCGCGCTTTTTCAGGTTGCTGAGCGGCACCTGGATGCTGAGATCCGTGCTGTCCGCCATGGAATAGCGGCCCTCTATGAACATTGTGAGCACCGACGACTGAACTTCCATACGGTCGATATCAATGGATGGTCCTTTGATATGGAAGTTGCCATTGATCTCTGCAAAATCGACATCAGTGAAATCACGTTTCTTGAAAAGAAATGTCCCCATTTTCTCCAGCGGCTCGAAATTCTGAATGGAGCCGTCCTTCAGCTTCAGGCGGACAGTGCCTTGCACCGTAGGCAGCAACAGTTTGAAATGCGGATCTATCTTTCCGGTCAAATCTATCCAGGTCGAAATCCGGCCTTCCAGGTGCTCGGAAGTGATGGAGCGCTGTGAAAAATTGTCGAACGCGGCAAAGAACTTCTTGACATCGACATTGAGCACTTCCGTTTTCAGCTGCATGGCGCTGGTGTCCTGATCCAATGCTGATAAAGTGGTGAGCAGGGAAACCGTTCCGCCGGCAAACTTCAGTTTCGCAGATGAAGTGCGGAAAGTACCGTTGTGGAGCTGGGTCTTGCTTACGAGGTTTGTTGCATGAAGCGCTCCATTCACAATTTCATCCACCCTCACTTCCGCGTCAAATTCAACCTTGTCGTTCAGGGTGTTCAGCATATCAGTGACCTTCGTTGACAGGGCTTTCTTTTTCTGCGCTGGACGTCCGGCAGACTTCTTCTTTCTGATGAGTGTTGAAAGATCCATCCTGGGGGAGTATATGGAAAGGTTCACTTTTCCTTTTCCTGCGGGCTGAAAGAAGAACGGCACAAAACCCTCCACCGAACCTTTCAACTCAACCTTGTTTCCATTCACCATCATCGCCACCTGGGCAAAATCCATCTTCTTTTCACTAAAGCGGATGTTGACGTTGATCTGTTCAAATTTCTTTTCCTTGGGAGCGAATATGAAGCCACCGTTGCTTACTTCGACAACGCCATCCAGTTTTCCATTGTATACGGTTGTTTCCTTATCCATGTATTCCTTCAGCCGTCCATGATAGTCGACATGGGCATGAAAGTCACCAGAGGTAAACTTCAGCTTCGTGGTATCCGTCATGGTGTTCAAATCCTGAAGGGGAGTCTTCAAGTCGGAACGAAGCGTAAGAGTTGGATCCTTGAGATCTTCAAGCGTTACAGACATGTCGGTAGGTATGCCGTTGATGCGTCCTGCACAGTGGTCCAATTGAATGCGGGAGTTGGGATCGTTGTAGGGCTGATCCTCCCGGACATGGTTCATGAATACTCCTGCGAATGAAATATCTTCAGCTGTTATGCCGGATACCTTCAGGGAATTGTTCTGCGTGGAGAAGGACAAGTCGATTTTAGGATCATTGCCTGGCGTAGTCTTGCCCATGACATCCAGCTGAATGGTCAGCGGCCTTTCGATCTCAAGGATTTTCAGTTTAGAGGCAATGGCAGGTGTTACTATCGTCCTTCCCTCGGCAAAGTCAAGGTTCTCAGACTGAACCATCAAAAGGTAGGCCGCAGTAGAATCGAATTTGAAGTAGCCTTCCAGCGCAACCTCAGATCCTTTTGAAAAGCGTATGGAAGAGGGCCGGATCGCCAGTTGTTTGCTCGCGCGAAGAAACTCGAGGTCAAAGTGCGTCTGGGTATCCTGGTTGCCCAGGTAAGGGCCCTTCTCGCTGTTGAACATCATACCTTCATAGAACAGGTGACCGTTCAAACGGATCAGGGTTGAACTGTCCGTAGGTTCCGTCTCCAGAACAGTATTAAGAAATCTTGCACCATAGGATTTGCCTTTCATTGAATCGTAAAAGCTCACCCAAGTGTCTTCCAGACGTACTTTCCGCAGCACAAGTGAAATAGCAGATTTCCCGTGTTTGTCCGAATCCGGCTCGTGCTGGGGCTGTTTCTTCCTGAACATCTCCAGATTGGAATAACCATCGGATGTTTTGAATATGTTGATTCTTGCCTTTTTGATAATCAGGGAGCGAAGGTTGATCTCACCTCTGAGCAACATGATCGCCTTCACATTCACATAAACCTTTTCCGCACTCAGGAATTCCTTATGATAGCGGTCGTAACGCGTGCCACGCAGGTAGATATCTTTCAATGTGATAGAAGGTGAAGGGAATTGCTCGAAAATGGTGAGGCTGAGTCCACCAACCTGCACCTCCCCGTCGACATTCTTTTGAAGTTCCTGATTGATCCTGGCCAGGATGTCCTTCTCGTAGTACATGGCCAGCACGAACGCGGTCACATAGAGGAATACAATAAATCCAACAAGGTAGAGGAACCAGCGAAAAATGATTTTCATATACCGGGGGTGGAACTACAAATTTAATTAAGAATGCTTAGAAGGTCTGAATTTCTACTTTGACATGACTATCCGATGTGACTTTAGATAATTCGGCCGCGCATACATAAGTCATCAAAATCAAAACAGGGGCATGACTGAAGTCACGATCCTGCAACTTGCCGGCACCTAGATTTGTTGTATCCGATATATGCTCACCTCGGTCAAAGATCTTGACTTGTCGCCCAAGCCGGGCAAAGACTACTGGAAAAACAGCTACCGTGAGTGGAGGGAAGAGTTCATTTATTTCCTGATGGTTGACCGCTTTCACGACAACCAGGATCGGAGACCCGAATCCATACCTTCCCGCGGATTTGGAAATGAGGAGCAGTTAACTGCTGCTTGCGGCGGAACTTTGAAAGGCATCACAAGCCACCTGGATTACATTCATGACCTGGGCTGCACGGCCCTATGGTTAAGCCCTGTATTTGAAAACACACCTGACTCCTATCACGGATATGCCATTTCCAATTACCTGAACATTGACGCCAGGTTTGGCACAAAAGAAGATCTCGAGGAACTGGTGAAAGCAGCGCACCGGCTTGAGATGCGTGTGTTTCTTGATATTGTGCTGCATCACTCCGGCGATTTGTGGTACTATCCTGGTAAATGCAGCTACTACTATTATGATGGTGCGAGCTTTCCTTTCGAGGGCTGGCGCACACCCGACCGGCCCGTTCCGATCGAACTGCGAAACCCGGATCTCTATTCAAAAAAAGGTCAGATAAGAAACTACGACCGGTACCCTGAAACCCGCGAAGGTGACTTTATGGAACTGAAGGCTTTCCGGAACGATGAGTCACCCGAAGCGCTTTACGTACTGGATGTGCTCACCAAGGTTCATTGTTACTGGATCCGCGAAACAGATATTGACGGCTTCCGGCTTGATGCGGTCAAGCACATGGGTGAAAAGGCGATCTCCCAATTCTGTTCCATTGTCCGGGAATATGCCTACAAATTGGGCAAGCGCAATTTCTTCCTGTTTGGAGAGTTGCTGGGGCCTGACGAAATGTATGACCGATACATCGGTCCCAAGACATCCACGTTTGTGGATGACAAAGCCATTTACTATGGTCTCAACTCCGTTTTGGATTTTCCGCTCTACCACGTACTCGCGGATGTAATCAAGGGTAAGGCCGCTCCCGAAAAATTGATTGACCGCTACGAATCGCTTCGTCTGAATGCCCTGCATCGGGGAGAATTTGGCGAGTTCCTGGTCACTTTTGTGGACAATCATGATCAGCCTGGAATTGAATTCAAAACACGTTACGGGTTCGATGCCTCGGAAGATCAGATCATTGCAGCAATGGGATTTCTCCTGTGCGCATTAGGCACCCCGTGCATATACTATGGTACCGAGCAGGCCTTTAACGGACACGGACACGGAGATTGGTTCCTGCGTCAGACCATGTTTGACCTGGATCATCCGGGTGTGAATGCCCTCAACAAGGAGGGCAGGCTGTACAGGCAGATTGCCAAGCTTGCTGCTATGAGAAAAGAGCATGCGGCGCTACGGTTCGGGCGCATGTATATGCGCATGCAGTCCCCGGACGGAAAAGATTTTGAACTCCCCTCCCGTGAAGGCGGTATTATTTCATTTTCAAGGGTGTTGTTTGATGAAGAAATTCTTGTCGTATTTAATAGCTCCCCAACTTTCGAAAGAGAAGAATATATTGAAGTAGACGGTCACATCAACGAGGAGGGGAATACCTTCCATTTTCTATACGGAGGCGAGGGTGAGGTTCACATTTTGAAGACCCAGGATCCACACCATCACTTTGTAAGACTGCTGTTAAAGCCCTGCCAATTCGTTTTGCTGTCCAATCGGTAAATGCCGGCCTTGGCCGGTCAACCCCATCTGACTTAAATCACGGCAGCCGGGGATTGCAGTCATAGCAAACGATATTAAATTAGACAACATTGCAACCGATTGCACTGCACTAAAATCCCCCCTATGAAGCCCAGTGAAATGAGCGTTCTGATGTTCGGATGGGAATTTCCTCCCCACATTTCCGGGGGGCTGGGAACGGCTTGTTTTGGGCTCACCAAATCACTGATCCAACAGAAGGTGAATATCCTATTTGTTGTACCCAAATCACACGGTGATGAAGAAGTCAGGTTGATTGACGCAGGCGAGATCATCGTCGGTGGCACAACCTCCGATCCAACAGGGCATGTGTTCAGCAGGCCTGGTTCGCGGCAGGCCTGGATGAAGAAGATTCAGACAGATGTGCATTTGTCACCCTATTTCGCTCCAGGTCAAACGCTACGTTATTCGCTGGATCAGTGGAACTACGCGGATGAACCTCCAAGGGTAGAGTGGGTTGAGGATCCGGCCACCGGAAAGAAGGGACACCGCTATCATTTCACCGGAACCTACGGCCATCACCTTATGGATGAGGTGGGTCACTATGCTGAAGTGGCCCATGAGATTGCCCATCGCGGCAATTTCGATGTCATTCACGCACACGACTGGCTGACTTTTCCCGCGGGAATAGCTGCCAGGGACGTAAGCCGTAAACCCTTGATTCTACATGTTCATGCCACAGAGTTTGACAGGGCCGGTGAGAATGTAGACAAACGTGTTTACGACATAGAGAAGTGGGGAATGGAAAAGGCCGACAGGATCGTGGCCGTAAGTCAATGGACCAGGCAGGTCATACATCATCGCTACCATATTCCACTCAATAAGATAACAGTCGTGCACAATGGCATAATGCCGAAGAGCAAGATGAGCTTTGAGAAGCTGCCGTTACTCAGTCCGCATGTCGTGACCTTTCTCGGCCGCATCACCCATCAAAAAGGCCCACACTACTTTATAAGGGCTGCAAAACTTGTACTCCGGAAATTTCCGGATACTCACTTTATCATGGCTGGTTCCGGTGATCTCATGGTTCCGATGATTGAGACCGTAGCCAAGATGAGGATGTCATCCCATTTCCACTTTACCGGGTTTCTTAAAGGCGACCAGGTTGACAGGGTGTGGGCCATCAGCAGCGTGTATGTGATGCCATCCGTATCGGAACCGTTTGGTATTGCACCCCTGGAAGCCATACAATCAGATGTGCCGGTAATCATTTCGAATCAGTCTGGCGTTGCCGAAGTAATTCCCCATGCCATCAAAGTCGACTTCTGGAACACCGAAGCGCTTGCTGCCGCCATCTGCCACGTTCTTGAACACGACAGCCTTTCGAACACGCTGAAGACGATGGGCCGCCGGGAGTTGGAAAAAATCAGTTGGGATCGCGCTGCCAGGAAAATTAAAAAAATGTACCATGAACTCGTCTGATCACAGGAACAAGAGGCGGATATGCCTTTACTTCCAGGTGCATCAACCCAGAAGGTTGACACACTTCAGGTTTTTTGACATTGATACGACAACGTGCTACTTCAATGATCAGATGAATTATTCTGTTCTGCAAAAAGTGGCGATGCATTGTTATCTGCCTGCAAACCAATTGCTCCTCCGGCTGATACGCTCATTCCCTCATATAAAAGTGACCTTCTCCCTTTCCGGCCTTGTGCTCGAACAATTGGCGTTGTATGCGCCTGAAGTGATAGACTCCTTCAGGATGCTTGCGAAAACAGGATCGGTAGAATTCTTGTCCGAGACTTATTACCATTCCCTGTCCTTCCTGGCAGGCAGACATGAATTTGAAACGCAGGTGACTCAGCACAGGGAGATTATGGAGCAAATGCTGGGCGTCAGGCCGACAGTCTTCCGTAATACCGAACTGATCTATGCTGATAATCTTGGCCGCATCCTGGAAGACATGGGATTCAAGGGAACCTTGCTTGACGGGGCCGAGACCACAATTGGATCGCGGAATCCCAACCAGCTCTACGAAGGTTACGGAGCGCCCAACCTGAAATTGCTATTGAGGAATTACCGGTTGAGCGATGATATTGCTTTTCGCTACGGAAACTCAAAATGGAGTGAGTGGCCACTGACTGCGGCCAAGTATGTGAACTGGCTGGAGAAACTTCCTGCTTCAGATAAAGTGGTTACCATCGGAATGGACTATGAAACATTCGGGGAGCATCATCCTGCACGAACTGGCATATTCAGATTCCTGGAAGAATTGCTGCGGAGGCTGGAGGAAAGCAGGAAACTGACCATGGCCACACCTTCGGAGATATTTGCAGCCATGAAGCCTGTGACGTATTTGCCGGTGCCGCACTATTCGTCGTGGGCCGACAATGAACGCGACTTGTCAGCCTGGTTGGGAAACGATATACAAAAGGATGCATTTGAATCATTATTGGGACTGCAGAAACTGGTTTATGAAAGCAAGTCGTCTGAACTGTTGCATCAATGGCGATTGCTACAGGCAAGTGACCACTTCTACTACATGTCCACCAAGCGATTCAGCGATGGGATGGTGCATGCACACTTCAGCCCTTACGCGTCTCCATACGAGGCCTTCATGAATTACATGAACGTCATAACGGATTTGCGGCTGAAACTGGAGCGGTCTCCAAAACCCGCCGACAAATTTGAGGAACCAGCCCGCGAGCCTGTAAAAGCAGTCCGCAGACACCGGGCAGCCAGGAGCCACACCACTGTTTGAAGGGAATTGGTTTCCTGTCAGGTATTTGACTAATATCATTCAGCGTATCTGATTGTCATCATGGGTGGGTCCCCATGGGTGGGATAGGTTTGTTAAAGGTTGAATTGGAGCCATGAGTGCAATTGAAGGACATCCCGACGTGTCGGTCTTCCAGCGGCCAAAGAAATTGTCGCCGTTGCGGATCATGCAGTATATCATCTTCGGATCCGCCATTCTGTACTTCGGCAGCGAATTATTCATCCCCCTGAGTTTTGCCCTCCTGATAAGCTTTATCCTCTACCCTGTCTGTTCCTGGATGGAAAGAAAGCATATAGGGCGCATGACAGCCATTATCATAAGCGTGTCGGTGCTCACGATTCTTGTGTTGAGCATCCTTCTCCTGATGATGCGTCAGGTACTCGATTTTCTGACCGAGTGGCCGGTACTCCAGACCAAGATTATCCAGACATGGGATTCCATCAGCAGTTTTGTGAGCAAGACCTACGGAATCACCCATGAACAACAGGTGTCATGGTTGTCGAGCATGGGCGATCAAACCGCCTCAAGTATCTTCAGCTTTCTCACCAATACCTTGTCCCTCTCAGCACTTTCTGCAGTGATGGTGATCCTTATTCCCATCTATTCCGTACTGATACTCTATTACCGGCATCTGTGGCTGCAGGTAGTGTACCGTCTTTTCCCCGGCATTGAAAAGGAGCGCATCAGCGAAATATTATCACTGACCATCGATGCCTACTACAATTTCATCAAAGGCATGGGAATCGTTTACCTGATTGTCGGCATCCTCAACAGCGTTGGACTGCTGATACTGGGAGTGCCTCACGCCATCTTTTTCGGCGTGATCGCCTCTATCCTCACCTTTATTCCATATGTGGGCATTATAGTGGGATCACTGCTGCCCATCACCATGGCCTGGGTCACTTACGATTCTGTCTGGTACCCGGTTGGTATTGTGGCCGTCTTTACTTTCGTTCAATACCTTGAGGCCAATGTGATTTTTCCCCTGGCCGTGAGCAACCGGCTCAATATGAATACCCTTGCTGTCCTTGTTTCGATCTTCCTGGGCGGACTGTTGTGGGGTGTGGCCGGAATGATCCTGTTTGTTCCGTTTGCTGGCATCATAAAACTGATCGCTGATCACCATCCCCACTGGAAGACGCTTTCAATGCTATTGGGTACCGAGAGCATTCCGGACAAAGTCACGGTCGAGACGGACCCGGAATAACATGAAGGCCTTCAAGTCTTATACGGATAAACAGTTGCGTACCCTACACCGTTTATTGAAGGAATACGCGGTCCTTCACGATACCGAGACTCTGCATAAGATCAGGGTGGACATCAAACGGATCAAGGCTGCTCTTAAACTTCTGGGCTACCGGTCACCACGTTTCAATACGCACAGGCATTATTTGCCCTTCCGCAATATTTTCAGGAAGGCCAATCAGATTCGCGAGCCGGAACTCATGGTGAAGCTGTTGATGGAATACAAGATCGACGGCATTGGAGGCGAACAACTGCTTGCCATGCGTGCACCCCTGATCACATCCTTCCGGAAGGATATACCTTCTTTTGTCGAAAAGCTAAGGAAGTCGGAGAATATCCTCCAGGCGCCAATCCAGTCTGTGCGGGTTCCTCTTTTCAGACGTTATTTGAAGGTTACAGCAGGGCGTATAAGAAAGAGACTGTACCCAAAGCCTGATTTCCGCTCGATACACGGCACCCGCAAGAAAATCAAACAGCTGATTTACCTGAGCGCCGTGTACCAGGGGATGAGAAGAAAGGATTATCGTTTCTATCGCACTATTGAACAAACCATAGGCCAGCTGCACGACAAACAGGTGCTCGTTGACTTTCTACGTAAACACACAAAAGCGGTCGGGTTGGCGGCTATAAAGACCTTGCAGAATGAATGTTTGAACGATAAGAAGCTGATTGCATCACTTTCAAGAAGATTCTACAGGTAGGCATGACGAAAGTCAACGGGTTGCTTTGATCTGTATCACGGCTTGGCCGTGTAACAATGTTGAATTTTATAGTGATTTCACGTGCCCTATCATCGGAAAACCGGGAATCTAAACATCAATGATATGACGACGAGCAAATTGATTGCACGAAGCATTGCAGAAAAAGCCATCCTTGCCCAGCAAGAGATGGATGAGTTGGCGGTCCAACTGGCACTGGGTAAAGCCGAGGCCCGCGACAAATTTGAAGAAATGAAGAAGGACCTCAGAAAGAATGTGCAGACGTGGAAGAAAACGCTCGGCAAGATTAACACCGAGAGTCAGAGCGCATGGTCCGAACTGGAGTCCAGGCTGAATCTGGGATCCGCGATTGATCGCAAGGTGTTTGATGAGCAATACCGGAAGATCATGGATACTCTTCAGATACTGGAAAAAGAAGTAGCCGACCGCTGGCCGGACTTCAATACTCCTGAAGAGATTCTTCATGAACTAGAGAAATTCAAGCTTAAGATGGAAATACTCAGGCTCAAATTCAGTCTGAAGAAGTTTGAAGTAAAAGACGATTTCCGGTCGAAGATGTCCGCCATCACCAATACCATCGAATCCATTACCCGCAGGACCGAACGGAAACTGAAGGCCGGAAAATCAAAATACACCGACATCAAAGACGAACTTAAAATCGCCTATCAGCATGTGCGGAAGGCCCTGAAATCATTCTGATGGCAGGATGAAAGGTTCGTTTGTCATCGGCCGTGTAGCTGGGATTGAAATCTCCATCCACTGGACATTTTTCATTCTGCTTGCCGTACTGCTGATCCCGGTGAAAGGGGTCGTTCCCTACTGGAATGCAGTTTTCATGCTGCTCATTTTCGCTTGCGTTGTCCTTCATGAATTGGGTCATGCGCTGGCAGCCAAACATTATGGGATCATAACCCGTGATATCACATTACTTCCAATTGGCGGCGTAGCCAGGCTGGAGAAAATTCCCGAAAAGCCAAGGCAGGAATTGGTGGTGGCCATCGCCGGGCCAATGGTGAACGTATTGATCGCCATGTCTCTTATCCCATTCGTACACTTCTCATTTGAACCGGATCAGGTGCAGCAACTGGCGGTGATCCGTCCTTCCAATTTCCTAACCAACCTGTTCATGGTCAATACTTCACTGGTGGCGTTCAATTTGTTGCCCGCCTTCCCAATGGACGGAGGACGTGTATTGCGGGCCCTTCTTTCATTCAAACTTCCGCGGGTCAAGGCCACCCGAATTGCAGCGCTGATCGGACAAGGGATAGCTGTTGTTTTTGGTGTGATCGGATTCTTCATCAATCCCTTCCTCCTCTTCATCGGCATATTCATCTTCTACGGAGCACAACAGGAATACCTGGCCGTGGAGTCAAAGTCATATCTTATGGGACATCGTGTAAGTGACGTAACCATTCATCCATTTGCACGGCTGGAGGCCTCATCACCTATATCAGAAGCAGTGAAGGATTTATTGGAGGGGGCACACCACGATTTTGTGATTTATGACAACAACCAGGTGGTAGGAACGGTCGGGAGGGTTGAACTCGTAAGAGGCCTCTCTCACTTTGATGCACAAACACCGGTGAAGGAGATCATGGATTCCCAGCTCGAGATTGTACCCTTTGATGCGCCAATGGAAGATGCACTGGAGAAGATTCAGAAGGTAAAAAGCCGCATCCTGCTGGTAGTCAAAAACAATGAATTGTTTGGCCTGGTGGACCTCGAGAACCTTGTTTCGTTCATGATGCTGCAGCAGGCTGCGCAACAGCGGCAAAGCGCCTGAGAAAATTCTTGCTCAGCTATGAAAGACCATTACGGGAAAATCCGGATGGTCACTTACTTCCTTTACCAGGCTTTTGTGAAAAAGTCTGTCTTTCAGTTTATGATGAACCGGACAAAGTGCGAGCAGGTCATTTCCCGGCTTGGACATCTGCAACCTTATCGCTTCAATTCTTGATGTGGCGGACTGCGCCTCAAAGCCATGCGTGACTGCACTCTGGAACATTTTCGCGAGCTCACCTTGCTTCACTTTCAGGTCTTCTCCCTCATCCGGGTTCAACTCGTGGTCAAGCACCTGAAAGATGGTGATTCCACAATTCAGTGATTTTGCAAAACTCATCAACTGCGAGATCGGCACCACTTCCTGATGGAGATAGTCAAACGCAAAGACGATATTTCTGATCTCGCTGAAAAGGCAGCCTTCAGGAACGAGCAAAACGGGCACATCGCTTTTCTTCAACACCTGATACGTATTGCTCCCCAGAAATACGTCGAACCAGTCATCGGCTCCATTAGTCCCCATTACTACAAGATCGAAGGACGCCGCGCGCTCACGGATCAGCTTGCTCATGGCCATCACGGTACTGTCTACTTCAGGATAGCAGGACACATGAAATACACGGGTTGCCTCCTGGGCCCACTCCTCGAGCTGTGCAGTTGCAGCGTCAACGTTCGTCGCTTCACCAAACAATGCCTGCTCCGGTGTTTTCTCAGCCAGCGATTGCACATTAAACAGGGTAACCGAGCCGCCGAGTGCATGCCCCAATTTGCAAGCATAACTCATTGCGTTGCGGGACAACTCAGAAAAATCTATCGGACACAATATTTTTTTCATGATCGTTTGTCCATTCAATCAAGGAATTTTCAACCACCTTACGAATGACCAGAATCAGGGCATTGCAAGATAAGAGTCATCGGAGACCTTCCCGGCACAATGTGATTCCAGTTAAATTGCAGGGGTCAATTTTCTTCCATGCCTGATCAGAGCTATGAAAAATATCAAGGACTAAGCCACCGCGAAGCACTTGACAAACTCCAACAGGCAGGTCCCAACGAACTTCCGTCCGGAAATGTCAAGTCGATAGGACATATTGTTCTGGAGGTGATCAGGGAACCCATGTTTATCCTTCTCATCGCCTGCGGCTCGCTCTACCTTCTGCTAGGTGACACATTGGAGGGTGTAATGCTCATGTCGACCGTCCTGATCATCATTGCCATCACTTTCTATCAGCACCGCAAGACCGAACGCGCTCTTGAAGCCCTACGTGAACTGTCTTCCCCGCGTGCCCTGGTTATCCGCGACGGGGTGGAGCAGCGCATTCCTGGCCGGGAGGTAGTGCCAGGAGATCTGGTCGTATTGCAGGAAGGCGACAGGGTCTGCGCAGATGCAGAAGTATTGCAATGCCTGAGTCTGCGCGCCGATGAGTCGGTGCTCACAGGTGAGTCGGAACCGGTGCTGAAAGGCGGTGCAGATCAGAAAGGAAATGCAGTTGTTGAAAGCATGGTCTATTCCGGGACCTTGATTGTGAAAGGCCATGGACTTGCCAGGGTCATGCATACCGGAACACAAACGCGTTTTGGAAAGATCGGCAAGCTGCTGACAACCGTAAAAGAAGAAGACACCCTCCTGCAAAAAGAGACGACTGCAATTGTCAAGACTTTTTCCTACATAGGATTCATCCTTTGCTCTCTGCTGGTGATCGTTTACGGGCTCCTTCATACTGATTGGCTTCATGGTTTGCTGGCGGGACTTTCTCTTGCCATGGCCATGCTGCCCGAAGAATTTCCGGTTGTCCTCACCATCTTCATGGCCATGGGGGCATGGCGCATGTCGCGAAAAAATGTTCTCACACGACGGGCAGCTTCCATCGAGTCGCTTGGCGCGGTTACGGTTTTATGCACCGACAAGACCGGTACGCTGACAGAGAACAAAATGACTGTGCGGAAACTGGCTGTTGAAGGCAACATTCTTGAAGTAGAGCGCGAAAGCAAGAACAGTCTTCCCGAGGAATTTCATTCTCTTGTCGAGTACGCCATACTGGCCAGCCAGCAAAATCCCTTTGATCCCATGGAGCGGGCTTTCCATCAATTGGGCGACCTTCACCTTTCAGGGACCGAACACCTTCATCAGGACTGGATAATAGAAAGGGAGTATCCATTGTCTACTGCCTTGCTCGCGCTTTCGCACGTTTATAGCAGTCCTGACGGAAAGTCATGGCTAATAGCAGCAAAGGGCTCACCAGAAGCCATTGCCGATCTGTGCCACATGGAGCCTTCCGCAAATGAGGAGATGAACAAGCAGATTACGCGCCTCGCGGAAGAAGGGTTGCGGGTACTTGGGGTAGCACGCGCCAAATTCCAGACTACCCGTCTTCCGGAAAATCAGCACGACTTTGAGTTTGAATTTCTGGGGCTGATCGGTCTGGAAGATCCGTTGCGCTCCACCGTGCAACACGACCTGCAGGTGTGCTACGAGGCAGGGGTTAGAATGATCATGATTACAGGGGACTACCCTGCCACTGCCAAGGCAATCGCCCTCAAAATGGGATTGACGAATGCCGGAAAGTCGATCACTGGCAGCGAGCTGGACAGAATGTCCGACGAGGAACTCGCCATCCAACTCAGGGAGGTCAATATTTTTGCAAGGGTAAGTCCGGAGCACAAATTGCGGATTGTCAACGTACTGAAAGAAATGGGTGAAATTGTCGCCATGACAGGCGATGGTATTAATGACGCCCCTTCCCTCAAGGCCGCGCATGTAGGAATCGCCATGGGGCAGCGAGGTACAGATGTAGCAAGGGAGGCATCGGCATTGGTGCTGTTGGATGACAACTTCTCATCCATTGTGGAAGCCATCCGGATGGGAAGAAGGATTTACGACAATATAAAAAAGGCGATGGGCTACATTTTTTCTGTACACATTCCCATCGCCGGTATCACCATCATTCCTGCACTGTTCAAGGATTTCCCCATGATTCTCATGCCACTGCATATTGCTTTCATGGAGCTGATCATTGATCCGGCCTGTTCACTGATTTTCGAAGGTGAACGTGAAGAAGAAAATATCATGCAGTTGCCTCCCCGGAACCGGAAGGAACCTGTATTTGGGATAAAGAGGATACTGATGAGCTCCTTCCAGGGCATTGTCGTAATTGCCATTACGCTGTCCATATACTTCGTGGCGTTGAGGCTGAACAGACCGGAGGGAGAAATCAGGGCCTTAACATTCACCACACTGGTGATTGCCAACATAGGACTCATCCTGATCAATCGTTCCTGGACCCGGACGGTCTGGGAGACATTTGACGGAAAGAACGATGCAGTTCGATGGGTGATATTGGGTATCATCCTCATTCTCGGGATTTCATTGTACTTCCCCCCTGTTCAGCATTTGTTTCACTTTGACAGGCTCCACAGTGACGATCTTCTCCTTTGCCTTGCCGCAGGTGCAGTGAGCGTCCTATGGTTTGAAGTCATGAAAGTCAGTCGCAGGAAACGCCAGCATTAGATTCATGTATTGGCTGCCGGTTCAGCGATACCCGATGACTTAAATCATTAACCAGTCCAATCGTTATCATGCTGAGGACTTTGACCAGGTCTTAAGTTTCGTATGAGAAGTGAAGCGTACAAATGCGATGAAGGATGTTTTCAACATCAATAAGACACTTGAGGAGGTCGGGGGAATATCCAGGTTTGCAGCCCGTTTCTTCAGGGAAGGATTCAAGCCACGCTATGAATTCGGTGAACTGATACGCCAGTGTTTTTGGGTAGGCTATAAATCCCTCTCACTGGTTGGCATCACGGCCTTCATCATGGGCCTGGTACTCACCATTCAGTCGAGACCCACCCTGATCGAATTTGGAGCAGAATCCATGTTGCCGAACATGGTTGGCATCTCCCTTGTGAGGGAAATCTCACCTGTCATTACCGCACTCATCTGTGCAGGAAAGATCGGCTCCGGCATGGGTGCCGAACTGGGCTCCATGCGGGTTACCGAACAGATTGATGCCATGGAAGTTTCGGGCACCAATCCGTTCAAGTACCTCATTGTTACAAGAATTCTTGCCACCACACTCATGCTGCCTGTTCTGGTGAATTTATCCAATGCCATTTCGCTTTATGGCGGATATCTCGGCGTGAATATCCGCGGCAGCATCAGCTGGGCGCTTTATTGGTCACAGGTATTTAATGCACTAAGCTACAGTGACCTGGTACCTGCCATAGTAAAGACCGTCTTCTTCGGTTTTGCCATTGGCCTGGTGGGCTGTTACAAAGGATATTATTCCAACAAGGGGACAGAGGGTGTCGGACGCTCGGCCAATTCAGCCGTGGTTGTCGCTTCCCTCCTCGTGTTCATTGTAGACCTGATTGCTGTTCAGATTACGGATCTGCTCGGCCTGACTTAATTATCCTGCTGTGAAAGAGTCAGTCATCGAAATACGGAATCTCTGCAAATCCTTCGGGAACAACCACGTGCTCAAGAATTTCGAGATGGATTTGTACCGTGGAGAGAACCTCGCGGTATTGGGAAAATCAGGCTCCGGGAAGTCCGTTCTCATCAAGTGCATAATAGGTTTGTTTGAATTTGATGCCGGCTCCATTATTCTTTTAGGAAAAGATATCCAGAAATTCAACAATGAGCAGTGGGACCACATGCGGAGGCGGGTGGGCTTCCTCTTCCAAAGCAATGCGCTTTACGATTCCATGACTGTGCGTGAGAATCTGGAGTTTCCCATGAGGCGGCACGAAATCAAGAAAAAGAAGTCCAATGAAATGGAGGGGCTCATCCGCGAAACCCTGGCCAACGTGGGACTGGAACACACCATTGACATGATGCCTGCCGAACTCTCAGGCGGCATGCGAAAGCGGATTGCGCTGGCGCGCACCCTTGTATTGCAGCCTGAAATCATATTGTATGATGAGCCTACAACGGGACTGGATCCCGTTACGGCGCGTGAAATCAGCAATCTAATTCTGGAAGTTCAGCGGAAGTACAATTCATCTTCGGTAATCATTTCCCATGACATGAACTGCATTAATATTACCTCCAATCGCGTAGTCATGCTGATTGATGGAAAATGTTATGCCAACGGAACCTATAGTGAACTAAATTCCTCCCAGGACCCCAAAGTCCGGGACTTTTTCGATTGAGCCATGAAAAACAGGATGATAGACAATATCAAGCTGGGCGGATTTGTAATCGGGGGGATGATCTTTCTGATCTTCTCCCTGTACATGATCGGCAGCAATAGAAACTTATTCGGGTCAACGTTTACCATCAAGACCTACTTTCACAATATCAATGGACTCATGGTCGGGAATAACGTGCGGTATTCAGGAATTGATGTGGGCACGGTGAAGAAGATCGAGATCGTCAATGACTCTACTGTAAGTGTAACCATGCTCATCGAGAATGATGTGAGAAAGTTCATCAAACAAAATGCAATTACCTCCGTTGGCACTGATGGATTGATGGGCAATAAGCTGGTTAACATCAATTCCGTGCCGGAAGCCGCCGATCCGGTAGAAGAGGGAATGGTGCTCAAATCGCTTCGCCCGGTAGAGACAGACGAAATGCTGCGAACATTAAATACGACCAACGAGAACATAGCCGGCATCACCGATGACCTGCAAAAGATTACACAGCGCATCAAGAACAGCAAAGGCATCTGGGGCCTGCTGCAGGATACTTCCATCGCCCGCAACATGGAGGCGTTTGCCAGCAATCTTAATCTTGCTAGCAAGAAAGTCGTGCTCGCCAGTGACGAGCTTGCGATCCTGGTGCACAGAGTAAACCAGGGCAACGGAGTAGCCGGGGCACTGCTTACCGACACGACACTTACCCGCAAAATCAAATCAGCAGTAGCCCATATTGAAGATGCTTCCGCCAAGACCGCACAAATTTCAAGGGACATTAGTGAAGTGATGAAGCAGATGAAGAAAGGACAGGGTGCCGCAGGGGCCATTTTCACCGACAGTACCACCGATCGCAACCTGCGTCAGAGCATAACAAATATTGAACAAGGTACCGCCAAGTTCAATGAGAATATGGAGGCACTCAAGCATCACTTCCTGTTCCGCGGCTACTTCAAGGACCAGGAAAAGCAAGCCGAAAAGGACAAGGCCCAAAAGGGGAAGACTGAACCACAGCCAAAGAAACCATAGCCGGCGCATCGCCCTCCGAGATCCAAAGGTCAAACCTGGTTTGTCCAAAAGAAAACCGCTGATAAGGAATGGTTCCTGACCAGCGGTCAACTAATTTGGGTGATTCTATTGAAGCGACTTGATGTTAATGACCATCACCGGCACATCTTCGTGATTAACGAGTTCTTCCGCAATGCTATGCTTAAGCATCCGGAGGAACCCGGTGGTTCCGTGCGTGGTCAGCGCAATAAGGTCGATGTTGTGGTCCTTCACAAACTGACGTATGCCACTTTCTTCGTTGTACCCATTGTAGATGTGTGCTATCGGAGTGATACCCTTGATCTGGTGTGTGAACCTCTTCATCTGTGACTCGATTTCATGAGTCTCCCTGAAGTGATAGGGTGTATTGACATAGAGCATATGCAGGTTAGCCTTTGTCATCGTAACCAGGTCGATTATTCTTTCCATAGGCTTGATGAGATCCGTAGTGAAGTCAGATACGAACACGATGTTACGGAACGGCAGCGTTTCCGTTTTTTTCTTCACCACCAGTACCGGTACATTGGAGTGCCGGGCTACATGCTGGGCATTGGAGCCAAGAAAAATCTCCTTGATCCCCGAGGCGCCGCAGGAACCCATCACCACCATGTCTACTTTGTAAGGACTGAGATAATCCTCAATCCATTCACCGCCTTTGCTTACCGCCAGGGCCGAGGATGCCTCCACACCACGATGAGTCGCCTTGGCAACCCATTGATCAAGGGCATGACGGGCACTGCCCATTTCCATGTTCTGGTCATGGACGTTGTGTGGGGACCATCCGCCGGTATGAGGAACATGGACCGGCTCGGGGGTCTCAGGCTGAAGGTGAAGAAATAACACCTCCGCATTGGCTCGCTCCGCAATATCGATCGCCGTTTCAGCAGCGTACTCCGCACAGGGCGAAAAATCGGTTGGTACAAGTATTTTTTTCATACGCAGGGAACTGACATTCCCTAAGCTATACTACTGCTAAGGGCTCTTTTTTCGCGTGATATAAATCAGATGCATGGTAGATACTGATCATAAGGCACACAAGGTCCGAGAGGTAGCTTCGTGTACAGCCATCATTCTATTATGAAAGCATCAAAAGAATTCGCTGAAACCGGAAGTAATCGGTTCGAAGCCATTGTACGTGAAAAAGGAGTTCCCTGCCTGTCTATTGTACTCGACATGCCTGCTTCGCCAAGACCAGGCAAGCACCATGGGGAACTGTTGCGTAAGGCAATGAAGAAAGCAGCAACGCTGTTGGACCGAAGCGACGCCAGTGGCGACCAAAAGAAGAAGATGCTTGATAAGCTCTCAGCTGCAGTCGCGAACCTGGATTTGTTTACCAAGTCGCCAGGAATTGGCATGTTTATTTCACCGTCACTGTCAGAAACAGTCTATTTTCCATTCGCCGTCGAAGAGATCATAAAGGTAGCCGACTCATTTGAGACCCGGGATCTCTACTACCAGATGCAATTCCGCAAGCCGTATTATGTGCTCGTCCTCACCAAGAAATCAGTGCATCTCTTCCATAGTGAAGCGGACTCGCTTAAAGAAATCAGAGACGGGAATCTTCCTTTGGAATATGCGGAGGAATATGAATATGCCCGGACTTCCAGGGGCACGTCGTACGGATATAGCCTCAAGAACTTCGAGAAGGACAAAAGTGTGGTCAGCGAGATAAGAATAAAGTCGCTGTTCAAGGATGTGGACACCTACCTGGCGCCCTATTTCCATGATTCGGACCAGCAACTGATTCTTTCCGGAACGTCAAGGATGGTCAGTGACTTCCAGTCCGTTACCAAACTCGAGTCCCACATTATCGGTTCAGTTCCAGGCAGTGCCATAGGCAATCATTTTCAACATCTGGCCAGAGAGGTATGGGCACTTTGCCAGAATTTCCGGAAGCAACAGATAAGACAACTCATCCGCAAAGCCGACGATCTTGGCATCGGCTATAAAGCAATAGGCCTTCGCGATGTATGGAAGGCAGCCAATGAAGGGAAGGGTCATGTGTTGCTGGTTGAGAAGGAATTACAGACCCGCGCTTATCTGGCAGGTGATCAATTGTATTTGCGTCCTCCAAAAGGGAGATACACTATTCTGCCTGATGCAGTGGAGAATATTATCGAACTTGTGCATGAGAAGAACGGAAAAGTATTGTTTGTGCCCGGGAATCAGCTAAAGAAATTCGAGGGCATGGTATTGATGTTCCGTTACAAAAACTAATTCTTCTATGAACCGCTATTCGCTTTTCTGGATCTTGTTTGGAGCCGGGTTACTGGTTGGCTGCAGCAATGAAATTATTGTCAGGACCGATTATGACAAGACCATCAGTCTCAGCAACTGCAAGACCTATCAATGGCTTCCTTCCAAGGACATTGAGATGAGAAATAACCCGGTTTATTACAATGAACTCAGCGACAAGAGAATCAAGTCTTCCGTAGACGAGGAACTGCAGCGGAAGGGTTTCAGACTGGTTGAAGAGAAGCCAGACCTAATCGTGCACTATCACATTGTGATAGAAGATAAGTCCATGGTGCGAACCGATCCCTACGGATACTACTACGGGTCCTACTGGATGACCAATCAGAAGAATCTTTACGAATATCGGGAAGGGTCGTTGCTTATTGACCTGATGGATGCATCCAATAAATCCCTGGTGTGGAGAGGCTGGGCCGTTTCCATACTCGATGACAGCAGGGAAATGCCAGAGCAACTTCTTAAGAATGCAATTGTAAAGATCTTCAGCCAATTTCCTCCAGGCGAGGCCAAGACAAAATGAAATGATTCATGAATGCCCGCGGAACCCTGATCAGTACACGAAAACTTCTTGAAAGACTGAAAGCGTCTCCGCCTTCTGCGCATGTTTTTACAGGCTTTGACGGATTCATTGACTACCTGGGAAAACCCGTACGCATGCGTACGAGGGACGGTGGCGTTGTTTATTACGACACCATTCATGACTTCGCAGAGCACCTTATCGACCTGTCAGGAAAAAGCGGGCAGATCGAAATCATTACACACACTACAAAGATCGGTGGTAACGCTCCTATCCTCGCCGAAGCGTTAGGGACAATGGGTATTCCCGTTCATTGCGTCGGTTCTGCAGGCGCCGGAGTTCCGGATCCGCTCTTCCGCAAGATTAACAAGAACATTACGCTCCATCCTGTGTCTGCACCGGGCATCAGTCGGGCGTTGGAGTTCAGCGACGGCAAAGTCATATTCTCCGAGCTTTCGGGATTTGCCCAATATGACTGGGCAAAAATAGTTTCGCAGCTTGGCCTTCAACAGCTGAGGGAAATTGCCGGGCAAAGCAGGGTCATAGCGCTTGTTGACTGGGCTAATCTGACTGCAGCCACGTCCATTTGGAAAGGATGGTTGGAGGATGTGGTCCAGTTTCTTCCGGAAAGCACCGATCGTGATTTCTTATTTGATCTTTGCGACCCTTCGAGAAAATCCAGGGAAGATATTACCGCGGTGCTTGATCTCATCAGCAAGTTTTCCGGCAAGGGTCGCGTGACGCTCGGGGTGAATGAAAATGAGTTGGAAAACCTCTGGAGATCTTTCTATGGAAATGCGGCAGCACCCCCTGCAAAGGAAATGGGACAGGCCCTTTTTGAAAAAATGAACATCGAAAGTCTTCTCATTCATCCTGTGAGCCGCTCTATTCTCATTACAAGAGGTTACAATGTGGAAATGAAGGGGAGGGTGGTCTCCCATCCGATGCTGACCACCGGCGGAGGTGATAATTTCAATGCTGGATATTGTTTAGGGCTTATTGCCGGAGTCGAACCTGCAAAGCGGCTTTTGCTTGGCATGGTAGCATCCGGCGCCTACGTTCAGAATGGAAGGAGCCCCGACCTGAATGACCTTATCTCTTACACTGATCAATGGATCGTTGAGCAGGAACATCTGGAAGGCGCTGCTTTGGCTTAGCTCAGTCCTTTGCACTCCTTTGCCTGAATGCTTCCGGATTCCTCCGACATAATGGAGTGTCTGTGGCTGATAAAATCCGATGGTATATAGATAATCAGGATTGAAATGAAACGCCGGTTATCGTGTTTTAAAATTTTTCGCTATTAACTCCCAATAATTGCGAAATTTTACGCCAACCAAGACTAGCCCGATGCGCAGCTTGCCTGAATTTGCAGCTCTTGATCTGAATACCCTGATCAGGGAATTGAAGACGGGAGACAACGGTCTGTCCGATGACGAAGTACGTCAGCGCCTGAAGGAGGCAGGACCCAATGAACTTCAGTCCATCCGAAAATTCGGTCTGGTGATGGAATTCCTTGGTCACTTCAGAAGCCCCCTGGTGATTATTCTCCTTTTTGCCTCTCTCATTTCATTTGGTCTCGGTGACGAAGTAAATGCACTCATCATCGCCGGAATTGTTGTCATGAGCGCTGTCCTCGACTTCCTTGAAGAAAAAGGTGCCCATGACGCCGCCGAAAAACTCCGTGATACGGTAAGAAACAAAGTATCGGTGACACGGATGGGAAAAATCCGTGAAGTGTTTTCCAATGAACTCTGTGCGGGGGACGTGGTGCATTTGAATGCAGGCAAAGTGGTGCCTGCTGATCTCCGAATCATCAAGGCCAAAGACTTCTTTGTTAACCAGTCAGCACTTACGGGCGAATCTTTTCCCGTAGAAAAGGGCTCTGGTGCGCTGGAGGCCGGCAAGGAGCTCGATGAGTTGACGAATATTGCACTGATGGGCTCCAGCGTCGTGACCGGCTCCGCTTCAGGGGTTGTCATTGCAACTGGGATGAACAGCTATTTCGGAAGCATTGCCAGAAAGCTGATTGCGCCGACAGAAGAATCAAGTTTCAGCAGGGGCGTCCGGGACTTTGGTTACCTGGTGATGAGGGTGACAATGATCCTGATCGTTTTCATCTTCCTTATTAACGGTGTTCTCCGCCACAATTGGCTTGAGGCATTCATGTTCGCCCTCGCCGTGGCTGTGGGTCTAACACCTGAATTGCTAACGATGATCATGTCCGTAAGCATGGCCAGAGGGTCACTGCGCATGGCAAAAAAAGGTGCCATCGTCAAGAAACTGACGGCGATCCCCAACTTCGGGAGTATGGATGTGCTGTGTACAGACAAGACTGGTACACTCACACAGGACAAGATCGTGCTCGTGCGCTATGTCAATGCAAAAGGCGAAACTGACGAGAATGTCCTGCGCTACGCCTATCTCAACAGTCACTTTCAGTCGGGCATGAAGAACCCTCTGGATGATGCATTGCTGGAAATGCATAAAGTTTCCGTGACGGGAGTAGAAAAGCTGGATGAGGTTCCTTTCGATTTCTATCGCAAGAGAATGAGTGTGGTTGTTCACGACCAGGGCAAAACAGTACTGATTTCAAAAGGGGCCCCTGAAGAAATCATCAAGGTAAGTTATGCATCCCCTGAAGAATCCGAATCACCTGCGGGCCTCTATGAAAATCTCAGCCGTGAAGGGTTTAAAGTATTGGCAATTGCCATTCGCGAGATTGCGCAACACCCTTCCCCTTTTACCAAAGAAGATGAAATGGATCTTCACCTGATCGGCTTTGTTGCTTTCCTTGACCCGCCCAAACCCGGTGTTGCAAAAACGATTCAGAAACTGAATCATCAAGGCATTACGGTCAAGATCATCACTGGCGACAATCATTGGGTAGCCACGAAAATCTGTCAGGAGATCGGACTTCAGGTTAAAGGAATCATGCTAGGGAGTGACATGAACAGTCTCTCAGATGAAGCCCTTAGGGTTCGGGCCGGAGAGACAACTCTTTTCGCCCGATTCTCACCGGACCAGAAGAACCGCGTTATCAGGGCCCTGCAAGCCCATCACACTGTAGGTTATATGGGTGACGGCATCAATGATGCACCCTCTCTCAAATCGGCTGATGTCGGCATTTCAGTCAACAATGCAACGGATGTCACGAAAGAATCGGCAGACATCATTCTGACAAGAAAAAGTCTGATGATACTCAGCGACGCCGTTATGGAAGGGAGAATGACGTTTGTCAACACCCTGAAGTATATTCAGATGGGTCTCAGTTCAAATTTCGGGAATATGTTTTCCATGGCTGCCGCTGCCCTTTTCCTGCCCTTCCTCCCCATGCTGCCAGTGCAGATCCTTCTCAACAACTTCATTTATGACTTTTCCCAGGTTACCCTGCCAACCGACCGTGTTGACCATGTGTTCATTCAGCGTCCCCAGCACTGGGATCTCCCGTTTCTGAGGAGATTTATGGTGGTCTTCGGCATTATCAGTTCCGTGTTTGACCTCATCACTTTCTACATCTTCTACCAGGTTTTTGATGCCAATGAATCCCAGTTTCAAACCGCCTGGTTCCTGGAATCGCTCACTACACAAACGCTGGTCATCTTTATTATCCGAACTCACCATCATCCCTTCAAAGGAAGTCTTCCGAGCCGGCCACTGACTTTCAGCGCCATCGGGTGTGTGCTACTGGGTTGGTTCATTGCCTTCTCTCCCCTTGGGAGGTTTCTGCAAATGTCACCCCTGACCTTCGACATGATCGCCAGCATACTCGGGTTGGTTCTCATCTATCTGCTGATCGCAGAAGTGGTAAAACGCATCTTTTACACCAAAAAATGGGGTCGGGAAGAAATCGTTCCCTATGCTACTTGATATTTGTCAGCCTGGCCACCTACAACCATCAGGGATAACCATTGGTGCGGGCGTTAAATTTCGAGTGGTTAAATGCCAGTCTTATGAAACGAACGCTTGAAAACCTCAATGAAGCATTAACCTTCCACCTTGAAAACATGTATGATGCGGAGAAGATGCTTCAACGAAAACTCGCAGATTTCATACCCGAAATATCATCGCCTGCGCTGAAGAAGGAATGGACACGTTACTGCAGCGGTACACCGGATAAGCGGCTTAAACTGAAGAGAATATTCAGCTATCTGTTATCAGGGCCATTTCACAGGAAGAATGCGGCCATGGAAGAGATGCTAAAGGAATTGAAAGAAGTGAGTTCCATGACGAAAGGCCCGCTCAGGGATGTGATGCTGATTGCCACCATGCACCAGATCATTCATTGGAAGATAGCCGCATACGGAACTGCACGCGCGTTGTCGATGGTGATGGAACTTCAAACTGTGACCGAATTGCTTGAAGAAATCGTTCAATGGGAAAAGGAAGCGGATGCCAACCTTTCCAGAATAGCAGAGAAGCACGTCAATCTGAAGGCGGGCGATACCGTTGCAACTCAATAACGATGGTTGGAAAGCTTTCACCGGCCCAGATCGACACCGTGCTGCAGCAGCAGTCGGTTTGCCGAATCGGTTGCAGCGCAAACGGAAAGATTTTTGTCGTACCCATCAGCTACGCCCTCGAGGGAAAATATCTGTATTGCCATTCGAGGGAAGGGCTCAAGATCAAACTCATGCGAAAGAACCACAATGTCTGTGTGGAGGTTGATGCCATTGACAACATGATGAACTGGAGAAGTGTGATTCTCTGGGGAAGCTATGAGGAATTGAAGAGTGAATCGTCGCGCAGGAAAGGCATGAAAATCCTGATGAATAAATTCATGCCGCTTATGACAAGTGAATCCCTTGGGCACATGGACGCGGCCCGGTCGCCTGAAGTCGTTGAAAAACACCGGCAAGCCATTGTATTCAGAATCAAAGTGGAGGACAAGACAGGGATGTTTGAGAAGGGGTAGTGACTGCTTCTCCGGCTGTATTCATGCCTGCCTTATTGTTTGCCCCTTTCGCCCATTATCAGCAATAGTCCACTGAAAATTGCAAGTAACACCATGAAAATAGCCACGTAAGCGTTCCCGCCGGCATCCTGAACAAACATAATTGTGGAAAGGACTGCGATGGTAAGGTCCATCAATACAAAAAATGTAAGAATGGGGACAGCCAGCATTATGGACGGCTTTGTCCCGCGCACCAATCCGATGCCTGTGACAAAAATGCCGGGCAGGACGATTGAGAGATCCAGCACATGAACCGGATTTGTAAGCAATCCGGTTTCCTTCAATGAGCCGGGCGTTTCGCCTATCATAATTGATGGCACTATTTCCGACAACCAAAGCAGACAGAACAGAACGGCAACACTTCCAAAGTATATTCCCGTAAGTTTCAACCATCCCCTGCTGTAATCGTCCACCGGTTCGCGTGCACAACTGATAAAATAGTCAAGAGCACCATAGACACTAATTCCGAGCAACGCACAGTACAACAGGAAAAGTCTGTTGAAGTGAACGTCAAAACAGTAGATCACAAAAGTGTACACAAGGTAGAGCATGGTTCCTGCCCAAATTTTCTTCGCTGTAGCGCTACCCTTTGAACCGTACAGTGACGCAATCCCCAAGACGGGAGTGACAAGAAGCAGGTCAACAAGGTCTTGCCCAACCGATTGCAGGTACCATGACGGTTTCTCCAAAGTATACAATTCAGGGTGCAAAAGGCCGGTTAGGCTCACGCTGACAAGCAATAGCAAAATGATGGCAGAAAAGAATGTAAAAGACCTCATGAGCCTCCGCTTCTGCACTAAATCTGGCGGACCGATGGGCCTTTTGGCAATGATTATGTGACAGGCAATTCCTACCTTTAGATGATAAAAATCACCGGAGTCAATGATGCAACTCAAACGGACCCGGTACTCTGCAAAATACTTTTGATCATCTAAACAACTGGTCTCATGAAAAAGATATTGGTTCCCTGCGATTTCTCAGATCCCGCTGTTCAGGCATTCAAGTTCGCCTGCAACATCGCCAGAAAGTCAGGCGGAGAGATTCTGTTGCTGCATGTAATTGAGCTGCCAGTACTTTACGATACCGGGGCGGTGCTGACCTTTGAAGAGGCCTACCTGAAGGACCGCAAGGCGGATGCCGATAAGAATTTTGCCAAAATGAAGGAAAAATGGGCGATGGACATTCCGGGATTCCAGACCATTGTGGAGTACGGAGGCGCAGTGCCCGTTATCAGGAAGTTGATCCATGAGAAGAAAGTGGATCTGGTGATCATCGGTACGCACGGCGCTTCCGGATTGAAAGAATTTGCCATAGGCTCAAATGCTGAAAAGATTGTGAGAACCAGCGAAGTGCCTGTAATTGCCATCAAGAAGGAGACTCCTGAAATCAAGAATATCATATTTCCCACCTCCCCTGACATCGCCGACGAAGAGCTTCTGAAAAAGGTGAAGGAACTCCAGGACTTCTTCGGGGCCAGGTTGCACATTCTTTTCGTAAATACGCCTGCGTCTTTCCGCCGCGATTCTGAAACCCGGCCTGCACTGGAAGCAATGGCTAAGAAATTCGACCTCAAGAATTTCTCAATCAACATCTGCAACGACATTTCTGAAGAAGAAGGCATAGCGGCATTTTCCAGGGAGGTGTCAGCGGATATGGTTGCCATGAGAACTCACGGCAGAAGGGGCCTGGCCCATCTCGCCACCGGAAGCATTGCGGAAGATCTGGTCAACCACATTAACTGTCCGATCTGGACATTCAAAATCAAGTAGAACCGCCACATGCTGGTCAAGGAAGCGCTTACCTGCTATCATTGCGGTCAGGCCTGTGAGGATGATCAATTGAAAGTCGGAGACAAGACTTTCTGTTGCTATGGCTGCCAGGTGGTATATGAAATCCTCAACAGCAACGATCTGTGCCAATACTATAGTCTTCAGGACCATCCTGGCACCACCGTAAAACAGGTTGAGGAAATCGCCTATGCTTATGTTGACGATGCGGTTGTCAGGCAAAAGCTGGTGGAGTTTGATTCACCTGAATTCACAAGGACAAAATTCTTTGTTCCTGCCGTCCATTGTGCATCCTGCATATGGTTGCTGGAAAACCTGCACAAGCTTCGCCATGGTGTGGTGCGATCGGAGGTGAACTTCGCACGCAAATCAGTAACCATTGACTTTCATCCGCAAAAAGTTAAGCTGAGTCAGCTGGCAGCATTGCTTGCATCCCTTGGATACCCGCCACAGATCAGTCTTGACAATCCCTCACAGGCTGCAGAAAGGCCAAGGGTGGACCGGGGTTTGCTGATCAAGCTGGCGATTGCGGGGTTTTGCTTTGGCAACATCATGCTGTTCAGTTTTCCCGAATACCTGGGTTTGAGCGAAAGCGACGCTATTCTTCGGCGGCTCTTTTCATGGCTGAATATTGCCCTATCCTTGCCGGTATTCCTGTACAGCGACTCAGACTATTTTCGTTCGGCATGGAAGAGCTTTAACCAGAGACAAATCAACATCGATGTCCCCATTGCAGCAGGGCTGTTGGCACTGTTCACCAGAAGCCTTTGGGATATCATCACCGGCTTCGGCCCCGGGTATCTGGACTCATTCGCCGGCCTGGTGTTTTTCCTGCTCATTGGCAAATGGTTCCAGAGCCTTACTTACGAAAGCCTCTCATTTGATCGCGATTACAAGTCCTACTTCCCTCTCGCAGTTCATCGCCTGGCAGGCGGGGAATGGAAACCTGTTGTGATTTATGAATTGAAAAAGGGAGATGAAATCAGAATCAGAAATCTTGAAATAATTCCTGCCGACAGTGTGCTACAGGAAAGTCATGCTTACATCGACTACAGTTTTGTTACCGGTGAGGCACGACCCGTGAAGGCCTCAGAAGGAAATCTCCTGTATGCGGGAGGGCGTATCGTAGGGCAGCCGGCCCGAATGCGCGTTGAGAAAAATACGTCCCAAAGTCAGCTTACCAGTCTTTGGAATAATGATGCATTCCGGAAATCGGAGGAAAGCAAATACCGGAAGATTATTGACCAGGCCGCCAGAAGGTTCACATGGGCTGTCCTTGGAATCGCCTTCCTCACCGGAGTTTACTGGCAAGTGACCAACCCTCAAGAAATGTGGCTGGTGCTGACCTCCGTACTCATGGTCGCCTGCCCCTGTGCATTAGCACTGGCGGCACCATTTACTTATGGCAGCATGCTAAGGGCATTTGGCAGAAACCACCTTTACCTGAAGAATGCAGATGTGATTGAACGCCTCGCTGCCGTTGACGTCGTAGTGTTCGACAAGACCGGTACAGTGACCCACGGTCAATACCCGGAAATACGTTTTGAGGGGATACTCGCAGACCAGGAATGGGCTGCCGTAAAGACACTATCAGGCTCATCCACTCATCCTTTGAGCAGTCTCATCCACAAACACATTGTGAGCAACCACAAGACTATCCTCACAGATTTCCTTGAAAAGCCGGGAAGAGGTGTTGAAGCAAAATGGGATGGCAAAATAATCCGCATGGGTTCGGCCAACTATGCCGGCGATGGCGCTGTCGGAGATACGGCTGCCTCCAGAGTCTACCTTTCAATTGACAATGAGGTTAAAGGGTGCTTCGTTATCAGGACTTCCGTAAGAAATGGCATCCATGATATGCTTAGGCGATTGGGTAACCGTTGTGTCGCGTTGCTATCCGGTGATCACGAAGGTGATCTGGAGCAGATGAGCAGAATTTTTCCGAATGGCACTGAACTTAGATTTCACCAGACACCCCATGACAAAATGGAGTACATCAGTCACTTGCAGCAGTCGGGCAAAAAGGTCCTGATGGTTGGCGACGGTCTCAATGATGCGGGTGCCCTGCGTCAAAGCGACGTGGGTATTGCCGTGACAGATGATACCGGGGTATTTACACCTGCCTGCGACGGAATTCTGCAGGGCGACCAGGTATCCAAACTGGACAGCATCCTGGTGGCGGCAAAGTCCTCCACCACTATTCTCAAATTATCTTTTGCGCTGTCTTTCTTTTACAATGCAATTGCATTAAGCGTGGCCGTAAGCGGTCATTTAACTCCGCTTGTGGCAGCGATACTGATGCCCATCAGCAGCATCAGTGTAGTGAGCTTTTCCACCTTTGCTGTTAATTGGATGACGCGTAAAAAACTACAGGTATGAAAAACTACGTCCCCGCGGAAGAAGCAGTACGAATTGTCAAACCTGGTCAAAGGGTGTTCATTCAGGGGGGCGCCGGAACACCCAGTCACCTCGTAGACAAGTTGGTTGAGCGTGCATCTGAATTGTGGGACGTTGAGCTGGTCAGCATCAGTACGCAGGGACGGGCACGGTACGCTGATCAAAAATACAAGCAGAATTTCCGGATCAACTCACTCTTCGTTTCTGAGAATATCCGCCAGGCGGTCAATGAAGGGCGTGGCGATTTCATACCCGTGTTCATCAGCGAGATACCTGGACTATTCACCAGGAAGATTCTGCCTATTGATGTGGCATTGGTGCAAGTATCTGTTCCTGACCGTCATGGTTATTGCTCTTTAGGCGTTTCTGTTGATGTAACGCTGGCAGCTGTCAAGTCGGCCTCCCATGTTATAGCGCAGGTGAACCCAAAAATGCCCCGCACCCATGGCGACGGTATTATTCATGTGGACGCCTGCAACGCAGTTGTATTTCATGAAGAAGACCTGCCTGAAGTGACATATGACGGAGCGATGAATGAAATTGCCATGAGAATTGGTGCGCATTGCGCCGAACTCGTCGAAGACGGTGCCACCATGCAGATGGGCATCGGTGTCATTCCTGATGCGGTTCTCTCCAGTCTCCATAATCATAAAGAACTGGGCGTCCATACTGAAATGTTCTCGGATGGATTGCTCCCCCTGATTGAGAGAGGAGTCATCACGAACCAGCACAAGAGGAAGCACCGGGGAAAGATTGTCTCGGCCTTTGTAATGGGTAGCCGGAAGTTGTATGATTTCATAGATGACAACCCATCTATCACCATGCTGGGTATTGATTATGTGAATGACGCCTCTGTAATCCGCAGAAATCCCAAAGTGACGGCCGTCAACAGCGCTATTGAAGTGGACATAACGGGTCAGGTGTGCGCAGACTCCATTGGCACCTATCAGTATTCAGGTGTAGGCGGCCAGATTGACTTCATGAGAGGTGCCGCACTTTCCGAGGGCGGGAAACCGATTATTGCATTGCCTTCCACCACATCGAAAGGCATTTCAAGAATTGTTCCGGAGCTGAAACCCGGTGCAGGAGTTGTAACAACGCGGGCGCATGCACATTATGTTGTAACTGAATACGGGGTAGCCTATCTCTTTGGCAAGAACCTTCGTCAGCGTGCAAAGGCGCTGATTGACATCGCTCATCCGAATCACAGAGAGAAGCTTGAGCAGGCCGCATTTGAGCGGTTCAGGAGCTATCAGTTTGAGCATACTCAATACTAGGCAATGATCATCATTGCCCTGCTTATCGGAGTCAGTTTGTCCATCGCGCTGCTCTTCCTGGCTATTTTCTACTGGAACATCAAGAGCGGTCAATACGACGACACCTATTCGCCATCGGTACGGATTCTGTTTGATGACAAGCCGGCAGAGGAGAAGCCAGAAGAGAAAGTTGTGGAGAAAAAAGAAGACACTAATAAATCTTAAGGCAAGAAAGTCAGTCAAATGGCAGGCACCGCAAGATGATGCCTTCCCACGGAGTATCCGACCCACAAAAAAAGCCCTCGCGCGGGCGGGGGCTTTTCTCAGCTTCAAACTTCTTCACTTCACTTGACTTCGATGGCTTTTTTGGCTTTTTCTTTCGGAAGAGCCAGCTTCATCATCGTGAGTTTCAGAACACCGTCTTCATACCGGGCATTGACATCATTTTCATTGACATTCTCCGGTAAAGTGAAAGAACGACTGAAGGAAGAATAGCTGAATTCCCTACGTGTATAGTCCTTGTCCTTTTCCTCTTTCTTCTCTTCCTTTTCAGAAGAAATGGTGAGGACACGGTTTTCCACGCTGATATTGAAGTCCTTTTTGGTCAGACCAGGTGCAGCAACTTCAATTTCAAACGCCTTGTCGGTTTCCTTGACATTGACCGCAGGTACAGATCTGAATTTCATCCAGTCAGAATCAAAAAACCTGTCATTGTCAAAGAAGTCTGACAACCAGGAGCCTTTTACGAGTGTCGGCCAATCTGATTTAACAAGTGTCATAACTACCTCCTTTTTTGGTTCAATTTTCTTTCTTGATGTAAAGATCGCCGATCTATACGCAGGCTGTAAATGATGGTTGTTTTTGCCCCCTGTGATATTGCTCAAGATCACCTCCCCGACTCCCCTGTTCATAACTCATCTCAAAAGACTGACCGGTACAATTTGGTTACACCAGAAACCCGTTCTGAGCCTGGAAACGGCCTGACCATGACAAAAATCATCTTCCGGTCCGACGACGGTCACGTTCACCCTATGACCCTGACCCTATTTTTAGCCCCAATTCCAGAATATTCTGTCACCAAATAACAGCCTAAACAACGCGACCCATGGAACTTGAAAAATTCAGTTACGACAATAAGATTGTCAAAGCGTTCTTCATAGCCACCGTAATTTTTGGCCTTGTGGGAATGCTGGTGGGCCTGACAGCTGCCATTCAGTTGTTCTACCCCGTATTCAATTTTGATCTCCAGTACACCACATTTGGCCGTATCCGGCCGCTTCACACCAATGCCATCATCTTCGCGTTCGTGGGTAATGCCATGTTCGGAGGTGTATATTACTCAACCCAACGACTGCTGAAGGCACGCATGTTCAGTGATGCCCTCAGCTGGGTTCATTTTTGGGGTTGGCAACTGATTATTCTTGCCGCAGCCATCTCCCTGCCGCTGGGAATGACCACAGCGAAAGAATATGCCGAGCTCGAATGGCCCATTGACATTGCGATCACAATCATTTGGGTTGTCTTTGCAATAAACATTATTGGAACACTTATCAAGCGCCGTGAAAGACACATGTATGTTGCTATCTGGTTCTACCTCGCAACAATTGTGACGGTGGCCGTGCTGCATATCGTCAATTCTATTGAGATCCCTGTCACGCTGTTCAAAAGCTATTCCTGGTATGCAGGAGTACAGGATGCCCTCGTTCAGTGGTGGTACGGGCACAATGCTGTCGCGTTCTTCCTTACCACCCCATTCCTGGGACTGATGTATTATTACCTCCCTAAGGCAGCAAACCGTCCTGTATACTCCTACAAACTTTCGATCATTCACTTCTGGTCACTGATTTTCATCTACATCTGGGCGGGCCCGCACCACCTTCTGTACTCTGCACTGCCTGACTGGGCTCAGTCACTTGGTACGGTATTCTCTATCATGCTCATTGCTCCTTCCTGGGGCGGCATGCTGAATGGACTCATGACGCTGCGTGGCGCATGGGACCGTGTGCGTGAGGATCCGGTTCTGAAATTTATGGTTGTCGCCGTGACGGCTTACGGCATGGCAACGCTTGAAGGCCCTCTGCTTTCACTGAAAAACCTCAACGCCATTGCCCACTTCACCGACTGGATTGTGGCTCACGTACACGTGGGTGGCCTGGGATGGAACGGCTTCCTCACTTTCGGTATCCTTTACTGGATTATTCCCAAAATGTGGGGAACCAAACTGTATTCCACTAAGCTAGCTAATCTTCACTTCTGGCTCGGGACCTTGGGAATTATCTTCTACGCATTGCCCATGTACGTTTCAGGCGTTGTTCAAAGCCTGATGTGGAAGGAATTCAACCCCGAGGGCTTCCTTGTCTACAAGAATTTTCTTGAAACAACTGTGCAGATTCTCCCGCTCCACATGTTGCGCGCAACCGGCGGCGGGCTCTACCTCACCGGAGCTATCATCATGACTTATAACCTCCTGAAAACAGCCGGTGCCGGTAAGTTTATTGCCAATGAACCGGCTGAAGCCGCTCCCCTTTCTGCAACCCCTGCCAAACAGGGTGGTGGATGGCACCATCAGATACTGGAGAACAAACCTGTACTGTTTACAGTCCTTTCCCTGGTAGCAATCCTTATCGGTGGCATTGTTGAAATGGTACCAACCTTTCTGATAAAATCAAATGTGCCCACTATAGCCAGTGTGAAACCCTACACTCCGCTGGAACTTCACGGGCGCGATATCTACATCCGGGAAGGATGCTTTAACTGCCATTCACAAATGATTCGCCCGTTCCGTTCTGAAACAGAACGGTATGGTGAATATTCCAAGGCGGGTGAATATGTCTATGATCACCCCTTCCTGTGGGGCTCAAAGCGCACCGGACCTGATCTGCACCGCACCAGTGGCAAATATTCAAATACCTGGCATTACAATCATATGCTGGCCCCTGATGCCGTTTCAACAGGATCAATCATGCCGCCCTATCCATGGTTATTTGAGCAATCTATTGATAAGTCGCTCACTGCGGGCAAGATCCGTGCACTGAGAACAGTTGGCGTGCCCTATGAAGAAGGCTATGAGCAAAACGCCAATGCAGATCTGGATCAGCAGGCATCCGAAATTACTGCCAGTCTCAAAGCCGATGGAGTTGAAGTGGCCCCAGAGACCGAAATCGTGGCATTGATTGCCTATCTGCAGCGATTGGGTAAAGACATCAAGGCAGATAAAGTTGCATCTAAATAATAAACGGAAGAACCATGTACAACAACGTATTACAAGGGATCAACCACGTAGCCATTTGGCCGGTCATCTCTTTCATTATCTTCTTCCTGTTCTTCCTGATTCTGCTGTGGTGGGTTTTCACCGCAGACCGGAACATGATAGAACGAATGAGACAAATGCCTTTCGATGAGGCATCGCCTGATCACACGCCAAACAATCCTGAAGCATGAAGACGGCACCTAATCCCATCAACACCACCAAAGACCAAACGTCACCGGATATGAAAAAAATAGTTCTCTTTTTTGCACTGATGCTTTCCGCCATGGCAGGTTGGGCACAGACAGACGCAGCCGCTCCGGCCAAGTCGTTCATGGATGATCCATTTAACCACCCCTTAATGCCTTTGTACGCGGTGACCGTCCTCGTGTTCATCACGATAGTACTGGTGATGCTGGTTGCCTTCTACATGCTGCGCATTCTGAACACCCTTGTGGAACAAACCGAAAAGGAAAGGGCTGAGAAATCAGGCAAGGTGTATGTCCCCAAACCCGGCTGGTGGGCAGCCTTCTGGCAACAAATCAACGATTTTACACCTGTATCGAAGGAAGTCGACATCGATTTGGGTCATGATTATGACGGCATCCGCGAACTTGACAACCACCTGCCACCGTGGTGGAAGTGGCTCTTCTATACAACCATCGTATGGGGTGTAGTCTACCTGATCGTGTATCACGTTACCGATAATCTCCCTTTATCCAGTGCCGAATACCAGAATGAAGTAAATATCGCTGCCGAGCAGGCAAGAATATACAGGGCCTCACAGCCAACAGCCACGGTGGACCCGGCAACTTTGGTGTATACTGCGGATGAGGCCATTCTCACAAAAGGGAAGATGGTCTTCACCAGCAACAACTGTGCTTCCTGCCATCGTCCCGACGGTGGAGGCAACGCTATTGGCCCCAATCTCACCGACGATTATTGGATTCATGGTGGAGGCATCAAAAACATTTTTACCACGATTAAAAATGGTGTGGTGGAAAAAGGAATGCCTGCCTGGGGCAAAGTGATGAATGACGGTGATGTAAGGGATGTGGCGTTTTACATTATGAGTCTGCATGGAACTAATCCCGCCAATCCAAAGGCACCTCAGGGTGATCTTTATAAGCAGGAGGCACCGTCAGACACTACCAAGCAGGCGATGATGAAGTAAATTGACTGAATGAGGGAGGAGGCTGCACATGGATACCACACAGGATCTTTATCAATATGATGAAGAGTTCAGAAACCACATAGCGACTGTTGACGCTAAGGGCAAACGTATTTGGGTTCATCCCAAAAAACCAAAAGGCAAATTTCATCAGCGTCGCATTGTCGTTACGCTGATCCTCCTGGGCATTCTGTTTGCCGGACCTTTCATCAAGATTGGCGGCCAACCCCTTTTGCTTGTTAACATATTTGAGCGCAAGTTCGTCGTTCTGGGCCAGGCCTTCTGGCCACAGGATTTCGTGCTGCTTGCCCTGACGTTGATCACGCTTTTTGTCTTTGTCATCCTCTTTACTGTTGTGTTCGGCCGGATATGGTGCGGATGGATGTGTCCTCAAACGCTGTTCATGGAGATGGTGTTCCGCAAGATCGAATACCTGATTGAGGGAGACGCACATGCCCAGCGCAAACTGGCCCAGCAGCCCTGGACGACAGAAAAGATCCTCAAGAAAGGAGCCAAGCAACTGATCTTCCTTATCATATCAGTTCTCATTGCACATACCGTGATGGCTTACCTGATAGGTATAGAACAGACCATTGCCATTGTACAGGATTCACCGGCCGAGCATATGACCGGGTTTATCGGGCTGGTAGCCTTCACCGGCATTTTCTACTTCGTTTTTGCTTACCTGCGTGAACAGGCATGCATCGCGGTATGTCCGTATGGAAGACTGCAAGGTGTACTTCTCAATAAAGACTCAATTGTCGTTGCCTATGATTGGCTTCGCGGCGAACCCAGAGGAAGACTGCGCAAAACTGCTGAGCCGGAAAAAAAGACCGGCGATTGCATTGACTGTCACTGGTGTGTGCACGTGTGTCCTACCGGCATTGACATCAGGAACGGTACGCAGCTCGAATGTGTGAATTGTACTGCCTGTATAGATGCCTGTGACGAGATCATGACCCGCGTTCACAAGCCAACCGGACTGATCCGGTACGCATCCTTTAATTCGGTGCAAAGTGGCTCTCAGAAGCTCATTACCACACGTGTAATGGGTTATACGTTTGTACTCCTGGTTCTTATCTCCCTTCTCAGCTTCAACCTCATCACACGATCTGATGTGGAGACTACCATCCTCAAAGTTCCAGGCACGCTGTACCAGCGAAATGACGATGGAACCATTACAAACCTTTATAATGTTGAGTTTGTAAACAAGACCTTTGAAGAAATGACACTTGAGGTAAAGGCCCTCTCACCGAATGGGGCTTCAATTTACAAGGCTGACGGCAACCCCATTGTTGTGCCTGCTGAAGGGCTGGCCAAATCCGTGTACTTTATTAAAATACCTCAGGATAAGATCCTTCAGGCCAAAACTGTGGTGGAGGTAAGCGTGTTCCACAAAGAGAAACAAATAGAAAAACTTAAAGTGAAGTTTATCGGACCCGTACCTTCATCAGTAAAACATTAACCATCGGATTATGAATTGGGGAAAATGGATTGTCGTTTCTTTCATCCTCTTCGCACTGTTCATCGGCACCTTGACTGCGGTGTGCATGAGAGAAGATGTCAGCCTGGTATCAAGGAATTATTACCAGGAGGAACTTCTTTTTCAGCAACAGATTGCCCGTATGAATAACGCCGCACAATTGCCCGAGAGGCCCAGTGTGCGGATTTCGGATGGCCAACTGGAAGTCGCATATTCTGATTTCTCAAACCTTGAAAAAGGCAGCCTGACCCTTTTCAGACCTTCTGATGAAAAACTGGACCGTCGCTTTGATCTCCGAACCGTTAGCGATCACATTCAGCGATTTGACGTAAGTCAACTGCCTGCCGGTCTCTATAAGGTTAAACTGCTGTGGTCAAGCAGGGGAAAGGAATACTACACAGAGAATAATATCTATCTATAACATGTGGTACACAGCGCTTGTGATGGGATTTGCCGGCAGCCTACACTGCCTGGGGATGTGCAGTCCGCTCGCGCTGGCCGTTACCACCTATAGGAGGCCCCTCCTGCTGAACAAGGTGCTTTACAACGCAGGGAGGATATTCATCTATGGATTGATGGGGGCTTTCGTCAGCGTGTTTGGTTCGTTCTTCAGGCTGTCAGGATACCAGGAAACGTTTTCCATTTCACTTGGCATGGTGCTGATCCTGCTTGCTATTATTGGCGTAAGCAAGATCCATTTACCTTTCTTTTCTTTCGGCATATACAGGGTTACTGCCTGGATCAGATCCATGTTCAGTTCTATGCTGGCGAATAAAAGCCGGGCCTCTATGCTCTTGATGGGCATGCTGAATGGCCTTCTTCCCTGCGGGCTTACCTACATCGCATTGAGTTACTGCATTATCCTGCCAGACCCGCCTACTGGATTCGGCTATATGATGATGTTTGGACTGGGTACTGTTCCGGTCATGTTGGGCTTCACTGGCCTGCTGCAGAAGCTCATGTCCACGTTCCGGATAAGCTTTCGCGGAATAACGACCCTGGTGCTGATCAGCCTTGGGATTATGCTGATCTCAAGAAGTTTGATGGGTCATACCCATACGCACAGCACTGCTGCCTCACAGGAAGAGATCTGCATTCCCTGAACGTCGACCGCGTTCTTCATTCAATTTGCTATTTCCCCTGGAGGGTGATTTCTGTGTACGCAGTCAATCCTCCTGACCTGTGTCATGACCATTCAAAGTTTGCATTATTGGTAATTTCCCTGAACTTGCATTACTAACCATGAAATCAAAATGAAAACCAAAGTCACCCTGGCGATGGGTTTTGCTCTTCTGCTGTCAGCATGCGGAGGCGACCCGATACAAAAAGATCTTCTTAACTACGTAAATGTGGAATTAGGCAAAGTCAGCGACCTAGAGAGCGAAGCCATCGACGCATATGAAGGTGTGGTGGGCGATAACTACAAGGGTGACTCGATCATGTATTTCACGCTCAAGGATACGGTCATCCCCAAATACGAAGCCTTCTCTTCTGCACTCGAAAGTATCAAGCCCGCCACAACTGAAGTCATGGGCATGCATCAGGAATACATGAAGGCGGCAGGCGAGCAAATGGAAGCATTTAAACTGCTTATCATCGCACTCGAAAAACAGGATGCCGCTATCGTTCAGCAGGCTAATGCAGACCTGGACCTGGCAAGAACAAACATCGACAAATGGAAATCAGATGTCAGGGAAGCTTGCAAGCAACACAACGTCGAATTGACGGAAGGCGGAGATTCCAATTGAGTTGATTTTCGTCAGCGGGCTACATTCCAGCGGACTACTTTCTCAAGTCTGGCTGGCTGTATCACCTTGATTTTGCCGCTCTCTATTTCGATGAGGCCTTCGTCCCGAAAATCGGACAAGACGCGAATCACCGATTCAGAGGCGGTCCCGACGATTTTGGCAAGGTCATCACGTGAAATGTTGATCTTATCCCTTTCATCCTTCAGCTGATTGACTTTCAGCAGAGCTTCTGCGGTTCGCTGACGAACCGAACTATAGGCTAGATTCAACAATTGCTTCTCCCGATCGGCCACTTTCTTGCACAGCAGTGTAATAAATCCGGCTGACACATCAGGGTGACTGTAGAGCAGGGTAAGAAAGTCATTCTTGGGAATCATGACCACCTCAGAATCCTGTAAGGCCATGGCAGACTCTTCGTAAGTCACATTTTCCAGGATGGGCTCGAACCCGAAGAAATCATTCTCCTGGTAAATATTGGTTATCAGTTCTTTTCCTTCAGGGTGAGACTTGTAGGTCTTGATATTGCCGGTCTTTACAAAATAGATGAACTGGGGCATGTCCCCTGCCGAAAAAATTTCACCCTTCTTCTTAATTTGCTTGACCTTCTTGTCCTTGCAAAGGTCCTTCAGGTTCAGCACTTTTTGCGCATCCCTGATGAAAATATCGAGACCTTCAGGAGTGGTCTGATATTCATTGCTGCGCATGGCATGCTTTCTAAGGCGCGTCTCTATAGCGTTGAGCAACTCGGTATCATCAAACGGCTTGGTGAGATAATCATCCGCACCCAGTTCCATACCTTTTCTGATGTCGGATTTTTCTGTCTTTGCTGTCAGGAAGATGAATGGGATTTTGGCTGTTTCAGCATTCTTACCCAAAATGTGAAGGACTCCGTAACCATCAAGTTCCGGCATCATGATATCGCAGATGATCAGGTCCGGCGATTCCTGTTGAGCCAGTTCCACTCCGATCTTTCCATTTTCAGCGGTAAGCACTTCGTAGTTGGCGAGGCCAAGGATTTCGCTGGTGTTTTCGCGTATTTCAGCGTTGTCTTCAATCAGCAGAATTCTCTTCATTGTATTGATTGGGTATTAGAACGACAAAGATACTACCCTTACCGTAAGTACTTTCAAATTTGATATTTCCTCCCAATAATTCAACATAACGTCGTACAATACTGAGACCCAAGCCAGTACCCTGAATGGTGTTGGCGTTAGTGGCTCTAAAAAAGCGTTCGAACAGGTGTTTCTGGTCGTCCTCCGGAATACCTATACCTTCGTCCCTGACCGATATTTCAAACCCTTTGCCGTTGGAAATGCAGGTCAGCCAGATCCCCTTGCCTTCTCCGGAATACTTGCTGGCATTGGAAAGAAGGTTAAAGAGAATATTTCTGAGAATCCTTGAATCTACCTTAATCTCCATTCCTTCCTGGGGGCATTCCATTTCAATATGTTGTCCCGGCCTTAAAAGGGCCTTCATTTCTTCCGTAACATCGGACAACAAAAGACTCATTTCAAATACCTGGGGATTCAGTTCAACTTTACCCTCCTCAAGACGGCTCAGGGACAAGAAATCATTCAGGATGCCGGTAAGCTGGAAAACAGAATTCCGAACCCGCTGAATATGCTTATCCATCTTCTCAAATTCCTTTCTTCCCCGATATTGATCGACCAGGGCAATTGAACTGAGTATCGTGCTCAAAGGCGTCCTGAACTCGTGAGAGGCTATGGAGACAAATTTAGACTTGAGCTCATTCAACTCTCGTTCCTTTTCAAGCGCCTTCGTCACCTCCTCTTCTGCCTTTTTCCTTTCTGTAACCTCTTTTTCCAGCTTAGAAATTACGGAGTCGAGGGCTTCTGTTCTGGCCATGACCCTTTTCTCCAATTCGGTGGCATACAGTATCAACTGTTCCTCACTCTGTCTGAGGGCCATTTCGGATTTCTTCCTCTGACTGATGTCACTGATGAAGGCAATTGCGATAGGTCGACCACCGGAGTTAGAGTAGCTTAGACTTATTTCAACGGGAAACTCAACACCGTTCTTCTTTTGGGCCCACAAATCCCTGCCATACCCCATTCGCCGCGGCAGAGGTTTTTCATGAAATTCAGTTCTCAGTTGAACGTGGTGCGTCCGAAATCGCGATGGAAGAAGATCTTCCAGTCTGCGCCTCATCAATTCGTTCTTCCCATACCCGAACATCTCTTCTGCCACGGGATTAGCCACAATGATTTCTCCAGCCCGCCCCACCACAATAATGCCTTCCGTCATGCTTTGGAAGATCTCCCTGAAGGCTTCACTAGAAACCACCGAGAGTTCAAAGGAATTACTCATGATGCAGCACTATTCAATCGACCTACAAAATATGACAAAAATCAGTCTTTTGCATGACAAAAGCCGCTAAACAGGCTTGGAAGCATCTTTTACGTTTGTGAAAATGAAAGGAACTGAGGATACTCTCCACCTACCTGGCAATACGATTCTTTGCCCCATTGATTTTTCAGAACCTAGTCTGGATGCGCTCCGATGGGCAGCACAATTGGCGCACCAGCAGCACCTTCATGTAACTATTATCTATCCTTACCGTCTCAATGTGCTCAATCGGAAGGAAGATCTGGTACAGATGAAGAAGAACATCGATCAGGATGCCGCAAAAAATTTCGAAAAGATTGCCAAGGGCCTTCTCGAAGACGCACACGTAACCTACGATTTCAGGTCAGAAGTTGGCTTCATGAATGACCGGGTGCAGGAGCACGTAAGAAAAGGGAATCTCTCCATGGTCGTACTGAGCAAGAAAATGGCCCTCGGGAGCAAAGACAACCTTCAGGAGTTGATTGACCATGCAGACGTTCCGCTGGTGATCATCCCTACTCATGCCAACTGAAACGACCAACTGACTTCTGACTAACATCGTTTCCTCCGCATGATGCCCATCATGTAGACGCCATTCTTTTGATTCTAACTTTGAATCACAGCAAATCATCATTGTCATGAAAACCTTCAATTTTCTGAAAGCCGCTTTGGCTGTCGCAAGCCTGTTGGCTCTTCTCACCGGCTGCACCTCCAAAAAGGCAACCCAGGATACACCATCGCTGGGTCAGGTGACCGTATCAACAACGGCCATTGAGCCGGACGTCTATTTTCAGGGAGCCATCAAAGCCTTCACAGAAAACAATTATGCAGAAACGGCTCAGGCTATTGGCCAGGCTTGCGACTATATGATCAGCATCAAGGGATTGTCGAGCGATAAATTCCAGCAGAACCTGGACAACTCCATTTCTGAATTGCGTGAACTGCAGAATAATGTCAAATCTGACAAAGTGGACGGTCTTGATGAACTCAATTACTTCTTTGCACGGGCAGGCAATGCCCTCGCCGGTGTGCATATGAATGTGACAGAAAGCATTTCATTCAATGTCAAAGGCCCAGACGCAGGGAAGGAGTTGATGAAGGCTGTTGCCTCCATCCGGAGTATGGTAAACTACCACCACTACGAATTTGATGCAGAAGAAAATGCCCTTCTCGGTGAAATTGAAGCCATGGCCAAGCGGCTGGAAAAGAGTGAGCCCGTAACGAAGGAGGAACTGGATGCCAAATTCAAATTACTGGGCACACACCTTACCAAATGGGGCAATGACATTGAGGTAAGTTATTCAGGCTCACATAAGAAAGGTGTGATTCACAATGAATTCTAGATTGTCGCATATTCAGGTTTCTGGTTTCCGGTAATGCTATCGGTAACCAGAGACTTACTTACTGCAGCAGTCTTTCCAGCTTATCCCGGTTGAGGATTTTCAATCCCGCATCCGAGATTTCAATCAAACCCTCATCACGGAAGTCCGCCAATGTACGGTTCAACGATTCCGTTGCAGTTCCAATCAAATTGGAAATATCCTTCCTGGCAACGGTAATTACGCCTTGAAGAGTGGAAGTCTGCGCCTGAATTTTCAGCAACGCTTTGGCTACACGCTGCCTCACGGATTGGTAGGCCAGTTCCAGCAGGCGATTCTCGGTTTCTTCAAGATTGTTGGATAACAATTTGATAAATTTTCTAGCAACGTCCTTCCTGGAATAGATCAATGATGTGAAATCCTCTCTCGGGATGATGAGCAATTCGGCATCTTCAAGCGCTTCCGCATTTTCATTGTATGGTTTCTCCTCCAGCAAAGCAACATAGCCAAGAAAATCACCAGGCTTGTGGATGCCGGTGATCAATTCCTTACCGTCATAGTTGATCTTATAAGTCTTGATGCTTCCCTTGCTTATGAAATAAACGTCATTGGGTGTCTGTCCTTCCATGAAGATGAGATCCTTCTTCTTGAATTTTCTGGAGGGTCTGTTTTCAGAAAGCTTCTGACACTCCTTCAACTCCTTGGCCTGGCTGAAAAAACTGTTGACATCGCCGAGGTCGTTGGTAAAGTTGGTTCTCAACAACTTGTCACGCTTAAGCCTTACCTCTACAACTTTCAGTAAATCCAGGCCGTCAAAAGGCTTGGTGATATAATCGTCCGCGCCAAGGTTCATGCCAGCCCGGAAGTCAGCCTTATCCGCCTTTGCTGTAAGAAATACAAAAGGTATACTGGCGGTAGCCGGATCACGCCTGAGAATATGAATAACGCCATAGCCGTCCAATTCCGGCATCATCACATCGCATAATACAAGATCCGGCAAGTGCTTCTGGGCAAGTTCCACTCCGGATTTGCCGTTCTCCGCGCTGATAACCTTGTAGTGGGAAAGCTGAAGAATACTTGAAATGTTTTCCCTCATTTCAGTATTGTCCTCGATCACCAGAATTGTGGCCGGCGAAGAGGTATTGGAATTGTTTTGCCGATTCATGTTTTTCCGGCGGAGCACCTGTGAGAAATGCCCCGGACGCTACATAAAACAAGCATTATGTGGCCGGCATCCCCATGATAACAGTCAAAGGCACCCCTGATATTGATCATGGGGTTATGGAGGTCAGGCTAGCTACTTTTCAGTAGAAATTATGGCAATGAAAAGTATCATGGTCCCCTGCGATTTCTCCGGTCCAGCGAGAAACGCCTTTACATTTGCAGTTGAACTGGCTGGCATCTCCAACGGTGAGGTTCATGTCGTACATTTTGTTGAGCTTCCGGTTGTAGTCGACTCCACGATGGGAATGGGCCCCTACCCAATAGATCCCAAGGTCTTTTCTGAGATGGAGGAACAAGCGGTGCAGGAGTTTGAAAAGATGAAGAATGCCGTCACGCAGCCGTCAGGCGTTACAGTAAAATTCAAGTCTGTAAGAGGTTATATCATACAGGGAATCCAGGCTTATGTGAAGGCCAACAACATTGACCTGATAGTAATGGGTACTCACGGTGCGAAGGGGATGGAAGAATTTTTTATTGGCTCACATACCGAAAAAATTGTCCGCCTCTCTCCGGTTCCGGTACTTGCCATCCGAAACAAGATTTCAGTCGGCTCCGTACGAAATATTGTATTGCCCAATGGCCTGGAACCCGGACAGGAACAGTTTATTGAAAGAGTGAAAGACTTGCAGAAATTCTTCCAGGCTACTCTTCATGTACTGCTTGTCAACACACCGAACCACTTCAGGCGCGAACAAGAGGCCAACGCGGCCCTCGAAGAATTTGCCCGCAATTATAAACTCGAGCGTTACACTCTGAATTTCAGAAGTCACACACTCGAACAGGAGGGCATCCTCGCCTTCGCCAAGGAGGTCAAAGCTGACATCATCGCAATGGGCACTCATGGCAGAAAAGGCCTGGCTCATCTCTTTAAGGGCAGCATAGCAGAATCAGTTGTCAATCACGTGGAGAGCCCGATCTGGACGTGCAACCTTGGTTAGGTTTGACTGGATATGAAGACCAATCCCAAGCCGAAAGAAGTACCGCCACCTCCGACCGAACCCCCGCCGCAATTTCCGGAGCCCCCAATACGTCAACCCGATCGGCCAGAAATTAAGCCAGAGGAAGAGCCTCTCACAACGCCAAGCCCCAGGCCCGAGGAACTGCCAATGCCCCAATAGTTCAGGATAAAATCAGGTTTCGCGGCTTACAACCTTAGAAATGGCATGTCTGTGGCTCAGGACCGAATTTCATGGACGTGCTCCATCTCCCATTGCTTCATAATATTTTTTACTTCACTGTCCTCAAGATTCGTGAAGCTCTTATAGACCTGAGAAACTGCCCAGTACATTTCGGGAATTTCAAGAATACAGACTTCATCAACAAGCTTGCGAAGCCTGTCCATGGATTGAGAACTTGAAACAGGAGCTGCTACAATCACTTTTGCGGCTTTCTGATTGCGACACAATTTGATGGTTGCATAAATGGTTGCGCCGGTTGCAATTCCATCGTCCACAAGTACTACCACCTTGTTTGCCAAATCCGGCAGCGGCCTGCCATCTCTCAATTCCTGTATTCGTCTTCTGATTTCCCCACGTTCCGCTGAAAGGACCTTGTACAGATCTCCCTGGCTTACTGATTCCGCCAAGTCGGAAAGGTAAAGGCTTCCATCTTCTGCAATAGCCCCAATGGCCAATTCCGGGTTTTCAGGATGACCCAGTTTTCTGGAAATGATCATGGACAGGTCCGCATTCAGGGCATGAGCCACGTGATAGGCAACTTCCACGCCTCCCCTTGGGATGCCGATTACAATTACCCCCTGATTTTCATATTTCATTAAAGCCTGCGCAAGCTTTTCACCTGCATCTTTTCTATCACGGAACATATGTTTGACGGTATTGTGTCCATACAAAGGTCCTTACCGGTCGAAGAGGTCGAAATAATTTATGTACTGCACCTTCATGATATTCGTCAGGACCGACCAGAGTCAGCACCCGATCTGACTGACGTCATTTAAGGCCATAACCGTGACTTGTAGTTTTGTGCTACCGACCAGATTTTTTTTCTCTGTGCAAAACAATCAATTCCACCATCAGCCCCGTCCTTTTCAGCAACCCGCGGAAGAAGTACAAATGATCAGAACCATCAGAGAGCAGTCCAGAAAACTGCGTTCAGCCATTGATCTTGGTCCCCTCATTGAATCCATTGGCAATGCCAGGATTGTAGTGCTTGGGGCAGCCGACAGGGGGACACACGAATTTTACCAATGGCGAACGTTGATCTCACAACGGCTGATACGTGAAAAGGGATTTGATTTTGTTGCCCTGGAAGAGGACTGGGACGATTGCACTGCACTAAATCGCTACATCAAGGGCGCAAAAGGGGCTGCAACTTCTGCCGCGGACGCACTTAAACAAGAAAGATGGCCAGCCTGGCCTCTGGCAAACTGGGAGATAGTGGCTATGGGCGAATGGATGGCTGACCACCTCCGTCTCAATCCAGATCGTTCAATTGCCCTCTACGGTCTTGATCGATATGATCAAAGGGCGGCAATGGAAATACTCTGCCGGTTTGCAGAAAAGAAATATCCTGTTGATATGGAGAAAGCCCATCATTTACTTGACGCCTTCGAAATGTGCTACCCCTGTAACAATGACAGGGCAAATGGGTTTTCCGGAGATGAAGCACTTGTCAGGAAATTGATTGAAAACCTCCTGAGATCATCTCAGATGATCGGAACAATCCAGAATGGATCATTGAAAGAAGACGTGGCGCGGAAATATTTCTGCGGTATGCTCACAGGTGGCGTTACTGCATGGAACCTTCGCTCCGAACATCTTGTGGATACGCTGTCCTCAATTCTCTCCCATCATGGTCCGCAATCCAAAGGCGTTATTTGGGCGCATAATAACGTAGTCGGCGACACCAGGGCAACCCAATCAAGAATGAAAAATCTTATTAGTCTTGGTGAGCGGATCAGAAAACAGTTTGTCAAGGAGAATGTGCGACTCATAGGAATGGGCTCATACAGTGGCTCAAGTCTCGGTGCACCGAAATGGGGTGCCCATCCGATTGTCTATGATGTTCCGGCAGCAAACCCATCCAGTTGGGAAGGTCTCCTTCATGCAAGCGGACCTTCAAATAAGTGGTTATTGACTAAGGATTTGGCTTTGGAGGCGTTCATCAATACGGAGATTATGCAGAGGAATAACTGTTCCATTATAGACCATTCCCAGATCGACGATCTCTACCTGAAAGGCATCCTGCCTTATCAATACGATGCTTTTCTCTTCTTTGACAGATGCAAACCTTTGCATCCGCTCCATGTTCAATCGGAAGGGTTGCCCTTTCCGGAAGAGTATCCTTTTACAATGTGAGGGTCCCTGAGTCTTACAAAATAAATAAGAAGCACAAAGGTACCAGCTGCTGTAATCAGGAATGGCGAAGAACTGCCCAGCAAAGTCCAGGCAATGCCTGCCGTGGCACTGGCCAGAAGAGCAGCAATACTTTGCAGACCGGCAAAAGATCCGATGGCCGTAGCGGTTTGTCCTGGGCTTACCAGAAGCGATATCCACGCCTTGGAAATCCCCTCTGAGCAGGCAGCAAAAGCTCCATAAAGAGCAAACAGCAACGCATACTCATATATATTCCCTGCAAATACGAATCCGGTATAGACTACAGTGAAAATCAATAAGCCTGTAATCCACATGAGTTTGATGCCAAATCTGTCGGCGAGCCAGCCGGCCGGGTATGCCAACAGTGCATATACAAGATTATATACAACATAAAGCAGGATGACTGCTTCATCAGAGTGACCCGCCCATTTGGCCCGCAAGAGGAGAAACATGTCAGAGCTGTTAAGAAGGGCAAAAAAAATGAGTCCTGTCATCAGTCTTCTGTAGTCGTGAGAACCTTCTTTCCAGTGGTTCACAAAATAAGAGAATGAAACGCCAGTCCCAGATTGGACCTTTGCCGGAGTCAAGTCATCTTTCAACAGAAAGGTCGACACGACCGTGACTACCCCCGGCAAGATCGCTATGAGAAACAGAGTAATGTAACGTTCCGGATAAAAGTGAAGAAACAGCAATGCCAGCAGGGGTCCCAGTACAGCACCGGCTGTGTCCATGGATCTGTGAAATCCGAACACTTTGGCCCTTGATTCGGCAGTCGATTCTTGGGCCAGCATGGCGTCCCTTGCGCCGGTACGCACCCCTTTTCCCAGCCGATCCATTGTTCTCATAAGAAACACCCAGATGGTCTGGCTGCTCAAGGCCAGCAATGGCTTGGCGGCGCTACTCATGGTGTAACCCATTCTTACAAAAGGTACGCGTATGCCCTTCCGATCAGACCATGCTCCAAAATATCCTTTGCTCAATCCGGCAGTGGCCTCTGCCAATCCTTCCAGCAACCCTATGATGGCAATGTTGAATCCAATGCTCACCAGGTAAGATGGCATGACCGGATACAGCATCTCTGAGGCCATATCGGTGAACAAACTCGTGAAGGACAAAATCCAAATAGTCCTTGTGATGATCCGGCTTGTCATGATAAAACAGGATTAGCGGCAGCCGGTTTAAAGATAAGCCAATTGATATTGGAATTTGGCGACCGGGATGATTCAATCCTGGCGCCAGGTCTTTGAAGAAGGGAGCGATTTGCTCCTGTAGCGGTAAGCTTCTACAGTGAATTCTTTGCAAAGGTCTGGGCCTGGTTTCCTCCTGAAGTGTCCTTTCCTTGTGGCTGCGATGAAGTACTCGCAATTGGTTACGCTGCGGAAAGCTGCGATTTCATCATTTGAGCCGCAGACAATCATCGGAGCATCAGGGTTAATGTATTGCAGGAGTATTCGGCCGGCTTCTTCGTACAGTGCCAATATTCCCCGTTGCGCTGCTTTTGTACCGGGGGTTCCAGTCTTTGAGACTGAAGGCTTCTCCAGCTTCATGGGGAACTCGTGATCATGTACCTCTTCCAATGCCATGTCACCTCCGCGAAAAAGGTGGATTTCATTTGAATAGAGCTGCACAACAAAATAGGTGGCCTGAAATCTCATCAGTGCTGCAAGCTCTGCCTTCTCAAAATGGGTTCCGGTTCTGATCTTCTCGCCCACCTCAAATGGAAAAAGAACCACTTCGCCGACATCTTTTGAAACATAGAAACCGACACCTTTGCCTAATTTCCTTCCTGCCAATCCCGCATCCAGTTCATACAATTTCAGAAGGAGTGTTTCCACCTCCACGGGGGAATATCCTTCTGCCATCATCCTGGCTCTTGCCCTTTCCATTGCCTGTCGGATTTTTCTTATGTTGAATAATCTCAGGGACCTGTACCGGACAGTAGGAATGACCAATGACAGGCAAAGACCATCGGAATACTCGGCAAGTTCCTTGGGTGAATTCTTGATCATAACGACATCCCAAATCCAGGGGCCAAGGTATAGTGAAGCGGAAATTGGCCATATGACCCGCATCAGGCCAAAAGACGACTTTTTAGTCCTTTAATATGGACTTTGAAAAACGGGGCTGAATTCGCAGTAACCAAAGTCTTTGAATACTATGACCAAGATCATAGTGTCAGAGAAGGTTCTCGGCTTCCTTTGCTTTGGATCTGCGGGACCAACTGTGTGAAAATCAAGCGCTCCACAGAAGCCCTGCAAGAATCATTTCATGGATCCGCAAGGTTGTATGGTGATTGGGACTATCACCTTCTAACACAGGATTCTGGTTTGGGTAAAAGACCAAGTTGGACACTTGGTCTTTTTTCTTTGTCGCAACCGCAAGGCTCCCTAAGCCGCTTTCGGAACAGCGTAATTTGAGAAAATCCGTTGAACCAGTTCCGGAAGATTTTTCTCAAACTTAATACGGCGACACCAGCCTCTCTATGTCAGTGTGATCTTTCCCTCTCAAAAACGTCAATAATTAAAGTGCCTTGTTTGTAATAGATTGGGCTGGTAGGTAAAGGGACCATAGTAGGGATAACGCATGGGAAAGGAGGGCCAGAATCCAGGGTAATAGCTATTCAGATACGAGATGATATCCTCCCTCTTTTCCACAATAAGGTGAAACTTAGCAATCAAATCAGGCGCTTTGGTGTCAACCTCCAATTTTCTGCTTTTCATCTCCGCCACTATACTCCTTTCGATCAACTCGTCGAGTAATACCATCAGAGAAGATTGAAACTGGTATGGTGCCTTGGCGTGGAGGGAGAGCAAATGAACGATACCTTGAGAAGGTGGCCGACGGGCTGCTGTCAAACTAAACTGACGGGCTACATGCCGAAAGCAGAAGCTGATACAGTATGCACGCCCTGATCAAATGGAATGCTCACGAAATCATATTTAGGCTGGTTTTACATAAGATAACAAATTGCCACGCCAGTTTTCCTAGCAAATCAGTCAATTTGAGGAATCATGACGCAGGTCACCATAAACGAATGACATCGGTCAGACAGATTCTAACGGCGAGGGTGAAACTTTCTGACTTCAAACACCAGTGTGTTGAACTGAAGCAATGGAGAAAAGGTATGGCATCCGTTGGATCAAGCTAAGTACCAGTCTGATACTTGCAGGCGCCCTATTTGGCGTCGACTGCTTCACTGAACGAGGCATGGGAGATGGCGCCATATACGCAGTATTGATGGCACTTGGCCTGCTTTATCAGGACCTCCTGTCAGTTGTGATCCTGTGCCTTGCACTTTCCATTCTATCGCCCCTGGGGTACTATTTATCGCCACCTGCCGGCGACGAGCATGACGCTATTGTTGGAAGAATGATCTCACTGGGTGTCGTATGGGTGATGGCGGTCATAGTTTACTTCAAAAAGATAAGTGATAAGAAGTTGCTGGATAATGAAAACCGGCTCCGCGAGGCTGAATCCGCTGCACAAATCGGTCATTACGAATTCAATCTTGACACCAACTCCTTCTTTTGGTCCGATCAGATTTACCGCATCCTTGGCGTAAGTCCTGACAAGATACACCCCGAACTCAAAGAGTTTCTCAAGCTCATTCATCCGGACGATCTTGAAGTGGTGTCCGGAAGGCTTCGCGAAAGTCTTACTACCCTGACTCCCACGGACAGTATCTTCAGGATCATCAGGGGAAATGGCGAAATAAGGTATGTTCACCACATAGCCAACGCAGGCTCCGGTCAGTCGGGCTTACCCAGCCGGCGGTTCTACGGCACGCTTCAGGATATAACGGAAAGTCAGCGCGTTCAGGATCTCATGAGGCAATCCGAAGAAAGGTTTGCAAAAGTCTTCACTTCAAGTCCAAGCATTAAAATCATCAGCCGGATGGACAACCTGAAAATCGTGGATGTGAACGAAAGTTTTACCAGCGCATTTGGGTATACACGAGAAGAAGCGATAGGCAAGACATCCCTTGAACTCGGTACCCGGTTAAACAATCCTGAAACAGATGCCATCATCGAAGAAATCAAGAGAAAAGGTTCTGTAAGAAACCGGGAAGTAGTCGCATTGACCAAAGATAAAACTCCCCGCAACCTGTTGCTTTCTTCCGAAGTCGTCCCCTTGAATGGGGTCGATCATCTGCTAACGGCAATGGTCGACGTTACAGACAAGAAAAGGACAGAACTGCAGCTTTCCGAAATCTCCAACAGGTTTCAATCCTTTGCAAGGATGAGCCCGATAGGTATCTTTCATACAGATTACAACGGTGATCTTCTCTTCATCAATGACAAGTTGAGCGAAATTCTTGGGCTTACCCGTGTTGAGGCTTTAGGTATGGGCTGGATGAATGTAATCCCCCCGGAAGACCGGGAGGGGCTCAAGCTGGTCTGGATCGGTGCCATTCGATCATCCACACCCATTTCTCAGAACATTTCAGTCAGAAACAGAAGAACGGGTCAACTGCTTCAGATCGAGCTCAAAGCCAATCCGATCAAGAATCAGGATGGCTCACTCCACGGATACGTAGGTACAGTGGAAGATATCACCGAGCAGCTCAAGGCACAAAAAATAATAGCAGACAGCGAGTCGTGGTTCAGGAATATGGCGGAGAACTCTCCGGTGATGATTTGGAGCGCCGACGACAGGAATGTCAGGAACTACTTCAATTCCACCTGGCTGCAGTTTACAGGTCGCGTTGCTGAAGAGGAGTATGAGAATGGCTGGATGAAGGGGATTCATCCAGGGGAAGCCGACCGGTGTAAAAAAATCCAGCAGGAGGCTTTTGAAAAAAAATCTGAATTTGAAATTGAATACCGATTAAGGCGCTCTGATGGAAAATACCGATGGATATTGGATCGGGGGCGGCCGGTATTCTCACCCGGAGGTACCTTTACAGGGTATGTCGGGTCTTGTGCCGACATTCACGACCGGCACACCATCAATATTCAACTGGAGAAGCTGGTCAAAGAAAGGACACTGGAGTTAACCCAATCACTGGAAAAAGAGAAGGAACTGAGTGACATGAAGTCGCGGTTCGTTTCCATGGCATCACATGAATTCCGTACACCGCTGAGTGCCGTTCTTTCCAGCGTATACCTGGTGGATCAATATGCCGGTCCCGAAAACGAGGCTAACAGGAAAAAGCACATTGCAAGGATAAAGTCTTCTGTAAAAAATCTCGTCGATATCCTGAATGAATTTTTGTCCCTTGACAAACTTGAGCAAGGGAAGGTAGAGATCAACAAAGACTGGTTTGACTTTTCGGAATTTGTCAAAGATGTGGTGGAAGAAGTGAAGGGCATGCAGCGACCGGGTCAATTTGTTACGGTCAACCGGAAAGGTGACACCAATGTGTACCAGGACAAGAAAATTCTGAAGAATGTATTGCTGAACCTCCTATCCAATGCCATCAAATACTCAAGTGAAGGAAAGGAAATCCTGCTTGAGGCCTGTCATTCGGGCGGCGACATGACTGTGGCAATCAAAGACAATGGCATTGGCATCCCGGTAGAAGAACAAAAGCACATTTTCACCAAATTTTTCAGGGCGCGCAACACCTCCAATATCCAGGGTACCGGTCTGGGCCTCAATATCGTTCAGCGCTACGTGGAGTTGCTGGGCGGAACAATTTCATTTGCCAGCTTCCCGGAACAAGGGTCAACATTTACACTGAGAATCCCGGTGCAGCCGGAAGAATGAGCGGATATTCAGCGGGCCTTGAGACTACAAGGTGCTCGGGATCATAGCATTTCTCATCCCGAACATTTAATTTTAAACTCTTCCGCTACAACTTACATCAAACTGCACTATGGGAATTTTAGACAAAATCAAAGGTGAATTTATTGATATCATCCAATGGCTTGATGACAGCAATAACACCATCGTTCACCGTTTCGAACGGTACGGAAATGAAATCAAGAATGAGGCCAAACTGGTGGTCAGGGAAGGACAGGCTGCCGTCTTCATTAGTGAAGGAAAACTGGCAGATGTATTCATGCCGGACACCTACACCCTCAATACCAAAAACCTTCCGATTCTCTCAACACTGCAAGGCTGGAAATATGGATTCAACTCCCCCTTTAAGGCCGAAGTATATTTTGTCAGCACGAGGAATTTCACCGATCAGAAGTGGGGAACGAAGAACCCGATTACAATGTCTGACGAGCGGTTTGGCATGCTGGAGATTCGTGCTTTTGGTACCTATGTCCTTCGGGTTAAAGACCCCAGCCTATTCATCAAAGAGGTCGTCGGCACAGACGGGAATTTCACGACAGAAGAGATCAATCAGCAACTGCAGAGCATGATTGTTACGCGCTTCACCGACGCCATCGGAGAAGCGAATCTCCCCGTGGAAACCTATGCCGCCAAACTGAATGAAGTGTCTGCACTTATCCAGGGGCTCATGGAGCCCGAGTTTAATGCATATGGCCTTACACTCACGAAGTTCCTTATAGAGAATGTTTCCATGCCTGACGAAATCAAGAAGGAGATATTCGAACTGAGCAGACTGAACAAGATTGATATCGGCCGGCTGGCTCAATTAAAGGCTGCCAAGGCCATTGAGAAGGCTGCTGAGAATCCCAGCGGACTGGCTGGTGCCGGAGTTGGAATGGGTATGGGATACGCCATGAGCAGCCAGATGGGAAATATGTTTGCCAGCAATCCCCCAGCTCAACAGGGACCTCCACCGCTTCCTCAGACAGCAGCGTTCTTTGTCGCTGTGAACGGCCAGCAGACAGGCCCTCTTGATCTCAATGCGCTCCAGGGGCTGGTTGCCAAAAACCAGCTGACCAGGGAGACGCTGGTGTGGAAACAGGGGATGGCTGCCTGGACCGCAGCTGGCCAGGTGGCTGAACTGCAGGGGCTCTTTGCAAATACCCCTCCTCCCATCCCTTCCTAATGGACATCACTGAAACAAAGATTCCAGACACTGCATCCTTCCCTTGCAAGGGATGTGGTGCTTCCCTTAAATACAAACCCGGTACAACACAACTGGTTTGTGAATACTGCGGCACAACCAATGATATCGCACAGGAGGCATCCGGACCCATTGAAGAGTTGGATTACGAAAAGCATCTTTCGCAACAACCGGATGCCCAGGAACAAATTACCATTACGGCAGTGAAATGCGAGGGATGTGGTGCAATCTCATCAGTCGATCCCAAAATCACGGCCACCCTTTGTCCCTACTGCGCTACCCCGCTTGTGGTAGTGAATGCGTCAAAGGAGTCCATGATCAAGCCAAAGTCTCTGCTACCTTTCGGGCTTGACCTCCCCGCGGCTCAGCGTGAATTCAAGAAGTGGATAGACAAACTTTGGTTTGCACCATCAGATCTACAGAAAGCAGTGTTGCAAACGGACCATTTCAAGGGAGTTTATCTGCCCTTCTGGACCTTCGACAGCCAGACGGACACAGACTATTCTGGTCAACAGGGTATCTACTACTATACCACTGAGCACTACACTGCAAATGAAAATGGCAAGTCGGTGAGCAAGACCCGGCAGGTGAGAAATACGCGCTGGAACTTTGTATCGGGAAGTGTGAATCACTTTTTTGATGATGTTCTGGTCTGCGCCTCCAATTCCGTCCCGCGCAACTATGTAACCAAACTGGAGCCGTGGGATCTTCAGAACCTCGTCGCATTCAATGAGAAATTCCTTAGTGGTTTTGTTTGCGAGAAATACCAGGTCACGTTGCCGCAGGGTTTTGACCTCGCCAGGGAGGTAATGGCAGGTCGGATAGAACAATTGGTCAGAAGCAATATCGGTGGCGACGAGCAGCGAATCACAAGTTCACAAACAAGACACACCCGAATCACCTTCAAGCATGTTTTGCTTCCGGTCTACATCAGCGCCTTCAGATTCAAAGGCAAAGTGTTCCGGTTTCTCGTGAATGCCCGAACGGGTGAGGTGCAGGGTGAGCGTCCCTGGAGTGCTGCCAAGATTGCACTGGCCATTATTTTTGGATTGGTCATCATCTGGATCATTTACTCACTTTCCAACTAGGGAACCATTTTATGGCAAACCCGCGTTAAAGACGAGTATGAAAGCCATTCCGACACCATTTATGTGGGCCATCCGCAAGGCTTCTGCCATTACAGGCAACAGAGGCAGAAGCATTGCCCTGCTGCTCCAGGTGGTACAGAAAGTTCGTTCAACCAAATGGAATCAGGCTCAATGGCAACTAATAAAGACAGATCTGTTTACCGCCGGTAAGATGCTGAGAGAGCACGCTCTGGGCCGATACCGCATGCGTTCCACGCGCCTGCTTCTGATCCTGTCAGGGGCATTGATCTACTTTGTCAACCCCATGGACATGATACCCGACTATTTGATCGGGGCGGGTTTTGTCGACGATTTCGCTATATTAACCTGGGTATTCCGGGCGGGGCAAGAGGAAATCAAACGGTTCAGAATTCAATACGGATTATTTTCCGTAGAAGCAGTTGCCACGTACCAGTAAGCGTGATCCCTCAGATCCAGTTCAGTTCGTGCCTGATATTCCGTTCAATCTGAGAACTCAATTGTGGTATCCATCTCTTTCCGGAAAGAAGGCACGCTGCCATAACAGAACCGCCAAGAAAGAGACTCACCTCTGTGAAAAGGAGCCTTTCTCCAAAATAAAACAACAGGAGAGCCGGTATAAGCCAGAGTGCCACTACCGCGACTTTAAGGACCATCAGGATAATTTTCAGACGTTGTTCAGTTCTTTCACGCACGATGGCATCCGCTACCTGGGAAGCGTCTTCAATTAAGTGGGGGATTTGTGAAACTCGGGCATCAGGCTTACTACCAGCCCGCATTTCAGGGATTTGGACTTCCATTGGGCATTCTACTATAAGACTTAATGTTGGTTTAGGCAAAGTGAAGTTATGAAGATTTGAATCAGCCTTCGAAGCCGGGTAATGAGTGTTTTAGACCGTTGAAATAAAAAAAGGGCCCGGAGGCCCTTTTGGTTGAATGCTCTTTTGATCAGTCCTTCTTCTTCTCACAGTGGAGACGGTGACGGAGCAGCCAGAAAATCTTGTCAGACAAATCGCTATTGCCATCCGGGTCATTGGGATAGATGGAGATGGTACCGTCGTTGTTTCCGTCCTTCGCCAGTGAAAGGTCCACCCCGCCGTTGACTGCGCTGAGGATTCTATCCATCTCCAGATGAATAGCCAACTTAACTGCTGAGCCGGCGGCTGCCAAAGATGTACTGTCATTGAACTTGGCTCCAAAACGGGTGTCACCATTGTGCCAGAAGACGAATGGCTTGGTGCCCACCGTACCTGTGATTGAAATGGACTTTCCTTTCATATCGCCATCCACCAGGCTGGGTGCAACCTTGAAGCTAACGCGCTCATACTTTGCATTGGGCACGTTGAGTGACGCAATAATTTGATCAGCAAAGGCGCCGCCATTCAACAAATCAACAATGTATGGGCCTTTCAGCTTCTGTTGTCCGTCGTCATGATAAGCAGAGTCTTTTTTGAAGTGCTCATCTTCATGGTCATAATCAAAATGAATATCCCTGACATTCACTTTCACATCAGAGAGGGTCACGGATGTGGTCGACACCGTTGCCGCCCTGCCATTAATGGTAGTGGTGCCGGTAGGAGTTGTCGCCGACATGGTCAGGGACACGCCTGTGGTTGCAGAAGGTCCCGAATTGTTCGAGCAACTCATGATGAAGAATGAGAATAAAGCCAGTAAAACGATTGATCTTAAGGTTTTGGTCATAAAATTGATTTCTGATTTAACGTTCTTTTATCTGAAAGAATTATGGATAGTAACCCAAAGTGCCCGGAACAGGTTCTCATATCAATAATTTACCCATCTTTTAGATTAAATTGAGTAATTCCGGTACTGGTTATGCGTAGCACAATAAAGGAAATCAGGTTTCGCTGTTGGGTTGACATCGGCGGCAAAAAATTCTTCGGGCCTGGGCCTGCCGAGCTCCTGGAGGGAATCGAATCCACCGGTTCGATCGCGCAATCCGCCAAGTTGATGGGGCTCTCTTACAAGAAAGCCTGGAGCATGATTACGGTGCTCAACAGCAAAGGCAAGGCTCCCTACATCCTTCTCCACAAAGGGGGCCAGCACGGAGGAGGGGCAAGTCTTACAAAAGAAGGAAAGAAAGCGCTCACGTCTTTCAGGCGCATGGAAGCCAAATTCAACAAGTTGATTCAGCAGGAGAGTAAGAGGGTGCTGGCGGATATTTAGAACAGGTACTGGCCACTGGCTTCTAGCCTCGGGCGGACATTGGATGAGTTAACTTGTTGCTACGCGCTTCTCCTGCACTTCAACATTCAATATTCAACTGTTCAATATTCAAAATTCAACGGCGGCTGCTGGCCACTGGCTTCTGGCTGTTGGCGGGTGATCGAAAAGTTGACATTCCTCAATACCTTATGCTGATCTCGATTGCCTCACTAATTTGTGGGCATCTTGGCTTCCGATTGGAAATAGAAAAATATCAACTTGTTGCGACGCGCTTCTCCTGCACTTCAACAATCAAAATTCATCTGTTCAATATTCAAAATTCAACGGCGGCTAATGGCGGCTGGCTATTGGCTTCTGGCGGCCAATGGACAAGTCATAATAATTCCTCAATTGCTGATTTCGATTGCCTTTGCTAATGTGTGGGCTTGATTTCTGATTGGACATTGAAAAATATCGACTTGTTATAGCGCGCTTCTCCAACACTTCAACATTCAATATTCATCTGTTCAATATTCAAAATTCAACGGGGTTTGGGGTTCTATTATTGCTCAGTTGGGTTCAATCTTGACAATCGCAACTGATTCAGTGATCGTACAACTTCATCCGGACCAATGATCCCGGTTTGGGATTCGAATTCCACTGCGAATGAATGCTGAGTGCTGCGCCCAAAGCAGAAGCTTGCGGAATGGTGGCGGCGCCTACCCTGAGGTCGGGGAGTTCTCGTGCAAGAAGATTCATGAATACATCGTTCTGGCTAAATCCACCATCGACATACAGGAATTTCTCGTTCCCGGTCATTATCAACTTAAGCGACTTTAATTGTCGGTTAACAAGTACTTGCACGATCTGATGATAACCGTCTTTGACTGAAGTTAGCGACGTGAGTTCCTTATCCCCATACCCCTCATCTGTGCCTTCATGCTGCCAGTTCGGATCAAATGCCGTGTCATCTTCATTCAATGATGACACGTGAAAATACTCTTTCATTCTGGCCAGTTGTTCATCATACCAATGTCCGGCGAGCAGCCGGGAAGCCATGACGGCTTTTGACTTGTATGAAAGATAACAAAGACAGTCCTGCCTCAGTTGGTCCAGTGTCAGTGGGCGGTTATTAAATGGATTCAGGGCGATGTTCCACGTTCCGGTAGACAGCAAAATGAAAGGTTCTTCAAATTGTTCCAGGTATGGGATGAGAGCTGAAGAACTGTCGTGAAGGCCCGGACCTGAAACTGCGGAGTGGTTCAACACGCCGACCACATGGTCATAGGGCACCAACGGCGCCATCTTTCGGTCCAGTCCCTCTGCTTTTACCCATGCATGGTACTCTTTCTTGCTGTAGTCCCAAAGTTGGGTGTGGCAACCGAGGCTGGTGATTTCAGTTCCGTATCTGCCGTTAAAAAGGCTGGAGAGAAAGTTGGGAAGATGAAGAGAGACAGCAATTCGTTCATAAATCTCCGGCCTGGTGTGCTTCAGCCAATAGAGCTGCATGCCAGAGTTGAGATGGCCGAGGATCGGTGAGGCAGTTTCTAACGAGATCTTATCCTTCTCGCCAAATTGATTATAAAACTTGTCCGACAGGTCCGACGGATAGGGTTTCAGGTAGTTATATAATGGTGCTGCTGCTTTACCATGACGGTCCAGGTGAACGAAGCTTGCACCATATGCGGAGACGTTAATTGCCTTAACGAGGAAATCCTTTCTTGATTGAAGTTCATTCCATCTTGAAAGTATCCATTCCGTTAAGGAGCTCAGATCTTCGCATTGATCCTCGTCTTCGTCAACAATTTCCGGAATTCTGACTGACTCTTCATGCACAATCCTGTAAGCCTCATCTACACAAAGTAATTTCTTGTTGGTCTTGCCAATGTCGTAGATGGCCGCTACCGTCATCATAGCCCGGTTGCCACGCCAGAAGTCCCTCTCTCCTTAATGAGGGAAGCTCTTACCTTCAACTCTCGGAACAAATCCAGCGGCTGTAAGGCACCGCCCTCAAGCCTTCTGGCTTCTGCCAAAAGTGGTCTCACATCCGTACGGAACGCACGCTGCAATATTTCCTGGGCCCTTGTCACATCATTGGTTTGCTGACAATGATTAAGTTCTGCCTGATCGATAAGCAACGATTGCGCATAAGCAATCTTGATAGCCTCAACCGACTGCAGGAGATCTTCAAGAGGGTCCTTCACGTTATGAGAAGCATCGATCATCCACGACAATCCCGATGAATGTTTTATGCCCTTCACATCCATGCCCTCCACCAATTCATGAAAGATCAGGAAGAGCTGATAGGGATTGATGCTGCCAACCGTCAGGTCATCGTCCCCATACTTCGAATCATTGAAATGAAATCCGCCCAGCTTACCCTCCATCAACAACAGGGAAACAATTTGTTCGATGTTGGCATGAGGGAGGTGATGACCCAGGTCGACAAGGGTGAACGCCTGAGGACCAAGTTTCTGAGCGTACAACAATGACTGTCCCCAATCCCCGACCGTCATCGAATAGAAGTTGGGTTCATATGCCTTGTACTCTATGTACATCTTCCAGTTCGATGGCAATGACGCGTAGATTTTCCTCAGGCTCTCAAGCGTCCGTTCAAATGCCTTACGGAAATTAAGTTGCCCCGGATAGCTGGAGCCATCGGACAACCACACGGTGATGGCATCGGATCCAAGGGCCACGCCATGTCGGATCACTTCTACGTTATGCGCAATTGCCTGTTCGCGCACAGCCTGATCCACATGGTGAAGAGATCCAAACTTATAGCTTAACGCCTGCCCCTGCTGGTCCTGGAAAGTGTTCGAATTGACTGCGTCAAACCGGATACCGAGACCTTTGGCCAGTGTCTTGATCCGTTCAGGGTCTGAAGGAATATCCCAGGGTATGTGCAGGGAAATGGATCCACTGGACCGGTTCAGCGCGTGAAGCAACCCAATGTCCTGAAGTTTTTCCTCGAGACTTCGAGGTTCCCCTCCTCCGGGAAATCTCCCGAACCGCGTGCCCCCTGTGCCCAGCGCCCAACTGGGTATGGCCACCTGAAATTCACGAAGTCTTTCAATTACTACAGAAGCTCCTGGTATGAATTTTCTGGCCGAATCCAACTGTGCCTCGTGGGATAGCAATTGCCTGCGATCGTGTTCCTGAATTCGGTTTGCCTCGATAAGCATAGTTGAAAATTATAGCATGTGGAAGACTTCCTTTAATGGTATGCTGACAGGCGAATGATCCGGATTGGTTTCCATAATGTCCATCATATAACCCCACCATTTCTTCATCACCGGATGATCAGGCAAAGATTCCATGGCTTGTGAATCCTTCACTTTGAGAACACCAATCAGGTCACTGGTCTTCTCATCCAGGAAAATGGAATAGTCCTCGATGCCAGTATCCTTTAAAAGACGTTTCAATTCGGGCCAGATCTCGTCATGTCTTTTCTGGTACTCTGCTTCCATTCCAGGAAATAGTCTCATCTTAAATGCCAGACGAATCATATCACCTTACAAAAGCTGCTGCAATACCACCGTCCACGTTCACAACATTTCCCGTTGACTTGTTCAACAACCCACCGACCAGAGCGAAGCAGGCATTGGCAATGTCTTCAGGCAGAATGATTTCATTTAATAATGTCCGGCTGGCGTAGAAAGCAGGTAAGTCCTCCACTTTGACACCATAGGCTTTGGCCCTTCCCTCGGCCCATGCCCCAGCCCAGATCTTGCTGTCGGCTATCACAGCATCTGGATTTATGGCATTAACCCTGATCTTGTCCGGACCCAATTCTGCCGCATTGAGCCTGGTGAGGTGAAGTTGAGCAGCCTTTGCTGACCCATATCCCGCGTTGTTTGGACCGGAGACAAGCGCATTCTTGCTCACTATATTAATAATGTCACCTCCCATTTGTTGCTTGCGCATCACCTGGATCCCAGCTTGGGAGACGAGGAACTGTCCCTTCACGAGTATATCGTACAGGAGATCCCAATCCTTTTCTGTGTGATCGGTCATGGATTTGGATATGGAAATGCCAGCGTTATTAACAACGATGTCAATTCCGCCAAATGCCAGGCATGCCGCACCTTCGGCATTATTTATGTCGCTTTGGTTTGTCACATCCAACAGGCAACTGATAAATGCGTCCTTCCCGAATTTTGAGTTGAATTGTTCAGATGCATTGTTCAGTCGATCACGGTCATTGTCATTAAGGACTATGCAGGCACCCTGTTCCGCAAATTTCATTGCTATCGCCTTGCCAATGCCTCCGGCACTTCCGGTGACCAATGCAATCCTTCCCGCCAGCGGTCTTGGCTTGGGAAGTCTTTGCAACTTGGCCTCCTCAAGCAGCCAGTACTCAATATTAAATGCTTCCTGTTCCGGCAACGCCGTATAGGAAGAGATGGCTTCTGCACCGCGCATCACATTAATGGCGTTGATGTAGAACTCCGATGCGATTCTCGCTGTCTGCTTGTCTTTGGCGAAAGTAAACATCCCAACCCCCGGATAGAGGATCACGACGGGATTGGAGTCGCGCATCGCCGGACTGTCCTTATGCTTGCAGCGCTCATAATAGTCCCGGTACATCTCCCGGTATGCCTTGAACGCGGGCTCAAGTTTTACCCTGATGACCGAAGCATCAGTAAGCGGCTCAGCCGCTTTCAGCGACAGAACCATGGGCTTGATCTTGGTGCGCAAAAAATGATCGGGGCAACTGGTACCCGTTGGCGCCAGCCTGTTAAGGTCTTTGGAATTCACAAACTCAAGAACGCGCTCGTCGTCAGAAAAATGTCCGATCATCCTGGCCGTACCGGAACAAAGTCCTCTCAGGATGGGCATTAATGAGGAAGCTTGTGAAACCCTGGCTTCATGGGGTAATGCCGTGATTTGTGCGCCTCCAAATACCAAGGACTTCTCCGCCGACTTTTGTTGAATGAACTGTGCGCACTTTTCAATGACATCAAGTGTGTTGACGTAACAATCATAAGCGGTTTCACCCCATGTAAACAGTCCATGTGAGCCCAGCATTATACCTTTGATGCCCGGGTTTTCCTTAAGGCATGAGCGCAGTTTCAGTCCCAGGTCAAAACCAGGCCTCTGCCAGTCCACCCAGCCGATGGTACCTCCAAACAATTCTTTGGTTATCCGTTTCCCATCTTTTGAGGCAGCAATGGCAATGGCCGCATCTGGATGAAGATGATCAATGTGGCGGAAGGGAAGGAACGCATGGAGCGGCGTGTCGATCGATGGTGCACGCGAGGCCAAATCATAGATGCAGTGATTGAAAAGAGCGACCATTTCATCCTCATGATCAACTCCCCTGTAAACATTCTCAAGAGATCTCAGGCGATCCACATACAATGCGGCAAGTCCGTCTCTGCGCATCGTACCCAAATCCCCTCCCGACCCCTTTACCCACATGACCTCAACGGATTGCCCTGTAAGAGGATCTTTTGCTGCGACCTTGCAAGAAGTATTTCCACCGCCGTAATTGGTCAGTCGTAAGTCCGCGCCAAGCAGGTTGGACCTGTAGACTAACAGGGCCACTTCATCACCCTTCAGTTCTTCGGCTTTATGTTCATCCCACAAATAGCTTACATGTTGATAACTTCTGCTCATGATAATATTCAACTCAGCTTGATTGCATTTCCATAACCAACGACGAGCACTGACAAGAGTATAGCGCCAATTCCTGCAACAATGGTCCACCTGGTTCTTATGGTCACCCCCCGCCACTCCCTCAAAATCATTCCCCAGCCATTGGCCACAAGGATAATGAAGGCCATGTGAAGAATCCAGGAGCTTGCACCATTGCCCAATTTACTCTCCCCCATCCCATAGAAAAAGAATTGAAGGAACCATGTTGTGCCGGCAATAGCTGAAAAGAAGTAGTTTCCTGCCAAAGGTGCCGTACCATTAATATAGTCAGGCCAGGAACGATTCTTTAAATGCAGAATGAAACACCAGACCAGGTTGGTCGCCAGTCCGCCCCATAGCAGAACTACATACGTAACATTGTTTTGATAGAGGGGATTGAGGCCCAAAGCAACAGCATGCTCTGCCATGGGCTTGCCGGCTTCAATGCCAAAATTGAAGCAGGAGCTCAGGATCCCTGAGGTAACGGCGACCAGGAGTCCCTTTACCAGATCAAATTCTGCTACAGTCGCCTTCTTTGTGTGATCAGGGAGTTCTGCCTCCTTTCTCATGCCCGCCACACCACACAGATAGATTCCAAAGAGACAAATGGCCACACCCATCAGCACCACCTGCCCCCATCCCGATCCGAACATTTCGATAATGGATGTTTTGCCGCTGGTCGGAACGATGGCATAGTATACTGAAGGGACGATGGCACCAAAGGCTGAACAAAACCCAAGCACAACGGAGTTTCCCAAAGACATTCCAAGATACCGTACGCCCAGACCGTAAGTCAGTCCGCCAATGCCCCATAGCACTCCGAACAAAATGGTAAACTCAATGGTACGCGGGCTTGACGACGCAATGATTTCCCGGAAACCGGGCAGCGTGAACCATGCGGCCAGCGGCGGCACGATAAGCCAGGAAAAAAGCCCGCCGATCACCCAGTAGGTTTCCCATGACCATCCTTTTACTTTTCTGAATGGGATGTAGAAACTACCCGAGGCAAATCCACCGATGAAATGAAAAATAATGCCAAGAATGACTTGCATGGTACCTGAAGGTAGAGGTAAAAGTAAGAGTGAAAAGTTAAAAAGTGATTAGTACCCCCTATATCTATAGTTATCCTTACCTATCCTTACTTATCCTTACTTATCCTTACCTCATCCTTATAACATCCTTACTCATCCTTACAACATCCTTGTTTATCCTTACAACATCCTTACACCATCCATGCACATCCTTACAACATCCTTACCGGTAAACACCATTCCAAAAGAGTTAAATATGATATTTGGAAAGGATGCTGGTCAATTCAATATCGAAGATTCCATTTGATCTTTCCCGCCAACATTGCTTACTTATATGCCCTACCGCCCATCCAATGAAAAAACTCATCTTGACCTTGATCCTGTTTCTGACGCTTAAAGCCCAGGCGCAGGTACATGTCGACGTATTCAGAACTGAAAACCTTCAGAACCCTATAGGAATTACGGAGGCCCAGCCACGGTTCAGCTGGCAGTTGCTGGCCGACAGACGAAATGTCCTACAGACCGCCTATGAAATCCGGGTCAGCAGTACGGCGGCTGGCCTCAGTAAAGGCGACCAGTGGAATAGCGGTAAGGTATCTTCTGATCGATCAACATTCGTTGCGTATGCAGGCAAGCCATTACAGTCCGGCAAAGAGTATTACTGGCAGGTAAGAGTGTGGGATGATCAATCAAAGGCGAGCAACTGGAGTATCGCGCAGAGTTTTCAAATGGGCCTCCTTCAAAAGTCCGATTGGAAAGCCCAATGGATTGCCCCCACCACTCCAGAAGACAAGGATAACCGGCCCAGCCCTCTGATGAGGAAGACTTTTTCAACCAGCAAGAAAGTGACTTCTGCCACTGCCTATATCACCGCCCACGGCATGTACGAAGCTTTTCTTAACGGCAAGCGAATCGGTGATGCCTATTTGTCGCCCGGCTGGACGAGCTACAACAAAAGATTGCAATACCAGGTCTATGATGTGACTCCTCTGGTTACACAGGGCAACAATGCTGTGGGTGTCATGTTGGGAAGTGGTTGGTACAGGGGCTTCATAGGATTTGACGGACAACATGACTATTACGGTAAGAAACTTGGTTTACTCTTTCAGCTGGATATCACCTATTCAGACGGAAGCCATGATCTCATTCTGTCTGACGGTTCCTGGAAAAACGCCACAGCAAGTGTACTTGCATCTGAGATCTACCATGGAGAAACAATTGACGCCCGTCTTGAAAAAACTGGATGGAATACCTCCGGATATGACGACCTCAGCTGGACAGCTGTGGAAGTCACAGGTGATCCTCTAGATAACCTGGTTGCCACTTACAATGAGCCGATCAGAAAACACGAGGCTTTTTCCGTGAAGAAAGTGATCACCACCCCGAAGGGAGAAAAAGTGCTGGACTTTGGTCAAAACCTCGTGGGTTGGGTTCAAGTCAAAATCAGGGGCAACGCTGGTGACCGTATCACCCTTTATCATGCAGAAGTACTGGACAAGGAAGGCAATTTCTATACGGAGAATCTGCGCCCGGCCAAACAAAAGAATCAATACATCCTGAAAGGCGGTAGTGAAGAGTTATTCGAACCTCATTTCACCTTTCAGGGATTCCGCTATGTGAGAATTGAAGATTTTCCCGGCGAGATCAAACCAGAGAATTTCACCGCCATCACTTTATATTCAGATATGCGGCCCACGGGGACATTTACAAGTTCGCATCCTCTCATCAACCAGCTGCAACACAATATACAATGGGGACAAAGGGGCAATTTTCTCGATGTCCCCACCGACTGTCCGCAAAGGGATGAGCGCCTCGGATGGACTGGAGATGCTCAGGCGTTTTCGCGGACGGCCGCCTTCAACTATGATGTTCACAATTTCTTCATGAAGTGGCTGAAAGACGTGGAGGCCGATCAGGTCAATGGAAGTGTTCCCTTTGTTGTACCCAATGTACTTGGTCCTGGTGCGGTGGGTTCTACGGGCTGGGCAGACGCCGCCACCATCATTCCATGGGATATGTACCTGGCTTATGGCGACAAGAAGGTGCTTGAAAATCAATATGAAAGTATGAAGGCCTGGGTGGCCTTTATGGATGGAAATAGCACGCATCACTTATGGAACAAGGGCTTCCACTTTGGCGACTGGCTCTTCTACAGACCTTTCGATGACAACGATGGCCGCTCAGCAGTAACGGATAAATATCTTATCGCCCAGTGTTTCTTTGCTCATTCTGTTGAACTCATTTTAAAAACGGCGAAGGTACTGGGGAGAACTGACGACGTTGACCGTTATACCACACTTCTCAAGGATGTGAAGGACGCATTCATGAAGGAATACGTCACGCCAAGTGGAAGACTCGTGTCGGGAACGCAGACTGCTTATGTACTGGCGCTCAATTTTGATATGCTGCCGGAGAGTATGAGAGCCGATGCTGCCAGGAAGTTGGCAGAAAACATTCAGAGTTATGACAATCACCTGACCACCGGGTTTCTCGGCACCCCTTACCTGTGCCATGTGTTGAGTCGTTTCGGATATAATGATCTGGCCTATACCCTCCTCATGCAGGAAAGCTATCCCTCCTGGTTGTATCCCGTAAAAATGGGAGCCACCACCATATGGGAAAGGTGGGACGGCATCAAGCCTGATGGTACATTTCAGACACCGGGCATGAACTCCTTCAATCACTATGCATATGGTGCCATAGGCGACTGGATGTATCGTGCTGTTACCGGTTTAGATACGGATGAAAAGTCACCTGGTTATAAGTCTATAATCATCAAACCCATATTGGGAAAACAGCTCACTTCTGCTTCTTCCGAATTGAACAGCCCTTATGGCAAGATTCGCTCCTCCTGGAAAACAGCAGGCGAGTCGGTTAGCCTTGACGTGGAGATTCCTGCCAACGCCACGGCGACGATCTTCATTCCTTCGGGAAAGGTTGAATCGGTAAAAGAAGGAGGAAAACCGGTCAATGGAGTAAAGGGCATGAATCCAGTCCTGGATGGCTCCTATATAAAGGTGCAGGTCGGTTCCGGCATATACAGATTCGAGGCGACGCGCTGAATGATTAAAGGATAGTATACTTCGGCCACTTGAATCCAGTTAGGACTTATTCAATTTTTTCTTTGCCCGTGATTGTGGGGGCTCTGGGTTTTTTTGTAGACATCTACGACCTCCTGCTCTTCAATATTGTACGAAGGGCAAGTTTCGCCGACCTGGGTGTTGCGGAAGATGCGATGAAGACCATGGGGGAGAATGTTCTCAGCTGGCAGATGATAGGGCTCACCATCGGCGGCATCCTCTGGGGAATGCTTGGAGACAAGAAAGGAAGGAAGAGCGTATTATTCGGCTCCATCCTGTTATACTCACTGGCAACCATAGCCAACGGTTTGGTTACAGATGTCTCACAATACACGCTGTTTCGTTTCGTCGCCGGGTTGGGTCTGGCCGGTGAACTAGGGGCAAGTATCACGCTCACCAGCGAGATGCTCCCAAAAGAAAAGCGGGGGATTGCATCGGCCATCATCACCACGAGCGGCGTGATGGGGACCATAACCGCGTACTTTGTACATGCCCTTACTTCAGACTGGCGTCTTTGCTATTTTATCGGAGGGGGCATGGGACTCGCCCTGCTATTTCTGCGCGTGGGGGTATTGGAAAGCAACATGTACGACACTGCGCGGGAACAGGGAGTGCCCTTCGGTGACTTCCTGATGTTCTTCAAGAGCAGAGAAAGACTGCTGCGATACTTTCGGTCTATTATCATCGGTCTTCCGGTATGGTATATAATAGGTGTGTTAATCAGCTTTTCTGATGAATTCGCCAAGCAATTCGGCATCTCCGGTTTTGACCAGCCCAAGGCGCTCATGCTGCAATATGTGGCCCTTGCGTTGGGCGACATGAGTGCCGGCTTTCTTAGCAATTGGCTGGGGAGCCGGAAGAAGACGCTGTATATATTCTATGGCATCACACTCCTGTTCATCACACTTTTCTTTGCGCTGCGCGGTGGTGGTAATGCATTCAACATGTACCTGCTTTGCATGGGACTGGGTTTCGGCTCCGGGATTTCAGTACTCTATATTACCATGAGTGCTGAGCAATTCGGCACCAACTTGCGTGCAACGGCTGCAATCTCCATTCCCAACCTTGTGAGGGGGTGTCTGCCCATTATACTTCTGGTATTTCAGCTATTAAGAAGTCCGTCGATGATAGACAATTACCTTACTGCCGCATGGATGACAGGTGCGGTCGTCCTGCTGGCTGGTATCCTTTCAGTCTATTACACAAAGGAAACCTTCGGAAAAGATCTCGACTACATTGAAAGATAAGAATTGTCACACCCACGGGTTGCGTACTTTTGGAATCAAATCGGGTCTTCTCATTTACACAATGGTATGAAAGCATTGCTTCTGAATTTATACATTTTGGTTTCAACGCTGGCCACTGCTCAGCATCCGGCAGCCACAGTAAAAGAGAATGTCCGGACTTTCAGAACCTACCCGTTTTCTGACCCGGATCCGGTGGCAAGGACCGGCATGATATATCCTTACTTCCGGTTCGACGGCTATACCAATAATCCGGTGGAGAAAGGCTGGAAAGTCGTGGAACTGGAAAATGAATTCATCCGGGTGATGATTCTTCCGGAGATCGGCGGGAAGATTTGGGCCGCCATCGACAAGTCGACAGGGAAATCATTTGTTTACTTCAACCATGTTGTCAAGTTCCGGGACATTGCGATGCGCGGACCCTGGACCAGCGGAGGCATAGAGCCCAACTATGGGATCATTGGTCATACTCCCAACACCGCCACGCCTGTGGATTATCTGACGAGACAAAATGATGACGGCAGTGTGAGTTGCTTCATCGGCACGCTGGACCTGCTCACCAGGACCTATTGGACCATTGAGATCAATCTGCCCCGCGACAAAGCTTACTTTACCACCCGATCCTTCTGGCACAACGGAACCCCGCTGGAGCAGCCATACTACACCTGGATGAACGTGGGGATGCCCGCCCAGGGAGGTCTGCAGTTTGCTTATCCCGGGTATCAATATCTGGGGCACGGAGGTGATCACCATGCATGGCCAATCAATGAAAAGAATGGCAAGAATCTCTCCTTCTATGATCAGAATAATTTCGGCTCCTACAAATCCTATCATGTATTCGGAACCTATACCGATTTTTTTGGAGCGTATTATCACAACGAGTATTTCGGAATGGCTCGGTTTGCCAGCCACGACGAAAAGCCAGGCAAGAAAATCTGGATCTGGGGACTTTCGCCTCAGGGTATGATATGGGAAAAGTTACTCAGTGATACAGACGGCCAATATGTGGAGATACAGTCCGGGCGACTGTTCAATCAGACAGCGGGTGAAAGTACGCTCACTCCATTCAAGCACAGAGGATTTGCGGCCTATGCTACCGACGAATGGACAGAGTACTGGTTCCCTGTTGGAAATACCGGGGGGCTTCTCAAGGCAAATCCTCTCGGCGCGCTCAATCTCTCCTATCATAAAGGCAGGCTTTCCTGGTACTTTTCACCTGCGCAGGATCTGAAGGAGGAGTGGATAGTGAAGTCAGAGAACCAGGTGCTTTATAAAAGGGATCTTGACCTCAAGACCATGAAAGTGTACAAGGATTCCATTGCCTTCACCGGCGATTTGAATTCAATTGTCGTATCGCTTGGCGGAAAGAAATTTGAATATCACGCAGACACCGCTTATGGCAAACTTCAGCGCCCGCTCGAATCTCCTAAAGATTTTGATTGGGAAAGTGCGCAAGGTTTATACATCAAGGGAAAAGAGCATATCCGGACGAGGGAATATGAGGCGGCCATGACCATGCTGGAGGCATGCATCAGCAAAGACCCTCACTTCCTCCCAGCCCTGACAGAATTGGCTTCCCTTCATTTCAGGAACTACAATGATCAGAAAGCTCTGTCGTACGCGAGCCATGCGCTCAGCATTGATACGTACGATGCGGCTGCCAACTATTATTATGGACTGATTCAAACCAGATTGGGCAGGGATACGGACGCCAGGGATGGTTTTGATATTGCGTCTGCCAATCCGGAATTCAGATCTGCTTCCTATCTGGAGCTCGGCCGCTCCTATTTCCGAGAAGGTGATTATTCAAGTGCTGAGAAGTATCTGCGCAAATCGCTCAATGCGAATGGCAAAAACATTGAAGCCATTCAGGCCATCGCCATACTTCAGCGCATTACGCGGAACCCTGACTCGAAAACAACCCTACAAACCATAAAAGGGATCAATCCCCTGAATCATTTTGCAAGGGCGGAAGAATTTCTCGCCATGCCCTCAGATCAGACCGCAAAGGAATTCACGTCGATGATCAGGAATGAAATGCCACTGGAGAGCTACCTGCAACTCGCGGGTCTGTATACCAGTCTCCAACTGTGGAAGGATGCAATAGGGATTCTGAAGGCAGCGCCAAATCCCAACGCAGAAGTATTCTATTGGATGGCGTGGCTCCAAATGAAAATTGGAGATCCTGCTTTTGCTGCCACCCTGGAGAAAGCCAATGCCCAGACCGTTGAATTTGTTTTCCCATTCCGGTCTGAGAGCATCCCTGTATTCCACTGGGCCGTAGAGCAAACCCGGCACTGGAAGCCCAAATATTTTCTCGCACTTCTGCAGGCTGCGCACCGAAATTATGAATCTGCAACGTCGTTACTCGCCAGCTGCGACAATCAACCAGACTTTGCCTCATTCTATGCATTCCGTGCAGGCATGATAAAATCAACCACCATCCAGGATCTACAGACTGCTGCTTCGATGGATCAACAACAATGGCGTTACGGCAAATTGATGGTAGGTTATAATATGGAACACAATGATCTGAAGGCCGCTTTAGACGTATCGACCCGCTACTACTCACGCTTCCCCTCAGATTTCAGAATGCAGTCACTCCATGCACGTGTGCTCCTTCTGAACGGGAAACATAAAGAGTGCCTGGAGGTACTGAGCCAAACAAATATTCTTCCTTTTGAAGGGGCGACCGAAAGTCGCCAGCTATACCATGAAGCGCAGCTGATTTCCGCTATTGAAGCTTACCATGCCGGAAAATACAGGGAGGCCATGACTGCAGTGTCCGCAGCAAGGCTATATCCCTCTCATCTGGGAGTGGGCCAGCCATATCCGGAGGACCGTGATGAAAGACTGGAGGACTATGTAGAAGGTTTGATCCTGCATGCCCGGAAGAAAGACAAGGAGGCAACTGCCGTTTTCAGGAAAATAACCGAGGCTCCTGCAACAGATGGAGTTCCTCTTCTCATAATCGCTTTCAGCTACAGGATGTTAGGCCAGGAACAAAAGGGTTTGGATCTTCTCAACAACTGGAAGCAACGCGATCCGGGCAACAAGTCAGCCAATTGGTGCCTTGACGTGTATAAAGGCAGGCCGGCAACCAAAAACAATTCAGATGAATACGGCAGAGTAATAAGCAGTATTCAATCCCTATAAGCCTACTGGGTATTAGGACTAAATTATCTTCTAATAAATAACCCCAATTTCATTATTTCTGTTGCCTTTTATCAGGCCTTCTGTTTTGACTTAACGGCCTATGAGGTGATTCATCTCTCAATTGCCGACCTTTGCCGAAGAAATGGTTATTGAACTGGTTACGTTTTGATTACTTGCCAGAACTAATTCAACGATGATAGGCGTGGTAATTAACGTGACATTTGGCATAGTTTCTGTGACGTTGGATGGTATCCGCTGTATGGAACAAGGCGGTTGACTAGAGTTGACCCGCAGTTGCCAGGTCTCATTCAACTAACAACAGAAGATGATTCAATTCAAGAAGTTCCTTTTTCCCGGTAAGAGAGTCGTGATGTCGGCGTTGATGATCGCCGTATTGTATGCCTGTGTCCATGACCCCTTCCCTGTTACCGCCCCGCCTACCGAGGTAAATCCGGGCAATACATATGGCGGGACAACTCCCAATTGCGTTTATCAAGGCGTGTGTTTCGAAAGCAGTGTGCTGCCCATATTTGTTTCCGCCTGCGCCAAATCGGGATGTCACGATGCCAATACGAGTACCGATTACAATTTGTCGACTTACAACACCATAATTCGCAAGGGCATTACACCTGGCAATGCCTCAACCAGCAAGTTGTACAGGGTACTCAGCCTTTCAGGCGAGGATCAAATGCCTCCCGCACCGAATGCACAATTGACCACTGCACAGAAAGACTCCATCGCTAAATGGATCAATCAAGGCGCCAGGAATACCGTCAAATGCAATTGCAGCTGCGATACCACCCAGTTCACCTACGCCAAGACAATCGCACCCATTATGACCAACTATTGTGTGGGTTGTCACAATCCTGCCTCTGCCGGCGGCAACTACACACTCAACACCTACGCAGGAGTAAAAGCCACCGTAACAGCCAGCAGGCTGATTGGCAGCATCACTCAAATCAGCGGCTACTCCCCCATGCCCAAAGGCGGCAAACTTTCCGACTGTCAGATCAAGCAAATCAAAAAGTGGGTTGCTGCCGGAGCACTCAACAACTGATATGAAACTCAGCAAGCTACTGCCGGCAGCACTGATTCTTCTTACAGGCTGCTTCTACGACGTGGAGTCCGTACTCTATCCTGACACAGGATGTGCGCCGGTCACTACTGTCAGCTATACGAAAGACATAGTTCCCATCCTCAGTCAATATTGCCTGAGCTGCCATTCAGGAACCTTTGCATCGGGTGGCATACCACTGGATACCTATACCTCGGTCAAGCGCTACGCCGACAACGGGCAACTGCTCGGAAGCGTGCAATGGGCGTCGGGGTATTCCCCCATGCCGAAAAACGGAAACAAACTGAGTTCCTGTAAAGTTGGCCTGATCCAGAAATGGATTGAAGCAGGAGCCCCGAACAACTGAGAAAGAGTTCAACTGACCTAAATAATTATGAAACACTACCCCACGCTGCTGCTGGCGCTCCTGCTGGCATCCACCATCGAATCACTATCACAGCCGGTTTACATGACGCGCAACGGCAAAATCAGTTTTTTCTCCAAGACGCCGCTCGAAAATATTGATGCGGTAAACAACGAAGTCTTCAGTGCACTGAACACAGAGAAAGGTGAAATGGCCTTCTCTTTATCGGTCAAGGCTTTTCACTTTGAGCGATCCCTGATGGAGGAGCATTTCAATGAGAATTACATGGAGTCGGAAAAGTTCCCAAAGTCAACATTCAGCGGAAAGATCGATAAGCTGCAGGATGCGCATTTTGACAAAGACGGTAAGTACAACGTCACTGTTACCGGCGACCTGACCATTCATGGAGTTACCAAACGTGTAACGGTTCCCGGTTCGCTCAAAGTGGAAAAGGGTAAGATTGAAGCCACCGCGGCTTTTCAGATCAAACCGGACGATTACGGCATCAAGATTCCGACAATTGTCATTGAGAAAATTGCTGAAGTCATTGACGTATCCATCAATTGCAGTTATGAGCCTAAATCCAAATAAGTTTATCCGATCCATCTCATTCTTCATCTGTGCCGCAGCCTTTAATCAATCATTTGGACAAGACCTGCTCAATATGCTGGATGAGGAGTCAAAGAAGAATTCAGATCCTGATTATACCACAGCCACATTTAAAACCACGAGGCTGATCAACGGACACAGCATTGAAACGCTTGGCGCCGGTGTATTGGATGTCAGGATTTCACACCGCTTCGGTTACATTAACTCAGGGCCCAATGAACTGTACGGACTGGATCAGGCGTGGACCAGGATTGGGGCCGACTATGGGATCAGCAAGCGACTCATGATAGGCGCCGGAAGAAGTTCCTACCAAAAACAGGTGGACGCCTTCGCCAAGTTTAAGGTGCTGAGGCAGGCCAAAGAAAAAATGCCTATTACAGTCACCGCTCTGGCGTCTATGATGATCAAGACCGGGCCTTACGCAGATCCTACAAGAGTAAACTACTTCTCTTCAAGGCTCTATTACAGCGGCCAACTCCTTATCGCAAGAAAATTCAGTGAAGGACTCTCCATGCAACTTATGCCAACCATAGTTCATTACAACCTCGCGGAATCCCCTAACGACCACAACGATGTTTTCGCGCTGGGTGTAGGAGGGCGCATCAAACTGAGCAAAAGGATAAGCCTCAATGCGGAGTACTATTACCAGCTTCCCTCCTACATGCTGAACGGTACAGTCAATTCACTGGCTATCGGGTTCGACATTGAAACCGGTGGTCACGTCTTTCAATTTCACTTCACCAATTCAACAGGGATGACGGAGCGTACCTTCATTTCTGAAACAACCGGTGATTGGCTGAAAGGCGACATACACTTTGGCTTCTGTATTTCCAGGGTGTTTACGCTGAAGGATCCAAGGAAGAAATAACCTCCTAATCCTTCTTCATCCTGCGGTACACTTCCATATTCTGTGTCCCATCTGCGGCGGCCCAGGTTTGCGTGTACTCATTTGGCCCTCTGAATTCAATTTTAATGCTGAATTCCTGATTGGTGGTCCCCACATTGGAGGCCAGTATGGTTTCGCGGGTGGAGTTTTCACCCGTCATTTCAAAAGTTCCAAAACCCATGCCGGTGTGAAGGCGGTTCCCAGTATCCACGTAAGTGTGGGCAAACATGAAGTATCCGCTTTGATACGCCTTATACTGGATGATATCCACCATCGTGGTGTCATTTCCTCTTATCTCGTAAGTAAGGATGCCCTCCCACGCACCATCCAGCGGAGAAGTGGTATCCTTTGATACACGTTCATATTCTTCCATCATGTCGAAGGGTTGCGCCTCAGGGCTATTCGCATTCTTAATCAACTGCCTGAAACCTGCGGGGGTCCGTTCAATAGCCAGGTCAAAAGTCTGCGGCACAGTAGTCGCGGTGCTGTCGGATGCGCTGTAAATGATATGTTCAGAAACCCCTGATTTTGTCATCTCGTAGGTCGCCACACCAAAGGATGCAACTGAATCTGACAGATTGAGATTGGTGTACATCATGTGGTCAGAAGTGTAGATTTTCATCTGGGTCTGACCGGGAAGTGGTTGTTCAATGCCGGACCTTTTAATTGACTGCGACAGCATTTTATAAGCGCCGATCATCAGTCCTTCTCCCTTAGGGGAATTGCAGGACGCCAACGCCAGAGCCAGGAGGCACGCTATCAGCTTTTTCAAAGTTTGAAAGGTTAGTAAGACAAAGATACAATTCCCTGGCCATTCACGGATCACCAGTGATGACGACATATGTCATTCACTCCGCGGCAATTCTCAAGTAATTTTATAGCGGATTATTCAATTCGACAGGTATGAATCCATTACGGGTTTTCTTTGGAATTTTCTCCATTGTTGGCCTCATATGCCTTGCCATTACGGTGCCACTCACATACCGATCTATTATGAAAAGCAGAAACTGGGAGGTTACGACCGGCACTATCACTTCCCTGAGCAGTGATGGATTCCCGACCATTACCTTCAATTACAAGGGAAAAACATATTCGTTCCGGGACAATGAACGGGGGCAAAATGTAACGACGGGCCTGGAGGTTGATGTTCATTTTCCAAAAGACAAACCCGAACTGGGAGAACCCAAATCATTCATTGATGACTGGCTTGCTCCTCTGTTGCTGGGGATGTTCGCCCTGATCTTCGGAGGCATTGGTCTTGGTGGCTTCGCCGGTATGCTCCGGCGGTCCCATATCAAACAGGAGTTGGTGGATATGGGCAAAGGGAGAAAGATAAAATGCCCTGCCACGGTTTCTCTCGATATGAGTTTAACAGTAAACGGGCGGCATCCTTATGTAATTATAGGGCAGCAACTGGACAAAATCGGGAGTCAACTCAGGGAATTCAAAAGTGAACATATTTGGTTCGACCCTACAGACCTCGTCGAGCAAAAGAAAACCGTTGATGTTTTTGTGGACCCCGAAGATCCGACCCGGTACTGGGTGGATATCTCCTTCCTGCCCAAAAAGGTGTCCTAGCACTCAATTACCCTGGCCGCCTAATTATCTCAAGCCTAAATCATAACTTTGACCCTTGTCCAAAGTGGGGTCGGTTTTGTCATTGTTCGTAGCATCACTCAATTCAGGAAGCAACGGTAATTGCTATTATGCAGGCACCCTTGACGATGCCGTTCTGATTGATGCCGGCATTTCCTGCAGGGAGACAGAGAGACGAATGAAGAGGCTGGGGCTTTCCATGAAAAAGGTCAGGGCCCTCCTCGTAACGCATGAACATGCGGATCACATTGCAGGGGTGGAGCGGATATCACGGAAGTATGAACTCCCGGTGTACATCACTTCAGAAACATTACAGCAATCAAGGTTGAAAATTCCACGGGATCTGCCGAAGCACTTCACCAGTTACGAAAGCTTCCAGTTTGGGAGTGTCTCGGTAACAGCCATTCCCAAAACCCATGATGCGGCGGATCCACACAGTTTCGTGATCCAATCCGACACAGTCAAGGTCGGCATCTTCACCGATACCGGATGGGCATGTGAACATATAAGAAGCCACTTCAGTCAATGCCACGCAGCTTTTCTTGAGTCAAACTACGACGACAACATGCTTGAGAACGGCGGATACCCGCAAATGCTGAAAGACCGGATACGGGGAGGAAAAGGCCATCTGTCCAATACGGAAGCTCTTCAGTTGTTTATGCAACACCGGCCACCTCACATGACTCATCTTTTCTTGTCACACCTTTCTGAAAACAACAATTCCATCAGATTGGCAAGGGGATTGTTTGAAAGTGTGGCGGGGCATACCAAAATTATTGTCGCTTCCCGTAAGAAGGAGACCAAATTGTATCACATCCGGCATAAACCCGGAACTGCATCCAGACCTGAAATCGCGAAGAGTGAGCAGTTGTCCCTCTTCTGAATGTGAAATGTAACTTAGGTATATGACCGGAGTTGTGCTGGCAGGCGGAAAGAGTTCACGCATGGGAACCGACAAGGGTCTCATGAACTTTGAGGGCAAACCCATGTGGCTAAGAATGCACGATCTCATCGTACCGTATTGCGAGCAGGTGATCATCAGCTGTAAGGAAGCTCAGGTTCCGTTATATCCAGATCAGAATGTTGTGATCGATCTTCCAGACTACGAGTCATGCGGTCCGCTTTCCGGACTGTTGTCTGTATTCAGAACCTATCCCGACGAAGCCATCCTTGCCGTGGGGTGCGACTACCCTTTATTGACTGCAACAGAAATTGTTCAACTCGTTGATGGAAGGCGCCAGGGTTACGATGCAGTCTGTTTCCATGACGCAGCATCCGGGTGGGATGAGCCGCTGCCCGCCGTCTATGAAAAGACCACATTCAGTTTGATGATCAGGGAATTCCAGGACGGTCATTATTCACCCCGGCAAATCTTAAGAGTGGCCAGAACGGTGCGACTCAAAGCCATTCATCCCGAAAGACTCAGTAGTGTAAATACTCCTTCTGAATTCCTGCAAGCTTTGAATCGCCAGCATTGAATTACCTGATTTGACTAAATTTCAGGGTGGATTCTGTTACTGACATCCGAATTACCAGAATGACCGACCATCCGGAAATCACGACGGATATTGTCGCGGTGGAGGAGCCACTCGAAATTCGTCTCGCCACAGAAGGAGAGACAAAGAAGGTTTCCATTACCATGCGGACACCCGGTCATGACGAAGAACTTGCTTTAGGCTTTCTTTTCACAGAAGGAATAATTTCAGACTACCAGGCTGTTCAGCAAGTGGATGTTGACACCCTGACTGGTCAGTTCATCGAGGTTGGGCTCAGAAAAGGTGAATCACCGCGGCTGAATCAAATAGAAAGAAACTTCTACACCACTTCCAGTTGCGGCGTTTGCGGCAAAGCTTCTCTGGATGCTGTGAGGGTGCATTCAAAATACCGGAACACTGACAATCCAATAAAGATCAGGGCATCGGTGCTGAGTCAATTACCTGCATCCGCTCTTCTGCGACAAGGGGCATTCAATCAAACCGGTGGACTGCATGCATCAGCATTATTTGATTCAGCCGGAAGTTTTGCCCTGATTCGGGAGGATGTAGGCCGGCACAATGCACTTGACAAGGTTATCGGCCATTCTTTTGCCAAAGGCCTTCTTCCTTTGAAGGACTCTCTTTTGCTTTTAAGCGGAAGGATAAGTTTTGAGTTGGTACAAAAGGCCGTGATGGCGGGCATTCCGGTAATCGCTGCCATCGGTGCGCCTTCCAGCCTGGCGATCAGCCTTGCGGAGGAGGAAGGCGTCACCCTGATTGGATTTCTGAGAGAAGGCAGATACAATGTTTACACACATCCTCACAGGATAGATGTCTGACATAAAGCTCACAGGACCTGAAGAGAACCCGGAAGAACTTACGGGTTTGAAACTGACTTCACCCGAGGAAGCAGCTGCAGGTATGCCAGCAGTATTTTCAGGCGTGAAACACATTCTCAATGAAATGAATGTGGGAAGGGGCATAAAGGCCTTGAAGAGCCTCAACCAGATGGAAGGGTATGATTGTCCCGGGTGCGCGTGGCCCGATCCGGACCGGGAGCGATCCAGTCTTGGTGAATTCTGCGAGAACGGAATCAAGGCCGTGGCGGAAGAGGCCACCACCAAAAAGCTTGACGCAACTTTTTTCGCCAACTATTCTGTCACAGAGCTGGCCGCGCTTAGCGACTTCGAAATCGGAAAGAAGGGCCGGGTTGCACTGCCGGTTTATTTGCCTGCCGGCGCCACACATTACCAGCCGATTTCATGGGAGGAGGCGTTTGGAAAAATAGCAGGATCCCTTGACCGGCTTACCAGTCCGGATGAAGCTGTCTTCTATACTTCGGGCAGAACAAGCAACGAGGCGGCTTTTCTTTACCAGTTATTTGTGCGGGAGTTTGGAACCAACAACCTCCCCGACTGCTCCAACATGTGCCATGAATCAAGCGGCGTTGCGCTTAATGAAACCCTGGGCACAGGCAAAGGGAGCGTAACGCTGGACGATTTCTACAAAGCGGACGTGATTCTCATTCTGGGGCAAAATCCGGGCACCAATCACCCGCGCATGCTGACCGCACTGCAGAAGGCCAAGCAAAACGGAGCAATCATCATTGCCATTAACCCCTTGCCCGAAACCGGCCTCATCGGATTCAATAACCCTCAGACGCTGAAAGGCGCACTGGGTATCAAGGTCAACCTCACAGATTTGTTCCTGCCTGTTCGCATCAACGGCGACATGGCCCTGCTGATGGCGATTGAAAAACTTCTGCTTGAGAGGTCCGAATCTGATGTCTCAGTGATCGACAATGATTTCATTGATCAGCACACTGAGCATTACACTGCATTTGCCGAACATATTCGGAAACAATCACTGGAAGCGCTAAGCAGGAACTGCGGCATACCGATTGATCAAATTCGCGCGGTTGCAGACTTGCTGGCGAGCAGGAAAAAGATCATCGCATGCTGGGCCATGGGGCTCACACAGCACAAGAATGCCGTGGATACCATCAAGGAGATTGTCAATCTCCTGATGCTGAAGGGCAGCCTCGGCAAGGAAGGAGCCGGGGTATGTCCTGTGCGGGGTCACAGCAATGTGCAGGGGGACCGAACCATGGGAATTAACGAATCGCCTGGCGCCGCCTTCCTTGACAAGATTGAATCCGACTATGGGTTCAAGGTTCCCAGAAAGCCCGGTTACGATGTGGTCAACAGCATTAAAGCCATGTATGAAGGGAAGGTCAAGGTCTTTTTTGCCTTGGGTGGAAATTTCCTGTCTGCTTCACCTGACACCCATTACACTGCCGATGCACTAAGAAAGTGTCAACTAACGGTTCATGTCTCCACCAAACTGAATCGAAGCCATCTGGTTCATGGATCAGAGGCAATGATCCTCCCCTGCCTGGGACGAAGTGATGCCGATTTCCAACAGGGAGTTCAGCAATTTGTTTCCTGCGAGAATTCCATGAGTATAGTTCAAATGTCCAGGGGAAATCTGCCGCCCATTTCTCGGGACCTTCTGAGTGAACCGGCTATAGTTTGCCGGCTTGCCCATGCCACGCTGGGCTCCCGTTCAAGGATGGATTGGAGAAAATTTGAAGGCAACTATGATCTGATCCGCGAGGCAATTGAAAAGACAATACCTGGATTTGAAGACTACAACCGGAGGGTGCGACAGCACGGAGGATTTTACCTCAGGAATCCGGTGCGTGACCGCACATTCAGAACAGAAAATGCCAGGGCTCAATTCACCTTGTCAACTCCACGGGAACATTTGCTGAAATCCGGTGAATACATCATGATGACAATCAGAAGCCACGATCAGTTCAACACCACGATTTACGGTTTAAATGACCGGTACCGGGGAGTTCATAATGAAAGGCGCGTCATTTTCATCAATGAGCAAGACGCGGCAGAAGCAGGCCTGAAGAAAGGTGACCTCGTGGATTTGCACAATCAACATGGAGGCATAAAAAGGACCGCCAGGAAATTTATTGTTGTCCCTTTCAGCATACCCCGGCAATGCACCGCCACTTACTTCCCCGAGACCAATGTCCTTGTGCCCATTGACAGCACTGCTGAAAAGAGCAACACCCCCACTTCAAAGACCGTCATCATTACTTTGACAAAACACAGCCCTATTTCCTGACCGACTCAAGATGCCGTATCCACAGTGGCAGGTCCTGAATGAGTTTTGCCATAGCCAGGTTTGTGCGTTCCTGGAACAGCTTCAAATTGCCATAAGCCTCTCCGCTTTTGGCATCCACAATATCAGTAACGGTCCTGAGGATCATCACTCTCTTCCTGTTTCTGGCAGCGGTATAGGCAATTGCACCTGATTCCCAGTCGCCAGCGGGAGCATTGAATTCCATGGTCAGCCAATGAATCTGCCCGGGAAGCAGATCACGGTCGGCTGAAACCAGGGGCGCCACCAGGACATCCACGGGAAGTTTATCGCCCAGCCAGCCGGTATCTATAGCAGTCGAATAATCTGCAATGGCTTCTTTGCTGTCCCCCATCGCTTCCATGATATCGTATATAATGGTCTTGTTAACAAGGACCGTTGTGTTGACAGAAATCTTCCCCAGGAATCCTCCGCAGGTACCAAGGTTGATCAGAACTTCAGGGTTGTAATGATCAATAACATATTGGGTTGAAGCGGCCGCTGAAACCTTACCCCATCCTCCCTGGAAAAAAAGCACATCCTGACCCTGAATTTTTTTAATGAATTCCCCGCCGAATGGAGTGGGTTTCGGAGCCGCATCCGGGATTTGGCTCAATACTGCTTTCCATTCGGCATTGGCGGATATAAGAACCGCATACCTGATGTTTCCAAATGCAGAGCTTGACAGGCAGAGTGCCAGAATGGTCAATGCCCTAACACATGCGAACAACATGATAGCTAAGCTGCGGCCTTGTCAGGCATAATAAATGCGAGGATGATGTAAATGAGCAATCCCATCCCAAAACCCAGGAATGCAACAACAAATATGACGCGCATAATCGTAGGGTCAAGATCAAAGTAGTTTGCGAGGCCGCTGCAAACTCCAAATATCATCTTCTCGCCCTTGGTAAGTTTTTTCGACATATGGAAAATATGATGATCTAATTTACGGAATAAGTTGCTTGCGGTTTTACTTTTCTGTCAAAACAAGAGTCGGAAAAATTCCGCCCAGCGACCTAGCTTTGCATTCATGAGACTCAAATATCCCATCAATCTCCACAAAGGGATGACCTTCGTGGTTGTGCTTTTCATGATGTACTACTTTGAAAATTTCTCCATAGCCGCATGGATCTATCTGTCTCTGCATGGAAGCTATGGTATATTATGGATTCTCAAGGGGGAAATATTTCCGGATAAACAATGGGACGAATTAGTTTCGATTCCCTATGCACTGTTGGCTTTCTTTTCCCTGGGTTTGTACTGGATTGCACCATATGTACTGATAAGCCGCCATCTGACTCCGGATAATTACGTTATTGCTGCAGCCGTGGTGTTAAACCTTTTTGGTGTCATGCTCCATTTCGGAAGTGATGCACAAAAGTATTTCACCCTCAAATACAAAACCGGACTTATCACGGAAGGATTTTTCAGGCGATGCAGGAACACCAACTACCTGGGGGAACTGATGATATATGTCGGCTTTGCCCTTCTCTCCGGCAGCTGGATGGGATTCATTGGGATAGCAGCATTCTTTTTCGCTGTTTTCATCCCCAACATGATCAGGAAAGACAGATCCCTGTCCAGGTATCCCGGATTTGAGGCCTACAAAAGGAATGCTGGTTGGTTGCTACCCAACTTATTCGCGCCAAAATCATTATGATGCGCTTAGCACGCTACAGTTCCTTTACTTCTTCCTTTCCATCTGGGTACCTCGCAAACCGGGAACGCTCGCGAGCATGAACGTGTTCATAACTGGGCCATGGCCATCCCCCAAATTCAGTTTGCTGGTACTCCGTCATAGCCTGTTGAATCTCTGACTGTGAATTCATCACAAAGGGTCCGTATTGCACCACTGGCTCTCCGATCGGGACACCCTGCAGCAAAAGAAAAGATGAGGGAACGTTACCGTTCTTCAATGACACAGGTACGTCAGGGGTCAACTCAATTGCAGACGCCCGGCTCAAATGCTGGCCGTCAACAACAACCGATTCGCCTTCATAGAAGTAGAGGGACCTGTTGACGTACGAAGAAGCTGCCGGAATTTCCCATGTCGCGCCAGATTCCATTTTGATGGTCCAGATTGCTACTTCGTGGGAAGGATCGGCGGCCCATGAGTCAGGTGCAGGATCTGGCGCTCTGAGGTTACCTATGCCGCCCGCAATTATACGCACCGTTGTTTTGCCTTTGTCGGCGCCTTCGGTTACGTGACAAGGAATAGTATCAGCCCAAAGCATAGAAAAGTACGGCCTTGCCATCTTTTTTGATTTGGGCAGATTCAGCCAGATCTGAAATAACTCCAGCGGATTGTCAGCATCTTTCTTCAGCAACGGAAACATCTCACAATGCTGAACGCCGCCGCCGGCAGTCATCCACTGCACATCGCCCTCGCCGAATCTGCCGGCCGCACCCAAAGAGTCGGAATGATCGATAAATCCTTTGGCAGCCACTGTAACCGTCTCAAAACCCCTGTGAGGGTGAGCAGGAAACCCCGGCACCTTGTGACCATGATACATTCTCCAGCGCTGACCTGCATCAAAGTCCTGGCCAATATTACGGCCTGTCAATGGGGCGGATGGTCCCATGAGCTCGTTCCCGGCCGGATAGTGGTCGAGATGATGCACACAAAACAGGAACGGATCCTGTGTAATCCAGGGAAACCCCAGCGACTTCAAAGATTTGATTGCTGAACTCATGGCCGAAAATTTCGCGAATAACTCCTAATGATCCGAATTTGGAATAAGAAAGAGGCATCACCATTGGCATGGGATGCCCCAGGGAAAGAACTGATAAATCAGGGAATTACTTCATTCCTCGAGATCGCGTGCGGTGATAAACATAATCATTCCATTCCTGCCACTGCTCCTCTTTCAGGACCGGTTTGATTTTCATGCAAAGGGAATCGAGCACCTGCTTCTCCTGTTTCCGAAAACGTTCCCTCAAAGCTTCCAGTCTGGCCGACGCTTTGTCAACAGCTGGTTTCATCTTCACGCGCTGTAGGCTGTCAGCATCTGTAACACGGTATACATGTGATGCAAAGCCTGCGTCTTTCGACATCTGCTCCCTTGAATGCCCCCTGCCCCTGAAATCTCTTTGATCATGACCCATGTGCTTTTGCGCCTGCACATTTACCTGGAATACCATCGCCATAGAAAACAACAGCACACCCCACAACACTCCTGACTTTTTCATAATTATCTTTTTGTCCATTAGACAAAAAGCAACGAGGCGTTATTCCGTCGGTCATATTATTTATTAGTCACGGACTGTGTGACAAACAAGCCGGACTAACTGGTCTGAAACAAGAGATAGTAAACGCAGATCGCATCAAGCGCGATGAGCCTGATCAGCAATGGCAGGAATACTCTTGCCTTATCGCTCCCCTGCACGAGTCCCATTCCGATAAGCGCGATTGGTACCAGGCCAGCTACCGTTCCGATCATCATCATTTCGGCTGCTCCCGGCAGGTGAAGGAGTCGAAACATGACACCGACAATAAGGACAGAACATGCAATCCAACCCATCTTGGGGAGAATGGTGAGAAAAAGAAGTTCTGCGAAGCCCTTCTTTTCAGTCGACGTCTCGCCCGGTGCCGCCGGTGGCTTATAAGCCATGAGAAAATAAACGGCTGCCAGGACCATAAAAGCAATTTGGACTGACTGAGACGTGTCATAACCCATCCGGTGCATGATCAATAGAACCACAAGGACTGCTATAAGAACAAGTTCTCCCTTTTTCAGAAAACCATAAAGCACGTTCATCCCTGCAGGCTTCTGTTCCTGGCGAGAATCATTCGGATCATCAGACATGGTGTAGGGTTAGGTATGATTAAGTTAGGAATAAATTGGGATAGTCAATACCCTCTTTCTTTACCGGTCAGATGGCGCAGCCAGTAATTATGAGTTGTCAGTCCTGCAGCCACGTCCGCAGGTTGCGATCATTTCTTCAAAAGAGAACATTCAGCCTCAGTGAGAAATAAAAAACCATCCATTACTTTTGGTCATCCATCTGGCTTGTGGACGAACTAAAGAATTGACAGATCAGAAGGCAGAAGCCCTCATTCAAAGAACCAAAAGAAACCCATGAAAAAACCATTTGCATTCATACTGATTGCTGTCCTTACTACCCTTTTGGCCTGCCAGAAGTCTGCCAAAAACGATGACCAGAACAGCGAGGCAGTCATGAACATGCTGACAGATGAAGAAAAGGCCTCAGGTTGGGAGTTGCTTTTTGACGGGAAAACGCTGAACGGCTGGAAGCGCTACAACCATGACACGATCGGCCCTCTTTGGAGTGTGCGAGACACCGCGATTATGTGCAACGGCGAAGGACTTGGTGAAGGGTCCAAAGCAGCGGCAGGTTCGCTCATGACCATAAAACAATACAGCAACTTTGAACTGACACTGGAGTGGAAACTGTCGCCCAAAGGAAACAGCGGCATCCTCTACCACGTGGTGGAAAAGCCTGAATTAAAGCACGACTATGAATCGGGACCAGAATGCCAGATCCTGGACGATCCAGCCTATGTGGGGCAAATCAATGATGCACAACGGGCCGGAAGCAATTACGACATGTATCCAGCAGCTGCTGACCGGAAAGTAAATCCACCCGGGCAGTGGAACAGCGTCCGGATCATTTACAACAATGGACATGTTGAACACTGGCTGAATGGTCAGAAAGTGGTGGAGTTCCAAGAAGGAACGCAGGACTATCAGGAGCGATTCAAAAAATCAAAGTGGGTGGATTATCCGCAATGGAATCAATCAAACACTGGGTCCATCTCGTTGCAAGATCACGGCGCACCTGTTTATTTCAGAAACATCAAGATTAAGGTGCTCTGAAAACCTAAGAGGAAGAGCTCTTCAAAGATTCAACCAGTACGTTAGCTTCAATACCAGGGCCCTGTTCTTGCTGGCCATGGTTTCCGGAAGGTAATTCTCAGTGTACACTATGAACAGGTCAGAAGCCGGTTGATACCTCCACTGGAACCTGGCATTGATATTAACATTATCAATCCGGTTATTATACTGTACGTAGGTGGTGAGGAACAGCTTGTCTGTAAACGTCAGGTCAACACGAGGGCCGATCAGGAACAACTTCTCCTGTCCGTATCCATTGGGAAGCCTGACATCGTTGTAGTCAAAGCGAAGTGAAACATTTCCATAAGGCTGGTACCTGAAGTTGATCTGACCATTGGCATTGAAGTTTGTTCCATTGTAGAACCCGCCATAGGTGCTTTGAATGGTGTAGTTCAATTTATGCCTGGAATTGCTCTGAAACATACCCGTCACCATCTTCCAGGAATATTGCTCGCCAGGCTTGAACGTTATGAATTGCGTCGGATCAACGGGGTTGAATTCGTTCGTCATCTGCTGAAAAATGCCCGTTGTGCTGAACGTAAGCATGGCGGTATTCAAAAAACTGAATGAGTAATTCAGTGTGAGGCTGCGATCGGTAAGGGTGCCGCCGGGAATATAGGTCTGACTTGCCACCAGTCCCGGGCCATGGTACACAATGAACGAACCGGCAGGATAGGCGCGGTAGTTGACGGAACCGCTGTAATTAAACTGACCGGGATACACATTGTGACTGGGCACATAGCCTGCTTCGGCGTTGAAATTCTTTCCGATGTAAGAATGGCTCAGTTGAACATTTACTTTCTTGACGGAGTACTGAGCATACCCTCCATAGGAGCCTGTCTCAGTTTGATTGAAATCGTCAAAGGATCTGGCTGCAAATCCGGAACCGTACCATTTATTGTCTGCGCTCAGAAGTTCCAGATCAGCGTCTATTACCCGGTTATAAGTGTTGGCCTTGAGGTAGGTCTTCCCATTGTCGGTGACGGGTTTGAAAATACTCTCATGATAGTACTTCGTAGAATCAGAAGGGTCCACCCCCAGGCTTTGTTTGTTGACGAACGTGACGGAGAAATTGGATTGCCTCCAGAAATTGCGCTGTACGGTGGCAACGGCAAAATTCTGTGCGGGCAGGCCTGCATCAAGCTTTTCCTTGGTCTGCATGTTCAGCACACTCATTCTCCATTTTCGATTCAGCGAACCGCTCAACCGGGCACCGTAAGCTATTGGAACCCGTTTATAAAGTCCGCTGGAATCGCGTATCAAGCCTATTCTTCTGGAGAAGAAGATCCGCGCCTCCGGAAAACCGGCGCGGTCAAACAAGTCGCTGTTCTCAAGAAAGAATGTCCTTCGTTCGGGAAACTTGAATTCAAACCGGGTCAGGTTAATCACTTGTTGATCCACCTCCACCTGGGAAAAATCCGGATTGGCAGTAAGATCGAGGTTCAATGAGGGAGTGATTGCGACCTTGGCGTCAAATCCGGCCTGCATATCCGAAGATTTTTGAACAGGGTTCGCTTCGCTATCCTGCGAAGTATTGGCCGTTACAAATGGAATGAAGGATATGTTGGTGCGGGCCGGCGGCACAGGATCGTCCCAGACCAATTGACCTGAAAAAGCAAAGGCTCCGGTATTAAACTGAATGGGTGTGCGGATCCATGAGGATTTGTAATTCCTTTTCTTGTCATTCCTGTCAAATGCTATATTCCATTCCTTAAGCCCGCTCTTGTACCTGAAACTCTTGAATGGAATCGCAACCTCCGCTATCCATTTGTCTTTGTGTCGAATGACCTTTGAGTACCATTTGTTGTCCCAGTAAGCATTGAATATCTCTTCGCCTGTGCTCCCGGCAGGGACAATTCCGCCGCCCGCAATGGTACCTTCCATCTGCACGCCTTTGGGTGTCAGGACGAAAAAGAACCCGTTGATCCTGTCGTTGTAGGGGCCGAGTGTAATGCCAACATTGTCGTTGCGCTCGTAGTCAAAATCCCTCCGGAGCGAGTTGATCAGGTCACGGGTACTGTCGTCCTGGCAAATCAGGGACACATAAAGAAAATGATCGTTAAAGGTTAACCTCGCTTCAGTTTGAAATGGGGCCCGCGCTGTATCCACAGGATAATTCAGGAACCAGTTTCCGGCTACATCTGCTTCCGTCCAATCCGGTTCATCGAGCTTTCCGTCTATTGTTATCGGCGTCTTTGCCCTTTTGATATGCAATTGAGTTCCAGGCTGATTTTGGGCAAAAGTCAATGTAGAAAAGCACAGCAAGAAAATCAGCAGGGTCTTCATCAGGTGGCGGCAATCACCGCAACTTGCATTGCGGATTTGCAATTTGGGCCCAAATATAGCATTGAACCGATTCGACAATGCACAAGGCAAAGGCTATGTTGCCAGCGGTGCGGATTTGGTTGGAAGGGGCCTGCTCCAGGATCTCCCGGGCCCGATAACTACACCATCTAAGCGTGCTTCAACTCACGTTCAAGGAAATAATTGAGCAAGGTTCTCAGTGCTGCAATGGCGGCAAGTTTGCCGATGTCGTCCCAGTTTGGCGCCACCGCTGTTCTGAGGATGTCGGCAGCGAGAAGAAATTCCAGAGCCAGGGCGAGAGACTTTCCCAGGTCAAGCCGGACTTCCAGTTTATCGGTCTCGTGTTTCACAATGATACGCGCGTAATTCACCATGGCACGTACAACGGCATGAGCGATAATCAATGCGGCAGCGGCATCGACTATGATCCCCAAGAACCGGGTACCATCCCTGACAAGTTCTTCCAGCATGGAGCAAATGTCCCCTGTCACCGGCCAACAATCTATGTCTTGCGTCATGGGGTATTCGTTTCCAGGCATGAAGAATGTCAATATTTGGTACGCCCCGCCATACGTGCGAACACGAAACTGCTTACTTCAGTAAATACATGGAGGGAGATTCCCGAGGTACACTTGGTTCGCCGTTGTGCTATTCAACGGATCAATCGCCGGTTAATCCGGATATTATGCAGCAACTGGCCATTTGTTATCGTGCCCAGGCAAAAGCCCAATATCTTGCCCATGTTACTAAAAGATAAATATGTCCTTTTCCACCTGGAAGTCGTCACAGCTAGCCCCTTCTACCATCCTCATCCTGGTTATAGCGCTATTGGAGTCCTGCATACATGAACCGGTGCCTACGTGCAAGGAGGTTCTCATCAAGGTAGACATCGTAAAGCAGGACGCCAACCTTGGAAAGTTGGATGGTACCATCGTGGCGTCCGCTAGTGGCGAGTCCAAGTACTTTACTTATAGCCTCAACAATGGCCCATACCAGGCGGTCAGCAAATTTATCGGCCTTGATACCGGTAAGTATGTTGTCGGTGCGAAAAATTCCTGGGGTTGCATCGGAACAAGTGAAATAAGGATTCTTGCCCTTGATCCCTGCGCTGGCAGCACCATGACGGTAACTTCTACAAACGCCGCGCTTGGACAGAACAACGGGTCGATTAAGTGCAGCATTACGGGTACGGCAACATTTGGCTATTCACTTAATGGCGCACCACCTCAGCCCGGCAACACTTTCTCCAATCTGCCGCCCGGCAATTATACCATAACTGCAAAAAGTCAGTCGGGTTGCTCACTCTCGGCCACTGCCACCATTACTGAGACCAATCCATGCACAGGGGTCCAGGTGGTCGTAACCTCAACAATAGTAAATCCATCGCTCACCCAAAACAGCGGAAGTATCACGGCTTCAGCCTTAGGAGGTACAGGGTTTACCTATAGTCTGAATGCCGGCCCTTATCAAACTGCGGATGTCTTCAGTAATCTTGCCGCAGGTACCTACACCCTCACAGCAAAAAACAAAGATGGCTGCACCGGGTCAACGCAGGTGACGCTCACAGGACAGAACCCATGCACAGGTGTTTCGATTTCAGTCACTGCAACCACCACCAATCCGACATCAGGTCAATCTGACGGCACAATCACTGCAAGTGCAAGCGGTGGCACCGGGTTTACCTTTAGTCTTAACAACGGCGCCTTTCAGTCGACCGGGTCGTTTACCGGACTCGCTGCCGGCAACTATTTGATTACTGCCAAAACAGCTGCCGGTTGTACAGGTACTACTTCAGTGGCCCTCGGAAGCACCAACCCCTGTGCAGGAGTGACCATCTCACTGACCACCAGTACAACAGGAGCTACAACAGGGCAAAGTAACGGCAGCGTGACTGCTACCGCGTCAGGCGGATCCGGCTTCACCTATAGTCTTAACAATGGTGCATTTCAGGCCAGCGGAACCTTTTCCGGGTTGAGCGCCGGCACCTATACCATAGTGGCTAAAAGTTCTGCCGGGTGTCTTGGATCTGCACAGGCCACTGTAGCTTCCGTGGATCCCTGTGCAGGCGTGACGGTTTCGGTAACGGGCACCGTAACCAATGCTGCTGCAGGCCAATCAAATGGCAGCATTTCAGCATCGGCCACCGGTGCCACCGGCTTCACCTACAGTATCAACGGAGGAACTTACCAGGCGAGTGGACTCTTCCCCGGACTCAGTGCCGGAATCTATACCATATCAGCAAAGAGTGGAAATGGATGCATCGGTACGGGCCAGTTTACAGTTTCAACCCTGAATCCCTGCGCTGGTGTCACAATTACCCTCACGGCTATAACTACAGTTTCGGCAAACTGCGTAACCACCGGAACGGGAACCATCACAGCGACAGCTACAGGATCGTCGGGTTATACTTTCAATATCAATAATGGCGCTTACCAGGCCAGCGGAATATTCTCCAATCTCCTTCCTGGCCCTTATACCATAGGTGTAAAAGATGTGAATGGCTGCTCATCATCAACATCCGCTACGGTTGGCACGCAACCCGCCGGTCCTACTTTCACTGCAGTCAAAGCGCTTGTACAGTCACGTTGCAGCGGGTCAGGATGTCATACCAATGGACAAACGCAGAAGGGTTACAACTTCGACACTGATTGCAGTATTGTGAAAGCGTGGAATGGCATATATGGGTCAACGGTCACCCTTACTCTTAATACAATGCCAATGAGCCCTCAGCCACCGCTCACTGCCGCGGAAAAACAAACGATTACGAATTGGATTAACGCAGGACATGGCTTTGGAAATTGATCATTCAGACACCTGATTTTCAATTGAAACGGATGTCCGGGATCAATCGCCGATAAGTCCGCATCGGCCTAAAGTCATACAGGAAACAGGATTTCCGTCATTCCTTTTTAGGCATTTGCGAGCAAACTTATGAGCAATAAACATGGCTCAATATGGCTGCCTACGTGCCCAAAATCGCGCTTTTTCCTGTAGAGCCCGAACGTTCAGGACTACTCAGGAATTTATGGGAAATTCAACTTAAAGACCGCTTCATTTCCGATGAGGCCATCGCCAAACTCGCCACCCGCTACCATCTCTCCGATGTTGAGGCGGAGGGCGTGGCAACCTTTTATCACTTCTTCCGCCGCGTCCACTCTGGGAAGCACACGATCTATCTAGACAACAGCATCATCAGCGAATTAAAGGGCCATGACCGAATCCTGAGTGCCTTTGAAAAGGAAACAGGTGCAAGGCTCAATTCAACTGATGCAACAGGCACATTTGGGTTATACAGTACGCCATGCATTGGTCTGAGCGATCAGCAGCCGGCCGCACTGATTGACTTTTGTCCGTTTACACACCTGAACGCGGTTAAGGTTCGGGAAATCGTTCTTAGGTTGAAGCAAGGTGCCGCAGCTGAAGACATTTGCGACAAGCCACAGGAAAACATACGCTTCATGCCGACGGATGAACGCACCATTTTCTTTGCACCGCACAAGCCGGGTGAAGCACTGCATGCCGCATCCGCTATAAAGCCTGAAGGTGTTCTCGAGCAGCTCAGAATCTCGGAACTTAGCGGAAGAGGCGGAGCCTTCTTTCCCACATGGAAAAAATGGCAGGCCTGCCAGGGCTATTCAGCCGACTTCAAGTTCGTCATCTGCAATGCAGATGAAGGAGAACCAGGAACCTTTAAAGACCGTGTTCTCCTGCAGCGTGAACCGGGGAGTGTTATTGAAGGAATGACAATTGCCGGCTATACCGTAGGAGCAGAATACGGCATCATCTATTTACGCGGAGAATACAGGTGGCTATTGAAAGGCCTGGAGGACGAAATCTTTGCGAGGAGGAAGGCAGGTCTCTTGGGAAAAAATGCCGGAGGGATTCAGGGATTCAACTTCGACGTGAGGGTGGAGCTTGGCGCCGGGGCCTATGTCTGCGGAGAAGAAACAGCGTTGCTGGAATCCATGGAAGGTAAGCGCGGAGAACCACGCACAAAATGGTATTACCCCGTTGAGAAAGGATACCTGCAGGCTCCGACTCTGGTAAATAATGTAGAGACCTTCGCTGCAGCATGCCGGCTTTTTGAACTTGGATTGGATTCTTATCTGCGTCGCGGAATTCCCGGCTCGCCAGGCACCAAGCTCATAAGCGTATCTGGCGACTGCAAGCTGCCGGGCATATATGAAATTGAATGGGGCACGACGGTATCGGATCTCCTTGATAAATGCGGGGCCGAAGATCCGTTCTACATCCAGGTGAGCGGGCCTTCCGGCGAATGCATCTCAGTGAAAGAAAAATTCCGCCGCATATCGATGCTCGATCTGCTGGCCGAAAAGGATATCCGATGCGGAGGCTCATTCATGATCTTCAATAGTCAGCGTGACCTGGTCCACATCCTGTTGAACTTCTGCAGATTCTTCAAACATGAATCATGCGGTGTCTGCACCCCCTGCCGGGCCGGCAACTTCATTCTGGAACGTAAACTCGAAAGGCTGGAAAACGGACTTGCTGATCACAGCGATCTTGAAGAACTCAAGAGCTGGGGAAGAATCATGAAGATGACCAGCCGTTGCGGCCTTGGAAAAACCGCTACCAACTCCATAACGCAGACGCTGGACAAATTTGCCGACTACTTCCAGGAACGGTTCGGCAAGAATGACAACAGCATGTTCCGCGCATTCGATCATGAAGCCGCTATTTCTGAATACGAACGTTATAAACCTTGAACTATGGCAACCTGCACCTTTTGGATGGATGGAAAAGCCTATCAGGCAGAAGAAGGTACCAACCTTGTCGACGCCGCCAAAGAGAATGGAGTATTCATTCCATCCCTGTGCTACTTCAAACACATCGATCCGCCCCTGGGTACCTGTCGTACCTGCACTTGCAAGATCAATGGCCGCTACAATCCGGCCTGCACTGAATATGTGAAAGAAGGGCTCAAAGTGGAAGTGAACACACCTGAACTGGTTGACATGCGGAAGGCATTGGTGGAGATGATGTTTGCAGAAGGCAATCACTTCTGCCCCGCCTGTGAGAAAAGTGGGAATTGCGACCTCCAGCACATGGGCTATGAACTGGGAATCACCACCTCACGCTTCCCGCATCTTTTCAAAGACAGGATCATCGACTATCGCCCGAAGAGAATGGTGATGGAGCATAACCGCTGCATCAAATGCAAGCGCTGTGTCGAAGAGGTGCTGACTGCAGATGGAAGGCGTGTGTTTACATCAGTCAACCGTGGAAATGAAACCTTTATCGGCATTGACTACGCCCAGGAGGCTAAGCTCACCGAAGCAGAGGCAGAGAATGCAATGAAAATTTGCCCTACCGGCGCCATTATTGTGCGCGGCAAGAGCTTCACCAAACCTTTCGGCGACCGCGCCTTTGACCTGAAGTCTTCCCAAACTCACTTTGCCAAGAGAGTGGCAGAAAAGCCTGCGGTCGCGAACTTTGAGAAGAAGACCATCGCCACGGTCTCCCTCGCCGGCTGCTTCGGCTGCCACATGTCTCTGCTGGACATCGACACCGATATCCTCGATGTCGTTGAACTTGTTTCCTTCAACAAGTCACCGCTCACCGACATCAAGAATTTTACCAGGCGTTGTCACCTGGGACTCGTGGAAGGTGGTTGCTGCAATGACGAGAATATCGAGACCCTCAGGAAGTTCAGGGAAATGTGCGACATCCTGGTGGTCGTTGGCGAATGTGCTGTGTGGGGCGGTCTTCCTTCCATGCGCAACACGGTTCCCTTAAGCGAGTGCCTCGATGAAGCATACCTCAACAGCGTGACCAGCGTACCTGGCGCCGATATCGTTCCCTATCACGAAGATCTTCCGAAGATCCTCGACAGGGTTTACGCATGCCATGAAATTGTCAAAGTCGATTATACCATCCCCGGTTGTCCGCCTTCTCCCAATCACATGTGGAAGGTGATCCGAGGGCTGCTTTGGGGAGAAGATCTCTCGGTTTTGTATTCCGAGTTCAAGTATGACTAACATGAAAAGGAAAATAACCATTGACCCGGTCACCCGCGTAGAGGGTCACGGTCGTGTCACCATCCACCTCGACGAATACGGCAATGTTGAAGATTCATTCTTTCACATTGTTGAGTTCAGGGGATTTGAAAGATTCATTCAGGGCCACCCCTATTGGGAAGCCCCTGTTCTGGTTCAGCGTCTCTGTGGCATTTGCCCGGTGAGCCACCACCTTGCCGCAGCCAAGGCCATCGATCAACTGGTGGGGATCGATCCGGAAGGACTGTCGCCGGCTGCACAGAAGCTTCGCAGACTGCTCCACTATGGGCAAATATTTCAGTCTCACGCCCTCCACTTCTTCTATCTCGCTTCACCCGATCTGCTCTTTGGCGTGGACGCCCCTGTGGAAAAGAGAAATGTCTTTGCCGTTGCCATGGCCGACAAGGAATTGGCACGCAAAGGGATCATCATGAGAAAGTTCGGACAGGAGATCATCAAAGCACTTGCCGGTAAGCGCATTCACGGCGTGGCCGCTGTACCCGGAGGCATGCAGAAGACTTTCTTCCCGGATGAGAGGGAGTATTTTCTTAGCGGAAAGGACATTCCTCCCATCTATACCATGATCGACTGGTCAAAGGAGATCATCAACTTCATGAAAGGCTATCATGAAAAGAACCGCCAGCTGATGGATTCCTTTGCAGCATTCCCTTCGGGTCATCTCGGTATGGTCGACGATTCCGGAAATATGGAGCTGTATCACGGCAAGCTGCGCGCCATCAATGCCGATGGGGAGGTGACTCTCCCGGATGTATCAACCAATGATTACCAGAAATACTTTTCGGAAGCGGTTGAGCGCTGGTCTTACATGAAATTCCCCTACCTGAAAGAAATCGGCAGGGAAAAAGGCTGGAACAGGGTCGGCCCGCTTGCAAGGATTAACATTTGCAACGCCATATCTACTCCACTCGCAGAGAAGGAGAGACAGGAGATGATCGCATTTACAGGCCGCAAAGTCAACAACAGCACATTGTACTCACATTGGGCCCGTCTTATCGAAATGCTCCATTGTGCCGAAATAATGAAGGACTTGCTGCAGGATGACGAGATTATGAGCACTGATCTTGTTCGTGAAGGCAAGCCCCGCCAGGAAGGGATCGGGATTATTGAAGCACCCCGCGGAACGCTTACGCACCATTATCAGGTGGATGAAAAAGGAATGATCACGCGCTGCAACCTGATCGTTTCCACTACCCATAACAACGATGCCATGAATCAGGCAGTCAAATGGGTGGCCAATCATGTAATCAGCCGGCAGGGTACCATTACCGACGGCATGCTGAATCAGGTGGAGGTGGCCATCCGGGCCTACGACCCTTGCCTCAGCTGCGCTACGCAAGCTGTCGGACAAATGGCACTTCAGGTCCAGCTATTTGACCACAACGGAAAACTGGTAGAAGAAAAAATCAAACATGGATCATAAAATACTGATCATCGGCGTAGGTAACAACACGCGAGGAGACGACGGCCTCGGCTGGGCCTTCATCGAAAGAATCCGGCAAGAATGCCCGTTCGACATCGAGTACCGTTATCAGCTCCAGGTGGAAGACGCCGAACTGATCAGTCATTATGAGCGGGTCATCTTCGTTGATGCCACCCGTGAAAACATTACAGATGGAATCTCATTCAAACTGTTGCAGCCGGAAAAGAACTTTTCCATCACCACCCACCGCCTTGATCCTTCAGCCATTCTGTGGATCTGCTGTGACCTTTACGATCATTGTCCTGAAGCCTTCTTGCTTGCCATTCAGGGCGTGCGATGGGATCTGGGCAAACCGATGAGCGAAAGAGCAAAGAAGAACCTCGAACATGGAATTGTATTCTTCAAAAAGTTGATCCAGGAATACAACCATGAAGAGGACCAGACCAGAATTCAAATGATCGAATAAAATGAAACCAATCGCGGCATTATTATGGACGGCACTTATCGTCGTCAATCTTTTCAGCTGCACCCAGCGGAGAGACAAACAGCCTGAACTCTGGGCTGATTCCCTTTACAGAAAAGCCGGAGACAAAATCACACAGGCCACTTTTGACACCCTCAGGAATTCGCTTTTGAACGCGCTCAGCAAACATGGCGCTGAAGGGGCTATTGACTTGTGCCATACAAGTGTCATTTCCCTTACCAATCAATTCGCAGATTCTGTAACAGTCAAAAGAGCCTCTCCCCGGTACAGAAATGCGGCCAACCAGCCCGACAGCCTGGAACTATATATCTTCAGGAAGTTGAAGACTGAAATTGAGACTGGAGGCGACGTACAGCCTGTTGTCATCAGGGATAAACAAAATCACCTCGTACATTACTTCAAACCCATCCGGATGCAGGCATTGTGCATAAATTGCCATGGGCAACCGCAGGTGGACATCCAGCCGGCTACTTTGATCGCCATTCGCGAGAAATATCCGGACGACCAGGCATTCAATTTCAGAGAGGGTGAACTCCGGGGCATCTGGCACATTCTTTTCAAACCTGTATCGGTGAGAAAGTAGGCGTAACGCACAACGTTGTCCATGTGGGTAACTTTTGTCACTGCGGTTCATAAGGCCAGTGGCCTACTTTCGCAAAAAAATAATTGCCATGGTCAGAAAGGGTACGCGGCTGTTCAGCATATTACATCACAAATGCCCGAAATGTCACGAAGGGAATTTATTCAGTTCAGGTCCTTACCACAAGGACTTCGCTATTATGCCTGAGTCGTGCCACGCCTGCCGGTTGCGTTACCAGCCGGAGCCCTCGTTCTATTCAGGCGCCATGTATGTAAGTCACGCACTCCAGGTAGCCATGCTCACGACCGTATATGTGGCATTGAAGGTACTTTGGGACCCGGAGGTTGAATTCTATATCGCAACAACTATAACGCTGGCAGTCGTGATGCTGCCCGTAACGCTGAGGCTGTCAAGGTCCATTTATATCAATTTCTTTTACAGCTATTCTCCGATTATCAAACAGGAATCAGATCAACCGAGTAAATTGAGGTCTGATTATCCTTATGGCTGACAATACACACATTCATCCTGACCAGAAATTCTGGGATGAACGATATAATTCCAATGTGACAGTCTACGGCGAATTGCCGAACGCCTTCTTCAAACAACAACTTGACTTGCTGACACCCGGCAGGATTCTACTCCCTGCCGACGGCGAAGGACGGAACTCGATCTACGCGGCACAGAAAGGCTGGAAAGTGGAAGCGTTTGACTTTAGTGAAGAAGGCAGAAGGAAGACATTGGTCCGGGCAGAAAAGCTCAGCCTTAATGTGGATTATCAAATCGCAGATTTTGCCACTGTCGCATTGAAGCAAACCTTCTACGACGCTATTGCGCTTATTTTTGCCCACATGAATTCCCGCCTGCGCAAGGAATTCCATCAAAAGTGCATTCAAGCGCTGAAGCCTGGCGGCACGCTCATATTCGAGGCTTACACACCTCGTCAACTGGAGTTAAATTCCGGCGGGCCCAAAGACCCGGACTACCTGTGCACACCCGAGTTATTGTCAGAAGAATTCAAGGGGCTCCACCTTAAAATGAATTCAATAGTGGAGACCGTTCTTGACGAGGGGCCCTTCCATAAGGGGCTTGCCTCGGTGGTGAGACTCGTAGGTACTCGTCCCTAGTTTGAATTCTTCTTTCCGTTCCTGTCAGGAATTTCGCAGCTGCCGCCAAAGCAATTGCCTGAGGCACAACCCCAGGAAAAGAGCCCCATGGAAGCAAAATAAGTTCCTACAAATGCACCGAGCCATTGCTGGTGCAGGGAGGACTGAACAATCATGTATATACCCATCCCTGCGTAGAGGAACCTGGTAAATGTCCAGCCGCTGAGCACTCTGCTCTGAAGAGCCGAGAACCAACTGTCCCTCTGCGCATCAGAGGCGACTTCCTTATTCAGGTTATCTTGCGAGGGCATGCCAGCTTCCACCGTTTTCGCAGTCTATGCCCTGATTTTTAAGAAACATCGTAGCCTGATAGCTCCTTCCTCCACTTGCACAGCAAAGGATGATCTTTCCTTTCATGGTCCTGATCTCGTCCACCTTGGCAGGTATGATATGGAGGGGAATATTAATGCTCCCTTCAACATTTCCGTTCATAAACTCTCCCGGAGTCCGTACGTCGATAATAGTCATCATAATGGATGTCTTTCTGATTTGAGGTGCAAACCTAACGGAATTACCATACCTCATTCAGTAACTATTGTCACAAAGGGCCCTTCTACACCAAGAAATGATTTTGGACAGCTTAAACACAATTCTTTGTCTTGCAGAGGCATCGCTCATTTCAATTAACTTTATGAGGCTTAATCCCCATATTCATGGCTGAGACCATTCGCGTAGAGGACGATCGCACCGGCATTGAACTCGAAACCATTAAGAGGGCCTTCCTGGATAACCTGTTTTACCTGCAGGGCAAGACACCTGATACCGCAACTCCCAATGACTGCTACATGGCGCTGGCTTCAACAGTCCGCGACCGGCTGCTCAACCGCTGGCTCAACGCCCAAAAGACCTATCGCGAAAAGAATGTCAAAACCGTAGGGTACCTGTCGGCAGAGTTCCTCATGGGCCCGCACCTCGGCAACAACCTTATCAATCTTCAATTGTGGGACACGGTAGAGAAAGCGATGAAGGAACTCGGGCTTCCCTTAAAGGTGGTACTTGCACAAGAGGAAGAACCGGGGCTGGGCAATGGGGGCCTAGGACGGCTTGCAGCCTGCTTCATGGACAGCCTGGCAACCCTCGACATACCGGCAGTTGGTTATGGTATACGGTATGAATTCGGAATTTTTGACCAGATGATCGAAAACGGGTGGCAGGTGGAGATCACTGACAAATGGCTTCGAAAGGGAAATCCATGGGAAATCGCACGCATTGATGAGGCGGTGGCAGTAAAATTCGGAGGACATGTGGAATCGAACTTCGGGGAAGATGGCCGGTATCAGGCAAAATGGGTTCCCGGTGATGTTATTATGGGCGTTCCCTATGACACCCCTGTACTTGGCTATGCCACCAATACGGCCAGCACACTGAGGTTGTGGAAGTCCGAGGCATTTGAATCATTCGATTTTCACTCATTTAATCAGGGCGACTACTATGGCGCCGTGACGGATAAGGTATCCAGTGAAAATATCAGCAAGGTGCTTTACCCGAATGATGAACAAGCCATCGGAAAAGAACTTAGGCTCAAGCAACAGTACTTCTTTGTGTCATGTTCGCTGCAAGATGCCATAAGAACACACATCAGCAGGGGAAACAAGATCAATACCTTTCATGAAAAATTCGCACTACAGCTAAATGACACACATCCGGCGATTGCCGTAGCCGAATTGATGCGACTTCTCCTCGACGAATGGAAGCTTGAGTGGGAAGAGGCATGGAGCATTACCGTTCAAACGCTTGGCTACACCAATCACACCCTTTTGCCGGAAGCCCTGGAAAAATGGTCGGTGGGACTCTTCCAGCGGTTATTGCCAAGATTGCTTGACATTATCTACGAAATCAATCACCGTTTCCTGGACGAAGTGAGGGAGCATTTTCCCGGAGATGAAGCACGCATCTCGCGGATGTCCCTGGTTGACGAACACGGAGAAAGATATGTTCGCATGGCGCACCTGGCGAGTGTGGGAAGTCATTCCATCAATGGCGTGGCGGCGCTGCATTCCGAACTGTTGGCCAAGAGTGTGCTTCAGGATTTCTATGAACTATGGCCAAAGAAATTCAGCAATAAGACCAATGGGGTCACGCCAAGGAGATGGGTGGTGCTCAACAATCCCCTTCTCACCAAGCTGATTTGCGAAAAGATCGGATCGGGATGGATCAGCAACCTCAGTGCCTTACGCCAACTGGAGAAGTACGCCGAAGATCCTGAATTCAGAAAAGAATGGAGAGAATGCAGGCATGAAGTCAAGAAATTGCTCGCCGACGAAATCAAGCGGCGCTGCAATGTCAAGGTCGACCCCAAATCCATGTTTGATGTTCAGGTCAAGCGCATCCATGAATACAAGCGACAGCACCTGAACGCACTTCATATTATCACGTTATACAATCGCCTCAGAAAGAATCCCAAGTTGAAGATTGTTCCCAGAACATTCATTTTCGGAGGGAAGGCTGCACCCGGCTATTACATGGCCAAATTGATCATCAAGCTTATCAACTCGGTGGGGGATATAGTGAATAATCACCCAGCCACACGGGATATTCTCAAAGTCGTATTCATACCGGACTTTAACGTCACCAATAGCCAGTTGATTTATCCGGCTGCTGATCTATCGGAACAAATCAGCACGGCAGGCAAAGAAGCATCGGGCACCGGCAACATGAAATTCACTATGAACGGCGCCCTCACCATCGGCACGCTCGATGGTGCCAACATCGAAATTCGCGAGGAGGTAGGTGAAGAGAATTTCTTCCTCTTCGGCCTACGCACAGATGAAGTACAGTACCTGAAGACCGGTTCTTACATCCCTTCAGATTACCTGCGTGTAGATGAAGAATTGAGGGAGTGCATCGACCTGATTGCCTCAGGGCATTTCTCGCCTGAATACAAAGATCTATTCAAGCCGCTGGTTGACTCCCTCGTTCATCATGATCCGTTCATGCTGTTTGGCGACTACCGCTATTACATTGAATGCCAGGAGCGGGTGAACGAAGCCTTCCAGGATCAGGACCACTGGAGCAAGATGAGCATTCTTAATGTGGCCCGGTCTGGCAAATTCTCCAGTGACCGCACCATTAATGAATACTGTACCGACATCTGGAGAGTATCGCCGGTCAAGGTAAAAGTGCCGCCATATCACCCGGGTACCGACTACAAGTTCAAATTGTAAAATTGGTGACCTTGCTATTGTGTGATTTGGTGATTTCTCCTGTCAGCATGCCTTTTCAGGCACTACTCCCCACTGCTGGATTGGCAATGAAAATTATGGTATAGTGAGCTTTTCCGGTAAACAAAAGCCGTTGATTCAACTATATTGGCCGTCCCGATTATGTCTCACAACATACAGCCATTACTGAACAAGCACTACCTCAAGGCCAGATCCGCCACCGGTGTTTACATTACCGATGAGAATGGAAAGAAGTACCTCGACGGCTCTTCCGGGGCAGTAACTTGTTCACTGGGACATTCCCACCCTCGCCTCCTGCCCTTTATGAAGCAGCATCTGGACAAGCTGCAGTTCGTCTACCGGTCTCAGTTTGGCTCAGAAGAAGCAGAGTCTCTTGCTACTATTCTTTTTGAAGTCTCACCCGGCAAGGCCTATAGCCACTCATTCTTTGTAAACAGCGGTAGCGAAGCAGTTGAGACCGCCATGAAGACTGCCATTCAGTACTGGCAGGAGAAAGGCAAGCCCTCGAAGACAAGGTTCATTTCCCGCTGGAAAAGCTATCATGGTATTACAGTCGGTGCCCTCTCCTTGTCCGGCCATCCCCTGCGCCGGCAGCGATTTGAAGGATCACTCGAAAAATATCCATCTCTGAAAGCCGACCTGGAAAGAGATACGCTGGAGAGACAGATGGAGGAGTTGCGCCAGGTGATTGATAAAATCGGGGCAAGTCAGATCGCGGCGTTTGTCGCTGAGCCTGTCGTTGGCGCCGCCGGCACTGCCGTCAGCCCCGGACAAGGATACTATGAAAATATGAAGCGCATTTGTCATGAGCATGAAATACTCTTCATTGCAGATGAAGTCATGACAGGCCTCGGCAGGACCGGCCGTTGGTTCGGATTGGAACACTGGAACACCAGTGCCGATATTGTAGCAATAGGAAAAAGTCTTGGAGCGGGATATGCGCCAATAGCTGCCACGCTGATGACCAATGAAGTGCTGGAGCCGATTAAAAAAGGTAGCGGGTTGATCATGGCGGGACACACTTACAGCGGTCATCCCCTTTCGTGCGCCACTGCCGGCAAAGTTCTCGAAATCATCAAGGAAGAACACTTGATCGATAATGTGGTAAAACAGGGACAATACCTTAAAAGCGGATTGGAACGCATCCAGGAAAAACAAGGAGTCATTCAAAAAGTAAGAGGGAAAGGACTCATGCTGGGTGTTGAACTGGACCCTGCCAGAAAAGGGCTGCAGGCGAAACTGATTGAGCAATGCTTTCAGAATGGATTATTGGTCTACCCGGCAGTTGGCGGACCTGAAGGAACGGATGAAAACGGAATCCTGGTAACTCCGCCATTTATCATCACTAACGCTGAGGCAGATGAACTGCTGGAAAAATTTGACAAATCACTTAGGGAGATCGCATGAACCCCTTTGATAAAGTAACCGACTATGACAAGGTGCGCTCCCTGTTCTTCGACGGGATGACTTTGCTGTTTGGGGGCTTCGGTGGTGTGGGTACGCCGCCGGGACTTGTGGACTGCCTGATAGATTCAGGAGTCAAAGATGTCAACCTTATTGGAAATGATGCAGGCTTCCCGTGGGTGGGTATGGGGAAATTCGTGTGCCTCGAGAGGGCAAAATCACTCATTGCTTCTCACATAGGTTCCAATCCGGTTGCCGGAGAACTAATGAACCAGGGGAAACTCAAAGTGGAATTCTGTCCGCAGGGAATCCTGGTGGAACGCCTGCGCTCAGGCGGCGTGGGACTCAATGGTTTTCTTACTGAAATCGGCCGCGGCACAAAACTCGAATATGAGAAACCGATTGTAACCATCAACGGAAAGGAATATATGTACGAGGCTCCGATAACAGGTGACTTCGGGATTGTATTTGCAAAGAAGGCTGACACTTTCGGTAACCTGATCTTCGACAAGACAGCACGCAATACAAACCCTTTTGTGGCGATGGCGGCAAGGACCACCATTGTTGAAGCTGAAGAAATTGTGCCAATGGGAGAATTGGATCCTGAAGCCATCATAGTACCAGGCATTTATGTAAAACACATTGTCCCTTCCAAGGGATATAACTGGAAATGGGTATGGGAGATGCCAGACAAGTCATCGCGAAACGCGCCGCCCTCGAAGTAAAGGACGGCATGGTGGTCAACCTGGGTATCGGCATACCTTCACTGGTGCCGGATTACCTCGATCCTTCCATTCGCGTTTTCTTTCAGGCAGAGAATGGAATTCTCGGCATGGGGCCAACGCCCACAAAAAATCCTGACGGCAATCTCAGCAATGCTGCAGGTTATCCTGTCTCTATCCTTCCGGGTGGGAGCTACTTCGACAGCGCCATTGCATTCGGCATGATCCGGCGCGGCTGCATTGATGTCTCTATTCTGGGTGCACTGCAAGTGAGCCAGCAGGGTGACCTTGCCAACTGGATTGTGCCGGGAAAACGTGTCCCCGGAGTGGGCGGCGCCATGGAACTGGCCTATGGAGCGAGAAATCTCATTGCACTCATGACCCATTGTGAGAAGGACGGCAGCCCGAAAATCATGAAGAAATGCACGCTGCCCATTACGACATATAATTGTGTCAAACACATCATTACGGAAATGGCGGTCTTCACAGTAGGCGATAAACTCCGCCTGGATGAAGTGATGGAAGGCTTCTCCGTTCAGGATATAAGAAATCACACAGAAGCCGATTTTGAACTCTCTGAAGCCCTTGGCAAAAACTGATTATGAACACCGCACTGGAAAAAGCAGAGGCTTATATTAACGAACACCAGCAAGAGGCCTTCACATTCTTGCAAAAAGTAGTACAACAACCCAGCCTGCAGGGTAAAGAGAAGGGCGCACAGGATGTTGTCATCAGTAAACTTAAGGAACTTGGACTTCAGGTAGACACCTGGGATCCCGGATCAGAGTTATTGGAGCATCCTTATTATGTTCCTTCACGGAATGAATACACGGGAAGCCCCAATGTTGTGGGTGTTCTGAAAGGCACGGGTGGCGGAAAATCCATCATCCTCAACGGTCACATCGATGTGGTCCCCGAAGGTGACGTCGCCAAATGGAAGCACGGCCCTTATTCGGGCGACATTGATAATGGCAAGATGTATGGTCGCGGTACTACCGACATGAAGGGTGGCAACGTAGCCATGCTCTTTGCGGTGGAGTCTATCCTCAGAAGCGGAATCAGACTCAAGGGAGATATTATCTTCCAGTCCGTAATTGAAGAAGAGTCGGGCGGTGCCGGCACACTGTCCTCTATTATACGAGGCTACAAAGCCGACGTAGCATTGATCCCGGAACCCACCAACATGAAGCTGTTTGTCAAACAGCAAGGTTCTATGTGGTTCAGGGTAACCGTTGAAGGCAAGAGCGCCCATGCCGGAACGCGGTATGAGGGGGTGTCAGCAATAGACAAGGCATGGAAGGTGCACCAGGCGATCATGCAGCTTGAAACTACACGCAATCTCAGGGTAAATGATCCACTGTACAGTTCCATTCCCATCCCCCTTCCTATCAATGTTGGCAAAATTCAGGGTGGCAACTGGCCCTCCTCTGTTCCAGACAAAGTCATCATCGAAGGGCGAATTGGCGTGGGTCCCGAAGAGGAGATGGAATCCGTGCGCCAGGAACTAAGAAGCAGCATCGGAACTGTTTCTGACGCTGACGAATGGTTGAAACAGCACCCGGCAAAGGTTGAATTTTTTGGAGCACAATGGGTGCCCAACGCCATCCAGGAACAGCATCCCTTTGTGCAGATATTATCAAAGGAGTTCCCAGGTATCTATGACCGACAGGTTAAGATTGAAGCATCTCCATGGGGAACGGATGGAGGGTTGTTTGGCAAAGTGGGCGGCATCCCTGCCGTGGTAATGGGACCCGGCGAAACGAAGGTCGCCCACTATCCTGATGAATTCATCGACCTGCAGGAAATGATCCGCGCTGCACGTCTATTCATGCGCACCATCATCCATTGGTGTGAAATCTCAGAAGTGAAGTCAAGGTGATAAAGGAAACCAGCACATCAACGGCGTGGGTAAGGGTCTCCGTGGATTCATACAACAAGAGACTCCGGGTAGACGACTACAGCGGATCATTGAACGAAGTGCTTTTCCTTATTACCGCGCAGATTGAACCGTGGGTGGAAAAACTCATTCTGAAATCCAGGGAAACCGATGTCAATTATTTTCTTGATGCTGGCTTCAGACAGGAGGCTGTAATCAACGGCTATTTTGCCGGTGTCAACATGGCATTTCTTGTCCGGTATCTGAACTACGACCGGCAGGTGACTGCTCTCGGCGAATCTGAAGAAGACATTCTGCAGAAAGTTCATGGACTTTCCTTCCCTGCCTTTCATCCTGACCCAAAAGGAATCGTTGAGGCCGTGCCCGAAGACGCCAAGCGTCTCGCCGAGTTGTATGCTTCCGTAATGAAGATCTACCCCACTCCCATCTACGATCCTGATTTCGTTCTCCAGACTATTCGGGATGGAACACTCTATGTATACCTGGAGGAAGACGGCAAAATTGTGAGCGCAGCATCGGCAGAACCCAATATGAAATGGAAGAATGCCGAACTCACCGATTGCGCCACACTGCCAGAGGCACAGGGCAAAGGCAGGATGCAACAACTTCTTTACTTCCTGGAGAAAAAAATAAAAGCGCAGGGATTCATGTGCGCCTACACCATTGCACGTGCCCAGTCATTTGGGATGAATAAAGTCTTCCATCAGCTTGGCTATCATTATGGCGGGAGGATGACAAATAACTGTTATATCTACTCCGGACTGGAAGATATGAATGTATGGTATAAATTGATTACTGATTAGCGATTGGCATGCCTCACCATTGAGGTACCCTGATCTATTACAGAAAGTAAACACTGCAATAAGCATCACCAATGAAATTCCTATTATCCTTCTGTTTGTTTCTTTTGTCATTATCTGCGGGTGCCCAGAGGGTGCCTGTTCTTCCGCAGATTGATCTCCCACACAATTATTATTTCCGGGAGCTTTATTTGCCCCAGCTCACCACTGGGCCGTCGTCAGTAGCCTGGATGCCCGATGGCAAAAGCCTGGTGTACTCCATGGGAGGAAGTCTCTGGCGTCAGGTGCCTGACGAGTCGGGTTCAGTCCAATTGACAGACGATATAGGATATGACTATCAGCCCGACGTTTCACCAGATGGAAAGATGATTGCATTCGTCCGTTACAACGGCGCAGCAACAGAACTAATGATGCTGAACGTGCAGTCGTCAACCACAAAGTCCATTACTGCGAACGGGGCAGTAAACCTGGAGCCGCGGTGGTCCCCCGACGGCAAACAGTTGGCTTTTGTGTCTACTCACGGGACAGGGCACTTCTTGTTGTATATCATGGACTATCAGAAAGGTGAATTCTCTGCCCCGCGCTGTATCACACCTGACAGGAAAAGTGCGGTTAAGCGATATTATTACAGTGCTTGGGACCATGCTATCAATCCTGCATGGTCTCACGATGCAAAGACACTGTATTTTGTATCGAACCGTGAAGTTATACATGGGACCGGAGACCTGGTGGCCTTGAATCTTTCAAATGGTGACACCAGGATCATACGTCACGAAGAAACATCCTGGCAGACCAAGCCGGATCTTTCTCCTGATGGAACACGAATTGTTTACAGCAGTTACCTGGGAAACAATTGGCATCAATTGTGGATCACTCCTTCCGATGGAGGATATCCGATTCAGCTTACCTACGGTGATTACGACAACCGCATGCCACGATGGTCCCCTGACGGGCAGTACATCGCTTTCATCTCCAACCGCAGCAGCAACACTTCACTATGGATCGTGAATGCCCTGGATGGTTCACAACGGCAGGTAAGGCCAGTTGAACGAAGATATCTCCAGCCCCATCTGCAACTTGATATTATTGTCCGCGATGAATCCGGAAAGGAAATCCCTGCAAGAGTCAGTGTGACTGACGCAAGAGGCAAATCGTACGCGCCAGACAATGACTGGATGCAGGCCGACGATTCCCGTTATCCGGACACTTACCGTTTCGAGTATCATTACTTCCACACAAAAGGCCGTTCAGCCCTTCTGGTGCCGGGACAGCAGATAACCATCAAGGCAAATCGCGGGCCTGGATGGGAGACCTCTCAAGTTGTGCTCAACGGATCATCAGGGATTACCAATCCTGTAATTCTCACCATGAAGAAAATACCAATTCCCGGAGCATGGTGGACCGGAGATGTGCACCTGCACATGAACTATGGCGGACACTACAAGAATACACCAGAAAGACTGATAGCCCAGGCAAAGGCCGAGGATCTTAACATCCTCTACAGTCTGGTTGTGAACAAAGAGCAGCGCATTCCGGACGTGAACTATTTCAATGTTGCCCCCGATGCCCTTTCAGACAAGGAAACTATCCTGGTGCACAGCCAGGAGTTTCATACCAGCTTCTGGGGCCACCTTGGATTATTGAGTCTGAAGGATCATCTTATCCTCCCTGGCTATGTGGGTTACTCTCAAACTGCAGTAGAAAGCCTCTTCCCCAACAACGCTTCCATTGCTGATCGTGCCCACGCCCAGAAAGGCCTGGTAGGATATGTACATCCTTTCGAACAGTCGGATGTGATGCCGGAACAGTCTGCCAACCTGATGAGTGAACTTCCCATCGATGCTGCCCTTGGAAAAGTGGATTACTACGAAGTGATAGGCTTCGCAGATCATATTGGCTCCGCTTATGTCTGGCATCATATGCTGAACTGTGGTCTCCGCATCCCCGCTGCGGCCGGGACGGATGCGATGGCCAATTACGCCAGTTTACGCGGCCCCGTTGGGTTGAACCGGGTCTACGTCAAAGCAAACGGAGACTTCAACAGAGACAACTTTGAAAAGGGTCTCAAAGCCGGGCAAAGCTTTGTCACCAATGGCCCGCTGCTTTCCCTCACCATGGATGGAAAGACAGCCGGCGATAGCATCGCCCTGGAAGGAAAGCCAAGAAAGCTCAACTATTCAGTTGAAGTCAGGAGTGATGTTCCAGTCGACCGAATTGAATTGGTGTACAATGGAAGAGTCATCGCACTTCACAATGGTGAAGGCAAGAAAATATTTCAAATGCAGGGGGCTATTCAGGCCAAAGAGTCGGGATGGATACTGCTTCGTGCATGGAATCAGAAAGCCCAACCGGATCACTACGATCTGTATCCCTATGCTACCACCAATCCCGTATTCCTGATGGGGGGCGCAGCCAACACCGCACAAAAGAATTCAGCAGCTTACCTGTTGAAATGGGTCGAGCGTATCGAAAGCCGGCTCGCCACACTTTCTTTCAGAGATGATGCAGAAAGGGCGAAGGTCATGAAGGATGCCGCTGAAGCCAAAGACTATTACAGCAGGCTGGTCGGTGGAAGCAAGTAGCCGTCGGTTATTTGATCCTTCCGTATTTCTTCAGGATGGTCACCAGGCGGTCGTGGGGAATGGCGTACACCTTATTTCCGTTGACACCTTCCATCGTTTCAGCGGCGACCATGGCGTTGACGATTGCCTCTTCCGTTGCAGAGACCGTCGCGTTGAACAGCGGATTGATCTGATCGTTGGGAAGCATTTCCAGGTGCGCGATACCTTCATTTTTGGAGGCTTCGGGATTGGCAGTTGAGAATGCAATAAAAATATCGCCGGAAGAATTGCCGCCACGGCCTCCCATTACACCAACGCCGAGTGCAACACGAGTCACGATCCGCTTCAACTGATGGGGCAGCAGCGGCGCATCAGTAGCCACCACTACAATAATAGATCCCTGATCATCATCCTTACGAACAGGCATCAGATCCGTAATTTCCTTTCCGACCGGAACGCCGGCAATCGTCAGCAGATCCCTTGCACCATAGTTGGCCTGCACGATCACGCCGACTGTGTAGCCACCTTTGGAAGCCTCCAGTTTTCGTGAAGCCGTTCCGGTGCCGGCTTTGAAAGCATGAGCAATCATCCCCGTGCCTCCACCCACATTGCCCTCTTGCAGCGGGCCGGACTTTGCGCTTTCCATGGCTTCGAACACATGCTCCTTCTTAACATGAAATCCATTGATGTCGTTGAGAAAACCATCCCAGGTCTCTGCAACCACGGGAAGGCTGATATCACCCGAATAATTGCTACCCTTTACTTTCCTGGCATACCATTCTATCACAGCATCCCTGACTAATCCAACGCTGTGCGTGTTGGTGATCATCACCGGAGTACCAAGCCCTCCTGATTCTTCCACCCAGGTCGTGCCAGTCATCTCGCCGTTACCATTTAATGTAAACCAGGCAGCAAACACCCGTTCCAGCGATCCTTTACCCTTAGGAAATATGGCGGTGACACCTGTCCTCACAGGGCCCTTTCCCACAACCAGTTTGCCGCTTCCTGAGATCAGTGTCTTAAATCCCACCTCCACACCGGCAACGTCGGTAATGGCATTGTAGGTACCAGGTGTTCCATCGAAGGGAATGCCGAGGTCACGTGCACGGGGCTTTGTTTGGGCATTGACCAGGCACGTGAGCAGAGACAACGCCAGCAAAAACATGGAATGCTTTTTCATCGTGAGAAATAAATTCAGTTAAACGGATACGAGTCCTGAAGGTATCGATAAATTCAAAGACTGGAAACGAGCGGCCTTGTTAGCGTTTTCGCTTCGTTAGTTGTAGCAACTCAGTTCTTATGATACCCAATCCTTTGGTTAGCTGTGCATTTGAAATTACCAAAGGGCTTAATACACGTATAACGTTGCTGTTGACGCCAGCGCTAATCAGCAGTAGTCCATTCTTCACACAATTGGCAAGCAAAGCCTTGCACAGGTCCGGATCAGGTTGGTGAGGATCTTTATTCTTCACCAACTCAAAGGCGACCATGGCCCCCAGGCCACGGACATCACCGATGGCATCACATTCCGATTGAAGTTTGTGAAAGAATTTCATCACCGTTGCTCCGATCTTCTCACCCTTGACATTGATATCGATGGTCTTCATATAGCGTAGGGTTGCTATGGCAGCAGCGCAGGCAACCGGGTTGCCTGGATACGTTCCACCCAGCGTTCCCTTCACTGTCTTATCCATCACATCTGCACTTCCTATGACGGCACCAATGGGCATTCCGCTTCCAAGTGACTTGGCCCAGGTAGACAGGTCGGGTACCACATCATAGTGTTCATAGGCTGCCCATTTGCCAGTCCTGCCAAAGCCTGTCTGCACTTCGTCAAAGATGATCAGAATTCCTTTTGACCGACAGATCTTCTCCAGTCCCTGGACAAACTCCCTTGGCGCCACAGTAAAGCCTCCTTCTCCCTGAACAAGTTCCAGAATTACCGCGGCGACGTTTGAGACATCCACAGTCGTGTGCAGATAGTCTTCGAAGGCCTGCAGTTCTCGGTCCACAAAATCTTTCATGCTCAGCCCTTCCCCTGTACGGTAGTAGTCAGGGAAAGGAATGCGGTAGACCTCCGGAGCAAAGGGCCCCGACCCTACTTTATATCCCGTCTTGGAAGTAAGGCTCATGCCCAGCAGTGTTCGTCCATGGAACGCCCCCGTAAAGCAGATGATTCCCTGACGGCCTGTAGCCTGGCGCGCAATCTTCACGGCGTTCTCTACCGCCTCCACGCCAGAATTCGTGAGCATCACCTTTGTGGACTTTCCGTGAGGAAACATCTCTGCCAGCATCTCACATAGCACCACATATGGCTCATAGATCGCCACCGAGAAACATGAGTGAAGTAGCTGCTTCGACTGCTTCACGATAGCGTTAACCACCGGGGCTGGACAATGGCCTGCATTCAGCACCCCTATACCGCCGGCGAAGTCTATGTATTTCTTTCCATCGGCGTCTGTTATGACTGCTCCGCGGCCGCTGGTGATGGTGACGGGAGTAAACATGCCCATACCATTGGGCACAATGGCATTCCTTCTTTCAATAAGCTGATCTGATTTCCTGGCCATGCGTACTTAATAGTGTACGCGAAGGTAGCAACTGGAAAAGAAATGTTGTGGGTAAAATTACCAGCGGCTGGCGTCGATCTTAAGCACCAGGTGGAACTGGACGTCAAGGTCGTCTTTCACTTTGATGAGACCCATGGCATGTTTGGGTGTTTCCAGACCGAAGTCCGAGAACTGGAACGCCCTACCGCCTTTCAGGTGTATGACTCCGTTTTCGCGCGCCTCCACGGTGCACTCTACGTCAAAGGTATTGGACCTGCCCGCCATGCCGATTGCGAGCGTGCTTTTGAATCGTTCTTCGCCACAATTAAGCGAAGGCACTTTTTCAAAGGCTTTGAAGTCAATAGAGATAACAGGGTGTTCTTTGGCCTTTATCGTTTTGTTGAAATCATGGGTCATGGCTGCCATGCCGCAGTCAAAGCCTGACGCTTCCAGTCTTACGAACCCCTTCACGAAAACCGGCCTTGCGTTGACTCCGCCTTCCTGCAGAACGAGGGTGTCGGTACCGCAGTAACGTGAAATGGCACATTGGAAAGCGTTGATGTTTGTCTTGCCGTCAATCATCAATCTACTATCGGGCAAAACAATGAATCGATGTCTTAAAACGGGAGTTCCGTCCTCGGCGGAAAACGCTGAGGAAACCAGAATAAGCAGGAAAAGGCCTAACCGTTTCATCATGTACCTCTACAAATTTAGTAACAATTGGGGGTGAAAAAAAGTTTCGGCCGGCGAGGGCGCCAGCCGAAACTCATCTTATCATACACTATGATTTCTCTTAGAAGGATATTGATCCCTGGATCACAAATCCATTGAATTTACCGCCTGAGAGAATGTTGTCGTCAGGATATCCAAACCAGTGTTGATTTACATATTCTCCCTTGAAGCCGATGTTCTTGGTCAGATACCATCCAAAGCAGTAGGCATCGCGGTATACGCTGACGGGCAGACGTGTTCCCTGGCTAAGACCGGCTGTTCCTGTTGTATTCTGTGCACTGCTGGCGCCAGTTACGATAGTAGCATTTACTTCATTGTACTTCGCACCTACCCAGAATTGCTTTTGGCTACCGAAACGATACACCAATTCTGCAGCTACCTGGTGTGCATAGCGATCATCAAGTTTTGAAAACGTGGTGGTCGTGTTATTGCTGTACTGGATTTCGCCATTTTCCATGGAAGTATTTCCATGGGCAGTTTCCCAGGTACCAAAGAATTCAAATCCGCCATATTTCACGAAGGGGTTCACCATGAAAGTGGTCAGGTTATCAGAGAAACCGGGGTTGAAGCGGCCTGCAAAAGCGTTACCAGTAAGAGTAGCATTGTAGGGCTGCAGTACATATTGATAGTTGGAACCAGTGCGGTCACCACCGAACAGCGTGTTGCTGACAGAGGATTTAGTTTGCATCATGGAACCAGTGAGACGTACGCGGAGTTTCTCATTTATTTGCTTGTCATATCCTATCTTGGTATAGAGGTTCGGGCTCCTGTCATTGGGCCTCGTTACGTTACCCTGGATCTCACCATCGGTCATTCCAACCATGAGGAGGATTCCGTTCTTCTGCCAGTACAATTCACCACCAATTTCAGTTGTGAACTCATCCATGATATTGTTTTCTATGAAGGGGTTCAGCAGGGTATTGCCACCGTCACTTCTCCTGAAGTGCTGGTCACCGTAGTTCACTTCCATGTGACCGACTTTCAACGTCAAGTTTTTCCACAGGTTGTTCATGAATTCACTTCCAAGAAATCCAACTTTGTCGATTTGGAAATATCCACCTTTAACCCAGAACTCATTGTGGTGGTGAGATGACATGTAGGAAACGAGGCTAACACGTACACCGTCGGTCAGTTGAACGTCGATGTTGAAGTTTGCCTGTGCAAGCGGGAAGCCACCGGCCATCTGGTACACTTGATTACTGTTGGTGTACAGGGTATTATTCACCGTGTTTTTGAACCCGCCGTAAACATTGGGGTCAGCCACGATCGGTTGCGTTACACCTGCGGCATTTTTGAAAATACCTGAACCAGGTGCTGTCTCAAGAATACCACCACCGAGGTTGGCTCTGGCCTCATTACTATGTGATATGTTCTGGTAGCCTTGCGTAAAACCTGCACCGAAACGAACCTTGAAGCCCGTATAAGGTGTAGTGTCAGCCTTTGAAGTTTCAAAGACATTCAAACCATTCTTATCATACGGCCTGAAGTATTGAATCGCCGGCTGAAGTCCCTGCGCCAAAGCTGCTCCTGCAGTTACCAGGAGGAAGGCCGCGGCCAGGAAGAGTCTGTTCATTTTAGTTTTCATAAGAGTAGGAAATTATGTATTTAGAATTAGGGTTTAACAGGAGATAAATTCACTTCAAAATTGATGTTGATGTCGTTGCCGGTTTTTACGGTTCCAAAAGCAAAAGTGGGCGGCTCAACTTTGTAGTCTGACATTTTCAATGCCTTTGTGCCCTTGCACTGCAGCGATTTGTCAGGTTGTTCTTTGCAGGTTGCATCCAGCTCAATTGCCTGTGTCACACCTGAAATGGTCAGGTTCCCGTTCAGCTTCACCTTGTCGGCATTAAACTTTCCATTGGTTGCACTGAAAACGATTGACTTGAATTGTTCGGTCTTCAATGAATTGTAGGCATTCTTATCCATGGCACCCTTGCCGCTTTTCAGACTTTCTGCAGGAAGGGATACTTTCAGTCCATCCAGTTCAGCAGGTGTCCCGTCCGCATTCAGTTTGAAATTCACCTGTATGTTGAGGTCCTTGGAAGTCATCTCCCAATTGTGGAGTGTACTTGTTCCGGTCAACTCCAGTTTGGAAGTGGGGAGCTGCTTATAGGCTACCTGTGCCCTTACAGTTGTTACCACACTGACGACCAGTGAGATAAACAACACCCGGGTGCACTGTTTAATGAGATTTGAGGAGTTCATATTGATCAGTCGGTTTTGGGTTCTCTGTTTGGCGATTCAATGTTACGACCGCGTTTACGGCCCCTTCATGACCGTTAGCAACCCGAATAATGATTTTTATCACCAGCCCCTGAATCCTTCTCTCCCTCCATCCCGGAACGGAAGTCATTGACCCAGAATGTTGATTTGTGGTAGTCTTGATTATTGAATCGGCGGACAAAGCATACCGCTAAACCGTAACAGGCCCGCAACATTTACGTAACAGAGACTTCATCTGTTCTTCATCCACCTTGATAGCGGCCCACGTATAAATAGCTGTAATTTGAAGAAACAAAGTCCCAATGAAAAAGCTCATCCTTGCGCTTGTTTTCATAGGCAATGCCCTGAAAAGCTTTGCCGCTGGCACCGAAAATGACGAGGCAAGCGTCTATCCAGTAGTCCTTGCTGTCATTCTGCTGATTGTGGTTGTCAGCTTCCGTGCGCTCCGGAAGAAATCCACCAGGCCGAAGTCAGCGCTTTGACAACGGTTCCCTATTTTAGGGGATGCGTATATCATTTGCCGTCCAGCCTGGAGGCCTCCTGAAGTTATTGCTTCTGCTTGCTGTTTCAACTTCATCACTTCAGGCGCAGCAAAATGATGACCGACTATCATTCGGAATCGAGCAGGATTTCCTGCCCTATATCACCGGAGGATATTATGCTGGCGCCTGGATCGGAAAATCACACTTCCGCGGAAGGATACTCATGGCTCATGTGCATAAGCCTTCTTTCATCACACCCGACGGCTTCACAAATAATACTGTAACGGCCTATGCCTTCGTTGGCGACTATTTCCTGAAAGAAAATTGGTCAGGTTGGTGGATCAGTGGCGGCCTCGTGTTGTGGGACAGTAGTATCCAGAGCGATCAGCAGTTGAGTACAGTCACTTACAAAAATACCATGTTGAATGGCAGCCTTGGGTATCAATGGAAGTTTTACAGGAATTTCTACCTGAGTCCCTGGGCTGGACTGCACCTGCGTGTCGGTGGCGCGAAGACCGTTACTGTAGACGGCCAATCGTTCGACACACCTCTACTAACTCCGGAAGCTTCCTTGAAACTGGGGTGGTACTTTAGCAAGTAAATTCACACCATGTCCTCCACCCCCTAACAGATCTTGAGGATCAAATTAAACTGCCTTTAGCGGAGTCCTGTAATAGGGTTATACCCTCCTTCCCTTCTATTTATACTTGTTAATGCCCTTTAATCTTTCCGTTGTTGCAGGTTCCATGCTAATGGCGCACCCACCACCTTCTGCAAGGTTGAGCTTGAGGACGGTCTTCGCGTCAACCCAGAACTTTTCGATTTTATAGGCCATGGGATTCGTGTCCCAATGGGCGCCGTCCCCATCCCGGTAAACCGTCATAAGGTATTTCTGTCCTGCGGTAAGAAAACTCAGCGGAACTGAGGAGGTATGTTTATTCTCATCGGTGATCGCTCCGAGAAACCACTTGTCCGTTCCCTTGGCCTTGCGCGCAATAGTAACGTAGTCTCCGGGCTCAGCTTCTAGCACCTTTGAATCATCCCAGTCCAATGCCACGTCCCGTATGAACTGAAAAGCATCAAGATGGATCTCATAGTTCTCAGGAAGGTCGGCGGCCATCTGCAGCGGACTGAACATTACCACGTATAACGCAAGTTGTTTGGCCAACGTGGTATGAACTGCATTGTCTTTCTTTCCATAAATATCCAGTTTGATCTGAAAGATACCCGGAGTGTAATCCATTGGTCCTCCCATTAGCCTGGTGAATGGAAGAATGGTCTCATGTTCCGGCGGATTGCCTTTGCTCCAGGCGTTGAACTCGTTGCCACGAGCAGCCTCGCAAGCCAACCAATTGGGATAGGTTCTGTACATGCCTGTCGGCCTTACCGACTCGTGCATGTCCACGGTGATGTGGTGCGCTGCCGTCTTCTCTGCCACACGGTTAAAGTGATTGATCATCCACTGACCATCATGAAATTCGCCGCGTGGAATGATCCGCCCAACATACCCGGTCTTGACTGACTCATAGCCATTGGCATTCATGAAGTCATAGGCTTTGTCCATGTACCGCTCATAGTTGGTTACAGAGCCGGAAGTCTCATGATGCATGACAATCTTTACGCCTTTAGAGGCTGCATACCGGTGGAGTTCCTGCACATCATAGTCAGGATAGGGTGTAAGGAAGTCAAATACATCTTCTTTCCATTTTCCAAACCAGTCTTCCCAGCCTACGTTCCAACCTTCCACCAGTACGGCGTCGATGCCATTCTTTGCCGCAAAATCAATGTATCGCTTTGTATTGGACGTTGTCGCCCCGTGTTTTCCAGTAGGATTTACTTTCGCATAGTCTTCCACGCGCCCCATGGCCTGTGTGCCCGCGTAGTCCCAAGTGCTTTTATTGATGTGCATCTCCCACCATACACCAATCATTTTGTAAGGTTTGATCCAGCTCACATCCTTTATCTGCGAAGGCTCGTTGAGATTGAGTATCGTTTTGGAGGAAAGGATGTCAGTGGCTTTGTCACTCACGAGTACCGTGCGCCAGGGCGTTGAGAAAGGTGTACGCAGGTAGGCCTTATTGCCCACAGGGTCCGGCACAAGACTGCTGGTAAGAATAAAGCTTCCCTTATCCACGTGAAGCTGCATGGCAGGGTAATTGATGAGTGATGCCTCATGGATGTTGATATACAACCCATCTGCCGTCTTCATCATAAGCGGCGTGGCAACAGAAGACGGATCTTTGACAACGCGAACTGCAATTTCCGGATTGCTGTCCGCGATCGCCTTGCCGTCCACTGCGCTGATGTTTGTGGTTGAGTAAGCATATTCGTTAGTGTCATAGTCTCCTGGTATCCAGAAGGCCTTGTGGTTACCGGTCAACACAAATTGTGTGCGCTCATCTGTTACGATGAAATATTGCAGACCCTGCTGAAGAGGGAATCCATAACGGAATCCCAAGCCGTCATTGAACAGCCTGAAATTAATGTCCATCAGCCGGTCGGGCGTTCCAGGCTTCTTCAGGTGTACTGTCAGCTGCCGGTACTGATTGCGTATCTCCTTCACCTCTCCCCATACGGGCTGCCAGTGCTCATTTGCGGAAGCGGTATCCGTCCCCAACACCACAAAGTCGGAAGTCAGATCACCCTCTGCGAGTTGAAATCCCATTGAAGATTTCTGTAGTACTGGCTTGTTCTTGTAGCTCAGGCTGTAATGAGGTGCGCCGGAACCATCGAGCAGGAACTGGAGGGTAAGGGATCCATTTGGAGAATGGAGGGTGTAAACTCCCTGTGCAAGTGTTCCGGTCATCACAAAAACACAGGCAACCATAGGAAGGAAGAAGCGAGCCATATATTTTTAGATTTAGATTAAGCATTAGGCAACTACCATTTAGGCAATTGCGAATAACCCGTTAAAAATAATTTATCCCGCACGAATGAAAAAGGTATTCTTCACTCTGATGCTGATGATTATCGTCATCAGCAATGCCCTCTCACAGGAATCCTTCCGACGTTGGAGGAAAGCGAATCAAATACGGCTCGACAAGTTTGACCTGATCCTGCCGGAAGTAATGCGGGAGAACAAAATTGACATGTGGATCATCATGTGCAGGGAAGGGAACTTTGACCCCATGTACCGCGAACTCGGAGAAGGTTATGTTGGGCATAACGGATATTACATCTTCACCGACACCGGTAAACCCCGTATCGAACGGTCTGTGCTCGGCATTGAAGGCTATTTGCTGGAGGAAGGAAAAGCTTATGATTATTTTGGTGCAGAGTCCGAGTTAAAGGAATTTGTAACCAAGCGTGACCCCAAGCGAATAGGCCTCAACATGTCCAAGGACATCGGTGGCGCGGACGGTCTCTCCTATACCGGCCGTCAGGAACTGGCATCCATTCTCGGGCCAACCTATGAATCTAGATTTGTCTCTGCGGAAAAGCTTGTTTCCGACTTCAGGTCGAGGCACGTAACCTCCGAGATCACCACATTCACCGAGGCAGGAGACTACTCTTACCAGTTGGCCGAGCGAGCACTTTCCAATGAAGTGATTACGCCTGGCGTCACCACCCTGGAAGATGTGGCATGGTGGCTGAAGGAGCAGCTCTTCAAACACAATCTCGAGTCATCTTTTGGAATGCCCTCCATCTATGTTACAGGTCCGAACGGGATTGAAGCAACTTCGAACAGCAGGATTATCCAGCGCGGAGACATCCTGATGCTGGACTGGGGAGTGGGCTTTATGAACATGTACACCGACATGAAGCGCATGGCCTATGTGCTGAAAGAGGGCGAGAGAGATGTGCCCTCCGGCATTCTCCATGCCTATGACCAGGCGTTGAAAGTAAGGAAGGTTGTTGCTGGCACTATAAAGCCGGGCATTACGGCCAAGCAAAACGAAGACAACATATATAAGGCACTAATGGACGGCGGTTACGCCAGAATTGAGTTCAACAAACCCAACAACGACGACAAGACTGACGTAATTGTCGGTTGTCATTCTGTGGGCGACTGGGGTCACGGAAGCGGGCCGTCAATTGCGTTCTTTAATCCGGTGCAGATGGGATACATCCTCCGTCCCACCAATCTGCTGTCCATCGAGTTCTTTGCCTACACTCCCATACCCGAATGGGGCGGAAAGAAACTGCGCGTTCCACTGGAAGACGATGCCATCGTCACAGACAGGGGGATCGAGTGGGTGTATCCCATCAACCGGAAAGTGCTGGTGATTAAATAGCTAGTTCTTCGCAATCACCTCTTGCGTCCTTCCGCACTTTGGCATGCGCTGGCCCATATAGGGGTTTGAAATCTCCTTGGTACTGCTCAGCCAGTTGGCACCTTCACCGTTTCTTGCCATTGGGCAGAACTGGTAGTAGAGTTCCGTCTCCTGGGGCTGATACGCCTTCACCAATGCATACAATGCCTCGCTAAGTGGGGCAATTTCATTTCTCGCCTCTTCAATGTCTCCGCTCTGGCCGATATTTTTCAGTGCGCTGTTGATCGCGGCTTGCTGCGTGTGGTAGAATTCCATCTGCTCGCCCATCGGTATTTTTGACATGTCGAACTTCGCCACTGTCTCCGACATCTTTGAGGCCGCTGCTTTTGCTGCGTCATAATTGTCGTTAATGAGCGATTGATTCAGTGCATAGTAGTCGGACAGAAACCCGTTGAACTGGGCCTTCACAGCCGCATCTACATTTTCAAAAGCTTTGATCTCCGTTGCAGCTTTTGCTTCATCATGCTCTTCACTCATTTGTTCAGTGGATTGTTTCTTGCCTGAACAGGCGGCCATCATAAACAAGGCGGCCAGCGCCAGAATGGTAATTCTCAATCGTGTCATGGTCATATACATTTAGTTGTTAATGGTTCATTTGATCTTGATGCTGGTGAGCAGGGAGCTCCGCCCCTTTCTTCAGCACCCATTCGCCCGTGAGCAAATAAGCACCTGAGATGACGACATTCTCGTTCTCACTCAGTCCTTCCGTAATCTCAATCCGTTCGTCACTCTCCTGCCCGGTTCCCACCTCCCTGGGCCGGAATGCCCCATCCTTGTCTAGCACCCAGATGTGATTGCCCTGTGCATCACGTACCACCGCATCTGAAGGCAAGGAGATCACGTTTCTTGTCTCATGCATGAAAGCAGTTGTGGCATACATTCCAGGCCGGAATATGCCCTCCGGATTGGGAAGCACGGCTCGCACCGTGAGAATCTGTCCGCCTTTCCTGTACTCTGGCCCGATGAAGGTCACTCTTGCCATGACCGGCCGGCTTTCATAGCCGGCCACCGTCACCTTTACTTCCTGGCCCGTGTGAACGTCCGGAATTTCATTGCCGTACAACTCCGCTTCAACCCAGAGTTCATCCAACTGCTGGATCCGGTATAAGGGATTCCCTTCGCTGACATACTGTCCTTCCTTCACCTCCGCTTGCGAAAGCGTACCTGATACCGGCGACAAAAATACAACATGCGCATCAGCCTTGCCGCTTTGGCGAAGTCCCGTCACCTGTTCCCGCGTGAGTCCCAACAACAAGAGTTTCTTTTCGGCAGCCTTCAAAAAGGCCTCGTGGCGAGGCTGTTTCAATTCTTCCCACTGACGCACAGCCAGGAGATATTCCTGCTCATAAGTCAACAGTTGCTCACTGTAGATCTGGTACAACGGCGCATTCGCAGTAACGGGTTTACCTTCCTCTTTATAATACAGCTTCTCAATTCGTCCCCCCACCCTTGCACTCACCACAACAGTCTTCTCTTCGTTGATTGCCAGTTTTGCGCTGGTCAGTATGCTTTCGCCAAAGGCCTCCTTTCTTGCGGGCATGGTGGAAATATTTCCAAGCCGGATCTGGCTCTCCGTTAGCATGAGTGCCAGGTTATTTGTCATTTCTCCTTTCTTAACCAGGTCCATGCCACAGATGGGGCATTGCCCTGGATGATCCTGTATAACCTGAGGATGCATGGGGCATGTATAAAGTATCCCGGCAGTGTGCTCAGCTTTCTGCTGCTGGCAGACCATCGCGCTCATTGCCACCATCAAACTCAAGATGTAAATCTTCACCCTCCTCATGGCTCAGTTGTTTGCTTTGATCTTGCTTTCACGATCCACCAGGTACCGGGCATCGTAGGCTACACTGTCCGTAACGTCCAGACCGCCCGTGACCTCTATTTGCGCTTGCGTTTTCATTCCCACCTGAATGTTTCGAGGTCTGAACACTCCCTTTCGTTTGACAAATGCTATGCTTCTGGTTCCCAGGTCCACCGCTGACGAAAGAGGAATCCACATTGCCTCTCTGGGTGCGGATATTAATGTTCCTGTTACCAGTTGGCCCACCCTTAGCCCTGCAGTGTTGGTCAGATAGCATCTGAGCTTCACGAAGGGCTCGTCCTCTTTGTAGAATGGCTCGATGAAGTTTACACTCGTTACCATTTCTTTTCCACCCAGTTTGATCTTCAGAGAATCTCCCGTGCGTACTTCTTTGGCATCGTTCTGATGAACGTCAAACTCTGCCCAAACTGTTGATTGTTGAGTCACATTGAAGAGCGTTTCACCCGACTGTACGTACATGCCTTCCCTGATCTGAAGTTCCGTGCCCGGAACTGTGTTGCTCACCTTGCCCGCTTCCATAGCCGAACCCATCACTTTGGCTCTTGGTTCAGATGCAATTCCAAAGTCAGGCGTCCTTCCGTCGGTAACATATCCATCCGTAGGACTATACACCTCAACGGAATAGGAGACGGTTCCTGCCGACAGTCTTTTGATTTGTTCTTCGGTCATGCCGAGCAGGATCAGCTTTTGCTTTGATGCGGCGATCAGCGGTTGATTCTCTCCATCTTCCTTCATCAGGAAGAGGTAGTCGCGCTGTGCTGCAGCAATTTCCTCACTGTACAATTCAAGTATTTTCTGGCCCTTTCGAACCGGCTGGAGATTGTACTTCACCCAAAGCCTTTCAATCCTTCCGCTGAAGCGAACCGGTACCGACAAGAGCTTGCGGGTATCCACACTGATCACCCCGTTTACTGACACAAGCTTGCCGTACGATTCCCTGACAGGATGCACAGTGCGGATATCCGAAACAATAAAAGCGTTGGTAGGCCTTACGAGGTAACTCATCTCGCCGGAAATTTTCACCTCCTGGCTTTGCGCATCCTTTCGAACCAGGGTCATGGCACACACCGGGCAGGCACCCGGCGAATCACGCACAATTTCCGGATGCATCGGACAAGTGTACTGTCCTGCCTCCTTCTTATGCTGTGCACATCCCCATGCCAATGCCAGCACGAAGGCCAGCAAAGCGGCGCCGATACTAAAGTTCAATCTGTTTCTCATAGTCCACCATCGTTTCGTAATACTTCTGCAGTGTATCCAGGTATTGCAATTCCGTCATACTGAGTGTCTCCCACGCATCGAGCACCATGGGCAGTTGTTCGCGGTTCTCTTCATAAGCCAGCATCACCGCCTCATAGTTCTTGCGCAAGGCGGGCAGGATACGCTTGTCGTAATTCTCCATCTGCCTCTGAATCACATTCAACTCCGAATACAGCCGGGCGGTCATGCCCTGTGCTTCATTCAGGATGGCAGTGCGTTCCGCCTTCATGGATTCAATTTCCCTTCCCATGCCCTCCACATTAGCCTTGTACATTTTCGACGACCAGGGTGCAATAGGGATGGAAACCATACCCAACAACATGAACTGGTTAGGCATCCCTTCTCCGCGTGCAAACATGTGATTGAAGCTAAGGTTGATGTCCGGCCTGGACTGGCGTTTCTCCACCTCCTGGTTATACATCACGGACAGTATGGTCTTGTCGATACGGTGAATGTCGCTGCGGTTCTGCACGAGCGTACTGCTGTCGACCGGCGCAGGGCGGAAGGAAGTGATTGACAACGTAGTGTCGATGGTAAAGCGCGTCTCCTGCGAGAGATTCATCAGCTGGTTGAGCAGAATATTTTGCCTCTCGGCCTGGTTGTCGTTCATAAGGATCATGTTCTTCAATTCCCCCAGCTTGCCTTCCACCCTATAGATGTCACTCAGCTTGCTCTGATTGTATGGATATCGCAGCTGATTGATCTTCATCATCATGGTAAGTATGGTCTCATTCCGCAAGAGCACTTTCTTCTTCTTCTCCAGCACCAGCCACTGGTAGTAGGCCGCACGGGCCTGTGACTTCAATTCGTTGTAGACCCATCCTCCTGAGGCCTCCTCGATGCCCGCCCTTGACTCCATGTAAGCCTGGTTGGCTTTTCTCCTGGAATGACTCGTGATCTTCTGTTGCACCGACAACATGATCTGTCCCTGGTCACGGGGGTCGGACACTGTCCGATAGGGCAGCATCCACAAACCGCCTCCCACTTCAGGCGCCATCCAGCCGTCGGCACCTTTGGCATAGGCATTCATCGCGTCGGCCCGGAGCCTGTATGTTTTGAGCATGGGGTTGCGGTCACGGATCACTGTCAGCACGCTGTCAAGCGTCAAAGGCGTTTGTGCATGGAGTCCGCTAGCCTTCGCCAGCAGTAAACCTATAAGGCAGATTTTAATGATTCTTTTCATGGACTTCTGGTTTACCAAACTTTCTCAATTCATATTCTTTAGTCATCAGGAAAATCAAGGGCGTCACCAACAGGATGTGTGTTGAAGAAGTGATCACACCGCCGATCATCGGCAACACGATGGGTTTCATCACGTCGCTGCCTACACCGGTGGACCATAGGACGGGAAGGAGTCCGAACAACGCCACCGACACTGTCATCAACTTCGGTCTTAATCGTCGCGCGGCTCCGGCTACAACCGCCTCCTTTAAATCTTCATAAGTGATTGTCTGCCGTGAATCAGCTTTCCTCCGCACAAGGTCGGCAATGGCGTCATTCAGATAGATCACCATGACCACGCCGGTCTCGACGGCGATGCCGAACAATGCAATGAAGCCCACCGCCACCGCGATGGACATGTGCACACCGTAGAAATAAATAATGTATGCACCTCCAATCAGTGCAAAAGGAACAGTGATCAGGCTAAGGAACGCCTCCCGGATCGACTTGAACGCGAGGTAAAGAAAAAGAAAGATGATTACGAGCACTACCGGCAGGATGATCATCAGCGTCTTCTCACCGCGGATGAGGTGTTCATATTGTCCTGACCACTCAATAAAATAGCCGGAAGGGAGCCCTTTCAACTCATTGTTGACTTTGTCAATCGCCTCTTTTACAGTGCTGCCAAGATCACGGTCACGCACATTGAACAACACCGCTCCCCTTAACATCGCGTTATCAGAGGTAACCATGGGAGGCCCATTTTCAAACCTCACATTCGCCACTGACGACAACAAAACGGTTCCCACCGAAGGAGTCTTCAGCGGTATCCTGCGGATTCTTTCCAGGCTGTTGCGATAATCCTGCGGGAGGCGTACACTGATGGTAAACCGCTGGCGGCCTTCAATCGTGTTGGCCACTGGCGTACCACCAAGGGATGACTCAACGACCATGTTCACCTCATCGATACTGAGTCCCACTCGCCCAGCCTTCTCGCGATCGACATCGATCAGCATATACTTCCCTCCCGTGATGGGCTCCACGTAGAGGTCTTTGATTCCGGGAATGTTCTCCATCAGTTGTTTCACCTGACGGGAGATGTGGTAGATCGTATCCAGGTTCTGACCATGGACTTTGACGCCCACATCAGTACGAATCCCAGTGGCCAGCATGTTGATCCGGTTGATGATGGGCTGAGTCCAGCCGTTAACTACGCCAGGAATCTGAAGTTTCGCATCCAGCTCATTTACAATGTCGGCCTTCGTGGTGCCCGGCCTCCACTCGGAATGAGGCTTGAGCATGATAATAGTTTCGATCATGCTGACGGGTGCATTGTCAGTGGCCGTGCTTGCACGACCGGCCTTGCCGAGCACTTTGTCCACTTCGGGAATGGATTTGATGATCTTGTCCTGCACCTGTAGGATGCGCTTGATCTCCGAATTGGAGACATCCGGCATCGTCACCGGCATAAACAGGATCGACTGCTCGTCGAGGGGCGGCATGAACTCCGTTCCGAGACTGATCATCAGTGGAATGCTGATCACCAGCGCAAGGATGTTAATGCCCAGCGTCGTCTTTCGCCAGCGCAGACAGACGCGGATGATGGGTTCATAGATACGCTCCAGCAACCGGGTAATGGGGTGAGCGCTCTCCGGCCGGAAGTTGCCTTTCATGAAGAGACTGATCATCACCGGCGCCAGTGTGATCACCAGCAGGGCATCGACGGCGAGAATGAAAGTCTTGGTGAAGGCCAGCGGATGGAAAAGTTTTCCTTCCTGGCCCGAAAGGAGGAAGACAGGCAGAAACGATGTGATTATAATGATGGTGGAGTAGAACACACCGCGCGAGACCTGCTGGCTTGACCGGATGATAATGTTCTCCCTCTCCAGCTCGGGCACCCTTGCGTTCAACTCCGCCTGCCGCTGCGACAAATGTCTGTAGGCGTTCTCTGCCATGATGATCCCATTGTCCACGATGACGCCGATGGCAAGCGCGATACCCGTCAGGGACATGATGTTGGATGAAATGTCAAATGCATTCAGCAGTATGAAACTGGTGGCGATGGTGATGGGAATCTGGATAAGGATGCTGAGGGCGCTGCGCCAATGGAACAGGAAGATGATCACAACCAGCGATACGGCAATCATCTCTTCGATCAGGGTCTCCTTGATCGAACTGACAGATTCTTCGATCAGGCCACTCCTGTCATACACAATATTGAACTTCATTCCCTCAGGGAGACCCTTGGCCACTTCGACCATTTTCCCCTTCACGTGATGGATCACCTCATTGGCGTTTTCGTTGTAACGCATCACGATGATGCCACCCACGACCTCACCTTCACCATTGACGTCGAATATTCCCAATCTGGACTCACCCGTCATCTGTACCGTGGCCACGTCGGACACACGTATTGAATTTTCATTCACCGTGCGTACGGGAATGGATTCGATGTCATGGATGGTCTTGAGGTATCCGGTGGTTTTGATGATATAGCCGATATCGCTTGCCTCAAACTTTCCGCCGCCGGCTTCATTGTTGTTCTCGCGCACAGCACGGATCACATCCGCCACTGTCACATCATAGAAAGTGAGTTTGTTCGGATTAATGGTTACCTGGTACTGCTTTTCAAATCCGCCAAAGGAGGCCACCTCGCTCACACCTGAAACGCCCTGCAGGGCGAACTTCACATACCAGTCCTGAACAGCGCGCTGTTGTCCGAGGTCCAGGCCAGGCGCTTCCAGCGTATACCAGAGGATATGTCCCACACCCGTTCCATCGGGACCGAGCACGGGAGTGACTCCGGAAGGGAGAAGGCTGCCTGCGGCGCTGAGTCTTTCCAGCACGCGCTCGCGGGCCCAATAGATGTCCACGTCATCTTCAAAAATCACATAGATGAAACTCATCCCGAACATGGAAGAGCCGCGCACATATTTCACCTTCGGCAGTCCCTGCAGGTTGGTCACCAGCGGATAGGTGACCTGGTCTTCCATGATCTGCGGGCTTCGCCCCATCCACTCGGTAAAGACGATCACCTGGTTCTCAGACAAATCAGGGATGGCGTCAATCTTGCCCGAGCGTACAGACCATGCTCCCCATGCGAGCAGGATGGCGCCACAAAGAAGTATCAGTATTTTGTTTCTTACCGAGTAAGAGATAACAGATTGAATCATAACCGTAATGAAAAGTTGAACTCCGATCCGATGATCGAAAAGAACATAACTCCCGGGCAGGAACGCACCGGGTCAAATACGGATGATTAAATCAGGAAGGACTGAACAAGCACGGTGATGTCTTGCTCAATCAATGGCGGCGAATAGCCGTCGGAATGAAATGAATATGTGGGATTGGTACTCCTGGAGGGAAGTTCTTGAAGTACAGAAAGCACGGCTCCCAGAGGCTGGGACTGGGTTACCACTTCCGTAACAGTCTTCACCTCCGCGTTGGTTTCTTTGCCTTTCACGACTACCGACTTCTCCTCGCAGCAACCTTTCATCAACTGCTGGATGCTCAGGCTGTGGCAAGGCTTCTGCTCCATCTTCATGCATGGCTCAGCCTTGCTGAACAGGGCGAGCGACTGCACTTCCCCGCCGCAGATATGCATGCTGATGGTCATCCCCGTGCTGGAAACCAACACCAGGAAGGCCATTGAAAGAGACAGTATGGGGCGAAATAACCTCATCAGGGCTACGAAGATACTAAATGTTTGATTATCAAACGGAAGCGAGCAGGTGGTGGTTTCGGGGTCAGGGTGACAACCTTTGGGTAACCATAATGCGAATGTTGAATATAGAATGTCCGATGTTGAATTTTGAAGTATCTCGAATCGTCAGGGTATGGATTGGCGAAAGAGCCTCCATCAATCACAAAACACCAAATGAACCCAGGCCGAGGCCGGGATCCCCTAAATCACGCAATCGCCCAATCACTAAATCAAACGTTGAATGTAGAACGTCCAATGTTGAATTTTGAAGTATCTCGAGGCATCAATGCAAGGATTTGCGGTGTAGTCACTTCAAATCACCAAATGACCTTGTCGCTACTTTCCTCCTGCGGCCTGATTTTCAATGGTTTGTGCCTCAGCTAGTCCTTCCAGACGGATGTTTTATGCGACGCGCATGCGACAGTCATGCGATGCGCATGCGACGCGCAAGCCTCGTTCAAGCCTGGTTCATGCGACGTTCATGCGATGTTCATGCGACACTCATGCGACGGGTATGCGATGGGTATGCGATGGGTATGCGACGTTATGCTACAATTTCGCTGGAAATGAGGCCCTGAAGCAAATCGACTTAAGTCGATTGCTTCAGGGCAATAAAGCGACAAGCCTCCACAATTACTCTCTTAGTTTTGAGAGCTTTCTAAAGGCTTGTCTGCTTTTTTGGTAGAAGGGGGATAATGAATGTTGAATATAGAATGTCCAACATCCAATTTTGACGTATCTCGACTCGTCAGCGTATGGATTAGCTACCTAGCCCCATCAATTGCAAAACTCCAAATAACCCAACGCCGAGGCAGGGGCATTCCTTCAATCACAAAATCGCCAAATCACCCAATCAACAAATACTCAAGCTGGGTGATTCTTTGCAATCACAAGCAGACCACAGAAGGCTTGTACCACACCGTAGCCGAGCCAGGTGAAAACCATGGTGGCAGAAACATTGATGGCGCTGAAAGTGAGCAACAGCACCGGGACCAAAGCAACAACACCGTAGACAAGGGCTGCCATCACGGCCTGGGCCAGAAGCGATCCCTTCATCTGTGTCTTGGAGTGGTCCCAGAACCAGTACAATGCGCCGGCCAGCACAAAAGGATGGAGATAGAACAACATGTCGGTGGCGTAAGAATTGGAGCGAAATACCTGGTTATAGTATTCATCGGTGACGGAACTGAACACATATACCGACGCATAGAGCATCCCAAGACTTACTACCAGAATAACAATCCCGGCGAGAATAATGGACACGAATGGGTTTTTCATGGGTTGAAAGAATTGAGCCATAAAATTACAGCGCTTCCTGCCCACTCCAGTGACCCGTGTCAGAGTTTTTGGTGATAAATGTCATTGAAAGCCGTTTATTGGTAAGGTTTCCTGGTCCCACAAGAAACCAGAACCAAGAATCCAGAAACAATAAACTTGGAACTATCTTGTAGTATGAAAACCACCTTCTTCTCAATCGTTGTCATTCTGGGAGCCGTAATTTTCAGTTGCACAACAAAACCCAAAGAATCTTCCATGGCCTCAAAAGAGTTAAAGATCTCCCTGGCGGAATGGTCTATCCATAACGCGCTTAAGGAAGGAACCCTGAAAGCGGATGATTTTCCTTTCATCGCTACCGAATACGGCATCCACGCAGTGGAATATGTAAACCAATTCTATAAGGACCATGCCACCGACGAGGCGTATTGGAAAAAGATGCGTGCCAAAACTGATTCTCTGGGTGTTAGGAACCTTTTGATCATGTGCGATGATGAGGGCGATCTGGGCAACCCAGATCCGGCCGAAAGAAAAAAAGCAGTAGAGAACCACTACAAATGGGTCGATGCTGCAGCCATACTCGGCTGCCACTCTATCCGCATCAACGCATTCGGCGACGGCACCAGGGAACAGGTGCAGGCAGCCATGGTTGACGCACTGAAACAACTCTGCACGTATGCCGCTACAAAAAACATAAACGTAATCATCGAGAACCACGGTCTATACAGTTCCGATGGTACCTGGACGGCCGAGATCATGAAGCAGGTAGCGATGCCCAACGTAGGAACACTGCCCGACTTCGGCAACTGGTGCCTTTCTGAGAAGTGGGGCAGCACCCAGGACGGTAAGCCGTGCTCCAAGGTATACGACCGCTATCAGGGTGTGTCCGACATGCTACCCTATGCCAGAGGGGTAAGCGCCAAGTCTTATAAGTTCGATGAAAAAGGCAACGAAACCATCATCGACTACGCGCGACTGATCGACATCGTGAAGAAATCCGACTTCGACGGCTACGTCGGAATAGAATATGAAGGCTCTGACCTGAGTGAACATGACGGTATCGTAGCGACGAAAAAGTTGCTGGAGAAGGTTTGGGGTGGAAAATGAGATGAGGTGGGCAGTAATTTTTTATCAGAACACGCGATTGAGTTTAAAAAATGGCACGAGAAAGGCCGGCAGGCAAGCTATCTTGACGGAAAACTAATTATTTACCTCAATCACGATTTTGCCCTTGAAGGTTCCAGACTCAAAGTATTCAAAGGCAGCACGAAGATTGGCCAATGAGAAAGAGCGGTCGTCAATCACCGCCTTGATTGTTCCGGATTCGTAAAGTCGTGTCAACTCCTCCACTCCGGCCCGCGTAACGCGGTAACCCATGATACCAAGCTTTCTGGAACGAAACTTCGAAAGCAGAGGCTCGATCAAAACGATTTGAAAGAACAAGCTTCCCATGGAGCCTCCAATCATCGTGAATATCCCGCCGGGCGCAAGTGCCCTGAGATAGTCTGAAGGTGTACGGTGGGCAATGACATCAAGGATCTTGTCGTATTGCTTTCCCCTCCGTGTATAATCAGTGGTCGTAAAGTCGACAACTTCATCGACACCAAGCGAACGAAGCATATCAAATTTTTCCGAACGGTCCACCGCCGTGACTTTGGCGCCCTTGCTTATCGCGTAACTGATGGCAATCGGTCCTACGCCGCCACCTGCGCCGTTGATAAGCACCCGGTCACCCGCTTGTACATCGCGGTGGTGACGTAGCCCCTGGATGGCCAGGAGTCCGGCCTGGGGCAAAGCGGCAGCCTCCCGGAATGAAATGGAGGACGGCTTTCGTGCAAGTAAATGCTCAGGGACCGCCACAAATTCGGCAAAGGAGCCAAAACCCGCAGAAGCAATGTCACCCATCACTTCGTCGCCGGGCTTCCAGTCCTTACAGGCGCTCCCTACTGCTTCCACTACACCGGCAACATCACTGCCCAAAATCGTATAGCGTGGCTTTCTCCATCCGCTTATTACCCGGATAATAAAAGTGTGCCCTTTGAGCATGTCGTCATCCCATGAGTTGATGGATGCGGCCTTCACGCGCACGAGAACATGATCCGGCTTCAGGGCAGGAATCGGCACATCTGCTAGTGCGAGTTGCCCTGGGGCTCCATAGCGATGGTAACAAACGGCCTTCATGATGAGCGAAAATCCGGTTTTTTCGCACACATATTTCCAATAGTCAGTAGAAACGTGGCGCACAGTTCATATTGGCAGTGAAATCCTAAAGATTCAGACGGTTTTCATTTCACCCAATCAGGAAGTCGCTCATGGTTTGGTGTGCTGTGAAATTAATACTTCTCTCTGAGCCTCCTCGCCACAGCAGTCAATTCGCCAAATGAGAAATGTCACCTTATCGTTAGCTAATCAATCATTTCACGTCGGCGAACGGGACGATACCTTCGTTACGTGTCTGCGCAGGTTGAATCGGGATTCGCTGCACCTGTCTTAAACGACTATGCCGCGCTGAGGAGTTCTTTCCAGTGGAAAGATGCCTTCGCGTTGTTAAGCGGCCTCCCTGAACACAAAGGCCTCAACATCGCGTATGAGGCAGTGGATCGTCACGCGGCCTCTGCTCTTGCACAGCGCACCGCTATCCGGTGGATCCGAAAAGACCGTACTTCCCGCGACTTTACCTACGCAGAACTCCGTGAGCTGACAAACCAGTTCGCCAACGTTCTGGAACAACTGGGCATTCAAAAGGGCGACCGCGTCTTCGCGTTTACAGGAAGAATCCCTGAACTCTACATCTCTGCTCTGGGAACACTGAAGAAGGCGGCAGTCTTTTGCCCGCTGTTTTCCGTTTTCGGCCCGGAGCCGGTTTTCCAGCGGCTGAGTCGAGGTGATGCAAGAGTGCTCGTAACCACACTGGATCAGTATGACAAAAAGATCAAGGGAATCCTTCCACGGCTGCCGGAACTTGAATGGGTACTACTCACAGATGCAGAGACCCATCTGAACGGAAAAGTGAAATCACTGGCCCTATTGATGAAGGACGCTTCGCCTGAGTTCCGGATCCCCGTAACGCTGCCTGAAGACCCGGCCTTACTGCACTTCACGAGTGGCACCACGGGAATGCCTAAGGGTGCCTTGCATGTCCACAACGCCGTAGTAATGCATCTCATCACAGGCAAGTATGTGCTCGATTTCCACGACGATGATGTGTACTGGTGCACCGCCGACCCGGGCTGGGTTACGGGCACATCCTATGGCATACTCTCCCCGCTGGTCAATGGCATTACGAATATTGTTGACGAAGAGGAGTTTGACGCAGCACGATGGTACTCCATCCTGGAGGATCACAAAGTAAACGTGTGGTACACGGCGCCTACCGCTATTCGAAGACTGATGCGCATGAGCATCAAGCCCCGCAGTCAGTACAACCTTGAAAACTTGCGGCTGATTTTGAGCGTGGGTGAACCGCTGCACCCGGAGGCAGTGCGATGGGCACAGCAGACCTTTGAAGTTCCCGTTCTCGACAACTGGTGGCAGACAGAAACTGGTGGCATCATGATCTCCAACTATCGCAGCATGGAAGTGAGGCCGGGATCTATGGGCAAACCGTTGCCCGGAATTGAAGCAGCCATCGGAGAAATAAAGGATTCCGGTATCGAACTCATCAACGAACCCGGCAAGCAGGGCAACCTCATTCTGAAGAAAGGATGGCCGAGCATGTTCAGAACATACCTTCATGAAGAAGCACGGTATGATAAATGCTTTCATGGCGACTGGTACGTGACCGGCGACCTCGCATACCGCGACGCGGACGGATACTTCTGGTTCGTGGGACGGGCAGATGATATCATCAAGACTTCCGGCCACATGGTGGGTCCATTCGAAGTGGAGAGCACACTTATGGAACATCCCGCTGTGGGAGAAGCAGCAGTCATAGGAAAACCGGAACCAACCATCGGTGAGTTGGTGAAAGGGTTCGTTGTACTCAAACCGGGACAGATTCCCGATGATGCCCTGAAACTTGACATAATAGGCTTTGCCAGGAAGAAAATGGGCGCAGCAGTGGCACCGAAAGAGATAGCATTTGTAACCAGTCTTCCCAAAACGAGAAGCGGTAAGATTCTGAGACGATTGTTGAAGGCACGCGAACTGGGCCTACCCGAGGGAGACACCTCTACATTGGAACAATCATGACAGCGCAGGAGCAAACAATGAAAGCTGATGCAAGTCTGAAGATGAAACTCCTCAGACAGATGCTGCTGATTAGACGCTTTGAAGAAAAGTCAGCTGAGATGTACACCAAAGAAAAGATCCGTGGCTTCCTTCACCTCTATATTGGTGAAGAGGCTGTGGCCACCGGCGTCACTGCCGCACTCAGCCCGGACGACAATGTGCTTGCCACCTACCGCGAACACGGACAGGCTCTGGCAAGAGGTGTTGACCCAGGCGCAATTATGGCTGAGATGTACGGAAAGCAGGAAGGCTGCAGCCTCGGTCGCGGAGGATCGATGCACCTCTTCGACGCGAAGACAAAATTCTACGGAGGCAATGCCATTGTCGCAGGACACCTGCCCATGGCCGTGGGCATGGCGCTCGCCGACAAGAAGATGAAGCGCAACCAGGTAACGTGCTGCTTCTTCGGCGATGGCGCTGCCGCTGAAGGAGAATTTCATGAGGCGATGAACCTTGCGGCACTCTGGCAGGTACCGGTGTTGTTCGTTTGCGAGAATAATCTGTACGCCATGGGTACAGCCCTGAAGTATTCCCATGCCGTGACCGACCTGGAGAAGAAAGCACCTGGCTATGGCATCGCATCTGCCACTGTTGACGGAATGGATGTGTTGGCCGTACTTGACGCTGCACACAAGGCAGTTGATACCATCCGGACTACGGGGAAACCTTACTTCCTTGTTTGTCAGACTTACCGCTTTCGTGCACACTCGATGTTTGATGCAGAATTGTACAGGGACAAAAATGAAGTCGACGAATGGAAGGAGCGGGATCCGGTCACACGGCTTGAAGAGCAACTGACTGCCGAAGTCGCGCTTTCTGCAGATGACGTGTTGAAAATGAAGAAAGAAGTGGAACAGGAAGTCGACAGGTCAGTCGACTTCGCAGAAAAGGGCACATGGGAGCCCGTGGATCAGATCTCCAGGTATGTATATAAATAAGCTATGACCAGGTTGACATACAGGGAAGCTTTAAAACAAGGATTGAGAGAAGCGCTTCAGTCGTCCGACAAAGTATTCCTGTTGGGTGAAGACGTGGGGCGATACGGTGGTTCGTTCGCCGTGAGCAAGGGATTGTTGCAGGAATTCGGCCCAGATCGAATTATGGACGTGCCCCTGTCTGAGTCCGGCTTCACCGGTGCCGGCATCGGCGCGGCCCTCGGAGGCATGCGTCCCATTGTGGAAATCATGACCGTAAACTTCAGCTTGCTGGCCATGGATCAGATTGTCAATAATGCAGCGACGTTGCTGCATATGTCGGGTGGTCAGCTTAACGTGCCTCTGGTGATCAGGATGAGTTGCGGCATCGGCCGCCAATTGGCAGCACAGCATTCACACAGTTGGGAGCCACTGTTCGCGCACATTCCAGGACTGAAGGTGGTATCGGCAGGCACACATGAAGATGCCAGGAAGATGATCATGGCCGCCCTGCTTGACCCGAACCCGGTGATTCTCTTCGAGTACACAGCCATGATGAATTTGGAAGCCGATATGGAAGACCCGCTTCCTGCAGTTGATCTTTCGAAAGCGAAGTTGAGAAAGAGCGGAAAGGATCTTTCACTTATCACCTACGGATCTGGGGTATATAAATGCCTTCATGCCGCAGGTGAACTCGCCAAAGAGGGAATGGAAGTCGAGGTGCTGGACTTGCGTTCACTGAGGCCCATCGATACAGAAGCTATCGTCGCGTCCGTGAGGAAGACCCACCGCGCCTTGATGGTTGACGATGCATGGCAATCCGTCAGCATCTCTTCAGAAGTGAGCGCCCGCATCATGGAGAACTGCTTCTATGAACTGGATGCACCGGTGCAGCGCCTCAACGGACTGGAGGTACCCATGCCCTACCCCAAACACCTCGAAGACGCCGCAATCGTGCAACCTTCGCAGATTGTCAATAAGGTAAGGCAGATGCTTGGCTAACAAGAAACAAGAAAACAGAAACGTCACATCATGATTCCCTACCAAATGCCCAGTCTGGGTGCCGACATGGAGAGCGGGTTTCTGCGCGAGTGGAAAGTGAAGCCCGGCGATACCGTAAAGCGCGGAGACATCATTGCTGAAGTCGAAACGCAGAAAGGCATCATCGACATTGAAGTATTCGACGACGGCATTATCGGCGAGCTGCTCATTAAGGTCGATGACAAAGTACCCGTCGGTACGCTGATGACACACATTCTTACGAAAGACGAGGCCGCCGCCGGCATCAAGCCAGAAAAACTCACCGTTCAGCAGGCAGCTACTGCGGTCTCGCCGCCGCCTGTACAGAGACATATCAAAGCATCTCCCCTCGCACGGAAGATTGCAGAAGAAAAGGGCATCGATCTTGCGAGCGTCAAGGGAACCGGTCCTGATGGAGCCATCACAAGAGAAGACGTTGAGCGCACCACGCAGAAGACGGTTCCTGCGGAACGCAGTGTATCCGAGAATGTAAGGATGGCTGTGGCTGCAGCAATGAGCAAGTCCAACCGTGAGATTCCTCACTATTACCTTGATACCACGGTTGACATGACGAAATCGCTTACCTGGATGGCGGAAGCAAATAAGAAGCTGCCTTTACAAGAGCGTCTCCTGCCCGTTGTTCTGATACTGAAAGCCGCGGCGCTTGCTTGTCGTGAAGTGCCGGACCTCAACGCATGGTGGGAAAATGGACCGGTGAAGAAAGATCATGTCAACATAGGGTTTGTCGTATCACTGCGTTCGGGGGGATTGATGGTTCCTTCCATCAACGATGCAGATCAGAAATCCCTTGCACAGCTGATGGTTGCACTCAATGATGTCATTCCTCGGGCGCGGGCCATGAAACTGAAGAGTTCGGAATTGGTGCAGACCACGCTTACCGTCACCAGCCTGGGAGAAGGTGCGGTGGAGTCAGTCTATGGCGTCATCTATCCTCCTCAGGTTGCAATTCTTGGATTCGGCGGCATACATGAGGCCCCGTGGGCCGAGAATGGGATGCTTGATGTAAGGAAGGTGATGACCATAACACTTGCTGCTGACCATCGCGCTACGGACGGCCAGACAGGTAACCGGTTCCTTTTGGCGATCAACAAGAACTTACAGCAACCGGAGAAGCTATGACAGAAGATCAAATTAAATCGGTTGTCTTTCGCTTGCTCAAGACCGTCGCACCCGACACCGATCCCACGCAGCTCAAGCCTGGTGACAACATCCGGCAATCGCTGTCAATCGATTCCTTTGACTACCTGCAATTCATTGTCGGCCTGGACAAAGAGCTCGGCATCCAAACCCCGGAGGAAGACTATGGCAAGATCGGGACGCTGAAGGAGTTGGTGGAGTATGTGAGCAGCCGGCGCCCGCTTGCGAAATGACTTTTTGGAAGTTCCGAGAAAGTGATTTGTTGACATAATCCCTGAATCCCTGAGGCACATCCGGGGCTGATCCTCATAATTTGGTACTTTTATTTATGAGGCGGTCACTCATCATTTTACTTCACGCAGGATTCTGGGCGTCCTATTTCCTGCTGGTGGGCATTGTCCTGGGGGTTTACTATCGCAGTGGCCTTCAGTTCAGCAATCCTGAAGCCCGGGTTATTAATGCATTCAAGAGTATTCTACTTTTTGCCTTCGTGCCGTCCCTCATTTCATTTTATACCTATTACTTCCTACTCTTTCCGCGCTATCTGCAGCAGAGAAAAATAGTTCTTTCCATCCTTTTCGGACTGCTTATCTCGTTAGCAGGCTCGCTAATCGGATATATTCTGATTCGCTTCTTCATTGAAACCGGTCGCATCATCGATATGGATGAAGGGGGCAAGTACGGTCGGTCTACGGCTCCCCAGGTCATTATGGTAATGACCCTTATTGGTGTACTGTGCGGCGCTGTGGCCCTGGTAATCAAAGGATTTATCACCTGGTTTAATGAAATCAAGCTAAAAGAGGCCCTTCGCGAAAAGAATCACCAAATAGAAATGATGCTGGTAAAGAAGCAATTTGATCCCCATCTACTATTTAATACTATCAATAACATTGATTCACTCATCATAAGGGATGCGGTGGCCGCATCCGATTATCTCAACAAACTGTCCGACATCATGCGATTTGTCCTCTACGAGACTAAAACTGATCAGATACCCCTCGCCAAAGAAATTGAGTACATGGAGAAATACATAGCACTGCAAAAGATACGGACAGCAAATGAAAACTATGTGCATTTCAAGGTCACCGGAACGGTCGACAACAAATTAATCGCTCCCATGATCTTTATTCCGTTCATCGAAAATGCCTTCAAACACAGTACCAACAAGAAAATTGAAAACGCTATCAGGATTAATTTGCTTGTTAAAGATGAATTCATTCAGTTGACCTGCGAAAACCGCTATGACCCGAAGGCGGTTCAGAAGGAAAGCGGAGGATTGGGAAACGAGCTCATTCAAAGAAGATTGGATCACATTTATCCGGAAAAGCACACACTACATGTAAACAAGGAAAACGATTTGTATTCAATAGACCTTACTTTACGAAATGGATAAGCTCACCTGCGCGATCATTGAAGATGAGCCGCTGGCCCTTGAGAAAACGAGGAGCTTTGTGGAAAAGGTCCCCTTTTTACAACTCAACGCCACGTTCGACAACGCTCTCACCGGACTTTCATATCTGAACAACAACAAGGTGGATGTTCTGTTTCTGGACATTAATATGGATGAACTTTCAGGTATTGCCTTGCTGGAAAGCACTAAAATCAATAGTCAGGTAATAATTACAACGGCACACCAGGAATACGCATTGAAGGGTTACGAGCTGAAAATAACTGACTATCTTCTCAAGCCATTTACATTTAATCGTTTCCTTCAAGCCGTCAATAAAGCGCAGGAAAACCTGACTCATCACATTGCTGATCCGGCTCCGGAATTCATTTTCGTTAAGACCGAAAACCGGCTGGAAAAGATCATGATTAATGATATAATTTACATTGAGGGCATGCGGGATTATCGGAGAATCCATACTGTAAACAAGAAAGTGATGACCCTGCAAAATTTCAGTGATTTTGAGAAGTTGATCCCCTCCCATGTGGTTTGTCGGGTACACAAATCGTTTATGGTCGCACTCAATAAGATCGTGTCCATCGAAAGGAGCAGGATTAAAATCGCTGATCAGTTGATCCCTATTTCGGACACCTACAAGGACCTTTTCTTCCAAATCATCCAAAACAGGGCCTAACCCGCATTTATTTTGCAGATCATACCGGGCAGGTTGCAGACATCTCCGCCTGCTTTGCATAATTGAATTGGGGTGGCCTTCGCATTCATATTCTTTTGTTCAAAAAAAGAGAATATGAAAAAAGCAGCACAGATGGGAATCATACTAGGTGTGATTTTCCTAAGCCAACAATCCATTGGTCAGGTCAATGGGTCGGAATCCGTACAAACGACGGAAGAGAAACCTAACGAGAAGACGTATATGGACCTCCTGTTGAACCTGGTCAATACAAACGTCAACTACGGAAAAGCCAATAGTAGTGTAACCGACTATAAGAAAGGGGTGCTCGGCGCCCAGGTCGGGTTGTCTTTTCAGGCAGGGATCACTCCCAGGTTTTCTATGGTATCGGAATTGTACTTTATTATGAAAGGCGGCGAACTGAAGGTGAACAATCCCATGACTGCAGGCAACACCACGTTGCGTTTGTACACCCTGGAGTTACCTGTTCTTGCCCGATTTCACTTTGGCAAATATTACCTGAACGCCGGGCCTTCCCTCGCCTACAACCTTTCTGGAACGCGCAAAATTGAAGACACTATGACTTCCCTGGCATTTAACTCCTCGAGCGATGGATTCAAACGACTGGATGCCGGCGTGCAGGTCGGAGCAGGATACAGGTTCAGGATCAGAAAGAAGGACGCTGCACTGGATGTACGGTATACATATGGCCTCACCAATATTTCCAATGACCAGGAGATATATAACCGTTACTTGAATATCAGTCTGCATATCTCGAACCCATGGAAAACAAATCCACTCGGAAGAAGCAGGGTGCGCAGATAAAATTCAATCATTCATAACCATCCATTGAGTTCCCACTATAAACAAGCATCCAAATGAAAACGAATATGAATACCCTCCTCATAAGCATCCCTGCACAACCGGCCCCGATGACTTCACAACGGAAGACTGCCCTTCTTGCGGGAGCGTTCTATTTACTGACGTTTGTCTCAATCCCCACCCTCGTGCTCTACCGATCGGTTCATGATCCAAACTACGTCCTTGGTCCTGGACCAGACACCGACGTGATTGTTGGCGGTATCCTCGAGATGATTGTAGCCCTCGCAAACATTGCCACGGCCGTCGTGTTATTCCCCGTGCTACGAAAACAAAACCAAGGACTTGCGTTGGGCTTTGTTGGGGCCAGGATTCTTGAGGCAGCCACCATGTTTGTCGGTGTTTCGTTCCTGTTATCGGTTGTGACCTTACGAGAGGCAGGGGTTGGGCCTGAGGCAGTAGCAGTCAGCCAGGCACTGGTTGCTCTGTATGACCGTATCTTCATGCTCGGTCAGGGTTTCATTCCTGCAATAAACGACCTATTGCTGGGTATCCTGTTGTATCAATCGAGGCTGGTGCCAAGAGCTCTTTCCGTGATCGGCATTGCAGGAGCGCCGATGCTTGTTGCAGGATTTATCGCAGTGATGTTCGGGTTCATTGAGCGTCAATCTCCCGTGGCCGGGTTATCCGCCGTCGGTGTTGCGCTGTTCGAGTTTTCATTGGGGATCTGGCTCGTAGTTAAAGGATTTGTCAATCAAAATGACAGCTCTAAATGAAAGCAGTTGTATATGAGAAGTACGGCCCACCGGATGTGCTGGAGCTAAAGGACATCAACAGGCCCAAACCAAAGAGAAATGAGGTGTTGATCAAAATACACGCCACTACGGTATCGGCCGGAGATTGGCGGATGCGAAAAGCCGATCCCATTCTCGCCCGGCTATTCAATGGGCTTTTTAAACCCACGCGCGTAAAAATACTGGGGTTTGAAATTGCAGGAGTGGTGGAAGAAGTCGGAGACATGGTTCAGTCCTTTAGACCAGGCGACGCCGTTTTTGCATCGTGCGGCCTCCGGTTTGGAGGATATGCAGAATACACCTGCCTTCCAGTCAATGACCTGATTGCCAAAAAGCCATTCAACATGACCTTTGAAGAAGCGGCCACAATTCCGATTGGCGGCATTACCGCGCTCCGTTTCTTGAAGCAGAGTGGCCTCAAGGCAAAGGACAAAGTCCTGATTTATGGTGCATCAGGAAGTGTTGGCACTTTTGCGGTCCAGATTGCCAAGGCATATAACGCTGATATCACCGGAGTTTGCAGCACGCCCAATGTACCTCTCGTGCGTCAGCTTGGAGCCAGTCAAGTCATTGACTACACCAAATCGGATTTCTCTAAAACCGATACCCGTTATGACATCATTTTTGACGCTGTGGGTAAAACGTCAAAGGCCGCTTGCAGACCTTTGCTGAGAAAAGGAGGTAAATACGTATCGGTGAACAGTTCGCCGAAATCCCATCCGGATGATTTGCTTGAATTGAAACAGTTGATCGAGGATGGAAAATTGACAACTGTCATCGACAGAAGATACTCACTTCACCAGATTAAAGAGGCGCATACGTATGTAGAATCCTTCCATAAGAAGGGGAATGTCGTAATTAATATAACACCTGTCTGAATCGGCTAAGAACTCAGCGTATGGATGAAAATACAACCGTAAACAGGAGGCCATAATGGAACTTTCAAATCAAAATTTCGCGGGGAATTGTGGCGGTTCTGTGAGTGTACAGGCCCCGTCGCTGATCCGAGTATCTCGAGCAAAATACTGTTTGACAAGTGGGTCCTGAAGCCTTCAGATGTAATCTTCGTACCAACTGAAATTGTCCTTTACTATTTTCATTTTGTCCCGTCTGAGGTACTCGAGAAAGGCCTCGGCCACCGGTGCATGCTTCTTTCCTTTGGTCCAGATCAGGCTCCACATGGTTTTGATGGGCAGGCCCTGCGCGGGTATGATCTGCAATTCCGCACTGTGCAACTCGTGACGTATTCCGATCAGGGGCATTATGGAATAGCCCAAGCCTGCCAGTACGGCCTGTTTGACCGCCTCGTTGGAGGTCAGTTCCATTTTCTTTACCACGGAAACATGATTCCGCTTGATGAATGATTCCATAGCCTGTCGGGTACCGGATCCCGGCTCACGGTAGATCAGAGGGAGTTCCCTGAAAAGTTGTTTCTTATACTGGTTCTTCTTGAATTCATGTGATTGGTTTCCCACCAGGTACAACTTGTTTTGGAGAAGGTCCACCTTTTCCACTTTTAGTGACTTCGGAAGGATTGAAACAAGGGCAAAGTCGACTGTATTCTCCTCGAGGCTTTGAATTACCATTTGCTTGTTGGTTACATCCATTACCAATTCCACCCCCCTGTTTTCATTCATGAAGTTTGAAAGGAAATAGGGCATGACATATTTGCCCGTGGAGACCACGGATAATCTTAATCTCCCGGTCAGGTTCCCTTTGAAGTCGTGGGTCTTCGCATCGATCAGGTTCACCTCATTGAGTATTCTTTCAGCCGACTTGGCTATTTCCATCCCGAAGTCGGTGATGAAGATCCTTCGCCCCACCAACTCGGTCAAAGGTATGTCGAACTGGTCCTGGAAGTTTTTGAGCTGATTGGATACGGCAGGCTGCGTGAGATGCAATTCCTCGGCAGCCTTGGTGATGCTTCTTTTCTCTGAAACCTTGAGGAAGATCTGCAACTGGTTAAGCGTGTAATTCATAACAAATCGTGATGTATTCTATACAAAATATGAATAAAAATGAATGCAAAGGCAAGCCCATCTTTGCGCAAAAAAACAGCACCATGAATTTGATACCCAGAATTCTTTCCTTTTCACTCCTCGGCCTGCTGGTTCTTTCGAAATGGTACGCTCCTGCAAGTACGCTGACACAGGAAATCTTCATTGATGCGCTCATCGTGCTTCTGGCCCTTGGATTCGGCGAACTGATCTTTACCTATCTCGTGGGTAGCGCCAGTCAGGTTATCTCGAGAATCCGGCTATTTTTTGACTCAATCGACAGAACGGCAGCATGGAATTCTCTGAAGCAACTCCTGCTTGCGGCATGCCTGCTCACGGCTGGCTTAATATCCCCATCCAACGGAGTTGATGAAGGGTTTAGACGGGATCCCGCCGAAATGTTGGTGGAAACACTCATCATCATAGCGGCGTGCATTCTCACCTATCTTCTTGTAAGAGGCCGCGTGTCATATGTCAGAGAGCATTCCTCAAATCGTAATCATCTATGAAAAAAATAGCACTCCTCTATTCAATAATTGCGCTCTGGGCAGTGTTTCAGGTCATTACCTGTAATGGACAGGGAGCCAGGCAGATTTCACCAGACGTCGCCCTCAAATGGCTCAAAGAAGGCAATAAGCGCTTTATGGAAGGTCATTCAGCAAGGCCACGGCAGGACAGCAGCCGGTTACATGAAGTTGCAAAAGGTCAGAACCCCTTTGCAACTATCATTGGCTGTTCCGACTCCAGGGTACCCAATGAGATCATTTTTGATCAGGGGCTTGGGGACCTCTTCATTGTACGCACAGCGGGTCAGGTCTCCACATACGCTTCGTGGGGCAGCATCGAATTTGGAGAAGAAATACTCGGAACAAAACTCATTGTAGTTCTTGGGCATACCCAATGCGGTGCAGTTTCCGCAGCGGTAAACCTTCCGGAAGTGCCTGGCCATATCGTGACACTGATTAACGCGATCAAACCGGCTGTTGAGAAAGCAAAAAAAAATAACCCCGAACACCTTTTGGACGAATCCATCCGGGAAAATGTTCGCATGCAGGTGGAGCAACTGAAAAGTCTGGAGCCTTTGTTGAGCAAGCGGGTGAAAGAAAATTCCATCCGGATCATTGGGGCTGTTTACCATCTGAGTACAGGCCAGGTTGAATTCTTAGAATAGAAAACCAAAACACCATATGATAACAGGAATTCTCTCACCTATGGTTCTCGCCTTTGTCCTTGGCGTTCTGGCCTCCCGCCTCAGGAGCGACTTGAAATTTCCAGACGGGCTTTATCAGTCGCTGACCATCTATCTTCTGGTGGCCATCGGAATAAAAGGAGGCTACAAACTGTCCATTGCCTCCTTCCAGGAAGTACAATTTCCGGCCATGGCCGCCATCGCGCTCTGCTGCATCATCCCCCTCTGGACTTACTGGCTGATGCGGAAGGCTGGAAAGATGGATGTAAATAATTCCGCTGCGCTGGCTGCGCACTATGGATCAGTTTCCGCTGTTACCTTCAGCGCCGCACTGGTATACCACGATATGCTCGGGGTGAGCTATGAAGGATTCATGCCCACCTTACTCGCAATCATGGAAATTCCCGCCATCCTGGTGGCGATCTCCATTGCAAGGATACAAAACAGCGGAGAGGAAGGGACATCGAACCTGAGGGAAGTTGCCATTGAACTGGTCTCAGGAAAGAGCAGTATACTTCTGATCGGTTTTCTTGTCATCGGGTATGTCATCGGAAAAGAAGGGTGGGAACAAGTTGCGCCACTTTTTGACACGCCCTTCAAGGGAATCCTTACACTGTTCCTGCTCGAAGCAGGTCTCATGGCAGGCAGAAAACTATCCGATTTGCGCACCAGTGGACTCTTCCTTGCAGGATTTGGCATTATTTTCCCGGTGTTTCATGCCACCCTTGGCATCTATTTAGGACATCTCGCGGGATTGAGCCTTGGCGGCGCTACCATACTCGGCGTGCTTGCTGCGAGCGCATCTTACATTGCAGCACCTGCAGCATGCCGTGTGGCACTGCCTGCCGCCAACCCTTCCTACTATCTCACAGCGGCCCTTGCCATCACTTTCCCTTTCAACATCATTTTTGGGCTGCCGCTCTATCATTATCTCGCACAAATCATAGTTAAGTAAGAATTATGGAGCCGTTGCAAATGCTTACTCTTATTGCGGATGAAACGCTGACCGCAGCGCTGGAAAAAGAGATCGTTGAACTTGGAGCGAAGGGCTACACCCTTTCAAAGGTCATGGGAAGAAGCCCGCGACATTTGCGCGACAATCCGTGGGATGGAGAGAATGTGAAGATTGAAATTCTTGTGAACCCCGACGCAACTGAAGCCATCCTTCAACATGTCAAACAGAAGTACTTTGGTCGGTACGCGATGATAGCCTATCATTATCCCGTACACGTGTCAGAAGTGTACCAAAGTTGAAAGCCGGGATGTGGACCGGGCGGAGACTGGTCATTGCCACCCAACATGGGAAAGAAAAGATGCTTTCGCCTCTGTTGGAAAAGTGCTGGGGCGTGATCACCGAAGTGCCTAACCATCTGGACACGGACAAGTTTGGCACCTTCACTGGAGAAGTACAACGGATCGATGGCGCCCTTGAGGCGGCGAGAAAGAAATGTGCCGAGGCACTCAGGATCAGCCACGCTACCCTTGCACTCGCGAGCGAAGGCTCCTTCGGAAGTCATCCGGATGTGCCCTTTCTGCCGGTTGATGAAGAGCTGTTGCTTCTCACCGATAAGGACTCTGGTCGCGAGTATATTGCAAGTGAAATTTCCACCGATACCAATTTTGATGGCAGGCCGCTCGCCAGCTGGAAAGAGGCGGAAGACTTTGCCGCCGCTATTGGCTTTCCGTCTCACGGTCTTATCATCCGGCCCAGTACCGACAATTTCACCTTTTTGGAAAAAGGCATTACTGATTGGAGATTGTTCAGGGCAGCCTTTGATAGTTGCCTGAAATCCAGTGGCTCGGTCTATGCGGAAACGGACATGCGTGCCTGCTTCAATCCGACAAGAATGAAAGTGATTGAAGCAGCTGGTCGCAAACTTATTGAACTTGTAAATTCCAGGTGCCCTATCTGCAGTGCCCCCGGCTTTGGAGTCAGCCGAACCATTACAGGGCTTCCTTGCCGGTTGTGCCACTTACCCACAGCTTCCATCCGATCACTTGAGTATTCTTGTCAAGAATGCGGTAATCGGTCGGTGGTACCACGACCCGATCGGAAGGAATTTGAGGAGCCCATGTATTGCGTTCATTGCAATCCTTAACTTGAGGAACTCAACTGAAGGAGGACTACCGACCCAGAACTAATTCACCTTCCTGGTGTTATTATTTCATGCATCATGTAATGGGAGAGATTTACCTTACTGGTCTGGCCATCACCCTGGGGTTATTTGCGGTGGTTTGGATCATCAGCATTCCACTGCGGAACGTAAGCATTGTGGATATGTTCTGGGGACTCGGATTTGTAGTGGCCTGCTTCTATTACTATAACCTTGCAGAGCCCTATCACTGGCGGGGACTTCTCGTGCTGGTTCTCACTGTTGTGTGGGGCATACGTCTTTCCGTTCACATAGGCATCCGCAATTCCGGTAAGGGCGAGGATTATCGTTACACAGAATTCAGGAAACGTTACGGTGAGCGAAACTATTGGTGGTTCAGCTTCTTCCAGGTTTTCCTTTTGCAGGGAATATTATTGTGGCTTATTTCGGCGCCTTTACTCATGGCACAGATCCCCCAAGCCAATATTGCTTTCTCTTTTCTTGATGGTTTTGCACTTGTGTTATGGGCAACCGGATTCATATTTGAGGCAGGTGGAGATTATCAATTGATGCAATTCAGATCAAACCCTTCCAACAAAGGCAAGGTGCTGCGAGAAGGGTTATGGAAGTACACAAGGCATCCCAATTACTTTGGCGATGCACTGATATGGTGGAGCTTTGCAACGTTCGGCATCGCCGCCGGACATTGGTGGTCATTGCTGAGCGCCGCGCTTATGAATGTGCTCCTGCTGAAAGTGTCAGGAGTAGCCCTCCTTGAGAAGAGTCTCAAGAGGACCAAGCCGGAGTACGAGAACTATATAAAACAGACGCCGGCATTCTTTCCCTGGTTTCCAAAATCCAACGACGCATGAAATACCGGATTTCCAATCTATTCGCATTTACAGTCATGATCGTAATGAACGCACTTGCCAATGCTTTGCCGATCAACGGCAAGACGACCGGCGAGTTGTCGGATCAATACCCTAACCTGTTTGTGCCAGCGGGTATCACTTTTTCTATTTGGGGTGTCATTTACCTGTTGTTGCTAACAGTGATGGCAGTACAATTTTTTGCCCGGTACAGGGATCAAATGAGCTCACTGGGCTGGGCTGTAACGGCCAACTTCATGTTGAACGCTTTGTGGATAGTGGTGTGGCATTATGAAAAAGTTGTCCTTTCATTGATCGTCATGGTAGCATTGCTGGCCACACTCGTAAGTATCAATAAAACACTTCAGGGGAAGGCTGGATGGTTGTTGCGATTGGCCTTTGGAGTCTACCTGGGTTGGATCTGCCTTGCCACGATTGCCAATGCCACCGCCTTGTTGGTTACCCTGTCATGGGACGGATTCGGGTTCAGTCAACAAACCTGGACCATCATCATGATTATTATCGGTGCAGGGGTTGGTGCAGTCACCATCTTCCGACTTCAAAACCCTTTTCTTGCTCTTGCCTTGGTTTGGGGATTCTATGGAATCGTATTGAAAAGGCAGGTCGATTACGCTTTGATCGCAATGTTCAGTTATGCAGGGATGATAATTGTGATGGCTGCGGTAGTTTACCTGATCTATAATTCCCGATTTAATCAGATAGAGAAGAACACCTGAGGGCCGGAAGTGGATCAATCCACCTGGTGGTCAGCAATGTTACCCACATTCGAGAACCCGCTTTCATGCAATGCACTCCGATAACGCATGGTTGAAGCCGCTACTCCAAAATCCGCCGGCAGTCTCACATGAGTGGCAACGTCACGCAGCCCGATCCTGACTATGGCCATATGATGTACCAAATGTTCGATGTTGTAGGCCAATTCACGATGAAAACTCGTGCTGATACTGCAAGTGTTGTCACTATCCCTGCCGTAGCCCACTTCAAGTGTCAGGTTCACATCTTCCTGGACTGATCCCACAAATCGTTCAACTTCGCCAAGTGCGTTTATGGAAAGGGAACGGTCAATTTCAAGTTTCCTGTTATGTTCGCGACTGTCGTAGTTTACCACACCTGTTCTCATTCCCTTCTCGAGGCAATGGAAAAACTCGATCGTGTGGCGCACGTGCTGGCCTATTGTGGAGCCGCCGAGCACAGTCGAAGGCGTACAGAAGTCCTTGTCGGTGACAGCCGATATCACCCACACCAGCTCATGCAAGAGTAGTTCGCAGGCTTTCGTGAGTTGTAGCATGTTATCCAAGAATCATTTTTCGGTAAGAAAACAACTGGTCCCTGTGGAGAAACAACAGGATAAGCGATGAGCTCAACACGATCAAAGCGTAAGCGAACAACTGCCCGCCGTCACCCTTCACCTCAACACCAAGTATGAACAAGTGCGTGGCCACGGCACCAAACATAAGACCCAGGGCCATAGCAGCTCCTAACGCAACTGTGGCCGGGATCAACAACAGAAGCGATGCAACCAGCTCGGCGACCCCCGTTCCAATCCGTCCCCATGGCTCCATGCCTGCCTGAGTGAAGATGTACACGGATTCTGGCGCCCCGGTGAATTTGAAATAAAGCGTCTGCAGCATTATCACGGCTGCCAAGAGACGCAGTAAAATTGAATATGTCTTTTTCATAGCATTTCGGTTTTTCTAATGAATAAAAGCTCTCCAGTTCCTATCAGCCTTCAGCCTTAGTGCAGCCTCTTCCTTGTTCCATTTGGGTAGAGTATTGTTGAAGAACTGGTTGTAGAAGAGATAGAGCTTGCCGTCCGATATTTTAAAGGTCTCGGGATCGATCTCAACCTTCTCCCCTGTTGCTCCCATCGCATAGGCGCACCATCCTCCATACTGAGGTTCGTAGGCTGAAGGAGAGGCAGCAAATGCTTTTCGGTTGGCTTCTGTAGAGAAGTAGTAGGTCACGCCTTCATGCTGGTAGGCCCATTCCTCCTTACCCTCTACGGCCTTATGCAAAGTGAAATAGGCTACAGGATCATAGCCACTTATTGCCACCCCATTCTTGAGGTTCAATTGGGTGGCAAGTGACTGTCCACTGGAGGTTATGGGCTGAAGCACGTGAATCGCCAGGAACAGCATTACAAAAAGATGGTTAATCTTCTTCATGGCATGTTGTTCCTGAGGTTTATCCAGTTGGTTTCCGCTTTAATAATTCGTTCATCGCGATTACGAAGCCATATCTCCTTCACCTTCAGGTTGTAGTTGAGGTAGAGCTTATCATTCACTATCGTGAAAGCCTCAGGCTCTGTGGGCGACTTATGGTTTTCGCTGACCCCGTAGGCGCACCAGCCCCCGAATTGGGGTGCGTACTTCCCGGCATTTGCCTTGAAAAGCTCCATGTTGGTTTTATCCTTAAACCGCCACTCGGCTCCCTGCCAGACATAAGAGAAAGCAGCCGAACCCAATACCGGCTTGCCATCTTTAAAGTAGGCCACCGGATCATAGCCACGAATAGCAACCCCTTCGGATGTGAATATCGGCTGGGCTGCAACACGGCCGATGATTACAATAAGCAACGGCACCATCAATAGGTGCTTAAAGGAAATATTTTGATTCTTCATGACCGATTAGACGGAACTGCCGGTATCCCCTTACAACAACCTTTCAGATTTTATTCATGAAGCAGACTGATCCAGTTGGCCCTGGATTCTTGCCCGGGCTTCGTCAGGCAATCTAAAAGGAGGCCGCCGGCTGAATAAAATCGCTGAATTGCCCGCTCCTTTCAGAAATCGCCAATGCGAAATAAACCTGCGGCAAGGTTCACAGTACAGCAAATGGTACCAAAGCTTTATACTTTCAAGTGGGGTAATGGCACCTTCATCCCTCTTCACTGAAAGGAATGTGGCCTGGCGGCAATCAAAAACAACCTTCTTGAACGGATAGATCATCGTGGATACTTCGTTAAAAACCAATTCTTCTCAAGGCAGGCGCGCAACATAACCCTGGCGCGGTGCAGGATCACCCAGTAGTTTGACGGTGAAAGGCCGTGAACCTTACAAATAGTTTCCGCTTCTTCTTCATCAAAGAACCTGGCCATAAACACAGGTGCCAGTTTGGAAGGCATCTTTTGCAGGCATTGTCCCAACACATCTTCGAATTCATCCTTCAGCAGGCTGCTGTCCGCGCTGTTCCAGGCCTGCGGCGCTGCCTCAGACAGCCAATGGCCGGTGGCGTGATCGAAGAAATTGTCGATCGATTCATTATTTGTCCATTCCGAATAGTCGCCGGCTTCCCGTAGTACATCTTTCTTCCGGTAGTGGTCTGAAATCTTATTCTTCAGGATACTCACCAGCCAGGTAATCTCCGAGCTTTGCCCCCTGAACATGTCTCTGGACTTGAAGGCGGCCAGCAACGTTTCCTGCACCAGGTCTTCAGCTGTAGCTGGATCACCAACCCTTAGTCTGCAAAAGGAATACAGATAGTCGCCATAATTGGAGACCCAGGAAGACGGATCGAGAGAATGGGCGGAATTCATGATCTTAACCAGAAGGTGCCTCAGCCCTCCAAAGTTCGCAAGGTCCGAACATAATCAATTGCGCCTAGTACTTTGGCAAAAATGAATGCTTCGAGATGCAGCCATTTCATCTGGAGAGGCTGGAAAATGGGCTTGTGGATGATTGGGAAAGGTTTGAAAGCGATTGCAGAGATTGGAGGATGTTCAGCTAAGCCTTGGTAACATCGTGCCCGGACTTCGTTGACTGTTGCTAAGTCTTGACAGACCCTTGCCAGGCCTTGATAAACCCTTGCTAAGCCTTGGCAAACCCTTGCCAAACCCTTGCTAAGCCTTGGTAAACCCTTGCTAAGCCTTGGCAAACCCTTGCTAAGCCTTGGTAAAGCATGGGAAATGATTACAAAAGCACGGCAAAGGATTGGGAAAGCACGAGGAAGGTATGGGAAATGATAGCAAAAGCACGGCAAAGGATTGGGAAAGCACGAGGAAAGTATGGGAAATGATTACAAAAGCACGGGAACTGACTGGGAAAAGGGTAACAGAACCCACCTAAGAGGTCACTACTCATACACCTCGCTCACATAGGCTACCCAGTGCCTGTTGGTTGACAAGGCGGTGACCGGCATCCCAAGATCCTCCACTTCGATGAGCGGGTGATCGATGCTGGTCTGGTATCCGAGGAAAGTGCCCTTCAAAGGTTTGCCCGTCTCCATCAGGCTGAGTTTGTTGGCAAAGGACAATCCGAAAGGAACAGAATACCTTCCGCACCATACCCATTTGTATTCTTTGTAGTCCTCCTTCTTTACGGTGTACTCCGTGAATTGCCTGACTTTATCCAACGTGAGTTCCCCTGTCAGACAGTTGCCAATGATCTCGCGATCCATTTGTCGTGCCTTTTCGGTGCCGGCAGGGTCCGTACCCATGGGGGCCATGTTGGTATTACCGCCCCATTCAAGGTCACCATAGTGAACGGCGTCGTTGGAGATGACAACTGCCAGGTCTTTTCCATAACGCCAGTTCCGCTCCTTCATGATTCCGTCCAGCACCGTAGTGAGATGAGTACTGATAGAGTCTATGCCTTCATAGTTGATGTAGGGCACCAGAATCGGAACGATTTCCGCTTTCCGGTTCTTGCGGTGGAGAAAAGGGATGATCGCTTCGAGGGAATGTTCGATGATCTGCATGCTGTCGTGAACAATAAAATCCTTTTGCGGCATCTTGCTGATGATCTCCTTGTTCAGGTCCGATACTTTGATGCCTCCGTATGGCGATTCCCATTCCGTAAAAGTTCCAAAGATGATTTTGTCCTGCAGTCCGTAGTTGCGGGCCCGGTGAGCCACGCCAACCAAAATGATCGTGGGCGCATTGATTCCCCTCAAGGATTCATAGTACAGCTTACCGGCAAAGCGATAGTTGTCATGTGGACTGATGGCGCACTTCCATTCCAGGTCGTTTGCCGTGTCTTTCAAATGCAATCTCCTGTAGATGGAATCCATCTGCCAGTCCTGCCTGGCATAACCGTTGGCATGGCGGAGCCTTACTTCCTCCTGAGTTGCCTGTTTGCAGTTGAAACAAAGCAGTGCTGTCGTCACGATTCCCAACAATGCGGACGTCGTCTTTGTAATCCTGAGTAGTTCTAGCATGGGGCTAATGTATTCAATCAAATGCCCAATCGTCAAGAAAAATGTTTCGGAAGACGGCAAGGATTATATAGAAAGTCATTCAGAGATTTGGTCCGGGATCGGGGCCCGTGCACATTTACTCAGTAACGAGTGTGTCAAAAGGAGGGTTTATTCATAAAAAAAGAATTCCCCCAAATACCTTAACTTCATGTAAGGAAATCGATTAAACGAATTGTCGGTTTGCGGGGTCGGATTGAATTGAAGATATGACGACCATAAGAAATATTTTCATTCTTGCCTTATTTCTCTTCCTTCCCGCAGGGGTTATTCAAGCGCAATCCAGCCCACCCCATATCAGGTGGAATCAGCTAAAGGATACCATCAAGGACACCATAGAGATAAACGGCTACGTGTTTGATGTCTACATTTGCCCCCCTTGTCCGGAGGGGGCGACTTGCAAGCCATGCCTGCCGAACAATATCACACTGGTAGAAAAGAAATTCGACGATCCGCAGCGCGTGCCGCTTGAGGGAAGGTTGAGGGTTTATACGGAACAACCTGAAGCGTTCAAATCCGGTGATCATTTCACCTTCATCATCAGCAGAAAAGGAAAAGTATCCTTTGAATATGAAGCTCAATTGATCGGTCACAGACCCTGAAACGTCAGGCCGATGAAAAAGAGTCTTATCACCTGTGTCATAGTCATTAACTTCATCGACCTCTCCGGGCAAACGGAATGATTTGATGTCTTTATGTCTTCTGCACCCGATGCCTGGAAGCGAAGTCACGCAAGCGATTTTGGTTTCTGGCGCCTGGTTTATGGATAATTCCCAAATGAGACTAATGCGCATTTCGGATTTAGGGTAAGTCAACCTGAGAACCGTTTTTACTGGTTTCAAGAACCGAGGCCCAGTAATACAATTGCCAATCGCCTTATCCCCCAACAATTACATAGAAAATTCAATATCTTAAGCCATCATCAATCAGCCTCATGCCATCCCTCACTGCAGTGTCCGATGATCTCATAGCCAGAAGGAAAAGGGATTTCAGCATTTTGGCGATGGCCAATCTGGGTGCCTACGTTCTTCAAAGCATATTTGGCTATTCCGACAACAGTGTCGCTGTTCCACTGGCCGTCATCATGCCATTTATGATCGTCATCATCGCCCTGTTATACTATTTCCTCTATCGCGTAACAGCGAATTTCCTTGAACACAAGACCCTGAAGCGCGGATACGCACTCCTGATTATCATGCAGTGCGTCCTCGGCGCAATCATCAACCGCGACATTCCACCCGAACAGTATTCCGGGCTCTCGATGTTGAACTATTTTCTGCAACTCAGCAGCTTGTCCATCATCTTCTGGGTTATCGTCAAAGACATGTTCCTTTACCGACATGACAGCAACTACGGCATACTTGCAGCCATCAACGCCTACTTGCTTCTTCCGATCATCTTTGGATACATATTCACGATCGTAGGGCATATCAACCCGGCACAGCTCGGGGTGCAACTGGAGTCCAATCTAAGAATCATCCAGGCTGGATTTCAGGTCAGTTATTTTGTCGCTGCAGGTTTTGATGTGCCTGATGGCACCGGGATTTTTATTCAGCGCATTGCCGTCATTGAGTCTCTCTTCACAAGCCTGTATATTGTATTCGTTGTTGGAAGGCTTTTGGGTGGCAAAGGAGAATGAGTTTCCGTATAAAAGCCTTGGCCAATAACACCGAAACTGCACTTATATTCCAATAGCAAGCTCTATGGACTTCATCAAAAACTATTTCACCGCTGAGAAAAACGAAAGTCTTATTTTCATCGCATTCGGAATACTCACGCTCTCCTTTTCTGTGTATTGCTTATTAAGATGGGGGGATGCCTTTTACAAAGGTTTTGCTGTTCCGGTAATATTCATAGGTCTTATCCAGCTCGTTGTAGGCGGAACCGTCTACTTCCGCACGGATCAACAGATGGAAACATTGGAAAAGCTTCGTCACCAGGATAAACCCGCGTTCGTGGCAGATGAAACCAGGCGAATGGAAACCGTGATGAAGAATTTTTCACTATACAAAAAAATTGAAGTAGCTTTTGTGGTCATCGGTCTATTGCTGATTTTCCTTACCCCCTCACGTGAATTCTGGTTGGGCCTCGGGGTGGGCATGTTGCTTCAAGGCGCGCTGATGCTGACTGCAGATATTTTTGCGGAACGAAGAGCTTCAGAATATATCAAAGCTGCTTTAGAACTCTGATTACTTATAGCCTGTCATGTTTGGATGGGAAGGCAATGACGTTTTTCGCATCTTGCCCCGGCACTCCGAAGAACTCCCTATGACTTCAACGATTTCACCCAACACCCTTTCCTTTCTGCGGGCACTGGTCCGGAACAACAATCGCGACTGGTTTCAGAAAAACAAAAACCGTTACCTGACGGCTCAGCTAAATGTATCGGCCTGGCTTGACAATCTGATTGCCGAAATGAACCGGTATGACCAACTGGAGACCGGCAGCGGGAAAGAATCATTGTATCGTATCTATAATGATGTTCGTTTCTCGGAAGACAAGACCCCATATAATCCGAGGTTCGCTGGCAGCCTGAGGCGAGTGAAACCCCACTTGCGCGGAGGATATTATTTCTGGATCAAGCCTGGAGCTTCACGCATCGGCTGCGGATTCACCTATCCCAACCCTGCTGACCTTGCACGCATTCGCCAGGATATAGATCAGAATTATCCTCATTGGCGGAAGCTCCTGCGAAACAAGAAACTGTTGGACACCTTCGGCGCCATGGAAGGCGACCAGGTAAAGACCGCCCCGAAGGGTTACCCAAAAGATCATCCTGCCATTGATCTACTCCGGTTCAAGCAATTCTGGTTTGAAAAGGACTACACCGACATACAGGTGGTGTCACCGAATTTTCTCAAGCGAGTTAGCAACGACTTCCGTGCCATCCGTCCGTTCTTCGATTACATGAGCGATTTGCTGTCCACCAACGCCAATGGTGAGTCCTTATACGGGTAACGCACGAACGTGTTGAATTACCTGATCATCTGACCGATGAACATAAGCGTATTCGTTTCAGGAATTTGAACATGGATCTCCCGCATTCCGTAGTCCCGGTCGAAAGGGGCCCTTACCTTGAGTCCTGACAAACCAGGCTGCATCTGTTGCCAGACTTTTTCAACATCGTCGACTTCCAGGTAGAATTCCATCTGCCCGATATCCATGCCCGCCCGCAGGATATGAACCGTCACCTGATCTTTCATTAATATCACATACGTCTTATCGTCACGCACAATCTTGAAATCAAGCAGACTCGTAAAGAAAGCAACCGTGCCTGGAATATTGTATGACGGCACCATGGGGCTGAGGTATCTGGCAGTGTACATAAATGCTATCAGGTTTGGGCTACGGAAGATACTGCTTAAGTTTCTGGTTCCTGAGATGAGACGCCCCAATCGCCAAATCACCCGATCACCCAATTGCCAAGTGACACTACGGTATTTTTCTCTATTTTTCACCTTGATCGTATGGCTTTGCTCACCCGAATTTTACGGCGTTCTTCTCAATTCGCTCCCTGGATGGTGGTGCGCTGGGCGCTTGTCCTCGCCGCCATCTGTTTCGGGATCGCCCTGACCTGGCTGCGCCGGGAGTATGGCCAGCCTGATTCCAACGTCTGGTTGGTGATGGGCTACTTCCTTCAGTTGCTGTTATGGTCGGTTCTCGGCATGGTGGTGGTCACACTGACTAGTTCCTTGGTTTGCTGGCTGATGTTCCGGTACCAGTACATGCGCGGAAAAATCAAAGTAGAGGTGCAACTCGGCGATGGTCTTGTCGCTGAGGCAGGAAGGGTGCGGCTCACGGTCCAGGTGAAAGGACCTGTGTGGCGACCATTTCTCGGCCTCGTACGCGGATCCATTGCCTTCCGCCAGGAAAGCGTACCACACGAGGTACTGCTTGACCACAACCTTCGAGCCCCCAGGGAGTGGCGGCGGTTTGGCATCGCGGGCCATGGAACAGTCTGGTTGCATAACCGGGGCATTCACGATGCCGAGGGCGTGTGGTTGTTTTTCCAGGATCTTTTCGGATTGGTGTCTTGGCCCTCCCGCGTACTGCAAGTGCATCAACTGGTTGCATTGCCTGTGACACAGCCAACGGTGAAGGTGCACACCCAACCTTTTGCCACCGAAGAGCAGAAGTACCGCATCGATGTCCCGAGGCGTGTGGAGGGCGAACTGGTGAACTACAAAGAATTCGAAACCGGAGATAACATCCATCGGATCGTGTGGAAGATCTATGCGAAGAGCGGCGAGCTGGTAGTCCGCATTCCTGAGATCAAAGATCCCTATGCCTCGCACGTTTACCTTTACATGAGCTTCTTCCGCGGCTTCGGAGAAGAGGGACCCCTCGAGGTTGAGTTGCTTAATGTCTATAAAGATCGCTGCCGCCAGTTGTGGGAGTCGATGGGCAAGAGTGGACATCAGATACGGCTGCCTCATGACCAGGAAATACCTCAGCTTGCTGGCGTGGGAGATCGTCATACCGAGCTTGTGCAGATGGCCGCGCAGCGCTGGCAAACGCGGTTGACGCCATCGGAATTTGTTAACCCGCAGAAAGCAGCACTCGTATGTGTAAGTTCAATGGTACCGGCGGAGGAAGTACAAACTTTGTTGAAGAAAGTACCGGAACATGTGCCTGTGGTTGTAGTAAAACTCTCCACGGCCATTCCCTCCCCTTTCCGGATCAGCCTGCGCGATATTTTTTTTAGACCTGAAGGGAGACCAGCGGACCGGCTGCGGCAGCCGTGGTTGCTGTCATCCCTTCGCAAAAAAGTATTGCAAAACGAACAGGCCGTAAACAACATGCTTCGCACACGTGCGAATGCCTGGCTCACTGACACACTCGACATCACATCATGAGCACCGACGCCCCATACCGTTTCAGGCAACTGATCTTCCTCCAAGTATTGGTAGTGCTGCCCACGGCTGCAATCGGCTATGTCACGTTGTTGTGGATCAACATGAGTTTTACGGCATTCAATACCAGCGTGTGGGCGCAGGGATTGTTCTTTACCACAGGACTCACACTGGCCTATGCGCTCTATTTTTTCCGCGCCCGGTGGCTGGTCAGCTTCCTTATCCTGGGCCTGGTTTATTATTTCCTGAGCCAGATCATCAGCTGGCTGCCTGGCGAGTTTGACCTGTTCTACGCAACCACACGTTTTCAACTCTTCTCTACTTTGTTTCTCCTCGGCTGGCTGTTCGGGCTGCTGCTCGTCCGGTTGACGCTGGGCTACATTTGGGTAACCGTGCTGCTATTTATCATCACGCTGATAAACATTTCGGATACCACAGACCTGTCGTACACTTATCTTCTCACGCGGTTGTTACCGTTGCTGATGTACGCACTTTACCTTTTTTTCCTCACACCACAATTGAGTCAGTCGACAGAATGGACGTGGAAAAAAGCGGGCCGGCTGAGTCTCCGGGTGGGTTTGTTTGTGCTGTTGGTGCTTTTCTCCTTCTTCATCACCGAAAGGTTGTTGCGTGGCCAACGGAAGGTTGTGGAAAAGGAACTCAGTGCCCGCGGTGCAAAAAATGACAAGGATAAGAGCCAGGACGGCTATGACGACCGGCATGGGCTGATGGAAAATACAGACGACGGCCTGCGGTTGAAAGACACCATGCGGATTACTTCGCGCATGAGCCAGTCGGACAAACTCATGTTCTGCGCAAAGCTCAACAACTACGACGAAAAGCGTCAGCCGATCCCGCTGTACTTCGTCTTCCACTATCTCACCCGCTACGATCCCGCAAAGGAAACCTTCACACGCGATGTAAACGTGCCTTCGTTGGATGAGATCCAGGTGGACCCGACAGAGGTGCCTCTCTACTACAGTTACACCGACACCTCCATTTTTCGCAAAGCGATGGGCGACAAATACCGCACAGTAATCGAGGCCAATGTTTACCTCTCAGAAAACACCTGGAAACATTCAGTGCTCGGCCCCTCGAGCGTGTTTGCCATTCAGACCATACCGGTGGAGAAAGATTTTCAAAAAACCTTTCTCTCCGCCTACAAGATCTACACCTACGCGTCCGAACTGAACAACGCGTACTTTGTCTACAACATCTCGGCCAACCCGGTTCTTGAAACCATACAGAAACAGCGGTACGATGAACTGCGAAACATACGGGACTACCATCGCGTAAATGCGGACTTTCTGGAGTACTACACCCGCACGCCGACGGGAGGTATTTATGATTCCATCGCACAGTTGGCGAAAGGCCTTGTAAAAGACAAAGCGCGTCCGCTCGACAAGGTGCTGGCCGTGCGCGATTTCTTTCTTCAGCGTGACGAACTGGGCAAGCGCGTCTTTCGCTACACGCTGAAGCCGGGTGCAGTGGATGACCCCAACATCCCCAGTTCCAAAATGCTGTATGATTTTCTCTTTAAGACCAGGGCCGGTTATTGTACCTACTATGCAGGGGCATCACACTTCATGCTCCGCGCACTGGGTGTACCCACCCGATTTACCACCGGATTTGCCACGATCGACCGCAGCGACAAGAACAAGGGCTGGTACTGGTTCTATGCCAGCCAGGCCCATGCATGGACGCAGGTCTACTTTCCCGATTATGGGTGGATGGATTTCGATATGACGATCGGCAATGAGGACCAGCAGGAAGCACCACGCCCTGACGGCACACCGCCGTTGCCCCCACCCGATCCATGGTTGGTGCTGAATGCAATTGCCGACAGGGTCGATCATCCAGGGAAGAGCCTCGATGCTACATTCCGCGATCTGATCTTCCACAACACGCCTCATGAGTTGACGAGCCCAATCACCCTCAATATCGATGCCTCACTGTGTCGCATCGTTTTCAATGAACACGACACCACTTTCTCGGCCATTCAGCCGGGTGACTCCCTCATAGTTGTATCTTATAAGGACGATGCCAAGAAAGTTCCTCTTCCGCGCGCTGGTGTGGGGATCGATCAACAGGTCCAGAATTTCCCCAGACCCTTGCCGGCCGATGAAATTCACATTCACCGTAAGGAAGAAAAGAAGGAAAGTGACAGCACGCGCGTTAAACAGAAGGCAAAGCCTCCCACCGACTGGCTGGCCATTGGACAGGTCGCTGCCATAATCGTGCTGGTCTTTGTCGTGCTCGTGATGCTGTCTCCCGGGTTGTACCTTTTCTATCTCATGGGCCGCGTCAAAATGTCGGCGATGCCGGCCCGGGCCGATTGGATTTACCGTGCTGCGCTTTATCGCCTTCACATGGCCGGCATTTTCCGTGATCAGGAAACTCCGCTGCAATACGCCCGTCAAAAGGTTGACCCTTCGCTGGGACTCACATTTACCTCCTTCATGAACACGTACCTAAGGATGAAGTACAGTGTGAAGCCTGTGGATTCCGGCGAGCAGGATGAGATGAATGCTTTTCACGACAAGGTCGGCCCGGCCTTGCGAAAGACACTTGGGTTCATCCGCATATTTGGGAATTATTTCCGCCTCTGGCGGGCATACCTGTATTTTCAACAACCATCTCACACAGAATCTGAAATATCATCATTATGAGTAATACGAACACCTCTCTGCAGGCGCTGGTCAAAAACATGGAGACCATCATCCGTGGAAAAAGCCAGGAAATCAAGTACGTGATTGCTGCATTGCTGGCACGTGGTCACATACTATTGGAAGACAACCCGGGTGCCGGGAAGACCGTGCTGGCCAAGACACTGGCCCAATCCATTTCCGAAGCGGCAGGCGATCTGCACAGGCCGGGAGGCGGCGTGGCCTTCAGGCGTATTCAGTTTACACCCGACCTGCTGCCGATGGACCTGATCGGGTCGCACATCTTCGACGAGGCTCACAAGGACTTTGTATTCAAGAAAGGGCCGTTGTTTACGCACGTATTGCTGGCCGATGAGATCAATCGTGCTTCACCCAAAGTGCAAAGTGCGCTGCTCGAGTGTATGGCCGAAAACCAGATATCTGTTGGCGACACCACGATGCCCCTGGACAAATTCTTCTTCACCATTGCCACGCAAAACCCGATCGAGATGGAAGGTACCTATCCGTTGCCGGCCGCTCAGCTCGATCGCTTCTTTATGAAGATTTCATTGGGATATGTGAACGAAGAAACGGAGTTTGATATTTATACCAACTATCTCACCATTGGTAATGTGCGCGAAACCGTGAAGCAGGTACTGCATTACCAGGACATCATCAACCTGCAGCAGGAGGCGGAAAATGTGTACATCCATCCCGAGTTGGTCAAAGGGATTGTGCGCTTGGTGCGCGCTACGCGGCAACACCCTGAAATTGCGCTGGGATGTTCCACCCGCGGTGGCATTACTTTCATCAAGTGCCTCAAGGCTTGGGCGCTCGTCAATGATCGCGACTTTGTAATTGAAGACGATCTGCTGGCTCTCGCGCAGCCGGTCATTCACCACCGCCTGATTTTCCGCAACCGCGACGCAGCCCGCACGGTGTTGACCCAGCTGGCCGAACAGGAGGTGAACAAATTAGCCGCAATGGGCATTCAACCCAAACGCTGAGCAACCCATGACAGTCAGCTACGTGAACATAGCGACAGGAATCACACGAAGGAGGACAGGTGTAATTTTTGTCCTCAATCGTGTCTTACCCGTCGTTCTGTTTGTTCTGGCCACACTTTTGGCGCAGGGTCAGTCTGCCATCCGGGACAAGATCAACCGCGAGCGGCAAGACTCCGTCAAGTCATTCCTGGATGAAGCAACACTGGAAAAGGGCCGCAAGTTTATTCGCCTCGACAGCACCTATTATGTCGGTTACATGCTCGAAGGTGCTTTCCTCTTCTTTCGTGCCGACGATGAACTGGGCTTCAATCGTGCCATCGCGCCGCTCAAGAAAGCGATGGACCTCATGGAAAAAGACTTTAACCGCGACTTGCGCACACGCTCGAACAATGTCAATGTCTATGCCAAAGTTTATCCCATCCATTTCGACTACGGACTGATCACTTATTTCCTCAACCGGTGCTACCAGAATGTAGAGCGCCAGGAAGAGGCAATGGAGGTACTCTATCACGTGCGCGATCGGGATCTTCAGATGGAAACCGCCATGAGCACTTATAACACCATGGCATGGATCTATCACCGCAACCGCATGTATACCTCCGCGCGGTTCCCCTTCCTTAAAAATTCAGTGAGCAAGAACGTGGCCACTGCCAATAAACTCCTGGATTCAGCCATCCGGAAACTCAAGATTGATTTGCCACTGGTCAACGGCATGTTTGATCCAACCTACATGAACAGGCAATTCCTGGGCACATTCCACTACAAGGCAATGATCCATGACTACCTGCTGAACATCGACTCTGCCACGTTGTACTACAATATCCTCCTCGAGAACAACGCCCATAGCAGCAACAACTACGCCAACTTCAAGATGACTTTGGGTGAATTTGAAGAGGCTGAGAAATTCTTTATCGATGCGGAGACCCGCGAGCGCGGTGTGGAGAAGAATACAAGGGAGTTCTTTTACATGCGCGGCACCCTCGAAACCTATCGCGGGCAACCCCACATGGCCGACACGCTGCTCAGCAACGTATTGCGTGAACAAGGCAGTACGCCCGGTTACGGCTGGCATAGCATTGGGCTTGCAAGAGCCCGTTACTATGAAGGTCTTACAGCCGAGAGCCTGGAGCGCATCACCAAGGCAGCCCGCTTCCAGGAATTGCACATCGGCACCACCTGGGGACAAGAGCAGTACAACCTTGCTGTGGCTTCCCTTGAGTATCTCAACCACGTGCGCCTCAGACAGGAGTTCATGTTCGAGAACGGCGAATGGTACTTCTGGTTCAATCCGCTCAATTGGTTCCGATGGATGAAATACACGCTGGCGATCCGGAACCATAAAATGATACTGGCAAACCTGGTGGCGGAAAACCCGGAGCGCGAACAGGTGCTTTACACGATTTTTTCACCCGAGAATCTCATTAATTTCGATGAGGTTTATTCTGTCATCGACGGCTTCGGCACGCGCTACTTCATCAATCTTTACAAGAAGCGACTGACGACAGACAAGCGACCAAACATCAGGAAGTATTATCGCTATTACCTGGGCAAACTTTACCTGGCCGATGGAGATGAGGAAAAGGCACGGAGCTATTTCCAGAGCGTTCTTAGCGATGAGCAGGTTCATGCACCTTTTGAAAAACTGTTGCTGGCCCGCACCCATGAAGGCATGGCACTCGCCACCAATGGCAAGGAGCGGCAGGGGCACCTTCTGGAATTGTATAAGCTTTACCCGCAACTGGTGCCCTACTCGGAGCTGGAAATGTCTTTTCATCTTTCGGTAGACGGACCCGACGACTTGCGAAAACTGCTGGAGGATCAACTTCGAAGCACAGAACTTCGCTTTACTGACACAGGAAATGCCCCACTGGCAACTGTAAAAATATCGGCCCACACCTCAGGAGGGTGGTTGGTCCGGTTTAGCGTCCAGTCAAACGGTGAGACTCTTCAGGAGGGTGAATGGATCATACCTGAGATTGACAAAGAAAAGGCTGGCCGCCTCCTGGCTTACCGGTTTTTTGGTATCCACAAAACGGTGCTGGGCGGGGAATTGCCTCCGACCCTGCCTCCTAAGGAAAAGGCTAAAGAGCCAACGGTCTAAGCGATTCAGATTTCAGATTTCAAGTATTTCAAGTTCCCGGTTCCTGATTCCGGGTTCCGAGGTCCCAGCTCTGACCAAAGTTTCAACGTCAAGTAATCAGCTCGGGCAGAACTCAGATCTCACCTGAATTCCCTTTGAATTCTCTGTGCCGCGGCGCCTCAGCGATTAACCCCTGCTCTTTGTATCTATTATAATAGTCACAGGCCCGTTGTTAACTAGTTCTACTGCCATGTCTGCACCAAACTCACCAGTGCCGACCTTTTTGCCAAGGCCCAGCTCCAGGGCCTGCACAAATTTTTCATACAGGGGAATGGCTGTCTCCGGACGGGCAGCCTGAATGTAGGAAGGACGGTTACCCTTCTTTGTGCTGGCATGCAATGTGAACTGGCTCACCAGCAGAATGTCACCGCCATCGTCTTTGACACTGACGTTCATGACACCTTCCGCATCATTGAAAATACGCAGGTTGACAATTTTTGCAGAAAGCCATTCAATATCCTCGGCACCATCGGCTTCCTCAATGCCGACCAGGACCAGCAGTCCCTTGTTGATTTCGGATTTAACAGCTCCCCCGATCGTGACCGACGCGCGGGTCACACGCTGAATGACGGCCCGCACAGTTAAAAGACCTGCTGAATTTCCTTCTTCAATTCCGAGAGGGCATGGTTGATGGGCTCCACCTTCTTCTCCAGTGAGAGTTCAAAGATTTTCCGGGACAGATCCAGGCTCGTGGATTCCGCCTCCATTTGCGAAGACGCCTCATTAATGAGGATGGTCAGATCCTCTTTAGCATTGCGGATCATATTCCACACTTCCTCACTCATGTAAATCTGCTGGGCCACGTTATGGTTGTATTCGTTGCGGATTTCATCGAGCAGGAGCTTATGGAATTCCCGTGCGGAGTAGCCGGGATTGTTGAGGCGGAGCAGCAAGTTGGGTGGGCTGATGCGTTCCAGAAATAAGGTCATGCGTTCATAGGCTTGCAGCCGGTTGGGCAAAATGGTCTCGATGGCCCGGCTTCTGACCTCCAGTTTCTTCGTGTCTATCTCCTTCTGAATGAAGGAACGAACGATAAGGTACACCGAGTACAATACCAGCGAGGCGGGTATCAGCAGTTTGCCATATTCAAGCACAGCATCCATAAGAACCAATTCAGAGTCTTTGAAGTTTTAAAATTAGGTATTTTTGGCCGTATGGCTTTGCCCCGGGGCAGCCATCCGGAATTAAACGACTCAACCCCTTAAAATAGTCTGTGAGCGAAATCCAACCCGTTACCCTCAGTCGGCAGGCAGCCGCCGAAGTGAGGAAAATCATGGACACAAAGAAGATTCCGGCGGGGTACGGGCTGCGTATTGGTGTACGAGGCGGCACCGGCTGCGGAGCAGCTCAACTGGTTATCGGCTTTGACAAACCGCATGATGGGGACATTACGTACGATCAGTTTGGTGTCATGGTACACGTGGATAAGAAGCATGTACTCTATGTTTTCGGGAAGCAGGTGGATTTCTACGAAGGCGCCGATGCGCGCGGATTCCATTTCACTGATAAGCCTACGGCTTAGCGTGTCTTGAGAATGGAAACCGAGGCCTTTCGGCACACTCCACCGATGGGGGGATTGAACTTGGCAATGCTGATCTGTACTGAAACTGCCTCTGGAAATCGCTTCAAGACCGCCTCCGCTATAGTATGCCCGACGCGTTCGAGAAGTTTTGATGGCTTCTCCATCTGCCCTTTCACGATGGCGTACACGTCTTCATAATTGATTGTTCCTGAAAGATCATCATGAAAAGCGGAGTCGCTGAGTTCGGCCTCAACGCTGACATCGACTTCAAACTTATTACCGGAGGAACGCTCGTGGGGGTAGACACCATGAAAGGCATGAAACTCCAGCCCTTCCAGATTAATCCGTCCCCTCATGCCACTTCGTCAAAAAAAGAGCGGATCGGCTCGTTCTGCATGGTAGGGCGTGCAGGTGCCGGCTCTTCCGGTTTCGGGCGGCTTTCTTCCGGTTCATTGGGAAGTATAGCACGCTTCATTTCCTTTTTGGCAAAAGAAAGATGATCATCAGGATTGAAATTCCTCGCGGCATGATGGATGCGGTTGGCACGATCGAGGGCCTCGCTGGCCATGCGGCGAAGATCGTCGAGGAGGTTGTTCCGGTGCGATTCCACTTGTTTGTACTGCTGAACAAGTTCCTTCAGGTTCTCCTCCATTTCAGAGAGCAGTTGCTTTGAGGTGACATCCGCTTCTTCGATGGTATTCTTTGCTTTGGTTCTTGCCTCATTCATGAGCGCCTCGGCACGGATCTGCGCCTCACGGAGGTGAAGTTCTGCTGCCTTGTTGGCCTGGTCAATTACGTTGGCGCCTGTGTCTTCTGCAGCTTTCAGTGTCTTGAACAATGAAGTCTCCACCTCGCGAAGTTTTCCCACTTCCTTCTCGGTGTTGTCGAGCTTCATTTTCAACTCCTTGATTTCATCAAGGGTGCGTTCCCACTCCTGAGACAGCGAGAGCAGAAATGCATTCACTTCGTCTTTGTCATAGCCACGAAGCGTTCTTTCAAACGTCTTTTGACGGATTTCCAGAGGTGTGATTTTCATGACGTAGCGTTGTTTAAGTTTAAAAAATTACGTCCCAAACGGAGATCATTCGGTCGTCACCTGCACTGATCAGACGATTCTGAAAGGAAGTCCAGAGTAACCGGTTAACCGAACTGCTGTGGCCCGCATGGCGTGCCTTGTCAATTACCTTCAGCAGTGCCAGCCGGTCTGCGTCCCAGACCTTGACTGTCTTGTCCAGACTGCAAGTTACAAAATGTTTATTGTCCGGGCTATAGGCAATGTGGTTGATGGCAAACAGGTGAGCCACGACCTCCTGTCGCAATGCATAGTCCTTTCCCGGTTCCCAGGCTTTCAGTCGGGCGTCGCGCGAGCCGCTGAGAAGCAAATCATGCGCATGATTGTAAATAACGCTGAATACAGAGTTCTGATGAGCCACCCATTCCTTTTTCAATGCATAAGTATCCAGATCAAAAATTCGTATGAAATGATCGCTGTATCCCACGGCCAGTTCTCTTCTCTTGTCGCTCACCGCAATGGATCGGGCGCTGCCTGAACCGGAAGGCAGAGTGCGTACGACAGCCATTTTTTTGTAATCCACCACCACCACTTCGCCATCGCCTGTACCCACATAGGCCAGGCCATGAAGAGACTGAATATCAAAAATTGCTGATCGGGTAAGTTGGAGGGAAGCTACTTCCTTTTTGTTACGCCAATCCAGCAAATGAATGCCGTCATAATTGTGGCCTGCGAGGAGAAGATTGGCTTCCGGAACATGAATGGCGTAAACTGAATTTGGAAGTTTGGCAATCATTTCACCTTCATCAGGATGGCCGAGGCCCCAGCGTACAATCATCCCATCTCCGGCTGAGGAAAGGATAACGCCTTCATCCTCGGTGGGCTGGAGATTGTAAATGGCCGACCGGTGACCTGTAAGGGATTGAACTTTCTGAACCTGTATCGAACCCATGCTCGTCGTATATAACAGCAATTCTGCCCTAATTATTCTCGTCCACCGTCAACTTTTAGCAAAATTGAAGATGAAAGCGGAATTTGCATTATGCCGGTTCGATCCATTGAAAACACCGGGGGAGGCGCCTGGGCGCTTTGGGAAGTCACAGAGATGGAAAGTGAGCTCACTTACGCGTCCCTGGAATCCTGTCCGGACGATATTGTCCATCCGCAAAAACGGCTCGAATGGTTGGCAGGTCGGGCACTGATCAGGTCGTTGGTGGAATCCTTTGGGGTTACTTATGTGGGACTACGGAAAGATGAGTTTGGGAAACCATTTCTGAAGGAACATAGCAGCCAGATCTCTTTGTCCCATTCCTATCCTTATGTGGCTGCGCAATGGCATCCATCGCTTCCGGTGGGGATTGACCTGGAACAGCCGAAGGACAAGTTGTTGCAGGTGGCCTCGCGGGTATTCAGCGTAGAGGAACTTGCCGATGCGGGGAATCATCTCACGAAGCTCTGCATTTACTGGTGTGCCAAAGAGGTGCTTTACAAAATTTACGGTAAGCGGAATCTGCTTTTCACAGATCACCTGCGCGTGGGTCCCTTTACTCTGGCCGATCACGGATTGCTGGACGGCAGAATAGAAGCCGGTGATTTACTCATGAAGGCCCCCCTGAAGTACAGGGTGTACAAAGATTTTGTTGTCGTATTCACAAGCTATCCCGGCGGTTTATGAAATCACTGATCTTCATTTCTGTCTTCTGCCTTTTCAGCCGGTTTTGCGCCGGACAGCAGGTGACCAATTTTACACTAAAGGACGCGCGCACCGGTTCGAATGTATCGCTGAATCAGTTTTCGTCCGGGAAGGTTGTAGTCATCATATTCACCAGCAACGAGTGCCCGTTTGACAAGGAGTACCGTGAACGTATCAGAATGACAATTGAAAGTTTCAAAGGCAGTGCAGCCTTTCTGCTTATTAATTCACATCCCGAAGCAGAAGAGTCCGAGGATCGTATGGCTGAAGCAATAGCCCAATGGAACATGGAAGTGCCCTACCTGGCCGACAAGCAGCAAGTGGTTATGACTGCATTCGACGCGAGAAGAAGTCCCGAAGCCTTTGTGCTGAAGCCATCAGGCGGAAAATTCCAGGTCGTATACAAAGGCGCTATTGATGACAACCCGCAGTCGGCCCAGGCCGTAACTGCAGACTATCTCAAAGATGCCATCGAACATTTAGTGAGCGGGAAGCCGTTGACGACCGCTCAAACCCGGGCCGCGGGGTGCAGTATCAGGAGGAAGTAGTTGGGCTAGAGTTATTCAGGTTTCTAGTTTCTAGTTCTTAACCATCCAGATGCGACATCCTATTCACATGGGGTAAACAAAATCAGTCTGCTCCTCCTTTGTTTTGATTTGATGAATCTCGATGCTGGCCGAGGGAATGTATTCAAACTCAGGATTGGCCTTTGCAATTTCGATTGCTTCTTCCAGACTGTCAGCCCGGATGTGATAGTATCCGACCTGCACATTTTTTGTTGTATCGAGGCCGGTTTTAGTCCACATGTCACCTGATTTTGCAAGCACAACTCCTTCACGCATGATGGGCTGCGCTGCCATCAACATCTTCTGTGATTTCAGTTTCCCTATGTAAACCTCGCATTTCTTTACAAATGACAGATGGGCGTCCGGTGCCATGGCAGCCTTGGCGTCTCCGATGTTGCGCACGTAAAACATAAATTCTTTCATGGTTGTTGGGTTGATGTGATTTCAAGTATTTCAAATTCCAAGTATCTGGTTTCTAGTTCCCAATAGGGCCTACAGAAACTAAACAGGGAACGAAGCCTGATACGTGAGAATTCCGTCTGCATTTCTCAATCCCATTTGGAGACCTCAATCACCAAATCATCAAATGACTCAAACTCCCAATTCCCCTCCTTCTGCAATTTCCACCAGCAGCAGTTTCACTTCCTCGGCTTTGGCATGCTCTCCCATTTTTTCGAACGACATGATCAGGTTGCGCAACGCGCGACGAATGATTTCCAGGCTGTCGCACGGGTTGAAGAAGGAGGGCTGAGGAACAAGATGCAGTTCAGCGATATAATTCTCTATGTCCTGGCGGGAAAAGATCAAACCCCTGTTAAAGGCGTTGATATAAAACTGATTGTGCTGATCGTCTTTGTAAGTGAGGATGAAAAGGTTCGGCAGGTTCACACCATAGACGGGGATCTTGAGCTTGTTGGCTACCAACATGTAAATAACACAAAGGGTAATGGGATTGCCCTTGCGAGACTCCAGCACAACATTGATCATGGAGTTGCCCGGTGAATGGAAGTTTTTCGTATTGGCCCCGAACTTGAGTTTGTTGAACAACACCCCGTTGACCACCTTGACCTGGTCCATGGGGTGGAGATCGGGACGGAACTCCAGCCATGTCTCATAGTAGATCTGCTCAAGCTCCTGTTTCAGTTTATCCAGTTCCAGATCAGGATACTGGTAGGTTGCCACCAGCCACATGCCAGTAAGCAGATCCCGGTCTTTACCCTTGAACCAATCCAGCAGGCGTGCCTTCAAAAGATTATACTGAAGCACATGGAGAATCTCCTCGATGCGGCCCTGCAGTTTCGGGTTCAGGTTGCTCTCCCATTCCCTCTCAAGGTGCGGAATCGCCTCCTTACCCAACGACAATATCTTTTCTTCGACATGAGCGACAACCTGCTTGTCATCATCATCCAGCAAAGAGATCAGCGCCTTGATTTCGTTCTCTTCCATCAGGTTTGTATCACGCCAACATTAAACCGCTCCACAGGCGCATGACTGGCCGCCTCGATTCCTGTGGATATCCAACTGCGCGTTTCCAGCGGATCAATAATATCGTCCACCCACAAACGCGCAGCGGCATAATAGGGACTCAGTTGTTCATTATAACGATCGGTAATTTCCTTTAGTAGCAGTGTCTCTTCTTCTTTTTCAATGGTCTTCCCCTGTGCTTTCAGGGCGCTCACGCGGATCTGCAGCAGTGTTTTCGCCGCTGAGGCCCCGCTCATCACGGCGATTTGCGCTGACGGCCAGGCAACAATCAACCGGGGGTCATAGGCCTTGCCGCACATGGCATAGTTGCCGGCGCCATAAGAGTTACCAATAATGACTGTAAACTTGGGTACCGTTGAGTTGGCAACAGCATTCACCATTTTCGCCCCGTCTTTGATGATGCCGCCCTGTTCTGCCTTGCTTCCTACCATGAACCCGCTCACATCCTGGAGGAAAACCAGGGGTATCTTTCTTTGGTTACAATTCATGATAAACCTTGCAGCCTTGTCAGCAGCGTCGGAATAAATTACTCCCCCCATTTGCATCTCGCCCTTCTTGGTCTTTACAACCTTGCGCTGGTTGGCCACCAGTCCAACAGCCCATCCGTCGATGCGGGCGTAGCCACAAATGAGACTCTTCCCATACAATGCCTTATACTCTGTAAACTCAGAGTTGTCAACCAGCCTTCTGATGATCTCCATCGTGTCGTATGGCTTGCTGCGATCAGCGGGCACAATTCCATAAATCTCTTCCTGTTTGGCTGAGGGAGTGGCTGGTTTGATGCGATCAAATCCGGTTAGTGTTGGCCTGCCAATTTTATCCACGACCGAGCGAATGTAATCCAGGCAGGCCTGATCGTTGGGAAACTTGTTGTCGGTTACGCCGGAAATCTCACAGTGAGTAGTGGCACCTCCCAATGTTTCATTGTCCACCTCCTCACCGATGGCGGCCTTCACGAGGTATGAGCCTGCCAAAAAGATCGAACCGGTTTTGTCCACTATCATCGCTTCATCGGACATGATGGGAAGGTAAGCGCCACCTGCCACGCAGCTACCCATGATCGCTGCAATCTGCACGATTCCACGGGAAGACATCACAGCATTATTGCGGAATTGTCTTCCGAAGTGTTCCTTGTCGGGAAAGATTTCATCCTGCATGGGAAGGAAGACTCCTGCACTGTCTACCAGATAGATAATGGGCAGGCGGTTTTCAATGGCCACTTCCTGGGCACGGAGGTTCTTCTTTGCCGTCATCGGAAACCAGGCACCCGCTTTGACCGTGGCGTCATTGGCGACGATGACACAGAGTCGGCCACTCACGCGACCAATGCCCGTCACGACCCCGGCGCCGGGACAGCCACCTTGTTCGCGATACATGCCATCAGCTGCAAAAAGACCGAATTCAAGAAACGCAGACTCCTTATCAATCAGATAATTAATTCGCTCCCTTGCCGTAAGCTTGCCTTTCTGATGCTGCTCATCAATCTTTTTCTCACCGCCGCCCAAACGGATTTTGGCGGCTCTGGCTTCCAGCTGGAAACAGAGCTGCTTGAAAAGATCCTCGTTCCGGTTGAATTCCAGATCCATGCAGTGTATCAATGAATAACTTACTTCTTGGTGGCTGCCGCAGCTTTCTTCTTCTCCTCTTCCTTCAGCCGGTCCTTCTCCACCTTCTTGTGGCTTTTGCCCAAGGGGGCTGTAAAATGTTTGGGGTAACGGTTCAGGTGGAGTGTCAGGCTGTCCATATGCACCAGCAGTTGGTTCAGATTATTATATAAGGAATCTTCTGTCATGAGTTTGCTGACCGTGTTATCACCTTTTTTCAATTTGGCCAGTGTTTCATTCAGGCTGGCAAGTGTCTGCTGGGTTCTTAACAAAGTCTTGTTCAACTGCATCCTTTTTAATGAATCTGACAGCGTTTCAAAATTCTTGAGCGTCGGCCTCAGCTGGTTGAGCGAAGCGTTCAGGTTGGTTGCCACCTCAACGAAGTGACCGGATAGCTGATCTATTTTCCCGTTGGTGTTTATGAGTGTGGCGTTCAACAGGTCAGGCGTCTTCTGAAGTTTGGCAAAGATGGAGTCCAGCCGTTGCGAGTTGCGGGCCAGATTGTCGATGACTACATCGAATTTTCTCAATGTGGATTGCACGTTGCTGGCCACCGGTTGAGCCGTTTCGGTGAGCACGTCAAACATGCCTTTTGCCACTTCTGCCAGCAGGGTATCACCCGGATTCAGCGCCTTTGGCACATCGCCAATGCTAAGCAGTATGTAGTTGCCTCCGAGCAATTCACTGTCAAGGATCGCCTTGGTGGAATCTCCCAGTTTGATATCTGAATCTATATCGATCTCCACCAGCACGCTGTGTGTGCGGTTTTGCATGATGCGTATCTTGCTGACACGGCCGACGGAGAAGCCGCTGACCTTGACCGGGTTGGAAACCACCAGGTTGTTGACATTGTCATAGATGACGTAGTACCTGGTAGTGGTGGCGAAGAAGTCTATGCCCTTGAGAAAATTGAATCCGAAGTACAGGACCACAATAGTCACTGCCGCAAAGATTCCCACCAACAATTCCTTTTTTCTCACAGAACTCAGTTTATTGATTCAACTTGTGCCTTATACTCCTTAAATGCCCGGTAGATTCCGGAGGCAATCAACTCCTGTCCGTTTTCATCACCAAGGAATTTTTCCTCTTTTGCATTGGTCAGGAATCCCACTTCAATGAGTACGCTTGGCATTGCTGTGCGCCACAGAACCCAAAAGCCGGCCTGCTTCACGCCATGACTTTTCCTGCCCAGTTTGTTACGAAACTGTGACTCCACCTTGTCCGCGAATTTCAGGCTGCTTTCCTGATAAGCGCTCTGGGTGAGTGAAAACAGAATACTTGATTCCGGGCTGTTGGGATCAAAGCCTTCATACCGCTCTTCATAATTGTCATCCAGCAGGATCACAGAATTTTCTCTTTTTGCCACTTCCAGATTACCCTCTGATTTGTGCAATCCCATAACGTAGGTCTCCGTTCCATAGATTTCCGGTTTCCAGATGGCGTTGGCGTGTATGCAGATGAAAAGGTCGGCCTTTGCCTTGTTGGCGATGGCGGCCCTCTCGTCCAGCGGGAGGTAACGGTCGTCTTTTCTGGTGTAGATGACCTTTACCCCTTTGATGTTCTTCTCAATGTAGTTGCCCACTTTTAAGGCAATCTTCAGGGCCACATCCTTCTCCTTCATATAGACTCCCCGTGTACCCTGGTCTTTGCCTCCATGACCGGCATCAATGACAATCGTGTCCACCGAATTTTCAGCAAACCGGGGCGTGGCTGATAAGTTTAGCAAGGTTATTGCTAACAAAAAGGCCTTGGTGGTACGCTTCACGGAGCTACTGATCTGAGCTATTTGACATAAATTCGCACAAAATCGTGAATTTTTCGCTAAAAGATAAATTTCCACCGCTACCCTTGACCTCTCTTCCCGTGCCCTGGAGACTTCTTTTAGCCTTTCTTTTGTGCACCACCGGCACCCTTGCTCAGGAGCGTCCGGGGGTCAAATCCCAGATTAAGGAAATGGTAACCAACCAGGCGACCAACGACCTGGATACGCTGCCCAAATCACATCTGAGCGACAGCCTCCGGGCCAAGCGGCGAAAGAGCGAAATCGAGACAACCATCACTTACTCGGCCAGGGACTCGATCAATTCCAGCATGGACAAGAAGATTGTTCACCTCTATGGGAACGCCAAAATTGTCTACGGCACGATTCAGCTTACTGCGGAAGAAATTACTATTGACTACGAGAAGTCAACCATATCTGCCAATGGCACACTGGATTCACTGGGACGCCGTGTGGGCTACCCCATCTTCGTTAACGGATCGGAGAAGTATGAAACGAAGAACATCGTTTACAATTTCAAAACCAAGAAAGCCAAGATTACTGAAGTGGTGACCAACCAGGGGGAAGGATACCTGCACGGAAACGCTGTATTCAAGAACGAGAAGAACGAATTACTCAGTGTCCGCAATGCCTACACCACCTGTAACCTGGCCCATCCGCATTACCAGATTATTGCCACCAAGGCCAAGGCCATCCCTGGAGATAAAATGGTGGTCGGTCCTTTCTATATGGAGCTCAACAATGTTCCACTTCCGGCCGGTTTTCTCTTTGGCATATTTCCTTCTCCCCGGAAGAGCGCATCAGGTATAATCGTTCCGGCCTACGGAGAAGAACGTAACCGCGGATTCTTCCTGCGAAACGGGGGTTACTTCTTTGACATTAATGATTACATAAAATTGCAGGTCACGGGAGATCTTTACAGCAAGGGGTCCTCGGCTCTTTATGTCAACTCCAGTTACATGAAGCGCTACAAATACAACGGCAATTTCAACTTCAGTTTCACCAGCAACTACTCAAGCGGAAATGTGGAGAGCACCACCAAGATCAACGACTTCCGCATTGTCTGGAATCACACTCCGCAGACCAAAGGAACCGGAAGATTTTCGGCTTCTGTTAACGCAGCTACTTCTACCTACAACAGCACCAACTTTCTGCCGATGAACACCAATCCTGCCACCATGCGGCTCGACAACGGTACCCGGAAACTGAGTTCAAATGTTTCATATTCCAAAACCTTCGGATCAAAATTCAGCCTGGGCGTAAACCTGCGCCACAACCAGGACGTGTACACCAAGCAGGTGGACCTGCCTCTGCCAGACGTGAGTTTCAACATCAACAATCTTTATCCCTTCAAGAAGGTATCGGATGGAATGTTCTTCCAGAACTTTTCCCTGAGGTACACCATGAACGGGACCAACCAGATCACCAATAACCTTGGCAAGATCAAGAAGTATGATCCGACCACAGACAGTATAGCACCTTTCAACACGCAGAACCTCCCCTACTTCTTCAAGCATGCCAAGAATGGTGTTCGGCACAGCATACCCATCTCCACTTCATTCAAAATCCTCAAATTCTTTACCGCAAGTGTGGGAGGAACACTTGATGAACTGTGGTACTTCCAGAAGCTGAACTGGGGATTTTCAGCAGACGGGAATTCGCTCGTGGTGAAAGACACCGTGCAGGGATTCAACCAGGTGACCAACTATTCAGCTTCCGTAAACCTGACCACCCGAATCTATGGTACTGTCTTCTTCAAGAAACCAACAGGCATTCAGGCAATCCGCCATATCATCAATCCGTCGGTGGGAATGAGCTTCCAGCCTGACTTCGGGGATCCCAGTTACGGCTATTACCAAAAGTTTACGCTTCCCAACAGCCCTTATCCCGTTTACAAGTCTGTCCACGAAGGATTTGTATATGGCTCTTCCCGCACAGGTCGGGCAGCCGCCATGAGCTTCGGGATCAATAACAATATTGAGATGAAGGTGAAAAGCAAGAACGATACCGTAGCCAAGAAGATACCGCTCTTCAATACCCTTTCCATCAGCAGCTCATATAATTTTGTCGCCGACTCTTTCCGGCTGGCGCCCTTCACAATGGCAGGCAACACCAATATCCTGCAGGACAAACTCAACATCAACATGACCGCCACGCTTGATCCGTACAAATACGTGACCATGACCAACGGGACTGTCACAGTTGAGCGACGCACGAGCTCATATGCCTGGGGTCAGTACGCGATACCGGAAAATTCCGGCAGCTACCGTATTGTGAAGGAGGGTTCCGGAATCGGCCGGGTGACGGCTGCCAACCTTGCCCTCAGTACCAACCTGAATCCCAAAGGACAGAAGAAAGACACTGATACCCGTGATAAAATTTCGAAAGCCAATATAGGTGAGGGGGACAGGAAATACCTGCTTGCAAACCCCGACGCATACATCGACTTCAATATCCCTTGGAATCTTCGCATCAGTTACAATGTGGATTATTCCCATCCCGCAAACAGTGATCCGAAGATTACGCAAGCAGCGCGTTTCAATGGGGATTTTTCCCTGACTGAAAAATGGAAGATTACCTTCAACTCAGGTTATGACTTCCAACAGAATGATTTCACCCAGACTTACCTCACCATCGCCCGAGACCTTCACTGCTGGCAGGTGAATCTGAGCTGGGTTCCTTTCGGAAAATACCAGTCCTACAGCTTCTACATAGGGATCAAATCGTCTTTACTGAAAGACCTGAAGCTGAACCGTACCCGCTCCTTCTTCGACAATTGATTCAAAGGGCCTTCTGCCAGCCTTCAATTTCCGGCAGGGTTACGGGGTGAATTTCCAGTTTGAGTTTCTTTCTCATCCCGCCCATGTCATTCAGAAGCTTACCGGCTTTTGCCTCTTTGAGTTGCTCCAGCGTGTGAATGCCCAGTTTCTGAAGAATTGGCAATACTTCCTGGCGCACACCAATTTTGATAAAGTCCTCATCAGAAGAGACAGGCCCCTGCTTTTCAGGCTTCATCTGCGGGAAAAAGATCACATCCTGGATAGAGGGTGAGTTCGTCATGATCATTGACAGGCGGTCAATACCGATACCCAATCCAGCGGTGGGAGGCATGCCATATTCAAGCGCACGAAGAAAATCTTCGTCCAGCGTCATAGCTTCTTCATCGCCGCGCTTGCCCAATTCCAGTTGCTCTTCAAAGCGTTGGCGCTGATCGATGGGATCATTCAACTCGGAGAATGCGTTGCAAATCTCCTTGCTGTTGCAAATCGCTTCAAACCGCTCCACCAGTCCGGGCGCGGTTCTGTGTTTCTTCGCCAGCGGCGACATCTCCACAGGGTAGTCCGTGATGAAAGTCGGCTGGATCAGATGGGGCTCGCATTTCTCGCCAAAAATCTGGTCTACCAGTTTGCCTTTGCCCATGGTATCATCCATTGGCACATGCAACTGCTTGCATGTTGCGCGCAGCGCCGATTCGTCCATTGTCGAAATATCGATACCGGTGAAATGTTGAATCGCCTCGTACATGGTAAAGCGCTTCCATGGCCTTTTGAAATTGATCAGGTTCTCTCCAACCCGCACCTCTGTGGTTCCATGAAGATCAATGGCAACCTTCTCGATCATTTCTTCCACGAGGTCCATCATCCACTGATAGTCCTTGTATGCGACATACAACTCCACCTGCGTGAATTCAGGGTTATGGAATCGTGACATTCCTTCGTTGCGAAAGTCTTTGGAGAACTCGTACACGCCGTTGAATCCCCCCACGATAAGGCGCTTCAGATACAATTCGTTGGCAATCCGCAGGTACAATGTCATGTCCAGCGTATTGTGGTGAGTCTTGAACGGCCGGGCAGCAGCGCCACCATACAAGGGTTGCAAAATTGGCGTCTCAACTTCCAGGTAGCCCAGTCCATTGAGGTATTCCCTCATCGAGTTAACCAGCCTCGTTCGCTTGACGAAAGCGTCGCGCACTTCGGGGTTGACGACAAGATCCACATAGCGCATGCGGTAGCGCAGCTCAGGATCTTTGAATGCGTCGTGCTTATGAACATGCCCCTGCTCATCGGTTGTTTCCTTTACGATAGGCAGCGGACGCAGTGACTTTGAGAGGACCGCAAGGCTTGTTGCATGAATGGAAATTTCTCCCGTCTGCGTTTTGAAAACGAAACCCTTCACGCCAATGATATCCCCGATGTCCAGGAGTTTCTTGAACACCGTATTGTATAAATTCTTGTCTTCACCTGGACAAAGGTCGTCGCGGCGAAAGTACACCTGGATTCTGCCTGACTCATCCTGCAATTCCGCGAAGGAGGCATTGCCCATTATCCGGCGGGTCATGATCCTGCCGGCATATGACACGTTTTTGAATTCATCCGGAGCCGAAGGAAAACGATCGTGAATTTCCTTTGCTGATGTATTGATTTCAAAAAGGTCTGCCGGATAGGGATTGATCCCCAACTTCTGCATTTCCTGCAGGCTTTGCCTGCGGATCAGCTCCTGTTCACTCAGTTGCATTACTTGATAAAGGACAATGGACTGTAAAAATAGAGAAAATGGCGACGATTGCGCCTTATCCCTTTTTGCGGCGGCTCAACTCCTTCCGGATCATCGATAACTCCCTGCTGCTCTGACCCGCCACCGAAGTGTTCTCGGAGGCGCGCCTCAGCAGGTAAGGCATGACGGATTCAACCGGTCCATAAGGCACATACTTTGCCACGTTGTATCCTGCCTTCGCAAGGTTAAATGAGATGTTGTCACTCATGCCCAGCAATTGAGCAAACCAAACACGGTTATCATTAGGTGCCATTCCGTGCTTTTCCATCAGCACTGTCAGGTATTGATTGCTGTACTCATTGTGGGATCCACACATAAAAGAAACCCGCTGCTTGTTATCGGCGCAGAACTGGAGCGCATCGTTAAACGCCTTGTCTGTTCCTTCCTTGTCGGGATAAATGGGGCTGGCATAACCCATTTGAACAGCCCGTTCCCTCTCTCTTTCCATATAGGCACCGCGAACCAATTTGAATCCCAGGAAGTAGTTATGCATGACCGCATTGTGCAACGAGTCCCTCATTTTACCAAGACTATCGGTACAGTACATCTGATAAGTGTTGAATACGATGGCACTCTTGCCATTGTACTTCGCCATCATCTCATAGACCAGCGCATCAATGGGCTTCTGAATCCATGTCTCTTCCGCGTCAATAAGGATAGGAATATTCAGATCGAAGGCCTTTTTGCAGATGCGGTCCACCCTTTCGCGCACACGCTGAAAGGCGGCAGTTTCCTCCGCAGTTAAAGTCTGGTTCGCATGAATCTTTTCGAGGAGGGCGTGGTCGGCCATCCCGGTCATCTTAAATACACAAAACGGAATATGGGGCGTCACTTTCGCCTTATCGAAAGTCTTGAGGATCTCCTCACATGTGGAATCAAAGCCCCTCTCGGTTTTGGCACCTTCAACAGAATAGTCCAGGATCGTCCGGACATTGAACTTTGCCAGGTTGGCAGAGGTTTTGTCAGCCTTATCAATAGTTTCTCCCCCGCAGAAGTGCTCAAATACTGTACTTCTAACCATCGCCTTTATGGGAAGGTGAAGGGCCATTCCCACTTTCACCGCACTCGTTGCCAGGGCTGAGATCCAGGGGTGATTGACAATAGTGAAGATGAAATTCGCTTTTCTAAGCTCTTGGTCTGACTTGTATTGAAATGCTACTGCAGTATCGTCAAAACGAACGGAAGGATTAATGTCCATAGCACAGGTGTAATTGCGCCCCAAAGATAGGTTGAAGGCAGCTTTTACAATCGATTCCAGGCCCGTTATTCACGCCATTAATTCCCCTATTTTTGACCCTGATCATGAAAGAGGTACAAATCGGCACCAAGCCGGATCTTCGAAGTCTCCGCCTCAAGAGCTATTCCGCCGTTGGTGTACTCACCGACGAGAATACACTCCGGCATTGCTATCCCTCGATTGCCGGCAAATTACCTGAGCACCATCTGCTGCAAGTACCTTCAGGAGAAGATCAGAAGACACTTGCCACGTGCGAAAAGATCTGGCAACAGCTGACGGACCTGCGGTTTGACCGACATGCCGTTCTCCTCCTCCTGGGCGGAGGGGTGATTGGTGACATGGGAGGATTCTGCGCCGCCACCTATAAAAGAGGTATTGACTTTGTCATCCTGCCCACCACCCTGCTATCACAGGTGGATGCAAGCGTAGGCGGCAAACTGGGTATAGATTTTCATGGACTCAAGAACCATATCGGGGTCTTTCAGCTTCCCAGGCTAACGGTTATTGGTACTGACTTTCTGGAAACCCTACCCGAACGGGAGTTGAGATCCGGATTTGCGGAGGTCATAAAGCACTGCCTGATCTCTGACTCTGCCATGTGGGGGAAACTTAGGCGAAGGAGTCTTGAGTCTCAGAACTGGCTGACGCTGGTCAAACACTCTGTGGCCTTCAAACACAAGGTAGTGAGCAGAGACCCCAAGGAAACGGGGCGTCGAAAAATCCTCAATTTTGGCCACACCATTGGGCATGCCCTCGAGACCCACTTTCTAAATTCAGGTAATAGAATACTTCACGGTGAGGCCATTGCTGCCGGAATGATGATGGAATCCAGCATAGCCGTTGGCAAGAAATTGATGAGCAGGCAGGAAGGTGAAGAAGTGACAGGATATCTGACCAGCCTTTATGGCAAATTGGATGTGCCCGACCCAGGCCGGATTCTTCCATTGGTGCAGCAAGACAAGAAAAACAGGAGCAATAAGATACTAATGGCACTCCCCCATGGGATTGGGAAGGCCGTTTGGGACATACCGGTCAGCCCCTCAGAAATCGAGGGGGCAATGAATGCATACCGGGCTTTTCAGACATAAGTTGGTTCATGGTCGTCAGTAGTCGCATTATCCTTCTTTTGAAAGGACTTCTTAAGGTCATCTGCTCTCCGAAGAACGAAGTCCTTCGTCTTCTTCTTCCGGTCGCCAGTCAGCAACCAGGCCGCGAGCAATGCACCCCCTGCGATTCCAAGACCAATAGCAACTTTTCGGGTTGTACTCATACCATTATTAACTCGATTCGAAATTAATTTGTTTCATTGACCCTATAAATCATTCGGGAATATTTAATAACACTTTAATATTTCAAGCAACGACATGCCCTCGACTCACCTCCACATCAGCAGACAATCGACCGTTAGCGGGGTCATTCAATCGTTACCGTCATCCAAAAGTGTAAGTAACCGTGCATTGCTAATTGATGCACTGACTAACTTCAGATGTAACCTACTTCATTTGTCATCCGCCCGGGACACGAAGCTGATGCATGAGCTTATCCGGTCAACCGATACCGTAATTAACGTGAAGGATGCCGGGACAACGATGCGATTCCTTACGGCATATTTCGGCGTCACAGGTCAGCACAGGGTATTGACTGGCACAGACAGGATGAAGGAGCGCCCCATCCGGCTTTTGGTAGACGCCCTCCGCAGTATTGGGGTCGATATCAGTTACCAGGGTAAGGAAGGTTTCCCTCCCATTGAGGTGAAGGGATTCAATACCCAGGCGTCGGAGGAAGTCAATATCAGGGGTGACATCAGCAGTCAGTACATCTCAGCTTTGATGATGATAGCTCCCGCCCTTCCGAAGGGGCTGACCATCTGCCTGGAGGGAAAAGTGGGCAGCAAACCTTATCTGGAGATGACGGCAGCCCTGATGGGACACTTCGGGGTGACACCTGATTTCAGGGATACAACAATCAGAATAGATCCGGCAGCTTACCAACCCCGCAGCTATAGGATTGAAAGTGATTGGTCCGCCATCAGTTATTGGTACGCCGTAGCGGCCCTGGCGACCGAAGCTGATCTCTTCCTGCCGGATGTAGTCGCGGAGGCCCTTCAGGGCGACAGGGTGATCACCGATATCATGCAACCGCTGGGCGTGAAGTCCATCTTTGAAAATGGAGGACTCAGGCTTCAGCACCAGTCCATCACAACGAAATCCATTAAGCTTGATTTCACGGACTGCCCGGACCTGGCCCAGACGATCCTTCCTGTCTGCTCGGTGCTGGGTGTAAAGGGAGAATTCACGGGACTGGAGAGTCTGCGCATCAAGGAGACCGACCGGATTGCCGCACTGCAGGCTGAATTGAAGAAGATAGGTGCTGCCTTAGAGGAGACGACAGTCGGCTGGTCGCTGGTTCCAGGAAAGGGTGGAGATCAGCAACTTTTCGTCCATACTTATCATGATCATCGAATGGCCATGGGATTTGCACCCCTGGCTACTCGCATGGACGTGATTATTGAGGATCCTGATGTTGTGCAGAAGTCATACCCGGCTTTCTGGGAAGATCTGGGCGCTGTGGGTTTCAGGATCAGATCTGAAGAGAGTTGAAATATGCCGGGGCTATGGCCAGGCGGCTACCGTACCAGCTGAACATTTCCCCATCGACTTTCAGGATCCGGCTGCGCGGGAAGAGAAGATTCACTTCCTTCAAATGCGTGTCGAAAAAGGGGTACGGCTCTGAAGACAGGAAGACCAGGTCCGGATGCAACTCCGTCATTTGGGCATCGGTCAACATGGGATACCGCGCTTCATTGGCGACAACATTGACCAGTCCCAATGCTGTAAGCATGGAGTGAATGAAGGTACCGGATCCAACCGCCATCCAGGGCTTGTGCCAAATGAGATAGAGCACCGTAAGACTCCTGAACTTCTCCATTGACGAAAATGCCGACTGGATTGATGTAATCATCGTCTTCCCCTCGGTCTCATGACCAGTTAGAGCTGCCACTGACTGGATCATTGAAAAGGCATCCTCGAAGGTTACCACGTCACTCATCCAGACAGGGAACTGCTTTTCCAAAGAAACAATGTCTTCCCTCCTGTTTTCTTCCTTGTTGCCAATAATCAGGTCGGGCTGCAGTTTGCTTATAAGTGTGTGTTCCGGTCGTTTCGTCCCACCGACTAATTTCTTCTCCTTACGCCATTGAGCAGGATGCGTGCAATACCGGGTTATCCCAATGACCTGATCGCCGGCGCCCAGGTCGTAAAGCAACTCCGTCTGAGAAGGAACCAGCGAAATGATTCTCTCAGGTCGCGCCTTAAGTTCCACCACCCTTCCCATCTGATCTGTGGCGGAGTACCAGGCCATGCCTATTTGATGTAACGATAATCGTGCCCGGGTTTTACCTGAAGCAAGACTTCATAAATGAGGTTGATTACATTTTCAACATCGTGTTTATGAACCATCTCCACTGTGGTGTGCATGTACTTCAATGGTAATGATATCAAAGCAGATGCAACCCCTTCCGCTGAGTAGGCAAAAGAGTCGGTATCAGTACCGGTAGACCGGGATACTGCCTGACGCTGAAATGCTATCTTCTTCTTCTCAGCCACCTGAATGATCATCTTGAGTACATTGTTTTGTACCGCGGGTCCGTAACAAACAACCGGGCCGAGGCCGCATTTCATGTTTCCGCTTTCCTTTTTGTTATACATCGGCGACTGCGTATCATGGGTAACATCCGTGCAGATGGCCAGGTCAGGTTTCAGCCGCCGCGAAATCATCTCCGCACCGCGCAGGCCAATCTCCTCCTGTACGGCATTCACCACGTAGAGGCCAAAAGGCAGCTTCTTCTTGTTTTCTTTCAAACGTCGGGTTACTTCTGCAATCATGAATCCGCCCATGCGGTTGTCTAATGCGCGCCCTACAAAGAAGTTCTTTCCCAGCTCGATAAACTCATCTTCGAAGGTTGCCACACATCCTACATGAATCCCCATGGCTTCCACATCCTTTTTGGATTCGGCACCCACGTCGATAAAAATATTTTTGAGGCTAGGCGTTTCCTCTTTGCCAGCATCCCTGACATGAATCGCCGGCCAACCAAAGACGCCCTTTACTACGCCCTTCTCGGTGTAGATGTTGACCCTCATCGACGGGGCAATCTGGTGATCTGATCCGCCATTTCGTCTTACATAGATGTATCCCTCATCAGTGATATAATTCACAAACCAGGAAATTTCATCGGCATGTGCTTCAATCACAACTTTGTAGTCAGCCTTTGGGTTCACAACGCCGACCACTGTGCCGTACACATCCACGATGTGGTCATCTATATATGGCTTGAGGTAGTTCAGCCAGATCTGCTGGCCGGTATACTCGAATCCCGTAGGCGATGAATTATTAAGGTAGCCGTAGAGGAAGTCTTTGCTTTTCTTGTCCATACTTCTTAGAGTTTCTGATTTCTGATTTCTTGTTTAGAGCGGAATATTGCCGTGCTTCTTCTTTGGAAGAACAGCTACTTTATTTTCCAGCATTGCGAACGCCGTGATGAGCTTTTCCCTGGTTTGATCCGGGAAAATGACTTCGTCGATATAGCCGCGGTGTGCAGCGCGGTACGGATTGGCAAATTTCCGGGTGTACTCGTCCACTTTCTCATTCAGTTTGGCTTCGGGATCAGTGGCTTCCGATATCTCCTTCTTGAAAATAATTTCCGAAGCACCCTTGGCGCCCATCACCGCAATTTCGGCCGTTGGCCACGCATAGTTCATGTCAGCCCCAATGTGTTTGGAGTTCATCACATCATACGCACCGCCGTACGCCTTGCGGGTAATGACGGTGACACGAGGCACCGTTGCCTCAGAGAAGGCGTAAAGGAGTTTTGCACCGTTGGTGATGATCGCATTCCATTCCTGGTCGGTCCCGGGAAGGAACCCGGGGACATCTTCAAGTACAAGCAAAGGAATATTGAAACTGTCGCAGAAACGGACAAAGCGGGCTCCCTTCACGCTGGAGTGAATGTCGAGAACGCCTGCCAGGGCCGCAGGTTGGTTGCCCACTATACCAATGCTTCTGCCAGCCAAACGGGCAAATCCCACCACAATATTCTCAGCAAAATTCTTATGCACCTCAAAGAAACTTCCTTCATCCACGACACCCAGAATTACATCTCGCATGTCATACGGTTGATTCGGGTTTTCGGGTACAATCGAATCCAGGGCCGGTCGCCTTTCGTTGCTTGGGGTATAGGGAATTCTGGGCGCTTCATCTTCACAGTTCTGCGGAATGTAGCTCAGCAACTGTTTGATATACCTGATGCATTCAGCTTCATTGGCGCACGCAAAATGTGTTACACCGCTTTTGGTGCTGTGTGTAATGGCACCGCCCAATTCTTCTGCCGTTACATTTTCATGGGTCACCGTTTTCACAACGTTTGGACCTGTAACAAACATGAATGAAGTGTTCTCCACCATGAAAATAAAATCGGTCATGGCCGGAGAGTATACGGCGCCTCCCGCACAAGGGCCCATGATGGCTGATATCTGGGGCACAACACCGGACGCCATTACATTCCTGTAGAAGATGTCTGCATACCCACCAAGAGATACAACGCCTTCCTGAATGCGGGCACCACCGCTGTCATTAAGACCGATCAGGGGCGCGCCATTCTTCATGGCAAGGTCCATAATCTTCACAATCTTCTCTGCATGGGTTTCAGAAAGGGATCCACCAAACACGGTGAAGTCCTGAGAAAAAACATATACCAATCTGCCATTGATCCTGCCATACCCGGTTACCACGCCGTCTCCCAGGTAGTGCTCCTTATCCAGGCCGAAATCCCGGGCCCGGTGCATGACGAACTTGCCCAATTCCTCAAAAGTCCCTTCATCAAGCAATAAGTGAATCCGCTCCCTGGCGGTCAGTTTGCCTCTTGAGTGCTGTTGTTCGATCCTCTTGACACCTCCTCCCAGCAGGGCCTCCTGATTCTTCCTGTTCAGTTCGGTAAATTTCTCATTCTGATGATCGTGCGGTTTGCTCATGAGTCGATGGTTGGGCCCAAATATAAGTTTGTTTGCCTATGTACTAACTTGTCCCAATCGAATAAATCATGAGCAAAAACGTCGCAGTCATTGATTTGGGAACCAATACCTTTCACCTTATGATTGTGCGGCTTGGCGCGGATTTTGCCATACTGCACCGGGAGAAGCAGCCGGTGAAACTGGGCCAGGGTGGAATCAACCAGGATAAGATTACCGATGAGGCCTTGCTTCGGGCAAAGTCATGCATGATCCAGTTCGGGGAACTGATAGAAAGGTATCATGCTACAGACATTCGGGCCATTGGCACAAGTGCACTCCGAAGTGCGCAAAATGCCGGCGATGTACTGAAAGAGCTGGAGGCGGCCTCCGGCATTTCCGTCAATATCATTTCAGGTGATGAGGAGGCGAACTACATCTACCATGGCGTTAAGTGGGCCGCGCCGATGGGTGATGAAACTTCCCTGATTGTAGATATTGGAGGCGGAAGCGTTGAGTTTATCATCGCGAGTCAATCGAAGGTTCACTGGAAGAAAAGCTTTGACATAGGCGCTCAACGCTTGCTTGAAAGATTTCACAGGCACGATCCAATCCTTATGGAGGAAAAGGAAGCACTTGATAATTACCTCCAGCAGGAATTAAAGCCACTGCATCTCGCCGTGGCCGACCATCGTATCAGAACACTTATCGGATCCTCCGGCACATTTGATACCCTGAGCGAAATTTACTCCGTGCAAAATGGTCTGCGCTACTCTGGAGAGGCACCGGAAACGCCATTAACCATCGAAGGGATTCAGGCTATTCACCGCGATCTGATATCACTGGACCGCGCTGGAAGGTTGAAAATACCCGGGATGATCGAAATGAGGGTGGACATGATCGTGGTGGCCAGTTGTCTCATTCAATACCTTCTCAAACACTTTGAATTTGAGCGTGTGCGCGTTTCCACTTACTCTTTGAAAGAGGGTGTGATTGCCAGGGATTTTCTCTTGCTTTAGAACCAGGCGGTAAGACTGCCCACAAGCATGAAGGAAGTGTTGGTGGGAGTGCCATTGGGGTCCTTGTAAACATTATCCTGAGAGAAGAACTGACGGCCCTCAAAACGGAACAAGGTCAACTTGTAAAGACTAAAATTGGCACACAATCCAACGCTGGAAGCTTTGAATCCGGTGCCGCCATTGATGTTGGTGGGGATGACGGCAGCATTCGGATCATCAAAGTGTTCCAACCGGCCCGAAAGCGAGAAGATGTTGTTGAAGGTGTACTTTCCAATCACATTCGCCTGCCACCAGAATGCTGTAGATGCATTGGATTTCTCCTGATAGCCAAAGTAGAAGTCGCTGGTAGCCGAGATCCTCTTGCCCTCTGGCCTGTAAATGACGTAGAAGTCATTGAAGTACCGCATTCTGAGTTCAGGCCTGTCTTTTGATTCCTCGTTGCCAATGTAAGTATTCCAGTTAAAGAGAAGGTTCTTGTCAGGTCGCACCTCCAGTTGGGTGGCAATGGACTTTGACTTGTTGTTGTCCTGGATCACCTGCCAACCGTTGATAACATATAAGTACGCATTCACTTTCGGGGAAACAGGAATGGTCGCTCGGGCTCCCGTTACCCAATAAGGCACATTTTCCGGTGCAAACGACCGGAGGTACATCAGGTGGTCTTTTGAAATTGCACTCTCATTGGTATAGGGAGAACCGAGAACACCAATATCAACCCATATTTTACTGTTTGGAATTCGAATGCCAACATTAGCTTCCACCATGTTCTTGAGGGAGCCAGGCTCATTCTTATAATTGGCGTCCATATATGTGCCGAAACCCGGAACAAAACGCGCCCTCATGTTGGTGGAACGGTAGCGGACATCCACATAAGCCAGGTTAACCGTCAACTCATTGTTACGTGCGGATGAAACAAAGTACGGATTAACATCGTCCTGAGGCTTATTGAAATTGTAGCTGTAGTATGAATCAACATAACCTCCCAATCCGACATGACCTATTACGGTGTTTTCCACTGTGTCCATCATGGCCGTGTTGATCACCTGGCCTATGCTAATAAGGGGAAGCAATAACAGGAAAAAGGGTGCTAGTCGTTTCAAAGCGTCCAAAAATAGGAATTTAGATTTAGTTATGGTTTCCCGCTTCCCGTTGACGAAACAGGAAACCATAAACTGAATCCATCACAGACCTGATATCTGTTTATCCTTTGGATACTTCACTTCAAATTTGAATGTGGCTTTCTTGGTCTCATTCGGCTGAAGTGTCCAGGTCCATTGAAGTTTGCCCGTGTCCTTGTTGTAGGCTGCACCACCGTTATCGGAGACCATCACTTCGATCTGACTGTTTTGCGATACCGGAACCTGATCTTCCACTACGATTCGAATGGGTTCCTGTTTGGTATTCCGCACGGACACTTCATAGGCATAGGTCTCGCGGATATTCGATCCAATCGCTTTTCGTGTAGTGAAATCTTTTACCTTCTCTCGCTTCACAACAATGCGTTTGTCCCTTCCCAGCGAGATCGCGAGCGTATCTTTGATTGAGTTGGGATTGATGGCCGTCTTTCCGACGAAAGTGCCTTCAAAGAAAATGTTAGCCTCACCAGGAAGGAGGCTGAATTCCTCCCAGCCGGTCCCTTTGGCTAGCAGGAAGGCATCCATATCCAGTTTGGGGGCAACAGAGTAGAGATAAGATGCATTGAGGTCATACTTGCGAATGTCCACAAGAGTGGGCTCCATGGATGACGGAACATTATATGGCAGTGAGATGTCGAATTCCGTGTTAAGCGACGTTTGTACCGTGCTTACAAACTCAGCCGAGGTTACAGCTGTCTCTTCCGCAGCTATATCCATTGATTTCGCTTCAGCCCTCACCGGCATTGCTGACCGGGGCTGACTCTTCTTGGCATAGTCATAGGCTACAGGCGTATAAAAATCCAGATACTGAGTATAGAGTTCAGGCTTGAGACCACCGAGATTAGGGTTAGCGGTGGAAAGTGTAAGATGCACCCCTGCCCAATCTTCCCCTGTTTGCTGAATAACATTTGCCTTATAGTTCAATTGAACAGGACTTTTGGTATTGATAGCCCGGAGGTCGTATATCGGTACCCACCCTGCATTAGCCACAACATAGCTGAGTTCGAGTTCTAACGCGCCTCCAGCTTCTGAAGATACCGTCACCACTACCTCACTCGAATTCCTGGAACGAAGTTCGTTTTGTGAATTGATCTGATTCTTCAACCGGTTAATTTTCTCAGTCAGCTTCTTCACACGGTCGTCTGACTTTGAGCGGGCGGTCACAATTTCTCCAAGCCTGCTCCGGTAGAAATCGGCCATGGCCTTGAGTTCTGCCACTGTGAGATTCTGATTCGCCCCTCCTATTTTCTGATTGCTGAGCAACATTTGTTCCTCCCGGTTCAGGATTTCCTTTTGACTTTGCTCAAGTCCCACTTGTTTTTGATAAAAGTCCACCGAATCGTTCAACAACTTCAGCGCCTTAGGCATATTCAGTTCGTTCATGAAATTCTGGCGGTGAGAAGTGCCCAGCAGAATGACAGATCCTTTACCTGAAACCTGGATGCTTTGAGGATCCAATTGGGAGGTCAATCCTGTTACAACGAGGTTGGTTTTGCCTGCATCCACGCGCGTCTTCACGGCGCGTGTCACCTGGGCGCGGGCGAGGAATACGGTTACATCTGTGATTTTCGATTCGACCTGTTTCTCAGTTTGGGCCATAGTGGCCGAAGAAAGGGTCAACACAATGACTAGGGCAACGATATTTTTCATAACATAAATTTAGCTATTAGATGCAGTGAGCCCATGATTTCCATAACCCCGTATCAACTCTTTTGTCATTAAATCATGCAACAGCAGTGTCAATCATAGTTATTTTTGGGCATGGAACAGGAAACCATTTCATTTGACAGGCTCTGGCAATTCGCATACCAGGTATTTATCAAAATCGGGTGCCCCGAGGATCAGGCCCGCACTTCCGCAGACGTCCTGCTGAGTGCCGACCTCAGGGGGATTGACTCTCATGGCCTCGCCCGTTTAAGTGGATATGTGCGGCTTTGGGAAGCCGGCCGTGTCAATAGTAAGCCGTCAATTCGAATCGTACACGAGTCACCCAGCACAGCCGTCATTGACGGAGATCAGGGATTAGGACTGGTTGTAGCCCCTTACGCAATGGAAGTTGCAATTGAGAAGGCAAAACAGTGCGGAACGGGTTGGGTTGCCGTAAAGAACTCCAATCACTTTGGTATTGCAGGCTATCATGCCATGAAGTGCCTGCAACATGACATGATCGGTATGGCCATGACCAATGCGAGTCCGTTGGTGGCCCCTACTTTTTCGGTGGAACGACTGCTGGGAACAAACCCAATTTGCGTCGTCATTCCAGCTAATGAACAACCTCCGTTTGTGGCCGACTTCGCTACAACCACGGCTGCCAACGGCAAGCTGGAAATACTACAACGGAAGAATCAGGATGCGCCTTTGGGATGGATTCAGAAAAAGAATGGAACACCATCCACCAACGCACATGAATTGAAAGAAGGTGGCGCACTAATTCCGTTAGGCAGCGACAGAGAACATGGAAGTCATAAAGGTTTCTGCCTGGGAGCATGGGTGGATATCTTCAGTGCCGTTCTTTCGGGAGCCAACTACGGTCCATGGGTTCCTCCGTTTGTAAGTTTTCTTACTCCACCAGCTGATCCGGTTGGTGAAGGTATCGGACATTTCTTTGGCGCCATGCGTGTTGATGCATTCCGTCCAGCACAAGAATTCAAGCAACACATGGACAATTGGATTATGAGGTTCAGGTCAGCAAAGACGATTGAGGGTCAGCCTAAGGTTATCATTCCCGGTGATCCGGAAAGAGAGTGTGAAGCTGAACGTCGTCGGATTGGAATTCCTCTGGAGGCAAGTGTCAGGAAGGACCTTGAAACATTAGGACAAAAACTTGGAGTGGCTTTCTGACTCAGAAGGAAAACCAGATCCTAAATACCCAGGGTGATGCAAAGGCACGATCTTCCACTTTGTACAAGATGTCATACAGTCCCATGGCATTGACTGCGCCACGGCGGCCAATAGGCATGCTATAACCAAGACCTATAAGCCATCGGTTATACATTTTACGCTCAGAGTTCACGTAGGTCGGAGAATTTAAAAACATATACTCACTATAGGCAAAAGCCTGTCCCAGATTGTACCTAATGAATGGACTGAATCCATACTGATCAATCGTTTGGCTAATGTCCGGGTATTCATAATGTTGCCAGGTAAGAGAGGTTCCTACGGACGTCTTCTCATTCAACATATATCCGACAACCGGGTATAGTCCGACATAAAAATAGCGGTAGCCCTGGGTGTTCGTTCCCCCGTTCAATCCAAGTCCCCCGCCAAAGTACCAGCGATCCTTTCCTTGCGGTGCGCCGTTGCCCAGGCTGATCTGTCCAATGCCCTTTGTCGAGGTCCACAAAATGACGAACAGGATCAGTGAAATTCTCATTGTTACTTGTCTTCAATGATGTAAATATCTTCTGAAGGCTTTTTCATGAGATATTTTTCCCTTGCAAATTTTTCCAAGAGTTCCGGGGTACCCATCAACGCTTCACGATCCTTCTGCACTTCCTTTATCTTTTCCTGGTAGTACTCCCTTTCATTTTCGAGGGATCGCAGTTTGGCTGACAGCCGGTAGCGGTTGATGAGATCATTGGAGTCCAGAAAAGTCATCCATACAATGAACACTATTCCTGTGATCCAATAGAAATTGCGAATGATAGGAGGCAATCGCCTGATCATAAGTTTAAAAAATTGATTTACGAAGATAGACAATGATTTTCTAATTCTCCTGATTGCAGATTCTCACTTTAACTGATAAGGTCCTTGCCAATGCTAAGGCTTCAATCAGCGAATGCCCCCTCATGCGGGATTTCAACACCGCTTTTCAAGGCGCAGACCTGATAATTATCACCTGAAAAGGAGCAATTACTTCATTGGACCTGCGTATTTTGGATATTAACTCGTAACACTATGTGCAGATGGATGGCCTATTCAGGAGGACCGATCCGGTTGCAGCAGCTTCTATTCGAAGCGCCCTCCAACCTGATCGACCAGAGTCTCAGCTCCCGGTCGGCGGAGACACCAACCAACGGTGATGGATTCGGCATTGGTTGGTACGACAAGTTTGAAACGCCTGGGTTGTTTCACAGTATCCGGCCGGCCTGGAATGACTTTAACCTTCGAGACCTCGCAGCACATATCGAGTCGCACTTGTTTATGGCACACGTAAGGGCCACCTCCCTGGCCACCATACAGGAGACCAATTGTCATCCCTTCCGCTACAAGAATTGGCTTTTTGTGCACAACGGGGAAATCTTCGAAATAGAGAAATTTCGCAGGGATTTGATGGTTGCGGTAGATCCGGTCTATTTCAATAATATACTCGGCTCTACAGACTCAGAATTAATGTTTCATCTGGCGCTCAGTTTCGGTCTCGAAAATGATGTGCAGGGAGCCGTTGCGAGAATGGTTCATTTTGTGGAGGAAACAGGCAAGAAATATGGCGTCAATGAATCTGTATGGATGACCCTGGGCATCAGCGATGGAGAAAAGTTGTACGGATTCCGATATGCAAGTGATAACAAAGCACCCACCTTATTTGTGAGCCCGGGCGTGGAAGAAGTGTACAAGCTGAACCCCGGAAAAGAGAGAGCCTTCGGTGAGTCGGCACGGGCCCTTGTGTCTGAGCCTATCGGAAAGTATCCTGAACTGTGGAATGCCGTGCCGGAATCATCCACTTTGCTGATCGAAAAAGGAAAAGTGACCATAACACCATTCAAGCCTGCAAGCACCTAGAGGAACAAACTATTTTAAGGCAGGTGCAGCATATGTCATCTCTCGATTCCACAACACAACGAGCCCTGCGACACCGATACACCACACTTTCGGGGTTGGTTACTGAACTTGTAATTCCTTATTGGTCATGGATATTTATCATTCTGGGCGCGATGCTGCTGGAGACGGGCATGAGCCTTGCAGCACCCTGGCCGCTGAAAGTCATCATTGATTATGTCATTGTACAGCACCCATTGCCGGTTCATCTCTCCTGGCTGAATGAATTGTGGTCAGCGTATTCACCGATGACGCTCGCCGCCATGTGCGGTGGTGCAATAGTGATCATTGCGCTCCTTGGTGGCATAGCGGGTTATATCGACAACTATTTTACCGAAAGCGTGGCGCAGTACATCGCCAACGACCTGCGAATAAAAGTCTACCGGCATTTACAGCACCTGTCACTTGCGTATTATGATACCCATAGAGTTGGTGAACTATTGAGCACCATCACAGCAGATGTCACAACCATTCAGGATTTTGTTTCCGCAACTGTACTGAACATTCTGATCGACGGGTTAACCATTGCTGGAATGTTTGTACTTATGCTTTTCCTGAGGTGGGACTTCGCGATGATCAGCATCGGGATGGCCCCCTTCCTGCTGTTGTTTGTCATCCGTTTCAGAAAGGCTGTAAAACTTGCAACCCATGAAGTAAGGCGTGACCAGGCTGAACTGGTTAATGTTCTGCAACACGGGCTGGAATCCATTCGAGCCGTCAATGCCTTTGGTCGTCAGGACCTTGAAGAAACCCGCCTAAGGAAGGTGAGCCTGGAGACAGTGAAAGCCGCACTCAAAGCCAGGAAGATCAAGTCGATAATTTCACCTGTATTTGCCGTGACAGCTTCTGTCTGTATGGGGTTCGTTATTTGGAGAGGTGCCAGCCTCGTCATAGAAGGAGCCATGACCATAGGCGCGCTGACAGTATTTCTGGCTTACCTGAATAAGTTCTTCAATCCAGTCAAAGACCTGGGTAAGATGACCATTAGCATCGCTCAGGCCACTGTGGCGGTGGAACGGATTCAGGGCATTCTTCTCGCCGACATGATTGTGCCACAAAAGCCGAATGCCAAGGACCCCGGTCGCATAAAAGGCGACATCAGTTTTGAGCATGTGCACTTTGCATACAAAAAGGAAATCCCTGTGCTTGACGACATCGACATTACCATCAAAGCCGGCCAGCGCATCGGAATATGCGGGCCGACCGGTGGTGGCAAGTCCACCCTGGTGAGTCTGATCCCGCGGTTGTATGATCCCGTCATGGGACGAATTACTGTTGACGGGACTGACATCACGGACTATACGCTGGAGGGACTCCGCCGTGAAATCGGCTTTGTCCTTCAAGACACGATGTTGTTCTTTGGAACTATTCGGGACAATATCGCCTATGGGCGCCCGGAAGCGACCGATCAGGAAATTATTGAGGCAGCCAGGCTGGCCAATTGTCATGATTTTATCATGAAGTTGCCGGATGGTTACCAAACTAAGATTGGTGAACGGGGGCTTACCTTGTCCGGCGGTGAGCGTCAGCGGATTGGTATAGCACGTGCTGTAGTTCGCAATGCACCCATCTTGATTCTTGATGAGCCCACCGGATCACTGGATACAGAATCTCAGAAGACCGTCAGCGATGCTCTTGAAAAACTCATGAAAGGAAAGACGGTGATTACCATTTCCCATCGTTTGTCCACCCTTGAGAATTGTGACAAGATTTTCGTCATACACGAGGGAAGAATAGTGGAAGAAGGCACGCACGAGTCCTTGTTGGCAGAACATGGATTGTATGCGGAACTCTGGCGCCTGGGGCAGAAGGTTTTGATAGATATTTGATTTCTTTTTTCAACCCAATTAAAGACCAGAACCTATTGAACATGTGAACACTAACATTCTCCATCCCACCCTCAAAGTAAAAAGGCCGGAGTACTTGTCTCCGACCTTTTCCATATACTGGGGCTGAAATCAGTAATCTGAAATCATTCTCTACATCTTCTTCCCTGGAAAATACGCCACCTCTCCCAATTCCTCTTCAATCCTGAGAAGCTGATTGTACTTCGCCATCCTGTCCGACCGGGAGGCAGAACCGGTTTTAATCTGACCGCAGTTCAGTGCCACAGCCAGATCAGCAATGGTACTGTCCTCTGTCTCGCCAGAGCGGTGAGACATTACGCTCTTGTAGCTGTTGCGCTTCGCCAGGTTCACGGCGTCGATCGTCTCGGTGAGTGAACCGATCTGATTCACTTTTACCAGAATGGCGTTGGCAACCCCTTTGTCAATACCTTCCTGGAGAAGTTTGACGTTCGTCACGAAAAGGTCATCGCCTACCAGCTGGATCTTGCTACCGACACTGTCGGTAAGTTGCTTCCATCCAGCCCAATCGTCTTCGGCCATGCCGTCTTCGAGGGAGATGATCGGATATTTCTTTACCCACTTCGTCCAGTAGTCTGCCATCTCCGCCGGCTTCAGTTTCTTGCCGGAAGATTTTTTGAAATGATAGAGTTTTGTTTTGGAATCATAAAATTCAGAAGCCGCAGGGTCGAGGGCGATGCAGATGTCCTGCCCGGGTTTGTATCCGGCTTGTTCAATCGCTTTCAACACCACCTCGATTGCTTCTTCATTGGACTTCAGGTTCGGCGCAAATCCACCTTCGTCTCCGACGTTAGTGGAGAGCTTCTTGTCGTGAAGTACCTTCTTCAACGTATGGAATACGGAGGCACCCATATGAAGCGCTTCTGAGAAAGAATCTGCCCCCACAGGCATCACCATGAATTCCTGGAAATCGATTGAGTTATCTGCATGGCTTCCGCCATTCAGGATATTCATCATTGGCACCGGAAGTGTGTTGGCATTTACCCCGCCGATGTAACGGAACAAGGACTGCCCGCTTTCCATGGCTGCCGCTTTGGCTACTGCCAGTGAGGTGCCGAGAATAGCATTGGCTCCCAGTTTACCCTTGTTGGGGGTGCCGTCGAGCTCGATCATGACTTTGTCAATGAGATTCTGCTCGTACACATCAAAACCCACTACTTCTTCTGCGATTTTGTCGTTCACATTCGCTACAGCCTTCAGCACCCCTTTGCCCTGATAGCGCTTCTTGTCTCCGTCGCGAAGTTCCACCGCTTCGTTCGTGCCGGTGGAAGCGCCGGAAGGTACTGCTGCGCGGCCAAAGGCTCCCGCCTCGGTGGTGACTTCTACTTCTACAGTTGGATTTCCACGGCTGTCAAGAATCTGGCGGGCGTGAATGCTTTCGATTAGACTCATGGTAATGTGTTTAGTACGTTTGAAGATTTATTTTGCTGCGACGGCTTGTGTCTGGCTTTCCTTCACCATAGCCACAAAGTCGTCAAAGAGATAGCGTGAGTCATGTGGTCCGGGAGAGGCTTCCGGGTGGTATTGCACTGAAAAGGCCTTTTTGCTTTTCAACCTGATGCCCATGATCGTTTGATCATTCAGGTGCAGGTGCGTCACCTCAACATCAGGGTTCTTCTCAATATCCTTTTCACTGACGGCAAACCCATGATTCTGGGAAGTCATTTCACCCAGCCCCGTAACCAGATTCTTCACCGGGTGATTGAGGCCGCGGTGTCCATGGTGCATCTTGTAGGTGGATAATCCACAGGCGAGTGCCAGCAACTGATTGCCAAGGCAAATTCCAAACACGGGCTTTTCCGAAGCAAGAATGTCCTTGACGGTTTTGATCGCATAATCCATCACAGATGGATCACCCGGTCCATTGGAGATAAAATAGCCGTCAGGATTGAATTCCTCCATTTGTGCAAAAGTGGTCTTGGCCGGAAATACTTTTACATAGCAGCCACGATCCACAAGGCAGCGAACAATGTTCCGCTTGATGCCAACATCCAGTGCAGCGATCCGCACCGACGCATTGGGATCACCCGCCGTGTAGGCTGCTTTTGTACTCACCACAGAAGAAAGCTCAAGGCCGTTCATATCCGGCACTTTCATGAGTTGAGCCCTCAGTTGTTCGGGCTGCAATTCAGAAGATATGATTGCATTCTGCGCACCTTTATTCCTGATGTGGCGCACCAGCATCCGGGTATCTACATCTGCGATGCCGACGATATTGTGCTTCTCCAGATATTTCTGAAGGCTCTCTCTCGATGCCTTACGACTGAAGTCATCAGAGAACTCATTCACCACCAGTCCGCTGATCTTCGGGTTATCCGATTCCTGCTCCTCCGGCATAGTCCCATAGTTTCCGATATGAGCCGTGGTATTCACTATAATCTGACCGAAGTATGAAGGATCAGTGTAGATTTCCTGGTATCCGGTCATACCGGTATTAAAGCAAATCTCGCCGCCCGTGGTACCTAATTTGCCAATGGCGGTACCCTCTACGAGCAGGCCGTCTTGCAGCAAGAGGTAAGCTTTCTGGTTCAAGGGAATAAGTGGTTGGTTTAACAAAAATACATCGGAGAAGGGGTTCGCGCTATGACGCAAATGAAAAAAGGGACCCGTTTTTGACAGGTCCCTTCTTGCTATCGATTGAAGTCATCTATTACTTCTTTTTCTTCGCTTCAGGCTTCTTTTCTTCCTTGGATGGCTGTTCGGCCTTTGATTCTGCCTCTGCTGATGCGGCCTCGGGAGCACCTTCCGACTTCTTGCCTTTGCGGCTCCGGCGGGTTTTGGCCTTCTTGGTACCGTCCTTCTTATAGAGGTCGTTGAAGTCTACCAGCTCCATCATGCACATTTCGGCTGCGTCGCCGAGACGAACATCGCCCAACTTAATAATCCTGGTGTAACCGCCCGGACGCTCTGACGTGCGGGTGGCAACTTCACCGAAAAGGGCCTTGATGGAATCCTTGTTCTGGAGATAGGAGAATGCCATACGGCGTGAGTGCATGGTATCCGTCTTGGCCCTTGTGATCAGGGGCTCAACGAACTTCCTTAATTCCTTTGCCTTGGCAACCGTGGTGGTGATCCGCTTATGGATCAGGAGGGACGAAGCCATGTTGGACAACATTGCCTCCCGGTGAGCCTTGGTACGGCCCAGGTGATTATCTTTCTTACCGTGTCTCATTAGTCTTCTTCCAGTTTATATTTTGCAAGGTCCATGCCGAAGGTCAGGTTCTTTTCAGAAACCAGTTGCTCCAACTCGGCCAGGGACTTCTTACCGAAGTTCCTGAATTTCATCATGTCAGAAATTTCCAACTGAACCAGATCACCCAACGTCTTCACGTCAGCTGCCTTCAGGCAGTTGTAAGCCCGTACAGACAGGTCGAGATCATGCAGAGGAGTCTTGAGGAGCTTGCGCATATGCAGCATCTCTTCATCCACCTGTTCTACTTCGCTGTCTGCACCGGTTTCGAGTTCGATCGATTTGTCGGAGAAGAGGCGGAAGTGCTGTATCAGGATGAAAGCTGCGCCTTCGAGGGCCTTTTCAGGATGGATCGAGCCGTCTGTCTCGATTTCAAGCAAAAGCTTCTCATAATCCGTACGCTGCTCCACGCGGGTGTTCTCGACGCTGAATCTCACGTTCTTGATAGGTGTGAAAATTGCATCAATCGGAATGAATCCGAATACCTGCTCATTGGGCTTGTTTTCCTCAGCGGGAAGGTAGCCTCTGCCCTTTTCAATTGTCAGTTCAACCTCAAAGTGAGCGGTCTCGTCCAGGGTTGCGATTACATGATCAGGATTCAGGATTTCAAAGGCGGATGTAAACTTTGCGATATCTCCGGCCTTGAAATGCTTCTGCTTCTTGATGCTTACCGTGATCTTGTTGTCAAAATTGTCTGACAGCTTGCGAAAACGAACCTGCTTGAGGTTAAGAATGATTTCAGCAACATCTTCAACAACTCCTTCGATGGTAGAAAATTCGTGCAATACGCCGGGGATCTTAATACCGGTGATCGCATATCCCTCAAGTGAAGAGAGCAGGATTCTGCGAAGGGCATTGCCGATGGTTACGCCATATCCTTTTTCCAGCGGTTTGAAGGTGAAGAATCCATGGAAGTCATCCGACTTCTCCATAACCACCTTCTCCGGCATTTGAAACGCTAATATTGACATAATTCCTTGGTTTAAATTTTTTAATGGTCTCCGGGTAAGACCCGGAATCAGACGTTACTTGGAGTACAATTCGACGATCAGCTGTTCGTTGATATTCTCAGGAATATCTCCGCGTACGGGGAGGTTGATCACCTTTCCTTCCATCTCTGATCCATCCCACTCCAACCAGGGATATTTCTTGGCACTGCCGATGGACAGGCTATTGGTGATTGCTTCGAGTGACTTCGACTTTTCACGCACACCTACTTTATCACCGGCACGCAATGAGAATGAAGGAATATTCACCACATCGCCATTAACAAGAATATGCTTATGAATGACCAACTGACGTGCGGCACGGCGGGTAGGAGCAATGCCCAACCGATAGACTGTGTTGTCCAGACGGGCTTCCAGCAACTGCAGCAACACCTCACCGGTCACCCCTTTCTTGCGGGTTGCCTTGTCGAAGGTGTGTGCAAACTGACGCTCAAGAACGCCATAGATATACTTGGCTTTCTGCTTTTCAGCGAGCTGCGTCGCATATTCTGATTGCTTTCTCTTTTTGGTCTTTCCATGCTGGCCAGGAGCATAATTCTTCTTCTGAAGCGCCTTGCTTTCGCCCAGAATCGGCTCGTTGAACCTTCTTGAAATCTTCGCTTTCGGACCTGTATATCTTGCCATGATCTGTTCTTACAATTCCTGTTGATTAAACTCTTCTCTTCTTGGGGGGACGGCATCCATTGTGCGGCAGTGGCGTTACATCCCTGATCGCCAGGATTTCAATCCCGGAGTTCTGTATGGTACGGATGGCCGACTCGCGTCCGGCACCAGGGCCTTTCACGAAGACTTCCACTTTTCTCAGGCCCTGCTCAAAAGCCTTGGTGGAGCACTCCTGCGCCGCCGTTTGCGCTGCATAGGGCGTGTTCTTCTTCGAGCCTTTGAATCCCATTTTGCCGGCAGAGGCCCACGCAACAACCTGACCGGTGGAATTGGTCATGGAGATTACGATATTATTGAAGGTGGCCTTGATGTGCGCCTGGCCTACCGCCTCAACGTTTACCGTACGCTTCCTGCTTTTGTCTTTCTTTTTCTCTACCGGGGCTTGTTCGTTTGCCATATCCGTGATGTTATGATCCGCTGTTAATTAACCTTTGGTTGCTTTCTTCTTGTTGGCCACTGTCTTGCGCTTTCCTTTACGCGTACGGGCATTGTTCTTGGTGCTCTGCCCCCGAACAGGAAGTCCCCTGCGATGACGAAGTCCGCGGTAAGAACCGATGTCCATCAGGCGCTTGATACTCAATTGTGTCTCTGACCGGAGTGAACCCTCAATACGGTATTTCTCCGCAATGATCTGTCGGATTTTGTTTGACTCTTCGTCATTCCACTCCTTCACCTTCTTGTCCCAGCTTACTCCCGCCTGGGTCAGAATGTTCTGAGCTGAGCGGCGGCCAAGGCCATAGATATAGGTGAGGCCGATTTCGCCTCTTTTGTTATCCGGAATGTCAACACCTGCAATACGTGCCATGTATGATCTTTTTTAATACGTTATCTTATCCCTGACGCTGCTTGTAGCGGGGGTTCTTTTTGTTAATGACATACAGCTTGCCCTTGCGGCGAATGATTTTACATTCTGCGCTGCGTTTCTTGATGGAGGCTCTTACCTTCATAATTACTTGTATCTAAAAGTTATCCTTCCCTTTGTCAGATCATACGGCGACATTTCCAGTCTCACCTTGTCGCCGGGCAGAATACGGATGTAATTCATCCTCATCTTGCCGGAGATGTGTGCAAGCACTTCGTGGCCGTTTTCCAGTTGTACCCTGAACATCGCGTTCGAGAGCGCCTCCTGGATCGTTCCATCCTGTTCTATCGACTTTTGCTTCGCCACTTATATGTATAGTTTCTCTCTATCTCTTCATGCGACGTCAGCACTTCAGTCCGTTCCTCGTGAACCGCTACCGTATGCTCAAAGTGAGCAGATGGTTTGCGATCATTGGTCCGTATGGTCCATCCGTCTTTCTCCTGCACCACTCTTTGCGTTCCCATGTTTATCATGGGTTCTATTGCAAAGACCATCCCGGCGACGATCTTGGGTCCCTTCCCCCGTTTACCGTAGTTGGGTACCTCCGGATCTTCATGAAGATTCCGTCCAACGCCATGCCCAACCAGTTCCCGTACAACACCGTATCCAAACTGCTCAACATGGGCCTGGATCGCATGACTGATGTCTCCGATCCGGTTGCCGGCCTTCGCCTGCGCTATGCCGAGATAGAGTGAATCATACGTCCGGTTCAGCAGGTCCAGCACTTCTTGCGTCACACCCTCCAGCGGATACGTGTAAGCCGAATCGCTGTGAAAGCCATTATACTTTACACCGCAATCCACTGACACAATGTCTCCTTCTTTCAACTCGTAGGTACCCGGAAAACCGTGTACTACTACTTCATTAACCGAAATGCACAACGAGGCCGGAAAGCCATTGTAGTGCAGGAAAGAGGGTTCCGCGTGATGGTCCCTGATAAACTCTTCCGCCCGTCGATCCAGATCTTTTGTCTTCACACCCGGCTTAATCATCCGGGCCACTTCACCGTGAGTTTGCGCAAGTATCTGCGCGCTTTCTCTGATGATCTGAATCTCCTCTGGCGTCTTCAGGTGGATCATTAAACCTTACGCCGCAGCAAACTGAGAACGTCCTTTCACTCTGCCGGACTTCATCATCCCTTCGTAGTGTCTCATGAGGAGGTAGCTCTCAATCTGCTGGAGGGTATCCAATACCACACCAACGAGAATGAGGAGCGATGTTCCGCCATAAAACTGTGCGAAGTTTTGCGTTACACCAGCACGCACTGCAAAAGCAGGCATGATGGCAATGGCCGCCAGGAAGAGGGCGCCCGGAAGAGTAATCTTTGATAAAATATTGTCTATGAACTCTGCGGTCTGTTTTCCGGGTTTGATACCAGGGATGAAACCGCCGTTTCTTTTCAGGTTGTCTGCAATGTCATTGGAAGGCACCGTGATGGCCGTGTAGAAGAAAGTGAAGGCCAGGATCATCACGGCAAACAAGGTGTTGTATTGCCATGAAGTGAAATCCGCGAAGGTGGAGCCTACGTATGCGCCGAGATCGCTGTCGCGCCAGATGCCTGCAATCAGCGGAGGAATAAACATGAGAGCCTGTGCAAATATGATTGGCATGACACCGGCCGAATTCAATTTAAGAGGAATGAAATCCCTCTTGCCGCCATAAAGCTTGTTGCCCACTACCTGCTTGGCATATTGTACCGGGATGCGGCGTGTGGCCTGCGTGAGGGCAATCACTCCAACCACCACGAAGAACAGCGCCAGCAGTTCAATGATGAAGAGCAGTGCGCCCTGCATGCCTTTGCCTGTGGCTTCCAGATAAAGGGCCGTAGGGAAACGGGATACAATCCCGATCATGATAAGCATGGAAATACCATTGCCAATGCCCTTGTCTGTGATGCGCTCTCCCAGCCACATGCAGAACATGGTCCCGGAAACAAGGATCACAATGGATGAAACCGTAAAGAACAGTCCGGGGCTGATAATCGCCTCAGGATTGATGGTTGCCCGCAGGTAACCATAAGACTGTGCCGCTGTGATCACAATGGTGAGCACACGGGTAAACTGATTCAACTTTTTCCTGCCACTCTCTCCCTCTTTCTGCAGTTTGGCAAAGTGCGGTACCGCTACCGTGAGCAGTTGCACCACGATGGAAGCGGAGATATAAGGCATGATGCCAAGAGCAAAAATGGAAGCCCTGCTGAAGGAGCCTCCGAGGAATGTGTTCAGCAAATCAAAAATACCACCCTGGTTACCGGTAAGAGCGTTCGGCTCAATACCCGGCAGCACGATGTAAGAACCCAGACGGAAGATGATCAGGAATCCGATGGTATTCAGAATACGGACCCTGAGCTCCTCGATGGAAAAAATGTTCTTTATGGTGGTAATGAATCGCTTCATTTATTTCACAGTTGTAGCGCTGCCGCCGGCTGTTTCAATGGCTTTCGTTGCGGTGGTCGAAAAAGCATGTGCCTCTACGGTCACCTTTGATTTCAGTTCACCGCGGCCCAGCACTTTTACCTTGTCATTCTTGCCGATCACCCCGTTGTCCATCATCAACTGCAGATTCAAAGCCGAAACTTTGGTCTTCTGCGCAAGTGATTCCAGCACATCAAGGTTGATGGCCTTGTAGTAAATCTTCTCGTTATTCTTGAAGCCGAACTTCGGAATACGACGCTGCAAAGGCATCTGACCGCCTTCAAAGCCGAATTTCTTATGATAGCCTGAACGGGACTGGGCACCTTTGTGGCCACGGCCTGCCGTGCTGCCACCAGATCCCTGACCGCGTCCGAGGCGCTTGTTTGTTTTGGTTGAGCCGGCTGCCGGCTTCAGTGTATGCAGTTTCATATTCAGATCTCTTTTACGCTCACCAGGTGACTGACTTTCTTTACCATACCCTGGATTTGAGGAGTATATTCAACTTCTACAAACTTATCGCGACGACCCAGGCCCAATGACTCAATCGTCTGCAACTGGGTTGCGGGGCGCTTGATGGTGCTTCTGATCTGGGTAATTCTGACCTTCGCCATAATCTTATCCATTAAAAACTTTTGACAACTCAACACCGCGGTTACGCGCAATGGTCCGTGCATCCCGCATGCTGGTAAGGGCTTTGAAAGTGGCCTTTACCACATTGTGAGGATTGGAGGAACCCTTGGATTTTGCCAACACGTTGTGAACGCCGGCGCTTTCCAGAACAGCACGCATGGCACCACCGGCAATAACTCCTGTACCGGGGGAAGCAGGCTTCAGCAACACGAGACCACCGCCAAATTTGCCAATGCAATCATGGGGAACAGTGCCTTTGATGATCGGTACTTTCACCAGATGCTTCTTGGCATCGTCGATGCCTTTTGTAATGGCATCCGTAACTTCATTGGCTTTGCCCAGTCCGTAACCCACCACGCCGTTGCCATCACCAACCACCACAATTGCAGCAAAGCTGAAACGGCGTCCGCCCTTTACAACCTTGGCGACGCGCTGGATAGCCACGACCTTTTCTTTCAGATCGATTTCACTGGCTTTGACCGTACTTACGTTGCTTTGAGTCATGCGATTAGAATTTTAGGCCACCTTCTCTGGCTCCATCAGCCAAAGCCTTGACATTACCATGATATAGATACCCATTGCGATCAAAGACCGCAGACTTTACGCCGGAGGCTACTGCCTTTTCAGCTACCTTTTTACCCACCGACTTCGATGTCTCAACATTGAGCTTGGCGTTCTTATCCAATTCAAGTGATGAAGCGGCGGCGATCGTGACGCCCTTCGCATCATCGATCAGCTGTGCGTAGATGGCCTTGTTGCTTCTGAAGACAGAAAGACGGGGACGATCGGCCGTGCCTTCCACGTGCTTGCGGATGCCGCGCTTGATCCTCTCCCTGCGAATGACCTTTTTCTTGATGGACATATCCTTAATTATTTAGCAGCTGCCTTGCCGGCCTTTCTGCGTACATATTCACCCACATAGCGGATACCCTTTCCTTTGTAAGGCTCCACTTTTCTTAATGACTTGATCTTGGCAGCAACCTGTCCGATCAACTGCTTGTCTATACCCTCAAGGATGATCATCGGGTTGGCACCTTTTTCCTGCACCGCCTGCAGTTTCAATTCTGAAGGCACGGCGAGGAACACACTGTGCGAATAACCCAGGCTGAGCTCGAGCACATTGCTCTGGGCTGTCGCCTTGTAACCTACACCGATCAATTCCAATTCCTGGCGATAGCCTTTGTTCACGCCGGCCACCATGTTGGCAATGAGAGCACGGTACAGACCATGCATGGCGCGATCCGGCTTATCGTCAGAGGGGCGCGTAACATGAACAGTATCGTTTTCCACCTTCACCCCAAAATTGGGCTTCAGCACCTGGTGCAGCTCACCCTTGGGGCCTTTAACAGAAACCTTGTGATTGGCTTCTGAATAGGTGCATGTTACACCTTTGGGAAGAGCGATCGGAAGTCTGCCTATCCGTGACATTGTTCTTTATTAATAGACGTAACACAAAACTTCACCACCTACATTCAACGCCCTGGCTTCTTTGTCGGTGATTACACCTTTTGAAGTGGACAGGATGGCTATGCCAAGACCGTTGAGAACCTTGGGAAGCCCATCCGAGGGGCGATATTGCCTTAAACCGGGCGTGCTGACGCGATCGATCTTTGAAATAGCGGAATCCTTCGTTTCAGGATTGTATTTCAAAGCGATCTTGATCTTACCCTGCTTGTTGTCGGTTTCCTCAAACTTATAATTGAGGATATAGCCCTTGTCAAACAACACCTTGGTGATCTCCTTCTTGATGTTGCTGGCAGGCAATTCCACCACGCGATGGCGCGCCTTGATGGCGTTTCTAAGCCGGGTCAGGTAGTCTGCAATAGGGTCTGTCATGTTCTTTTCTGTTAAGGGCGGCCCCTTTTTTCAAAACAGGGCCGCAAAGATATTTATTCCTTGTCTTACTTCAAATTACCAGCTTGCCTTCGTCAAACCAGGGATTTTGCCATCCAGGGCCATCTGGCGGAACTGGTTACGGCAAATGCCAAATTTGCTCATGTAGCCGCGCGGACGACCTGTGAGCTTGCACCGGTTCCTGATGCGGACCGCTGACGAACTCCTGGGGAGTTGATCCAGCTTTCCCCACTCACCGGCCTCTTTCAAAGCCTGACGCTTGGCCTTGTAACGGGCCACGAGCCGCTCCTTCTTCTTGTCCCTTGCTACGATTGAAAGTTTTGCCATGGTTTCTGTCAGTTTTTGTTTACAAAAGGCATCCCGAATGCTTTCAGGAGCTCGTAACTCTCTTCGTCGGTTGTGGCACTGGTCACAAACGTGATGTCCATGCCGTTGATCTTGCTAACCTTGTCGATGGA
>JAFEAM010000008.1:0-4429 GCA_018266395.1 Bacteroidota bacterium | reverse complement strand
CCCTTGTCGCTTACACCTTTGAAATCACGTACACGGGGAAGTGCGACGTTCATCAGGCGATCCATGAATTCATACATCTTGGCACCGCGAAGTGTTACCCTGACTCCGATAGGGAGATCTTCACGCAGCTTGAAGTTTGAAATGGCTTTCTTTGCCTTTGTCGCAACGGCCTTCTGACCGGTAATAGAAGTGATCTCCTCGATTCCGACATCGACAATCTTCTTGTCAGCAACAGCTGCGCCTACACCCTTATTGATGCAAATCTTCTGGATGCGGGGCACCTGCATAACCGAACCGTACTGAAACTTGGCTTTCAGTGCCGGCACAATCTCTTTTGTATATTTTTCCTTTAGTCTGGGCGTTGCCATGGCTCTCTTACTTAATGAATTCTCCTGTCTTTTTGGAATAGCGCTGCCACATGCCTTCGGCATTGCGCTTACGGCCTACTTTGGTGGGCTGGCCGGAAGCGGGATCAATCAGCACAACATTGCTGATATGGATGGAAGCTTCTGTTTTCTTAATGCCACCTTCAGGCTTGCCGGCCGAAGGCTTCTGGTGCTTGGTCACCATGTTAATACCTTCCACGATTACGCGATTCTTCTCGAGCAATACTTCCAGCACCTTGCCTTTATTTTCCTTTTCGGCAGTGCTGCGGTAGTTACCCGCTATTACTTTTACCGTGTCACCCTTGCGGATCTTCAGCTTGGGCTGCTTGTTGATTTTCCTTTCCATTGTCTTAAAGAACTTCAGGTGCAAGTGAGACGATCTTCATGAACTGCTTCTCACGGAGTTCCCTGGCCACCGGACCGAAGATGCGGGTGCCGCGGGGTTCATCCTGAGGATTCAGCAGCACAGCCGCATTATCCTCAAAGCGGATGTAAGAACCGTCTTTCCTTCTTACTTCCTTCTTGGTACGAACTACCACTGCCTTGGATACAGTGCCCTTCTTGATCTGGCTGGTGGGGATGGCGGATTTCACCGTCACAACGATCTTATCGCCCACAGAAGCTGAACGCCTCTTGGTGCCACCCAATACGTGTAGACACAGCACTTCTTTTGCGCCGCTGTTGTCCGCCACTGTCAGTCTGGTTTCATTCTGTATCATACAATTCCTTCTTTTCCGTAGTTAATTACTTCGCTTTCTCGATAACTTCCACAAGTCTCCAGCGCTTGTTCTTGCTGAGGGGACGCGTTTCCATGATACGCACGGTATCGCCGATGCCCGCCTCATTCTTCTCATCATGGGCCATAAGCTTCGTCGTCTTGTTCATGAACTTTCCGTAGATGGTGTGCTTCACCTTACGGTCGATGGCGATGGTGATGGTCTTCTGCATTTTATTGCTGACCACTTTGCCTACTCTCTCCTTGCGTAAATTCCTTTCCATGATGCTTTACTTTTGCTTTTCCTTTTCCGTCAACAATGTGTTGATCCGGGAGATGAGGCGGCGGGTCTGCTTGATCTTCATCGGATTCTCAATGGCAGAAACCTGGTGCGCAAACTTCATCTTGCGGAGGGCCTCCTTCTCGCTCACGAGCTTCTCTTTCAGCTCATTCAGCGTAAGGTCCTTTATTTCAGCGATCGTGTTCTTCATAAGTCCTATTGTTCAACGTAATCGTGACGAACCACAAATTTTGTTTTGATGGGGAGCTTGCCGTCAGCCAGTTTCAATGCTTCCAATGCAGTGGCACGCGTTACGCCTCCTGCCTCGAACAGAATGGTGCCGGGCTTAACCGGTGCCACCCAATATTCAGGAGCACCCTTACCTTTACCCATCCTGACTTCAGCAGGCTTACGTGTAACGGGCTTGTCAGGGAACACACGGATCCACACCTGTCCTTCACGCTTCATGGCGCGGGTCACTGCAACACGGGCAGCTTCCAACTGGCGGGCAGTCAGCAATCCAGGCTCAACTGCTTTCAGACCAAATGAGCCGAAAGCAATCATATGACCACGGGTCGCCAATCCCTTTACCCTTCCCTTTTGGGACTTCCTGAACTTGGTACGCTTGGGTTGTAACATTGCTGAAAACCTGTTTTAACTTCCCTTAATTATTTTCTTCTACCTCTTCCCTCACCACGACCTTCACCACGCTCTCCGCGTCCGCGACCTTCGCCACGTCCTTCGGAACGCTCACCCCGCTCACGGCGAGGACCGCCCTGGCCCTTGCTCTCACCTTGTGAAACGATGCCCACATTGGGAGACAGGTCACGCTTTCCAAAGATCTCGCCCTTGAAGATCCATACCTTGATTCCGATTTTTCCATAAACCGTCTGGGCTTCCGAAATCGCATAATCGATATCGGCGCGCAACGTATGGAGGGGTATGCGGCCTTCCTTATATTGTTCGGTCCGGGCCATGTCGGCACCCGCCAAACGGCCGGACAGTTTTACCTTGATACCTTCTGCGCCAACACGCATGGAAGAGGCGATCGCCTGCTTCATTGCGCGGCGGTAGGAAATACGGGCCTCGAGTTGCTGAGCAATGGATTCACCCACCAGGCGAGCATCCAGTTCCGGACGCTTGATTTCAAAGATATTGATCTGAACATCCTTGCCTGTAAGCTTCTTCAGCTCTTCCTTGATTTTGTCGACTTCCGTACCGCCTTTTCCAATGACAACACCCGGACGGGCGGTGTGTATGGTGAGGGTGATGCGCTTGATGGTTCTTTCGATTACCACTTTCGCAATACCACCTTTTTGGATACGTGCATCGATGTATTTGCGGATCTTCTGATCCTCAACCAGTTTGTCGGAGAATTCTTTCCCGCCAAACCAGCTGGAGTCCCAGCCGCGAATGATACCGAGGCGTAAGCCGACAGGATTAATCTTTTGTCCCATTATTCCTTGGTTTCTTTTTCTTCAACCTTCTTAGATTCTTTAACCCCTGCGGGCATGCGGTCAATAACCAGTGTGACGTGATTGGAACGCTTGCGTACGCGGTGCGCCCGTCCTTGCGGAGCAGGGCGAAGTCTTTTCAGGATTCGGCCGCCACCCACATGTACTTCCTTCACAAACAGGTCCGCCTCCTCCAGCTTCACATCCTTATTCTTGGATTCCCAGTTGGAAATCGCCGACATCAGAAGTTTTTCAAGTTTGGCAGCCGGGTGCTTGGTCTCGTACTTCAGGAGGTTCAGCGCCAGTGCAACCCGCTGACCACGGATCAGGTCTGCAACCAATCTCATTTTGCGGGGAGAGGTGGGTACATCATGAAGATAGGCCACAGCAGGTCCCTGCTTGGCCGCATCCTTAACAGCCGCGATTTTGTCACGCTTCTGTACCGACCTTTTTACTTTCTTCTCTGTAGTTTCCATGGTACATCAAATTTTTAAGCGGCTGCAGCTTCTGCCTTGTTGTTACCGGTATGGCCCTTGAAGGTGCGGGTGGGGGCAAACTCTCCCAGTTTGTGGCCCACCATGTTTTCAGTGACATAAACCGGAATGAACTTATTGCCGTTATGGACGGCAAACGTATAGCCGATCAGATCAGGCGTGATCGTGCTTCTGCGCGACCAGGTTTTGATCACTGATTTTTTGCCGGACTGCTCCATCGCAGAGACTTTCTTTGCGAGACGCGCGTCGAGGTACGGACCTTTCTTAATTGACCTTCCCATTACTTTTTCCTCCTTGCAATGATTAGATGATCTGAATACTTCTTCGGATGTCTTGTCTTCTTGCCTTTCGAATACAAGCCCTTACGTGAACGAGGGTGACCACCGGAGGCTCTTCCTTCACCACCACCCATCGGGTGATCTACAGGGTTCATGGCCACCGCACGGTTGCGGGGACGAACACCTCTCCAACGGCTGCGGCCTGCTTTGCCTACAGACTCATTCATATGATCAGGGTTGGAAACTGCTCCGATCGTTGCCAGGCAGCGCACCAACACATTTCTCATTTCACCTGAAGGCATCTTCAGGGTTGCATATTCGCCTTCGCGGGCAACCAACTGCACAAAAGATCCGGCGCTGCGCGCGATGGACGCGCCTTTTCCCGGTTTCATTTCCACATTATGTACAATGGTACCGACCGGAATCTTTGACAAGGGAAGTGCATTGCCTACTTCAGGCGCCACATCCTCTCCGGATACAACTTGCTGTCCCACTTTTAGTCCCTGCGGAGCTACGATGTAGGATTTGGCTCCGTCCGCATAATACAGTTTCGCCACGCGTGCCGTACGGGTCGGATCGTATTCGATCGACTTTACCGTTGCAGGCACGCCAAACTTGTCGCGCTTGAAATCAATGATTCTGAGCTTCTGTTTGTGGCCGCCGCCGATGTACCGCATGGTCATGTGGCCAACATTGTTGCGACCACCTGTCTTCCTCAAAGATGTCAAAAGAGACTTCTCCGGGCGTGATTCGGTGATATCATCGAATCCGGGCGACAGCCGGTGACGGGTACCGGGGGTTACAGGTCTAAGTTTCTTCAGC
>JAFEAM010000007.1:1778-60273 GCA_018266395.1 Bacteroidota bacterium | reverse complement strand
CATGGACCAGACCAACCCGCTGGCCGAAATCACCCACAAGAGGAGAATGTCAGCCCTCGGACCAGGTGGTCTTTCTCGCGAGCGTGCGGGTTTTGAAGTCCGCGACGTGCATTACACGCACTATGGCCGTTTGTGTACCATCGAAACTCCTGAAGGCCCGAATATTGGTCTGATCTCTTCCCTCTGTGTTCACGCCAAGGTGAACAAGATGGGCTTTATTGAGACACCATACAGGAAGGTTGAGAGTGGCAAGGTGCGCACCAAGGATATTGTGTTCCTTACTGCCGAAGAGGAAGACACACATAACATTGCGCAGGCCAATGCGAAGATCAAACAGAATGGAGAGTTCCTGGATGAAAAGGTGAAGGCCCGCTTTGAAGGGGACTTCCCCGTTGTGGAACCTGCTGAAGTGAAATACATGGACGTGGCTCCTAACCAGATCGTGTCCATTGCTGCATCACTCATTCCCTTCCTTGAGCATGACGACGCCAACCGTGCCCTCATGGGTTCGAACATGCAGCGTCAGGCTGTGCCGCTGATGCGGCCGGAGGCCCCCATCGTGGGTACAGGCCTGGAAGGAAGAATCGCGCTGGATTCACGCGCACTTATCCTTGCAGAAGGACCAGGTGTTGTGGATTTTGTCGATGCCAAGAAGATTGTCATTAAGTATGACGTGAGCGAAGAACAACAGTTGGTTCGCTTCGACGATGAATACAAATCATATAGCCTGATCAAGTTCCGCAGGACCAACCAGGATACCTGCATCAACCTGACACCGCTGGTCCGCAAAGGACAGAAGGTGGAGAAGGGCCAGCCGCTTTGTGAAGGTTATGCTACTCAAAACGGCGAGCTCGCACTCGGACGCAACCTGCTCGTGGCCTACATGCCATGGCAGGGATATAACTTCGAGGATGCCATCGTTATTTCTGAAAGAGTTGTACGTGATGATATCTACACTTCCATACACGTGGAAGAGTTTGAACTCGAGGTACGCGACACGAAGCGCGGGGAGGAGGAGTTGACTTCTGAAATCCCGAACGTCAGTGAAGAGGCTGTTAAGCACCTCGACGAGAATGGTATCATCCGCATCGGAGCGGATGTTCGCGAGGGAGATATTTTGATCGGCAAGATCACGCCCAAAGGAGAGACGGATCCTACACCGGAGGAGAAATTGCTGCGCGCAATCTTCGGCGACAAGGCAGGTGATGTGAAGGATGCATCACTCAAGGCGCCGCCATCATTGAAAGGTGTTGTGATCGAGACCAAACTCTTCTCACGCCCGAAGCGCGACAAGGATGTCCGCAACAAGTCCAAGAAAGAACTGGATGCGCTGAAGAACCGCTACAGCAAATCGCTGACGGAACTCCGCAACGAGATGATCAAGAAACTCACCACCATCCTGACCGGCAAGTCCAGCCAGGGTGTGAAACACAAATTTGGTGATGAGCTGATCAGTAAAGGCGTGAAATTCAGCGGCAAGGTCATTGAAAGTAACCTGTTCCCTGACAAGAATATCTACAGGGATGAGAGCAACTATAATGTTCCTGAGGAAGTAAACCTGATTGCAGACGTAAGCCTGGAATCATGGACAACGGATGATCACACCAACGAATTGGTGGCCGAAATCGTGAAGAACTACCTCAACAAGCGGAACGTTATCGCTGGTGAATTCAAGCGTGAGCGCTTCACCCTCGAAGTAGGTGATGAACTCCCTGCCGGAATTGTTCAGCTGGCGAAAGTGTATGTGGCGAAGAAACGCAAACTGAAGGTCGGTGATAAGATGGCCGGACGTCACGGTAACAAGGGCGTTGTCGCCCGTATCGTTCGTGACGAGGACATGCCTTTCCTCGAGGACGGAACACCGGTTGACATTTGCCTTAACCCGCTTGGTGTGCCTTCCCGTATGAACCTGGGTCAGATTTATGAGACTGTGTTGGCATGGGCCGGCAAGAGGCTTGGCCGGAAGTACGCCACGCCGATCTTTGATGGCGCCAGCATGGATGACGTTTCTGCCGAATTGAAAGAGGCAGGCCTTCCCGAGTTTGGACGTACCATGCTGTACGACGGTCTCACAGGTCAGAAATTTGACCAACCGGTAACGGTGGGTATGGCTTACATGCTCAAGTTGGGTCACCTGGTGGACGACAAGATGCATGCACGCTCTATCGGACCGTACTCGCTCATTACTCAGCAGCCGCTGGGTGGTAAGGCACAGTTCGGTGGTCAGCGCTTTGGTGAGATGGAGGTGTGGGCACTTGAAGCATTCGGTGCGGCCAATATCCTGCAGGAAATCCTCACTATTAAATCCGATGATGTGATCGGCAGAGCGAAGGCTTACGAGTCTATTGTGAAAGGAGAGAATATGCGCAAGCCCAATATCCCTGAGTCGTTTAACGTGCTCGTGCACGAACTCAGAGGTCTTGCTCTTGAGATCACAATGGATTAGTAATGAGTCCTGAGTCTTTAGTCCTTAGTAGATGGACGGGAATCAGGACAAGTGACGCCGTAGACTAGAATTTTTATTGACGACTAAGGACTAAGGACTAAAAACTACCAGCATGTCTTTTAGAAAGAATAAGAAAATCAACAACGACTTCTCCAAGATCACCATCAGCCTGGCTTCTCCGGAATCTATCCTGGAGAGTTCACATGGCGAGGTGACGCAACCGGAGACCATCAACTACCGGACCTATAAACCGGAAATGGGTGGCCTCTTCTGTGAGCGCATCTTCGGACCGGTGAAAGACTGGGAATGTCATTGTGGAAAATATAAGAGGATCCGTTACAAGGGCATCATCTGCGACCGCTGCGGTGTGGAAGTCACGGAGAAGAAGGTTCGCCGCGAAAGAATGGGCCACATTGAACTGGTAACACCGGTTGCACACATCTGGTATTTCCGCTCACTGCCCAACAAGATTGGCTACCTGCTCGGCCTTCCGACCAAGAAGCTGGATCAGATCATTTACTATGAGCGCTACGTGGTGATTCAACCCGGTATCAAAGAGGAAGAAGGTGTAAACAGACTGGATTTTCTCACGGAAGAAGAGTACCTCGATATCGTTGACAAACTCCCCCGCGAGAACCAATTGCTGGATGACAATGATCCCAAGAAGTTCATCGCGAAGATGGGTGCCGACGCACTGGAGATGTTGCTCAGCCGGGTGAAACTGGATGAGCTCAGCTATGAACTGCGTCACCAGGCCGCAACCGATACCTCACAACAGCGCAAGGCTGAGGCATTGAAACGCCTCAAAGTGGTGGAAGCTTTCCGCGATGCAAACACGCGCATTGAGAACAAGCCGCAGTGGATGGTGATCAAAATGGTCCCTGTCATTCCTCCGGAATTGCGCCCGCTCGTGCCGCTGGACGGTGGCCGCTTTGCCACATCGGATCTCAATGATCTCTACAGAAGGGTGATCATCCGAAACAACCGCCTCAAGCGTCTGATCGACATCAAAGCTCCTGAAGTGATTCTCCGCAATGAGAAGCGCATGCTCCAGGAAGCCGTTGACTCGTTGTTCGACAACTCGAGAAAAGTAAACGCTGTGCGTTCCGAAGGAAACCGCGCACTGAAGTCCCTCAGCGATATGCTGAAAGGAAAGCAAGGCCGATTCCGTCAGAATTTGCTCGGTAAGCGCGTAGACTACTCCGGTCGCTCTGTGATCGTCGTAGGCCCTGAGCTCAAATTACACGAGTGCGGTCTGCCTAAAGACATGGCAGCCGAACTCTTCAAGCCGTTCATCATCCGCAAACTCATCGAGCGCGGAATCGTGAAGACGGTGAAGTCTGCAAAGAAGATTGTAGACCGCAAGGATCCTGTAGTATGGGATATCCTTGAGAATGTATTGAAGGGACACCCTGTATTGCTGAACCGTGCCCCAACGCTGCACCGTCTGGGTATCCAGGCCTTCCAGCCCAAGCTGATTGAAGGCAAGGCTATCCAGTTGCACCCTCTTGTTTGTACGGCCTTTAACGCCGACTTCGACGGTGACCAGATGGCAGTGCACGTACCGCTGGGACAGGAAGCAATCATGGAAGCTTCACTGCTTATGCTCTCTTCTCACAATATCCTGAACCCTTCCAACGGGGCGCCTATCACCGTTCCTTCGCAGGACATGGTGTTGGGTCTGTATTACCTCACTAAGGGGAGGAAAGGCGAGAAAGGCGAAGGAAAATTATTCTACTCCGCTGAGGAGGTTATCATTGCCTTTAACGAGGGCAGGCTCTCGAAGCATGCCATCGTGAAGGTGCGTGTGAAAATCAGGGACAAGAAGACCGGCGAGCTGACTTCCAAACAACTGGAAACCGTAGCAGGCCGCGTGATCTTCAACCAGGTGGTTCCGGAGGAAGTTGGTTTTGTGGACGAACTGCTCACGAAGAAGAAACTCCAGACCATCATCGCTGATGTGTACAAGACTGCTGGTCTCTCCAAGACTGCCAAGTTCCTTGATGACATCAAGGAACTGGGATTCCAGATGGCATACCGTGGAGGTTTGTCCATCGGTCTGAATGACGTGAAAGTTCCTTCTGAGAAGGAGAAACTGGTTGCGTCAGCTCAGCAGGAAGTGGACGGCGTTTGGAACAACTACATGATGGGTCTCATCACCGATAACGAACGTTACAACCAGGTGATCGATATCTGGACGCGTACCAATACGCTCCTGACCAACACGCTGATGAAGCAACTGGAGGAGGACCAAAACGGATTCAACTCCATATATATGATGATGCACTCCGGTGCACGGGGTTCAAGGGAGCAGGTTCGTCAGCTCGGCGGTATGCGCGGTCTGATGGCTAAGCCTCAGAAGAACCTGGCTGGGTCGGTGGGCTCCATTATCGAAAACCCTATCCTGTCCAACTTCAAGGAAGGATTGGACGTATTGGAATACTTCATTTCTACACACGGTGCACGGAAAGGTCTTGCAGATACGGCTTTGAAAACTGCCGATGCAGGATACCTGACCCGCCGTCTGGTAGACGTGGCACAGGACCTCGTTATTACAGAGGAGGACTGCGGTACACTCCGTGGTCTTAAAGTAACTGCCCTGAAGGACAACGAAGATATCGTTGAGCCGCTGTCAGAGCGTATCCTTGGACGGGTGTCGGTGCATGACATCTACGATCCGATAACAGATGAATTGATTTGTCCTGCCAGCACGGAGATCACAGAAGATCTGGCCAAGAAGATTGACGAGACCAGCATCGAGGAAGTGGAAATCCGTTCCATCCTCACTTGCGAATCACGTGTAGGCGGCTGTGCGAAATGTTATGGTCGCAACCTGGCCACCGGTAGAATGGTGCAGGTGGGAGAGGCTGTAGGTGTGATTGCAGCGCAGTCCATCGGCGAACCCGGAACGCAGTTGACGCTTCGTACCTTCCACGTGGGTGGTGCCGCTTCCAACATCGCGACGGAAGCAAGTATCCGCGCCAAGTTTGCAGGTATCGTTGAGTTTGAAGGTATCCGTACCATCGACACAACCGATAAGGATGGTAACAAGCTGAAGGTGGTGATGGGCCGTACCGGTGAAATCAGGATCCTGGATAAAGACAAGTCCCGCGTACTGATCACCAACAACGTGCCTTATGGTGCCTTCCTGCTGATTAAAGAAGGACAGAAAGTAGAGAAAGGTGATGAACTCTGTAATTGGGATCCTTACAACGCCGTAATTCTCTCCGAGTTTGACGGTGAAGTAGAGTACGAATCCATTATCGAGGGTATTACCTATAAGGAAGAATCAGACGAACAGACCGGACACCGTGAGAAAGTGATCACGGAGACCCGCGATAAGACCAAGAACCCTGCGATCGTCATCAAGGGCAAGACAGAGACCAAGGGATACAACATTCCGGTGGGCGCTCACCTCGCAGTTGATGAAGGCGAGCAGATCAAGGCTGGTCAGGTACTTGTGAAAATCCCCCGTGCCGTGGGCAAGTCCCGCGACATCACGGGTGGTCTGCCCCGCGTAACTGAATTGTTCGAAGCCCGTAACCCTTCCAACCCGGCAGTGGTAAGCGAAATCGACGGTGTAGTAACGTACGGAGGCATCAAGCGCGGTAACAGGGAGATATTCATCGAATCCCGCGACGGAGTGCAGAAGCGCTACCTCGTACCGCTGTCCAAGCACATCCTCGTACAGGACAATGACTTTGTGAAAGCAGGTCAGCCGTTGTCTGACGGTGCGATCACACCATCGGACATCCTTTCCATCAAAGGACCGACTGCTGTACAAGAATACCTTGTGAATGAAATTCAGGAGGTGTACCGCCTGCAGGGTGTGAAGATCAACGACAAGCACATCGAAGCCATTGTGAGCCAGATGATGCAGAAAGTGGAGATCATCGACAGCGGTGATACCAGCTTCCTGCAAGGCGAATATGTTGACAAGCTGGAATTCCGCGAAGTGAACGACCAGGTGCTGGACAAGAAAGTTGTCCTGGAAGCCGGCGACACACAACGATTCAAGCCCGGTCAGATCATTACAGCGCGTGAACTGAGAGATGAAAACTCCTCACTGAAGCGCAAAGACCAGAAACTTGTGGAAGTTCGCGATGCGATGCCCGCTGTTTCCAGGCCTACGCTCCAGGGTATCACCCAGGCATCTTTGAAGACGGAAAGCTGGCTCTCGGCCGCATCCTTCCAGGAGACGACCAAGGTGTTGAGCGAAGCGGCCATCCGCGGCAAGGCGGATCAATTGGCAGGTCTCAAGGAGAACGTGATCGTAGGACACCTGATTCCGGCAGGTACAGGACAGCGGAAATTCAATGATCTGATCGTAGGCTCGGAAGAGGAATACGCGAAGATGATGGAAGCTACTTCCGCACCCTCTGCTCCCCGCAAGGAGAAAGAGACTGCAGGAATGGGTTAATAAAAGTTAGATTAAACCAGGACGAGGCTGCCTTGAAAAGGGCAGCCTCTGCCTTTAAACGACAGCATCATGGCAGAAGACAAGAATGCACCCCAGCAGAACCAGATCAATATTGAATTGTCTGAAGAGATCGCCGAAGGGGTTTACTCCAACCTGGCCATGATTGCACACTCCAACAGCGAGTTCGTGATCGACTTCATCCGTTTGATGCCTGGCGTACCCAAGGCGAAAGTCAAGTCACGGATCGTGATCACCCCCGAGCATGCCAAGCGCCTGCTGGCAGCGTTGAAAGATAATATCGAGAAGTACGAAGCCGCCTTTGGCCCCATCAAGCGTACCGACGATCTTCCCAAGTTCCCCATGAATTTCGGTGGAACAATGGGAGAGGCGTAGTAATTACTCATTTCTTATTTCTTGTTGCTGATTGGCACGACTGATCATTCAGTCTGTGTGTTTTTCTTCCTGCGTGCTATCACAGGAGGTAAATCCAACACAGCTGAGAGGCGAAACAAGTGTCAGGCTACTTGACTAACTTAGTCTTGTAACCAACTCCAATCTGAGCTGATTTGCCATGAAGAAACTGATAGCGACATTGACCTTCGCAAGCCTGCTGTTCTGCCAGGCCAAAGCCCAGCAATATCCAACTCCTGCAGAAGGAGATTATGTTGTGAAGAATTTCCAGTTTGGAGATGGAAGTTCCCTTGCAGAATTGAAGTTGCATTATACCACAGTAGGCCAGCCCAAAAAAGCAGCTGATGACAAAGTAACCAATGCTGTGCTTATCATGCACGGAACCACCGGCAACGGCCGGGGTTTTCTCACTCCCCTTTTTGCAGGCAATCTGTTCGGTCCGGGACAATTGCTCGACGCCAACAAGTACTACATCATTTTACCGGACGCCATCGGGCATGGCAAATCCAGCAAGCCCAGTGACGGACTGCACATGAAGTTCCCTGCCTATACCTACGATGACATGGTGAAGGCGCAGTACATGCTCGTTACACAACATCTTGGCGTAAGCCATCTGCGACTGGTGATGGGCACTTCGATGGGTGCCATGCACACATGGGTGTGGGGTTATAACTACCCTGACATGATGGATGCGCTCATGCCGCTGGCCAGCATGCCGGTTGAAATAGCAGGCAGAAACAGGATGATGCGCAAGATGATCATCGACGCCATAGAAAATGACCCTCAGTGGAAGGGAGGCGAGTACACACAACAGCCTCCCGGGTTGACGTATGCCATCTACTCGCTGATGTTCATGGTGAGCAGTCCGTTGCAATGGCAAAAAGCCGCACCAACACGGGAGGCAGCTGAGAAGTTTTTGCAGGAAAGAGTGGAGAGATACAGATCAGGCCTGGATGCCAATGACATGATTTATCAATTTGACGCATCCCGGCTCTACAACCCGTCACCACATCTCGGTAAAATCAAGGCGCCGCTTTTTGCTGTGAATTCTGCCGATGACCAGGTGAATCCTCCTGAACTGGGCATCATGGAAAAGGAAATCCAGAAGGTAAAGAACGGCCGGTACATACTGTTGCCCATCACCGATCAGACCAGCGGCCATGGCACACATTCCAATCCTACCATATGGGGTGGATACCTGAAGGAACTGATGGCTATTTCCGAACATCAGAACTGATTGGACCTCTCAAAATTTATTAAGGAGCATGCGGTTACAGCCTATTACGTTGTAACGCTTCTCATTTCCTGGGGAGGTCTTGTAATCATGCTCGGTGGCATGGACCAAATTTCACCCTACCGGGTAAATGCTTCTTTTTTGCCATTATATCTTGTGACAGTTGCCGGCCCTATTATTGCAGGAATACTTTTGACAGGCTTGTATGATGGTATTAATGGGTATCGTGAATTTCTTTCTCGCCTGATCAAATGGCGCGTTGAGACCAAGTGGTACGTCGCCGCACTTTTTATTGCGCCGTTAACGGTCTTCACAACGCTGTTTGCTCTGTCGTTATTTTCTCCTGTGTTCCAGCCAGGTATACTGAGTTCAGCTAACAACCCCATAGCTTCATCGTTTGGCATATCTGGGGCCAGCAAAATTGAATTGTTTCTTTTTGTGGCTTTGCTTGGGTTCTTTAATGGATTAGTTGAGGAGTTCGGGTGGACGGGATTTGTAGCACCCAGGCTGAAATCGAATCATGGCCTGATTACTGGTGGAGCGCTAAGTTTGGGATTCATGTGGGGCTTATGGCACTTTCTCTCAAATTATCTGGGTAGTGCAAATGAAGCTGGTACACTCACATTGCCATTGTACCTGGCGATTATTCTATTTTCATTTCTGCCTCCCTTTAGAGTCATTATGTTGTGGGTATATGAGCATACGAAGAGCCTTCTCATAGCCATAATCATGCATGCAAGTTTGGATGTTTTTTGGATACTTTCCATGCCATTAGTTTTAACGGGTCGTGAGCGAACAGTCTGGTATTTAACATGGGCTGCTCTCTTGTGGGGAATTGTTGTGGTAATAAGCAAAGCCGGTAAGCGATCGAAGGTCTAAATCGATTTGCCTGACCACCTAGTCAGCATTTATAGGAATCTTTCTGCAGGTTTATGCGGGCACAGGCCACTGCTAGTCTCCCATTTTGCGTGATATTGAAGATGATAGCTTCATCGTGCGAATTATTGTTGTAAACTTTATTGTGCTGATTCCTCGCTGATGAAGGAATCAAATCCTCGGGCAATCAATTGAAATGACATGTGGCATGGATAGATATTTCCTGCACCAAAAACAGTAACGAATTATGAAACAGATATTACTGTCATTCATCTTCTGCAACTTCTTTGTAATTGCCCACTCACAGACTCAGGAAAAGCTTATAAGAAACTTCTATGCCGGGTTTGAAAAGAAAGACTGGAGTATCATAGCCAGTCAACTTGCAGAAGATTTTACCTTCACGAGCCCCAACGGAGACGACCATTTAAACATTGCTCAGTATAAGGAGAAATGTTGGGGCACCTCGAAGTTTTTCAAACACATTGAGTTTCCCAGGATAATGGTGGAGGGCAACAATGCGTTTGCGATCTATGATATCACTACTACCGACGGTAAGATTGTCCACAATGTCGAGTATTACACTTTCAACAATGCCAAAATAAAATCCATTGAGGTTTTCTTCGGCACCGGTGTGCATTATCCTGGCAATTCAGGCAAATAGCATTACGTGCTAAACGCTGCCACCTGCAGGTTTAGGAAAGGCAGAGGTATGGCAACAGCTCATCTTCTGAATAAAAAAGTTAGCGGATTAACGGTCTCATGAATGGAAATGCTTCTTATTGAGTAACCTTCCCTGGTTTGGGACGTACTTAAAAGACAACCCCAGACCTATGCTGAGCAACTATTTTCGTGCTGCCCTGCGGTATATCCGCCAAAGTCCAGTTTATGCTTTCATAAACATCCTCAGTCTCACCATTGGGCTGGCGGCCTGTCTGGTGATCTACCTCTTCGTCTCTGATGAACGAGGCTTCGACGCCTGGCATGCCAGGGGTAGCCGCATCTATCGTATCAATGAAGTGCAGAACTGGACGGGCACCAACATCCAGCTGGTGGCTCTTACCGGTGGACCCTTTGGTCCGGTGATGAAAGAGGAATTCCCGGAGATCGAATCCTACTCCCGCTTTTGGGGACGGGGGAAACGGGTGATTGGGCGAGGCGAAAAACAGTTCCTCATCGAAAAGACAGCCGTTGTGGACAGCGCCTTCCTCACCATGTTCGACTTCGAACTTCTTCACGGCGACAGGTCCACAGTCCTGGATGAACCGAACACGATGGTGCTTACCGAATCCACGGCACGGAAATTTTTTGAGCGGGCCGAAGATGCAGTCGGGCAGACGGTAACGAAAGGCGACCGTGAATTCAAGATCACAGGCATTCTCAAAGACGTGCCGGAAAACTCACATCTCCAGTTTGAATCACTCGAGTCGTTTGAAACCTATGTGCGCAGTGACTCAACGGTCAACACCAACTGGAACGGCAACTACCTCGTTACCTACATCCTCCTGCGTCCGAATGCCGACTACAAGAAGCTGGAATCCAAATTCCCGGAGTGGTTTGCTCGCTGGACCGGCCAGCCTGATATCAACAAGGGAACGTCACTGTATCTCCAGCCCTTCACTGAAGTACACCTCGGTTCATCCGATATGGAGCACGACTACCAGAACTACAGAAAATTCAACGGCAAGTATCTCGGCATCTTCACCCTCACCGGCTTCTTCATTCTGCTGATCGCTTCTGTCAATTTTATGAACCTGACAACAGCCCGCTCTTCCCACCGATGGAAGGAGATCGGTGTGCGTACTTCCGTGGGGGCGCGCAAGCTCCAGCTTTTCGGACAATTCATACTGGAATCGCTCTTCCTCGCCGTTATCGCGCTGGCCCTGGCCTTCCTTCTGGATTTCGCCATGCTGCCGCTCCTCAACAAACTCATCGGGCGGCAACTCACTATGGCGCCGGTCTTCAGCAACCCGATAAACCTTTTGCTGGTGATCGCCACTGCTGTTGTCCTTGGATTCCTTACGGGGATCTATCCTTCATTTTACATGACCTCCGTCAATCCCTCGAAGGTGCTGAAAGGTGGAACGGGCGGACGGAAATCTGTTTTCCAGGATTCACTGGTCGTAGTCCAGTTTGCGCTGGCTGTCGGCATGATGGTCAGTACGGGTGTGGTGCTGCAGCAGCTTTATTTCATGAAGAACAAAGACACGGGTTTTCAATCGGATCAGATCGTACTTGTGACGATGGGCGGGGATGCAAACAAGAATTATGATTTGATCAAAACAGAGTTGCTTCAAAGCAGCCGCATTTCCGGAGTCACGGCGTCAGGCCAAAGACTGGGCAACAACTTTCACCAGTGGGGCTATAAGGTGCTCACGGACACGGGAGTGGTGGAAATGAGCACTTCGAACGTGAATGTGGATCCGGACTACCTTTCGGTTTACGGACTCCAGCTTAAGGAAGGGAGAACCTTCATCAAAGGTAATCCGGTTGACAACGGGAGGTCGTTCATCATCAACGAGGCATTGGTGAAACACCTGAAACTCAAGAATCCTATTGGCACGCGAGTAGGTCACGGCTGGTATCATAACGACTCCCTGGGAACCGTCATCGGCGTGGTGAAAGATTTCAACTTCAATTCACTTCACCACGCTATCAACACCCTCTCCATTGTAAGTCATACGGACTGGGGCTTTGACGAGATGTCGGTGAAGATCAGCGGCTCAAATATTCCTGAGGCTTTGGAAGAGATAAGAAAGGTCTGGGATAAGCACGTGAGCGGATATCCCTTTACATACACTTTCCTGAACGAACACATGGCCGAGCTGTACCGCACGGAGCAGCAGATGAGTTCTGTCGTCTCCATCATGGCAGCGCTTGCCATTCTCATCTCATGCATGGGCCTGTTTGGATTGGCGATGATTACCACAGAGCGAAGGATCAAGGAAGTTGGCATCCGTAAGGCGCTGGGTGCCACGGCTACGCAGATTACTTTTCTGCTGTCCGGGCAGTTCGTGCGACTCATTTTCATCGGGTTTGTGTTGGTTACGCCTATTGCGTTCTACCTCCTGAACGGCTGGCTTAGCACCTTTGCTTTCCGCGTCGACCTGGATCCTCTGCTTTTTGTTGCAGGCGGATTGGCTGCGCTGGCCGTCGGGCTGATCACAGTTGGCTACCACACCCTTCGCTCGGCGCAGGCCAATCCTGTGAAGGCGCTGAGATATGAGTAGGCCTGCCACTTAGTGTTTGATCTGAATTTTTGCCGCTAACGAATTCCAACCAGGGAAAAAAGGGTTGGGTCGTATTTGGTATTAGAATCTAATTAAAAAACATTGACTCCTCTTGGGGGTGCCATCCTAATCTTCAGCCTGCATTTTGGGTTTGAAGATTAAAATCAAGCCAAGCCGGATATTAAAATCATACTTTGGGCTTGTTCATCACCTTAATTTTGAACTAGCGGGCGAGTGATGCGGGGCTGTATCTTAAGTGGAGAGACATTCGGATCAAAATGGCCTTCGGGTTACTTGCCTTCAGGATATCTTCAAAATGGAAGCCCCGTACCACCATTTTACGGTTGAAGAAACACTGAATGCCCTGGACGCGGACCATGGAGGGCTGAGTGGCCGGGAAGTGCTCGAACGACGTGAGAAGTTTGGAGCCAATGAGATCCCTGAAGCCGGGAGAAGCCCGTGGCTCTTCCTGTTATTGAAGCAATTCAAGAGTTTACTTATTGCTATTCTGCTGGCAGCAGCAATCATATCGTGGTCCACCGGTCACCTGGTTGACACGTATGTGATTTTTTCAGTGATTTTGATCAACGCTGCAATAGGCTTCCTGCAAGAAGTGCGTGCGGAAAATTCAGTTGCTGCGCTGAAGAAAATGCTTGTGCAGCAAACGCGCGTACTGAGAGATGGCAGGGAGCGAGTTGTTGCGGCAGCAGACCTTGTTCCGGGCGACATCATTATTTTGGAAGAAGGGGAGAATGTTCCGGCAGATGCGCGCATCATTGAAGCCAAAAATGTCCGTGCGGTGGAGGCTTCCCTTACCGGTGAGTCCCTCCCTGCCTGCAAGCAAGATGAACCGGTGGAAGACCCTGTTTCAATTGCGGAAAGAAAAAGCATGTTGTACAAGGGTACGTACCTGGTCTCAGGCTTTGCCCGCGCTGTTGTTTGCTTCACGGGGCTTCATACTTCCATCGGGAAAATAGCGGAGTCACTGACGAACATTAAGCCTCAGAAAACAAATTTCCAGATTAAGACAGACCGCCTGGCGAGGCAGATGGCAGGAATCGCTTTTGCAAGCGCTATTATGCTCTTTATCGTCGCATTTGTTTCGGGCAGGTATTCGCTCGATGATCTCTTATTGATTTCCATTGCGGCGATGGTTTCTTCCATTCCGGAAGGACTGCCTGCAGTACTGTCCATCGTACTGGCAATAGGTTCGCACCGGATGGCAAAGCGCAATGCAATTGTGCGGGAATTGAATTCAGTCGAGACTCTCGGGGCCGTAACGACCATTGTGACGGACAAGACAGGAACGCTGACGCAGAATATTCTGACGGTTAGAAAGGTGCTGTTGCCACAGGAGGAGGAAATATCGGTGACAGGGGATGGACGACATCCGGCAGGAAATTTTGTTCAGGTTGACAAAATCCTCGACCATGAAAATCACCAGCGTTTGCAGAAACTCTTGTTTATCGCACTTTTGTGCAACAACGCGGGTATTGTCCACAATGCAGACAGAGACAACTACACGCTCACCGGTGACCCCACGGAAGGCGCCCTTCTTGTTCTTGCACATAAAGGCGGGTTGAACTTGTCACTGCCTGAGCTAAACAGAATCAAAGAGGATGACATGCCTTTTAACTCAAGAAACAAACTGAGGGCCACTCTTGTAAGGAAGGACGCTGGAAACATGATTTTAGTTGTAGGCGCGCCTGAAAGGATTCTTGAACTCTCATCGCTGTATTTGGGAAGGAACGGTGAAGAAGAAATGGCTTCGTCGATTGCGGAGCAGATAAGGGACAAAATCGACAGGTGGTCTTCGGACGCGATGCGGGTGATCGCCATGGCTTATACACGAACCGATGCAACCAAATTGACCGAGGAGGGAATCAATTCTCTTGTATTCGCAGGAATCGTGGGGATGATTGACCCGCCGCGAAGCGATGCAAGGGAGGCTGTGGAAAAGTGCAAAGCGGCCGGCATCCGTGTAGTTATGGCCACAGGAGATCATATCAACACGGCAGTAGCCGTTGCGCAGGCAGTTTCAATTATTGGCGACCAGAATGATTCAAATGTGCTGGCGTTGAATGAATCCCAGCTTATGACACTCGATGAAAAGGAGTTTGACGATGCGCTCCGGACCGTAAATGTATTTTCACGCCTTTCACCGAACATGAAACTCCGGATTGCGAGCCGGCTGCAGGAGATGGGAGAGTTGGTAGCCATGACTGGAGACGGTGTAAATGATGCTCCCGCTTTGAAGAAGGCTGACATCGGGGTGGCCATGGGTATTATGGGAACTGATGTGGCCCGAAACTCGGCAAAACTGGTGCTGGCCGATGATAATTTTGCCACGATCGTGAATGCAGTAGAGGAGGGCAGGATAGTATTCACAAATGCCAGACAAACGAGTTACTACCTGGTGACAACAAATTTTGCGGAGATTGTCTCATTGATCAGCGTGATCGCCACAGGCAATTTGATTCCGCTCACCGCGACGCAGATTCTTTGGCTTAATCTGGTAACAGATGGGGTCGGGGATATTTCGCTGGCAACTGAACATGGTCATGGCGAGGAACTGAAAGAAAAAGCAAGCGGCAAAAGGGAAAATATCCTTAACAGGGATGTTCTTCCTTTTCTTTTAATCATGACCACCATGATGGTGCTCGGTGTGCTGGGAACCTATTTCTGGTTCTTGCCGCAGGGTATAGTAAAAACGCGTACAGCCGTCTTCATTTTGATGGCATTCATGCAGTTGTATAACCTGGTGAATATGCGGTCCCTTAAGAAATCAATTTTTGAAATAGGGTTGTTCACAAACAAATTTGTCAACACCGCGCTTCTGGCGTCCGTGATTATTCAAATTGCACTTATTGAGACGCCTTTCCTAGAAAGTATATTCGGATTTGCCCCTGTTGGGTTTCTTGAATTTGCTTCACTGATGGCGATTGCTTCTGTTGTCCTGTGGGCCGGAGAAACTTATAAATATTTAAAGTGGCATTATCTTTGAATAAGCAGAACGCTCCGTTAGAATTGGGTTAAGACTAAATACGGGTCATATGAAAATACTTGTTCCTGCTGATTTCTCAAGATTGTCTGAAGTGGCAGTACGTTATGCTTGCGGCATGGCCAAAAAGTTAAAGGCGCAAATTGTCCTGCTCCATGTTGTTCATTTTTCAGGTCCTCCAAGAGGCGCCGTAACAATTAAAGTGAAGGCACTGGAGGAGCGAATGGCGGATGATGCCAGACAAGACAGCATTTTGTTGCTCAATAAACTTAAAAAGGAGTTTAAGGGAGTTAAAATTACCTATGAAATAGTTGCGGGTTACCCCGTTGAAAGAGTCATACAGATCTACGCGAAAAGGAATGACGTGGACTTGATTATCATGGGGACTAAGGGCGCGAGCGGGCTTCAGAAAGTTCTTATCGGCAGCAACGCAGTTGCAGTAATAAACAACAGCAAGTTGCCTGTGATGACTATCCCTGAACATGCCCGGTTTGGAAAGGGGATCAAAAGAATTGTGTATGCATCTGATTTGAAACGGATAAACGCCGAACTCAAATATCTTGTTCCGTTCGCAAGAATATTTGGTGCGTCGGTGCACCTTCTTCATGTGGTGCCCACCCATTCAGGAAGCGATGTCAGTGTGGCTCAAATCCGCAAGCAAATCGGAGGTAAACACGGTAGCACTAAAATTACAGTGAGAATCATGATGGATGACGACGTCATGGATGGCATAGACCAATGTGTAGCCGACGTAAAGGCCGATATGCTGGCTATGTTTACGCGCAACCTTACCTTGCTTGACAGGCTTTTTGATCGCAGCATAACGAGGCGAACAGCATTTCATACCTGGATTCCTTTGCTGACTATCAAAAAGTAGGCATTCAATTGCGTTCTTCATCAGCCTTAGAAACCGGTTGCTGATGCTTTGTTGCATTTTTGGGGAATGACGAATCCCTGCATATGAAGTTGTATCTTCGTTTACCCAGCGACATGTGAAACTTACCAGTCGTAGAAATGAACAAGGATATAGCCGCGTACAACCGATCTCAAAGCGCCGGCGACAAGGCCATCTGTGATTTGCTGGCTTCGGGAATCGACGAAGGCCTTCCTCAGGCTGAAAGCAAAATCTGGCACGCTCACCCGGTCTGGTTTTTAGAGGGAAACCCAATTGTCGGCTACAGCAAACAAAAAGCCGGCATCAGGCTGATGTTCTGGAGCGGAGCCGGTTTTGATGATGAGAATTTGAATGTGAGGGGTGAGAAGTTCAAAGACGCATCGGTTTTCTATAATGAAGCATCAGAAGTAAAAGCAAAAGATCTGAACCGGTGGTTGAAAAAATCCAGGGATATTCAATGGGACTACAAGAACATCGTGAAGCGGAAGGGCAAACTGGTAAGGATAAAGATCGAATAACGTTCTTTGGATCTCAGACGTGAAGTTGATGTTTGAAAACGCTAATCCCGGTATATGACCATGGGCCGTATTGCAACCAAACTCTTTCTAAGACTCGCTGTTTCCTTCAGTTTTCTATCCGCGGTGGCTGACCGGTTCGGCATGTGGCCGGAGAAATACTCCGCGTGGGGCAATTGGGATAAGTTCGTTGCCTATACCCATGTCATCAACCCATGGTTTCCGGAAAGTATGATCCCGGCAGTAAGCGCCGTGGCCACTACCGCTGAAGTTGTTTTTGCGTTGTGCCTCCTTGCCGGGTTCAAGACGGAGTTATTTGCAAAACTGAGCGGGGTCCTTCTTCTCCTGTTTGCGCTGGCCATGTCTTTCACCACCGGCATCAAGGGCGCCTTCGACTATTCCGTCTTCAGCGCTTCCGCCGGGGCATTTGCACTTTCGCTCATGAAGGAAAAATATCTGGAGGCCGACAATCTGCTGTGATAGCCGGCTAAACCATTCAGAAATTCCTTACAAGTAATCGTACAGAATTCCGAGGATTTCTCCCGGCGCCGCTCATTGGTAACGGGGCTTGCATAATTTCATACATTATTTTAAGGTAAGTCATCGCAGTATATGCAAAAAGTATATACTTTTGCCTCGGAGGAAACAGGCTATGAGAAACCTTTCGTTAAAGCTGGACGATGATATTTTTCTTGAAACCGAAAGAATTGTCGCAAAAGTGAAAAAGAACCGAAATCGATACATCAACGAGGCAATTGAGTTCTACAACAGACTCCATAAACGGAGGCTCATTTCCAGACAACTGAGCAAGGAATCAAGAATCGTTTCGAAGGACTCATTGGAAGTTCTGGCTGAATTTGAAAAGCTGATTGATGAGGATTAAGCAATTTGAAATCTGGATTGCTGACCTGAATCCGCGAATAGGCACAGAACCTGGGAAAATCAGACCCGTAATTGTTGTTCAGACGGACCTGCTGAATAAGGAGCATACGTCAACAATCGTGTGCCCTATATCGACAAACATAATGCCGGACACAGAGATATTGAGAGTTCATCTGAGAAAGTCAAAGGATGGACTTAAAGAGAACTGTGACGTAATGATTGACCAGTTAAGAGCCATTGACAATAAACGGTTAATTAAGAAAATCGGGGAGGCTGATAGCGATACAGTTGACAAAGTGAAAGAGAACTTAAAAATAGTTTTGGATCTGGAATGAAAGTTGATCCTATGCCTTGATGACACTTGCCTTTTCGCGCATGAAATACCAGAAAATAGGCAATCCTGTTTAAATAGGGAATTGATCCGGGAGTCATATGAATAGAGTCATCATACTGGTTGCCATTTTGATATCCTTTGGTTGTGGCAATAGCGAGTCTGGTGACAAGGACAGCCGCAAAGAGTTTCTAGCTGATTACTTGAATGGGTTCTGGCTTTCAGATAACTACTTAAATGCAATCGAACAATCTAAGTCTATTTATAAGAGCAGGAATTATTACACTCGATTTTTCGGATTCACTATGGAGAAGGAGAATCTAAATTCAAACACGCCTATGCTGTCGGTTTTTTCAAAAAAAATGATTCAGCCAATCTGTGGAGGGAAGGGGAAATGTATCACTTTAAAATAATCGGTGACACGTTGAAGCTTTATCGGATTGATACAGACTGGAATGAGATGCATCACAAAATTGGGAACGTGGAATACACATTGATGAGACGTTAATAGAGTAGCTAATCAGCAATTAAGCATAGATTCAAAAGTCCTATTGCCGCTAATCGCCTCAAACCAACTTCACCTCATTCTCCACTTTTGCCTGTCGATCTTTATCGAGTGTAAGCTTCTGAATGGCCCGGTTGCCTGGACGATCCTTGGCTATGATGGTAATCATGGTGCCCTCGACATCAGGATGGGCCACCTTCGTCTTGTATACCCACATGAATGACTTCCTGCGGTAACGATCTGCATGGCCCTCTTCAAGGAGCTTGCCGTTGGCACCGAAGACCCTGACAAACACTTCCGTCACCTGGAAGTCGTCCGTAGCCTTTATCCGGAGTATATCGCCTGCAGCCCCATGATATTCCTTGAATTTTACATAGTGTATCTTAGGGGCATTCAAAAAGTCAGTGGCGGCGACATGGTAGGCGCTTGACAGCCGGTCACTGATGCCTTTCGAATAAAGTTCCTTCATCTCAGGCCGCTGCACGATGGCCTTGGCATATTGTTGCGCCTCCTTGAACCGGTTGATGACTTCCTTCTGCTTCGCTGAGTTGCGCTTGCGCCCATGCGGGATATTGTTGAACGTCCACTTGTTGCGGAGCTTACGGAGATAGAATGTCTTGCCAACGGTGCCCTTGACACCAAAAAGGATGGATCCTTTGAGAACTTCTGCCATAGGTAGGTAGATATTCAATAAATATAATGGATGTTTTAAATACCCTGTTGTGCACGTCTGTTTTGAATGTATTCAAGGACGGTAGCAGGCGTATTCATAACGCGAGAGTGAACTCACTGTAAATCCACCGTAAAACCTCCGTGCCTGGCTGCTTCTGATTGCGTTTTTGAGCTTATTTAGGTGTTGAAGCCCTGAAAAAGTGTGAATCCGCTCAAATTATTAGGATTCCTTCTGAAGAACATCGCGCTTTTGGTCCTGCCTGCCTCCCATGATGCAGTCTGGTTGCTCCTAATCGGGCGATGATAACACCAAATGAGGAAGAAGGTCAAGAGTTTCCGGAAATATATTCAGCGCCCAGGAGCTGGCGGCCTGATGTTTCCACTGGCGTAAACGCCTTACAATCAGGCCCCTGTGCCTCCAAACTTCTTTAAAACGAAGCTTTGCATCATATCTTCTTTTAGATACCTTTGCAGTCCTAAAAATTAAACGGTCAAAAAGCATCAGAATTAAATGCCTACCATCCAGCAACTCGTAAGGAAAGGGCGCAAAAAGCTGACTTTTAAGTCGAAATCTCCGGCTTTGGACAGCTGCCCCCAGCGTCGTGGTGTCTGCACACGCGTGTACACCACAACTCCCAAGAAACCTAACTCCGCTCTGCGGAAAGTAGCCCGTGTACGTCTCACCAACAGTAAGGAGGTGAACGCCTACATTCCGGGTGAAGGCCACAACCTCCAGGAGCACTCAATCGTGCTGATCCGCGGGGGTCGTGTAAAGGACCTCCCTGGCGTTCGTTACCACATCATCCGCGGTGCGCTGGATACCGCCGGTGTGAACGGAAGACAGCAGGGCCGTTCCAAGTATGGTGCCAAGAGACCCAAGGCCGGTGCAGCCGCACCTGCAGCAAAGGCAGCAGCTCCCGCTAAAAAATAATAAGCCGAAGTCATGAGAAAATCAAAACCGAAAAAGAGATATCTGCTTCCTGATCCGAAGTTCAACGATACCCTCGTAACGAAGTTCGTGAACTATATGATGGAGCGCGGCAAGAAGAGCGTGGCTTACAATATTTTCTATGATGCCATCGGTATCGTGGAGAAGAAAGCCAATGAGAACGGATTGGAAGTTTGGAAGCGTGCCCTCAACAATATCATGCCTTCCGTGGAAGTAAAAAGCCGCCGTGTAGGTGGTGCTACTTTCCAGGTACCTGTTGAAATCCGTCCCGAGCGCAAGATCAACCTCGGCATCAAGTGGTTGATCGAATATTCCCGCGCCCGTGGCGAGAAGACGATGATGGACAAGCTGGCAGCGGAGATTCTCGCGGCATCCAAGGGCGAAGGTGCAGCCATCAAGAAGAAAGACGATACGCACCGCATGGCAGAAGCGAACAAGGCATTTTCACACTTCAGATTCTAACCAGGAATGGCAAGAGACCTAAAATATACGCGTAACATCGGGATCGCAGCGCACATTGATGCGGGTAAAACCACCACCACTGAGCGCATTCTCTATTATGCCGGTGTCAATCACAAGATTGGCGAGGTGCACGATGGTGCAGCTACCATGGACTGGATGGAGCAGGAGCAGGAGCGTGGTATCACCATTACCTCTGCCGCTACCACAGTCTATTGGAACTTCAAAGGCAATAAGTATCACGTCAACATTATCGATACGCCCGGTCACGTGGACTTCACCGTGGAGGTGAACCGCTCCCTGCGCGTACTCGACGGTCTCGTGTTCCTCTTCAGCGCTGTGGACGGCGTTGAGCCCCAGTCGGAAACCAACTGGCGCCTGGCTGACAACTATAAAGTAGCCCGTATCGGCTTCGTCAACAAGATGGACCGTGCCGGTGCCGACTTCCTCGGTGTTTGCAAACAGGTAAAGGACAAGCTGGGCAGCCGCGCTGTGGCACTTCAGTTGCCGATCGGTGCAGAAGATAATTTCAAAGGCGTGGTGGACCTGGTTGGGAACCGCGGTGTTGTATGGAACGAGTCCGACAAGGGTATGACCTATGAGGTTATTCCGATCCCTGCCGACATGGTGGAGGAAGCAAAGGAATACCGCGAGAAGCTCCTCGAGGCCGTTGCAGAAGTAGACGAGACTCTCATCGAAAAATATTTCGAAGACCCTAATTCCATCTCGGAAGTCGAAATCATGAAGGCGCTTCGTGAAGCGACCATCAGCATGAAGATTGTTCCGATGGTTTGCGGTTCTTCTTTCAAGAACAAGGGCGTGCAGACGATGCTGGATTATGTGATGGAGTTGCTCCCTTCGCCTCTTGATAAAGATGATATTACAGGCACCGATCCTGATACCAATGAGGAAATTACGGTAAAGCCGGACGAGAAGGAACCTTTCGTGGCCCTGGCATTCAAGATCGCAACTGACCCCTTTGTGGGAAGGCTGTGCTTCATCCGTGCCTACTCCGGCAGATTGGATTCCGGATCTTATATCTATAACACCCGCTCCAATCAGAAGGAGAGGATTTCAAGGGTATTCCAGATGCACGCCAACAAACAGAACCAGATCGACGGCCTTTCAGCCGGAGATATCGGTGCGGTGGTTGGATTCAAAGACATCAAGACTGGTGACACGCTTTGCGCTGAAAACCGCAAGGTGATCCTCGAGTCCATGGTGTTCCCTGAGCCTGTGATTGGTTATGCCATCGAGCCCAAGAAGCAGGCCGATGCCGATAAACTGGGCATGGCCATTGCCAAACTGGTGGAGGAAGATCCTACACTGCGTGTGAACACCGATCATGAAACAGGTCAGGTAATCCTGCGCGGTATGGGTGAATTGCACCTGGAGATCATCATCGACCGCCTGAAGCGCGAATTCAAGGTTGAAATCAACCAGGGCGCTCCCCAGGTGGCTTACAAAGAAGCACTTACGAAGGCTGTAGAACATAAGGAAGTTTACAAGAAGCAGACCGGTGGTCGCGGTAAGTTTGCCGATATCGTATTTGAAATCGGACCGCGTGAACTCGGACCGGACGACAAGCCCGGACTGGAGTTTGAAAACGATATCGTGGGTGGTGTAATCCCCCGCGAATTCATCCCGGCTGTTCAGAAAGGTTTCGAGCAGGCTATGGTCAATGGACCGCTGGCCGGCTACCCGATCGACTCGATGAAGGTGCGCCTGTTCCACGGATCGTATCACGATGTGGACTCTGACTCACTGTCATTCGAACTTGCAGCCCGTATCGGATTCAAGGAAGCTGCCAGGAAATGCGCTCCTCAATTGCTGGAGCCTATCATGGCGGTGGAAGTGATTTCTCCGGATGAGTACACCGGTTCCGTAACCGGCGACCTCAACCGCAGAAGGGGTATCATGAAGGGCATGGACACCCGCGGTGGTGCCCAGGTAATCAAGGCCGACGTGCCGCTTGCCGAACTTTTCGGATATGTGACCGACCTCCGTACCATTACCTCAGGCCGCGCTTCCGCATCATTGACCTTCTCCCACTACGCACCGGTTCCCCGGAACCTTGCTGAGAAAGTGATTGAAGAAGTAAAAGGTGCGGTTGAAGCAAAATAAATTTCAAGGATTAGAGAACCACCAGGTTATGAACCAGAAAATAAGAATCAAACTCAAGTCGTACGATCACAACCTCGTAGACAAGTCTTCTGAGAAGATTGTACGTGCCGTGAAAGCTACCGGTGCCATTGTAAGCGGTCCCATTCCGCTTCCTACCGAAAAAGAGAAATTCACGGTGTTGCGTTCTCCTCACGTGAACAAAAAGTCGCGTGAGCAGTTTCAGCTCTGCACCTTTAAGCGTCTGGTGGATATCTATTCCAACAGCGCCAAGACGGTGGATGCGCTGATGAAGCTGGAATTGCCCAGCGGCGTGGACGTTGAAATTAAAGTGTAGTGATTAATTAATATTAAGAAGACCCTGCCCCCAAAGCAGGGTTTTTTTATGAAGAAGAAAAACACCAGAGCGGATAAGGGCACTTCCGGTAATACCAATGAGGACTTCTATTGGGAGAACGGCTTTATGGTGTTTACGGAAGCCTATCACAAAAAGAGGGGCTATTGCTGTCAGTCTGGTTGCAGGCATTGTCCTTACGGATTCAAGAAACAGTCCGTAAACAAGTTCTAACACATCAGTTTCTTCCAGAAGAGTGCCGCCGCTTCAGCAGGCATCAGCGCACCATCGCTTACCTGCCGGATGAGATCAGCCCGTATCGATTGGATATTTGGCTCGGACAAAAGCATCTTCAGCCTGCCCTCCACTCGTTCATCAAACCAGCGTACGATCTGCAATCGGCGCTGCTCATCAAAATAGCCGGAACGTTTCATCTGGTGTTCGAAGTCACGAATCGTTCGCCAGATATCGTCGATGCCCCGGTCTTCCAGTGCCGATGAGGTCAGCACCTGAATCTTCCATCCTGATGCTGGTGGTGGAAGCATATGCAATGCCTGTGCTGCATCAGCCTGCGCCTGTCGGGCAGCTTTGATATTGTCACCGTCGGCTTTGTTGATTACGATACCATCTGCCATCTCCACAATACCCTTTTTGATACCCTGCAGTTCATCGCCGGCGCCAGCCAACATCATGAGCAGAAAAAAATCCACCATGTTCCGGACTTCCGTTTCGGATTGTCCGACACCCACGGTTTCAATCAGGATCACATTGAATCCGGCCGCCTCACAGAGAAGAATCGTCTCACGGGTGCGGGATGTGACGCCTCCAAGAGCAAGTCCAGAGGGTGAAGGGCGAATGAAAACATCCGGGTTGCGTGACAGGTGCTCCATCCTGGTCTTGTCGCCCAGGATACTCCCTCCCGTTTTCTGACTGCTGGGATCCACAGTGAGAACTGCCAGTTTCTTTCCTCCGGCGGTTACATGCTTTCCGAATGTCTCGATGAATGTACTCTTTCCCACACCTGGCACTCCGGTGATCCCGATACGGACTGATTTGCCAGTGGAAGGCAAGATCTTCCTGAGCAACTGATCTGTAAGTTCCTGGTCGCCAGGGAGCGTGCTTTCCGCAACGGTGATGGCTCGCGCAAGGGTCTTTCTGTCTCCCGCCAGAATGCCCTGACTGAGGACATCTAACGCCGGTATGGATGCATGGGCCATACGCAAATCTAGAAATCCTTTACGGATATGCTGAACTGGACGGATGTGCTGTCCTTGTACTTTGATCCATCTCCATTAAATTTACTGTGACCCCAACCCCGTTGCTATGAAAAAATTCTGGCTGGACAGTCTGATCATCACAGTGTTTGTGTTCTTCATGCTTTGGGTGGCCAATGCGATTACAGACTTCAAGATCTTCAACGCATTTGATCCGATTGGACAGGCGATCAAGGATTTTGAACTGACTGATTATGTGTTTTCGCAGATCAGGGAAGATCCTAAAGTGGATTCAACTATTGTCCTGGTGAATATTGGCTCCCTTCCCAGGGGAGGGCTTGCCAGGGAGATCATGTTAATCAGTCAGCAGAAGCCTCGCGTAATTGGCTTTGACGGTTTCTTCGACTGTGAGGGGGGACTGAGAGATACCTTGAATTGCCCTCAGCTTCTCGATACGCTGGGCAACCTGATGTTGAGTGATGCGATCAAGGAAGCCGGCAACGTTGTGCTGGGTTCAAAACTTCTTCAAACTGCTGCGCTGGCAAATACCGACAACAACGATGCTGACTCCCTGGAAATTTCGGATCCGATGTTTGATGATTATAGCACCCATGGATTTGTGACGCTGCCGACAGATGCGACTTATCAGGAAGATGTGAAAATAGCACGTACTATTTATCCAAGCCGTATCATTAATGGTAAGAGAGAGCTTGCATGGTCGGTTCAGCTGGCGATGCAATTCGATTCGGTAAAAACCAACAGATTCCTGGCCAGAGGTAATGATGAAGAGCTCATTAACTTCAGGGGAAATATTGAAGTGCGACAGTTGCGCCTGCAAAGCCTGAAGAATGACGAGACAGCCACAACAAATTTCAAGACCATGTTTTTTGTTGTGGATGCTGAAGATTTGCTAAGCGGTAATGTTCAGCCGGATTTGTTCAAGGACCGGATTGTAATGATGGGCTACCTCGGCGATTATCTCGGCCAGCCGGCCTGGGAAGATAAATTCTTTACACCCTTGAATAAGAAAGTGGCAGGTCGTGCCAATCCCGATATGTTTGGATTGGTTGTTCACGCGAATTCAGTGGCCATGGTCCTGAATGAAGATTACATAAATGAGACCCCGGACTGGCTGGAATGGGCAATTGCCTTTGTGGTCTGTCTTCTCACAGTAGGGTTGTTTGCATACATAGACACCAATCTTCCCATCTGGTTCGATGCGCTATCTGTTTTTATACAGTTGGTCGAATTGCTCCTGATTACCATCATCATCATTCAGGCTTTTGCCCTCTGGAGTGTCAAACTTGATCTCACAGTGGCCATCGGCGTGTCGGCCCTGGTGGGTCCTGCATACGACGTTTTCAAGAGTATCCAGAACCAGATTCAGGCCAGGCTTACCAAAGCCAAACCACCGGTATCAACGGGCTGACTTTGGCACGTTTTTAGTATATTAGTATTCAAATTCTCTTATGAAAAACATGAAAATCGGAAGGATTTTGGCGTTTGTTGGCTTATTCCTGGCCGCCATTAACTCCTACGGACAAAGCTATGCCTTCAGGGTGCTGGCGAACAAGGGCACCAGTGAGGTGAAGTCATCAGACGGGTGGCAGCCCCTGAAAACAGGTATGAGCCTGAAAGCCGGCGATGAGTTGAAAGTAGCTGAAAACTCCTATGTCGGACTCGTCTCCGTTGAGGGCAAGCCTGTTGAATTGAAGAAACCAGGCCCATACAAAGTATCCGAACTGGCTGAACAGGTAAAAGGTGGAGCCAGTGTGATGACAAAATATGTTGATTTCATTCTGAGCAGTAACTCGGCTGAAGCAAAGAAGAATCGTCTCAGCGCAACGGGAGCAGTGCACCGTGGTGAACCAACCCTTTTGAGCGTTTTCCTCCCTCCGCCACAGAATGCCAGCATTTTTGGCAGCTCCATGGTTGTTCGCTGGGAAACTCCTAAAGCCGGAGGTCCCTATACCGTAACACTCAAGAATATTTTTGAAGAAGATCTGGCCAAATTCGAGACCCCTGAAACCAGTATCAGGATCGATCTGACGGATCCCAAATTGAGCAGCGAAACCGCATTCCTCGTCGAAGTGGCAAGCAAGGCTGATCCCAAGACGAAGTCTGATGGCAAGGTGGTGAAGAAACTCTCGGCAGCTGACCTCGCCCGCATCCAGAAGTCCTATGCGGAAATTGCCGGTGAAGTGAAGGACCAGACGGCGCTAGACAAATTCGTCCAGGCTGGGTTCTATGAGCAAAATGGTCTTTTGATCGATGCGCTTACCTGCTACGAAGATGCGATCCGGTTGGCACCTGATATCGATACCTATCGTGACGCGCGCGATGAGTTCCTGTACCGGAACAAACTGGCGACCCCGAAACCATAAGCTAAAGGAACTTTGAACTTATGAAGGGCCCCGGCATCCCCGGGGCTCTTCCTTTGGCAGGGATCATTATTCTTCTAATTTTGTAGACTGCCCTAAAGCACATTCTATGAGCGTACTGGTAAACAAAGACTCACGCGTTATTGTACAGGGATTCACCGGTTCGGAAGGCACCTTCCACGCCGGTCAGATGATTGAATACGGAACCAACGTAGTTGGCGGCGTGACGCCTGGAAAGGGCGGTCAGGTGCACCTGGGGAGACCCGTCTTTAATACCGTCAAAGAGGCAGTTGACAAGACAGGGGCGGATGTATCGATCATCTTCGTGCCGCCTGCCTTTGCAGCAGATGGCATTATGGAAGCGGCTGATGCCGGCATCAAGGTGATTGTTTGCATTACAGAAGGGATTCCTGTCAAAGACATGATGATCGCCAAGCAATACATCAAGGAACGTGGAGTGAAGCTGGTAGGGCCAAACTGCCCCGGGGTGATCACACCAGGTGAAGCGAAGGTTGGCATCATGCCTGGCTTCGTTTTCAAGAAGGGTAGTATCGGTATTGTATCCAAGTCAGGCACACTTACATATGAAGCTGCCGATCAGATTGTGAAAGCAGGTCTTGGCATCACAACAGCTATCGGCATCGGCGGAGATCCTATCATCGGGACAGCGACAAAAGATGCCGTGGAGTTGCTCATGAACGACCCGGAAACAGAGGGCATCGTAATGATTGGCGAAATCGGCGGCAACTATGAGCCCGTTGCGGCACGCTGGGTGAAAGAACACGGTAACAAGAAACCGGTCGTTGGTTTCATCGCGGGTCAGACAGCACCTGCCGGTCGCAGAATGGGTCACGCCGGCGCGATCATCGGCGGCGCCGAAGACACCGCCTCTGCCAAGATGAAGATCATGCGCGAATGCGGCATCCACGTTGTTGAATCTCCAGCTCTGATCGGGGAGACGATGGCGAAGATTTTGAAGAAGTAAGTAACATGCATTTCCTGCACAGCGTATCCCAAAATGATTGGAGAATGGGGGACGGTCTGTGAAGAAATAGACCTTTTGACTGCTCCGGAGATTCTACAGTGAGGATATCAGGGAATACCCGGATTTTATGGACCTTCAATGTCGGCCGATCAGGAGGTTGGGATCTTATTAAGTTCGGCAAATGGTTTCAACTTATGCGACTGTCGGGTTCTACGAGACCTCTAGGGCACTAGGAACCGCTGTTAATTGACCTTAGCGATGGGGCAAGGCTGCACCTAGCAATCCAAAATGAAGAAAGCTTTAGACTATCTTTTTATTGGTCTCTATAGACTGTTTTTAAAGACCAACGAAGAAGACATAGCCGAATTTTCAGCTTTGACTTTTCTCACGATCGGCTTGACAATTTATCTCATCATGATACTAGGTTTTTTGGGATTTGATCCGCAAAAATATGTTTCAGCTAGGACGTACGGCTTGGTGCTTGGTTTAGCAGTTGGTTCAACTATCTACTTCAGACACTTGCGGGGTGACCGGTACAAAATCCTTTATAATGAACTCCTAAACAAAACAACTCAGAAGCAAATTATTTGCAGTATTGTATCGGTAGGTTTTGTGGTTAGTGGCATAGCTTGTTTAATAATCTATAAGCTTGTCACAATTTAACTGATAGCCCCGTATCTTAGTGCGCCAGATTGTCTGTTTCACAGAAGAGAATCTATGTTCCTGATTTTCAGCGTAGGATGAGCAAGTTAATCAAATACACCAAACACATCCGCTAGAGTAGAATAGCGTGGAATCTGTTTTCAACATGTGTGTCAGTTTTTCAGACTTTTTCACTTTGGCGTCCTGAAGCGAATCGACGATTGCGAGCGTAGCGAAGCAATCCTCTACGCCATCCCTGCCTAATAACTACATCGTGATCGCAATAAAGCAGACAAGCCTTTAGAAAGCTCTCAAAATTAAGAGAGTAATTCTAGAGGCTTGTCGCTTTATTGCCCTGTAGCAATCGACCTTAGTCGATTTGCTTCAGGGGCGTTCCATTGGGGGACAGTTTCCAAGCTTTTTCACTTTGTCGTGGCGACGTGGCCAAACCATGAAGTGACCGTATAGCGTTTTCCCGGGAGACTTGGTTAGCATTCAGGCATATGCGAAGTATGCTGCACCATCGGGTACTGCGAGCAACTTATCATTGTTCGCTACTGCTTTGCTGAGTGCCTTCAATCTTTCCGCCCCGGCAGGCGGGGAAACAGGTACAGCAAGCTCAGCCATCAACGATTGGGGTGGCATGGAGGCCACCGGCTACGGCGATGGGTCGTCAAACAACTCAGACCCGAAGGTATTTGTAACAATTCTCATGTTTGACAAACAGTACAATTTCCTTGATGTTGCGTACAGCCAATTGTCTGCCTCCGGCTCTCTAAGTGCATCTTATACTGCAAAGGAAGCAGGTTATGCCCATGTTTACGTATCGAATGAACATCCCACGCTTGTGGACGTCTATTTCGACGATATCACCATCAGCTACACCCCGGGACAGGTAATACAGTCAAACGAATATTACCCGTACGGAATGCAGGCAGCCAACTCCTGGACACGTACAAACGTAACCAACAAGTTCCTGGCCAACGGTGGCACTGAATACAATAGCACGACACAATTGTACGACCTGGATTACAGGAACTATGATCCGGTATTGGGAAGGCTGAGCCAAGTTGATCCTATGGCGGATAGATTCAGTTCTTGGACTTCCTATCAATTTTCATATAACAATCCGACTGGATACACTGACAAAAATGGTGCGCAGCCCTGGTCTCCAGACTGGGCAGAATGGTACAATGGCCCTGATTATGGGATGCGTGCCTTTAATTCAAAACGTAATGCAGCGGCTTGGGCCAATGGCAGTGCACAAATGTTCACTGACCTTGGCGGATTCGGTGAGGGTTATGATGGGCATATGGACCTCGACAATTCAGGTTTTGGCAATTCTGTTTGGTTCGAATATGAACAAGTCGGTACAGTTACAGTTGGCGACATTACTGAAGAGAAGTATGACTGGGTGCAACATAGTTCATCTACCAAGGGATGGGACACTAGTACATTGAGTGCTGCCGTATCAATAGCCTTAACAACCTCGGCCGCGGACGGACCTGTGCCTATCGGCGAAGCGATAGGTGCAGTAATACTTGGCGGGGCCGCCATTTATAATGTTTATGAGAATTGGGATGTAATAAAACAAATATTTGCAGGGAAAGGGAATGCAAATTATCCCGGACCGTGGTCATATACAGTTCCGGACCCGACTATGAAATTACTTCCAGAATATGAGCCTGAGGAAAATCATTTTCCTAATAATAATCCAAATGCAAGTACTTTAGCAAAAATCGCAGTTTGGACTACAGGAGGAATAATTATGATGAATGAATTGGGTATTGACATCGGAAAAGGCATTGGGATAGGAATAGAAGAAACCAAATCATTTATTGATGATGTGAAGAATAAGACTATCCAGGGAATTAATGATTTTGCAAATTGGCGACCTTAAAGCTAGCAATGAGAAATATTGAAGTTCCGTCTTGGCTGAGGAATGGTTTTTTTGTTGGGATTGCAGTGATATCGGTAATAAAGATTTTTTTTATATCTTATATCGGTGACTCAATCAATTTAATTTTGACAATACTGTTAGGGGTTTTACTTGTAGCCTCTGCGGTGACAGAACTAGTTTTAAAAAAATAGATAATGCTACGGAAGCTGACATATCACTCATATACGATAGTTAAGGTAGGATCGGCATCAATTTTACTTGTGATTGTTCTTGCTTATTATCTATTCAAGGTTGAAATATCCCTGCCGATTGTAGCGATCTTTTTTTTTGTGTCAGGGATTTTTGTGGGATATGTGATTGCTTACTACTCTATCAAATACCTGAGAGATGAAGGAATAAAGAAGCGGTTCCCGCTCAATTGAAGAAAAAGACTTAAGAAAACCGGCTGCTAGTGTGGTGCACCAGATTGTCTGCTTTTGTAGTGCATCACATTTGTCTGTTTTACGCCAAACAGAATCTAAGTTCCTGATTCTCAGTGTTGGGAAAATGACCTTACGGAAAAATGGACTGGCAGTTGGGCCCGTCCATTCCTTTTTGATAGCCTTGCAGCCCAAATAATAGGGTTTTCAAAACCTTCATGATCCGCTAAAGTAGAAAAAGCCTGAAATCAGTTTCCAATATTCGAGGTAGTCTCCTGGCTTTTTCACTTTATCGTGGTGAAGTGACCGAATCATGAAGCGACCGTCAGGTCTGCTTCATGGGAGGTCTACTTCACCACCCAACACCCGGCACATTGAGCGTTTCAATCTGAACCTGCGTACGCACCTGAAACGTTTGTCCAGGAAGACTATTTGTTTTTCGAGAAGCAAGGAGATGCTGGAGGCCTGCCTGAAGATTTACTTTTGGGGGGTAGGTTGATATGGAACTGATGTTTTGATTAACCTGACGCAATGGTGAAAATCATTAACTTTGGGAAGAACAAAAGGTAAGAAGTTATGGATATCAACACCGAGCGGACTTTGCTGATCAAAGAACTCCAGCAAGTACAGGACATCTCCCTGCTGAAGACACTAAAGGCAGTACTTCACTATGGCCTGAAGAATGAAGGACGGATCTCTGTTGAACAATATAACCGGGAACTGGAAGAAGCAGAGGCAGAAATAGACCGCGGGGAGTTCATCACCCATGAGGAATTAAAAAAACAGATGAAGGCATGGTGAAGAAATCCAAACTTCATGTCGTTTGGAACATCCACGCATCAGCCTCCTTCAGGAAAGCTTATGAGCATATCAAAGAAGACTCTTACAGCAACGCTGAAAAAGTAAGAGAGGGAATCACAAAGATAATTGACAGCCTTCCCGACAACCCGGAGAAACATCCGCCGGACAAATACAAAAAGAACAACAAGGGACAATATCGCGCATTTGAGAAATACTCTTACCGGGTAGCATACAAGTACACTGACAAGGAAATCAGGATATTGAGGGTCCGGCATGTGAGGCAGGAGCCCAAAGAGTATTGATCTTTACATTAAGCTGTAACCAATCAAAAAGCGAAACGTTTCTGCAAAACGTTTTCACCCTGCCGCACCCCTCGGCAAACTCCTATCGTTTCAAACGAAATGATAATTCGCTAAGCTTCTTGATGTCCTCCACAAACCGGTTCGATATTTGTACCTTCGGGGCTACGATAAAGTAGAAAAAGCCTGGAAACCTTCTCAAAGTAGAAGCTGTCTCCGGGCTTTTTCACTTTAGCGTGGTGAAATGTCCAAACAATGAAGTGACCGACGAAGGAGGTCTACTTCATTGTAATCGTTGTTTTTGCGATCATACTGAACGCCCTTTGGGAAGACCAATTTTTGTAAATCTGTCTTGAGCTCAACAGTGCCAGAATCCCACAAATTCACAAGATTTGAGGCTATTTCAAGTGCCTGGGAGATGGTCTTTTCAGGGTTCGATAATTGAATTTGGCTTTCGCCTAGAATAGCTTCAAGCTCGGCTCTTTCCGCTTTCATTCTGGCGGCTATCCTTTCGTAGACATCGCGATCGATCTCCCCGAAGGCAAAACGCTCTTCAACGTTTTCGATATGTTTTTCAATTACCCCAATTTTTGTTTTGATGCCCCTTGAATCATTTTCGTTCTGCACTATTCTTGTATGATAGAGGTCCATCATGTATTCCGTCAACGGGGACACCGGTCACCACTAATGCCCACACCGGAACCAACTCCGCCTATCTGAATGGTGGTCTTAACCGCCAGGTTGGTGTGGCGAAGTCATTCAGCGTATACCCGGGTGATGTGGTCGGTATCCAGGCCTATGCCAAGTATGCGGCACCTTCAGGCACTGCCAGTAACCTGACAGCATTTGCATCTGCATTACTTTCGGCCTTCAGTCTCACCCCTCCCGGCGGTGGGGAGGTGAACACGGCCCGTGCAGCCATTAATGGCTGGGGTAGCCTGGAAGCTTCTGGAAATGGCGACGGTTCCAACAACAGCACCGACCCGAAGGTGTTTGTCACCATTCTGATGTACGACCTGAACTATAATTTTCTTGACTTAGCCTACAGCCAGTTGGGTTCCTCAGGATTTCTCAGTGCCTCTTACACGGCACGAGAGCCTGGATATGCTTATGTTTACGTATCCAACGAGCATCCTACTTTGGTAGATGTGTATTTCGACGATATCACCATCAGCTACACACCAGGACCGATATTGCAGTCCAACGAATACTATCCTTTTGGCATGCAGACGGCCCGGAGTTGGACACGACCAGCGGTTACAGCGAATAACTTTCTCGCCAATGGCGGAACCGAGTACAACGCATCCTCCTCCTTATATGATCTGGATTTCCGCAATTATGATCCCATTCTTGGCAGGTTGACGCAGGTAGACCCTATGAGCGCGAAGTATGCAGGGATGAGTCCGTATCATTTTGCTTTCAATAATCCGGCGACATTCAATGATCCAGGTGGGGCTGATCCTGAGTATCTGACAACGGCATGTTATACTGCAGGAATGCCGTGGAGTCATGATTATATAACTGGCAGGCCAGCAAACAATGAGGGAAGTATGTCATCCTGGAATCCTGATTTTTACGGACCAGCACTCATGGGATTTTATACCAATAGTAGATGAAATCTGAGTGCGATTTACGCGACGCCATCTAAGATTTCAAGAGCCCAGCGCGAACTTTCCGACGCAGGATATTCTGGATATACTTTATATAGTCCGGCTTTTGTGTGGAACCCATATGCAGGCAAACAGGGAACCGATGGAAGATATTCAGGAGATTGGGTCAGGAACACACAGTCCATAAGGGAACTTATTACTAAAAAAGGATATGATCTTGAATTTAATGATGATGAGCTAACACAGGGAGATGTGCCGCAGGATTCTTACCTGTCACAAGGCCAATTAATTGATCTTTTCAGGGATGATTTCAACAAAAAATGGTGGGATCCCCTAGAAGCTAAGATCAGTGGTGGTTCATTCACCCGAGCAGACATAATCGAATATGTACAGAGTTTTGACTACTCATATATATTTCCAAATAAGAACGTCCCTTGGTCATTGCACGCAGTTGAGGGAGGGATGTTTCAGGTAATCGATCCCAGCGGAGCAACTGTATTTCGAGAGGATTTATTCAAGGGGGAAACTGGAATTTTTCCTGGTTATCTTGGTAAGATTTGGAGTGGCGATTTGAGTGGTCGGGGGGTATTCATGGTGACGACACAAAGTGGATATGACGTTAGATTTTCAATTGCCTTAGAGGGTCGAATAATTAATTGAGTACGTGGTCATGAAGATTTCAGTTATCTCATTGGTGATTATTACTTTCAATGCTTGGATAAACTTATGTTGGGCGCAATCAAATCAGGCGGAATTGTGTGCAATAGCCGGGAAAATTATAAGTGAGCAATCTATTGATCTTAGCTTTGAAAGTCGAATGGTTGGAAAATGCAATGTTGCAATCGACCATTCGATCTTACCGAAGGCCTTAAGGGCAGATCCTGGTGAATATCTATGTGATTTTGGTAAAATGGTAATTCTAACTGATGATATGTTTTTTGCAGAGAACGTTAGATATGCAGTGCAGATCGAAAGGCTTCGAATGAGAGGGACTAGGAAGATCATTAAGTACAAAATTGTTCAGTTCTTCCACGATGCAAGGAATAAGGATTTTGGCAAGAAGGTAATTTCAAAGGAGAAAGTGGTTCTACCCGAATAAAGCAGGTGTTTGTTGTGCACCAGATTGTCTGCTTTCAGTAAGGAGAATCTAAGTTCCTGATTCTGAGCATAGGGATGAGGACCTTACGGAAAAAGGGACCGACAGTAAGACTGTCCGTTCCTTTTTGATAGCCTTACAGCATAGATAATGAGGTCTTTAAAACGTTCGTGAGCAAGATTGTCTGATGAGTGGAAGGTGATTACTATCGCTGATTTGCTGATTGTCGATTTCTGTAGTGCACCACATTGTCTGTTTTACTCCGAACTGAATCTAAGTTCCTGATTCTCAGCGTAGGGAAAATGACCTTACGGAAAAATGGACTGGCAGTTGGGCCCGTCCATTCCTTTTTAGTAGCTGTGGAAATTTGGCGACGTGGTGATTGAGTAATTGTTTGATTTGGAGGCTGCATTTGTTTGTCTTGGATTTCAAATAGTGAGTTCTCATCATTAAATTTCTCAGCGCCATTGAGTCTCTGCGGTCAAGTCATCAAAAGACGTTGATGTTTAAGTAGATTATGAACGTACAACGTAGGTGGATGTATATGGAGCTTGCCCCGCCGAATGGCGGGGACGATATCACCATCAGCTACACACCGGGACCGATATTGCAGTCCAACGAGTATTATACTTTTGGTATGCAGACAGCCCGGAGTTGGACACGACCAGCGGTTACGCCGAATAACTTTCTCGCCAATGGCGGCACCGAGTACAATGCATTCTCCTCCATGTATGATCTGGATTTCCGCAACTACGATCCCATTCTGGGCAGGTTAACGCAGGTAGATCCATTGAGCGCGAAGTATGCAGAGATGAGTCCGTATCATTTTGCTTTCAATAATCCGGCAACATTTAATGATCCGGGGGGTGCTGATGCAGAGTGTTTTGTTTGCTCGCAGGCAGCCTATACTGCCGGAATGCCGTGGAGTCATGATTATATAACTGGCAGGCCCGCAAACAGTGAGGGATATCAGGCATGGAATCCTGGATTTTACGGACCTGCTATGTCTGCCAGCCAGGCGGTTGGGGCCCTATTGAGTTCGGCAAATGGAGGAAGCTGGTCAGCAAACACTGGGCTAGTTATGTATAATAGAGATGAAGAGTCATTCGCCTCTGGGTATGCTTATAATGAATATCATAACAGTTGGGAGAATACATCACCTAAAGACTCTTACGCCGCACTGGGGTTCTACGAGACTGCTAAGGCATTAGGATCCACTGATCTGCGTTATGCTTTGGCTGCCTTGGAGGGGCCGGGGCCTCGATCAAAACCTATTGACCCAATGAAAGAATTGATCGAGCCAACGAACGATGATCCCAATGCAGGCCAAAATAAAAGCAATAATGTGTTCGGTGAGACTGGTCAAGGTACCAAATATTGGAGGAAGGATCTTGAAGAGATGAAGACAATAGACGAGAATCCAAAGTACCCTTGGAATCAAAATTCTTACTCGTTACTTAAATCCATTGGATGGAATGTTTATGAGGGAACGAGTTACTTAATTGATCGGATGCTCTATTATGGCATACCGAGCAAAAATACGCCAATTCATCCTTGGGGCTATTACAAAACTACGCATCGAGCCTATTTCTTCGAAAAAGAAAACTTAACAGTTATACCATGAAATACAGAATATTTTCAATTGTCGCTTTGTTGTTTTCGCTTATCTATATAATCACGATTTACACGGAGACCACTGAAATTATGGTTCACGTCGATCGATTGAGATCCATACAGACTGAAATTAATAGTGGCGCAGAAGATGTTACTGAAAGACTAGATAGGATTGAGGGAGTTACTCAAGCAATTTCAGCCAATTCCACGGTTGTTTCAGTACTTGTTGTGATTGGTACAGGACTTGGAATACTGGGTTTCAAAGGGCCCAAGAAGAACTCTATGGGTCAGCCAAATTTGTAGTGCATCACATTGTCTGTTTTACTCCGAACTGAATCTAAGTTCCTGATTCTCGGCGTAAGGAAAATGACCTTACGGAAAAATGGACCGGCAGTTGGGCCCGTCCATTCCTTTTTGATAGCCTTGCAGCCCAAATAATAGGGTTTTCAAAACCTTCATGATCCGCTAAAGTAGAAAAAGCCTGAAATCAGTTTCCAATATTCGAGGCAGTCTCCAGGCTTTTTCACTTTATCGCTGTAATCAATCAAAAAGCGAAACGTTTCATCAAAACGTTTTCACCGCCGCACCCCTTGCCAAAATCCTATCGTTTCAAACGAAATGATAATTCGCTAAGCTTCGTGATGTCCTCCACAAACCGGTTCGATATTTGTACCTTCGGGGGCATTCCATTGGAGACTGCGGCGGTTAACAATCCGGGAAAACCCGGTGAGTGGACTTATACCGCCACAGTGGTCAATCCGAACTTGTCCGGCACGAAGCTACACGCCATAGCCTATGACCACGCAGGGAATACAGGCGAAGCTGAAGTGGTGCTGTAGGGATTAGGTTTCTGATAATGGAAGGTCCTCCACGGAGGACCTTCTTTTTTTCAATGTAAGTTCACTGACTGGCGCTGGAAATTGTTGTTGGTGATCGGCGCATAGTAAGATTGCGAGCGTAGCGAAGCAATCCTCCACACATCCAACCTAATAACTACATCGTCATCGCAATAAAGCAGACAAGCCTTTAGAAAGCTCTCAAAATTAAGAGAGTAATTCTAGAGGCTTGTCGCTTTATTGCCCTGTAGCAATCGACTTCAGTCGATTTGCTTCTGGGCGAACGAAGTGAAGCGACCCTCTCCGGGTACAGCTGTGCTTCTGACTTCTTACAACAAATCATTCGCCAGGTTGGCGAGTTCAGACCTTTCACCTTTTTCAAGGGTGATGTGTGCATAGAGCTCATGATCCTTGATCCTGTCAATAAGGTATGAGAGCCCGTTGGATTGGGAGTCAAGGTAAGGCGTGTCGATCTGGAAGATGTCGCCGGTGAAAATGATCTTGGTGTTCTCGCCTGCCCGGGTGATGATCGTCTTCACTTCATGCGGCGTGAGATTCTGGGCCTCGTCCACGATGAAGCAAATATTGGAAAGACTCCGTCCCCTGATATAGGCGAGAGGGGTGATCACCAGTTTCTCGTTGTTGACCATCTCTGTGATTTTGGAATATTCCTTGTCGTTCTCACTGTACTGGTTCTGAATGAACTTCAGGTTATCCCACAGCGGCTCCATATATGGATTGAGCTTGGACTTAATGTCGCCGGGGAGATAGCCTATGTCTTTGTTGCTGAGCGGCACGATGGGTCTTGCAAGGTAGATCTGTTTGAAATCGCGTTTCTGCTCCAGGGCTGCTGCCAGTGCGATGAGCGTCTTGCCTGTGCCGGCAACCCCCTGCATGGTCACAAGCTTGATCTCAGGTTTGGTGACCGCATGAATGGCAAATGCCTGTTCAGCGTTTCTGGGCTTAATGCCGTAGACTGACCTTTTTTCCACCTGCTCAACCATGCCATTGGCAGAGTTGAAGAAAGCCAACACTGATTTTTTGCCGCTGCGGAGGATATAGTAATGGTTTTTGGTGAGGCTGGCTTCACCCAGCAGATCCTCGGGAGGGCAGTAGCCTTTTTCATAGAGCAGATCGATTACGTTGGGATCAACATTATCGATGATGGTCTTGCCTGTGTACAGAGAAGAGACATTCTGCACTTTTCCTGTCGTGTAATCCTCGGCTACAAGTCCCAATGACTTGGCTTTGAGTCTCAGGTTGATGTCTTTGGATACGAGAATGACTTTGCGGTCTTTTTCCTCTTTCTGCAACAGCAGCGCCGAGTTCAGAATGCGGTGATCGGCTTTGTGTTCATTAAAGACCTTGTTAGCATCCAGCGTGCCGTTGCTGCCGGTGTCCATCAACACCTTGAAGTTGCCCTTGGTTTTGCCGTTGAGCGGATTCCATTTGTGCAGCATCTGGTCTTTGGCCAGCTTGTCGATCAACCGGATGAATTCCCGGGCTTCGAAGTTCTTGGTGTCGTTACCCTTCTTGAAATTGTCGAGTTCTTCGAGCACGGTAATGGGAATGCCAATGTCGTGTTCGTCAAAATTGAGGATACTGTTGTGTTCGAAGAGGATAACCGATGTGTCGAGAACGAAAATCTTTTTCTCCTTGTCCTTCCTGATCTTAACCATAGGCAGTTTAAAAAATGAACTTTTACGAGCGGTCAAAACAAAACCGCGAAGACACTTCCACCGGGGATTTCAGAAACCCTTCAGGTGATGCAGTATCTTCGCGGTCGCCGATCGATGACTAAAGCTAACAAAAGAGAAATCATAATTCAAAAGGCGGGTGTGAAGTTTTCATTTACAATGTTCACGCCAAGGCAAACACATCACCCTTTTCACTGGGGCTCAATGTCAGGATTCCGGCAAGGACCAGTTTGACAACTTTATGAGAAGCAACAGGCAGTTTAAGCCCTGTAGCCTCAATGATGTCCCCTAAACTGGCAGAATGGTGCTTATGGAGGTAATGCACGATACTTTCTTCGGCAACGCCGTATTGAAGATGGGTTCCTTTGGAGGATTTGGAGCGTCGGATGACCTCGCACATTTCAGTGCTGGCTGTGATGCTCTGGTCCTTTCTTCTCACAAAGGCAGTTTTTTTGCCGTCAGCCACAAAATAGTGCGGCCGGTGCTTGCTTTGAGGAATGGTCCATTCCAGCACAAATTTCTTCTCTGTGACAGGATAAATGTTTTCATGAAAGATCACGCCGGGTCTGCAGTGTTTGCGCAAGGCGAGACGTATTGCCAGTGACTCTTCTTCGGGGTATTTCACTCCGGGAATGCTGCCATCGTCATCAACTCCGATGAGCAGTGTGCCGCCGTCTGTATTGGCGAAGGCAATGATCTCCCTCGCGATCTTGTCCGGAAATGATGCCTTGCGTTTGAATTCCAGGTGCAGGCCTTCGCCCTGGCGCACCATTTGGTGAAGGCGCCTTACCTTTTCCGCGTTATAGGAAATGGATTCCGGCCGGTGCATCTGTCACCCGTCATTAGTTCATCCTGTTGCCGAAGTCAGCATCGTCGCCTTCATCTTCGTCTTCTCCTTCCCTGGGCATCGGGATCATGCCGCTCAGGAGGTCCTTGAACTGAAGGCCGTGCGTCAGGTGATGTTTGCTGATCAGACTGTATTCTGCCAGACCATGGAGGGCAAACTCCATGAGGAATAGCTTGATGGCAGGTTCCTGGTTCTTTTGGAACTCATTGACAAGTTCCAGGAGCCCGGGAACTGATCGCAGGTGCTTTTCATATTCAGTCTGGGGAAGGTCATGGAGTAGATCTATGGTATGGCCCTCTCCGAACCACGAAGTGATTTTCCTGTAGGGACTCTTTTCTTTCTGCTTCCGGTACTTGTCGGGGTCAGGGAAATATTGGAGGAACCTTGTGCGTATGGCCTTGCCTACCAGGTTTTGCGCCACAATTCCAGGACCTTCCTGCTCTCCTTCATAGACAAGTTCGACCTTCCCCGTTATGGAAGGGATTACGCCTATGAAGTCTGTAACCCTGATGGTGGCGGATTTTTCGGCATTGAGCAGCATGCGTCTTTCGGCAGCCGCATACAACGCTTCATAGGCTGAAATGGTCAGCCTGGCAGAGACGCCGCTTTTCGCATCGACATATTCACTCTTCCGTGCTTCAAAGGCAATCTGTTCAACGAGATCCTTGGCTGCTTCCAGTACGGTGATGTGCTGGCTTTGTTCCTGCTGTATTCGTGCTTCCTGCTGCGTGATCTTCCTCCCCACTTCGATGGTCTTTGGATAATGCGTGATAATCTGACTGTCGATGCGGTCCTTGAGCGGGGTCACAATACTTCCCCGGTTGGTATAATCTTCGGGATTGGCTGTGAAGACAAACTGAATATCGAGCGGAAGCCTGAGTTTGAAACCTCTGATCTGGATATCTCCTTCCTGAAGGATATTAAACAAGGCAACCTGAATGCGTGCCTGCAGGTCAGGAATCTCGTTAATCACGAAGATGCTCCTGTGGGAACGAGGAATCAGACCGAAGTGGATTACCCGTTCGTCAGAATAAGGAAGTTTAAGAGAAGCAGCTTTGATGGGATCTACATCCCCGATAAGGTCGGCGATGGACACATCCGGCGTTGCGAGCTTTTCGGTGTAGCGATCATCGCGGTGGAGCCAGGCAATGGGAGTCTGATCTCCGTGTTGTGTAATCTGGTCGCGCCCGAATCGTGAAATAGGATGGAGCGGATCATCGTTGAGTTCAGAGCCTGCAATAACGGGCACGTATTCATCCAGGAGATGCACCATAAGCCTGGCCAGTCGGGTCTTCGCCTGTCCACGCAAGCCCAGGAGATTGATGTCGTGTCCTGCCAGCACGGCGCGTTCAAGGTCCGGGATGACAGTCTCCTCATATCCCCAGATTCCGTCGAAGGGATTCTCCTTCTTTTTCAGTTTAGCGATAAGGTTCTCCCTGAGTTCCGTCTTGATGCTTCTGGATTTGTAGCCGGTGGCTTTAAGTTCTCCCAGGGTTGATGCTGATGGTTGCGCCATACGTTATTCAGATGAATCTAAAATTAAAATGACTTCCTGCGGTTTCGTTTGAAATCCTCAAACACAAGATTGCCCAGACCTTCCACATTGCTGTAATAGGCATTGCCATGATTAGCTTGAGTGAACTGCCGCACAAAGGCTTTCAGATAGGGATCAGAGGCGATCATGAACGTGGTAACGGGAATCTTGATCTTTCTCAATTGTGTTGCAAGATTGAGGGTCTTCTGCAGTATTCTTTGGTCGAGGCCAAAACTGTTTTTATAGTAATTGATTCCTTGTTTGATGCAGGTCGGCTTGCCATCCGTAATCATGAAGATCTGTTTGTTGGCGTTCTTTCTCCTGCGCAGCAGATCCATCGCCAGTTCAAGCCCGGCAACGGTATTGGTGTGATAGGGTCCTACCTGGAGGTAAGGAAGGTCTTTGATTTCAATCTGCCAGGCATCGTCACCAAACACAAGGATATCGAGTGTGTCTTTGGGATATTTCTTTGTTATCAATTCAGCCAGGGCCATCGCCACTTTCTTGGCTGGCGTGATGCGGTCTTCTCCGTACAGGATCATGGAATGGGAGATGTCAATCATCAGCACCGTGCTGGTTTGGGTGCGGAATTCATTCTCGACCACCTCGAGATCTTCCTCAGTCATGAAGAAATCGTCAAAGCCATGGTTGATCTGTGCATTTCGCAGTGAGTCCGTCATGGAGATCTGTTCCGGGCTGTCGCCAAATTCGTAGTCACGACGGTCGGTGGTTGCCTCATCTCCCTGACCGGGGTGGGGAGTTTTGTGGTCACCGCCCTTTCCCCGTTTCAGCTTACCAAATATTTCTTCCAGGGCGGATTGTCTCAGATTTTGTTCGCTTCTGGCCTTCAGTTTGAATTCTCCATTGCCCTTTTCATCGCTGATGTAGCCGTGCTTCTTGAGGTCTTCAATAAAGTCACCCATCCCATACCGCTCATTGGTGAGTTTGTATTGTTTGTCCACCTCGGTCATCCACTGCAATGCCTCGGACACATTTCCGGCAGTGATCAATACCAGCTGCATGAAAACCTTCAGCAAGCGTTCAAAATCACTTTGAGCCGTCTGAGGCGGGGGCGCATATTTGGAAAAGCGGTATCCGATCATAATCAGGACTAAACTTAGCTATTAATGGTCCATATATGTGTGAAACAAAAGTCCAATTGTGAGTGTTTGAAACTTTGTAGCCTTATTTGTGGTTTAACAGAATAATTACATTAAAAAATCGTCCATACACCAGAAACTTACATAAACACCATGAAAAAAGCCCTTGCCATCGTTATTCTTCTGTCCACCCTGGTTTTAAGTGCCTGTTCAACTTACACATGCCCTACCTACTCAAAGGCTCCGGTAAAACAGAACGTCAACCGGTGGTGATATTTCATTTCAACATTTGACGAAAACAAAAAAGCCGCTGCTTGCGGCTTTTATTCTTTTAATGACAGTAGCCTTTACTTGGACATCGTCCCATAGATGTAATCCCACAGCGGAGAGGAAACGCCGAATACCACTTCGCCGTCTTTGTAATGATGTACGCCGTGGTTGATCCACAGTGCCTTCAGGAAATTCTTGGGAGGCTGATAGGCATGTACCATGTAATGTACTCCGAGGTAGCCCGCATATCCAACAAGGAAACCGGGCAGGAAGGAAAACACCAGGTCACCTAAAACCAGCCTGAACAGGAAAAGCAAAATCGTGGCAATTGTGATGCTTAGTACAGGGGGCATGGCCAGACGGTCCTTGTCCTTTGGAAATTCATGGTGCACACCGTGCATGGTGTACTGGAATTTGGCCCGCTGCGGCGTAGTGCCCGGCAGGTGAAAAATATAACGGTGCACATTGTATTCTACCCAGGTGAAGAGCAGGAGTCCAAGGAAGAACATTCCTACAGTTGTGCCCGCCGAAAGGGAGGTGTGCGTAATACTGTAATACAGGAGCGCGCCTGAATAGGTGAAGAAGATAATCAGGGGTACAGAAATATGAGTACGGGTAAGCTTTTCGAGAATAGGGTTCTGGAAAAGCTGTTTTGAGCCTTTATTCTGCGGTTTTATATCCGTTGGATTCATCAGAAAGTCAGTTAGGGAGTGCAAATTTAGCCCTGTTGGCAATAATATTCAACTGTCAGGCCATCGCCCGGGTGGGGGTGAGCACACGCTCATACACTTTCTCGTAGAGGGGCAATATGTTGGCGATATCAAAGTCTTTTGCCCTTTTCAATGCGTTTTCCTTGAAGGCAGGCAGATGATTCTTGTCCAGGACATATAAAGCGTTCTTTGTCATGTCCTCGACATCGCCCACGTTGCTCATGAAGCCGGTAACACCGTGAATATTCAACTCAGGGAGACCGCCGGCATTGGAAGATATGATCGGCACTTCGCATGCCATGGCTTCAAGGGCTGCCAGGCCAAAGCTTTCCTTCTCCGACGGCATGAGGAACAAATCTGCTACAGAAAGTACTTCTTCGATGGCTTCCAGTTTGCCGAGAAATCTCACGTCATGTTCAATATTGAGTTCTTTGCTCTGAGACTCGGCGCGTGAACGTTCAGGTCCGTCGCCGATCATGAGCAACTTTGCCGGCATGGCATCATGGATGTTTGCGAAAATCGAAATCACATCCTGGATTCTCTTTACTTTTCTGAAGTTTGAAGTGTGAACAATCAGGGCCTCACCATTTGGACAGATTGCTTTCTTAAAGTGATCTTTCTTCTGCTTCTTGAATTTATCCAGGTCGATAAAGTTCGGAATTACATCAATGTCCCGCGTGATCTTGAAGTGCTCGAAGGTTTCGCGACGAAGGTCTGCAGAAACGGCTGTCACACCGTCCGATTGATTGATGCTGAAGGTAACAACAGGTTCATAGGAAGCATCTTTGCCGACCAGCGTGATGTCTGTACCATGAAGGGTGGTGACAACCGGAATGAATATCCCCTCAGTCTTTAGAATCTGTTTGGCCATATAAGCAGCCGAGGCATGCGGAATGGCATAATGCACGTGCAGCAAATCCAGCTTTTCATTTTTGACAACGCTTACCATCTTGCTGGCAAGGGCCAGCTCGTAGGGTGGATATTCAAACAGCGGGTAGGTATGAAAATCCACTTCGTGGTAGAAAAGATTCTCGTTGAGGAAGTCAAGACGGGTGGGCTGTGAATACGTGATGAAATGCACCTTGTGGCCCTCCTTTGCCAGGGCCTTTCCCAACTCCGTAGCGACTACCCCGCTCCCCCCAAAGGTTGGGTAGCACACAATGCCAATCTTGATTTGTTCCACAGATTCCCTGGTTTAGTGTATTTCTCTTTAACCGCTTTTCCTTTGTTTTGGTTTCAGGGGTGCGACGCGCAATAGTTAAATATAGCCTGATAAACGAAATCCTGGACTCTGGATCTGATGCTGGCACTCAACAATTTATTGTTGTTCATATCGGGGTTAACCCGGTTGGACAGAAAAACATAGACCAGGTTGAATTCAGGGTCAACCCAGATGCAGGTGCCGGTAAATCCGGTATGCCCGAAGGTCCGGGGAGAGGCATAGAGGCTCGTGGGACCGGTCCAGTCACTCTGGGGCGGTTTGTCCCAGCCCAGCCCCCGACGGCTGTCGTCATATTGTTTGGTGGTAAAGAGGTCTAGGGTCTCCGGCTTGTAAAATTGTCGTCCGCCATAATAGCCGCGCTGCAACCACATCTGACCAAGTTTGGCGAGATCATTGGCGGTGCTGAACAGCCCGGCGTGACCTGCTATGCCGCCATGCATGGCAGCACCCTGGTCATGGACATAGCCGACGAGAAGTGACTTGCGGAAAAGCGTGTCATTCTCAGTGGGTGCGATTCGAGAGGCCGGGAACCTGTTAAGAGGGAGATAGCCTGTAGTATAGGCTCCAAGCGGTCCATAGAAATTCTTTTCCAGGAAAACTTCAAGTGGCTGTTGAAGCAGCTTCTCGGACAAATGTTGCATAATGTAGAAGCCCATGTCGCTGTAGCGGTAATCATGCGGTGTGCGCAGCGGCTTTTCCCTGATGCGCGCGTCAACGATCCACTTCCAGAGACTGTCCTTCATGGATTTGGAAGCAAACAGGTTCTTCGAAACCGGAAATGGATAGTCCTCACTTTGCGTTGTGCTGTAGTACTCCGGGATGTATTTTGAATCTTTCATCGTTTGTGTCCAGAAGGGGAGGAAGGGCCATAATCCGGCTTGATGTGTGAGAATATCTTTGAGAGTAAAATCTTCCTTATTGCTGGCTTTCAATTCTGGAAGATATACGGATGCTTTTTTGTACACATCGATCATGCCATGATCGTACATATACATCACCGCCTGGAGGGTGGCGGAAATCTTGGTGACCGATGCAAGATCATAAATTGTTCCATCCTCAACCGGTTGTTTTTTCTCATAGGTCAACGATCCGGCTGATTGCTCGTAAACTACTTTTCCCTCTTTCGCGACCAGTACGTGACATCCCGGAGTTGCTCCCGATTCAATGGCTTCTTTCATAACGCCCTGAATTCTCTCCAGTACCTGACTGTCCATGCCTACCTCTTCCGGAACTCCATACGAGAAGCGGGAAAGTGTATTGGTTTCAAATTCATTGCCGGCCGTGACTCCTGCTACTGGTGATATTCCCTTACATGCCAGGCCGCCGAAAATGATTTGAGGGACCACTGAAGCCACTTGATCCTGATCTGTATAGGCCAGGATCAGGGCCTTGGCCTTGGTATACCTTGCGGCTTTCAGTGGATTGCCGAAATGGACGATAACGACATTTTCTCCCAGCCGGGTGATCCAGGAGGCAACCTGATCTTCCAGCTGTGAGCCAAAAGACGCAATATTGACGATGACGATGGAGTGATCCGGAAACCTTACTCCCGTGGTGTCTCTGGCGGAGAGGATGGATACCTTGTTCAACGGAACATATTTCTCCAGGTAGCGGGTAAATTCATTGTCCCGGGTGCTGCCTATGGAAACACTATGAAACTCCTGTTCAAGATTCGCGATGGGCAATAAATTTCCTCCGTTCTGCAGCAATGTCGGAGTGGCTTCAGCCCATTGATGGCGCAGTGCCGGGTCTGCAACAGATTCAAGCCTGCGTCGCAATCCGACAGTGGTCACCGGATGGTAACTATTGAGCCCGGCATCATACTTTGCGCCGAGGATTCTCTTCACACTTTGATCCAGTTGGACCAGCAGATTCTTGTTCTTCTTGATGAGCTTTGACAGCTTTCTGATTGCTGCCGGGGAGGGACCTGATGAAATGAGCAGGTCGTTCCCTGTTTGGAAGGCAAGGAACTCCGCCTCACCCGTCCTGATTTTGGAAGTTTTTGATTTGTACTCATCGACACTGGCGATAACCAGGCCGTTGAAAGACAAACGCTTTCGGAGGACTTCACTGACAAATACCTGTGAGAGACCCGCATGGACAAGTCCACGTTCAGTCTGCATAGAAAGGTGCATGTGATCCGTTAGTATGGCATCTACACCGCTTCTGATAAGGGCGCTGAACACATGAAGGCTGACGGTGTCAATTGCATTCAGATTGATAATCGTAGTCGTGTCAGCATTATCAGGGTCCATGAGTTCCCGAGGGAGATGCTTGGCTGCGGTGAGAATTCCTGCGTTGTTCATTCCCTCAACGAAAGTGGCAGCATGACGTGCAACGGCCTGCTGGGTATTAGCGAAATACCGGAGGTAGTCATTTCGCTTTATTTCTTCATCGGCATGCGGGGCGAAATTGAGATGAATCCCTAGTGCCTTCAACTGGCTACCGATGACTGAGGCCCATTGAAACCTCAAGCTGTCATATTTCCATGAAGCGCTCACCATCGGTTTTGGGAGAGAGGTCAGGCTGTCGAGCGTTTGAGCCACCCCCCATTCGGCAGAAATACCAACGAGCAGAGGTACTCTGGATTGACGCTGCAATTCATTAATTGTTTTGGCGTGACTTACAGGCCCTCCGCGGATTATCTGGACAGCGCCGATACCGTTATTCCTGACCAGTTCTGTATACGAATTCTTCTCCTGCATTGTGGCATAGGAGGAGACCGGGACCATAAACAACTGGCCTACTTTGTGCTGAAGATCGAGGGTGCTGAAAACGCTGTCAACCCATCTCGTTTTGGCATCCTGACCAAAGGATTGTAAGGAAATCAGGATCAGTGGCAAAACTTTTTTCAGCATGAAGGAGTTAACTTTGTTATTGAAGTCGAATAATACAATTTTACTTTTAATTGAACGCCTGACTAACGGTTGACCGGGAAAACAAGTTCCTGGAGTCCATAAAACAACGACATGAAATTCATATCTCTTTTTAATAAGACCCCCAACCATAAGCGATTCAGCTTTCAGCCGAGGTACTATGATGCGGCTGAGGAAGAGAGACGCGAAAGGGAAGAGCGCATCAAAAGGGAAATTGCAAGAGAAAGGGGAGAAGCGACAGAAGACGTACCTGGATACCGCGCCAGGATAAAAGGATCGTTTCATTCATCGCGGAAGAGGTCCAAGTCTGAAGGATCCACAAAAAGTGCAGCCCTGCTTCGCCTGGGCGTATTGTTGTTTGTGACTCTCTTTGTTATGGCATTTATTACCTGGGGCAAGCCTGCATTATACATCCTGGTCCTGATTGTGCCTCTTTACCTGTATGCCAAGCTGAAAAGGTAATCACAAGCCAAGCTCAAATTCCAGGCATGTCTGATATCATCCGTCTCCTTCCGGACTCCATAGCCAATCAAATAGCCGCCGGAGAAGTCGTACAACGACCCGCTTCAGTGGTGAAAGAGTTGATGGAGAACTCCATTGATGCAGGAGCTACAACCATACGTGTGATCATCAAGGAAGCCGGTCGCACGCTGATCCAGGTGATGGACGATGGGGTAGGGATGACCGAAACGGATGCACGCCTGAGTCTTGAACGACATGCAACTTCAAAGATCAGAACAGCGGAAGATTTGTTCACTCTCCGCACGATGGGCTTCAGGGGAGAGGCGCTCGCCTCCATTGCTGCCGTATCGCAGATGGAGATGAAGACCCGCCCTGCAGAGCACGAACTGGGTACGCTTCTACTGGTGGAGGGCTCAGAGGTAAAAAAGCAGGAACCTGCAGCTTGTGAGAAGGGCACGCATATAAGCGTGAAGAATTTGTTCTACAACATACCGGCCCGTCGCAATTTCCTGAAATCAAATCCCGTGGAGATGAGGCACATCGTTGATGAGTTTCAGCGGATCGCGCTGGCACGTCCTGATCTCGGCTTGAGCCTCGTACATGGCGATGAAATTCTTCATGATCTGAAACCATCCAAACTGAGCCAGAGGATTGTGGCTCTCTTTGGCAAATCTTACCAGGAGCAATTGGCTCCCTGCCAGGAGGAGACAGAACTCATGAAGGTGAGCGGCTATATAGGGAAACCCGAATCGGCAAGGAAGACCCGGGGAGAACAATTCATCTTCGTGAATCAGCGGTTCATACGCAACAACTATCTGAATCATGCCGTCAACCAGGCCTATCAGAATCTGTTGCCGGAGGGGAACTTCCCGTTTTATGTGTTGTTCCTCTCCATTGACCCGAAGCATATCGACGTGAATGTTCATCCCACTAAGACAGAAATCAAGTTTGACGACGAGCGTGCAGCCTACGCTGTTGTCCATGCCGCCGTGCGCCAGGCACTGGGAGCGCACAATCTTTCTCCGGCATTGGATTACTCCAACGACGTGAATCTGATCAACAGGTTGAGTCAGCAGCCGGCCCTGAGCCGCGAGCAGTATCTGGATGAACAATTTGGAACATCGCTGCAGCGAAGTAACCTGAAAGAATGGGAGAAGTTGTTTGAAGGGGCTGAGCGTTCAGGATCTTCACTTCTGTCGCCTGATCCGCAACAACTCCGGATGGAAAGTGCTGCGGGTAATCAGGCATCACCACCATCACCAGTTCCGAAAATCGTATTTCAGATTCAGGACCGCTATCTCGTTCGTCCAGTCAAGAATGGCCTGATGATCATTGACCAGCAAGCCGCACACGAACGGATTCTTTTTGAGCGGTTTCAATCCAAACTAAAAGGTGAGAAGGGAACCAGTATTCCTTCTCTTTTCCCTCAAACCATCCAGTTGCCCCCGGCAGATTTTGCCCTGTTGATGGAAATGGAAAAGGAGATCCGCTCACTCGGTTTTCAGTTTGAAGTCTTTGGCAAAAACGCCTTGCTTATAAGCGGGGTGCCGGCAGAGGCGGCCGGCAGAAATGAAAAGGAATTGATGGAAGGGTTGCTGGAGCAATTCAAGCAAAACCAAGCCTCGCTGTCCATTCCTCTACAAGATAACCTTTGCCGCTCACTGGCACGCAGGGCAGCCGTTAAGGGTGGCCAGGTGCTGTCTTCCGAGGAAATGAGCGCAATCGTGGAAGGACTACATTCCTGCCACAATCCCAACTATTCTCCTGACGGCAGCACAACATTTTTTATTTTTGACACGTCTAAGATCGAAAGCCATTTCCGCTGATGTTCAACCTTACACCTCTTGTCCGCAATCTCATTATTGTCAATGTGGTTGTTTTCCTGTTGCAGAACCTGATGCCGGTAGGTTCAGATCGTTGCATCGAGTTCCAGTATAGTCCGGGCCTGACAGGGTTGATTTCATTATGGCCGATCGGGTCCTGCGCATTCGCCCCATACCAGTTCTTCACCTACATGTTCGCTCATGGAGGTTTCGGCCACATCTTCTTTAACATGCTGGCGCTTGCATCATTTGCACCCATACTTGAGCACTACTGGGGGGAAAAGAAATTTCTGACTTTCTATGTGATCACGGGTATGGGTGCAGGCATCCTCTATGCAGTGGTCAACTATTTCATGGGAACCGGCGGTGGAAGCATGCTCGGCGCATCTGGTGCCATTTATGGAATCCTGATGGCATTTGGGATGGTTTTTCCTAATCTCGAGATCATGCTTCTTTTTCCGCCCATTCCGTTGAAGGCGAAATACATGGTATTCGTCATGGGATTTCTGACCTATGCCATGGACCGCAGTGGATCTGTGGCGCATCTCGCGCACTTTGGGGGTGCTCTTGTGGCTTTTGTACTGATCAGTATATGGAGAAGCCAGGGGAGATGAGCCGGTCAGAGAAAATGACTTATTGTTAACTTAGTAGTAATGGCTTGAGTATAGGATAAAGTGCTCGACGAATTCAAACACGCTTTTCAAAGACCGAACAACGGTCACATACAGTTGATCATCATCAACGTGGTGATCTTTATTGCATTAAGTGTGCTGATGGTATTTTCAAAGTGGTTTGGGTTTGACGCCTTTTTTGAGAAGGTCTACGATCAGTTCTCCATTTCCAGTTCTTTTCCGGTCTTTGTCCGCCATCCCTGGACGTTGTTCACATATTTCTTCACGCACAGCCTGGGCCAGCTGTTCCACATACTCTTTAATATGCTGGCACTGTATTGGTTCGGCCGGCTGCTGGTGGAGTATCTGGGCAGCGACAAGATGATTGCCCTTTATGTTTTGGGCGGTATCGCCGGTGCGGTGATCTACCTCATGGTCTTTAACCTCATTCCAAACCCTCCTGCTTTCTTGCAAGGCACGCGTTCCATGGTGGGCGCTTCTGCCGCCATATTTGCGGTGATGGTGGGTGCGGCCACTTTGCTCCCGGATTACACCTTCTTCCTCTTGTTCTTTGGCCCGGTCAAAATCAAATACATCGCACTGGTCTACATCTTCCTTTCCTTCATCGGATCGGTGGGAGGTAATGCCGGCGGAGAAATCGCCCATCTTGGCGGTGCGCTGATGGGCTTTATCTACATCAAACAACTGCAGGTAGGGGTGAACTGGGGCGGCTGGATTACAGCCACCCTTGAATGGCTCAGGGACCTTACGAAGCCTTCACCACGGGTGAAAGTGACTTATCGAAAAACAGAAAAACCGCCCACACCAAAATTCTCGAGCGGGATATCCCAGAAGGAAATTGACGAGATCCTCGACAAAATTTCGGATGGCGGATACGAGAGCCTTACCAAAGAAGAGAAAGAGAAACTCTTTAAAGCAAGCAAGAAGTAATCAGGTCCTGCGGGGAAATACCTGGCGTGGCAACAGCAGTTTGGGCGTTGTGCCAGGCAGGGAAATCATGCAATAAGTTTGGCCAGTACGAATGCCGCTCCTGCAGCAAGTGCGCCGACCAGTGCTACCCTCGCAGCACCCTTCAATAAGGGCTGTCCCGTCAACTTGCTCTTGATCAAACCGAATACTACAAGGCAAATGAGCGTGATGACGGTTGAATACATCAGCCCCTGCTGTGCAGTCTCCGTGAAGAAGTAGGCACTCAGCGGAATCAACCCGCCAATTACATAACTGATTCCAATCACAATGGCACTTTGCAGGGCGCGGTTTTTGTCAGGTTGCTCCAGTCCGAGTTCAAAACGCATCATAAAATCCACCCATTTCTTGGGATCCTTTGACATTTCACGCGCGATGGTATCCTGGAGCTGTTCGCTTAGTCCATAGGCGGCAAAGATGTCTTTGGTCTCACGGATCTCCACCTCGAACTTGTGTTCCACCTCATCGTATTCTCGCTTCTCTTCCGACTCGTAGTGTTCAATTTCAGTCCGGCCCGCCAGGTAGCCGCCCAATCCCATGGCGATAGATCCCGCGGCTATTTCGGCCAGACCCGCTGTTATGACGATGGAAGTCTGATCCACTGCGCCGCTGAGGCCTGCAGCCAGGGCGAAGGGAACGGTCAGGCCGTCGCTCATGCCGATGACGAAATCCCGGACCTTTTCAGAGGACTCAAAATGCTTTTCCTGGTGAAGATGATTCATAGTGGCCGGTTAGGAGAGGTCCAAATTTAAGCAAGGGAATGAATGGCTCCTACCCTACAAATCTAAATAGCCGCTAAGATTTGTTAGCAAGCTGGCCGCAAGCGGCATCAATATCCTTGCCCCTGCTCTTCCGGATTCTCGTGGTAATGCCGTTGCTCTCCAGCAAATCCATATACATCTGAAGCGCTTCGTCCGATGCCTGCTGAAATCTGCCCTCGTCAATGGGGTTATACTCGATAAGATTCACCTTGCAGGGGACGTTCTTGCAAAATTTCAGCAGAGCCAAAGCATCTTCCTTGCTGTCGTTGATATCTTTCCACACCACGTATTCGAAGGTGACTTTCTTTTTCCGCTTCGTGTACCAGTATTTCAATGCCTCAGCCAACTCTTCAAGGGGGTTTGTATCGTTGATTGGCATCATGGAAGAACGCGTCTTGTTGATCGCCGAGTGTAGGCTCACGGCAAGATTGAATTTGACCTCGTCATCTGCCATTTTCCTGATCATCTTCGCAATCCCCACCGTAGAGACGGTAATCCGCTTGGCGGCCATGTTCAGACCTTGTGGTGATGTGATCTTTTCGATGGCCGCGATCACATTGCTGTAATTCAGCAAAGGCTCTCCCATGCCCATAAAGACAATGTTGGTAAGTGGCCGTCCAAAGAAAAGTTCGCATTGTTGCTGGATGGCCACCACCTGATCATAGATCTCGTCGGGATTGAGGTTGCGCATACGCTTGAGCCGGGCCGTCGCACAGAATGCACAACCCAGGCTGCAGCCCACCTGTGATGACACACAAGCCGTGATGCGTTTCTCGGTGGGGATCAGCACGGACTCCACAACCAGCCCATCGTGCAGGCGGACGGCGTTCTTGATTGTGCCGTCTTCACTGCGCTGCATGGTGTCGACATGAATGTGATTGATGGTAAAATGATTTTTCAGGAGCTCGCGTGTCGCCACAGAGAGGTTGGTCATCTGCTCAAAATCTTTGGCGGATTTCTTCCAGAGCCATTCATACACCTGCTGCGCCCGAAAGGGTTTCTCCCCCTGGGAGACAAAAAATTCTTTGAGCTCATCCAGTTTGAGCTTGCGGATATCGCGTTTTGCAGGTGCCTCTGTTTCCATCATTACTTAACCCGGTTCAGAGTCTTGGATTCACAATCTTTCTTCTCGTTGTGCATACGCAGTGTTGTTGAAGAAAGTTCATCGATGACCCATTGCTCTGTAATGATGCCCGATTTGGGGTCGGTAATCATCAGTTGGGATCCGCTGGTTTTGTAGGTGAAAGCTTCCATGCCGGTCCCCTTGCGGTTTCCTCTTGAAAAGATGCCTTCCTGACCCCGCCCCTTCTTATCAAACGTGATCAACCTTGCGGTACTGTTGGCGGTACCGCCCATCATCGGCAGCAATTCCTTTTCTGTCTCGCTTTCGTTCATCTCACTCTGAAAGCAGGTCTTCTCATCCGTTAACTGCCACGTACCCACGAGGCTCTGGGCTTGTGCTGTCCAGGCCATTGCCACAAGCAAAAACACTCCGATAGTCTTCATATTTAGCTGCATTTGGTTACGAATTTACGTCAATTTGGCCTTAGAGGAGCCATTTCAATTAAGGTTGCAAATTACCGGCCAGTTTCATCGATTGATTGAAGCGCCGGGAACTTCCTGAATACTTCCTTCCTGTTTTTCTGTGCTTTTCTTTTTTCCCTTCTCTTTTTTCACCGAATTTTCGGGCCTCAAATTTTTCTATGCAAAAAGGGAACGCCATCGTCATTACAGCGGGTTACCTGGATACCAACAGCGGAAAGACCGCGCATGGTTTGATCCGGGGAAGCGAACGGTTCAACATTTTGGGAATTATCGACCATAAGCACCCAGGCAAAGATGCCGGTGAAGTGCTTGACGGTAAACGCAGGAATATTCCCGTATATGGATCCATCCAGGAATTTATTAACCAGAGCCCCCAAAAGGCTGAATATTGTGTAATCGGAGTAGCAACTAAAGGAGGGGTCATTCCGGATTCACTCCGGGCCATGTTGCGTGAGGCTCTTGAAAATGGATTCCATCTCGTCAACGGACTGCACGATTATGTTTCAGATCATCCCGATCTGGCTGACTTGGCCCGGTCCAAAGGGCTTCAGATAATTGATGTCCGCAAGCCCAAGAAATTCAAAGACCTTCATTTTTGGTCCGGAAAGATTGCCAATGTTCATTGTCCGAAGATTGCGGTTCTCGGCACCGACTGTGCTTTGGGCAAACGCACGACCACACGCTTTCTGATGGAGGCCATGCGTGCCGCCGGATTCAAAGCGGAAATGATTTATACCGGTCAGACTGGCTGGATGCAAGGCGCCAAATATGGATTTATCTTCGACTCCACCCTGAATGACTTCATCTCCGGTGAGATGGAGCATGCCGTTGTACAGTGCTGGGAAGAAGTCAAGCCTGATATCATGTTCATCGAGGGGCAGTCTTCATTGAGAAACCCCAGTGGACCCGCCGGATCGGAGTGGATCGTGTCTGCAGCCGCGAATGCTGTTGTTCTTCAGCACAATCCTCCGCGTAAGCAATACAAGGACATGGAATACTACCCTGCCTACATCGCCGATCCCAAGGACGAGATTGAACTGATTCGCATGTACGGTGCACCTACCGTGGCTGTGACTGTCAACACAGCGAAAATGACACAGCAGGAGGCCCGCGATTATGCAGCCCAATACAGGAAAAAACTCGGTATACCTGTCATCCTCCCCCTGGAAGACGGGGTGGACGAATTGATCCCCATCTTCAGGGACATGATCGAGAAATCAGTTGCACAGGTTTAACTACACAGTATTTATTAAGCATTCATGAAAATTAAGAGCATTAAGGCCTGGCAGGCCGATCTTGGCAATACCAAGCCCTATACCATTGCATTCAAGACTGTTGATGAGGTGCTCAACGGTTTTGTGGAAATCACCCTTGAAAACGGTCTGACCGGTATCGGCGCCGGCAACGCCAGCGAATATGTGACGGGCGAAAGTCAGGAAATGACAAAGGCTGCACTTTCGGAAAACAACCTTGCGTTCCTTGTCGGAAGGGATATCAGGGAATTGCGCCAGCTGCTATTCGAGGTGTGGCAGAAATTTCCGAAAACTCCTGCCGCACGTGCTGCCATCGACATTGCCCTTCATGATGCTTATACCAAAATGCTGGGAGTTCCCCTCGTGAAGTACCTGGGGCAAAAGATTGACTCCATGCCAACGTCCAATACCATTGGCATCAAGAACGTGGCTGACACCCTTAAGGAGGCTGAAGAATACGGCAAGCTTGGCTTCAAGGCTCTCAAAGTGAAAATAGGGAAGGATCTGGAAGAAGACATTGAGCGCCTCGTGAAGCTGCGTGAGAAATTTGGCAAGAAGTTCATGATCCGCATTGATGCCAACCAGGGTTACACGTCTGAACAAACGGTTCAGTTCTACAAGCGTACGCTCCCGTTGGATCTCGAGCTAATTGAACAACCGCTTCCTGCAAAGGCCGTGGACGAGATGAGGGCGCTGCCTGAGGAAGTGCGTGCCGTTATTGCAGCGGATGAATCGCTTATTTCAGTGAAAGATGCGCTGAATCTGATCAAGCCTCCCCGCGCGGCAGGTATTTTCAACATCAAGCTGATGAAATGCGGCGGAATCAGTCAGGGTCTGACCATTGCAGAAGTGGGCCTCCACGAAGGCCTTGATCTGTTCTGGGGTTGCAATGATGAAAGTATTGTCAGCATCACGGCGGCACTTCATACTGCTTTTGCCTGTTCGAACACCAAATACATTGACCTTGACGGAAGCCTGGATTTGGCAGAGGACATTGTAAAAGGCGGCTTTATCCTCAAGGATGGCATGATGTCTTGTTCAGATAAGCCAGGTCTCGGCGTGGAGAGAATCCGGTAGGCATGTCATTACTTGTCGGAATATATTGCTCACTGACGAGTCTGATTCTTTCCGGAGAGCGTATTCCTTTGCAGGAGAAATCATCACCGATCCAGGTGGTAATTTTCCTGGAACTTGAATGCCCCATTTCTCAGAAGTACATGCATCGCTTAAACGAATTGTCGGAATTCTACGGTGATAAGGTTGAATGGATAGCCTACATCCCTGAAAAGAGATCAGCCTCAGAAATTAAAACATTTGCTGATGAATATGCAGCCCGTTTCAAAATCCTGCCTGACGCAAACCTGGCGCAGACCAAAAAACTTGGAGCAACCGTAACGCCGCAGGTATTCCTGCTCCGGGGCGGAAAAGTTCTATACCGGGGAGCAATCGACAACTGGTTTTATGAGCTCGGCCGATACAGGGCAGAGACGACTGAACACTATCTTCGGGATGCGCTTGACGCAGTCCTGAATGGCAAGGAAGTAATGACGAAAAAGACTGAAGCGGTTGGTTGCTTTATTCAGATGCCATCGGAAGGGCACAAGCACCATTAGGTCGGTGCAGATCTTGGCTCGATTTTCCTGACGAATCCGAAGTGATTAATTTGCAACATGCGTGTTGCATGGATGGTCGTGCTCATTTGCCTGGCAGGACAAGGCATGGCTCAGACCTACTACCAGGATGTTGCCCCGATTCTGGAACGAAATTGTCAATCCTGCCATTACCCCGGCGGTATCGGGCCGTTTAGCCTTCTTACCTATGAAGAAGTAAAGGCCAGGGGGTCTTTCATTGTTCACGTAACAAGCACAAGGTATATGCCTCCCTGGAAGGCTGATCCCTCTTTCCGGCATTTCAGAAATGAGAAGATGCTAACGGAAGCAGAGATCAGGACTATCGGCGACTGGGTGGAGCGAGGGATGCAAAAGGGGAAGAAACCAAGGAGTCACGCTCTTATTGCGTCTGCTTCTGGTGCCGAACCGGATCTCACTCTTCGCATGACCAGCGATTATTCCCTTTCGGACAAGGCCATTGAAGACTTCCGGTTCTTTGTTCTGCCAACGAATCTGCAGGAAGACAAGAAGATAGCCGCCATCGAATTCATCCCGGGAAACCGGAAGCAAGTCCATCACAGCCGGTTGATGACCGATACTACAAGAAGAATCCGGGGCATTGATGGGATGAGCGAATTGGATCCGAACGTCCGGAATTTTCAGACCATCCCGCTTGTGGATGAATTCATGTATGGATGGGTACCGGGCAATCAGAAGATATTCTTCCCACCTGGTACGGCAAAACATTTGTTTAAAGGAACTGACCTTGTTTTGAACATTCACTATTCGCCTACTTCAAAACCTCAGAAGGATCAGTCGGTGGTGAATCTCTATTTCGCAAAGGGGCCGGTGGACAGGGAAGTGTATACGCTTACCCTGCGTGAGAATGATATTGTGAATCAGCCATTCTATCTGCCAGCGGAATCAACTCCATCATTTTTTATACGTTACAAAGTCCAGAAGGACATCTCATTGATTTCCATCATGCCGCATATGCACTTTGTGGGTAAATCGATGGTAGTAGAAGCAATTACACCAACAGGGGAACAGATTCCGCTTGTGCGGGTTAACAAATGGGATTTCAACTGGCAGACGACTTATCAGTTCAAGAACATGTTAAAGTTGCCTGCGGGTTCTCAGATTCTCGTTTCGGCAGCTTATGATAATACTTCAGCTAATCCTGCCAATCCAAATCACCCTGCAAAGGGGATTGGGTATGGATGGAGATCCACCGATGAGATGTGTAACGTGGTGATTTATTATGTTGATTACAGGGAAGGTGACGAGTTCGTAGAGTATTAGTTTATTTTTGTGAATCTTCACAAAGTAATTCTCAGCAACCAAAACGATGTTGGATGGAGACCGGTAAACGACTGCTGATATTTGTATGTTGTGCCTTGACAGGCTACATCGATACACTCGCCCAGAACATGACGCCTAAGATTGTACAATCGTATGACTTCATGCAGCGAGTAGCGAGCGCGAACCAAAGGAACCTGATTGACGTGGGTCAGCAGATTCCCATTTTCCCCATGGGCCAGGGCAAGAAAGTTACAGAGGTAGTCATTGATGAAGCCTGGAAGATTTCCAGTATGACACTCTATGGTTCAGAGAAGCTGGTAGAGGGTTACAGGGTACGATATGACCTCATGGCGAATGCAATTGAATTCAAAATGCCTGACCAGATTAAAGTCATGGATGCGAAGAGGGTAAAGACCCTGATATGGCTGGACTCCACTTCAAATATTCCCCACTACTTTGTGAACGGCAAAGATTTCAAGTTTGATGGGGTGCCATCCACCAGCCTGGTGGAGCTTGTCTGCGAAGGGAAGCTCAATCTTTATAAAATGTACACCTACTGGGTAAAAAAGGCGGACTACAACCCGGCCCTTAACGTGGGAAACATCGATGAAAAGATCTACATAGAGGCCAAATATTACTACGGGCAGGGCCAGGAATTGAAGCTTGTCCCGGGTAAGAAGAAGGAGTTTCCGGCCATTTTCGGGGACAAGGCTGACAATGTGAAGGCATACATGAAAGAACATGACTTGTCGCCTTTAAAGGAAGCCGAACTTTCACGGGTGTTTGACTACTATAATACCCTGCCCTGAC
>JAFEAM010000007.1:0-1703 GCA_018266395.1 Bacteroidota bacterium | reverse complement strand
GTGTTTTTTTGAATGGGGCCCTTGGTAACTCGACCCCAGTTCCTATCTTTGCAGTCCTTTTTGCGACACAAAACCCGCAAATCGGCTTAAAAACAGCAAAATAGGTTTACCATGCCTGGAATTATAGGACGTAAGATTGGAATGACCAGCGTGTATGGCCAAGATGGCCAGAACATCGCTTGTACGGTCATTGAGGCAGGGCCTTGCGTAGTTACACAGGTCAAGAACAGCGAGACCGATGGCTACACGGCCGTGCAACTGTCCTTCGGTGAAAAGAAAGAAAAGAACACATCCATGCCGCTGGTAGGTCACTTCAAGAAAGCTAACACCACACCCAAGCGGGACGTGGTTGAGTTTCGTGACTTCAGCGCAGAGTTTAACGGTATTGCCGAACTCGGCAAGGAAGTCCGTGTACAGGATGTGTTTGCCGAAGGTGATTTTCTGGACGCAGTCGGCACCTCGAAGGGCCGCGGCTTTCAGGGTGTCGTGAAACGCCATGGCTTCAATGGCGTTGGCGGCCAGACACACGGTCAGCACAACAGGTTACGCGCCCCCGGTTCAATGGGTAACGCTTCCTTTGCATCCCGTGTGATCAAGGGAAAGAGGTTGCCCGGACGTATGGGTAACGAGCGCGTAAAAGTCACCAACCTCAAGGTGGTGAAAATTGTGCCTGAGCATAACCTGATCCTCATCAGCGGATCGGTTCCTGGAGCGAAGAACTCAACCATAATTCTGCAAAAGTGATGGACGTAGCAGTAACGAAATACAGCGGCGAGAAAACCGGCCGCAAGGTGAGCCTCTCTTCAGAGGTATTTGGTATTGAGCCTAATGACCATGCCATTTGGCTGGATATCAAGGGCTACCTGGCCAACCAGCGTCAGGGTACCCATAAGTCAAAGCAACGGAACGAAATCACCGGTTCCAGCAAGAAGATAAAGAAGCAGAAGGGTACAGGCGGAGCTCGCGCGGGTAACATCAAGAACCCCCAGTTCAAGGGTGGTGGCCGTGTCTTCGGACCGGTTCCCCGCGACTATTCCTTCAAGCTCAACAAGAAGGTGAAGGATCTCGCACGCAAATCGGCCTTGACCTATAAAGCAAAGGACAATTCAATAGCTGTTATCGAGGACTTCCAACTGGAGGCACCCAAGACCAAGCAATTCGTGAGCATGCTCAAGTCGCTCGGTGTGGATGCACAAAAAACCCTGGTTGTTCTTCCCGAGAATAACTTCAATATCGTGGCTTCCGGCCGCAATATTCAGAACACGAAAGTCATCACTGCTTCACAAATCAACACCTATGATGTGATCCATGCTGACAAGCTGATCCTCGTAGAGAGTTCTGTGGAGAAAATTGATAACCTCTTAAAGTAAGCGTCATGAGTATCCTGAAACGTCCCCTGGTAACCGAAAAGGTTTCTGCCCTCAATGAGAAGGGTAAGTACGGATTCATTGTGGACATTGATGCCAACAAGGTGGATATCAAGAACGCAGTGGAGAAAATGTACAACGTGAATGTTGAGCGTGTAAACACACTCAGCGTCATGGGTAAGAAGAAAGTAAGATATACGAAAGCTGGTACCCTGGCAGGCCGCAAGCCCAACTACAAGAAGGCCATTGTGACCCTTGCTGAAGGTGAAGTGATCGATTTTTATAGCAACGTTTAATTGAAATAGCGATGGCGCTGAAGAAACTTAGACCTGTAAC
>JAFEAM010000006.1:74531-146665 GCA_018266395.1 Bacteroidota bacterium | reverse complement strand
CCAATTGTTGAAATAGTGATTACATTGCTTAATGTACCGGGCAGCGGCAAGGCTTGCACTTGCAATGTTCATTCTCTCATCCACCACTTCATCCACCCTAAGCCCCATCTCTTTGGCGGTAAAATCCTTGAACTGCCAAAACCCGACTGCATTGGAACTTGAGACTGCATCAGGAACGAGGGCACTTTCCTGGAGCGCGAGATACTTAAAATCCTCAGGGAGTCTTTCTTCAGTAAAAATCTTCTCGATGATCGGGAAGTAAGTTCTGGCGCGTTCAGCTTTGATGTTGAAATACTTGGGATGCAGCGTCAGTGCATCCACGTCGTGCTGAATTTCCCGTCTGACCTCATCATGGATTGTGAGTGTCATTCCGGCAAACTGCATCTTGTGAGGCACCTGCGGAGTTTGTGCAAAGGCAGCTCCGCAAAAAATAAGTGCTGGAGCAAGTAGCTTCATCCGCAGGCAAAGATATATGGATTTTTTCTTAAATCCTCTGTATCAGCGAAATACCATCCCTGACAGGTAGCATGACTGTGCGAACCTTTGCGTCTGCCATCACCTTATCATTGAATGCCCTCATCGCCAGTGTGTCTTTGTCTGTATCGCCCCCAATTACCTTACCGCTCCAAAGTACATTGTCGGCCAATATCCATCCGCCGGAATGAACCTTATCAATAACCTGATCATAGTAGAGGCTATAGTTCTCTTTGTCAGCATCCAACCATACCAAATCAAATGGACCATCAAGACCTGGAACGATGTCACTGGCCTTACCGATCCTGAAGTCTACCCTTGCCTCTACACCGGCATCTTTGAAGTATTGGCGGACGCGTCCTTCAAGCTCCTCGTTAATGTCAATGGTAATAAGCTTTCCTCCTGGTTGCAGCCCCTCCAACAGGCACAGTGCAGAGTAGCCTGTGTAGGTGCCTATCTCAAGGATCATTCGTGGGCGAATCATCCTTGAAATCGCCGCAAGAAATCTTCCCTGCAAGTGTCCCGACAACATTCTTGGCATGAGGACATCTGCAAAGGTGTCCCGGCCAATCTTCTTCAGCAGCGGTGGTTCAACAGAGGTGTGCTCCTCCGCATACCGTTGAATTTCAGGTGAAACAATTTCATTCATGATGATGCTGGTTCCATAACAAGGTAACTCATTTGATTGTCAATGAAGAATCCCTCTGCCAGATGTCGAAGGTCTTCAGCATCGGTCTCGTTTATCTTTGAGAATATCTCCTCCAGGGAAGGAATCCGTTCAATATCCAGCAGGCTCCTGGCCATCATCATCATGAAACTGATGTTGCTCTCTTCAGCCATAGCAACCTGTCCCATAATTTGTTCCTTTGCCATCTTAAGCTGACGGATCCCCATTCGTTCCTGCCGGAGACGATCCAATTCCTGTTTTACAACCCTTATGCTCTTGTCCACCTGTTTAGGCTCGGTCCCAAAAGAAATTACAAAGAGACCGGTATCGGTGAACGGTACAAATTGCGACCCCACGGAATATACCAGGCCCCTCCTCTCGCGCAGCGCCAAGCTCAGCCTTGAATTCATGCCGGCACCACCCAGAATGTTATTTAACAAATAGTACTGGTTTCTCCGCGGGTCTGAAACAGAAAAGGAAGTTCTTCCAATGGCACATCGGGCCTGCCTGACCGCCCTGTGAATGTTCACGCGACGAGGGACATATCCCGTAAACTTTTTCCTTTTCCTGTGTGACGCTGTTGCGGGCACTTTGCCAAGATGTTTCTCAGCGAGCCGGAACACTGAATCCAGATTCACATTTCCAACCACAGAGAGAACAACTCTCCCGGTATCCAGATGTTCTTTCACAAAACTCTGGAAAGCCTGCCTTCTGAAGGATTGAACCGTCTTTTTTGTGCCGATGATTTTCATCCCCAATGGATGACCTTTGAAGATCAGGGCGTCGAATTCGTCCTGTAATGATCCATCCGGGTCATCGTCGTACATGGCCATCTCTTCCAGAATTACATTTCTCTCTCTCAAGATCTGGTGTGCGGGAAAGACTGATTCGAACGTTATGTCTGTCAACAACTCCAGTGCTCTTTCAAAATACCGATCGCGGAGCGATGCATAGAACAGGATTTTTTCCTTGTCTGTGAAAGCATTCAGCTCACCTCCGACAGATTCAAGCCGGTTAAGAATATGAAATGAATTCCTGCTTTTCGTTCCCTTGAATGCCATGTGCTCCCAAAAATGAGCTATCCCCTGGTTAGAGAGTGACTCGTCTCTGCTGCCGATATCCAGCATGATTCCAATGTGTACAATTCCGGTATTTGCCACCGGATTATGAACCACCCGGATGCCATTGGCTAATGTATGAATGTGATAGTCCCGCATGGATTATAAGAATCTTATGGCTGTCCCACCTCCGAACACTTCCGCCCGATGGCGGGCGCATATTTGCAGGGTAGTCTGAATTTTCCCTAAAATTATAGTAGCAATCTTTGGCACAGGCATTGTAAACCAAAAACTATTATGGAAACACAGAAAGTTCGCACCTGCTTCACTATCACCTTCACGGATGACCAATACATCCAGGCGCGGTCTTACGTGACAGACATGAAGAAACATCCCAAGCGCGTATATTGGCGCGGCAAGGAGGGAAAATCAGAGGAAGAGTTGATCATCGAGCAGATCGCCCACAGAATCCTGTCCGGCTTCTACAATGATGATCCGCTGAAGGCCGGCAGGCATATTGTCCGCATGGACAGCATGACTACCCCTTGAGGTCAGGCCTTTATCGGCTGAGCAGGGTTACCAAAAACTGTCTCGCCGCCTTTAACAGAGGCCACTACTACTGATCCTGCACCGATCCTGGAACCTTTGCCAAGTGTAACGCCGGAAACCACAATGGCACCGGAACCGACGAATACATCATCTTCAATAGTCACACCGGGGTTGATCACACTTCCCGCGCCAATTTGCACGAAGTCCCCAACGGTAGTTCCGGTACCAATATGAGCATGGGCATGCAGAATGCAATGACTGCCTATTTTGGATCCAGGTCCTGAAGAAAAACCAATATCAAAGAAATTGCCATGGCCTATCTCCGTTTTGGTAGAAATCCACGCTTGTTTATGTGTGGCATTAACGGGCTGAACATGCCGGACCTCATTTAGCATTTTTACGGCCGATCTCCTAAGCTTATTATCATCGAGGGCAACAAAGGCTTCACACTTTTTGCCAATGAGCTTAAGGAATCCGTCATCGTCGGTACTTCCAAGGACGGCCACTTCATCCATTTCTGAGTGATGCAACCACTTGTTGTCATCAAGGAATCCATATACAATGATTCCGTTGCTTTCAAAGATTTCCTTTGCGGATCGGCCCAGAAAGTTGGCGCCGAAAATTATGACAGGGTTTTCCATAGGCTCCACAAAGGTACTTCTGCAACACTCACGCGGCAATTCCCTGACCCCTCCGCCTCAAATATACATTTTGATGGAGGAGCATGAAGACAAAAAAAGGCATGAAGCCGATCCTGTACCGTGAAAGAGTGCCAAGGTTGGGTGTTGATAAACCCAGCAGGACCGCTTCCAACGCTATGTACACCAAAGCGGGCATTGTTACCTGTCCCCAATGGGCAGGCTTCAGGTGTCGAAGGAACGGCAACATCCACAAAGTCAAAATCATCAAGACAAAGTTTTCAAGGGACGCCAGCACATACATGAAATTGTATGTTTCACCCGGAATGGGTCGGTACAGCGAAGAGATAAGTGCCAAAGGAGCATTTTTCAGCATACTCCAGACGGATGGCTGTAAATTCTGATATTGGATATAATGTTCAGAGATTCTGACAAACGCCTGGTTGTTTTCGTAGATCACAGCAACAATTCGTGACAGATGGAAATTTGGATGAAATGATGTGACCGCCAGCAACATCAAACTGAACGCGACAGGCCACAACACCAAGTAATAACGACCATACGCAGGCTTCAAAGAAGTGATCCAGGCAATAAATATGGTCGTCGCTGCTACAGGTATCCATACGGCAAACCAGTAATACTTGAGACTCCATCCTGACCAAATACAAAGCGCAGCCAGTATCCATTCTCCATACGAAACCGGATTCCCTTTCAATATCCGGAGGAGCAGACCTGTAACAAAGAAGAGTGCTGTGAAAGCGACTGATTCCTTAATAACCCCTGAGGACCAAACAACAACCGAAGGCCAGAAGAGAAGTGCCAATGAAGCCGGAAACAGTGCCTGAGGAAAATACTCCTTTACGCTTTTAAAGAGATACCAGGTACCCGCAAACGACAAGGTTGCTAAAAGAAGGCCCATAAGCCAATAGTTCCCTGAACTGATCAGGGCAACAAGGGCAGCAAACTTGGTGAAGTAGACAGAGCGGTCAGTGTGGTATATCAGGCTCTGCACCCATTCTGATGCTATGCTTTCTTCATTCCAATAAAAACCAAGTGTCTCAAGGGGATCGATCAGCCAGTGCTCCGCAATGGTCCTGGCGTCCATCCAATAGCCAATCGTGTCCCCACTCCTATAATGATTAAAATAAAGCCACCTCACAGCCGATGCACCAACCACTTTTGCAAGCAAGGCAGAGACAAAGAGTCTTCTGTGTGCTTCGCCGCGGTACGCAAGCCACAGAAGCCAAAATACCCACAGGCTAGCCAGGATTGGAATTAACAGTTTCACGTATAGGACGAATGAGAAAAGCTCCAATTGAACAATTCAAGCATCGCTTCTTCGCACAAAAATTATTAAATAATTCGATAGCAGCCTGCGTATCATGAGAATTAGAAAGGTTTATTCCTGCATTTTCACAGGATCTGATGATATTGTTCTCCTCACGGGGGATTGATTTCAAAACTTCCATTGCCCGCTCCATGAGTGCATCATCATGATGTAGCAGACTGTAGGCCGCCCACAGGGGTATAACTGCATTGATTGCAAGGTTGTGAATACTATCTGGTCCTAACACATGGATCTCTGACGAAGCGTGACTGCCAAAGTGATAGTGCGCTCTCCAGTAAGGAGATGGCTCACATGAAAAGAATTTCTTCAACAACCTCAGGTCTGTGGATTCAAGCATGCTGGAAAACAGCTGATTCCGAGACCTGAGGACTGCAGCCAGTTGCGCAATACGTAGTGTTGGAAAGTTGGCAGGCCTCATCCTGAGGAATTTCCATTGCGATCGTTTCATTGGTGATTGCAGTCGGTATTTTGAAGCCAGAACCATGTATTCGGTTTGCAGATCTCTGAAGTACTCGACATTACCAGTCCCCTCCAGGAAACCCGCAGCACCGAAAAGCATGGACTCAACCTGCAGGATGCTTGAACCATGCCTTTTCAGGTAACGGAGGGGGACGCTTTTCGCCAGTTGAAGAAAGGGTTCGTTGTTTACCTTGAAGCCGAAATTCCTGCTAAGGACCCAATAGGCAGTCTCTTCCCAACTTCTGCCCGTCGCTTCAAAATAACCAAGAATTTCATCTGACTTCCGCTCCAGCCTTTCCACCAAGGCACGATCGAGGGCAGATATCTTGTACACATCAGGCACATCCCGCAAGGTTCCACGGCAAGGAATTTGAAATGAACTGGTGACCAACTGTCGGTATCTTTTCGTCAACCGGTCATCAATTCTGTCGCAGAGTTCGACTGTTGGCACGATGGTTTGATCACGTCGCAGGATTATCTTATCCATTCTCCAGACTACGTGAAGGATTACGTTTTCGTATGCCTGGTCCTCATCATGATGGTGATCGATCCATTCTGAACTCCGAACGTGAATCTCCACACTACCGGACCACTCCATACCTCCAATGCGTATCCTTGACGCGTGGAAATCGGGGCCTGCGTGTGTGTTGAGTGTTCCCGGATGGAGTACCTGGACCACTTCTCCTTCCTTAGTACACAATTCCTCCTTCCTGAAGTATTGCATTTGCCATATGTAATGAAGAAAAGACTCGTTCATGACCTTTGTTACGGTCATGCGAATTAGTGAATAGTCTGCTTATAGCCTCCTAAGCACTATGAAGGAAAACCTGATCAATTGAGAAATATTTCCAATCAGGTGAATTATGATTAAGAATTGTTCAAATGAGCATTGATCCCGATTGCCTTCAGGCATGCCCAACCCACCTCTCTTAATTCAGTATGGCTTTTCACCCACCCAATTTCCAGGTGGATCATAGTTACACACCCATATTTCCTGATCTCCGCATTTTGCCATGCCGCATCCTACGCGCTGTGTATTTCTCCAAACAACCTGTGTATAGTGGCCGCACACGCTACCTTTACAGCTGCCTTTTTTAGCATCGAAATTCTGAATTTCAGAAGCCCAGTTATCGACTACCACGTCGGGGGTGTTCTTCATTCCGGAAGACCAGTAGATATTCTCTCCATACGAACTCCCCCATTTCCCGGATCGAGGCCGATGCTCCATATTGCATCCCTCAGCAGCAAGCTTATCCGCCCAGGCTTGCGCAAATGCCGATAATTCAGGTGACCAGCTCAGATCAGGCACATTCACTTTCTTACGCCAGAAATTATGACGATCCACCATCCCTTTCATATTTTCCGGTTCCTGCTGAGCAGAAGTAAATGCCATGCTGAACATTAGCAACAAGTAAATTGACTTTCTCATATTATCGGGAGTTCAGGATTCTCTCCATTTGTTGCTGAAGCTTCCCTGCTTCTACGGCCGCCTGCTCCCCAAAGTCTTTGCCGGATGATGCATACAAAATAGAACGTGAAGCATTCACCAGAAGCCCGATATCTCTATTCAATCCATGTTTTGAAACCTCCTCCAGATCGCCACCTTGTGCTCCAATACCAGGAACCAGGAAGAAATGTTCTGGCGCAAGCGCTCGTATTGCCGCAATCTTATCGGCCCTTGTCGCACCTACAACATACATAAGGTTTTCAGGTGTACCCCATTGCTGTGAGGCAAGAAGGACATTCTCATAGAATCTTTTTCCATCCCGTGATTCCAGTAACTGGAAATCCGCACTACCCGGATTAGAAGTGTGCACCAGCAGGATCACCCATTTGTCTTTGAATCCAAGAAATGGTTTGACAGAATCAGAACCCATGTAGGGCGCCACCGTTAACGCATCCACTTTCAGAGACTCAAAGAATGCCTTCGCATAAAGCGTGGAAGTATTGCCAATGTCGCCCCGCTTCGCGTCAGCAATTGTGAAGTGTGTTTTGGGTATATAGTCAATGGTCTTCTGCAGACTTTCCCATCCGCGCGCACCAAGGGCCTCATAGAAGGCGAGGTTGGGTTTATAGGCTACACAGTAATCGACTGTGGCTTCAATAATCCCGCGGTTGAAGGCAAATAGCGGATCAGGGTCAGACTGGAGGTGTGAAGGGATTTTGGAGAAATCAGTATCCAGCCCTACGCATAAATATGATTTCTTCTTCCGTATCTGATCGATGAGTTCTTGTCTGTTCATCGTAGGAAGATACCAGGATTACCGTAAATCGATCACTTCAACCCCCGGGTACTTTGTCACGTCGAAGTTGAAGAATGAGTCATCCAGCTTAGGACTTGGGGTAAACTTCGTAATGGTGTACTTATAACGGTTACCGGCCTTGTCGTACATGGTCCAGCTTTGAATACTCTTATCCTTCTTTACAATGTTCATTCGAACCCTGAAATACTGGGCATCCTTCTTCTCCGGAACCAGATCCACAATTTCACACATCACGCCGCCTTCCGTCTTATCTTCGAGATAGAGATACTTGAACCCTTTCTTGTATATCTCCCAGAATTTGGATGGATTCAGGTCGTCTGAATTCGGATCGAAATTATCAATGTTCACCTCTTTGGCATCCGGCAGATAAGTCCAAATTGTCGTACCGTTGTTAACCACCTCTTGCTCGGGAAGAGACAAGCGGTATTTTTCTGCCTTCACGGTCATTTTGCCTTTGAACTCCTCGTTGATCTTTTCAACATCATTGGTTAGTGTGTATGAAAACGCTGCCTCAAAAGATGGCAGAGCCTTGTATTTCTTGCTCATGGCCTCCAGGATCTCCAGCGCCTTGGGGTCATATTGTGCAAACGCGGCAGAGCAGACGAAGGTGAAAAGGATGGCGAATAATCCCTTTTTCATGGTCGGAGGTGGGTTTTTCATTGAGATTGGCCGCAAATTTAGCTATTGGCCGTGCTTTTCATTGAGTGCACTCAATAATTGTTCCAAACTCAACTCATCCTTCACCAATACCTCCCGGGCCTTCGAGCCCTCAAATGGACCGACAATGCCCGCGGCCTCAAGCTGATCGATCAGCCGGCCGGCACGGTTATATCCCAGTTTAAGCTTGCGCTGAATGAGGGAAGTACTCCCCTGCTGGTGAGCAACGATCAGTTTGGCGGCTTCTTCGAAAAGAGCGTCCCGCTCAGACAGATCCACGTCTGCTGGCCCTCCCTCATCACCTTCATATTCAGGAAGGAGGTAAGCAGATTCGTACCCCCTTTGGGATCCAATGTATTCGCACACTCTTTCTATTTCCGGTGTATCCACGAATGGGCTCTGCAAACGGATAATATCTGATCCTGCCGAAAGCAACATGTCACCCATCCCAACCAGCTGATCTGCACCCCCTGTGTCCAGAATAGTGCGCGAATCGATTTTGGATGTAACGCGGAATGAAAGCCTGGCCGGGAAGTTCGCTTTAATTACACCCGTAATGACATTCACGGAAGGGCGTTGTGTAGCAACAACAAGGTGTATGCCGATGGCGCGTGCCAACTGCGCAAGCCGGGCAATTGGAGTTTCCACCTCTTTGCCCGCTGTCATCATCAGATCGGCCAACTCATCAACGACCAGGATTACATACGGAAGGAACCGATGCCCCTCCTTGGGGTTAAGCTTCCTGGCAATGAACTTTGCATTGTATTCTTTAAGATTTTTGGCTCCAGCTTCCTTAAGCATCTCATATCGGTTCTCCATTTCAATGCACAGGGAATTCAGCGTGTTCACCACTTTCTTCGTATCGGTGATGATGGCCTCCTCGCTGTTGGGAAGCTTGGCCAGGTAATGTCTTTCGATCTTACTGAAAAGTGACATCTCCACTTTCTTTGGATCGACAAGAACAAATTTCAGTTGACTGGGGTGACGCTTATACAATAATGAGGTAAGAATCACATTCAAGCCCACGGATTTGCCCTGACCCGTCGCGCCGGCAACCAGCAGGTGCGGCATCTTGGCGAGATCAATCACCAATACCTCATTCGAAATGGTCTTGCCCAATGCCACTGGTAGTTCTTTCTCAGTCTTCTGAAAAGCCACGGTTGACAATACCGACCGTATGCCAACCATCTCACGATTCTTGTTAGGTACTTCGATGCCAATTGTTCCCTTTCCGGGAATTGGCGCAATAATCCTGATGCCTAAGGCAGACAAACTGAGGGCTATGTCATCTTCCAGGTTCTTGATACGCGAGATTTTGATGCCGGCATCAGGAACAATCTCATAAAGGGTAACCGTAGGTCCAATGGTTGCCTTGATGCTCTGAATGCCAATCTTGAAGTTGACCAGCGTGGCAATGATCTTATCCTTATTCTGATTGAGCTCTTCCTGGGTCACCTGCACTTTGGCGGTATCGTATTCGTTAAGTAATTCGAGCGGCGGAAACTTATAATTCTTCAGATCAAGTGCGGGGTCATAGAACCCCTGCTGCTCTACCAGTTGTTCAGCCAGTTGATCTGTATCACTCTTTGGCTCTTCGATGACGAAAGACGGTTCAGGTTTCTTTTCCTTATCCCTTTTCGGCGCCTCAACGTCCAGCTTCAATTCTGTCGCTGGTTTGACAGGCTCAGCAACCAGTTCGGGAGCCTTGGGTTCCGGCACAGGAACAGCAACGGGTTCGGTTGTTGCCAGTTCTGGCCAGTTATCTCGTTCATCTGAATACTTCGAATTGCGCTCTTCTTCTGTCATCAATGCATCATTGCCCATCGGTTTCGGATCTCTCACCGTAAATGCATTGATACTGGTTACATTGAAGAAGTATATAATGAAGATGAAAAGGGAAAGCACCAGGAAAAGGAATGTACCCCAGCCGAGGAGACTATCGGCCAGGTAGGCCAGCTCATAGCCAAGTCCACCACTGAGAAAACTGATTTCTGTTGCTCCCGCAATGCTGTGGGTAAGGTAGCCGAGCAGAAGGCAGAGCCACAATCCTGCGAAGACAGACAAGATGAATACATTATAGAATGACAGGAGTTCACGCTTGAACACGAGTCGAAAGCCCAGGAGGAACAGCAGCGGTGGAATAAAGAATGCCGAAATGCCGAACCACTTGAATACAAAATAATGAGAGGTGATGGCCCCATACAGCCCAAGCCAATTGTCTGCTTCTTTGCCGGATTCCAGCAAACCGCTGTCCGCCAAACCTTCCACCACACTCTGGTCCGCCTTTCCTGTAAACAGATAAGAAAGGAATGCAGTAAAAAGGAAGAGAGACAAAATCAGCAGGAAGAACCCTGACGCGAGGTGAAAACGCGGATCCTTGAAGAATTCTAAATTGAACCTGGATCCCGATTTGCTTTTGCTCTTTTTTTCTTTCTCTGGTTTCTTAAAGTTGTTGGACTTGTAGGTGTTTTCCGCCATCTAAGTTTAAAAAGTATTCCAAAGCTAACGAAAAACGAGGGAAACCGTAAAACCAAGCTGATTGTCAATAGTTACCTTTGAGGGGGCTATCCGATGGACATAAGATTCTAATTTGTATTGGTATGGCAATGTTTTTGAGACGCTCCTTTGTTTTCCTTCTTCTGTTTGTCCGTATCGGGGCGGCGGCTCAAGTTCAAAGTAACTTTAGCGTTGATGCAGATGGCTGGACAGTTTTCAACACATCCACTGGAGGCTCCTCCTCCGTAATTTATAATGCTGGTGGCTATATTGACTTTACGGTACCAAATACCTCTGTTGCCTACGTTTTTTCAGCACCCGCAAAATTCCTTGGAAACCACACCACTTCGTACAATCAGAATCTCAACTTTGATTTGAAAGTTTCAACGGCAGGAACTGATAACTCAGCAGGTGACCTTATTATAAATAGCCCTGGCCTCTCACTTTATTTTCAATTGGCAAGCAAACCAGGCACCAGCTTTACATCTTATACCGCCAAGCTCAATGAAACAGTAGCCGGTTGGCATGTTGGGGGAGTTGCAGGAGCAGCACCGACTCAGACCCAAATGAAACAGGTCTTATCAAATATCACCTCAATGACCATCCGCCTTAAGTATACTACTGCAAGCGCCAGCACTGGCAGCCTGGACAATGTTGTGCTTAATGTACAAAACAGTGGTAGCGCTCCTGTCATATCTTCATTTACCCCGGCTTCCGGCATACCCGGCACCACGGTGACCATAGCGGGCAACAACTTTGGCAGCGCAATCAATCAGAATGTTGTCATGTTTAATGGAAGTCGCGCTGTTGTGACCTCGGCCACACCGACACAACTCATCGTTACCACTCCTGTTAGCACACCCTGGGGTCAGATCACGGTGGAGAATCTTGCTACAGGACTATCAGGTTCGTCCACTACCAGTTTCAGTCCGCTCTTCGACAATAACAAAGACTTTGGCGGACGCATCATCAATGCATCCGGAACACCAGGATACAAGAATTTAATTGGCATGGGGAACAATGACAACCGGTTTGGTGGAATAGATAAAGGTGACATTGATGGAGACGGGGCGATAGATTTGATTGTAACAGAAACTTCTACTCTTAAAATCTTTGCTTACCGAAATCTGAAAACGGGCAACCCCCTATCCGCTTCGACATTTTCCACACCCATTACACTTACTCTTACCGGGATTCCGGGAACTGCGCAGGGGCTTGGTGAAATCGCGCTTGCGGATATGGATTCAGACGGCCTGCTTGATGTAGTGGCCTCCGTTTCTTCTTCCGCAAGCGCCTTTATCGCCGTGTACCAGAATACAAGTGTCTCCGGAGCCATTTCATTCGCGCTGCCGAAATTCTTTGTATTCGCTTACTATGCTGCAGGGCCTATAACCATCGCCGACCTTGATGGTGACGGGAAAAAAGATGTCATGTGTACCAATGGGACCTCTCCCAGCGGATTGTGGATCAACCAGAACTTGAGTACGCCAGGCAACATTGATATGGGGTATGGCTACAGCATCTCCGCGACCGGAAGCTTCAGCGACCTAGTTGCAGGTGACATGAACGGCGATGGAAAACCGGAAATAATTGCTTGCGGGTACAATGGTAACACCTTCTCTGTGTTTACCAACAATTCCTCGCCGGGCAGCATAAACATGAACAACCCATTCACATATACGCCGGCAACCAACTTATTTAACGCCCAGATTTGTCTGGGCGACCTCGATGGTGATGGTAAACTGGATCTTGCATGGAGCGCAAATGCTGCCCAGTTTCTATACATCTCCCAGAATATCTATAACGGAACAACATTTAATGCAGGCTCTTTTTCCGGCGAGATCACGATTGCTAATACGGTGGACAATCCGAACGGTCTCGCAATATCAGATTTCAATGCTGATGGGAAAGTTGATATAGTCGTAGTGGGGACTTATGATGCCGGGGTTTTTGAAAATGTGGGGAGTGCCGGATCAATTTTCAATAATTCATTCCTCACGAATTCACTCTTCAAGGGGAGTCAGAGTGGCACATTCCTAAATTACTTTGCTCCGGCAGTGGCCGACTACGATGGAGACAACAAGCCGGACATCGCGACAGTCTATTCAAATAATGCAGCCACTGCTACTGAGAAAGGTGTCTATCTTTTCAGAAATGAACACTACCCGGCTCCAGTCATTTCAAGTATGCCGTCGTCAGGCAGTACCGGGAATTTTATTACAGCTTCCGGCAATTCTTTGAATACCAATTTTACGGCACCCAAATTCAGGCTGGGCGCCATACCTACCACTACAGGATCCGTTTCTAACACCGCCACAGACGTCAAAATTCCAACAGGAGGTGAATCAGGCAAAATCAGTGTAACCATCCATGGCCTTACGGACTACAGCAAGCAATTCAATGTAGCCTTCGGAACTCCCCGGATCATCAACAGCAGTTCATTCGGTCCTAATGTTGACTTCGCCATGGCAGCGGGTCCCAAGGATGCACTCTTGATTGCGGATTTTGATGATGATGGAAAGGCTGACGTTGCCGTGGCGGATGGGAGCGGTGCAAAGATTTTTCAAAATACAGCTACGGCAGGTGCTCCCATAACCACTTCCTCGCTCACCTTGGTGGGAACGCCTTACAGCAACTTCGGTGCCAACATGGCTGTCCTTGACATTGATGGGGATGGTAAGATTGATTTGCATAACGGTACCGGTCTGTTGCAGAATACAAGTAGCCCGGGAGCCATAACTTTTGCCTCAGGTCCCGGAGGCGTGAGTACCAGTGTGAGTAATTTCACCAGCATTACCCCCGGCGATTTCAATTTTGACGGTAAAATAGATCTGGCCATCACCAACGGCAGCGCCAACGTGCTTGTGTATGAAAACCAAAGTATCAACGGAGTTTTTGTAAACAACGGGAAATATTCCACCTATAACCCCAACTCTGTCAATTTCTCCCGAACCTATTCCGGCGGCGGAATTGTTGCAGATGATTTTGATAGAGATGGATTCGATGATATTATTATTACAGAGTATGGAACAACAAGCGGATACGGAGCATATTTGAGTCAGCAGAAATATGGACCGATTACTCCCCAGTCGCTCCTGTTTTGGGGAACTTCCAGTCTTGCAGGCGGAACAGGCCCAAAAGAAATCCGGTCTGCAGATCTCGATGGGGATGGCTACGCTGACATGGCCATCGTGTTTGCGGCGTCGTCTAATGTTAGCGCCCTTCTGAACAATTCCGTGGTTGGTGACATCAGTTTTCAGGAACTGGTATTGACGACCCCTGTGGGCAGTGGTACTGGCTACAACCTGGCCTTACAGGACCTTGATGGAGATAAGCTGCCGGAAATCATCAGTGTTCACAAATTTGCTGTAGCCGCCGGCGGCACCATTGTCATCTTCAAAAATACGTCCACACCGGGTAATCTGAACTTCGCGGCCGGCGTTGCCATCTCATTGGGCAACACGCCAACAGGTGTTGCCGCTGCAGACGTCAATCTCGACGGCAAGCCTGACCTGCTTGTTGTAGGATCCGGCGGAACCGGCAATAAACTGATGGTATTTGAAAACAAGATGACCTCCATCAACATCAGCATTACCCAGCAACCGCTGGACCAAACGGTATGCCCGGGCCTTACTGCAGCGTACACCACTGCTGCCACAGGTACCACCAACATCACATATCAATGGCAATTCTCACCTGATGGAATCGTACCCTATGCCGATATCTCCAATAGTGGAGGGTATGCAGGAACAAACACCAGTTCACTCTCAGTAAATACTGCAGGCAATTTTGGGCTTGGTCGTTATCGATGCAGGATCAACGGAGACAACGCCGTTGAAGTCATTACAAACAACGAAGGACTGTTCTTTGCTACTGTCCCGTCCGTTCCCGGCACAACAGGTGCATCAGGCTGTTCGGGGACCTCAATAACACTGACCGCCAGCGGTGCCAGCAACGGACAATATCGCTGGTACACACAAAGCTCCGGGGGAACTGCCATAGCTGGTGAAGTGAATGCTACCTACACAACACCAGTCCTTACAACTACTACAACTTTCTATGTTTCCATTAATAATGGCACCTGTGAAGGCGGGCGCAATGCGGTGACTGCCACAGTCACTACATGCCCTGCCAACCAGCCACCTGTAATAGTCCCAACTCCTGTTACCACGACCGTGGGTGCTGTTGCTATCGTTGATCTTACCCCATGGGTAAGTGATCCGGATAATAATATTGACCTGAACTCCCTTTCTATAGTCACACCTCCGTCGAGTGGAGCAACGGCCACCATTACATCCGGTCACCAACTTCGGATTGACTACACAGGACTCAGCTTTGCCGGCACCGATAAACTCACCATTAAAGTGTGCGATTTACTTGGCAGTTGCACCACGTCACAGATTTCTGTGGAGGTTGCCGGCAACATCACCGTGTACAATGCCGTGTCGCCCAACGGTGACGGGAGCAATGACATCTTCTTTATCGAAAATATCGACCTCCTTCCAGATACACAGCATAACAAAGTTCTCATCTTTAACCGCTGGGGTGATGTGGTCTTCGAAACTCAAGACTACAACAACACCACCAGGGTTTTCAAAGGTCTGAACAATAATGGCAACGAACTTCCTTCAGGCACCTATTACTACAGGATCGATTATTTCAGCGGAACGCCATCGCAAACCGGATTCATTTCACTTAAACGATGAAGCATATGACAATGCGCTTTCAACCAATCATCGTTTCCTTCCTCCTGCTGGCCTGCGTCTGCACGACCATGGCCCAGCAAGATCCTGTTTACTCCCAGTATTTGAATAACCCTCTTCTGATCAATCCGGCATTTGCGGGCAACAACAACATGTTCAATGCCACCCTGCAATACAGAACCCAATGGGCGGGATTGGATAATAATCCCACCACTGTCAACTTCAATGCCCATATGTCGATGTATGAAAACAAACTGGGCATTGGATTGCTGGTTTCACAGGATCAGCTGGGAGACACCAAGAATAATGAAATGAACCTTGTTGGCTCGTACCGGTTGCCCGTTGGAAAAACCAGCACGTTGTCTTTTGGCATGCAGATGGGATTTGTCCGATACACTAATGACCCCTCTCTGCTCACAATACGTGACCCTGGTGATCCTGCTTTCCTCAGCATGTCAGAGACGAAATTCAACACGGGTGCAGGTCTGCTTTTGAAAGGGGATCGATTCCTGGTTGGGCTTTCTGTACCGAGGCTCATACCCGTTTCCATAAGCCAGGGTGGCATGAACATTCAATTGTACAATAATACCTTCTATGGGATGGGCGCATATCTTGTAAGGGTAAATGAAAATCTGTACCTGAGACCTTCCGTGCTTCTTCGCGGAACTTCAGGAACACCTCTCTCCACGGATATCAATGCCAGTCTTGTATTCTACAGGTTTTACACCGCAGGACTGTTTACACGGAATTTCAAATCCTATGGTTTGCTTACACAGGCCCTTATTAAGAATTTCAGGATTGGATATGTGTTTGAACTTCCTGGCAGCAGTACATCCAGTCTCAATTTTACCACTCATGAAATCATGATTGGATGGACCGGGGCCCTCCTCAAGGGACATGACCTCGTACCCAAATCATTCTGATTCATATTTGCAGCCCCGTAGTCAATTTGACTTTCAGGCTGTATTGCGCATCTTCGCAATCCAATTCCATTAGCCATGAAATTACGCACTGTCCTGTTGTTCGCCGGGTTAATTCTGGCAACGTCGTGTTCAAAAAAACCGGAAAGCACCACCTCCTGGCCCGATGTGCAGCCACCGGTAGCAGCAAAGAAACCGTATGAGATTGTGGCAAAGCACGGCCACAAGAGAATCGACAATTACTACTGGCTCAAAGAACGGGAAGACACTACGGTCATCAACTATCTTAAAGCAGAGAACCGGTATCTCGACACCATGACATCTCATACAAAAGATCTCAGGGAGAAGTTATACCAGGAGATGAAAGGGCGAATCAAAGAGAAGGATGAGTCCGTGCCCTATAAGGACGGAGACTATTATTACTATACCCGTTATGAAGCGGGATACGATTATCCAATCTATTGCCGCAAAAAAGGCTCACTCGAAAGTCCGGAAGAAGTAATCGCAAACGGAAATGAATTGGGCAAAAATCAGGGTTATTTCAATCTGTTTGTTGTAAACAGTCCTCAACATAATATCATGGCCATTTGCACGGATACGGTTGGAAGGAGGTTCTATACGATGCGGTTCAAGGATATGACAACGGGCGCAATGCTGCCCGACAAAGTCGGCGGTACTACTGGCAATCTGGTATGGGCCAATGATAACAAGACCATCCTCTTTTCAAAGCAGGATCCCGCAACCCTTCGTTCCTATCAGATATATCGCCATACCCTGGGGGTAAAAAATAATCCTTTGATGTACGAAGAGAAGGATCAGACCCTGTCATGTTATGTGAGCAAATCCAAATCGAAGAAGTACATTTTTGTCAGTTCAGGCAGGACCGACGCTTCCTATGCACGTTTCATTGATGCAGACAACATCCAGGCGGGCTTCACTGTGATGGAGCCGCTTCAGGATGAGGTGGAGTACAGTGTGGATCATGCCGGTGACAAATTCTACATCCTAACAAACTTGCAGGCTGTTAACTACAGGTTGGTTGAGGTTCCCGTCAATAAACCAGGAAAAGAAAATTGGAAGGACGTAATCCCCCATCGCGAAAATGTATTCCTCCGCGGTTTCGAATTGTTTAAAAGTCACCTCGCCACAGAGGAGGAGAGTGAAGGATTGACAAAGATCAGGTTGATCAAATGGTCAGACCGTTCGGAGCATTCGATCGATTTTGGCGAGCCGGCTTATGTTGCAGGGATCGATGTCAACCCCGAATACGATGCGCCGAACATCCGCTTCAGCTATCAGTCGATGACCACCCCACCCTCAACTTACGATTTCAATATGGTCAGCCATGAAAAGACACTGCTGAAGCAGCGGGAGGTGCTGGGTGGGTTCGACGCCAACAACTATCTGACGGAGCGCGTAATGGCTACGGCCCGCGATGGGGCAAAAGTTCCCATCTCGATTGTGTACCGGAAGGATAAATTCAGAAAAGACGGAACCAACCCCTGCCTGCAGTACGGGTATGGTTCATACGGAGCTACCATGTATGCCACGTTCAACTCAAACCGGATCAGCCTGCTGGACAGAGGATTTGTCTACGCCATTTCCCACATTCGGGGAGGTCAGGAAATGGGGGGCCAATGGTATGAACAGGGCAAAATGATGCACAAGAAGAACACGTTTACCGACTTCATTGATTGCTCAGAATTCCTTGTAAAGAATAAATATGCCGCCAAGGATCTTCTGTTTGCATATGGAGGCAGCGCCGGAGGTCTCCTCATGGGCGCGATCACAAACATGAGGCCAGACCTCTACAAAGGTGTAATTGCTGCCGTGCCTTTTGTGGATGTCATTACCACTATGATGGACGAAAGCATACCGCTGACCACCTTTGAATGGCGAGAGTGGGGAAATCCCAACATCCAGGAACAGTATGAATATATGCTCTCTTATTCGCCTTATGATCAGGTCGAAAAAAAGAACTACCCCAATCTTCTTGTAACCACGGGCCTGCACGACAGCCAGGTTCAGTACTGGGAGCCTGCCAAATGGGTTGCAAAATTGCGTGACATGAAGACCGACAATAATGCTCTTCTATTGTACACCAATATGGAGGCCGGACATGGCGGAGCATCAGGAAGATTGAGGTCTATCCGTGAGGAGGCCATGCGTCAGGCTTTCCTTCTTGATCTCGCAGGATTCAAGGATTCGAAGGAACTAAGCCCTTACAACAAGTAGTCAAGGCTAGTGGCTGGCACATGGCACCCTGAACCCGCTGGGGAGAACTCAGAACTTTGCCCAGGCGGGTTTAACGTCAGCAAACTTCCAGACTTCTTCCAGCCTGGTTCGTGTTTGCTTCGCCTTTTCGGTCTGTCCAAGTTTCAGCTGAACCGCGAGAAGCCCGTTGAGCGCCCAACCATTTGCAGGATTGATTTTCAGGTCTTCCTCAAATACCTTCTGTGCTTCAGCCAGATTTCCGCTCTCGGCCAAAGCAGCGCCCAGGAAATGCCTCGCAGGCAATCTCCAGTCAGGCGGTTCGTTGTATCGGATCTTATCCTCTGCAAGTGCTGCATTATGAAGCCAGCGTAGTCCCTCTTCCGTTTGACCATTTGCAATTGCCAACTCACCCTTTAACAGGCTAAAAGGAACCTGGGCGATCTGATCGGTTGGAGTGTAAAACGGCTGTAATGACTTTAAGGTGTCCAGTCTTGAAACTGAGTCAAGAATATGAAGTTCGAGCGCGGCTTCCTTTAATCTTCCCTTTCTCAGGTAGGCGGTCCCCCTCGCATAGTGGGATATTATTACTGAATAGAAATGTTTCTGATCCGGGTCAGGCAGGGCCAGGATTTCATTCCACATCCCAAACCGTACATAGGTCAGTACAGGCACAGTTATAAAAAAATCATAGTAGATAGGCATCATATTCTCAACAGGCTTCATTTGATATGCCAGCTTACCGCCATTCTGGATCGCCTTCTGACTTTCACCACTCATTAAGGCGCCGTAATTAAGAAAGTCAAGATTGTGCGGATAGTAGAAGACCCTGTACATCCCCTGATCCTTTGTGTATGAAAGAAATTCTTCATCTGCCTTTATTGCATTGATGTTGGAAATATTTGACCGGCCGTAATACCCGGTCCTCACGTAAATATGAGATGGCATATGAACAATATGACCTGCCGCAGGCATTGCTGTCTCCAGGAGTTCAGCGCTTTTCATGGCTTCTTCGGGTTTTGGAGAGGCCTCAAGCAAGTGGATATATAAATGATGCGCTCCCGGGTGTCCGGAATTGAAAATCATTGCGCTTTCCAGTACCCTTCTGGCCTTGAGGGTGGACTGCTTTGGTGATCCATCCGGTTGATAATAGTCCCAAGGACTCCCCATCATCAACGCGTCAGCAAACAGCGTGAGTACTTCCGTATCGCGGGGATATTTTTCAGCCAGCCTTGACATGGCATTGGCATAAGCGGTATTCAGCGGCTCCCGGTCTGTATAAGCTTTCCCGTCAAATCGGGAAGACATCGCCTGAATAAGGTCACGTTCCTTTTGGGGTGCGTTGACTGAAAACTTTCTCGCCATGATCATGGCATTGTTCGCCATTTCTTCCCGTTCCTTTGGGTTGATGTCATTAATGTTGGGTCCCAGCGCAAGTGCCTGTCCCCAATATGACATCGGACATGCCGGATCCAGGCGGGAAGCCTCACGGAATGCACGCAGTGCCTCAAAATGGTTAAACCCATAAACAAGGCGAAGGCCCTGATCAAAATACTTCTGGGCGAGCTGATTCCCGGTTACGATTCCATAATGCAGATTACCCAACCCCTCGTAGATCGGTACCGGGCTGTCCGGAGCCTGGAGCAACTCGTTAAAAATCCTGCCGCAGAGGGAAACGGATGGTGCCACAAAATCGCTCCTCCATTTCTTTTCGCGATTCCAGGAAGGGAGCACCAGCATGATTGCGATCAGCAATACATTCAATACGATTCGAAACGGGAACTTCATGTTTATCAAAGTTTGGCTTGGGCAATGAATTTACCCATTTCCACTTCCTTAAGAAAGCCAATCAGTGCATTAAAATAGTTCTGTTGGTCATCGTACATACTCAAATGACTGCCTTGCGGACACAGGTACAAGCGGCTGTTAGGGAGCAACTCCGCTTCCCGTTTCATGTCTTCAGGGCTCATTTCATCGTTCACTCCGCCTAGAACCAGCGCTGGAGTCCGGATATCTTTTAACCGATCCCACATAGTCCATGACCTCAAATTGCCGGTTACGTGAAACTCGTCCACTCCCTGCATTTGGGTGTAAATGGAAAGATTTGCAAGACGGAAACTTCTGGTCAGCGGTTCAGGCCAGGGGTCAAGCTGGCATATCACATGCCGATAAAGTTTGGACATCAGCAAGTCCTGGTAGAGAGGTGCGTTATACTGCCCCAGCTGATCCAGTGAATCAAATGTCCTGATTTCTGTGGCCGAGAAGAATTTCGTTTTAAGGCTGGAAGTGTAAGTCAGATACTCTTTCGCTCCCGCGGTCATATTACTGAATACAACGCCCTTAAGGTGATCGGGGTATCGATAGCTATACTCCATGGCGAGCATGGAACCCCATGAATGTCCAAACAAGTAGAAATCACTCAGTTGAAGGCCTTCGCGCACCTGCTCAACCTCTTCCACAAAACGATCAAGCCTCCATAAAGAAGTGTCGGTGGGTGTTTCGGAATTTCCGCATCCCAGCTGATCATAGTAATAGAACTCAATGCCTGCCTGAGGAAGAAAGTTTTGAAAGCACTCCAGGTAGTCATGTGTAAAGGCCGGGCCGCCATGAAGAAGGAGAACTTTAATTGACCCTTCACCGACCTTCTTGGTCCAGACTCGGTATTTCTGATCCACCGTGATCATCTTCACATTTCCTGACTGCACCTGTGTATACTGAGGAACACCATATTCATTCCTTGGAATTTGCTCTCTATCAGAAAATGAAGTGCAAGACGCAACATAAATAAGAACAATCGGCACCTTGGCAATAGATAATCTATTCATCAAATGAGAGGATTGTATAACCTGAAGTTGACCCGATATGTCCCGGTATACAATCCCAGAATTCAGTGAATGCTATCCTGATTCCGACAGCCTGTGGCTCAGGAGGAGACTCTGACGGTTTCCGCTATGGCCTTTTTCAATCTGCGGACGAACATCGGGCCTTCGTATATGAATCCGGTATAAATCTGGATAAGATCCGCACCGGCCCTGATTCTTTCAAGCGCATCATGCTCCGACATGATGCCCCCCACACCGATTATCGGAAAACCGGGAGGCAATTGCCGCCGCAAATATTTCACCACTCCATTGGACTTTGTGGTCAATGGTTGTCCGCTAAGCCCGCCGGAACCCAACGCCTCAACCTCTGCACCAGGTGCTTGAAGACCTTCTCTTGACACCGTGGTGTTGGTAGCAATGACGCCGTCCGTTCCTGTTTCCGTCAGGATTTCGATGACATCATCGAGTTGCTGAACATTCAGGTCAGGGGATATTTTCAGGAATATGGGCTTGGCCACCGGTCTCGCCTGACTAAGTGCTTTCACCTGGAGCAACAATGCCTTCAGCGGCTCACGATCCTGAAGAGCGCGTAGTCCTGGTGTATTCGGTGAGCTGACATTGACAACGAAATAATCAACAAATGGATATAATGCCTCAAAACAATACGCGTAATCATCTGCGGCATTTTCGTTTGGAGTGGCTTTGTTCTTACCAATATTGCCGCCCACGAGTATTTTTGATTTTCGCTTCTTCAAACGGTCCACCGCGGCAATCACACCTTCATTATTGAAGCCCATCCTGTTGATCAGTGCGTGATCTGAAATCAATCTGAAGAGCCGCGGCCTGGGGTTTCCCTCCTGGGGCAAAGGTGTCAGGGTGCCGATTTCGATAAATCCAAAACCAAAATATCCAAGTTCATCGATCAGGCGAGCATCCTTGTCGAAACCGGCGGCCAGACCGACAGGATTGCTGAATTTTAATCCTGCCACAGTTCTTTCAAGGACAGGATCTTCATATTGATGGAGCGACTTCAGAAGAATACGCATGCCGGGGATACGGCTTAGCCCCTTCAAGAATCCAAAAATAAAATGATGTATTCGCTCCGGATCAACGAAAAAGAGGAAGGGCCGGATGAAGCGCTTGTACATTCTTACTTCTTCTTGGACTTCTTGGGTTTGAATGACAATTTCTTGAACCCGGCAGATACTACTTCGTCAATCATTTGCTGACTGTTTGAGGAACTTGAAAATGAAGTGGCATTGATCCGCCAGATGAGGTTCTTCTGGCGGTCTTCCAGGTCAATAATCATGCTTCCCATGCGGTAGTCGCGCGACCATGTTTGTGCATTACTGCCTGGTGTCATACCCAGCGGACCGAGTTGTTCCATATCGGAACGCGCCTGTGTGCCCGCGACAAAAGTGGCAACCAGATCTCCGGCGGAGTCAACCGGCTTAAGTCCCTTCTCCATTAACTCCTCTTTGATTGATTTCTGTATCAGTGCCTTGAGGGTAGCATCCGGCACTTGCCGCTGATCTTTGGGTGTAATGATTTCACTCTCTCCAAAACTGAATGTCTTATATACGGTATAGTCCCTGTCCTTCTTGTACTCAACTTCGATGCTTTGAGAGAAAAGAGGAAAAGGAATCAACAGAAAAAGGAATGCTCTTATCATAATTCAAAGTTACAAAATTGTGTCTCACCTGAATGCCAATCAGCTCCTGGGGTGGAAATCCCTGATCACCTGTCTGAGATAGTCACGATCAAGATGCGTATAGATTTCAGTTGTAGTAATCGATTCATGACCCAGCATCTCCTGAACCGCCCTCAGGTCTGCACCACCTTCAATCAAATGAGTGGCAAAAGAATGGCGGAAGGTGTGGGGGCTTATCGTTTTCTTCAAACCGATATTCTTTGCAAGCGCTTTGATGATCAGAAACACAGACACTCTTGAAATCCTTCGCCCCGCCCGGTTAAGAAAAACATGTCCTTCGAATCCCTTTTGCACAGGAATGTTAACCCGAATTTCCTCCAGGTATATTCTGAGGTATTTCATGGCGTCACGCCCGATCGGCACCAACCGTTCCTTATTCCCTTTTCCGATAACGCGGAGAAAACCCAGGTCGAAATACACATTGGATGCGCGCAACTCTACAAGTTCCGACACACGCAAGCCTGAACTGTAGAGTACCTCCAGCATGGCCCTGTTGCGGCCGCCTTCTGGTGTGGACAGATCAATCGCCTCCAACAGTTGTACAATTTCATCATAGTCCAGCGTGTCCGGTAATTTTCTTCCCAGTCGGGGGCCCTCCAGCAATTGAGTTGGATCTTTGTCAATCCGCTCTTCAGCCAGCAGATATTTGTAGAAGCCCTTGATCCCGGACAGAATCCTGGCCTGGCTATAGGCGCTCATGCCGAGTTCATTGATATATTGAAGAAATCCCTGAAGCAATTTTATATCCACCTTTTCAGGCCGGGTTCCAGCAGTATTCATTGAAACGTATTGTGCTAACTTCTCGACATCCCGCTCATAAGCTTCAATGGAATTAGGAGACAACGATCGCTCCAGTTTGAGGTAGTTGCGGAAGTCCCGGATTGCGGACATCCATGCAGGGGCAATGACGGAGGCAACTGATTGCATTTGACGGTATCACAAAGATCGTCAAAGAACCATCAAACCTGACTTATATCATATTTTTTGAGGTGACAAAGTCCGCTGATACCCCTCTATATTTAAGTGTCCAACCCCGACCAGGGCAGCCATGATCACGTTTTTTCATTTATCGCTGCTGACGTCTTTTTTGCTTTTCTTCCTCCCCAAGAAATATCAATACCCTTTTGCCTTTTTGCTTCAATCCATGCTGGTTCTATCAACATCAGCGTGGGCCATTCAGGCCTGGAATGAGCCAAACCCCGTACAAGTCGCCCTTGGCATCGCCACATGGAGCGGTGAAATCATTTTACAGATTGACAAACTGAGCGCCTTCTTCATCCTGTTGATAAACTTCATCTGCTTCATGGGCATAGTATATGCCGCAGGTTACCTCCAGCCCTACATAGCAAAAAAACGGGCCACAACCATCTCGCTGCACTTATTCAGCTTCATTTGGTTGAACGCAGCCATGATCATGGTCACCGCACTGAACGATGGCATCGCCTTCCTGCTCGCCTGGGAATTGATGTCACTCACCTCCTTCATCCTTGTCATTTTCGAAGCCGAAAAGGAAGAGACGTTAAAGACAGGAATCAATTATCTGCTGCAAATGCACTTCGGGTTTGCCATGATTATGTTCGGATTTCTGCTGGTAAAAGATGCTACCGGCGAAATGAGTTTCTCTGCTCTTGCATCCTACTTTGCTGCCCATAACAATGTCGTGGTCTTCCTCGCTTTTTTCATTGGCTTTGGCATCAAAGCAGGATTTATCCCCTTGCACACATGGCTGCCAAGGGCACACCCGGCTGCTCCGTCACATGTATCAGGCGTGATGAGTGGCGTGATGATCAAGATGGGAATCTATGGAATCCTTAGAGTGACTTCCTATCTTAAGGATGACTTCATGGTATGTGGGGCCATCGTACTTGTGGTTGCCATTCTTTCAGGAATTCTGGGTGTAGTACTGGCTATCATGCAGCACGACCTGAAACGTCTGCTGGCCTATCACAGCATTGAGAACATTGGCATCATCGGAATCGGAATCGGACTATCAATCCTGGGTTATGCAACCGGTGACTCTGTGCTCGCGTCCCTTGCCATGGCAGGGGCACTGCTTCACTGTGTCAATCACGCGCTCTTCAAGTCACTGCTCTTCTTTTCAACAGGCAATGTTTATTACGCAGCCCACTCCGTCAACATGGACCGACTGGGTGGCCTGGCAGGGCCGCTGCGGCTCACATCCTTGGCTTTCCTGATAGGTGCTCTCGCTATTAGCGGTATCCCACCATTCAACGGTTTTGTCTCTGAGTTCCTTATTTATAACGGGATCGTTCACGACTTCGTATCGGCAGGCTTTTCAATGTTCCTGGCAGGACTTGCCGGATTTGTGAGCCTGGCATTGATCGGCGGACTCTGCCTCTACTGTTTTACAAAAGCCTTTGGAATGACTTTTCTCGGAACCCACCGCAGTGCACAGCCATATGAACTCCGGAGCACGCACTGGACCATGCTGGCAGCGCTAGCGCCTATTGTTCTTGCGATTGTCCTTATAGGAATCTTTCCTGAGTGGTTGATGTATCCCCTTCAGGAAAGTCTTGCCACTTTTCATTGGCTGGGCGGCACGGCGCTGACCCAAACGGCTCCTGCGGCCGCCATGACCAACGTAAGTTTGATCAATATCATTTTTCTATCGGTGATGATCGCAATTGGTTTGCTGAAATGGATACAACAGAAAAAAGTTGTCGTCACAACAGGTCCGACCTGGGGCTGCGGTTATACTGCGGGTGATTACCGTCACCAATATACGCCCACATCCTATGCGGACAGCCTGGCTCAACTGGCAGAGCCATTTGTGATCTTTAAAAAGGATTATAAGGTGATTGGTGAAGAGGAGATCTTCCCTGCCAAGAGAACTTTCCATACAGAGTCAGGGGACCGGATAGAGCGCTCGGCGATCATGAAAATCATTGGTTTTCTGGTAAAATACCTGCCACTCATTGGAAGGGCACAAACCGGTTATATCCATCACTATCTCATCTATCCAATGTTGTTCCTGGCACTAATTGCACTGCTCACATTCCTACAGGTCATTTGAGATGGTCTCCCTACTCATCATATTGATTTGCTCACTCTTTATACCCGGCATCATTGTGAAGACGAAAGCACTGTTTAGCGGACGAAAGGGTCCGGGAGTTTTTCAACCATGGCTCGACATCATCCGGTTACTGAAGAAAGGGAGTGTGTACAGCAGTGTATCCAGCTACGTATTTCAACTGGGGGCAACAACCTACCTGGCTTCAGTGATTGTTGCTGCTTTGGTGGTGCCCTTCGACCAGTATCCTTCTGTAATTTCTTTCCCTGGAGACTTTGTCATGTTTGCCTATCTGCTCGCGCTCGGCCGGTTCCTCATTATCATCAGCGCCCTGGATGTTTCCAGCGGTTTTGAAGGTATGGGCGCCAACCGGGAAGCATTCTACTCATTATTGGCTGAGCCCGCTTTCTTCATCCTGATGGGATCGCTTGCGATGTTTACAGGATACACTTCCTTTCACGACATCTACAGCCATCTGCATTACGCTGACCGGTATGCCGTAATCATCGCCATTATCTCGGGTTATGTGCTGGCCAATTTCACGCTGGTTGAAAACAGTCGACTGCCTGTGGACGACCCACTGACCCATCTTGAATTGACCATGGTGCATGAGGTGATGGTATTGGATCACAGCGGCTTTGACCTTGGACTCATCAAAATCGCCAATAACCTTAAGCTGGTCCTGCTTAATACCCTTAGCATTAACTGTTTCATCCCGCAGGATTGGCCCGTAGCACTGCAGGTCATAACCTTTCTGCTCTTGCAAACCGTATTCGCTGCAGGCGTTGGGTATGTAGAGTCCTTCCGGGCCAGAAACAAAATGGCAATGAACCCTCAGTTCATTCTTTCCATCAGCGCGATTTCCCTGATTTTGATTTTTGTGATCATCATTCTCAACAACAAGATTTAGTCATGATCAATTTTGTCATCATATCATTCATCATCACCCTCATTTATATCGCAAAGATTGAAATGGTGAAGAGCTACTATCCCTTGATGGCTGCCCAGGGTGTTCTGTTGTTTATCCTCTCATTCCTGGAACTCCAGGAGACATCGGCCCTCCAGTTAATCCTGATACTTTTCGAAACGCTCATCTTCAAAGCCATCTTCGTACCCCTTTTTCTCCAGGCTATTACAAAAGGCAGAGCCCACCGGCATCAGCACTCACCGGTAAAGGGCTATTACTCTCTCCTGCTCGCATTGGCGCTTATTGTGGTGAGCTTCGTAATATCTCACCAGATGCATGAGGAATTCCTCGATGTAAAATATTTCACGGCAGCTACTTCCTCGATTTTTATTGGTCTTTTCATTGCCATCAACAATCGTGACCTCGTCACTCACCTGATCGCCTACCTGGTTATTGAAAACGGGATTTTCCTACTGTCCATTGCCCTCGGCGGAGAGATGCCCATGTTTGTCAATAGTGCCATTCTCCTGGATATTTTCACCAGTGTTCTGATTATGGGGTTGATCTTCAACCGGCTCAAGGATCACTTTGAGACAACCGATGCGACCCATCTTTCACAGTTAAAAGACTAAGCCGTGTCGCTCATTCAACTCCTTATGATTACCGTGGTGATGGCTGTCATCACGTACTTCGTAAGACATAGGGTACTGACACATGTCATGGTGCTTACTTACCTGGCAGGCTTGGGCTTCATTGCCTTCAATCTTTACGAGCATCTTGGTGAGCCCCTGGGCGAATATTTCTACTGCGACAGGCTTGGATTCATTTTCCTTATCATACTGATTATTGTAAGCGTCCTTTCAGGGATCCATTACATTACTTTCGTAGAATACCGGAACGTGCCCCGTGAGGCCATGGCGCTTCACAATGCCGGGACAATCTTCTTTACCGGCGCTATTACAGGGGTACTGTTTGCACAGCATTTTGGCGTACTCTGGACCGCTATGGAGGCCACTACGCTCGGCGCATCCATTTTGATCTATCACAACCGGAATCAGCATTCATTGGAGGCAACGTGGAAATATGTCTTCATCGCCTCGATAGGCATCGCCATTGCCTTTGCAGGAATCTTGTTTCTTGGCCTGGCTGCTCACAAGATAGGACATGTGGATTTCACATTCGCTGCGATCAAGAGTGAAGCTTCACGCCTCAATCCGGTATGGCTGAAGGCAACCTTTCTGCTGGTACTTACCGGATTTAGCGTGAAGATGTCGCTGGTTCCATTATTTACCGTTGACATCGATGCGAAGGATGCTTCACCTTCCCTGGTAGGGGCCACACTCTCATCTGTACTTATGAATGCAGGATTTATTGCGATGATCCGGTTCTATGATGCATTTTCCCTGACTTCCATCCTGCCCTGGATGAATAACGTGTTGTTGATTACCGGCATGCTGTCGCTCGTGCTTTCTGCTTCCTACCTGCTCAAGGTGAGAAACATAAAACGCCTGTTTGCCTATTCAAGCATGGAACATGCCTCCCTGGTGACGATTGCGTTCTCATGCGGTGGTATCGGTTATCTGGCGGCAATCCTTCACCTGATCATGCACTCCTTTGCCAAGGCAAGTCTCTTTCTGCAGGTATCACAGATGCATCGTATCTATAACAGCAAGTGGGATGAATCCATAGGAAGCTATCTTCGGATTAATCCATTGGGTGGACTGGTGCTTCTCCTCGGATTCCTTTCCATTATTGCCATGCCACCTTCCGGCATGCTGATAACCGAACTGATGATGTTCCAGGCCCTGGTGGCAAAGAGCTACTGGTGGCTGGCTGCCGTCATTCTGGTCCTGGTGCTGGTGATCATTTACGGACTTGCAGTGAGACTGCTTGGCATATTGTTTATTAAGAAACCTGGAGCGCAGATAAATATGAAGGGTGCCACTCCATGGGAATCGGTTCTTCAGCTGGTCTTGATTGTAATGGTATTCTATATCGGGCTGTTCCGTCCGGAATTTATAGTTAACAATATTCAGAAGGCATTGGAGGTGCTTCCACTATGACCGCCGTTTCCGCTGTCATCAGAAATCAGGGGGTCATCCCGCTCACGCGCATTCCGGTAGTATCCTATCCGGAATTCATTCGCGTCGTTGATGAGTTAATGACAGGCGGGCTGCATTGTGTTAACTATTTTGCGTGGGCGGAAGGAGACATGCTGAAGTTCATCATCTGCCTTGCCAATGACAGTGACGGAACGATCCATTTGCTGATGCATAAATCTCCCAAACGAACCGGATTGCAGCTTGACGCTCTTTCCCTTCAACATTATCAGCTTCATATTTTTGAACGGGAAATCAGCGAGAATTTCGGAGTTGATTTCACCGGGCATCCATGGCCCAAACCTGTTCGATATGCGTGGAACCGCGCCGACCAATCAAAACTTATCAACAATTATCCCTTCTATAAAATTGACAGCGACGAACTGCACGAGGTAGGTGTGGGACCCATTCACGCCGGCGTAATTGAACCCGGACATTTCCGTTTCTTATGCAATGGCGAAACTGTTCTGCACCTCGAAATTCAACTCGGATGGCAGCATCGCGGCGTGGAAAGCCTTTTTCTCACCAAGCCAGGACTCTTGCAGCGCACAATCCTTTCTGAATCTATTGCCTCCGACACTTCCGTTGGCCATTCGCTCGCTTTTGTGAGCCTGTTGGAGTCCCTTGCAGGGATTAATCCTGGCGAAACCCTGGAAATGGAAAGAACACTGGCACTGGAACTTGAACGCATTGCCATGCATTTGGGGGATCTGAGCAATGTTAACATCGGCATGGCATACCAACTCGCGTCCGCGGTATTTGGTACATTGCGTACACCCGTAATCAACTATACACAAACCTGGTGTGGCAACCGGTTCGGAAAGGGTTTGAACCGGGTTGGAGGAAGCCATTACCCTTTCAATGATGAATTGGCAGCCAAGCTGCTAGATCTGATGAACAAAGTAGAGGAAACAGCCAAACCCATGGCAGACCGGTTGTTCGGGCTGCCTAGTTTCCTTATGCGGTCTGAAAGCATCGGAAGAGTTACAGAGGCACAGACGCGGTTGATTGGGGCTGTTGGAATGGCGGCACGAAATGCGGGTGTCGCCCGGGATATACGGGTCACTCACCCGTTCGCCTCTTACCGCAACCACCCGATCGAATCACAGACGCTAACACAGGGCGATGTATGGGCCCGAATGATGCTGAGGAATCTTGAATTGAATGATTCAGTTTATTACGTAAGAGATTTGACCAGAACCTGGATGGATACTCACGAGCCGGTTTCTGTCCCCGCCGAAGAAAAGAAACTTCAGTTGGCGGCGGATTCCTTTGCCGTCTCTCTGGTGGAAGGATGGCGTGGTGAAGTCTGCCATTGCGCGGTTACAGGTTCAAACGGGGCCATAGTTCATTATAAGGTGAAGGACCCTTCGCTGCACAACTGGATGGCATTGGCGTTGAGTTTGAGAAATCTGGAAATTTCAGACTTCCCGATCAACAACAAGAGCTATAATCTGAGCTATTGCGGATTTGACTTGTAATCACAAACCAATGAAGTGATGATACCAGAACTTGGCATACTGAGAAGGCACGGAAAACAGTACATCCCTGACATAACGGCACCCAAAGTGCCGGGGCCATTCAAGGGAAGGCCGGAAATATCCACAGCCGCTGTTGATGAAGCTGCATTGGCTGACTTATGCCCAACCGGAGCCATTGGCAAGAAACCAGTGACAATAGACCTCGGCAAGTGTGTGATGTGTGGTGCCTGTTCATTTGCTTTTCCTGAAAAAATCAAATTCACTTCGGACTACAAGATCGCAACCAACAGCAGGGACCGGCTTATTGTATCAGAAGGAAGCAGCGATCCCATAATGCTTGATGAATCTAAAATTCGATCTGAAATCAGGAGTCTGTTTGGAAGGTCATTGAAGCTTAGAGAAATCTCCGCAGGTGGCGGCAATGCCGACGAAGGAGAGTTGAATGCCTGCGGTAACCCAAACTTCGATATGGGACGCTTTGGAATTGAATTCCTCGCTTCACCGCGTCACACGGACGGAATTGTTATCACGGGGCCCATTACAAAGAACATGGCCGCTGCCACACAAATATGCTATGATGCCGTTCCTTCACCCAAGTTGATCATCCTTGCAGGTACTGATGCAATCAGCGGCGGAATTTTTGCCGGAAGTCCAGCTCTGGATCGCAGTTTCCTGGGCAGATATCCCGTTGATCTTTACGTTCCGGGTAACCCTCCTCACCCGCTTACTTTCGTGAACGGCGTATTGAGTCTAGTCAGAAAAATGAAGGGCTGACGGTTCACATCACTATCCACTTATGACAATTTCTTAGCCCTGGCAGCCGGGCATATGGTTTGTACATAGCCCATTTTTTATTGACCTTTCTGGCCAAAAGTGATTCAACCCTGATGAGATCTTGTTGCGTATTTATCCTGGTCCCGCTTCTACTTGTCTCCTGCGCTGAAGGCGTGCACACATCCTCATGGAGAGCCAAGGGCGTTGATCTGAATAAATACAAGACCTACGCATGGCTCGCACCCGGTGATTCCGTTTTGAACAGCAGGCGCGACGACAAGTTATATGCGGGCACGATCCAACATGCAGCGGATGAGGAGATGAAGAAGAAAGGAATGATCATTGATGTGCAGCAGCCGGATGTGATCCTGATGTTCGACACTCATCTGGAAGACATGATGAAATATTCTCAGTCTCCAACGGTGAGTGTGGGAGTGGGTTTTGGCGGCCCTGGCTACTACGTAGGTGGTATGGCCCCGGTAGCAGGAGGAGAAATTACAGCCTCTCCATACAAACAAGGAACATTGGTGATAGAAATGTATGACATACGTTCCCAGCAGCCGGTTTGGCGCGGCATTGCCAGCAGTGGACTGGATTACCAGAGCGATGTACAGACCATAATACAAACCGCCGTGCGAAACATGTTCATGTATTTGCCCATTAAACACAAGAAATAGTCATGAGGATCCAAATCATCAATGGCCCCAATCTGAATCTGCTGGGGAAGCGGGAGCCTGAGACCTACGGCAGTCAGACTTTCGACATGTTCTTCAAAAGCCTGCAAGACAGCTTTCCCCAGGCAGAACTTTACTATTCCCAGTCAAATGTAGAAGGCGAAATTGTGAATCAACTGCAGGCAACCGGTTTCTCCTTTGACGGCATTATCCTTAATGCGGGCGCCTATACACACACTTCCGTAGCCATACACGATGCCATTGCTGCCATAACCACTCCGGTAGTAGAGGTGCATATTTCCAACATTTATGCCCGCGAAGAATTCAGACACAAAAGTCTGATCACATCCAAATGTGCCGGCCTAATTTCTGGGTTCGGACTTCAGGGCTATGCGCTGGCACTCATCTACTTGCTCAACAGACAGTAACGACATTCCTCTCATGGTCAGCTTCTACCCCGGCCCTTCCAGGGTTCACGATGAAATACCGAAATGGGTGAAGGAGGCGCACGCTTCCGGAATTCTGAGCATGAACCACCGGAGCGACGAGTTCATGACTCTTGCCGGAAATGTTGTGCGTCTCATGAGACAGAAGCTGGCCATTCCAAAGGAATATTCGATTTTCTTCGCATCAAGTGCCACAGAATGCTGGGAGATCATTGCCCAGTCATTGATTAAGGAGAAAAGTGTTCATCTGTTCAACGGTGCATTTGGAGAAAAATGGTTCGATTACACGCATAGAATCAGACCCCAGGCTCAGTCAGTTAAGTTTGATCCGGAAATTGTTCCAGATTCGCTTCAACTGGCTTTTGATCAAGTTGAACTGGTCGCCGTTACACAGAACGAAACTTCCAACGGCACTCAGGTACCGGCGTCTGTCATCAGTAAGATACAAACACTGAATCCGCATGCACTGATAGCAGTAGATGCAACTTCCTCTATGGCTGGTATCCAGCTGGCCTGGAAGACAGCTGACATCTGGTTTGCGTCCGTTCAAAAATGTTTTGGCTTGCCTGCAGGCCTTTCAGTAATAATATGTTCGCCACGGGCCCTGCAGCGTGCCAAGGGGCTCTCGGAAAATCAACACTACAATAGCCTGGGATTCATAGCACTTATGATGGAAAAGCATCAGACTCCATGCACGCCCAATGTTCTTGGTATCTACTTGTTGATGCGCGTCCTGCAAAAGATGAAACCAGTTTCAGAAACACATGGGGAGACCCTTCGCCGCTATGAGGCATGGGAAAACTTTCTTACCAAATGCCGTGCTTATGAATTTCTCATCACAAACCGCCGGATTCGCTCCCATACCGTTCTAACACTCAGAACCTCCTGGCCATTGGCATCATTGAAATTGGCGGCACGGAAGAAGGGCTTTCTGCTGGGCGAAGGTTATGGTGATCTCAAGACCAGCACTTTCCGCATTGCAAACTTCCCGGCATTACGCGCCAGCGAGATCAAATCGCTGATGAAATTTCTGAAAAGCTATCAGGAAGAGCGGTAAGCCATTTCATACACAGACTTTGAGTGTGGCCCAAGAAACACACGGGCATAAATGCGGATGATGGACAACCCATCAACAATGAATGCAAGGCTTGTAAAAATGGCAAGTGCAGGCTGGTCTTCATGGATATGGCTGAAAATCAAATCTTCACCGATGAATGTGGGTGAAATGGGAAACCCGGTTGCGGCAAGGCAAGCCAGGAGAAAAACAAGGGCAATCTTGGGATGATGATAGGAATGGCCGTGGAACATATCCAGATCAATATTCCCTTCCAGATTCTTCAATCTTCTCAGGCACAGAAATCCAACCACACCCGAGATAGCAACTCCGCTGAGATAAAGGTGAATCTGATCGAATGTAAAATTCTCATTAAAGGAAATGGCGAGCGCCATCCAGAAGTGGGTCATGATCACCAGGAGCCAGCTCATCCGGGCCTGCTTTCTTTCGGTGAACGACTTCAGGACGAGGATACAGGCAATTAATGAGAAAGTGAGAGGCAGTACATGCTCCAAATTGTCCGGAACAATATCCTTGTTATATACACTGTATAGCCCCACAAGGTAAAGCGGAACAAAAATCAACAGAACCCGATTGAAAGTAAGGAAGTCGAGCTTTCGACCGGCCATTTTCAGCGGATTCCAAAGGTACCGGTACATGAAGGAATCAAGGTTGAATTCCTTAACCGACAACATGTAAAGTGAGTATTCCAGGCGTTTCGGCCAGGTATCTTCGAACGTATGCTGATGCGGTGTATAGCTGTAGAACTGTTCCCTTATGAGATAGGAAACCACCGAGGGTGAAACCAAAAGCTGGTAGGTTCTCAGGAATGCATTCCCTGCAAAGTGAATCATGGCTAGCGTCTCAAAGCCTGCGGCCAGTTCAATAAAGATCAAACCTATCTGCGCACTGGAAGCATAGGCGATCTGACTCTTGATGGAGGATTGCACACGTGCAATGTTGGTGGAGACAAATGCTGTTGAAAGTCCAAGCAGCGCAATGATGATGCGTACTGAAGTCTGATATTCCCAGAATGGGTATGTTCTTAACAAAATAAAGACACCAATATGAACGGATAGAGATCCGTAAAAGATTGCACTTGAGGGCGTCGGGCCTTCCATGGCCCTGGGCAGCCAGGAGGAAAAGGGTAGTTGTGCAGACTTCGCCGCTGCCGAAACCAGGATCATCAGGGAAATGAAGACACCAATCCAGGTGTGAGACTGGAGATGTTCATGGACCAGTTCATAATTATTCAGCTTAATGAACGTAATGTTTTCATGCCACAGGTGGTGGCTCATCCACATCGCCAATAGAAGTCCGACGTCTCCTATGCGGTAGATAGAGAATACCTTCACTGCATTCTTCACCGGCAGATAGCGATCGCGGTAGAACGCGATGAGAAGGAAACTGGTCACGCCCAGGATTTCCCATCCGATGAACATCGTCTCCATGTTGCCGGAGAAAATTATGAAGTTGTAACCGACATAAAAGAAGAGTATGGTGTTAAAGAAACGTTTGTATCCGCTTTCGCGGTGCATATAAATCCGGCTGTAGATCGTTACAAGGAAAGTGAGGAATGATCCTACAAAAACATAGATCGCCGAAATCCTGTCAAAAGTAAAATCGATGAAGAATTCATAGTCACCTGCCTTGAAAACAACAAAATCCTTCGTATCGAGGACAGGATGTCCATTCCACAGCCAATAGACAAGAAAAATCTGAAAGCTGATCATGTGAAGCCCCACCGTGACAAAGGATACCCTTGAGATAAGGGTTTCATGCTGCCTGGGGATAATCAGGCTCAGGGCAAAACCCACAATAGGCACCAACACAAAATAGTTCAGTATGGAGTTCATCGGCAGCACGCTATCTGAGGATGTAAACGGGTAGGTTATCTTCTGTTGATTCTATTTTTGGAGTCACGTCTGCGATCTCTTCCAATCGTGTGGTGAGCACATGGTAGGGGACGAACTTCCCATCCATGAATGAGAAGAGTTCCCTGGTTTCCGGATGGACAGCCACCAGATTGATCCAGTCATTTATAAACCACTCATAGGTTTCTGCCTGACGCTGAACGACGTCAAGGACGACCTGAGGATAGTGTTCCACGATCATGAGCAGTCGAATCGGATCATGGACCTCGATCATCTGACTGGGCAAACCAGGACGTAGATCTCCATCGATGCCATTTGCCACTCCAAATAGTCCCATTACGTTGTGCGGCAATTTGGTTCCTGCACCAAGTTTCTGATTATCCACCCTTGAAAAGAAATACTCAAGGTTGATGCCGCCGCACACAGGAGCAGCAGGCCGAATAATAGTAAGAAGGTACTTTCCATCCGGGTCTATACGGTAATCGTAGGAGTTCATAAACGCCCTGCGATCCAGGAACAGGTGTTGGGTGAGGGATCTTCTGCCAATCACACATAAAGTATTGGTGGCATGATTCAGTTCAGGTCGGGGTTCAAAGAGTGAAACTGAACGGAGCTTCACACGATCGTGTGCCTGAGGCGCCGGGACGCGGGAGTCCATTAGAACAAACCGCCTTGCCCTCTCTTTGGCATTGAGATCCAGTGCCTGATTGAATATAACCTCATTTCTCTTGTGGGCCTCTGCATTTGCAGGTGTCAATGCGTCTTCATCATAAAATGCAATTTCATCCCGGGTTGTATCGTGAAGAGCACCCATAAATTGCGTGGTCTCCGGTATGTCAATCCCTTTTTTGCGCAGAGTGGATCTTACTTCAGGATGGTTAAGCATGTAACAGATCACACGGGCATTAACAGAACCAGGTCGCCCTGAACAGGCACCACAGTCATAAGCAGCATAGTGCGGATTATTCACACTGCTGGATCCGTGACCCACCATGTAAATAACAGGGGCAAAGTTGCGCACCAGACCAATGCTCATCAGAAGCCCCTCAACCCGCTGAACCATTTCCGGGATTGTGAACCCGATCTGCAGGTCGTTTTCCCTGTCCTCCGGATTTTTATTCTCTATGGTAAGACTTGAGAACCTATCCATATGCCGGAAAGAAGAGGCCGTTGCCGGGCCCATTGAAGGTCTGAATATATTTATGAAGAGTTTAACCGCAGACCAAAAGCCAAGCGTTTGTGTAATCAGCCAACCGGCAAAAAGGTGATGTGCCCTTTTGGTAAAGTGAACATCCTGCTCAGGCACCAAAGAAGAACCAACCGCCTTGATCAGGTACTTTGGCGTGATGGGTGCCGGACACACCTTGGTATAAGCCTTGCCATTTTCCGGCTGGAAGTAGAATTCTGCACTAAAAAATCCAGGCGTGGCGAAGGTTTCACACTTCGAGTCAAGTTTTTCAAGATAGCGACGGAAGGAGCACTCACGGTCATCAATACAAAAGATGCCCTGAAACGTTCTTGGCCCTTGCGTCTGGCCTTGTGCAGAAAGTTGAATTCCTGCCAGAACCTCATCATAGTAGCTCCATTCATACGCAGTCTGCCAGATCTCGAGTACATCATGCAATTCCGATTCCGGCACTTCTTCAAAAAGATCCACAGGTCGGTTGGTGATTGCACCCCCAAGAGGCACCCAATCCTCACCAACGGTATAATCAAGCGCATCAATTTCCAGCAGTAATTCAAAGACGATCAGATCATGCAATGATATGACACGGTGATCGACCAACATTTCCGGATGATCTTCGATCACCGAAACAATCCCCGACCAGCCCTGGTGGGCAAACTGCTGATCAAATAGATACTGCTTGTAAAGCGATTCGTGCTCAACGACCATATGCAACAAGTCCTTCATGTTGCACGACGTTTCCAATAGCAACTTCCTGGCACGCCCTCTCCTGAAAAATGAGATCAGGCTGTTCCGTTCCAGTTCACGGATCGAATGCAGAAATCCATCCTTTCCTGCCGGAAAGCTCCACATTGAAATTCCCTGATCCAGGTAGCTGCAAAGAATTCTGAAAAGCAAAGGATGAACCAGAGAATCGAGGTCGATCTGGTAGAATCGCTTCCAGTTGGACCGGAGGGATCCGATACGCGGCGGAGGTGGGGAGTCGAATTTCTTCTGAAGCACAATCTCGGTCCAGGCCGGTATGAGCGCGGGACTTTTGCGCTGTGTAATAACCCGCTCCAGTATCTCCTTCCGGATCTTTCCGGCATGATATAAGCGTCGATACTCTCGCAAACCGAGCGATACTGTATAGCCCAGAATGGCAGAAGCCGAGCGAGTCGCCTTGAAAAACTTCTGCTTCTGAAATGCATGGAGGGTATTCTGATGAATAAAATCCTTTAATACGGCTTGTTCAGGCAAATAATGCTTCAGCGCATGAATTGCTTCATGTTCATCGAAGGATGTTTGCTTGGAGTCCATGGAAGAAATTTGTTTGGTTAGATTTTCGGTGTTGAAGTTGCCTGAACAATCAATCATGAAGTCGCGCTGGCTAAGGTCACAAGTCCCTCTCCCTTGTAAAACCCCACGCCTAGATCAGGAAACTCCGCTGTCGAATGTTCAGGGGAACCTTGTTCAAAACAACTCTATCAACATTCAGACATTGCCTAAATGTGCTGGGTCTTTCCAGGAACAATAAGGTTGAAACACAATCAATAAGACAGGCTTTCCCTTTTTGGGCTGACTGATCCCACCTCTTGGCTGCGCCCTTCTCCAAATTTTCATATGGCGCAAATGCCATGGGTGAACCTGAAGGTTCAATCACAATCAGTTTTCCTGAAAGCTGAACAGTTGCATCTGCCTTGATCTGAAGTCCGGCAGTGATGAAAGCAAATACCCCCGAAAGGAGTAAAGCTGAGGTCTTTAGTAACCTATCTGGTCGCATAGGCGTGTATCAAATGTAGGATTTTCCAGCCTATGTGTGTCGACTTTGATTTCGGTTCCCTGCTATTCAGGGAAAAAAACGGGTACAGGCCAAACAATTGTAAGGCAAAACCTTGTCGGCTGATACTAGTTGGACAAAGAACAATGTTATTAATCTTTTTTTTGCCAACTTTAATTTCCACCGAACCCAATGCGCTTCACCCTCCGAAGGCTCAGGATACTCCTCCTTTTGTTAATGCTCAGTTTTGAGTGTGGCTCCGGCTTTGCAGACCAGTCTGCCGTGAACTTCGGACCAAGACTCACCTATAATTCCCACCCTTTTCAGGTATCGTTCATCGCTTTGCTGGAAGAGTCCGAAACGGAAGGTCGCCCCTGTGATCGTATGCATTCAGCATCGGTTGCTGAGATCCAGTTTACACCTGATGATCATTTACAGTCCGTATCGGCAAGAGCCTTAAACCCATCTTACGCTATTTCATCCCGGCGAATTCTGCCAAAGTGGAAGAGTATCTGTTGCATGCGAAAGTAGAATCAACCGGTACATGTTAATGGACGAAAGTTGCGTCCAAAATCTCGCCTTTCTGACCCGGCCAGGCCAGAAGGATTGCAGAATCCGCAACTGGATCTGCAAGGCAGAGAGATCATCAGATTTCAGTGACTTAGAACCACCTTTCATTATCTAAATAGATCCCTATGAAAACCTTGACCATACCTAAAGACGGACTGGAGGGGCTAAAAGAGAACTGGGCCAGCGATGCGCTGTCCGGGTTCCTCGTCTTTTTGCTTGCTTTACCGCTTAGCCTTGGCATCGCCAAAGCAAGTGGATTCCCTGCCGCGATGGGCGTACTCACAGCCATGATCGGTGGAATAATCGTCAGCCCCTTCATGGGCGGACGCTTGACAATCAAAGGTCCTGCCGCTGGACTCATCACGGTCAGCGCTGGTGCAGTGGCAGACCTCGGCGGCCTCAACATAGAAGGTGTCGAGCCCTTTCATCTTGCATGTGGCGCGGTTGTAGTCATGGCCATAATTCAGTTTGGCTTCGGCTTGCTGAAGTTTGGATCGCTTTCCGATTTCTTCCCACACTCGGCAGTCCATGGCATGCTGGCGGCAATCGGGGTATTGATTTTCGCAAAGCAGTTTCCCATCCTGCTTGGCGTGGATGCATCCCTGACGAAGGGGCTCACTCCTATCGAACTGTACACTCACATTCCACAATTCATCGCCAATGCGTCTCCCACCATCGCGATTATTGGTATCCTTAGCCTAGTGATCATTTTCGGATTGCCGATGCTGGGCGGCATTTTCAAAAAGGTACCTGCGCCGATGGTCGTGTTAATTGTGATGATACCTACCGGGATTTTCCTTCATCTCAATGAAGGACATCCGGGCGGGCTTGTTACCATCGGTGATTTCTGGAAAGACGTCACTTTCAACGCCAGCTTTGCTGCAATTGGAAAGGGTGTGTTCTGGAAATACGTGATCATGTTTCTGTTCGTTAACAGTCTTGAGTCACTTCTGACGGTAAAGGCTATTGATGGTCTGGATCCATATAAGCGCACATCCAATTTTAACAAAGACCTCAGCGCTGTGGCAGTTGGCAATGCTGCTGCAGGACTTCTCGGCGGATTGCCGATGATTTCAGAAGTAGCCCGTAGTTCGGCCAATGTTGGTTACGGAGCCAGGACAAGGTGGGCCAACTTCTTCCACGGTTTGTTTCTGCTGCTCTCGATGCTTTTGCTGATTCCGGTAATAGAGATGATCCCGAATACAGCTCTTGCAGCCATGCTGATTTCGGTCTCCTACAGACTCGCATCACCCAAGGAGTTTATCGGTACTTACAAGATCGGCCCGGAGCAGCTGGTAATCTTCCTGGTCACCATTTTCGTAACTGTGGCCGAAGACCTGCTATTGGGTGTTGCGGCCGGTATCATCGTGAAATTCATTTTTCACCTGATCAACGGTGCAACCATTAGCTCACTTCTCAAGGCAGACTATGTGGTTGAGGAAACCGACCACAGCTACACCGTTATTGTTAAGGGTGTAGCCACTTTTTCGAATTTTCTTGGCTACAAAAGACTATGGGCCGAACTCAAGCCAGGCAGGAACATCATTTTCAATTTCGAGCAAACGAAACTGGTTGATCACTCCTTCATGGATCAGCTTCATCATTTCGAGGAAGACTGGCATAGAACCGGAGGCAATGTTACCCTGACCGGCTTGGATAATTTCAGCCCATTATCCAAGCATCCGTTGGCAGCCCGAAGAGTTACTGCCATGCCGCCGAACAAGTTTGAAATCAAGCTCTCTGACCGTCAGATCTCACTTCGAAAGTTTGCAGATGCCAATGATTATGACTTTAATCCGCAGCATGTAAGGACAAATGCCAAGTACAAGGACTTTCCTATTCAGCAAGGGAATAAGATCCGGTTTGAGGAAAACATTCTCACGCGCTATACCGACTACGGAAAAATCGAAATCGCGGATATGACACTACTGGAGGGCAGCAGTCAAACCGGCTTTGAGGTGCGGATCACGGTCGCCCATATTTCCGAGACTAACATTCCTATTCCTGATTTTGCGCTCCAGCCGGAAAGTCTGGGCACCAAGTTCAATGAACTGGTGGGAGGAAAGGATATCGACTTTGCAGAGTTTCCTGAATTCAGCAGAAAATACTATCTCCGGGGTGATGAAGAATCCGTCCGTAGCTTCTTCATGGAGCCAATTATCAGGTTCCTCGAAAACCGGGAGGAGATGCACATCGAATGCCACCGTCATCGCCTGCTCTTCTATAAGAAGATGGATTTGCTGGAACCTCATGAGATATTATTCCTTGAAAAATATGCTGCCGAATTTCTGAAAGGAATTCAGGAGCAATTGAAGGTATAAACTGAAGCCGGGTGATCTTCGGGATCGTCCGGCTTCAAGGACATCTTCCCACCTACCCCTATGAAACGACTCACAACAGTTGTATCGTTCATTTGTGCATTTGCCATTCTTTCCAATGCACAGGAACCAAAGAAAGAAATTGATGAGTTGAGGCTCAAACTGAACGAGGACGGCAGCCACTACATCAAAGCCACATTCCTGAATCAGGTCTGGTTCAGGTACAACAACAGCAACCCGGGCACCCTGCTCCAAAATGAGCCCACTCCCACCACCTTCGATATCGGTTTAAGAAGGACAAGGTTTCAACTCTATGGTCAGCTGACCGACCATGTATTCTTCTACTTCCAGTGGGGTCAGAATAACTTCAACTCCTTATCGCAAAACGCCGGGAACCGCAAATTGATGACATTCTTTCATGACGCCCTGGGTGAATACAAATTCAAAAAGGGCAGCGAAATACTTGTGCTGGGAGGTGGCATAACCCTCACCAATGGGCTCTCACGTTTCAGCCAGCCAAGTATCACCACTATCATGACCATGGATGTTCCTGTATTTGCCCAAGCTACTGTGGATCAGACAGACGAGTTTTCCAGAAAGCTCAGCATGTATGCCCGTGGGCAATTAGGAAAATTTGATTACCGGCTCGTGATCACTGATCCTTTCCCCATCAACACCAACGGACAACCCCTTCCTGTTTTGGGCACAAATGCAACCTTCGCAACCGATGGTCACTATCATCAATATCAGGGTTTCTTCATGTGGAACTTCTTTGACAAAGAGCAGCACACAACTCCTTACATGACTGGCACGTACCTGGGTAAGAAGAAAGTCTTCAACCTTGAAGGAGGTTTCATCACCCAACAAAAAGCAACTGAAAGCACACCCGACAATGGTGTCACTAAGGAATTCCATGATTTGAATCTCTGGTCCATTGCGGTATTCTATGATGCTCCCCTGAACGCAGAAAAAGGAACAGCCATCAGTGCTTACGTTGGCTACTTCGATTATAATTATGGTCCCGGCTACTTACGATATAATGGCATTATGAATCCTGCTAATGGGCTGGAACCCGGTTATCCTGCAGGAAGCTATGGCAACGCATTTCCCATGTTTGGCACAGGGCAAGCCGTCTATGCGCAGTTCGGCTATCTCCTGACGAGAGACCTGTTAGGAGCAGACAATGGCACACTGATGCCATATGCCTCCCTGATGAACGCCAAGTGGGACCGGCTGGATAAAACCATGAATGTCTGGGATGTCGGTCTTAACTGGTTCATCAAAGGCCACACCAGCAAGTTTACCCTTGACTATCAACATCGACCCTACTATTTCACCAACGGGAATACACTACAGCAGGCTGGAGCAAGAGGACAATGGGTACTTCAGTATCAGATATTCTTCTGAAACAACGGCATCTCATGAATACACTCCGGGAACCAACGGCACCGGAGCTTTCACTTTCAAGACTTTACACCAGAAATTGGCGCTGTGGACATTAATTTGAGATACCTTTGGCCTCCAAACCAGAACGGCATGAATCTGAAAGATGTATTTTCGGTAACCTTGATTCTTTTTTCTGTCATTGACGTGGTCGGATCCATTCCATTCATCATCCTGATTCGAAAAAGAGAGGGCAGGATCTACGCCGAGCGCGCCACACTGATTGCTGCTGCTCTCATGATTGCCTTCCTGTACATAGGACAGTCCGTTTTAACACTCTTTGGTGTGGACGTAGGCTCCTTTGCTGTTGCGGGTTCCATCGTGATGTTCATCATTGCAATGGAAATGATCCTTGGAATTACCCTGATCAAAGACGATCCGGATGCCCGGGGGACCGGTTCGATTGTCCCGATTGCATTTCCGCTGATAGCAGGCGCTGGTACGCTTACAACTATCCTTTCTCTGAGAGCCGCCTATGATGAAGCCAACATTCTTATTGGCATCATTGTCAATCTGGTAATCATTTACATCGTACTTCGCACCAGCAGCTGGCTCGAGCGGAAGATTGGGACATCTGGCTTCGCCGTTCTCCGGAGAGTATTTGGTGTAATCCTGCTCGCCATCGCTGTGAAAATCTTCAGAAGCAATATCTTGCTGAGGTGATAAGGATTTATACGGATGGTGCAGCCCAGGGCAACCCGGGGCCAGGAGGCTACGGCGTAATTCTCAAATGGGAGAAGCACAACAAGGAGCTAAGCCAGGGTTATCGTCTCACCACCAACAACCGCATGGAGTTAATGGCAGTTATAGCAGGGCTGAAGGCAATCCGCAAATTGGGCATACCCGTCACAATCTACTCTGACTCCAAATATGTAACGGAAGCCGTCAACCAGGGATGGATCTGGGGCTGGGAGAAGATCGATTTCAAAAAGAAAGCCAACGCCGATCTATGGAAGGAATATATTCAGCTTCATCATCGCTTCCATCCTAAATTCATTTGGATCAAGGGTCATGCCGGCCATCCGGAAAACGAAAGATGCGACCTGCTTGCCGTCTATGCAGCACAGGGTGATGATCTGTTGGCTGACGAAGGATATGAACAATCTGCCAGGAACGCAGAACGCTGACTACAGTTCGCGTTCATTCAACCCAATGCCCAGGGCATTCAATTCAGCAAGAATCGGAATGTAAAACTCCCGCGTTACAGGGATGCGTACGCCCCGGGAAGATATTTTCCCGTCAAGGAAGAGCTTGCATGCAATGCCCAGCGGCAGACCAACTGTTCGTGCCATTGCGGTATGGACTGCATTTTGTCCTTCAGACACAAGTTCAGCCTGAATTTCCTTTTCGACCCCTGACTGACGGTATCGGAACCGGTGCCACATTATGATAAAGTCTTTGTCCTGTGAACTCAACTTCCATCGCTTATTCAGGATATGTTCCAGGATTTGCGCTGGTGTGCCTGCCTCAAGTCCAATAAGTTCATTGTCAAAAAGTCCGGACCAGTTAAGCCGTGTCAGCTCCGGCCCTTCAGGTCGCAGATGAAACAAATGGACAAGCTTTTCCTCGACCGACCACTCCGGATGAAAGCCCAGGAATGAATTCATAAAATCATGATGTGTCATCCTGCCCACGCCCTCCATCTGGTAAGAATCCTCCGTACAGCCAAGTTGAACCAAAATATCCCATGCCTGGCAAAAGCCTTTGTTCCGAAGGGTGCCACGCAGCATGGTCTGGATATTTTGCAGACCATAAGCCTCACGGTATCCCAGTGAGTCCCTGTTGGCATAACCTTCATATTCGCCATAGCCCGGCACCGTTACTGGTGTCACCCTCTTGAACAATTGCTGATACGGGATGTATTTAAACTCTCCATTCTGCAGAAATTTGGCTGTTCCCTGTCCTGCCATCACCACGTTCCTTGGGTTCCATGTGAATTTATACCTCCACGGGTTTTCAGGTTCCGTGTCAGGTGCGATCAAACCACCGGTAAATGATTCGAACGAAAATATTTCTCCCCCCTCACCCCGAATCCGGTCAATTACGCACATGGCGCTCATGTGATCAATGCCCGGATCCAACCCGCATTCATTGAGAAACAGCAGGCCGGAATTCTCCGCCTCTGAATGCAACCCCTTCATGGCCGGTGACAGATAGCTTGCTGTAAGCAGGCTCTTCTTGTATTTCAGACAAAGGCCCGCCACAGTGGGGTGCAGCGGTGGAGGCAAAAGTGAAATGACCACATCTGACTTTTCAACTGCCGCGCCAGCTCCTTCGCTATTCGCATCGAATTGAATGGCATCGGCCCGGTTTGCGTTTGCCGTCTTCTCCTTCGCTGCTTCAAGTGAAGTGTCGCCAACTGTGATGCTCCACTCCTGTGAACCTGCATTCCCGATAAGGTAATCGATAAGTGCAGAAGAAGATCTTCCGGCACCCAAGACCAGTATTTTGCGCATGGTGCAAAGTTACCATCTCCAAATCAGAAACGCTGTCTATTTTCCATTGTCGGCAGAATGGATTAACTTTCAAAGGATACCGCTTAGAAAATACCATGAAGGACTTTGCACGCTTCAAGCAGTTGGAGGATCTGGATTCAGAATCCAAATATCTTGTCCACAAGGCCAAGGAAGCCACAGTTACTGCATACGCACCTTACTCCAAATTTCATGTAGGTGCGGCCGCACTTCTGGAAGATGGAACTTTGGTTACCGGATCCAATCAGGAAAACGCATCGTACCCGCTCTGTCTGTGCGCCGAGCGCATCGTACTGCATACGTGTGCCACCCAGCATCCCGGCAAGGCTGTGAAGAAATTGGCGGTAGTGGCGCACAGAAAGAATCACAAGGAATTGACAATGGCCACCCCCTGTGGCGCCTGCAGACAGGTTATGCTGGAAACAGAAGTGAGGCAGGGGGGTCCGATGGAAATCGTCATGTTAGGACCAGCACATCAATGGACCGTTTGCCCGAGTGCCGAGAGCCTTCTTCCGCTGGCATTCACTCCCAATCATCTCCATGAATGAGCCCGCAGAGAAGGAAACTTCCTTTGATTTCAGGGCGCGATACTTTACTTCAGGTCAACTAAGACCTCAAACCCGCCAGGTATGGGTTGTTCTCCATGGCTATGGACAATTGTCTCAGTATTTCATCCGGAAATTTAACGCGCTCACGTCAAGGCAGATTTATGTCATAGCCCCCGAGGGTCTTTCCAGATTCTACCTTTCAGAATTAACGGACCAGGGAAGAAAAGACAACCGGGTAGGCGCTACCTGGATGACCCGGGAAAACAGGCTGATGGATATTGATAATTACATCCGCTACCTGGACGCTGTCTGTCATCGTGAACTAGCTGCATACCCTCACACTCCGCTAACCGTGTTCGGGTTTTCTCAGGGTTGTGCCACCGCATGCAGGTGGGCTGTTCAGGGAAATATTTACTTCGATAAGATCATCCTGTGGGCAGGGATCTTCCCGCCTGATATGGATTTTTCAGCGGCACACAATGCAATGGAAGGGAAAGAGATTACGATGGTTTGCGGCAGACAGGATCCCTATCTTACAGAAGAGCGGCTTGCCGAATTTGATGAACTCGCCGGAAAATTACAGGTAACGCCGAAAAAGTTATTCTTCGATGGAGGGCACGAGATTGTCGAGGATGTTTTACTTTCCCTGTTATAAGGCATGTCTGCTGCCTAGCATGCCCTTAATAAATCCTATTCCATAGCCACACAACTGAATAATGGATGAGGGTATGCTCAGAAATGCAACTTCAATTGAATGAGTTTTGATCAGCGCATCTGTAAATATCGCCATAAGGTAGACTGTTAAAAGAAGTACGGCCAATTCGCCCCAATCCGGAGCGAGTAACAGGAGGAATGGAATGGCCATTAATCCGGTAAGGAAAACTGCAGGGAACCAATGGGTCGGCTTCACCTCAGCTGGATAGACCTTCCCGACCTGTGCCCTCCCGTTACCAAATTGTCTCACTTGCTGAAAGAATTGTGCGAAATCGGTGCGTCGTTTGTGATACACAAATGCCTCGGGAATGAGATGGATTTTAAAACCTGCCCTGCGGATGCGGATACTCCACTCAATATCTTCAGCACTCCGGTCGAAACGAAAACCTCCCGTATGCTCCCAGACCGCCCGGCTGACACCCATGTTGAAGCTCCTGGGTTGAAATGCAGCCGCCTGGTTGCCTCCACCACGAATTCCGCCTGTTGTGAGAAAAGAAGACATTGTGAAGGCCATGGCTCGCTGTAGTGAAGTAAAGCTCTCATGCCCACGGTCCGGTCCTCCCCACGCATCAAAGCGGTACTTTTCCATGTATTTTTCAACCCATTCAAAATAGTCTTCAGGTACAATACAGTCTGAATCAAACATTACCAGGTATGAACCGCGGGCGTGCTCAAATCCAAAATTGCGACTGGGTCCCGGTCCTGAATTGGGCTTGAAGAAATATTGTATTGACAATTTCGGCACGTATCGTTCAGAAACTTCCCGTGATGTATCCCGGGAACCATCATCCACAACGATAACTTCAAAATTTCTGAATGTTTGTCTCGTAAGGCTATCCAGTAATTCCTTTAACTCATCCGGACGGTTATATACTGGAATAATGATGGAGTATTTGGGAATGGCGCTCATGTGTGATGTTAGCACATGCCGCGAAGTTAGGGTATTCAAAGGTCATATAGTCCTGCCTTCCTGTGACTTAAACAACTAAACGACATTAAATCGTACCTTACCCGAATGAAGTATACCATGATAGTTCTGCTATTGGTTGGGCTCATGCAGCCCACCCATGGCCAATCTGATTACACCAAAGATGTACAATCACCAGATGCGATAGTCTCAACACTTTACGAAGTCATTTCAGGAGACCCGGGTCAGCCGCGGGACTGGGCAAGGTTCCGGAACCTTTTCAAGCCTGAATCAAGACTGATCCCTTCCAGGAAGAATGATGCCGGTGAGTTGGTGATCCGGTCGATTACACCGGATGAGTACATTGAGTTGTTTACTACCCGTATTGCAGGAGGCTTTCACGAAAAGGAACTTCACCGGGTGACCGAACAGTATGGTACAGTGCTGCATCTCTTCAGCACCTACGAAACGCGTGAGAAGAAAGACGGTCCGGTGACGAACAAGGGCATCAACAGCATCCAGTTATTTCATGACGGTAAGCGCTACTACATTATCAGCATTTTCTGGTGCGCGGAGAACCTTGGCTATCCGGTTCCTGCAAAGTATTTGAAGTAGAGAAAGTGTACTCAAAAAAGGCAGACAGCACGAAGCTGCCTGCCCAAACCTCAACCGTAAACCAGAGAACCTTTCTTTCTAAAGCATTGGTGTTCTCAATGCCTTGGAGATCACTTCAGCCGAATTTCTGGCATTGAATTTCATCCGCAGGTTTTTCCGATGACTTTCCACCGTATGAAAGCTTATTGACATGTGAGATGCAATCTGTTTGGTGGACAATCCTTCCGCCAGCAATCGGAGTACTTCCTGTTCCTTAGGGGTGATGTTCCTCATATTTCCGGTGGTTAGTGTGGTTTTGCTGAATATTGGCATGCCAGGTCCAGTACGTGTCTGGCCTGCTCTTCTGTCCAATGATTGCCCCGGACCAGCAGATCTATCTCTGACTGGCCATAGCAAGGATTCAAGGGTTGCTGTTTGGAGGAGGCATCAACCGTGTCTGCAGATGCGATCAAAGCCAAAGCCGCTATGGTAACCAGGACCATACCGAGCAAAATCTTGACTCTAGTTTTCATACGTCCTGTTAATTAGTTGTAGTCTTTGTCACCCGCATGGGCGCGGGTAACCCCAGATCAGATAGAAAAATTGATTAGATTTCAAGGGTTACCCACAGGGGGTGTTGAAACAAAGTGTGCATGACTGATAATGAAATCCTGCGACTCATTAGAAATAATGACGGAAATGGCCTTTCAGTCCTCTACGAAGCGTACCGTTCTGAGTTTCTCCACTGGATACGCAAGTTTGCCCATTGCGACCAGTACGAGGCCAAGGAATATTACCAGGCCTCTGTACTTATTGTATATGAGAATGTCCACCAGGGCAAAATGGATGACCTCAAAAGCAGCCTCAAAACCTATCTATTCGGTATAGGAAAGAATCTGGCCTGGCAGAGTTACCGGCAGGATGTCAGAAAACAAAAAGCAGGTGCTGCCTACTACCTTGAGAACTATATCACTGAACAAAGTCCGGAACTGGCTCAATGGCAGGACCATCAGCTGGACCTGGTAAGGGAGTGTTTCCAATTGTTGGGTGATCCATGCCGTACGCTCCTCGATCTGCATTACTTCCAGCGGAAATCTATGGAGGAGATATCCAACCAATTGGCTTATAAGAATGCTGACACTGCAAAAAACCAAAAATACAAATGCATGGAACGGTTGCGCCGGATGGTAGAGGAGCGGACCGTAACGCAAAATCAATGAATAAACACAACAATCAAGAATGGAAAACTTCATGAACGATATCGAATGGATAGAACGCTACCTGGACCGCCGCCTGGACCCAGAAGAAATGAAGGTTCTTGAAAAACGCCTGGAGGAAGAGCCCGACCTGCGCAGCAAATACCAGGAACACCTGCAGCTGATACAAGGGATCCGATATGCCCATTTGCGTGAAAGACTTGAGCAGCTGAAAACGCTGGAGCAATCGAAGTCAAATGATCTTACTTCCGGTGAAGAAACCCCAATCCGGCTTATCCCGAACTGGAAACCTCTGGCAGTTGCGGCGGCCATGCTGGTGGCAGTCACCAGTATCCTGTTTATCTACAATCGTGCCCCTCTTACCGACCGGCTTTTTGCCGAGCACTTCGAACCCTTTGATTCCCCAGGTCCGGGACTGACACGCGGTCAGGGTGAAGGCACACTGACCTGGAAGCAAAAAGGATATGAAGCATATGACAACGGCCGGTATGAAGAGGCCATTATGGCCTTCCAGAAGTCGCAGGAGGAGAACCATGATGCGATCGTGGACCTTTGCATGGGCAATTCTTACCTCAAGCTGCAACAATACGATAAGGCTGAGAAGGTATTTGAATCGATGCTTAAGGATCATGATGACCTGGTGACTCAGGCCAACTGGTATCTGGCACTGACCTATTTAAAGGAGCAGAAACTTGAACGCGCGAGGGCAACCTTATGGGGGATAAGCAAGAGCAGCACGTATGGTGTGAAGGCTAGAAAATTGTTGAAAGAACTCGATTAACCCTGTGCTATGCAACCCGGGGTGAGTTATAAACAAGTTGTCCAACCAAAACCCAAATGTTATGCCACACATTCCTGGTCACATTGACACCTCCAACCAGTCGTTCGGTCTTGTTGCAATGGAACGAACCGATTTTCTTCTCTTGTCCCTGGACCCGGATCCATCTGTAAAGGATACACTTAAGAAAAAAACCGATGTTCACTTTCTTCCATACTATTTGCCATGGGGTGCTAATGGTTTCATCACCTTTGCCGGCGATATCGTAGTCAGGGGGAGCAATGGAAGAAGTCCTTATGATGACGCAGAGGAGTGGTTGGAAGCGTCGCTCCAGAAACTGCCACCAAAAAATACAGGTAGGATAGAAGATTCGACCAGGGCCCAAATCAATGCCCTTCGCATACTTGCGACAAATGCGGACTCAAGCATACAGCCACATATTCACAAAATCCTTAATTATCTGTCCGGACCATTTTTGGACAGACCGTACAGTATCTTACCCAATGATAATGCGGTGATTAAATTTATCAGCGATAACTCGACACCTGTTCAAAGACTCTTCTCCTCCGACTTGATTGACAGAATCAGAATACTGACAAAAAATTAGAAGAGTGTTTTGTGTCGGCGCGGCCTCACAATTGCATAACCTGACGCGGCAAGGCACACCCCGCCCAGAATAATCGCCCAAATCGGTATGTCTTGCCCGGGTCTGACCGGACTTGTTTCACCCATACTGAAAAAAGCGGCCCACTTGGAGGGGTGTGCATTGAACTCTGAGGCTTCATTGATGTAAGCACGTGCAGCAAAAGCCAACGCATCGTCTATCCGGCTTTTGGCTGACAGGTTTCGATAGAAATCTTTCATCAACCTCGCTGTGGCATCATCGTTTACCTTCCATAAACTCATTAACACGGACGGGCATCCGGAATAGATAAATCCACGTGCAATACTCATCACACCCTCGCCCGTCTGCACTTTGCCCAGACCGGATTCGCATGCACTCAAAACGACCAGTTCCACATTCTTAAGATCCAGTCCATACAGTTCATGCGCGTATAAAAGCCCGTCCTCAGCGGCCTCCTGTTGGGGTTTACGAAATATCAAATGCGACTGGAGAGCATTGGTGGTGTCTGCCATACCATGGAGGGCCAGATGGACAATATTGTAATCGCCGACTGTTTTTTTGAACCGGTCCTCCGAGGCATCATCGTTTACCAAATACTCATTTTCCGGATGATGCATGGAAAGGCCAATGGAACGGAGCTCCTCCTCTGTTCCGGGGAGCCCTGCTTCGGCATTATGGCCATATCCAAATGCAAGCAACTTCTCCTCATTCACCTTCCTGCCACGCGTGGAGAGCAATACGCCTGCAGAATAGACTTGAGCGATCACGTACCTGTTTATTACATATTCCAGTTTGTAGTTAACCTCGGCGGAATTCACGGGTTCCATGATCATGGCGCCGAACGGGTAGCCTGAAAGCCGGCCGTCAACCGATATGATTAAATGATTGCCGGGAAATCCTGTAAGATGTTCTCCCAACAATTTGTTGTACAGATAAAATGCACTCTCTGTGAACCGCTCATAGCGTCTGATGGAAGTCAGGTCCCTTTCACCATCGCCCACTTCCTCTATAAAGGTCTGAGAGAAACTGTCAAATTCAGCATTCCTGGCTATGCGCTTAAGCGTCGCGCTGGTCTGGTCAATGGCAAGAAGGTAGGCCGAGTGATCGCCCCACAGGTACTCGAGGAAGGTGTCACTTTCCAAAAGCTTCTTTCTTATGGCTCCAATGTCTGAAACCGGTTCAGCATACCTGATGGAATTGTAATTAGGATTGTATCGTTTGATTTCCTGCTGAAGTTTCCACTGATCTCTGTTGATGTCCCTGAGTCTTTCATTGATGCTTTTTCGTTTCTCATCCGACGCATCGGCCATTTCCATCAGGAGGTTTGCGCGACTTTGAGCCAAATTCCTTTCGCTTTGCTGAAGCGATGCAGGAAGCACCGACTCACCGGTGTTATTGAGCCTTTTCAGTGCGTCCTGAACAAGCGCAGCCCGGGAGCTTTCCATAGTCCTGAGAGACATATTCAGGTACTTGACATCCCTTGTTGTTTGATACAAAGAATAACTGAGGTCAAGAATCTTTTCGTAAGGCGCCTGGTAATTTCCCTTCAGTTCAAGCTGGGAATCATCGTAAAATGAATTTCTTCTGCACACATGGATTACACTGTCCGCCAGTAAGAGCGCATTTAACGCGGCATCATAGTACTCAGTGGGGATAGGCCTGCTTTCGCCAAGCCGCGCAAGCGCAAGGCCCTTCTCTTTGAGACCCAGGAACAAGTCCGTCGTGCATTCCGAAATCCTGGGTCTCGGATTGTCCTTTATATCCATGCTTTCAAACCCTTCAACCAGAGCCGTAAGACTTTTGTGAAATCTTTTAGCTGCGGAGTCGGGAAGGTTTGCATTATTGAAGTACAAACCAACCGTATAGGATGCGCCGAAAGCATAGCTTCCCTTTTCACCATAAAGCTGGCGGCGCATGACTTCCATCTGCCGCAGGTAGAACAGGCCAGAGTCGCCGCTTCCGTATTTGTTTTCAAAGAAACCCTTCAACAAGTATAAATCAGCGAGAACTTTTGGGTCCTTACTCTTACGCCTGGCCTGGCCGACAGCTCGATTCAAATATTCAACGCCTTTGCTGTAGTGGCCTGACCTTTCATAAGCCTGCGCGATATTGGCCAGATAACGGGGCTTGTAGATCCCCGCCCGCTCATAATGTTTAAGCGCAGTCTCCCAGGCTGCAATAGCGTTTTCATACTCATGACGATAATAGTGAAGACCTGCAATGATTCCCATGCAATCACCCCATTTTCCTTCATCAGAGGATAGCCGGTTCTTGACAACGTCAAATGCTATGTCGAGGTAGGACTCAGAAGTAATAAGATCCCTTAGTTCCAGCTTGACCTCCGCCAGACGGATATACAAGGAGGCCGACTGCTCGGGCGAAGGATCAGCCTGGTCATAACGTCTGAGAGCCCTTTCAAAACAGCTGTCGGCCAGCGCAAAGCGGTCCCAGGCAAAAGCGATGTCCCCTAATCCGAGCAGATAAGTTGCCGATTCCTCAGCAGAAATGAGGCTATCCTCATCATCCAGGTAGCCGGCCAAGATCTTTACACTGTCAATTTGGTCTCCAACTTTCAGCTGACCCTTACGCAACAGGAACGAGTTGATCTGTGGAATCAGTGAATTCGCATGCACTTTGCTGTGATGCGCCTGACCTGTCTGATCATTGGCTGGCTTTCCGGGATGGAAGCATCCGCAAACCAGAAGCCACACAGGCAATATGAGTAACATGCCCACTCGCATAGCTCGAACCGTCCTTATCCCCATGCCGCCTTACAAGTATGAGGATTCAATCAGGACTATTTAATATAGAGAATCCAACGCTAATCCATCCCTGAAAACTGGTACTAATTGCCAAAGCAGGTGATCATTTGTGAATTTTCACTGGAAATCAGTACCGCCATCTGGTTTTCACCTGATTATTCACCGACCCGTGGATTGATTTTGTCGCCGGCACCACCTGGAGCCTCCTGATCATCTTCATTACTTCGATCCCACTGTTGAACACATGGATATGTCAACATTTTCCCAACAGCTTCCCATTTATACTCCTAAAACCTATCTTTCGGACCGATGGACAATTTTGTTGTTTCTGCCCGCAAATACCGGCCCCTCGGATTCGAAGAAGTGGTCGGACAGGAACACATTACCACCACACTCCGGAATGCCATTGACGGCCATAAGCTGGCTCAGGCCCTCCTCTTTTGCGGTCCGCGGGGAGTAGGCAAAACAACCTGTGCCCGTATCGTGGCGAGGATGATCAACGGCTTCGAAGAAAAAGCTGAACTCAACAGTCTGAATATCTTCGAACTTGATGCGGCCTCCAACAATTCGGTGGAAGATATCCGCAACCTTATCGATCAGGTGCGATACCCTCCGCAATACGGTCAATTCAAAGTCTATATCATCGATGAGGTGCACATGCTTTCCAATGCGGCCTTCAATGCATTCCTCAAAACACTGGAAGAGCCTCCGCCTTATGCCATCTTTATACTCGCTACAACTGAAAAGCACAAGGTCATCCCCACGATTCTCTCAAGGTGCCAGATATTCGACTTTAACAGAATACAGATTTCCGACATCGCGCGGCAGTTAAAGAAAATTGCAGATCGGGAAGGAATCAAAACGGAAGAAGCGGCCCTCCACCTGATTGCGCAAAAAGCCGATGGGGCGCTACGCGACGCCCTTTCCATTTTTGACCTTATGGTCACCTTCTCCTCCGGAAAGGGAGTCACCTTCAAGGATGTGATCAGAAACCTGCACATTCTTGATTATGAATATTATTTCAAGGTAGTGGATGCGCTGCTTGGTGAAAATCACGCGGTACCCCTCCTCATCTTCGATGAAATCCTTCACAAAGGTTTTGACGGACAGAATTTTATCCTGGGCCTGTCTGAGCACATTCGGAACCTGATGGTGGCACAGGATGCGCGCACTGTGCTATTGATGGAAGTACCGGAAAGCGCACAAAAGAACTATGCCGAACAGGCAAAGGCTGTCCCCTATTCGCTTCTGCTTTCATGGCTAAGCATCGCAAGCCAGTGTGACATTAATTATAAAGCAAGCAAGAATCAGCGCCTCCTCGTTGAACTGGCATTGATGAAGATGGCCCACGTTCGTTCAGTTATAAACTCCACTCAGAACGGAGTCGGCCATTCGACGGAAGCCACCGCAACTGCGGGATTAAAAAAAAAATTGAATTAAAGAACGAGCCTGTAAAGGATCCAGGAAATGGTACACCGGAAGTGGAACGTTTGCCGGATGCCGCCTCAGATCGCTTACAGGAAAACCTGCAGTCTGTCCTTCAGGAACGCACCGTAATCAAGCCTGAATCCCCTGGCACCAGGTCATCGAGACCCAAGTCCACGCTCAATTTGCAGGAGCTATTCAAAGCTACCCCAACCAGTCCGGAAAAGAAGTCGGCCGAAAGCCCTGCTCCCCCCGAACGAAAAAACACCGTTCAGCCGGAGGCGCTGCAGTCGGCCTGGGTCGAGTTTGCAGAACTTCGGAAGAACCAGGTGGCAGAATATCAGTTGTTGCGAAGAAACATAAGCTTCGATTCACCGGTAATTACGGTCACGTTGGCGAATCCCGTAGAGGAGACTCTGCTGGAGAATTTCAAACGCGAGCTTTTGCAATTCCTCAGGGAAAAACTGCAGAATACTGATTTGTCCATCATACCCGTACAGCAGACACAGCAACAACAGAAGGTCGTTTATACATCACGTGAGAAATTCGAGCACCTCGCCGAAAAGAACCCGCTTCTTCATCAACTTAAGGACCGGCTTGGTCTGGATTGGGATTTTTGATCCGCTCTTTGACGCCGAAATCTTATATTTGACCCTCTTTTTTTAAGAACATGACGATCGCTTATTCCTGGCTGGCTCAATATATCGACCTGATTGAGACCCCTGACGAAACCGGAAAGATTCTCACGAGTACGGGCCTGGAAGTGGAAGGCATCCATGATTTTGAAACAGTCCGTGGCAGTCTAAAGGGTCTTGTAATCGGGGAGGTTCTGAGTTGCAGTAAACACCCGAACGCCGACAAGCTTTCGCTCACTACTGTCGACGTTGGGGAGAGCCGAGTTTATCCTATTGTATGCGGTGCCCCTAATGTAGCAGCAGGTCAGCGGGTAATAGTTGCCCTTCCCGGCACAACCCTCTACCCTTTCTCCGGAGATCCTTTTACCATCAAGATCGCCAAAATCCGTGGCGAGGTCAGTGAGGGGATGATCTGCGCCGAGGATGAAATAGGCTTGGGAAAAAGCCATGCAGGAATTATCGTTTTGGACAGGGCCAAAGTCGCCCATCTGCCAAATGGAACTCCGGCGTTTTCTTATTTCCAGGTTGCCTCTGATTCTGTTTTTGAAATCGGGCTTACGCCTAACCGTGCCGATGCAGCATCCCATATTGGTGTTGCACGGGATTTGCATGCTGCCACCGGGCGTCCTCTGCGCTGGCCTTCGGTAGATGCTTTCAAGGTGGACAATCATGACCTGGTAATCCCCGTCGAAGTCGAGAACGCGGAAGCCTGCCCCCGGTATTCGGCGGTAACCATCAAGGGAGTCACGATTGGTGAATCGCCGGCGTGGCTGAAGAACAGGCTCCAGTCTATTGGCCTCAATCCCATCAACAACATTGTAGATATCACCAATTTTGTTTGTCATGAGGTGGGTCAGCCCCTCCATGCATTTGATGCCGCCGCCATCGCCGGAAACAAAGTGATAGTGAAGACACTAAGCAAGGGTTCGAAATTCGTTACCCTTGACGGGAAAGAGCGGGCACTTGCTACCGAGGACCTGATGATTTGCAATACCCAGGAAGGTATGTGCATCGCGGGCGTATTTGGAGGTCTCCGTTCGGGGATCACTGAACTAACAAAGGATGTATTTCTCGAAAGCGCCTGTTTTTCGCCGGACTATATCCGGCGCACCGGCATGCAACATCAGTTGAAGACAGATGCTTCTTTCCGTTTCTCGCGCGGTACGGATCCTAATATCACAGTATATGCCCTCAAAAGGGCGGCCTTGTTAATCAAAGAACTGGCTGGAGGTAAAATTTCATCGGATATCGTCGATGTATATCCCTCACCGGTGACCAACAGGCTTATCACCGTCAAGGACAGGAACGTGAACCGCCTTATTGGGAAAACTATACCACGCGAAGAAGTCTTTGATATTCTTCGGCGCCTTGATATCGAAGTTACCGAGAAACACGACACGCACTATGTTGTATCGGTACCTCCATATCGGGTAGACGTATTGCAGGAGGCTGATGTAGTGGAGGAAATCCTCAGAATTTATGGCTTCAACCGCATTCAACTGGAAGAACGTACAGGAACTGACTTCCTGGCTGCTTTTCCGGATCAGGACATTGACGTATTCAAGCGATCCATTGCCGAAATGCTGGTGGCAAACGGTTTCTATGAAATCTTTACCAATTCTCTGACCAATCAGGCCTATCAGAAAGGGAAAGAGCTGGGGTTGGAGGGAGAGCCGGTAGAAATCCTGAATAAACTCAGCGAAGAGCAGGGTATTCTGCGACAGACCATGTTGTTTACGGGGCTTGAAGCCTGTGCTTACAATTTCAACCGTAAGCAAAGGAGCATACGCTTTTTCGAATTTGGCAAGACCTATCACCTCGTCGGGGAAAAATATCTGGAAAAGGAGCATCTGGCATTGTATATGGGTGGCATGGCAGAAGCTGAAAGCTGGCAGGTAAAGGCCCGTGAGGTGAATTACCATGACCTTGCACAGCAAGTTGCACACCTGGCAGAAAAGTGTGCGATCTCAATCACCCAAACCAGTAAATTGAATGACCCTTTGTTCGACTATGGGACACAATTCATGTCCGGAGGAAATGAAATGGGCAAGGCCGGCAAGGTGCGGACGTCGCTCGCTGCGGGTTTTGGCCTAAAGCAGGAAATTTTCTATGCAGATCTGAACGCTCCCTTGCTTTTCCAATCGGCAAACCCTAAGTTCGATGTGAAGGACGTGCCGAAGTTTCCAGAAGTGAAAAGAGACCTGTCTTTGGTACTGGATAAGCGCGTGGAATTTGAAGAGATAAAGAAATTGGTGGCAGAGACAGAAAAAATGCTTGTTAAGGAGGTCACGGCGTTCGATGTTTATCAGGGCGAAAATATTCCTGCTGGAAAAAAAGCTTATGCACTTGGCTTCACCTTGCAGGATGAAACAAAAACTCTGACCGATGAGGAGATTGACAAAACAATGAATAAATTGATGACAGCGTTTGAGTCCCGCCTCGGCGCCGTAATCCGGAAATAAAGAGCGTTCACCCAACCACTACACCCCCATGGAACAGGATCTTTTGAAGAACAATCTGAACGGACTGGAGAGAAAATTGCTTGTATTGCTGAATGACCACAAAAACCTTAAACAGGAGGTTTCTGCCCTGAAGAGCGAGAATGGGGACCTGAGATCCCAGCTCAGGATGAAGGACGATCAACTGACAGGTTTTAGAAATCAGATTAAAATCGCTAAGATTGTAGATAATATACACCCGGAAGACGGAAGTGTTTCGGAGTTGAGGAAGACAGTGGATGATTACATCCGCGAGATTGACAAATGCATCGCTCATTTAAGCCGATAAGCGCACAGTAAAAAATGGACGAACTCTCAATCAAAATCAAGATAGCGGACCGTGAATACCCCATGAAGGTAAAACGGGACGAAGAAGAAAGGGTGAGGGCCGCCGGAAAACTGATCAACGAAAAGTTGAAATCTTACCGTGAGCAATTCGGATTAGACGATAAACAGGATTTGCTGGCTATGACGGCCTTCGACTGCCTCATCGAGAAATTGACGGCAGAGGAAAGTACCACCGCCGTAGATCAGTCTGTAGTGGAGAAAATAGGCCATCTGAACCAGATGGTCTCCCAGGCTATCCTGTAATCCTTCCTTAACATCGGCACATTTCGTTGACGGCCTGCCGTTCCGGGCTTTATGTCAACTTTTATCATTTATGGACATCACACTAATAATTGTAATCCTGAGCGTGGTTCTGGCCATCGCCCTGGGTTTCCTGATCGGAAGCATCCTCTATAAACGAAAACTGAAGAAGAACCAGGCGGCACTCGATGAACGCGCCAAACTTATCGTCCGCGAGGCGGAGTTGCAGGCTGAAAACATCAAGAAAGACCGCATCCTGGAGGCCAAGGAGAAATTCCTGAAAATGAAGCAGGAATTTGAAGAAGAGGCTAACCGGAAAAAGAACCAGATCATCAGTAACGAACAAAAGATCAAGCAGCGCGAGGCTCAGCTTTCCAAGGAATTGGAACAAATAAAGCGCAAAGAACTTGATCTCGATGAGGACCGTAAGAGCCTTGCCCAGCAGCATGAACTGGTGAAACGCCGTAAGGAAGAACTGGATCGCTTTAATCAGCAAAAAGTCCAGGTATTGGAGAGCATCTCCAAGCTCACCGCTGATCAGGCGAGAGACCAACTTGTTGAATCCATGAAAGAGGAGGCACAGACCAAGGCAAGCTCCTTTATCAAAGACATCATGGAGCAGGCCAAACTTACCGCCACCAAGGATGCCAAGAAACTGGTAATCGAAACCATTCAACGCACTGCCACCGAGCACGCAATCGAGAACTCAGTATCCATCTTTAACATCGACAGCGATGACGTAAAAGGTAAGGTCATCGGGCGTGAAGGAAGAAACATACGGGCACTTGAAGCCGCTACCGGAGTAGAATTCATCGTAGATGACACCCCGGAGGCCATCATCATTTCAGGATTTGACCCTGTACGCAGGGAGATTGCCCGACTATCACTGCATCGCCTGGTGCAGGACGGACGCATACACCCCGCAAGGATTGAGGAGATTGTGGCCAAGACCTCCAAGAACATTGAAGATGAAATTGTCGAAATCGGTGAGCGTACTGTAATCGACCTTGGCATCCATGGCCTGGCGCCGGAATTGATCAAGATGATAGGCCGCATGCGGTTCCGTTCAAGTTATGGCCAGAACCTCCTTCAGCATTCACGCGAAGTGGCCAACCTGTGTGCAGTCATGGCGACAGAACTGGGATTGAATGTAAAGCAGGCAAAGCGAGCAGGCTTGCTACACGACATCGGCAAAGTGTGGCCCGAGGAACTGGAAAAACCGCATGCCATTGTCGGAATGGAACTCGCACAGAAATACAAGGAACATCCTGTGGTTTGCAATGCGATCGGTGCACACCATGACGAAATTGAAATGGCCAGCCTGATAGCTCCTATTGTTCAGGCCTGCGATGCCATCTCCGGTGCGCGCCCCGGCGCAAGAAGGGAAGTCATTGAACAATACACCCGTCGGCTCAAAGAACTGGAGCAAGTTGGACTGGGATTCGAAGGAGTTGAAAAATGCTTCGCCATCCAGGCGGGCAGAGAATTGCGCGTAATTGTGGATGCTGAAAAGGCCACTGACGAGCGCGCTGCCCAGCTAAGCTTCGAGATATCACAAAAGATAGAAAGGGACATGCAGTACCCTGGCCAGATCAAAGTAACCGTAATACGTGAAATGAGGAGTGTGGCATATGCCAAGTAACACCAATAAATCTTGTGTCAATGAAAGCCCCGTTAATGGGGCTTTTCTATATCGGGCAACCCATAACTAAGTTGTCGTGTCACCCTCCCGCCTTGCCGTCAAAATAATCTTCTTCCTGAATGGCTTTGTCCATGCCAACTATTATTCCAGGCTGCCTCGTATACAGGATCTGTTCTCCATCGACAACGGCGTGGTCGGGCTGGTACTGCTGGCCACATCGATAGGCGCTGTCATTGCCATGCCTTTCACCGGATGGCTAATCATCCGCAACGGCAGCAGAAGGATTACTATTTTCTCTGCCTTCCTTTATTGCAGCCTGATCCCCTTCATACCATTAATGGCAACTCCGGGGCTTTCCGGATTGTTCTTTCTTTTTTTCCTCCTGGGGGTTTCCGCCGGTATGCTGGACGTTGCCATGAACTCGCAGGCGGTAATGGTAGAGAAGCAATTGGGTAAACCGATCATGACCTCGTTCCATGCGCTGTTCAGTATTGGAATGATGCTCGGTGCCTTGTGCGGATCGTTGTTCACCAAGCTCGGTATTGGCCTTTTGACTCATTTTATCATAATAGCAGCGATCAGCGTATTGACTGTATTCATTGCACGGCATTATCTCATCCATGACAAACCGGTGAACAGAAACGACGAGGGACCTGCATTCCGACTGCCCAACGCTGCTATGGTGAGCATTGGCGTAATCGCATTTTGCTGTATGCTGGGAGAAGGCGCCATGGCAGACTGGAGTACAAACTATATGGAGAACATCGCCAAGGCTGATCCCGCGCTGGCACCCATGGGGCTTTCAGCGTTTGCTCTGGCCATGACCATCGGACGAGTAATGGGGGACGGCGCCCGTATTCGTTTCGGCGACAAGCGGCTTATGGTGGGCTGCAGCCTTGTCGCCACTATTGGGCTGACCTTCGCCATCATCTTTGTCTCTCCTTACGCCGTTATTATTGGATTGTTTGTTGTCGGGCTTGGCCTCTCCGCTGTGGTTCCAATCGCATACAGCATAGCTGGCCATTCCAGGGATCTGTCTCCGGGGGTGGGTTTGGCAATGGTGACAACGGTAGGTTATACCGGCTTTTTGTTCGGTCCCCCCATCCTGGGCCTGCTGGCCGAACTCATTACCCTCCGGTTCGCGTTGTTGCTTGCAGTGTTTCTTTTTGCACTGATGTCATGGCTCAGTGCACGATATCAATCATCCTGACTATGGACATTCAATTGGAAGAAAACGAAACGAAGGGTGAGTTCTACGTGGAGAGGGATGGAATTCGTGTGGCTAAAATGACATTCACCAAGGCAGGATCACGCATCATTATCGACCACACGGAAGTCGCCGATGTCCTGAAGGGACAAAATACCGGAAAGCAACTGGTAGGAGCAGGCGTACGTTATGCCCGTGAACATCAGATCAAAGTCCTGCCTCTGTGTCCCTTCGCAAAGTCAGTGTTTCAGAAGGTGAAAGAATACCAGGACGTCCTCGACTGACATGCCCGTCATTTCAACCAGCAGATACCGGCATCCCGCATGGATGTTCAACGGGCATGTGGAAACTATCATCCCCAGTGCCCTGCGTAAAATAACTGACGTCACTTATCAGCGGGAGCGTCTTGAATTGCCGGATGGCGACTTTCTGGATCTGGACTGGATAAAGAATGGCGCGTCCTCTCTTATGATTGTATCGCACGGCCTGGAAGGGAGCAGCGAAAGGCATTACAGCAAGGGGATGGCAAGGTATTTCTACCAACGCGGTTGGGATGCACTCGCCTGGAATTGCCGGGGATGCAGCGGTGAGATCAACCGTCTCCCAAGGTTCTATCATCACGGTGCTACTGAAGACCTGAAGGCTGTGATTGACCATGCCTTATCTTCAGGGTGTTATAAGACCATTGTGCTTGTGGGCGTGAGTATGGGTGGCAGTCTTGCACTTAAGTATCTGGGTGAGAACAGCCACCATGTTCCTGCAGCAATCAGCGCCGGTGTGACATTTTCCGTCCCCTGCCACCTGGGCTCCAGTGCCCGTGAATTGGACAAGCCATCCAAACGATTCTATTTGAACCGCTTTTTGAAAAAACTCGGAAAAAAGATTCGTGCTAAAGCGGCCAGGTATCCGGGATCTGTTTCAACGGAAGGCTTCGAAAAGATCCGGTCTTTTGAAGAATTCGACAATTGCTATACTGCTCCACTCCACGGCTTTTCAAATGCAGCCGACTTTTACCAAAAAGCCGCCTCGCTTCCGCACATTCCTCATATCGCCGTACCCGTCCTCATTGTAAACGCGCTGAACGACCCCTTCCTTCCAGAGGAATGCTATCCATACGACATAGCCCGAAGTCATGAATGCGTGTATTTGGAAACACCCGAACGTGGAGGACATACCGGCTTCTCACTTCAGGGAAGAGCCGAAAACTGGATGGAAGTGAGGGCGTGGGAGTTCGGCGTGGAGCAGATGCGCTAGAATTCTGTTGCCAGTGCTACTTCCTTTGCCTGAACATCCAACTCAAAAATTCTTTTTCCGCGAAGGCATTATCCCAGCTGTTATGAAGGGCTCCCGGATATTCTGAATATTTCACTCTTGTTTTGATCTCCTTTAGTTTGGCCACCATGTCGCGTGATAGTTTTACGTTCACCACCGGATCGGCATCGCCGTGAAATACCCAGAACGGAATCTTTTTCACCCGCGTGTCATAGCTCCCCACATCACCGCCGCCACAGATCGGCATGGCCGCAGCAAAGAACTCAGGATGACGATACACCATTTCAAATGTGCCCATTCCTCCCATGGATAGCCCTGTGACGTAAACGCGTCTGCTATCCACTGACTCATCTCTCATTAATTTTCCCAGGAGCTCCACAACGGCTGTCATTGATGAAGTTTCCTTCTGTGAATAGTCGAATCGGAATTCTATCGGCTGCTTCGTCCGTTCGATCTGGACAGAACTCCAGAAGCCATTCTCAGGGCACTGGGGAAATACCACAATGGCCGGGTATCGTTTCCTGTTTTCGTCGGCGACAAACAATTTCGAACCGTGAACAAGTTGCTTTTCATTATCATTTCCCCTTTCTCCGGCTCCATGAAGAAATAGCACCAATGGATATTTCCTGGACTTATCATAGCCGGCAGGAAGAAGCATACGATAGGGCATCTCTGTACCATCCTGGGCTTTGAAAACCGACTTGGTATATAAATCCAGGTTCTGGGCCTTTAAAGGAATAATCATCCATGACAGGAGCAGAATTGCAGGCAACTTTTTCATAATCCTTGATAAAGCTTGTTATTCATTTCTATTTCTTCCACCCGGTCCAACCAGGACCTCTTACAATTCTCCCCGGCTTTGCACCTGTATGTTCACCTTCTTTCAAAACCTGTGTTCCATTCACCCAGATGTGAACCATTCCGGTGCTGTACTGATGTGGGTCCTCAAATGTTGAATGATCCTGTACCTTGGCGGGATCAAATACAACCACATCTGCGTAATTACCGATGATGAGGCGTCCACGCTTCTTCACCTTCAGATTATCAACAGGCAATGAGGTCAACCTTCTGATTGCCTCTTCAAGGGGAATCACTTTCTCCTCCCGCACATATTTTGCCAGGAGCCGGGAGAAGTTTCCATAAGCGCGCGGGTGTTCTTTGTATTTCAGAAATACACCTTCAGCCGACGGAGAACCTGCATCGGAGCCAAAGCTGACATAGGGCAGGGCAATCTGTCTTTTGATATTGTCCTCCGTCATCAAAAAGTAAGCTGTTTCCACACGGGTACTGTCGTCAATTACGAGATCCATAGCTGTCTCTGCAGGAGACTTACCGTACATCTTTGCCACTTCAGCCAGGGTCTTGCCGACATACTTCTTCATGGACTCCCTGGTGAATCCCAGCAGTATCATGTTTTCTGGTCCTGCCCCAAGGAAAAGATTCTCCCACTTGTCCGTCTTGGTGGTCATCTCTTTCAGTACTTTCTTCCGGATAGCCGGATCTTTCAGGCGGGTGGTCCATCCACTAATTCCTCCTTCCTGAACCCACGGCGGCATGCTGGCATCCAGTCCCGTGGCACCTGCAGTGTAGGTGTACATATCTGCCGTAACCCTTACACCTGGCTGATTTGCTTTGGCAATTCTTGCAATGACAGAATCCAGTTTCCACCAGTTGTCTTTACCGCCAATCTTCAGATGGTAGATCTCGACCGGAACGCCGGCTTCCCTTCCGATGCGAATGGATTCATCAACAGCAGCGAAAATATTGTTGCCTTCACTCCGCATGTGGCTGATGTACATGCCACCATAGGGTGACGCAACCTTTGTCAATTCGACAAGTTCCTCTGTGGTGGCATAGTTGGCTGGAGCATATATCAATGCAGTTGTGGTTCCCATAGCTCCCTCCTCCATGGCCGTCTTCACCAGTGCTTTCATTCTTTCCATTTCTTCCGGAGTCGGTGGCCGGTTGGCATAGGCGAGTTCGTGCACACGGATAGTGTTTAATCCTACAAATGAGGCCACGTTGGGCGTCACACCCCTTCGCTGAAGGTATTCGAGATATTCACCCAGCGTTGTCCAGTCAATTTCAAACTTAAAGTCAGGGTTACGGTCCATGTCACCCCTGGCCTCCTTCTTCATTTGTTCGCTCATGGGGCCCATGGAGCCCTCACCGAGTACCTCAAGAGTGACGCCCTGCCGGATATCGGCCTGCGAGCGGCCATCCATAATCAGGCTCACCTCTGCATGGCTCATCATATTCACAAAACCAGGAGCTACTGCCAGACCCTTTGCATCAACTACTGACTTGGCGTTTGCTTTGGACAAATCTCCAATAGCCGCAATGGTATCTGCAATAATGCCAATATCGGCTTGAATGCCAGGTTGGCCGTTACCATCGTAGACGATTCCGCCTTTGACGATGGTGTCGTAAGATTGATTTTTGCAGGCAGCAAATGCAAGACCTGCCGCAAGGAACAGGAATAGTCTCATAGGTTGGAATTGATCTTCTGAAAGTAAATCAAAATTCGGGGTGCGGCAAGCTATTTTGGATACGCGTCAGCTTACCTTTCCCATCCTCAGGAATATTTCAAATCTCCCCTCCTCAGATTGCGTCCACAACGGCTTGACTTCCCTGATCAGCTCAGGAACCGGATCATGACCCCGTTCCCTGATATAATTCCTGACGGCGGACCACGTACCCAGATAACCCTGGAACTCATCGAAGTTCCAGCTGACTTTTATTTCAAAATGTGGTGAGGTTATTTCCTTATAAGGGAAACCAATATTTTGGAATTTGTCATCAATATGTTTTCGCTCCTTATCCCAGTAGGGGCCTATGACATTCCTGTAGAAATGAGATACCATCGGATCAATTGCTTTGTTAAAACTGACGAGACCATAGCCCCAAACCGCCAGCAAGGCACCTGGAGCCCCTGCCCGACTTACTTCTTTGTAAAACTTATCACGATCGAACCAATGAATGGCTTGCGCCACGGTTATCAGGTTGACAGTATGATCCGGCAGTCCTGAGTTTTCACCTGCAATGGCGTATTCAATATTATGCAACCTTTCCGCAAATTCTATCTGTTTTGCACTGATGTCTGTCGCCACTACCTTCTTGAAGGCTCCTGCCAACACCCTGGCAGCCTGTCCATTTCCCGTCCCTGCGTCCCAGGACAGGTCAAACCTATTCACGTGCCTGAAGATATGATCAAATAACTCCGGAGGATACAATGGCCGGAAGGTGGCATAGTTCTGTGAATGCTCTGAAAACCTGTCTTTCATATACAAAAGCTCACGATAGCCGTGACCGATTACTTGCCGCTGAAGCCGGGCCCTCTCACACATCGGCCAGGCTTTGCACCCGTATGATTACCTTCCTTTACAACCATGGTTCCATTAACAAACACATACCTCATCCCTGTCGCATACTGATGAGGCTGCGAATAGGTTGCATGATCCTGCACTTTGGCTGGATCAAATATCGCAAGGTCTGCGACGAATCCCCGTCTGATACTGCCGCGACGGTGAAGCCCCAGATTTGATGCAGGCAGCGATGTCATTTTGCGTACCGCCTCCTGCAGTGAGAATAGCTTCTCGTCCCTCACACAAGGGCCCAGTACCCGTGCAAAGGTGCCGTATGCCCGTGGATGAGTTGCCGATGCTGTGAAATTCCTTGTGAGGGCCAGCGCACCGGCATCCGATCCTATACTCACATAGGGCTGTGCAAGCATACGATACATATTTGCAGGAGAGATAACGAAGTAGACCGCTCCTATTGCTGTCCCGTCCACACTGAGCAAATCGAGAACAGTTTCGTCTGCATCTTTACCATGCATGCGGGCAATCTCGTCCAGTCGTCTTCCTTTGTATAACCGGTTCAGTGAATCTTTGCGAAAACCCAACAGCATGACATCTTTTGGATCCGAGTTGCGGGTAGGAATCCCATTCGCCATGTCATACAGAATCTTCCTGCGCGTCTCGGGGTTGCGAATCCGTGATTTCAATTGTACAGCCCCTCCTTCCTGTGCCCAAATTGGCACACGCTCTTTCAAACCGGTTGCACTCGCCTCATAAGGATACATGTTTGCGGTGATGCGGAGGCCCGCCCTTCTCGCGCTATCGATCTTCTGCAGCACGGTATCAATCTTTGACCAATTCCGACGTTGCGTGATTTTCAAATGGTAAATCTCTGCCGGCACCCGGGCCTCCATGGAAATTCTGAAGGTTTCATTGAGTGCTTGCACAATTCCATCGCTCTCACTCCTCATGTGGGTGATGTAGTGTCCTCCGTAGGTTCCGGCTACTTTGCATAATTCAATGAGTTCTTCTGTAGTCGCAAAAGTCGCAGGAGCATAGATCAGCGAGGAGCCGATACCCAATGCGCCTTCTTCCATGGCTTGCTTCACCAGTACCCGCATTTCCTGCCATTCCTTTTCGTTTGGCTTGCGATTGTTCAAACCGATCACATAAGACCGGATGGTAGTGGCTCCAACAAAGGAGGCAAAATTGGGGCTGACTCCCCTTTTTTCAAGATAAGTGAAATAGCCGCCCAGGGTGGTCCATCGCTGTTGACTTCCGGAAGGACGACGCGGACCCGCACTGATGCCTTCACCAAAAACTTCAAGTGTTACTCCTTGCAAAAGGTCGCTCATGGCAGTTCCGTCCTGAAGCAGGGTGCCATCTGCCCAACTCAACATGTTAATAAACCCTGGGGCAACCGCCAGACCGTTAACATCAATCTCCTGTTTTCCCCTGGCGTTGCTCAAATCTCCGATGAATGCAATGGTGTCACGGTTGACTGCCAGATCCGCGACATAAGGATCATCCCCTGATCCATCATAGATGGTTCCATGCCGCAAAATCAGATCATACATCTGCTGGGCATGCAAGAACTGACACCCAAGAACCAGAAGAAACCAGGTGTAGGCAATTTGTTTCATCTGGACCTGAGGAGCAGTTCCAGCATTTCCTTAAAAAGCTTACCGGTAAGCATGCCCGTAATGCCTGATGAATCCCTGACCGGATTGAATTCCACCAGATCAGCCCCTATAAAATTTCCATCCAATCGCTGAAGGATTCTCAGGATCTGACGTGTCGAGAATCCTCCTGGTTCATGATGTGAAACACCAGGGGCATAGGCAGGGTCAATCGCGTCAAGATCCAATGATAAATAAACGGGACCGGAAAGTTCAAATGTGAAGGAATCATCCCAGTCCTTCATCTCAATCACTTCCACCCCAAAGCGGTTGATTTGCTCCCTTTGCTCCATGCTGAGTGTACGGATACCCACCTGGATGAGGCGTGTTGCCAGATTGTTCTCCATGATACGGGCAAAGGGGCTGGCGTGTGAATGAGGGTTTCCTTCGAAGTCATGATACAGGTCTGAATGTGCGTCAATGTGGAGAATGGTCAAGTCGGAATGGATTGCACTGACAGCCCGCACAACCGGGTAAGTGATGGAGTGATCGCCACCGAGGAGAAATACTTTGTCATTCCCGGTTGGAATCAACTTCCTGACAGAAGAAGTAATGTGTTCAAAGGGTTCAACTCCTCTCAGGAACTCCAAATCGCCTTTATCTGCCCACAGTGAAGAATCGTTGAGCCGGAGTCCCGATTCACTGTAATAGTTGGAAGAAGGCGAATGAAAGGCTTCTCTTATTTTTTGCGGCGCGGCGGCGGGTCCTCGCAGGAAGGAAGAATTTTCATCCAGTGGAATCCCCAGCACTGACACCATGACGGGTCACTTGTTGGTTACTGGAAACGCAGAGATTCTGAGCCGGGCCGCTCCCATCGGCACCAGGGTCACACTTTCTTCTGCCTCCTGTGTATTGACCGGGCTATTGGGAAGTTCGCCGCACAGACCGTATTGGTCGATGGTCCACGCCGGCACCTTCTTTGCCTTTGCCTTGATCTCCAACGGAACTGCCGCTACAGTAAAAGGATAGTTATCTGCCGGCCAAGGCTTCTTTGTCACAGTAAATTGTTTGTCGAATTCAGGAACCTGAACCAGGGCATAGTTCCATGCAGAACCGGGTTGAATTTCATAGCTGGGCCATTTTGACGGATCCGTGTTCTCCTGCCACTTGGAATCATACTGGGCTGTTGCCTTGCTGTCAAACTTGATGTATTTCTCGTCAATCTTCAGTGAAAACGTAAGCGGGCCATAATTGATACTTACACTGTTCTTATTCTTGTCCCACGTCCTGACTTTGACCTTCATCGGCAATTTCACATCGATGCGATCGCCTTCATGCCACTCATTGGCAATCTTGATAAATACACCGCCTTGTGGTTCAAAGGCAAGAGATTGGTCGTTCACTTTTATTTCCGGGCGGTCCGCCCAGGACGGTATCCTGAGATAGAGTGGAAACGTGGTTGGCTTGGACAATTTCAAACGCATGCGGATGTTTTCATCAAAGGGATAATGAGTCTCTTCCTTGATGATCACTTCCGTTCCGTCACCAACCTTGGCTTTGGTTTCGCTGTCTGAATAGAAAATGGCTGCAACGCCGTTGTCGGGCGTGGCCATCCAAAGATTCTCTGCGTAATACACCCACCCTCCTGTATGGTTGTGCTGGCAGCAACGGCTGCTGAATGGATTCATCATCAGGTAGGGCCCTGGGTTGTCAATTCCGGGGTTGTGATTCTTGCTGTCGCTGGTGACCATGTTGGGTGCGACGAGGTAACGCAGTGATCGCTGGTCGGGCATGAATGCTGCCGGAAAGGTATTGAAGGCTACATCTTCACAATTCTCGGCCCAGTATCCATGACCGGTAATCCGAAGCATGATCTCATCGCTGGTCATTTGTTCAACCATTCCGCAGGTTTCTATCGCCTGTCTGGGATCGTTATAACCTTTCCTGCAATTCTCATCCCCGCCGAACATCCCGCCGGGAACTTGTCCGAATACTTCACGGATGAAGTTCTGATTGTCGTAGCTTGCCTGGAGATCCGTCGGATCTCCGCTCTGCTGATAATAGGTAGCCGGCTCGCGGAAGCATTGGGCGATGTTCACATTGTGCCAGTTAGGCAACCAACCCTTGAGTTTCCAGTTGGCTGTGTTGCGGTGAATCTTGTTAGCCAGATCCAGCAGCCAGCGATCCTTTGTTATATTGTAAAGCCAGTACACGCTGTATAGATTATCTCCACCCCTGCTGTTTTCCCAGTAGTCTGTGAGAAAATCATTTTCTGGTATACTCAACTGCCATTGGAAATACTTGGTCATGTGGGTGATTACCCGTTGGTCATGACTGTATTCGTAATAAGACTGCAATACAAACAGCATCAGCATCTGGGCCCAAAGGTCCCGTTTGCCGGTTGTCTTCCGGATCACAAAAGGGCCAAAATCGCCATTGTCACGCTGACTGTTAAGTGTACCGTTGATCCAGACCATAGCCTCGTCAATTACCTTCTGGTCATTGAGCATGTAACCAATGTTGGCATATCCTTTTAGCCAGTAGGGCATTTCTTCCCAGCCCCATTCCCCCTTGCCATCCTTGCTTAGCCAGGCGTTGTTTTTCTTCGTCAGCCAGGCGCTGATCTCTCCCAAATGTCCCGCCAATCCTTCGCGCTGGAGTTCAATGTTCTTCAACAGCCATCCTCCCGGTTTTACTGCACCCACGGGAAGCTTCACCAGATGTTGTGCCTGCAGCGGAGCCTGGTTCGTCAGGTAATAGTTGTTTAGCCGGTCATTTCTTGGCGACAGCATGACAGTTGCAGTGGGATTGCCCTGGCCGTAGCTGATCAGTATGATGAAACCCAGAATAATGGTCAGTATGTATTTCATAAGTGTGAGTCTTCAAATTTACGTCCCCCTGTCCGAATCCAAAATCACTGAATCAGATATTCCGGGGTAAGGCAAAGGCAACATAAGCATCGCCAGACCGGGTTCCCAGCTTACCCCCTCCACATGCAATCACAACATATTCACGACCACCTGTCTCATATACCGCGGGAGTTGCAAATCCAGGTGCCGGCAAATCAGCCTCCCATAAGAGGGCGCCCGTCTTTTTGCTGAATGCCCTTATCTTTTGATCCATTGTCGCGGCAATGATAACCAATCCTGATTTCGTTACGACCGGTCCGCCATAGTTTTCAGTGCCAGTCGGCGTAGTCGCATGCTTAAGAGCAGGATGTTGACCTAGCGTCACCTTCCAAGCAACTTCGCCCGTATTAAGATTAATCGCATTTAGCGTTCCCCACGGCGGACGAATGGCTGGCAGTCCCTCCCTGCTTTGAAATTTGGGATAACCGGTATTACTGTAAGGCAGGTCCCTATAGGCATCTTTGCCGCCTGCCGACCATGGAAATTTCTTCCCTGCGAAACGAGCTCCTTCAAGAACATAATCTGCAAGGGCATTGACTTCCTCTGGCTTCAGGTCGGTGAACGCCGGCATCATGCCTCGTCCTGACTGCATGAGTTCCGCAAAAGACTCGGCGTTGTACTTCAGGCCTGAGCCTGCTAACGATGGATATTTTTCTGCACCTTTTCTGTCCGGACCATGACAAGCCATGCACTTCATCCGGTAGACGCGTTCGCCGGCCTGCAAATACGACTCTCCGGGAGCAGCACCTGCAGGTGTTTGAATCATGGTCATTACCCATGGTATTTCATTGGCATTCACAATCAGATTGCCACTTTCAGGATCAAAGGCCGTTCCTCCCCACTCTGCCCCTCCGTCCAGTCCGGGAAAGAAGATGGTTCCACGCAGGGAAGGTGGAGTGAAGAGATGACCCTTGTCATAACCATGATAGCGTTCTCTTATGTCTTGAAATGATGTGTCAGGCAGGAGATCATTCAGATCGGTCTCATCAAATGTCTGACGCATGAATGGTTTGGGGAAAGTGGGGAAAGGCTGAGTGAGGGAAAGCTTTTCTCCCTGGAGTTCAGTATGCTGAGGAGCAGGCTGCTCTTCGATCGGGTACAACGGCTTGCCTGTCTCCCGGTCCAGCAGGAAGACGAATCCATGCTTTGTAGCCTGGGCCAGTGCATCCACCTGTTTTCCGTTCACAGATACAGTTACAAGAGATGGTGCAGTAGGTAAATCGCGGTCCCAAACATCATGATGAATGGTCTGGTAATGCCAACGGTATTTTCCAGTTGCTGCATCCAAAGCCAGAATGCAATTCGCAAAAAGATTGTCGCCTTTCGCATCCCTCCATAAAAGTCATAGGAAGCAGATCCTGTAGGTGCGAAAAGAATCCCTCTCTTCTCGTCCAGGCTGAAACCAGACCATGAATTGGCGCCTCCCACATGGCGATATGCGGTGGTGTCTTCCCACGTTTCAAATCCGAATTCACCCGGCTGAGGAATGGTATGAAAAATCCATCGTTGTTTGCCCGTGCGTACGTCATACGCACGAATGTGGCCGGGAGCCGCATCGCTTCCTTCTGAGACACGCGATCCAATGATGAAAAGGTCTTGGTAGATAATACCCGGGGAAGTCGAGGCCACATAAAGGTCGTGAACATCACGGCCAAGTCCCTCGTGCAGGTCCACGATTCCATGGTCGCCAAATTCCTGAGCCAATTTTCCAGTAATGGCATCCAGTGCATACAGGTTGGAACCGGCTGTGTAGAATATTATTTTAACCTTATTATCAGACCACCATGTAACTCCACGATTGTTATTCATGGCAAAACGCGCCCTCGCA
>JAFEAM010000006.1:0-74511 GCA_018266395.1 Bacteroidota bacterium | reverse complement strand
CCGGCATCTGCTGCTCGGCTTGCGGATCAAACCGCCATTTCTCCTCACCGGTACCTGCATCAAGAGCAATCAGTTTGAGTTGGGGTGATGTTACGTACATGACACCTTTGACTACAATAGGATTGCATTGAATTTGAGAATGGTTGATGGTGTCAGCGTCCCCTGTGTGATAGATCCAAGCCACTTCCAGTTGTGCAATGTTAGAAGTGTCTATCTGGGTAAGTGTTGTATAGCGGATATTGTCTTTACCCCCGCCTGTAACAGACCAATGACGATATGTCTCTGCCTGATGGCAGCCGCAAAGGAATACTCCCAGAAGGACGGAAATGATGGAGCTTCTATTCATGACTAAAAACTCAATATTATGAAATCAATTCCCTTGCCAATGGAGGAATTACATAAGCGCACATATCTACAATCCGCAGACCTATTGGCGGATATTGGTGACTTCTTGTGCCGAAAGAGCGCACTCATTACCTGCCAAAATATTACATTTGGGTATCTCCGTTCCATAGTTAGTAAAACAATCAAAGGCAATGAGTGAAGACATTAGAATCCCCGAATTGCAGCTCCTGACGATCATCTGTGATGAATCCCTGGAGTCTCATTTGTCAGAAGAAATTCTGGAGTCGGGAGCAAAAGGATACAGCGTCACCCGTGTGGAAGGCAGTGGTAAGAGCGGTACCAGGGACAATCTCTGGGACGGTGAAAACATCAAATTTGAGGTGGTGACCACCCAGGAAATCGTGGACAAGATTCTCAATCTGCTTGCAAAGAAATATATGGATCGCTATGCCATGATTGCCTACCACTCACAGGTTAGGGCCATGCGCCCAGAACATTTTATTTGACATTTCAAGACACTTCAGGAATCCCATGAATGCAAACGAACTCAGGCAATTACAGGAGCCGTTAAAAAATCACTATAAGAGCGAGCCTGGAGCTGCGCTTATCACATTAAAGGCGAGATCTGTGGTGGGTGAAGGAATCACTTGCAAGATCGAAACCGGAAAAGCCCTGGTGGAAGCAGGCTTGCATCCCGCAACCGGTGGCGATGGATTATCTGCATGTTCAGGTGATATGCTGCTTGAAGCGTTGACGGCCTGTGCCGGTGTGACCCTCAAGGCGGTGGCCACGGCCATTGACTTCAGAATGGACCATGCAGAAGTAATTGCAGAAGGTGACCTGGATTTCCGGGGAACACTGGGCGTGGACAAAACCGCCCCCGTGGGTTTCAAGAACATCAGGTTGAAACTTGACATCAGGTCCTCAGAACCGAAAGACAAACTTGACACGTTGCTCAAGCTGACCGAACGATATTGCGTGGTATATCAAACCTTGAGCAAGGCCAACCAAGTAGCCGTCAGTTGTTAGTTATTGGCTAAAACAAGGACTGTTCGCCTGGAATTCAGGTCGCCTGAGCCACTGGTTTGTCCACTATCGCTCTGTGAATCTTCTCGCAGCTGTTTTCGTAGCGATCCCGACAGGGCCTTCATAAATCCCTCCGACATTGCCCATATCTTCTACCCAGATCTCGATGATGTTAAGGTCATTTTTCCTCAACAACCCCTTGGGGATTTCGTAGACACGAAGTTTCTGATAGGACTGACTTCTTCCGTAAGGCAGGCCATCCCTGGTTTGACCGATGAGCTTACCGTTCAGATAGGTTCGGTCGAAGTCATCGATTCTCCCTACCAGCAGTACCAGATCTTCATCTTTAAGGTTGGCAGCCACCCGAAAAGATTTCTTGTACCAGGCCTCACCGTCATAGTGACGCATCTCATTGTCCTCCCATGCCGCCGGCACATTGATGACTTCCCATTCGTGGATTTTAGAAACAGGGGTCTCTTTACCGCATGTGCTGAACGACCAGAGTCCCTGCAAATCAACCAGTAGACCTTCATCAGCAGAACGATATATTCCCGGTTCCCCATTAACAATTCCTCCTTCGAGGACCACGTCAAAAACCCGGATGGCCAGGGTGTTGGTGCCATTCAGATTCAATGCATCCGGCGGAATATGATATACTCTCTCTTTATTAAATGAGGTCTTGAATTTAGGCGGCATGGTTCCTGAGAAACCGATCAGCTTACCGTTCAGAAATACTTCGTCGCAATCGTCGATATAGCCGAGACGGAGAACATAGCTTTCTTCCTGGTTCAGCTTCCGGCCGTCAAAATGAGTTCTGTACCATGCAAATCCGTTGTAGCCGCTGAATCCCTGGTCTTCCCAGGCTGAGGGAACCTCGATCTTCTCCCAGTTCTTGTCGTCGAAACTTGCGCCCGACCATGATTTCTCGTCACCGATATGAAAGCGCCAGTATCCCCTGAGATCGATGATCTGCCCCCACATGCAGTGTGGGGCAAATACGAATGCTATTAGTATGAAAAAACCAGATTTCAATCGATGCTTAAACATATTGCCTTTAAAAAGGAAAGGCGCGCAACCTCGTGTTAAAGTTACGCAGCCCTTCCAACGGACCAAACTCCGACCCGTATCAGTTAGCTGCCACTGTTGGATAGTTGAACGTTGTCTTTTCCAAAGCGGCAGACCATTTTCCATTCCTTGACGGCGTCAACCGGTACAACACGGAAAGCTCTGCGCTCTCCACTTCCACCCAAAATGCTTTTCCTTTCAGATTTTTCACGTTGTACCTCTTGATGAAGCCGTTGCTGAAATCCTTTCCACTGATGTGGTCTGTTTCAATCAGCCCTTCCGTACCAATGAACTTCACATCCACGTCATGAGCGCCTGCATAACCATAAATCAATTTCACCTGATCTTCACTGGGAGCCATCACTTTTACGGAAGGTTCCGCCAGAGACTGGGCCTTCGACACTTTAACCGACAGCGTGCTGAGCACCGCTACGATCACACCAAGGGCAAGAATTTTTGTTTTCATATTACTGCTGTTTTAGTATTTGCGTTTGCTTTATGGTTCAAATAACGGACCCCCTCACCCTTGAGGTGTCACAGCGCAGTAAACGATTGTAAAAGTTTGTAACAATTAAGGGCGATCAGACCACCAGCCGGTAGCCTGTACCATGGACTGTCAAAATGACGCGGGGTTGATTGGGATTGATTTCCACTTTGTGACGGAGGCGAACGATGAAATTGTCGACAGTACGTGTGGTGGGCTGTTCGTCATAACCCCAAACCTTCTCCAGCAGATCCCTCCTGCTGACGACCGCGTTGCGATGATTCAATAAGTAGGCCAGTATCTCAAATTCCTTGTGAGATAACCTCACCTCTTTGTCGCCTTCTGCTGCAACAAGTGATTGAAAGTCCACACGGAGGCGTCCGATGGAGGTGGAGTGATCTGGCGACGGGCGTGTGCCAGCACGCCTCAAGATGGCCTTGACGCGGGCAAGCAACTCCCTTACACTGAACGGCTTGGTGATATAATCGTCTGCCCCCAACTCCAGCCCCAATACTTTGTCTATTTCTTCCCCGCGGGCAGTCAGCAATATGATGGGGCATGTCACGCCTTCCTGGCGGGCGGTCTTGCAAACATCAAACCCGGACAGTTTGGGCATCATCACATCAAGAAGAATGAGGTCATTTCCACCGGACCTGATCTTTTTCAACCCTTCCGCCCCGTCTGCAGCTGTCTCCACCTCATAGCCATCCAGCTCAAGGTTGTCTTTTAACCCCATGAGCATGGCCGGTTCATCGTCGATGATAAGTATGCGCGCCATCAAGAAATATTAGTGAGCTAACGGCAAATAAACAGTAAAGGTTGAGCCCTTGCCAACAGCACTGTCCACCGTGATCCTTCCATCCATTTGCTCAATCAGTTGCCGGACCAGTGCAAGCCCAAGGCCAGTTCCCTTGACTTTTGCAAGGTTACCAGAAGGTACGCGGTAGAACTTGTCAAAGATATGCCTCTGGTCCTCCGATCTGATTCCCACCCCCTCATCTTGCACAGCAACCCAGCCTTGTTCACCCGACTGTCCGCAACGAATAACAATTCGCTTCTGGTCTGAGCTGTACTTGATCGCGTTATCAATAAGGTTCACCATAATCTCAGCAAGCGCCTCTTTGTCCGCATTTACTATGATCGGCTCAGCTTCCACCCATTCATACACAAATCCCTTGGACCTGAGATGATAATCATAAGAGTGGAGTAATGCCTTTATTTCCTTGCCTAACTCGAGCTTATCGGGATGGAGCTCCTTTTTTCCCGCTTCAATCTGACTGAAATTGAGGATCCGGTTCACTATTCCTGTCAGCCGCTGCGCCTCCTTGCTGATGATAGCGTAATACTCATTACGCTTCTCCTCCGATTTCAGCCTGTTCATTTCCAGGGTCTCTGCAAACATGCTGATGAGCGCAAGTGGAGTACGAATTTCGTGCGAGACGTTAGCTACGAATTCCGACTTATTCTGTGCCAGTTGTACTTCCTTCTTTACATTCCTGAATACGAAAACGACAGAAATAATCAGGACGGCATCCAGGCCAAGAAGCAACAAAAGATTGTTTCGGGTCCGTTCTTTAACAAGTTGGGACAGGGTAGCGCCCTTGGTCTGAATACCCAGTACATAGTCAGGGAGAATCCATAATTCCCTGGTCAGCGCCTGCTGCTCCAGCGTTGCAGTTTCGCGGTCGTCTGAAGAGTAAACCGACACACCTTTACTCTTGTCAAAAATCGACAGGAGGACCTGATCCTTCCCTACCAATTGCAGGCGCGGACCCAGTATGTCTTCTACGAATTTCCTGGGATCAATCATGAGTCCAGCCAGCCGCGTGCCTTCCGGCGAAACGGTCAGAAACCCTAGAACGATCGACCGTTCCTTCCCATCACCATAAAAGGCCTGAATTTTCTGAAAGCCACTCTTCAGGTACTTGGAAAGCTGGGTAACCTTTTCCCCGTTTTGCTTAAGCATAGCAGGCAGTGCCTTCAGCACAGAATCTGTATTTACTATAGAGTAGCCAAGTTTCAAGGTATTTTCAGACAGGGTTGTGTCAATCGAGAATATGCCCTGAATGGATGACTGAAGCGTGGCCCATGAAGCCAGTGATGCACCATTGGCTGACAGCGCCTGATCTGTCTCGATCCTGGATTTCCAGCTGCCGAGCACATCATCTGAATATTGGTTAACAGAGAAAAGAATGGTCTCCAACTGCCTGTGATAGATGTCCTGGATCATTTCTTCGTCCCTGTTGAGGGACGAAATCTCGTATACGGAAAAAAACAGCGCCGGCAGCAGGAAAGCTGCGATCAAAAGGACGGCTATTTTGCGGATTGCGTTCAAAAGTTATTGATATAACGAAGGTACTGGTTTGGGGTTTTGTTTATGGTTTCTGGGTTCTAGCTCCTGGCATATGGTTCAACGCTTATGCTGGATATAATTGTGTGTTGGCAATTTGATCAACTGATCATTGAGGGGCATTCAACAAGTCCTTTCGGATCAGGAATGAAAAATCCCGGAAGTCAAACTCCAGCGCCTTTTTGTCTTCCGGATGACCTGACTCCATCACGGGCTTGCCTGACTTTTTGCCAGATCGTACTGAATCAAACGCCTGCCTCAGTTCGGTAAGGCGTGAAGGCTCTGCCGCTGGTTTATTGTGAGCCGGGAACACGCGAGTCAGGGATGGCGCAAGTCCGGCAAAACGGTCAATGCTACGCTGGTAAGCATCCAAATCGGTTCCATCCATGAACAGCCAGATGTGGGCTTCATAAAACATATCACCTGTCCAGAGATATCCGGAATGGCGATCCAGCAAAGCCACACAATCGGGTGTGTGACCTGGAACCTGCAGCACTTCTATAACCCTGTTTCCAAGTTGTAAGGTGTCACCATCCTTGATGAATCTCCCGATCCTGTCCTTGTAAGGAAGAATTTGATACGCAGCTGTGTCAAGGGAAGGAAGTTTGTCCTTGCAGAATGCCTCCGGCTTTACCTCCTGCCGTACCTGATCGTGTGACCAACCATTGGCCGCATGTTGATCAGTGTAAGCCGTATCAACCGAATAAATGTTATCAAATTCATTGTTGCCACCGATATGATCGTAATGGGTGTGCGAATTGATCACCGTCACCGGCAGGGACGACAGTTCTTTCACGACCTCTGAAATACGCCCCATCCCCATTCCTGAATCGAACAGAATGTTTCTTCTAGTACCTGTGATAAGGTAGGAAATCACTTCCTGGTAATTGTATGGTTCAACGATGGCAAATATCCCCTCACCTACTTCCAGAACTTTGAACCATGGTTGCCGAGTAGTGATTTCTTTATATTGATCCAGTTCGGGTCTAAGCGGAACATCGCACCAACTTTCTGCTGACTTCTCTTTCGAAGTGCAACCTGCTATTGTAAACAAAAGAATTATGTTCAGCAGCCGGTTCATTCGTCTTCTGGTCTATGAATCCTGCAGTTGAATCTTCTCCTGGTCTGAGAGCATGAGATCAGCCGCAATCGAATCGATGGTAGGTCGCCGATAGACATGGACACCAACGAGTATGAGAATAAAAGCAAGGAAGGTCAGTTCTCCGGTAAGAAATGTCGCCACGCCGGCAAGCAAGGCCGGTGCCTCAAGAAAGGCAGTCCTTACGAGCAAGATACTCTGGAGGCGTGAAAGTTTGGGTCGCAGTTCCCTAACCTCATTCGCCAACTTTAGCTGCTGTTGATAGTAAAAGTATGCCGCTACCAACCCTGCCGGTGTCATGATATAAACCAGATACTTGAATAAGTCAGGATTCAATTCATCATCCACAGGCAATCCGCCGCTCATATTTAAATACAAGACTATCAATCCAAACAAGACAGGCATTGCCATCACCGCAAAATAGATGATGGTGATGACAGAAAGCATAGAGCGGTAGGAAGGATGCATGGGCAGCAGGTATGTTCGAAGTTAAGAGTTTGGAGTCAATTTACTGGGCAATGAACAACTGATTTGCAATATTCAAGTCATTTTGTTTTGGGCCGTCGTCATGATTAAAGTCATGACAAATCTTTCCGCCATGCTGTAAGTTCATCTGCATAAATCGCTCATGGACCATGTTCATCATCAGGAGGTAGAAGTAAAATCAGACTTGATCCGGCTTCAAGGCGAACTGGCAGTACCGCCCAGCGCCATGGGTCTTGTCATCTTCTCCCATGGCAGCGGTAGCAGCCGGTTCAGTCCCAGGAACAACTTCGTGGCCCGCTACCTCCATTCATTCCACCTGGCTACTTTTCTATTTGATTTGCTTACGCGTGAAGAAGATCAGGACTATCAACAACGGTTTAATATACCCCTGCTGTCCGAGAGACTGGAGCGAGCCACAGTATCATTGAGAAAACATGATCAAGTGAAGCAGCTTCCGATTGGATATTTTGGGGCGAGTACAGGCGCAGCCAGCGCACTCATAGCTGCGTCAAAACTCAGTGATCAGATTGCAGCTGTTGTGTCGCGGGGAGGAAGGCCTGACATGGCAATGGATTACCTGCCCCAGGTAAAATGCCCCACTCTATTAATTGTGGGCGAACTGGATACTGAGGTCATCATTCTTAACCAGAAAGCATTTTCGAAGCTGACAGGCGTGAAGAATCTGGAGATCGTAAAAGGAGCCACACATTTGTTCGAAGAGCCCGGAACATTGGAAGAGGTGGCCAGGCTTTCGGCAGAATGGTTTGGGAAACAGCTGAAGAATTTTGAATGTTGAATGAAGAATGAAGAATGTTGAAGTCCAACTCAAAGCTGATTCAATGGGTAAGAACGTTCCCGTCGAAGAGCTGGATTTAAATAGTTGACCGGAGTCGAAAGTCGACAAGTTGAAATGAAGAAAAGCTTTGCCCGCCGAAGCCTTAGCGGAGGCGGGAATGTTGAAGTCCAACTCCTAGTTGATTCAATGGGTAAGTTGTTGACCGTCGATGGGCGGCGAAACGGTCTCTGTCTCCTTTTTAATATTCAAAAGCGCGTCATTGGTTGGAGGCACATCTGATGTGCCGACGAACCAAACTTCACTGCCAGGGGACCTATCCGGTCGACGAAATGCCCGAATGCTTTCCGGCCCTTCTGAAATACCGCTGCACTTCCGGCCACGACCAGGCATTCACAATATCCTCCTTCGTTAATCCCGCACGCCTCGCCACAGATACGCCCAGTTGCATGAAGTGAAGTTGAGCAGGTTGATGAGCGTCGGTGCTGATGACCACCTTGACGCCGGCCTCCTTTGCCTTGATGGCAAGCTCATCGCTGATATCCATCCTCTCCGGTTGTGCATTAATCTCCAGGGCAGTGCCTGTTACCCTGCACGACTTGATTACCGCATCCCAATCTGCCGGATACGGCGCCCTCTTTCCGATCAGCCTGCCCATGGGATGGCCGATGCAATGGACATTTGGATTCCTGGTGGCCCTGATCAGTCGTTCCGTGGCATCCTTTGTAAAGCCGGCGTGGATAGAGGCCGTAACCCAATCCATATCCGCCAACAATTGATCATCCAGATCCAATAAACCATCCTGAAGAATATCCACTTCAACTCCTGTTTTGATAAACCTGCTTTTATTTGACCGGTTGAGTTCACGGATTTCCAGAATCTGCTTCCTGAATTCTGCTGCCTTCAGCCCGCCTGCAATCCGGGACGACAAACTGTGATCGGTGACGGCAAAGTAGTTGTACTGAAAGTGACTTATTATATACTGATTGATGTCACTGATCGACTGCACCCCATCCGACCATTTAGAATGCATCTGAAGATCTCCCTGCAAATCGGACACCTCGATCAGCTTCGGCACCCGATGGTGCATTGCCAGTTCTATTTCTCCCCGATCTTCCCGCATTTCCGGAGGGATCCAATCCATTTTAAGTTTGCCGTAGACCTCCTCTTCTGTCCTGCCGGCCAACCACTTGTCCCCCTTGATCGAGAATACCCCATATTCACTGATTTTCATTCCGCGGTCACGGGCAATAGAACGAAGGTGAATGTTGTGGGTTTTAGAGCCGGTGAAGTATACCAGGGCCGATCCCCACTCTTTCTCGTTGACAATCCTCAGGTCCGCCTGCCTTTTTCCCGATTTCAGAATAATGCTGGCACGGGTTTCGCCTTTTGCCAATACCTTCGAGGCAAGCGTGCGCGAGGTAAAGAAACGCACAATCGCAGACCGATCATGCGGCTGACAGGTTACGAGTATGTCAATATCGCCGACAGTTTCCTTTCTCCTTCTGAGACTTCCTGCCAGTTCAGCATTCTTCACTCCCGGGAAAGATCTCAGTTTTTCAAGGAGCTGATTCCCCATATTCATCGCATCCCATAACAGCATTCGGTCTTCAATGGTCTTGTGTACTTTCAATGCACGAAGCATGTTTTCCACTTTCTTTGGGCCGAAGCCCTTTATTCCTGCGATACTTCCGTCTTGCAGGGCGCCGATGACCTCTTCTCTGGTCTCCAGTTTCAGTTTTCTGTGAATCGTGTTCAGCGACTTTGGACCAAATCCACTGATGTCCATAAGCTCAACCAATCCTGACGGAACTTCACACTTCAACACTTCCAAACGTTTCACCTTGCCCTTGCCAAGAAACTCCCTGATGTCTTCCCCGATCGACTTCCCTACTCCGGGAATTTGATCCAGGCTGTCCGTCTTGACATAGTAAGAGATGTCCTCCGGCAAACCCGCTATACTGTTCGAAGCATTCTGATAGGCTATGGCACGAAATGCATTGTTTTCTTTCAGCCGGTACATGCCGGCAATCATGTGGAGCAACCCCGAAAGTTTTTCGTTGGTAGGGGTCATGGGGCAAAATTGCCGAACTGAATCATAAATAGTAATGATATGCGTCAATCGGAACCGGGAGGAAGATCAGACATGTTATTGTGGTTCAATCTCCACAGTTCGAAAGCGCATGGGAAGCGCACATCTCTTTGGCAGCCCATTCATTTCACAAGTCAACCTTTCACAAAAGACCAGCCTGCGCCATCTGAATGGGGAGTGCAATTCAGTATCTTAGTAATACCCGTACGGAATCTTACCTCCACTTTAGATTTCAGTCCTATGAAGCGCACATCAATTCATTGTTTCTGCATTATTCTATTCTCCTTCACTTTGCTGATATCAGGGTGTACCACGAAGCCCGCAGTAAATGTGGGCATTACAGATATCGGCGGCCTTGTCGAAGGCCCAAATGGTCCGGAAGCAGGTGTATGGGTGATTGCAGAGACATTTGACCTTCCGACACGCTACGCCAAAACAGTGGTTACCGATGATCAAGGCCTCTATCTCATTCCGGAGCTTCCGGCAGCAAAATACAAAGTGTGGGTTCGGGGATATGGACTGGTGGACTCTCCCAAGAAAGACGCTGCACCGGGCATGACATTGAATCTCGAGGCAGTGCCGGCACCCAATGATCTTGCGGCAGCGCAATATTATCCTGCGGGTTACTGGTTCTCACTGATTCACATGCCCGAGAAAACCAAGTTCCCCGGAACAGGATCGGGGCCCAACGGCAACGGAGTATCCACCGATATCAAGCACCAGGCGGACTTTATCAGAAATCTCAAGTCGGGCACCTGCCTTGCCTGCCATGCGCTTGGCACAAAAGGAACAAGAGAATTTCAGGCTTCACTGGGCAAGTTTGATAATTCGATGGACGCATGGGAAAGGCGACTTCAATCGGGACAGGCGGGTGTGAACATGGTCACCTCCACGGTTGCCATTGGCCGAGACGAGATGCTGAAGATACTTGCCGACTGGACGGACAGGATTGCTGCCGGTGAAGTACCACCAGCTCCACCCCGCCCTCAAGGGATTGAAAGAAATGTTGTGATATCACAATGGGACTGGGCTGATCCGAAGGTATACATGCACGATGTCGTTTCCACAGATCGCAGGAAGCCAACAGTAAATGCAAATGGCAAGCTATATGGTTCGCTTGAACTGAGTGGTGACTACCTCCCTGTTCTGGATCCCACCTCCAATCTTGTCGACCAGGTTCCATTGACCGTCCGTGATCCGGATACTCCGGTGGCATCAGGAGAGGTTGTCCAACCATCGCCTTACTGGGGTGACACCGCCATTTGGAACAGCAAGACCAACGTGCACAATCCGATGATTGATCAGAAAGGCCGTGTTTGGATAACTGCCACCATACGACCCAGGGAGAACCCCGCCTTCTGCAGGAAAGGATCGAGCCTACTTTCCGCAAAACTCTTTCCGCTTGAAAGGGCCAGCCGTCACCTGGGTATGTATGATCCCTCCACAGGAAAGTATATCACGATCAACACCTGCTTCAGCACGCATCACCTGATGTTTGCTGAGGATGAAAACAACACGCTGTGGACCAGCGGCGGTGGCGAAGTGGTTGGTTGGCTCAATACAAAGAAGTTTGAAGAAACCGGAGACGAGGTGACCTCCCAGGGATGGACAGCATTGATTCTGGATACCAATGGAAACGGCAAGAGGGATCAATATGTTGAACCCGATGCCAAAGTTGATCCCACACTCGACAAGAGGATTGCCAAAGGACTTTATGCCGTATCGCCAGCATCTGATGGTTCAGTTTGGGGATCCTCTCTTGGATATCCTGGTGCAGTGATACGACTCAATCCGGGATCAAATCCTCCTGAGACAGCACTTACAGAATACTATGAACTGCCACTCGACGCCAACGGTGATCCGATTGAAGGTTTCTCGCCCCGCGGAATGGATGTTGACCGCAATGGTGTGGCTTGGGTGGCATTGGCCAGCGGACATATGGCAAGCTTCGACCGCAGGAAATGCAAAATCCAGAATGGACCTGAAGCTACAGGTCAGCATTGTCCGGAAGGCTGGACTTTTTACACCGAGCCTTTACCCCAGTTCAAAGGCCTGGATCTGAAAGGAAGTGCCGAAGCCAGTTACTACACCTGGGTGGATCAATTCAATACCTTGGGACTTGGCGAGAATACACCTATTAATACAGGAAACGAATCAGAAGGCTTACTTGCTCTGAAAGATGGCAAATGGGTTGTATTGCGTGTGCCCTACCCGACTGGATTTTATACCAAGTGGATGGATGGCAGGATTGATGATGCGAACGCAGGATGGAAGGGCCGCGGGCTATGGGCCACCATCAGTACCCGTGCTCCGTTTCATATGGAGGGCGGCAAGGGTACAACCAGCAAAGTATTCAAGTTTCAACTGCGGCCGGATCCGCTGGCGAAGTAATCTTATACGGCTGTGATCGGAAAATGTGTGAGCGACTGGGTTATTTCAGCTCCTGCTTTGCCTTGTAATCAAACAGCATATCAAATGCCGCACTTAGGTTCTTCAGCTTTGATGAGCGTTTGAATTTCCCTCCCCTCGCGTAAAATTCTTCCAGTTTCACCTCAGGATTGTTTCCGTTGAACCCGGGATACGAAGACATGCTGAACAACGCATCGGCGCCTAACTTGTAAGTAATATTCATCACTTTGACCTTATACCCCACCGAATCAGGGGTAAAGGTCACAAATCCAAAATACAGGTTAGCGCCCTTCTTCGGGATAAATTCCACCATATCCACCGAGATCCTTGTCTTTTCTTGCCGGTAGTTCCGGAAGCAAGACCTGGACATAAGCCATTGTTCAAGGTTTACACCTGGATTCTTAATCGACTGTTCATACCAGATCGCCCTTCCGTTATAATAGAAATGCGCATAACTATCCAGCTGACCCACTGCAGGAAAAACCAAAGCAGTTAGAAAAACCAGGGTTATCAGTCTCTTCATCTTATGCACTCAGGGTCACGGCTCAGCGCTTCAGGAGCCCCTTGTAGTTTTCATTAATATACGAATCAATGGACTCATAGAATGCTTCCACTTCCATTTCATCCAGGTCTATCATCACCTCCGAGTTGTCGGACAGCACCAACCCGAATTTGTGGAGTATGCCCCCCTCATCCTTGACCAGGTTGATCCGCTGAATGTCGTTCAGCCCAATCTTACCCCGCTTCTCATTATTTCTGTACTCAATGAACGTAGTTGTCAGCGTCAGAAAGTCATTATAGTTCTTTATTCCGGAAAACAACTTCCCCACAATGGGAAAGACAATGCAGACACCAGCCCAAATGAAATAGCGAACCGCATTGATTTCGTATTCCAGGTAGATAAACACAAAAATGGCGGGAATGGCCAGGTAGATAAGCAGTTGCTTCCGCAGTTTGTTGCGGTGATTCCTGAAGTTGAATCCCCCCTCAACAGGTTTGATGCGAAGGGGGAAAAGGAATTCTTCCCACAATACCAGGGCCATGATGACAACTGCGGCACCCACCAGCAGCATACCAATAAAGGTCTTCAACTCCAGCTCGTGAACCTGTGCCCTGAATATCTGAGAGGACAGAAAGAACGATACTCCAAAAATCAACAGGAGCAAACCAATGCTTATTTCCTTGGGATATGTATGTCGTATAACCTTCATGCGCTACAATGCTTTCTTTGATGGCGCGAGTATACTAAAAAAATAGTCCCCGCACCCTACGCTGGCGGTTAACCGGTTGTCTCAACCTTCGGATGGAGGGGCCGTGGGGTAAACTGCCCCATTCTATGCAACAGAAAGTTCTTAAACCCCATTTAGTATATTTGGACTATCTGAACAGCCGGAGATGAAAGCCTCCAATTCCCGGAAGCAGAATATAACACAACAATAAAACGGATATCATGAAAAGCCCCTTGATTTTACTTCTGCTCCTGCTCACTTCATCCGCTATCATGGCGCAGGTTGACAAAGACAAGCTGGCCCTCGATGTCGCCAAGGCCGAAGAAGCCAATTTACAAAAACTGAAAAGCTACATCTGGAACCGCAAGTCAGACGTTTCAGTTGATGGGCAGGTGAAACTGACAACCGTAACCCAGTTCAGTTTTGACGCCCAGGGAAAGGCACAAGCCAAACTGGTGGATGCTGAAAGCTCGGTCGAGCAAAAGCGCGGCTTGCGTGGCAGAGCTCAGAAAAATGCAATAGAGGACAAAGCTGAATATGTACAGAAAGCCCTTGGTCTTGCCGTTGCCTATACTTTTATGTCAAAAGGAGAATTGATTGACTTCTTCAGCAAGGCGACAGTGAAGGAGAGCAATGGTGTTATTGAGGCAACGGGAGAAAATGTGTATGTGCAAGGGGATAAACTCACCGTTCGCATCGACGCCGCATCCAAGTTGTTTCTTAACAAGAAGTTTTCCAGCCTTCTGGGCAAAGACGCAGTTGATGGAGAGATAAACTACGAGAAGTTCAGCTCCGGGATCAATCACGTTTCGACCACGGTGCTGAATATGCCGGCCCAAAAGATGAAGATTAATGCGGTAAACCAGGATTATTCACAGCGTGTGAACTAACAGCATTTAAGAGCATCCTGTCCTAACATAACTCCCATGACTCATCAGCCCTCCCGTCGCACATTCCTTTCCAAAACCACCAAATTGCTCTTCACTCCCGTCATACTGTCCGGAAGCTTTCCTGTATTCGCATGGAGTAATGACACTTATTCGACGCGTGCCATCGACCTCATGAAGCAGGCTACGGTGATCGACATGCTGGGCCTGCTCACGCTCAACTTCCCCCTCATGGAAAAGTGGTCGGCCCACCCGGAATTGTTTACGGCCGCCGACTTCGAAAAATACAAGTCCAGCGGCATCAACATCTTCCACATTGCTGTCGGCACCGGCGGACCAGACGCGTGGAACGAAACCCGCGACTTTGTTGGAGGATGGAATACTTTTCTCGCAGGCAATGATCAGTATTTCATGCGAATCGATTCAGCCGGCGATCTTGACAGGGTGAAGTCTTCGGGGAAGATCGGTATCCTGATAGGGGTTCAGAACTCAGAACACTTCAGAACTGCAGAAGACGTGACGAAGTTTTATAACTGGGGTCAGCGCGTATCCCAGCTCACCTACAACACCCGCAATATGATTGGTAATGGTTCCACCGAACGGCGTGACGAAGGGTTGAGCGACTTCGGGGTATCCATAGTCCAAAAGATGAATGAAGTGGGAATGATTGTGGACGTATCCCATTGCGGCGACAAGACTTCACTGGATGCTTTTGAAGTCTCGAAGAAGCCGGTTCTCGTTACCCATTCCAATGCCAGGGCGCTCAACCCGGGCCATCCCCGCTGCAAGCCCGATGAAGTGATCAGGAAAGTTGGCGAAACCGGCAGCGTGATGGGCATCACCGGTGTAAGGATGTTTGTGAAAGGCGCTGAACCCACCACACTGGAAGACGCACTCAATCACTTCGACTACGTCGCCAAGATGATCGGGATTGAACATGTGGGCGTTGGCAGCGACATCGATCTTGACGGTTATGATGATATGCCGCCTGAACTCAACAAACAGCTGCGCGCCGGATACAAAGGCAGCTATGGCTTCAGAGAGAAGATCGACATTGACACTATCGCACATCCCAAGAGAATGTTTGACCTCACGGAAGGCCTCATCAAGCGCGGCTATACAAACGACCAGATCCTGGGCGTGCTGGGAGGAAACTTCAAGCGGGTGATGAAGGTTGTATTTGGGTGATCCCCTTTGGCCACAACTGAGGCATCAGTTCTTTACAATCCTTATTGACTGCACAAACTGTCCATTTCTGATCAATAAACAATTGTATAGTCCGGACGATAACCGACTACCATCAAATTGGATCTCGTTGAGACCTTCATACTCTTGTATCTCTTTTGTTTCAATTACAGTTCTCCCTGAATCGTCAATCACCTTTATCATGGATCTAACCGGATCAAGAACGCCATACAATACCTTAAAATCGTGATTGAATGGATTAGGGCTTACCAGCATAACATTAATACGCACCGGTTCTAGTCCTGTGGTTATTGTGGGGCCAAAGACTCTAACCGAAAATCCAGTGTGGCCGAATCCGTTATAAGTGTCCAAAGCATTGATGGAAATGTCAGTTGTTCCTGCAGAAAGAGGGGTGATAAAGACCTGATCTTTATCGACAGTGGTACTGGCCACGGCGGGATTGGATGAATAGGCTTGAAAAGTCATTGGATCATTATCCAGATCTGATGCAATCAAAGACATATCGAGATGCAGTGGTTTGCCGTCAGCAAGGAAAAGCAACTGGTTGGGCACATTTCTGATTTGTGGGCTATTGTTCACTCTGCTGGCCAACTTCAGCTCCGTTTGGAGTTGAGGTGCAAATCTGTCATTTGATTTCGTAGTCAAGGTATATGTTGGATAACTCGGTGCATTTGAACCGACAGTGAGTATGATGTCCGTAGTACCTGACGGGTCCAGACTACCAAAAGATTTGTCCATTGAAAGCCAGTTTGGCAAACTACCGGTAAATGCCCAGTTAAGGACACTATTGCCGTTATTTCTTATTGTCATTGTAGTCGTATAAACGATGTTATAAATAACTGTTCCTGTAATCATCGAAGGAATTACTATTGAGGGTCCTGGATTCGTAACCTGAAGCGTTACCGGAATTGGTCCTGAATTGGATCCGTTGCAAAGGATCCCGAGACTTCCGTTGTAAGTCCCTGTATTTAGGTCTTTAGCATCCAATTGTATGGTTACATACTTTGTCTCACCTGGCGCCACTATTTCTGAAGAACCAGAGATCCCGAGCCATGAGTTTTGGTCAATCGGTTGATATCTTAATATAAATGGACTCCCGGTACTTTTTACTGCTATGTACAGTCCCTCATCAACCGGACCAGGAAAATAAACCATATCTACATCGCTAAAATCCCGACCCTGTAAGTGAATCACAGACCATTTGCCACTTCTGATATCGTATTCATAGATATCCCCAGTATGATTTACCCCATGTGTATAAAATCGCTGCCTCTTGGTGTCAATGGCACTGCCGGGCCCGCCTATGCCCGGCATTGAAAGGAGTCTTTCCCAACTACCATCGGCAATCGAATATCTTGCAAATCCATTGCCAGTTCCCTCATGGGCATAAATGTATCCATTGAAATAGCTGAGTCCACCCTTTCCATCTAATTGAATAGTAGGGATAGGCAGGTTGGTCCAGGTTTCATCTTTGGGGTTAAGACTCATGAATTTGCCACCCCCTCCCAAATAAATCGATTTCCCGTCTGTCGAAATTGTCCCCGTTCGGGAACCCAACAAATTGTCAATATAGCTCACGTCGTTTATCCTGGGATCAAACACAATTATTGACAAGGAATCCGAAGGATTAGTCAAATAAATTTTTGAGCGTAACATTGTGACGCCACACGGACTGGAGACATCACTCAGTGGATTGAAATCGATTTTGCTCCAATTTCCATTTCCATAATCATAGATATAATTAGTGAAACCATTGTCGACGATTGCCCTTATAAACTCACTGCCGGGTTCATGAAACATGGCGATGAGTTTGTCGGGTATCAAGGCCCCTTCAACAAAGGTGCCTGGAAATTTCATCACGGGGTCTTTTCCTGCCGGAGATAATGTTGTTTCTGTAAAGAAATTCAATTGTGCAGAAGTAGTACTTGGATTGAGAATAGATACCGTTAGTGAACTAATCTGATCGGTGCTCATTGACTCACTAATCGAAGCTGGCGACACCACTATCGATGGAAAGACATGGCTTACACCAACGAGAGATACAATATAAGACGGATCAGTTGGGTCATTAGTGGTTAAGGTAAGATGCCCAGAATAAGTCTTTTCTGACTGGGGAAAAAAATGAAGCCCTAAATCAACAAACGAACCTGGTAGAATTGTGAGTGGACCGGACAAGTCCGTCCTAAAATCGGAAATATCAGATGTTACAGATGAAATGATGAGCGGGAGCGTTCCTGCATTTTCGACCTTAAGTGAATTGTCTGAGTTCCGCCCAACATATTGATTTCCGAAATCTACGATCCTCCTTTCCGTTCGAATGCCTGGAGCATCTGTAGTCACTTCAATGGTAGCTGGGATCGGCACATAAGTATCCGGGCCCCCGTATGTCATAAACAAGGTTCCATTGTAGGTACCTGGGGCCTTTCCGGCAGCATCAATCGACAACTGGATAGTTGAAACTTGTCCAGGTTCTACCAATCCAAATGCAGAAGTCGGGTTCAAAGACCATGATTGCCAGTCATTGGCCATATAGACCTGGGCGTTCAATCCACCGGAGTTAGAGAGAGTGAAATCTATCGGTTGAACATCTCCGGCAATCAGGCTTACTGTCACCGAAGACGGCACAACGGCCACCTGCGGAGGCAGACCAGCGATTGCAGAAAAAGAGTAGGTGAGTGAACTCTCATCCGGGTCATCACTTGCAATGGTGAAGGTACCTGTCTGGGGGCCGGGTAATGTAGGTTTAAAAAACAGGTATATAGTGGCCTTTTCACCTATTGGTAATGTAAGTGAATTTATACTCGGGGTGAAATCAGGATGATCAGCAGAAATACTCGCAATATGTAGTGTAGCGGTTCCATTATTCCTTATATCAAGCATGAGTGCCCTTTGTTCACCAATACTTATTTCAGTCGAACCCTTGGTAGCCCAATAAACTTTGACGGCAATATCCGGACTACCGGTAACATTCAATGAAAGAGGAATTGACTTTTTGATGACAGGTTTGTCACAGACCACTGTCAGGTTAGAGGTATAGGCGCCAGCAAAAAGACCCTTAGCATCAAGTTCAAGGTCAATTACCTGAGATGAACCGGGTGCAAGATTACCACTATTGAGAGAGGCTGTAAGCCAGTTGGAAGCTGGCTCAGTTGGATAATAAACCAAATTTCTTTCCCCTGCGAGGTAGATGCCACTTAATTCTTTGTGGCCGGCAAATACATAAGGGTTGTATGCTGTTGCGGGCACGAACGTTTTGTACCATGAACCTTTCCTGATATCCAGTACCGAGAGAACAGATGTATTTGTCAATGCATAATATTTTCCAGATGCAGGATCAATCACGCTCCCAGGTCCTACCATTCCGGGAATAGGATCTGACAATATCCAACTGTTCGTTTCGACAAAATATTTATAGAGTACAGTTTTCCCGTCCCCGCTAAAATCCAGGCTTCTGTTAATATGAGCAACGATTACGCCACTATGATAACTTGATCCGCCAAGGCTTGCCGGCGAATCGGCAAGCCTGGTCCAAATATCGTTCACGGGTGAGTACCTGTAAAATGACTTTCCTATTGACACATATAACACTTGCCCGTCTGTTGCAATGGTTTCTGCATTGCCTGGCTCAGGCAGAGGCAAGAAAGACCATGTGTTGGATGCAATAGAATATACATTTAATTGTGTTCCGCCGAGGAATAATTTCCGGTCAAATGAAACCCCTGTACCGGATACATCTGATACGACGCGCCCTTGCGGAAACCATGCATCATTCTGAATATCGAATTTGAACAGACTATTCAGGTAGGAACCAGCAAAAAGATAACCCGAATTCTCCTCGTATATCATCCATTTAAGCAGTTCAGGTGCGGGCTGTCGAAGTAGGTATTCAATTGAATCCGGTAACGTGATACCACCAGATGACTTCGAACCTGAGCCATAACCAGGTGACGTTGTTCCGTCCAGCAATAGCCGCCAGTGCAGGGTCGTCAATCCTGTGTTCGTTAAAGACAGTTGAGCCGACGAAGAGCTCCCTGACCCCAGGTTGCCTATAATGGAAGACGGAGTCAGTTCAAAGTCAGGACTCGGCACAATTTTGACTGTGAGAGGGAGGTGAAGAATTGGTTCATCCGGATCATTGCTCGAAAACTGAATATCCGCAGTAATGGGTCCTGGTGTATTAGAAGCAACAGAGACGTTCATTGCAATCTTCTCGCCCGTTCTCAGAGTCGTTGAGGAAAGTGATACTGCCACCAAAGGCGAACTGGAAAGTATGTTCGATATTACAAGATCTCCAAAACCATGGTTCTGTATATCCATGACGCTATCTACAGGAAAGCCCATGAACTGGTCACCGAAATTTAATGCATTCGGAATCTTGAGATCCGGACCTCCGGTCACCTGCAGAACCGCCGGAACAGATGCCGGCAGAATAGTCTCAACAACAGGAATGACCAGGACTGAACCAAAATATTGCCCCGTATTCAGTCCATTGGCCACAAATTGTACCGAGACATTAACGCTGCCTCCAGGGGGAACGGAGTAGACCTGTTCATCCGTAAAAAGCCAATTGGGCGCATATCCATCAGAGGCGAGGGAACGGTATTCATCATTCCCTATGCCATTTATAATTCGCATTGATGACGGATCAACCACACTGATCGCATACAAGTCGGCCACGTAGAGCAAATCATTGACGCCCGAGTACGCCAGACCTCTCACCGTGCCCGGATAAGGGATAGTGCTAAGCAACCTGCCATCAGCAGGATTAATTTCGATTAGTTGGTATGCGGCTTCGTTCAATACAAAGAGTGAATTCCTTTTGCCGCCACCCGTCATGTACTTGGCATTGATATCAATCACGTTGTGCACGGACCCTGCAGGGTCAATTTCCACGATTTTGTTGTTGTATGGGCTGTACTGAGCGTAGGAGAATGTGCAATACAAATACTTTCCCGTCCAGGCAAGTCCTGTGATGCCAGCCGTATTGGGTATTGAAAAGGATCGTACAACTGCACCACTTTCGCTATTGAGCAGGTATATCATCCCCGACGGGCTGCCGTAATAAAGATAGGTGCCATCATATGCCAGTGAGCCATCCGTTATACTCTTCTCCGGGACCGGCAGAGACCGAACCACCAGGCCAGTCTGAGTGCTAAGTTCAACAATGGTCTGGCTTTGCGGCTTGATTGCAAACAATCGTGACTTCACCATTGCCGGATAATCCCCAGGGAAGGCGTCTATACTTGGTGACAATCTGAAAGCCAAATCGTCCTCACCATGATTTGAGACACTGATGTCCGCATTGGTATGGCCGCCAGAAAAGACACTGCCAGAAATGCCAACTGTTTCAACGGACATGGTTGCAAGCCCGGTGGTTGTAACCCTCAATACATTGGATACGTCCGAAACATTGTTATACAGATCTCTACTTTTAATCGCTATGAAATAGGTTGTCCTTGTGCTTAACCCTGTAATATTATATGTTGCCTGCTGACCAGAGGGTGGTGGATCCGGAGCATCATTAACGGACTGTGCTTGTTCAAAATTTAAATTAGTAATGGGATCTTTGCTATATCGTATATCATACTTAAAAGCCTGGCCAGATTGCCCATCGCTACCAGTAGCTGTCCATTGAAGTATGACCGATGAATGGTGCGTTTGAATTGAGCGCAAGTCATTGATCGCAGCAGGAGGTATCGCATCTCCATTAGTGAGAGCACCTAAGGCATCCAAGCGACCGGTACCGAGCTTCTCCAAATAGCTCATGTTGAGAATAGCGATTGGATGCGCACCACGCAAGATTCTTGCCGTGACTTCTCCAGGAGTAAGACCTATGCGCTGAAAATGAGAAACAACCAGTGCTGCAACGCCAGAAACATGCGGACATGCCATAGAGGTTCCTGACAGGTAGTTATAGCCGTCAAGATAGGTGCTGTAAATGCGCAATCCTGGCGCACTTATATCCACCCAATCACCAAAGTTTGAGAAGCTGGTCTTCTGATCATTTGCATCCGTTGCTGCAACTGCGATGACTTTGGAGTATGAAGCAGGGTAGCCTCTTCGGGGATCAGAAGTATTGCTGTTGCCCGCAGCAAATACAGCAACACCTCCGGCCATGGGACCGATTTGGATGTTGTTCCGGAAATTTGCCGCTGTATTGTCCAAACCTGCGCGTGCAACAAAATAGTCGATAGCAGCCTCAATGGATCTTGAACCTCCTCCCCAACTATTCTGCGCAATTACTGCTCCGTTATCTGCAGCATAGACAAATGCCTGCTCGAAGCCACCATCACTGAACTGACCAAAACAGGAGAGTGACATTAGTCTCACACCATCCCCAGAACCTGAACCTCCAGCTATTCCCGATAGTCCAATTCCATTATTTGATTGCGCTGCAATGACACCCGCAACATGTGTGCCGTGTCCGCTCGGATACAAGTAACCGCCTCCATCCCCAAAATTATAACCGTTATAGTCGTCGGTGTAACCATTTTGATCATCGTCAAGTCCGTTATTCGGAATTTCACCTGAATTTACCCAAAGCGACTTCTTAAGATCAGGATGATCAATTGTGATGGCCTCATCTATAACAGCCACGACTACATTGATCGATCCCTTTTCGATTTGCCATGCATTTAATAGGTTGATGTCGGCATATGGTGTGCCACCATTTTGACCGGTATTCGAAAAGCTCCATTGGTAGGGAAAAAGAGGATCATCCGGAAGTGCCGGGGTCGCCTCATAGTGCCCATCTGTTTCATCATAATGTGTGTACGCCAAAGGCTCCTCGACTTCATAGAAATATTCAAGCTGGCGATAATCCAAAATTGCTCTCTGGACATTGGCGTCTTGTGGCAAGGCAATTTCGTACCATAAATGCAGACCGAAAGCCTGATGGGCGGCTTCAAACTTGCCGGCCTCGCTAAAGATCCGACGCATACCTACAGCCTTGTGCCGCTCACTGACACGGTCAAGCTCTGCTAAGCCTGTTTTGGCAGAACGACCTTGTATGGAAACGCCAGGCAACTGTTGTTCCTTAAACTTGACGTGTATTGTGCGACCTTTGGCGGGAAAGTTCTGTGCGGTAACTAAATGCGTGTAGGTGAAGATGAGCAAAACAGAAATGCACACACTAAGATGAAGGGGTAGGGAAACGAAAATCTTCCTGAGTGCAATCATCGTATTGGGGATAGCTCCCTCTTACCGTTCAGTTATAATTCCAGGGGAATTCAATAAAACGGAGAATCAATTGAAATACCTAAAAAGAATTATACCGATAATAATTTCAACCCAAAATAGTTGGTTGACTCAAGACTAAAAATTCAAAATGCCAAGAATTCTTACATGAATCCAGTCTCCTTTGCATGAAGGTGGCTAATCCAAAATCTGGCATTTAATGTACATGTCTCATGTCCTCATCCTGAGATTTCTATTCTCGTCCCGCTTGCAATAGAACGGTAGATCGCATCCACCACCTTGATGTCCTTCCACCCTTCCTCCCCTGGTACCAGCATGGGGCGGCTATTCATGATGGAAAATGCATCTTCATCCATCTGCCTGGCTTGCTGGTTGGGAATAACGGCATTTAACCTTTTTCCAGAGCTTGTCTCTCCTTCGATGCCGGAGTAAGATTGAAATGGCGAAAGACCATACCACCCTTTCTCGCAAGTAATGCGGAGGTCATTGTAGTTCTTTCCAAGGCTTGTCTCACAGTGAGCGGTGACCCCTCCGGGAAACTCAAGATCGAACACCACCGTCTCCGGCACATCTTTGTAGATCTCAGGTCGCGTTGTGGATCCCACCGCCTTCACCGACACAGGTTCCAGTCCCGTGCTGTAGCGCGCCGCATTCAACGGATAGACACCCATGTCATGCATGCAGCCGCCGCCCATCACCTTTTTCTGCTTCCAGTGATCGGTGCGTGGATCAAAGTATCCCGCTGCAGCCTTCACATTCAGAATCCTGCCATAGGATAACTGTTTCCTGTAACCGATGATTTCCTGTGTGTTCGGCTCATGCTGCATCCTGTAGCCAATGGCCAGGCTCACTTTGTTGGCCTTGGCCGCGTCAATCATCATTGTACATTCTCCTGCCGTCACCGCCATGGGTTTCTCGCACCAGACATGCTTTCCGGCTTTGGCGGCGCGAATGGAATACTCGGCATGCATCGACGGCGGGAGTACCACATAGATCACATCAATGTCAGGGTTATCAGCAATACGGTCGAAGTTGCCATAATTGTAAATGTTCTTGTCTGCAATCCCGTATTGTTTTTTCCAGCTCTCTGCTTTCGAAGGTGTACCCGTGACGATGGCGGCGAGATGACAGTTCTTCGTCCGCTGCAAGGCAGGTGCAAGCAGATCCGTGCTGTAATATCCCAAACCCACCAATGCAACCCCGAGCGAATTCTTCTTTTGGGTTTTGATGGCAGGGAATCCATTCCAGGCCATGGCCGACCCGGCTATTGCTGCAAAGGATTGCGACAGAAATTTGCGGCGTGACTTCATTTTCATGATGGGTTGAGTGTTATGGAAGTCTTTCGTTGTGGGGTCTTGTCAACCAAGTTAAGCATTTGTTAATTGGGTGATTGGTATTGCTCCGGTAACAGATTACTCAACATGATTGAGGGCGAACCGTATTTGGAGGGTTGCTTCACTTCGTTCGCCCAGAAGCAAATCGACTGAAGTCGATTGCTACAGGGCAATAAAGCGACAAGCCTCTAGAATTACTCTCCTAATTTTGAGAGCTTTCTAAAGGCTTGTCTGCTTTATTGCAATGACGGCGTAGTTATTAGGTTGAGATGTGTAGAGGATTGCGTCGTTACGCTCGCAATCGTCAACAGACTCAGCAGGAGTTCATTTGTTGATTTGTGCTAGTGAAGGAAATCCGAACTCTACATTGGTCAAACCTGTCGCATGAGTCTGTGAGCCCTGAAAGGGCGTCATTTATCAGCGGTGCGCATCGCGCACCGCTGAAGGTTAATGATTACCGGAGCCCTGTAAGGGCGGAGTTTGTAAAGCACATTTGGATCAGATGGGATCGCATCGCAATGACGTATGGATGATTTGCAAACGAAGCGGATCTTGTCCAGGTAGGGTCGCCTCACTTCAGTCACGATGACGATCTGGTTATTAGGTTTGGAGACGTGGAGGATTGCGTCGCTACGCTCGCAATCCTACTATCCGCCGATCACTCACAACAATTTCCAGTGCCCGCCAGTGAACTTCAGTTTTAAAAAAGAAGGGCCTCCGGGGAGGACCGACCGCAATGTCCTCTCCTCTCCTATGACCTGATTTTCAATGGTTTGGGTCTGAGTCGATCCTTCCGGAAAGCTGTTTTATGCGACGCGCATGCGACGTTCATGCGACGCGCTAGCGACGCGCAAGCCTCGTTCAAGCCTTGTTCATGCGACGTTCATGCGACGCTCATGCGACACTCATGCGACGGGTATGCGACGGGTATGCGACGTTATGCGACAATTTCGCTGGAAATGAGGGTGGGCACTGAGGTGGTAGACCGTTGATAGTGCCCCTAGAAGGGGGAGAATAAGGGTGAGTTCGCTTTGCATTGACGTATTGATGATTGCAAGCGAAGCGCATCTGGTCCGGGAAGGTTGCTTCACTTCGTTACCAATGACGGCGTAGAAATTAAGTTCGGTTGCGTAGAGGCGTAGAAGATTGCTTCGCTACGCTCGCAATCGTCAACAGACTCAGCAAGAGTTCATTTGTTGATTTGTGCGAGTGAAGGAAATCCGGACTCTACATTGGTCAAACCTGTCGCATGAGTCTGTGAGCCCTGAAAGGGCGTCATTTATCAACGGTGCGCATCGCGCACCGCTGAAGGTTACCCTGTAGGAGCGGAGTTTGTAAAGCACATGTGGACCAGATGGGATCGTTTGGTGATGCTATAGATGATTGCGAGCGAAGTGCATCTATACCAGAGAAGGTCGCTTCACTTCGTCGCGATGACGACGTAGTTATTAGGTTGGGATGCGTAGAGGATTGCTTCGCTACGCTCGCAATCTTCAGACTACTCTGCAAGAGTTCATTTGTTGATTGCGCGATTGAGTGACTTGGCGTTTAAAAGGGTAATCCCGGCTATACATTGGACCAAGCTTCAAGGGCAACTCTGCCAGCCCTGAAGGGGCGTCGTTTATCAGCGGCGTGCATCGCGCGCCGCTAAAGGTTTATGATTATCGGAGCCCTGTAAGGGCGGAGTTTGTAAAGAACATGTGGACCAGATGGGATCGTTTGGTGATGCTATAGATGATTGCGGGCGAAGCATCTATACCAGAGAAGGTCGCTTCACTTCGTTCGCGATGACGACGTAGTTATTAGGTTGGGATGCGTAGAGGATTGCTTCGCTACGCTCGCAATCTTACTAACAATGCTTTAGCCGCCATGTCAGGTAATATTGAGCACGTTCGAAGCCAAGCAATTTTCATAGTGCTTTTTCATTTCGTACGGACATCCATCTAAAATCCCAATCCCAACATTAGGGTTGTGTGCGATCCGTTAAGTGGATAGGCAGGGTAAGGACCGTCGTATCCGGCAGTTCTGTCATACCTGGCTTCGAAGCTAAGGGCAAGCTTCCCTGTAAGTTTTTTTTGAACTCCTGCACCCAGCCAGAACCCCAATTGATTGCCGCTTGTCAACGGACTGCTCACCTGGGTTACTGCATTGCCATTTACGTTTACTACATGAGTGTAGACATTTGAAAAGTTTGATGCTATGTAATTGGATACTCCCGCCTTGGCAAACGGGGTGAATTTTCTTGCCGGAAATAGAGCGCGTACTCCGTAAGCAAGCTTTAGATAATTTTAGATTCGCCCCTTACAGGAGTGTGACACTAACTACAAAGAAGTATTAACCATATCTTCATTGAGCCAATGATAGGTTGTCAAACTCAAAGAAAAAATTGAAAGGAGTATCAATTCTTACATGGAACAAATGGTAGGATTCCGAAGAACACAAAGACAAAGACTTGGCAGGTGAACCCATGATGGGATTACTACTTATCCTTCTCTTGAAGGAACGGCTCGGCGCATGAATTCATCAAACAACGGGACTGTGAATGCCATGTCACCATGTTCGGGGCTGTATATCATTCCCTTTTTTATCAGGCTGGCCCTGACGGGTCCCAGGGTTGTGATCTTGACTCCAAGTTGTTCAGCAATGTCACCCGTTCGGTATGGTCCCGCACCCAATTCAGCCATTGCACGCAGATAGTCCTTTTCGCGCGGGGTAAGTCGGTCAAAGCGAACCCGGAAGAAATTATTATCCAGTCGTGTTTGAACAATATGGCTGGCTTCCTTGATTACTCCAATAGTGATGGGAGATGATAGGGCATGGTTCCATGCCTGATAGCCCCATTCTTGGATGAAGTAGGGGTATCCTTTCGTTAGCCTGAAGATCTCCTTTAATGCTGCTTCTTCAAATTCCACTCCAACAGCTCTTACGGGATCTTGTAGAGCAACGATGGCAGCTTGTTCGGGCAAAGCACCAATTAGAGGAAAATTAAAGAGCCTTTCGGCGTATGATTTTGATTCACCGGCCAGACCGGGTAGTATCGGCAATCCGGCACCAATCAACACCAAAGGGAGTTGTCGCTGTTGCAGTCTGTGCATGGACATAATCAGCGCACTAAGCTCGGTGGTGTTGAAATATTGAATTTCATCGATTAGAAGCGCCACTGCTGACTCACGTTCTTCAGCCGCTTCTGCCACCGCAATGAGCAGGTTCGGCAGATCGGCTTCAAGATCACCACTATCAGCCGTTCCTTTCTCGGGATCGATGTCAAGACTAAAATCCAGATCACCCACTGAGACTTTTATCGCGCTTATGAAGCTCTTCAACACGCCAATGCCGCGCCGGACCTTCTCACCGGCTGCCTTTACCCGGTCCAATTCAAAGAGCAGCTTTCTTAAGTGAGGTGCAAGCATGGTAGCAAGCCGCTTGTTTTCATGTGCCTCAACCAGTATCGTGCGGTAGCCTTCGGCCTGTGCAAGTCGTTCAATTTCTATAAGGAGCACTGTCTTGCCTACCCCTCGTAGACCGGTGAGCAGAAGGCTCTTTTCGGCGCGCTTTTGCTTGATCCTACCCAGCAGGACACTTGCCTGCTCTATAACTCCTTCTCGACCAGCCAGTTCGGGAGGTGGAGACCCAGCTCCAGGAGAGAACGGGTTTTTGATCTTGTCCACTATTTATATCGATTTATTCCTATTTATACACTAAAGTTCGTATAAATACGTATAAATCACTATAAGTTCATACGACTTATCCTGATAATCCATCGCCGTTTAGCGGAAGCGTGCTCTCTTAAGCCCCCAGGGTCTTTCTGGCTGAACAAAACATATACACAATACGGCAGCGGCAAGTTTAACGGAGTACTCATGGGATAATGCTATGAATGATATCATAGAAATGAAATCTGGTTTTCCAGACACTATCAGTGAAGTCAGACCGATGAAGTGGACCTCCTTCGTCGGTCACTTCATCGTTTGGTCGCTTCGCCGTTCGGTTACTTCACTGTTTCGGTCACTTCATCGTTTGGCCACTTCACCACGATAAAGTGACAAAGCCAGGAAAGTATCGCCTAAAATACGCACTAAGTATCCAGGCTTTGTCTACTTTATCGGTACTGCTGCTGTAATTGGCTCCGTCTATGACAACTCCTGCTGTTCCGCTTGTGATCTGTCCCATCAGGGTCGTCAGCGCAGGGGTCCAGTTGGCGCTGTTGGGATCAACGTATTTGGCGTACACTTCGGCGGTAACCACATCGCCCGGCAGCCCGGCATTACGCTAATGGATTTGGCCAGGCCGTATTTCTCGTTGGTGGAGCCACTGAGACACTCAGAATAACTTCCGCTCGTGGTGTGATTGAACAAAGTGGCATTGACTAACCTGGCATTGCTGTACCGTACATACTGGCTGTTTTCCTGTGACTGGTTGGCGGGTTCATATGTGGCCGTGGTTTGATCGATGCCTGGATTAGTCGTAAAGGTCATCCGGACGTTGCCAAGATGATCTTTAAGATGGTATTGGTATTCGGGAGTGCCTGTGCCAATTTAGTGACCCATTAAGAACGAAATCATTAACTTGGTGTTACAAAACCTGAATATCATGAACATTGCAGCTGAGAAGGCAGAAGTATTGAAGCGTTTTGAAAAGGTCAATGATCCTCACTGATAAAGGCCATAAAAAACCTTTTGGATTTCGGACTGAGCAGACAAAAGGGGGAGGATGAACCTGCTAAGTTGTCACCCGAGCAAAAGAAGAAATTAGATCACAGGTTGAAGAAATATGACCGAGGCGAAATGAAATTCAAATCCTGGGATGAAACAAGAGCAAGCATAAGAAAACGGGCAAAGAATGCCCTTTGATTACAAGCTGTCTGGCGAAGGCTACGCTCGCAATCTTACTTCCAATACTTTACCTGAACTTATAAGAGATCCTCCCAGGTAGGCTTAGTAGTTTATATCGAGAAGGGATGTTGTATGGCAGATTGCGAGCGAAGCGAAGCAATCCACTAGGAAGCGAAGTGACCTGCTGACTTGATAATGCGCAGGCTTGTTGGTTCTTTAAAACCAACAAGGGCGGTGTGGGTGCTGTTGGAAAGAAGGTCACCGTTGGTGAAAGAAATCAAATATTCAAATGATTTCACGTCGCAACCCCTGGCACCCACGACTCGGGATACTTCAACATTCAAAATTCATCTGTTCGATATTCAACATTCCGCATCCCTTCACTCCCATCCTCCGCCAAGTGCCCTGTACAAAAAAATCGCCGAAAGGAACTGCTGCTTGCGCACTTCGGTAAGCTGCAACTCGGATTCAAGGCGGTTCTGCCTGGCGATGAGCACTTCCATGTAGTTGGCGTAGCCGGTGAGAAAAAGTTCGTTGGAGATGTCGACAGCGTCGATCAAGGTTCTCACCTCCTGCGACTTGAAGTCACTCACGCTCCTGTAATTAAGTACGCGGTTCATCTCAGTTGACACCTCTTCAACACCCCTCAGCACGGTTCGCTGGTATTCCAGAAACATTGCGTTCCGTTCCGCATAGGCGCGGCGGTATGACACCATGATCTGGTTTCTGTTGATCAGAGGCGCCGACAACCCACCGATGACACCGTAAGCAAAGGAGGCAGGGGCCTGGAACCACAACGAACTCTTGAAGGCGTTCATGCCTGCATCAGCGGTGATGATGATGCTTGGGTAGAAAGCGGCACGCACGGACTTCAGCTCATAATCAGTAGCAATGAATTCCCGCTCTGCCTGCTGAATGTCGGGACGGTTGAGCAACAACTCCGACGGTATACCGGTGTTCAGCATCGGCGGGAGGTCGCGCATGTCAATAGTATCCTTCCGGAAAATCCGTTGCGGGTATCGTCCCAGCAAGGTATTCATGGCGTTCTCGGCAGCGAGGATTTCCTGGAGTTTCATTCCCTCCAGTGCCTTGAAACGCAACAACTGTGCCTCAAACTGACGCACACCCAGCTCGGTGATCCGCCCACTTGTCTTCTGGATGTGAATAACCTCGACGGCCTTCTCCTGGATGCCGATGTTGCGGCGTATGATTTCCAACTCTGTATCCAGCGCCAGCAGTTCATAATAGAACATGGCCACCTCCGCCACCAGCTGGGTCGTCAGTAACTTCTTGCCCAGTTGTGAAGCGAGGAATCTGTTGAATTGGCCACGCTTCCGGTTTTGCAGTTTCCCCCAGATGCCGGTCTCCCAGCCTGCACGCAGCCCGAGGTAGTAATCAGGTACAGGATTCGGAATCTGCTGATCAGTGGAAATATTGGGTGAGAGGTTGGTGTCGAAGTTGCCCACACCATTCATGGTGTAGTCTCCATACTTCGCCACCCCCACCGTGCCTGCCGCATATACCTGCGGGAATAGCGCGTTCCGGCTCGCAAGAAATGCAGCATTCGCGGCAAATATCCGCTGGTTGGCGATCTGCATGTCTATATTATAATGGAGTGCCGTGTCGATCAGGCCGGTCAGGTTCGGATCGTTGAAGTAATCATGCCATTTGATCGTATCCCGGCGCGTCATGTAGCTCGTGTCTGCGCGGAAGTAGCCAGGGGGCTGAATCTCCTTTACAGGGTTGATGTCCTTCGGCACCCTGCAGCCTGCCATCCAAAAGGCCAGGGCCATGACTGTACACCCTATGGTCAGCCGTGTCTTCATGAGGGATGAGTGGCGGTTTGAGGGGTGGGTTTGCGAAACCGCTCATCGAGGTGGGCGAAGATGTAGTACAACCCCGGAATGAGCACGACACCGAACAAGGTACCGATCAGCATGCCACCGGCAGCAGAAGTTCCGATGGAGCGATTCCCCAGCTCGCCGGGACCGCTGGCCATCACCAACGGCATAAGGCCGGCGTTGAATGCAAAGGAAGTCATGAGAATCGGACGCAGACGTGCCGCTGCTCCTTCGATCATTGCATCTTTAATGCTCAACCCTTCCTTTCTCTTCAGCAGGGCGAACTCTACAATAAGGATGGCATTTTTTCCCAGCAATCCTACCAGCATGACAAGCGCCACCTGTGCGTATATGTTGCTCTCAAGGCCCAGCATCTTTAAAGCGAAGAAGGCTCCAAATATTCCGGCCGGGAGTGCCAGCAACACTGACAACGGGAGAACGAAGCTCTCGTATTGTGCCGAGAGCAGGAGGTACACGAATACAAGTACGATGGCAAAGATGAATACAGCCTGGTTGCCGGACAGGATTTCTTCCCTGGTGATGCCGGAAAACTCGACGGCAAATCCCCGCGGAAGAGTCTTCGCAATCTCTTCAGCTGCTGCGATCGTCTCACCGCTGCTATGGCCTCTGGCCGCGTCACCATTGATCATGATCGCATTGAACATGTTGTATCGCGTAATCTGCTCTGGACCGTACACACGCTCCAGCGACATAAACACCGAGTAAGGCACCATCTCGCCGCGGCTGTTCTTAATGTAGAGTGTCATCAGGTCTTCCGGCTTGGTGCGGTATTCAGGCGAGGCCTGGATCATGACCCGGTACATTCTTCCAAACCGTACGAAGTTGCTGGTGTAGAAACTACCGATCAGCGCCTGAAGTGAATTCATCGCCTCTGACACACTCACGTCATTCTTTGCTGCGAGGTCATAGTCGATCTTGATCAGGTACTGGGGGAAGTTGGGATCGAAACTCGTGAAAGCACTGCCGATGGCGGGATGTGCCTGCAAGTCGCTGATGTATTTCTTGCCCACCTCGTCCATCTTCTTCAGGTTGCCTGTACCTGTCCTGTCGACAAGGCGCATTTCAAAGCCACTGGCATTGCCGAAGCCGGGGACCGTAGGCGGCGGAAAGAACTCGATGGATGCATCGGCGATGTGGCGCGTGCGACGGGTTAGGCTGTCAATCAGTTCGTTCACCGATTCTTTACGCTCATCCCAGGGTTTGAGGTTGATCATCCCCATGCCGTAGGAAGAGCCCACCGATTCGGTCACGAGGCTATAGCCCGCAAGGGTAGAGATATTCTCGACTTGCTCCATCTTCTTTGTGATGGCGGTGACTTCCTCAAGCACTTTACCCGTCCGCTCTACTGTAGACCCCCGCGGCGTGGCCACGTTCACATAGATCACACCCTGATCCTCCGTGGGAATAAATCCCGAGGGAAGAATGGCGGCCATCCACCAGGCAGCGAAAACAAAGAAGCCGAGCGTGGCGAGCGTAACCAATCGCCTTGCTCCTACACGGGTGATGAGTCCCTTGTAACTCTGTTCCACCTTGTTGTACCCCGAATTGAAACCGGAAAAGAATTTTGACATCCATCCGCCGGATTGCCCCTCGATCGGTCTCAAGATGATCGCGGACAGAGCTGGTGTAAGCGTAAGGGCATTCACGCCTGAGATGAGAATGGCGATGGCCAGTGTCAAAGAGAACTGACGATAGAAGACGCCAACAGGGCCGCTCATAAAGGATACCGGAACAAAAACCGAAGCCATCACCATCGTGATCGCAATGATGGCTCCGCCGATCTCTTTCATCGCTTCAATAGTGGCCTCTTTGGGGCCAATATGCTTCTCGTGCATCTTGGCATGAACGGCCTCTACAACAACGATCGCGTCATCCACGACAATCCCGATGGCGAGTACCATGGCGAATAGCGTGAGTAGGTTGATGGAAAATCCAAGCAGCTGCATGAAAGCAAAAGTGCCTACCAGCGAGACTGGAACGGCGAGGGCGGGTATCAGCGTGGACCGAAAATCCTGGAGGAAAATAAATACCACTACGAATACGAGGATGAGCGCTTCCACAAAGGTGTGCATCACTTCTTCAATGGAGGCATCCAGAAACCGCGACACATCATAGGCAAAATTGTACTTCATCCTTGGCGGGAAGGCGCTCTCCTCCAGCTCGGCCATGCGCTTCTTCACTTTGATGATCACATCGCGCGCATTGGATCCTGGCCGCTGTTTCAGCATGATCGAAGCTGAAGGACGGCCGTCCGCCTTTGAATCCATCTGATAGCTCAGCGAACCGAATTCAATATCGGCGATGTCTTTCAGCCTGAGCATCGATCCGTCGGGGTTAGCCTGAAGGACGATGTTCTTGTACTGGTCCGGTTCAAAGAACTTGCCAGTATAGCGGAGTACGTATTCCAGGATTTGCTTTTGCTTGCCTGAACTTTCACCCGTCTTTCCAGGGGCTGCCTCCAAGTTCTGCTTCCGGATGGCATCTACGATTTCAGTCGTGGAAACCTTATAAATGGCCATCTTGTTCGGATTGAGCCAAACACGCATGGAATAGTCACGCGCCCCCATAATCTGCGCCAGTCCCACACCGTTGATGCGCTTCAGTTCAGGAAGAATGTTGATGTCGGCGAAGTTGTAAACGAACTTTTCGTCCACAGTTTCATCCTCGCTGTATAAGTTCAGGTACAGCAACATGCTGTTGACTTCCTTCTCCGTCTGTACTCCGGCCCTGATCACTTCTTCGGGAAGCTCATCCAGTACGGTACTCACCCGATTCTGCACGTTGACCGCTGCCAGGTCTGGGTCAGTACCCACTTCGAAGAAGACGGTGATGATGGTCACGCCGTTGTTGCCTGAGACCGACGACATGTATGTCATGCCCGGTACGCCGTTGATGGCCCGCTCGATGGTCATGGCCACCGTCTTCACGCATACCTCTGCATTTGCGCCTGTATATTTTGTGGTCACCGTTACCGAGGGAGGTACGATTTCAGGGAACTGGGTGATGGGCAATCCGAAGAAAGCAAGAATGCCCAGGAAGGAAATGAACAGGGAGATGACGATGGACAGGACCGGTCGATTAATGAAAGTGCTGAGCATGGTCTACTGCTTGAGCGACTTGTAAGCTTCGTCAACACTGATCGCCAAAGGGCGGACGATCATTCCTTCACGGAGGTTTTCCACACCTTCGTAGATGATGCGTTGTCCTTTCTCGAGACCTTGTCTTACGATATAGTAGTCCTGAAAGCGCTGCAACGGGACGAAGCTTTGCATGACCACCATGTTGTTGGCGTCCACTGTGAACACATAGTCTTTGTCCTGGATTTCCATCACCGATTTTTGGGGCACGAGCAAAGCGCCAGGAAAACTTCGTTTGATTTTGATGCGGCCGGATGAACCGTGGCGGAGGAGATTGTCTGTATTCACAAAACGTGCACGCAGTGCCAGCGATCCGGTGCCCTCTTCGAATTCACTTTCAATAGCCTCTATCCTCCCCTTGCCGGGATAGACACTACCGTCGGCGAGCACCAGTTCGACATCAGTCTTCGTCAGCCGTTCAAACGCATCGGCCCTTGATTTTACAAACTTCAGGTAGTCCGTCTCGGAAACGCGGAAATAAACGTTCATGGCGGAGATGTCCGAGATCGTGGTAAGCAAGTCTCCTTCCTGGATGAGGCTTCCCAGTTTAGAAGGGATACGGTTGATGACGCCATCAAAAGGCGAGCGTATGCCGGTGTTGTTGAGCTTAACTTTTGCTGCCACCTCATTGGCTTTCGCCTGATCGATTTGAGCCTTTGCCTGGTCGATCTTCGCCTGTGCCAGTTCCAGCTCGGTGTTCGCTATGACATTCTTCTGCACCAAAAGCTTCACTCTTTCCAGTTCCACCTGTGCCGTCTTCATTGCGGCTTCAGCACTCTTCAAGTCGGCGGTGGCGCTATTCAACCTGGCCTGGTATTCCTCCTCGTCGATCCTGAAGAGGGTTTGTCCCTCCTTTACCGCTGCGCCTTCATCCACAAGTATACTTTTGAGGTATCCGTTTACTCTTGCGCGAATTTCCACGTTGCGCACCGACTGGATATCGGCCACAAAGTAAACGTCCGCCACGACGTCTTTGGATGACACCTCGGTAACCGGAAATTCATTGTTTGTGGTGCTTTCTTCTGCTGATTTCTTGCAACTCCAGAAGCAACAGAACAAGGATATAACAAGAATTGGTTTTCGTATCATCTTCGACCCGATGAATTCTCCGAATCAATAGGGGCTTAAGATAGGAAAAGCGGGAGGTATGCAGGATGATGAAAGTCAGAATTTTTGCAACAGGGCAAGGTTTAACGAGTTCGACAAAAAGAGATGATCAGAACATTTGCATAGCCCCCTTGGCTCAAGTTAGAATTCCTCTTCAATAAGCTCTCTATTGACCATGAGACCCGTGGTGGTACCCATGGATACTGCATTGGCAACCGTACGCATTCGAGTACAGTTGTCGCCGCATGCAAATACACCCGGGACAGAAGTCTTTTGCGCAGAATCGACTTTGAGGTATCCCTCCGGCGACAATTCACAACCAAGTAACTGTGGCAAATCTGTATGCTGTCGGAAGGGCAACCTGGAATAAATTATCCTGAGTGGGACTCTCTTTCCGTCTTTGAATAAGATGTTGTCGATCACCCCACCTTTGTGTTCCAACCTGACAATTTCATCCTCAACAATGTCAATCTTATGTTGTTTGAGTTTAGATACTTGTTGTGGCGTGAGATTGGATTTTCCATTTGTAAACAAAGTAAGGTCATCCGTCCAGTTGGCGATGAGCGCCACTTGTTCAAATCCACCTTCGCCATTTGCTATTACTCCAGTCTTCAGTCCCCGCACCTCGTAGCCATGGCAATAGGGACAGTGTAGAACACCTATACCCCAGGATTCGGCCAATCCAGGAATGTCGGGCATGATGTCTTTTATTCCGGTAGCAAAGACAAGTTTCCTGGACTTAAATGTTTCCCCTGATTTTGTGTGGATATCGAAAAGATTCTCCGTCCTGGATACCCCCGTCACCTCGTCATGGAGAAAATCCACCGTCCGGTATTGCAGTACTTGTTGCAGTGCTATTGCCGCAATTTCAGCAGGCTTCTTACCATCGTTGGTGAGGAAATTATGTGAATAGGGAGTTTGCCGGTTACAGGGAAGACCGCTGTCAATAATAAGCACCTTTCTTAGCGCACGACCCAGGGCCATGCCAGCTGCTAGTCCGGCGTAGCTGCCACCTATGATAATTACATCATATCTATTTAGTTCCAACATATTGCATCTGTTTGAATCTGCATTGCAGCAAAGGCTGTACGCCGATGGTGATGATGCGGCGTACAGGTTACTGCAAAGCTATTCGGCTATTTTTGGATCTGATTTTTTACGAGCCGGCTGATCAGGAATTCGACAACCGGAACGCCAACAAACATCATCCAGGGCACCAGCGAAATGGTTAGGATGAATGTTCTTTGATACAATTCAAGTCCGGACAGAAGCTCGCCGAAGAGAGCCAGAAACAGGGTGATTGATGGGTAAATTACAACCCAAATCTTCAAGGATGCCAGTAGTCGTGTCTTTGTTTTCATTTTTCTTTTGCTGTTTATAGTTGACAAGACAAAAGTAGACTGGCCCCGTTGGATCGGGATAGGACAATTATGGAGTTGAATAGGACTTATTTCAAGTTCTTCCGGAACGCTTCAGGGGACTGTCGTGTATGCTTTTTGAAGAACCTGATGAAATATGAAACATCCTCATACCCAAGATTCCATGCGATATCCTTAATCTGATCCGGTGTGGCTAGGAGATGTCGTTTGGCTTCGAGTATTACGTGTTCATCAATCAGTTCGGCTGCTGTCTTGCCTACGGATGACTTAGTTATGGCATTAAGCTGGTAAGTTGAGAGATTCAGGAGATCTGCATATACTGAGGCACTCTTTGCCCTGGCAATATGTCTTTCAAGCAGATCATTGAATTCTTCGAACCGATCCTGTTCATAGAGATTCTCTTTCCTGGTGAGATGCTTAGGGTCAGGGCTCTGCCGGTTGAACACAATACAAAAGATTTCAAGATCAGCCCTGATTGCATCAAGGTATCCATCCTGGCGACCGGTATATTCTTCAAAAATATTCGTCAGGATGTTGCTCAGCCTTTTGAATCGAAGGGGCTCCACGAAGCAATAGTTCTTGCTGCTTGCCTTCCGCAAACGCAGCGCCGATGATTTGTCTTTGGACCGGAAGAACTGACTGTCGAACTCCATCACATAACCTTCCGAACCTGCTTTCAAGTCGAGGCGATGCACCTGGCCGGGTCGAAGGAAGAAAACGGAACCGCCGGAGGCTTTATGCGAAACAAAATCAATTTCATGAATACCACTACCTTTCTTGAGGATGAGAATGAAGAAGAAATTATGCCGGTGAAGTTCGTGGTGCAAGTCCTTGCCACCCATGATGTCCATCAATCTCCTGATACTAAACTGACCCAGTTCCTGTTTCTCTGCAGTCCGTATGTGTCTTACCGGAATCCTCTCCATTTGCCGCTCTGGCTGAAATTGTAAGATACACATTTCCTTAGTTCACGTCTCCAGTGCCTGCCACGTTAGGATAAGGTCACAGGTATATTTTCAGAGAGGTCAGGTTGGCCCAGAACAACCATCAACAACATATCATCAACGGGGCTCGGAGTTCCTGGGCAGATTTCCTATTTTTAATATATGCGGCTTTATGATGCAGTTAAACTGAAGGGCGTGCCAGAGACTTTCTGCACAGTACGTTTGATTTGTGATCAGGCTACCGGATATTCATGACCGGTCATTCGCAGAACGTCAGCGTTGTTTCTCAGAAGACCCAGAATAATAATCATTAATCTCACTCCAATGAAAAAATTCCTCCTTCCGCTTTTGTTTGCAGTTAACCTGGCCCTTGCCCAGTCCAAACCACCGCACATTTTCATATCCGTTGATATGGAGGGTATTGGTGGCATCGGAACCAGCGCGATGGTGACCCCTGGTGCGAAGGACTATGAAACAGGAAGAAAGCTGACGACCGCAGAAGTGAATGCAGTGGTTGCCGCCATTTTTGAAGCAGGACCGGCCCAAATCGTCGTCAACGACAGTCATGGCGACATGCAGAATCTGCTTCACACAGAGCTTGATCCCCGCGTAGAGTACATTCAAAGCAATATCAAGCCTCTGGGAATGGTACAGGGACTTGATAACACATTCGATGGAATAATATTCCTGGGTTATCACGCGATGGCCGGAACGGAAAACGGCTTTCTTGCCCACACAGGTACGGGTAATGTGAAGGGTCTTTGGCTCAATGGCGTGGAAGTTGGCGAAGGAGGACTGAATGCACACTTCGCCGGCTCAATCGGAGTTCCGGTGTTACTGGCATCCGGTGATAAGACTTTTACGGAAGAAATCAGGAAACTACTGGTACCTGTAAGAGTGGTTGTGACCAAGCAGGCTATCGGAGCTTCTGCAGCGAAACTTCTTCATCCTGATGTGGTCAAGAAAGAATTGCAGAATCAGACTCGCCTGGCCATTAAGGATATAGGCAAAGTCAAACCCCTTTCCGTGCAGAACCCGGTTGAGTTCCGTATAAAAGTGGACAACCCCACACGTGCCGATGTGGCGATGAGTATTCCAGGTATGAAAAGAATTGACGGCTACACCGTTGCCTATACTGCCACCAACATGGAAGAGGCCTACAAATTGATCAGGGTGATCTATAAGTACCTTTCGTGGTAGGGGTCATTTGGTGATTGAGTGATTGGTTGATTTGACGACACTGCAGTCTTTTACACTGCCGCTTCGGGATACTTCAACATTCGAAATTATTCGAAATTGGAAATATTGGAAATTCTTTGTTATTCTTTGTTCAACATTCATTCCCCTTCCACCAATCCTCAAACCGTGCCCCACCGCATCCTCTCACTCTGCCGCTTCGAGATACTTCAACATTCAAAATTGGACATTCAACATTCAACATTCTTCAGCCTCTCTTCACCACCTTAAACGCCATCCCTCTCCCATGCTTCTGTATGATGGCCAGGTTGATCCAGCAGCCTGCCATTTGTTCAATGAGGGTGAACTTGTCGTTGCCGCCAAAATCCCAGCAGTGGGAGAATCCGATATCTTTTGAAAGCTGCATGGCAATCTTCTTGCCTTTCTCGCTGCTGCCGGCCACGAACATGTCGATGCCTTCGCCGTTGTAGATAGGATTCAGCATGTTTTCGAAGCCGGTGGTGTTGAAGCACTTCACGACGTCTGTACAGTTGCAGTTTGCAAGAATAGCCTCCGCGGTGTTGTTGTATCCCTCCGGTTTAGTAAAAACGGCGTTCATGGTGTCGATGATCACTTTGTCGTGCACATCGCCGAGAGACTTGGCCACCTCAGCGGCAATAGGCGCCGGTGTGGCCAGCACGATCACCTCGCTTTTACTTATGGCTTCACTGATACCATGGACAGGAAGTGAAAGCCGGTCTGCGAGTTCCTTTCCTTTGAAGGGGCCTACCGGGTTCCGTACACCAAGGATGACAGTGTGCCCTGCTTTTTTGAATGCTGCGGCCAGCGCCCCTCCGACGTTGCCCGTGCCGATGATGGTGATGTTCATGGGGTGAATGTTGAGAAAGCGAATATACGGGATTGAGTGGTCTTAAGTCCTTAGTAGTTAGTCGTTAGTCATTCCACGCAGAGCTCGCGGGTCATGAAAAATGTTCACGCAAAATCGCAAAGGTGCAATTCGTTCTTACTAATAATAAAGCCTCGCATGGCTCGGAAGCTCGCAAACTCACATTACAGGCAGCTCCTAACAGGTTGATTAAAGTCAATTCTTAATCTTCGGCGTCAACAAGCGATCACCGATTCTATAAATAGAAAGGTCTTCATCGAAGACTCTCTCGTGAGAGGACTCTGCGAGTGGTTCTCCCCAACCACCCAATTATCAAATTTTTCGCTGACAACTTGAGCTAAGTCAATTCTTACTCCTCCGCACCAATCACCCAATCAAGAAATCGCTCAATCAACAAATGAAAACGCAGGGGGCTCCGGCAGCCGTTGTAAGGAACGAACTGCACGGAACCATTTTCTTGCTACCTATGAGTGCTTTTCATCAACGACAATGATTCTGACCTTGTCCTTGTTCCGGATCTCATCCGAACCCACATTCAAAACTGTATCCCCTTCCTGGAGCTTGCCGAAGATCTCGACCATCCCTTTGTTTTCCTCTCCCTTCTCGACGTCCACATGCTCCACGACATTGCCCTGCCTGATCCGGATAACGAATTGCTTCTCCATATTGGTTACCACCGCAGTGGCAGGAACCACTATGGTCATATTAGGCCGACGGATGGGAATGGTGGCAATGGCATACATGCCAGGAAGAAGCTTACCCTTTACGTTATTGATCTCAATCTCTACGATCTCGGAGCGGGTCTGGATGTTCAGGTTTTTCGACAACCTGGAAATCCTGCCCTTGAAGATCTCCCCCGGAAAACTCTTTACTGAAAAGCCCACTTCATCTCCCGTTGCCACCTCGGCAAGGTATTTCTCAGGTACCGCCACGTGCAGACGCAAAACGGTTTCCTTCTTCAGCCTGAACAGCGGCATGCCCTGCTTGTCGCCGGGCCCGACAAATGCACCGGGCGCCAGCGCACGTTCGGTGATGATGCCGTCGAAAGGTGCAGTGATCCGCAGGTAGTTGACCAACTGGTTTACCGCTTCATATTTTGCTTTTGCTGCACGCCAGCCCAGACTGTCTGAGATGTAATTGGTTCTGGCCAGATCCATGTCATATGGCGACACTGCACCAGGAGTCAAATTCGTCTGCTTTAAGCGCAGGTATTTGCCCTTGGTGTTGAGGTACATGGCTTCGTGCGCCTGGTATTCCGCGTATGAACTGGACACCTGGCTCACCAGTTCAGGCGCCTCCAGTTCCGCCAATAGCTGGCCTTCTGTCACACGATCACCGATGTCCACCTTCATGGTCTTGACATAGCCGTTAACCTTGGCCATAATGCCCGTCTCATAATAGCCTTCGAGCTCGCCCGGAAGGTTCAGTTCGTAGCTGAGTTTCTCCTTCTTGAGCACAGAAGCCTCAAATACCATCTCGCTCTCGGCGGCAGACTCCTTTCTGTCGGCGGACGAGCTGCAGGCGGCCATCATGGCTGCCGGCAGGATCAGCAGCAGTGGGCGGAGAAATATGCTATAGAAGCGTGATTTCATAGTCATGGAATTAATTGGTGGTCGTTTGATAATCATGTAAGTCATAAAATTCACTGCGTCGGTCATTGGGATCCAGCGACACCGATTGAGTGGAAGTGCGGGACTGAACCAGCGAGAACACGGCGGGGAGAATGAGCAAGGCTGCAAAGGTCGAGGCAATCAGTCCACCGATCACAGCTCTTCCCAGCGGCGCAGCCTGTTCGCCGCTTTCACTCAGTCCGCTGGCCATGGGGAGCATGCCAACCACCATGGCGATTGAAGTCATGAGGATCGGACGGAGACGGGCAGCGCCAGCAGCCTTAGCCGCACCCACAGCATCGCCGGAGTCCAGTCTGGCCTTCTCTGCATAGGTCACCAAAAGCACTGCGTTGGCGATGGATACGCCTACTGACATGATGATGCCCATATAGGATTGAAGATTGAGTGTTCCTCCAGTCGCCAGCAGGATGAGAATGGATCCGGCCAGCACAGCTGGAACGGTAATCAATACCACAAATGATACTTTGAATGATTGATAGTTTGCCGAGAGCAACAGGAAGATCACTACAATGGCAAGTAGCAGTCCCGACTGGAGGCTGCTGAGTGTTTCTTCCAGCAGTCGCACAAGACCTCTTACCTCCACGGACATTCCCTTGGGTTGTTCCCCTGCCTTTTCAATCGACTCACGGACGGCAGCAGCGGCACTTCCCAGGTCCTTGCGGAACACATTGGCGGATACCGTCACGATCCGGCGGGGACCGATCCTGTCGAACTCAGCCGGGATATTGGTCTGCTTGATGGTGGCAATGTCGGCCAGCGCAGGGCGCAGTTGTCCTCGCACCAATGGGATGTTCTCCATATCCTCCACCGAGCTCATTTGATATTCCGGAACCTGCACCTGCACCTGGTAAGCAAAGCCTTTGTCTTTATCCAGCCAGAGGTTCTTTGATGTAAACCGGCTTGAAGAGGTTGCGGCCACCATCGACTTGGCGATGTCGGAGGCAGTCAATCCAAACTGTGCTGCCTTTTCCCTGTTGATCTCAACGGTAAGGGATGGATATTCGAGCGGTTGGTTGATGCGGATGTCGCGAAGGAAAGGCACCTGGGTAAGTTCATTCTTCACCTTGCCGGCGAAGTCGCGCGCGTCTTCCAGATTCTTGGATCCCACCAGCACTTCGATTGGTGTATTGGCGCCCTGGCTCATGATCTTGTCGGTGAGCTCAATGGGCTCGAATGACAACTGAATGTCGGGCAGTGCTTTTCTGACTTCCTGCCGGATCTGATCTTTCAACACGTCAAGCGATTTCACCTTGTAGTGTTCCGACAAGTTTACCTGAAGGATGGCTTCCTGGGGACCGCTGTTAAAAATGTAGAGGGCATTGGTGCCATAACTGGAAGGCGTCATCCCCACAAATGCCGAAGTGATGTCCACTTTGTTCCGCCCGACAATTCCTTCTATCACCCGTATCGTGGAGATGACCGCTTCTTCCGTTCTTTCGATGCGCAGACCTTCCGGTCCGATCAGCCGCACCTGAAACTGTCTTGAATGTTCAATCTTGGGCATGAGGTCCTTTCCGATGAGAAGAAAGCCCCCGATGATGAATCCAAAGCTGATGATGAGGTAAATCACAACCGCCTTCCTCCTGCCCTCGATGATGCTGTTCAGGATTTTTACGTATCGCTGCTTGAATTTTTCGAAACCGCCTGGAGCTGAGTGGCCCTGCACAGTATGGCTGTGGTCCTTCAGCCACCAGTTGGATACCACCGGCACAAACGTCTGTGACAGGAAGTAGGACACCAGCATGGAGAATCCCACGGACAGCGACAGCGGCAGAAACATCCCCTTCGGCACACCCGTCATAAGAAAGGCCGGCGCGAACACCGCCAGAATGCAGAAAGTAATCAGCAGCAGCGGGAATGAAACTTCGCGCGACGCATCCAGAATGGCCCTCGCCTTGTGTTTTCCCATTTCCAGATGCTGGTGGATATTTTCGATTGCAACCGTCGCCTGGTCGACAAGGATACCGATCGCAAGTGCAAGGCCAGACAACGTCATGATGTTGATTGTCTGACCGAAGAGGTTCAGGAACATGACCGCGGCCATTACAGAAATAGGGATGGTAAGGATCACCACCAGCGAACTTCTCAGATCACGGAGAAAGAGAAACACCATCAGACCCGTAAGCAGGGCACCCAGTACGCCCTCAGTAGCCAGGCTCTCCACCGCGGCAACCACATACACTGACTGATCAAATTCATATCGAAGGTCGATGTAGTCCGGCAGAAGCGCTTGCATTTCAGGCAACCTGCTCTTCAAAGCATTCACCACGTCCATGGTGCTGGCGTCTGCCGTCTTTGTTACAGGGATATAGACGGATCTTTTGCCGTTAACAAGAGCATAGCCCACAGTCACGTCTGCGGCGTCTTCCACGGTTGCAACATCACGAAGAAAAACAGTGGGCCCCGCCCCTTTCTTCAGTGGAATGTTGAGGAATTCCTCTGCCTGGTCAATGACCGTGTTGTTGGGCGTCATCACATTATAATCTGCAATGCGCACATTACCCGCAGGAGATATCTGGTTGTTATCGACCACGGCTTTCACGATGTCATCAGGAGTGAGTTCATAACCCACCATTTGTTCGGGATTGACCTTGACCACGATGGTGCGCTCATTCCCTCCGAAGGGCGGCGGGGCTGAGGCACCCGGTATCTGTGAGAACATTGGGCGGATGCGTGTCGAAGCCAGGTCCTGCATTTCGTTGAGGCTCGCCTGTTTGCTGCTGAACACCAGCTCTCCCACCGGCAGACTGGAGGCATCAAAGCGTACAACGGTTGGCGGCACGGTGCCCGGAGGCATGTAGCTCATCACGCGGCTCACCTGGTTGGCGACTTCGCCGGAAACCTGGGCCATGTTCACATCTTCGTAAAAAGTACATTTGACCAGGCACAGGCCCTGTACATTTTTTACTTCAATATCCTTGATGCCCGTTACGTACAGCAGTTGGTTCTGATAGCGCGTGGCGATGAATCCCTCCATCTGATCAGGTGCCATACCACCATAAGGCTGCGCAATGTAGATCGTGGGGAGGTTGAGTTTTGGGAATATGTCAACCGGAATCTTCATCAGGGAAAGAATGGAGAACACAACAATCCCCAGGATGACGACGATGACTGAAATAGGCTTTCTTAGCGCAGCGGAAATCATGATATATTTTATTGTGTCTGCTCCGCAGACAGGTTTCCATCAAAGAATTTACTCTCCTCATCTTCAGGGTCCAGCGAGACCGACTCCAGTGTCGTCTTTCCCTGTACCATGGCAAATACGAGCGGCAGAATCAGCAAGGCTGCGAAAGTCGAGGACACGAGCCCGCCAATGACGGCCCTCCCAAGCGGTGAGGCCTGCTCCCCGCTCTCGCTCAGACCACTTGCCATCGGGACCATACCGGCCACCATGGCTATGGAGGTCATGAGGATGGGTCTCAATCTTACAGCTCCGGAGGTACGGGCGGCGCGCAAAGCATCGCCATACCTGACACGAAGATGTTCTGCGTTGGTAACCAACAGCACCGCATTGGCCACCGACACACCCACTGACATGATGATGCCCATATACGATTGCAGATTAAGCGTGCCACCTGTCGCCAGTAATATCAACATGGAGCCGGCCAGCACGGCAGGCACGGTCACGAGTACAACAAATGCCACCTTGAATGACTGATAATTTGCCGACAGCAGGAGGAAGATCACCACAATCGCCAGGAGAAGACCTGACTGCAGACTGGAGAGCGTCTCCTCAAGCAGTTTTGCCAAACCTCTGAGTTCAATAATAGTTCCTTTGGGAGGCTCTCCTGTCCGTGCGATGGCCGCACTTACCGCTGAAGTTGCGGCACCCAGATCTTTCTGATATAGGTTGGCCGACACCGTAACAATCCTTCGGGGGCCAATGCGGTCATACTGCGCAGGGATGGTCCTCGAATTGACATCTGCTACGTCACCCAGGGTGGGACGCATCTGGCCTTGCACCAATGGAATGTTCTCAATGTCGTGGCGAGACTTCATTTCATATTCCGGAACCTGTACCTGTACCTGGTAGGCATAGCCCTTGTCCGTATCAAGCCACAGGTTCTTTGCCGTGAAGCGGCTGCTGCTTGTGGCCGCCACCAGCGACTTGGAGATTTGGCCGGCATCCAGAGAAAATTGTGCGGCGCGCTCACGGTCGATCCGTATGATGGAAGCCGGATATGACAACGGCTGGTTGATGCGTACGTCACGGAGAAAGGGAATCTTCTCCAACTCCGCCTTCAGCTTCATGGCATGGTCATGCGCTTCATCCAGATTTTTGGATGCCACAATGATTTCCACGGGAGTGTTGGCGCCCTGGCTCATGATCTTATCTGTGAGTTCGATGGGCTCGAAAGAGATTTTCACCTTGGGAAGTTCTTTGGCAATACTGGTCCGAATCTGGTCTTTCAGCCGGTCCAGTGACCGCACTTCATATTCTTCGGACAGGTTCACCTGGAGTATGGCTTCATGGGGGCCGCTGTTGAAAATATAAAGAGCATTTGTGCCATAGCTGGACGGCGTCATTCCCACAAAAGTGGATGTGATCGATACATGCTCTTCACCAACAATTCCCTGAATAAGCCCGATGGTCTTTCTGATGGCATCTTCGGTACGCTCCAGGCGGAGTCCTTCAGGTCCGATCAGCCGTAACTGAAACTGGCGCGAGTGCTCCACTTTAGGCATGATGTCCTTCCCGATAATGGAAAAGCCGAGGATGATAATGGCAAACGAAACAGCAAGGTAAACCATGACCCAGAGTCTTCTCCTGGCCATGAGCCGGTCCAGCAAATCAAGGTAGCGAATCTTGAAGCGCTCGAATCCGCCCAGATCTTCCTGGTGTGAACGTTCATAAGATTCCGTTGCCTTTTGTACTTCGGATGACAGGTTGGGAAGCACCTGCATTTCACGACGGTGTACCGGATGGAACTTCATGAACCAGTTCGCCATAACCGGAACAAACGTCTGAGACTGGATGAAAGAAGCGATCATCGAAAATCCTACGGCCAGTGAGAGCGGAAGAAACATCCCCCTGGGGACACCATTCATCAGAAATGCCGGCGCAAAAACAGATAGGATACAGACGAGGATAAGCAGCTTGGCAAAAGAGATCTCCTGGGAGGCGTCAATGATGGCGCGCGCCTTTGCCTTACCCATTTCCAGGTGCTGATGTATATTTTCTATCGACACCGTGGCTTCATCCACAAGGATGCCCACAGCCAGTGCCAGTCCGCTCAGGGTCATGATGTTGATGGTCTGACCTGTTATTTTAAGCAGCAGAACAGCGGTGAGAATCGCGATGGGGATATTCAGTACCACGATGGCGGAGCCCCTGATGTCTTTGAGGAAGAGGAAGATCATGAGCCCGGTCAGGAGCGCACCAAGAATTCCCTCTGTGGCCAGGCTCTTCACTGCCTGCACCACGTAGACGGACTGGTCAAATTCGTATTTCAGGTCGACATAGTCCGGAAGAAGTGCCTGCATTTCGGGCAGCTTCTTCTTTAGTGCATTGACCACGTCCATTGTGCTGGCATCTGCGGTCTTGGTTACAGGGATGTACACGCTGCGCTTTCCGTTCACGAGTGCGTAACCGACGGTCAGGTCGGCTGCGTCTTCAACTGTGGCAACGTCCCTGAGAAAAATGGTTGGTCCCGCCTTCCGGAGCAGGGGTATCTGAAGAAATTCTTCCGGCTTTCTGATCACACTGTTATTGGGTGTGATCATCGTGAGCTTGCCGATGCGTACGTTTCCGGCGGGGAAGATCTGGTTGTTGTCCACTACAGCCTTTACAATATCATCTGGTGTAAGCTGGTAGCCGGCCATCAGGTCCGGGTTGACACGGATCACGATAGTGCGTTCGTTCCCGCCAAAAGGAGGTGGGGCCGAAGCGCCCGGAATCTGAGAAAACATCGGGCGAATCAGTGTGGAAGCCAGATCCTGCATCTCATTGAGTCCGGCCTTGCTGCTGCTGAACACCAACTGTCCGACCGGAAGACTGCTGGCATCGAACCTCACCACCGTAGGCGGCACAGTGCCTGGCGGCATGTAGCTCATCACGCGGTTTACCTGGTTGGCAACTTCGCCCGACACTTGCGCCATGTTGACATTTTCATAGAAAGTGCATTTCACCAGGCAGAGTCCCTGCACATTTTTTACTTCAATATCCTTGATGCCCGTTACGTAGAGCAGTTGGTTCTGATAGCGCGTGGCGATGAAGCCCTCCATCTGGTCAGGCGCCATCCCTCCATAGGGCTGTGCGATATAGATGGTGGGGAGATTGAGCTTCGGGAAAATATCCACCGGTACCGAGAACAGTGCCAGCACTGCAAAGATGACCACCCCGAGGATGGCCACGATGACAGTGATAGGATTCCGGAGCGCTGCGCGAATCATGACACTAGTTCAGATTTCTGGTAAAGAGCTCCATGTCACCGGTGGCAGCTGCATACCTGACGACGGCACGCCACAAATTTCCTTTGGCGATTGAGGCATCCACCTCTGCACGATTGAGCAAGGCATAGGTTTGCGTAAGCTCGAGGATTGTACTGAAGCCTGCGTTGTAACGTGCCTGAGCCTGCTCGTAGGCATTTTGTGCGGCAGCCAGCTGGATCGGAGCCTGACGGGCGGCCTCGACAGCAGCCACATAACCCAGGCGGGCCCGTTCCACTTCGCTCTCCACCCGCAGCACCTCTTCGTTATACCTTTCCTGCGCCATGTTTGTCACCTGCCGCTGGGCCTTGGCTTCCTGCCCCGTCTTAAAGAGAGTGGTGATGTTCCAGATGGTACTCACGCCAAATATCCAGTCGAGGTAAGGGCGGAATGCTACCCCTGCACTGAAACTCTTGTCATATATAAAGTCGCCATTGGGCGTTGTCCGGTCCTGGATACCGGATCCGCGGGTCCATGCACCGCCGATGACAGAGATGGAAGGATATTCCCGCCGACGGATAGCTTTGATCCTTGACTCGTTAGCATCGACAATGCTTTTGAAATAACGCAGGCGCGGATTCTTCTCATACTCATCACCCATTTCCAGCGGAAGCGGTTGATTCGCGGAATAGGCTGTGGTATCAAGCTGGATGTCTGTGTTTTTGGTATATCCCATTTGCTCTTTCAGGTACACCAGTTGCTCGCTGGCAATACGTTGCGCTTCCAGCAGCTGCAGCATCGCTTTTGAATATTCCGCTTTGACCAAAGAACTGTCTACTCCAGGGCGAAGTCCTGATTTGGTGTAAGCTGACGTTACATCACGAAGCGCCTTCACCCGGGCCAGGTTTGCATTTTGACTCCGCACCATTTCATTGGCCATCAATGACAACAGGTAGGCATCGCCTACCTTGATCTGTTGCTGGAATATTTCGTTTTCGTAATCAGCCTGTGCTGCCAATTCACCGGCCCTGGCTGATTCTACCTGGGATTTGAATTTGCCGAAGTTGAACAGTTTCCAGTTCATGAATCCTGTGGCATAGCTGGTCCATACTGCAGTCTCCGTATATCCGTTTACTTTGATCCCGCCTGAGACTGGGATTGCCATGCCTTCGTTGGGGAAAAAAGATCCTCTTACCTGGTTGGAGGTACCATCCAGGATCTGGCCTTGTACAACGAAGTTGGGAACGTAGTTAATCTGTGCTGCTTTCACTTCATGCGCTGCGGCCTCCTTCTCAGCCATCTTTATTTTAATGGCCGGGTAATTCTGCCTGGCGATTTCCAGTGATTGCTTTAATGTAAGGGTCTTCTGATCCTGTGCGCTCAGCGTTGCCTGGAACAAGAAAACGATACAAAAAGCCGAAGAAAAGACTTTCGTGATGTGCATGGCACCAAATTGATTTCACCACTAAGGAAGTACACCCGTATTAAGCGCCAATTAGACTAACATTAAAACGGGATTAGAGCCCGGAGAAAACTAGGCGGCAGGACTCACAGGGAAGAAGATCTGCACAATAGTTCCCTGGGGCTCATTCGGTAGAAATTGGATGCGCCCATTGTGATGGTCCACAATACGCCGCGTGAGCGCTAGTCCCAATCCGAAGCCTTCCACCTGCCTGGCATTTTGCCCTCGGTACAAGGGTTCTCCGATCCTGGGACGATCGCCATCCTGAATGCCGATGCCAAGGTCCTTGACTTCGATAAGCCACATTCCCTCTGCGGCAGAAAGGGAAATTTCAACTTTTTCAGGAGATGAGAACTTGGATGCGTTATCGATAACATTAATAAGGGCCGTTCTAAGCAACTGCTCATTGCCAGCCACTTCCACAAGCTGATTGACCATGGCAGGATCCACGGAGAATGAGAACTTCTGCTCCGGGTGTTTGGATTCCATCAGCCTGATCGCATCGAAGCAGATATCCAAAAGGTTGCAGTTGGCATGTTCCACCTGGAGCTGAAGCGTGTCGAGCTTTGCCAACTGAAGCAGGCCGCTCAGCAGTTGGGTGGCCTTTTGCAGTTCACGCTGTGCCATCTTCAGGTTATTTCTGACGGTCTCGATGGATTTATCGTAAGTAATGGAGGTTTCCAGGATTCCGGCAACAGCCGCCATGGGCGTCCGTAGTTCATGGGAAGCGTAGGAAATAAAAGACTTCTGCAAACTGGACAGGGTCTGTATGCGTGCCAGTGCCTGATTGAAAGCTTTTGACAGAACCCCAATTTCAGTTGGGTCATCCTGGAAACTCAGGCGGAAGTCGGGTTCATGCCCCTGGATCGATTCCGCTTCTGCCACCAGTTGCTTGAACGGCCTGAAGGAGGCTCCTACCACAAGGTATCCGACCAGCCCGATGAGTATCAGGGAAACAATATTTCCCCAAATCAGCAGGGACACGAGGTTCTCCAACTGTCTGAATCCACTCGTGTTGTATGCGGTGATAATGATAATTCTTGGCTTGTCCTTTGCCGTGAAAGCAAACCCAAGACCCTCTTTATATCCCCACACTGCGTCACCTTGATACTGAAAGTAGTGTTCTTTACTCTTTCTGATCCTGTCAAACAGTTCTTTCGAGAAGTTCAGATCCTTCACATCGTTGATCGAAAAAATCATATGATCATTTTCGTCAAACACGTACTCCGACTGCTCCGGGATGCTGGTGATGATTCTTTCGGCTACTTTGTCATGCAGTTCATAGATCTCACGGGTGGCAAGGGCCTTGTTTCGCAACCGCTCCTGGAATGCCTCCACGCGGTATCGGGCGGATGCCACATATATATATAGAGAGAACAGCATCAGCGAGAGCGCCGCCAGGAGAATAAATGCGAAGGTAATTTTTTGGCGTAGCGACATATTTCACGGTTCTCTTAATACATAGCCCATCCCCACAACGGTGTGCAATAGTTTGACCCGATGCCCCTTATCCACCTTCTTTCTAAGATAGTTGATGTAGACATCGATTACGTTTGTGGAAGTATCAAAATGCAGGTCCCATACTTTCTCTGCGATGTCTACGCGACTTACCACCCGGCCCCGGTTGACCATCAGGTATTCCAGCAGGCTGTATTCCCTGGCCGTCAGGTCAATGCGTTTTCCGGACCGACTTACAGTTTTGGCGGCGGTATCCATCAAGAGGTCACCGACAACCAGGAGTTTCTTTGTGGCAGGTTGCATCCCGGTACGTTTGATCAGCGCCCTGACACGCAGGAGCAACTCTTTGAACTCAAATGGCTTTACTAGGTAATCGTCGCCTCCGGCCTCAAAGCCCAGCGTCTTGTCATCGATGCTGTCCAGGGCCGTTAGAAATATAACAGGGGCATAGGGTTGCATAAGTTTGAAGTATTTGCACACTTCATACCCGTTGATGCCCGGGATATTGATGTCTATGATAGCCAGGTCATATGGATCTGCCTGAATCTTGCTTTTCGCCACTATGCCGTCAAAGGCGATTTCCACGTGAATACCCTCACTGACAAAGCCCTTTTTGAGGAAACTCGCCAAACTAGCTTCATCTTCAACCAGTAACAGTTGCATCCAGCATCTAATTTAGTTGGGATTCAGTCCGCATGAAATAGTCACCGGGCTGCAATCAACTGACATATGTAGCAACCAGAAGCAATGTGCATCATTGCACCTCTGCCATCCTTGGCAGAACTTCCACAGGCTTAGTAAATGTACCTCGTCAAGCTCAAATTCCTGCTTTTGTTCCTGGTGGCGGGCTATTGTGCCAAGGCTCAAGTGAAGTACGGAGACATTCAGCCATCACAGAAGACAGTCTTCCTGACTGACGCCTTCGACAGGAACAGCGACTGGACCCTGGAAAGGGCTAAGTTTGAGGAAGGGAAACTCGTGCTGAAGAAAGGCAAAGCAACACGCTTCATTGATCTGGATTTCACCCGGTCATTTGAAATCGAAATAATGATCGCCTCCAGTCACCCCCAGGGTTATTACCAGATCAAGTTAGGAAACAATGTCATCGACATCAGTCCCAAATTTACCGGTCACCGTGCCATTGACACCAAAATGGTAAACGCATGCAAGGTGATTGCGGATGGTGAGATTGGCAGCAATTACGACGGCACTGACATTGAGGCTGTCAACCTGCAAAAAGACCAGTTCAGCAAATACACGATCAGGAAAATTGACAACCTGTACTATATTTTCATCAATGAGCGCCCTGTATTAACCTATTACTTCCCTCCTTTCAAAGAGATCGGAATCAAGCCCAAGTTCTTCTATGAAACGAAAGTCGATTCCTTCACCATCAGCTACCTTGACACTGGTGAGAAGATCGCGGCAGTCACACCAACGAAGGCACTTCCTGCCGCCGGAACAGTTGTCTCTCCCGGTAAAGGGAAATATTATGCACTGCTGATAGGCGTTTCAGATTATGCCGACAACCGGTTGGACCTGGAGCGGCCGGTGAAAGACGCGCAGCATCTCGGAGAAGTGCTCCGCACCCGTTATACATTCTCGGATTCCACTGTCACCATCCTGATGAATCCTACGCGTCAGAATATTCTGGTAGCGCTCTTTCAGCTTCGCAAGACCATTACACCGCAGGACAACTTCCTCATCTTCTATGCCGGTCACGGATACTGGGACGAGGATGCACGACAGGGATATTGGTGGGCCAGGGACGCAGCGGCCAACGACCCGTCGAACTGGCTTTCCAACAGCGATGTGCGTGAACAAATCAGGAGCATCAAGGCAGCGCATACATTGTTAATCTCGGACGCGTGTTTCAGCGGCGGTATTTTCAAGACAAGGAGTGCGAGCGCAATACAGACCGCCTCGCTCGACATACAGATGCTTTACAAACTTCCCAGCCGACGGGCCATCACCAGCGGGACCATGACCACCGTGCCTGACAATTCTCTTTTCTTTGACTACCTGTCCAAAAGGCTGGAGGAAAATCAAGAACCGTTTATGACCTCCCAGCAGCTATTCGACAGTTTCCGCCAGGCGGTTATAAACAACTCAATGGTAGTTCCCCAGGACGGGGTCATTGCAGATGCCGGCGATGAGGGTGGAGATTTTGTGTTTATCAGGAAAGAGAAAGGCAAATAGACAACGTTTTCGGAAGGCGTTGTCACTCAAATTCCAATCAATGTGACATTAGTCACTTTTTGTGTCCGCCGTCTTCATCAGATTTGTGTCCCATAACCACAAGATTATGACTGTCAAACTGACTACTGAAGACTTCAAGAAGAACGTCTTCAACTACGAAACAGAAAAGGAATGGAAATACAGCGGTGAACTTCCTGCCATCATAGATTTCTATGCCGACTGGTGCGGACCCTGCAAAATGGTTGCGCCTGTACTGGAGGAACTTGCCAAAGAGTATTCAGGCAAGGTGACCATCTACAAAGTCGACACTGAAGTGGAACAAGAGCTGGCGGCAGTATTTGATATCCGCAGCATTCCCACATTCTTGTTCATTCCCAAAGAAGGCCGTCCGATGATGCAGCCCGGTGCCCTTCCAAAAAATGCCTTCAAGCAGGTGATCGAAGAGGAATTGATTCTGAAGGATGACCGCGGCTCAGAAAGCCAGACTGCCTGAATTAGCCTTCCTGGGGGTCCTTTTATGCAAGAATTTGAAGAACCCTCTGAATAGGTTTATCCAAAGATGTCAGGTAAATTGTGAGTACACAGGCACCTGTCTACGTCAAGCTGTGACAAGGGTCTATGCATTATACTCACCGGGGCCATAGGAACAGCTATTCATCATGGGCTAACCTGCCTTTCGTCATATAACTAGTGGTGTGCCCTGTCTAATTTGGCTCATCTTTCTGTCAAGGAGAGGTGGCCATGTCATCGCCTTTCAACGACCAGCATACAAAAGACCACACAGGTCAGATTTGCTCTGTCAGGGGCAGTGTGGTGGATGTCAGGTTTGAGTCAAAGCTGCCTGCCATCAATACGCTGCTGGTCACCGGCTCCCGGGATGAAACCAGCATTGAAGTACTTGAGCAACTTGATGCACACAGAATACGCGGCATTGCACTGACGCCCACAGAAGGTCTGCGTCGCGGCATGACTGTCAGGAACACAGGCGAACCACTCAAGGTGCCGGTAGGGATGGAAACACTTGGCAGAATGTTCGACACGTTCGGCAACGCCATTGATCATCTCCCCTTTGAGCCAAATAAAAAAAGAAGCGTGCACGGGTCTCCTCCTCCGTTCTCGCGGCACGCAGTAAGATCTGAAATATTTGAAACTGGCATCAAGGCCATCGATGTGCTCATTCCCCTGGAGCGAGGTGGCAAGGCCGGGCTTTTTGGCGGCGCCGGCGTGGGCAAAACAGTCCTGCTCACAGAGATGATTCACAACATGGTGGGGAAACATCAGGGCATCAGCATGTTTTGCGGCATAGGTGAGCGCTGTCGCGAAGGGCATGAATTGTACCATGACATGAAAGCTGCAGGCGTGCTGCAGAACATGATAATGGTGTTTGGCCAGATGAATGAGCCACCGGGATCCAGGTTCAGAGTGGGGCACGCGGCCCTTACCATGGCAGAGTATTTCAGAGATGATGAACACCGCGACGTTCTTCTGCTCATCGACAACATATTCCGTTTCATCCAGGCAGGGATGGAGGTGTCCGGACTTATGGGGCAAATGCCTTCTCGGCTTGGCTATCAGCCCACCATGTCCACCGAACTTTCCAGCCTTGAAGAAAGAATAGCTGACACAGAAGCAGGCGCCATCACTTCCATCCAAGCCATTTATGTGCCGGCCGATGATCTCACAGATCCAGCAGCTGTTCACTCTTTCTCTCACTTGTCGGCATCAATTGTGCTTTCGCGAAAGCGTGCAAGCGAAGGACTGTACCCTGCCATTGACTTACTTCAGTCCAATTCAAAAATGGCTTCACCTGCCGTCATCGGACAACGTCATTATGAAATTGCCCGCCATGTGAGGGAAACGCTCGCGCAATACGAAGAACTGAAAGACATCATTGCCATGCTTGGTCTTGAGCAGTTGTCCCCTGAAGACAGGAGACTGGTGGGAAGGGCACGGCGTCTCGAGCGTTTCTTCACACAGCCGTTCTACACGACGGAAGCTTTCAGCGGCATGAAAGGAACGGACGTCAGCATTGAAGATGCTCTCACCGGCTGTCAGCGGATTCTTAATGATGAGTTCAGGGACTACCCGGAAAGCGCTTTTTATATGATCGGAAAACTGGATGAAGCCACACTCAACAGCAAGGCAAATGGAGTCAATAACCACCGGGCGACCGAAAATGGTGTAAAAGTATGATGAACACTACTATCACGTTGAAGGTACTGCTTCCCTACAAGGTGCTTGTCGAAGTTCCCGATGTAAAACGGATGACGGTCGAAACAACGTCCGGTTCTGTGGGTTTCTTTCCCAACCGCCTTGATTGTGCAGCTGCGCTGGTTCCGGGCATACTCATGTATGAAAATAGCGTGCGTGAGGTAAAGTATCTCGCACTGGACGAGGGTTTACTGTTAAAAACCGGAGGCGTGGTAACTGTTGCCGTGAGGAACGCAGTTGCTGGTTCCGATCTGGGGCGGCTGAGACAGTCCATCGAGAGTGACTTAAGAAACCTGGAAGACCGGGAAAGAGATGTCAGAAATACACTGGCCAAACTCGAGACCGGATTCTTTCGGTCCTTGGAAAAATTTCGTCAGGCTGAATGAAAACAGGAGACCCATATCCATCACGCGTAGGACACAGCGAGCAGCAAAGGCTGAAATCTTTGAGAAGACCTCGACGGAGCGCGCTATCCGGATTTGGTGTGTTTGGTATTGTTGGGTGGTCGGTTGCAGTTCCGACTGTAGCGGGTGCTTTAGGCGGCATGTGGCTGGATCATCATTATCCGCAGTCGTTTTCCTGGACGCTCACCCTGCTCATCGGTGGACTGATGGCAGGATGTTTTACGGCCTGGCACTGGGTAGGAAGAGAACACAAAGACATGCACAATCATCAGGAGGATAATCAACATGAATGAATCAGTGATCATTATTGCCGTTGCCTTCGTAGGTGGACTGGGATTGGGGCTCCTCTTCTTTGCGGGCTTGCGGCTCTCTCTCAGCAGATGGAATCAGAAGGGCTTTCTCCTCCGCTACCTCGTGGGATTCTTCCTGCGAATGTTCCTGCTGCTTACGGGCTTTTACTTTCTCGCTAATGGAAGCTGGCAGCGCATGCTGGCAGTTGCTGTCGGGTTCACCCTTGCACGCTTTATCAGTCAGCGTTTCATGAAGCCCAAGGCTAAAACAACTGCAACATGAAACTCACACCTGATCAAACGATCTTGTGGCAGTACGGTGACGTGATCATCAACGCCACCCTTGTGTGGACATGGGTAATCATGTTGGTTATGGTGATCGCGTCCCGCCTGATCACGCGAAATTTGAAATCTGATTTAAAGATCTCGCACTGGCAGTGTGTGCTGGAGATGATTGTCACTGGCATTCGTCAGCAGATGAAGGAAATCGGATTGAAGGAACCGGAGAAGTATATCGGATTTCTTGGCACACTGTTCCTTTTTATTGCCGTGTCCAACTTGTGCATCATCTTTCCGTTTTATGAACCTCCAACCAGTTCCCTGTCCACCACTGCCGCCCTGGCCCTATGCGTGTTCGTTGCTGTTCCCTTCTACGGAATAATGGAAGGCGGTCTTCTCGCCTATCTTAAAACTTACCTGGAACCCACTTTTGTCATGCTGCCGTTTAACATCATTTCCGAAATCTCAAGGACGCTGGCCCTTGCGATCCGGCTGTTCGGAAACATCATGAGCGGGGGAGTCATCATCAGCATCCTTCTCAGCGTGACACCATTGTTCTTCCCCATCATCATGAACGCCCTGGGTTTGCTCACCGGAATGGTGCAGGCATACATTTTTAGCGTACTGGCTACAGTGTATATCGCCGCGGCCACAGCTGAATCACTAAGAAAGAAAAAATCATTACCACAATCTAACTGATTTGTTATGGACAACATCACGCTTATCGCCATCACTTCCATCATCACGGCCGGTCTGACGATCGGTGTGGGCTGTATGATTCCGGCCGTCGGGCAGGGCAAGGCCATCACGAGCGCCATGAATGCCATCGCACAGCAGCCGGATGCGGAGCAGACCATTACGAGGTCACTGTTCATAGGGCTCGCCATGCTGGAGTCGCTGGCCATCTACTGCTTTGTGATCGCCATGATCCTGATTTTCGCAAATCCTTTCTGGAACCACTTCATTAGTCAATAATTCAAGGATACATGCTTTTCAACTGGTTCACCGTAGTTGCACAGATCATCAACTTTCTGATACTCGTTTGGTTGCTGAAGCGGTACCTCTATCAGCCCATTCTCAATGCCATTCGTGAGCGGGAAGAAAGAATTGCCACGCAGTTGAAGCATGCGGAAGGCAAGGAGGCCGATGCCCTGAAAGAGCGCCAGTTGTATCTCTCGAAAAATGAAGAGCTGGACAGAAACCGCACCCAATTGATGCAGAAGGCGAATGACGAGGCTGCAGCGGAAAGATCACGGCTGCTCGAAACTGCCCGTAAAGAGGCTGGCGCCCTGAGACTAAAATTGGAGACCGCTTTCCGCGAAGAGCAATCCGGACTTGCTGCAGATCTGTCCAGGAGAATCCGCGTCGAAGTAATGCAGGTGGCACAGTCCATTCTGAAAGAGCTTGCCGACTCCAGCCTGGAGGATCAGATCATCCATGTCTTTTTGGCCCGGCTGGGTCAGTCACAAGAAGCTAAATCCTTCAACTGGACATCAGGAGCAGAACGCAGTCCGTCCCCGGTCGTAATAAAAAGCAGCCTGCCCCTGACTCCCGAGCAACAAGAACTGTTAAAAGTATCGGTGAGGAGCACTCTTCAATTGAAGGAAGACATCACTTTCACGATCGCACCCGATCTTATCGCCGGTATCGAACTGTCTGCAAACGGATATAAACTCACCTGGTCAGTTGCCGATCACCTATCCTCCATCGAGAAGACAGTGGATCAGCTGGTGAAGGCGCGCACTGAAAAGAAACCGGTAGATAACAACCAGGTTGCATGAGCCTTCACCCCGTCATCGATGATACTTTTGACCTGCTGCGCACAGCACGGGAAGCCAGCAAGCCGATGCTCCAACCCAGGGAGACGGGTCATGTGCTCAGCATAACACCGGGGATTGTCACGTGTTCAGGTCTTCCCAATGTTGGCAACCAGGAATTGGTGCGGTTCCCCGGCGACCTCTTCGGGATCGCATACAACATTGATGAGAAAGAAATCGGGGTTGTATTGCTTGGCGACGATTCCAAACTTCAGGTAGGTGATGAAGTTTCGAGAACCGGAACAGCGATGGATGTCCCTGTCGGAAATTCATTGATTGGCAGGATCGTGAACCCGTTGGGGGAGCCGTTGGACGACAAAGAAACGCTGCCCGAAATGGAGCGATATCCGCTGGAGCGACCTGCACCCTCCATCATGGATCGCGACTTCGTAACTGTTCCTCTGCAAACCGGAATCAAAGTTGTAGATGCGCTGATCCCCATCGGCCGGGGGCAACGGGAGCTCATACTGGGTGACCGCCAAACCGGCAAGACTTCCATCGCGATAGATACCATCATCAACCAGAAAGGGAAGAACGTCATCTGCATATACTGTGCAATAGGTCAACGCACGTCTTCCGTGGCCAAGGTTATCGCCAATCTAAGGTCGAAGGGCGCGATGGACTATACCATCGTGGTGCTGACAGAAGGCAACACTCCTCCCGGGCTGCAGTTCATCGCACCGTATGCCGCAACAACCATGGCAGAATACTTTATGGAGAAGGGTAACGATGTGCTGATCATTTATGACGACCTGACCCATCATGCACGCGCCTATCGCGAGTTGTCTCTCCTGCTGAGGCGTCCTCCGGGAAGGGAAGCTTTTCCGGGCGATATCTTCTACATCCACTCGAGGCTGCTGGAACGGGCCACCCATCTCAGCGCCGAGCGAGGCGGCGGGTCGCTGACTGCATTGCCAATTGTAGAAACGGAGGGACAAAATATCTCCGCCTACATACCCACCAATCTCATCTCTATCACAGACGGGCAATTGTATTTATCACCGAAGCTCTTTGAACTCGGTGTGCAGCCTGCTATTGATATTGGCAAGTCGGTAAGCAGGGTGGGTGGCAAAGCTCAATTGCCTGCCTATAGGTCTGTCGCCGGACACCTCAAGTTGTCATACGCGCAGTTCGAAGAGCTTGAGTCGTTTGCCCGCTTCGGTACGCGACTGGACGATCATACACGGAAAGTAATTGATCATGGAAAGCGAATACGCGCCTGCCTCCAGCAGCCGGAACTGCAACCGCTTTCTGTCCAGGAGCAAATTTTCGTACTGCTGGCCCTGACACATGGTCTGCTTGAGGAAATTGAGTTGGAGCAAATACCGGAAACGGAAACTCTGCTCCGGAATTCCTTGTCCGAACTCCCGGCCCCGCTTCTTCAGAAGTTCTCCACCGAACAACCCCTTCAGGCCAGTGATTTAAGAATGATGGTGGACGCAGCAGAAAACATCCTGAAAAATCATCGGGCATTGCAGTCAGAGTTACCTGATAAGAAATCGTGAGTATGGAAACGCTTGAAAGCCTTCAACGCAAAATAAGCAGTGCTGCAGAACTCAAGTCGGTGGTGAAAACCATGAAGGCGATGGCTGCTTCCAGCATAAGTCAGTATGAAATGGCGGTTTCGTCCTTGTCGCTTTACTTCTCCAATGTAGAACAGGCCCTACTGGCTTACCTCTGCAACTACGACCTCCATACCCTGCCCGAAGTAAATCGGAAGAAAAAACCTGACATATCCATTATCATCGTATTTGGATCCGATCAGGGATTGGTGGGCAGGTTCAACGAAGTCATTGCTGAGCCAATTATGCTGCAACTGAGTTCCACTCCCTCCTCCACTCCTACAGAAGTCTGGACCGTGGGTGAAAGGCTGAATGATTTGTTTGCCGAGTCTTCCTGGAAAGCCGTTCGCAATTTCCAAGTTCCTGGCGGTGTCCAATCTATTACAGGGTTGATTGCCGAACTCCTCCACGCAATCCATGACAAGGAAGAAGAGACGGAATTAGCTGACGTTCAACTTTGGCATAACCGTCCTAAAAGCGGTGCGGGGTATGAACAAGTCCATCAGCACATTCTGCCGCTGAACCTTGAATGGATGGATCAATGGAAAAACAAGACCTGGTCATCGCGGCAGATACCCCAGGTGATCGGCGAGGACAGCCATCTTCTGGAAAGGATTATCCGCGAGTACATATTCGTTTCTCTGTATAGGGCCTGCGCCGAGTCACTGGCCAGTGAAAATGAGAGCAGGCTCGAGGCCATGCAGCGCGCGGATAGGGACATTGACAACATCCTCACCGAACTGAACAGTACCTTTCACCGGCTAAGGCAAAACACGATTGATGAGGAGTTGTTCGATTTGATTGCAGGGTTTGAGGCGTTGAAAAAAAGCCGCTAGCTATTGGCTGCTGGGCACTGGCTTAGAACCCCAAGGGGTTAAAGGTTAATATCAAAGCGCTTGTGCCCTCAATGTACCCTATGAGCCTCGTCAAACTTTTGATTCCCTGCCAGCAGTCAGGAGCTAGTAGCTAGACGCCATCTTAGCATATTTCCTTATCAACTCGGTCGTGGTTTTGTCAGTATCGATGACCGAAAACCATCCCTGGAATTCATGTGGTGGATCAACAGGTTTGCTTTAGAGTTAATTAAGGGTTCCGCTTTTATTTTGATAACAAATGCGAACCCTCAAGGGTAAGATCATCTCTGCAATTCTGTTGGGGACAGCGGCCATAAGCATTGCCCTGATCATCTCTTACCTGGGTTTCAACCGCATGATGGTGGTTATTGATGACCTGGTGGAGCCGAATCTGAAGCTCAACTATCTGAATAGCCTGTATCGGCAGGTGACCCGGCTGGAACAAGAGCAGAGGATGCTGGCACTGGAGCAACCGTGGAGCCCCGAAGTAATGCTGATGTCTGGTTCACAATCGGTGTCCGGTGCATTGGACAGCCTGCTCACCCTGGAGTGGGACCCGCCGCAAAAATCCAGGCTCCTCGAAATGAAGGATCTCCTCTTCCAGCGAGACAGCCTTTTTCTACTATACATCCGGCTGAAGTCGAATGCGATCAGGAACCGGCAGTTCGCCCGCCAGTTCGACACCCTTGCACGGCTTATCTCCAGCAACGTGATCAAGAAAGACACCAGTATTCGCACCACCCAGAAGAAAACTGTATTCACCTATACTTCACCCAACGACTCTGCTGCGCACCCCTCCACCGGATCCACCGAAAAGAAATCATTCTTTTCAAGACTGTTTGGTCGGAAGAAATCCAGGGTTGAGCCTGCAACCCAACGCAAAGCTACCCCTCAGGTGAAAGAAGAGGTGCAGGTAACCGTGGATACGGTGACCGTCGCACAGCGCAATGACAATCTCAGTATCGCCGGCAAGATCATTCGCAACCTTGGTGAAAGCGAGATCAGGAGAAGAATGTCACTGGCCGGGCGTGAACTCGCCCTTGTAAGAACCACACAGATTCTCTTTAACCAGATGATGCAGGTACTGCGCCAGGTAGAGGAGGAAGAGATTAAATCCGAAAGGATGAACAATGCTCTTGCAGCCGAGGTGTTGAACAGCAGTATTACGCGGATGGTCCTGATACTCCTGTTCTTCTCGCTGGTTGCCGCCGCAATGATCTACCTGATCCTGGTCGACATCTCCAAAAGTAATTTCTACCGGGAGCAGCTTATCATTGCCAGAGACCGGGCGGAGGAACTTGGAAAGGTCAAGGATCGCTTTCTGACAAACATGAGTCACGAGATCCGGACGCCGCTTCAGTCCATCATCGGTTACGCAGAACAATTGCCAACTCTTCCTGAGGCAACCAAAAATGATGCCCTGCTTGCCATTCAGCATTCATCACGGCATTTGCTTCATATTATCAACGAAGTATTGGATTACAGCCGGCTGGAGTCGGGCAAAATGCAATTGGAAGAGAAGGAATTCTTCCTTCTTGAAAGTATTGAAGAAGTCTCGGAGGTGATGCGCATCCAGTCGGACCGGAAGGGTCTTGACTTCTATTTTGATGCCGATAATGCCACGAATGAAAAAGTTAAAGGTGATCTCTTCAGATTTCAGCAGATTCTCTACAATCTCATTGGCAATGCTGTGAAGTTCACTTCCAGGGGTCACGTTACTCTCCAGGCTCAGACCGAAATTATGGATGGCATGGTAAAGTGCCGGTGCGACGTAGTTGATTCAGGCATTGGGATTTCGCATGACGACCTCGATAAGATATTTTCACGATTTGAACAAGCTCATCCCGCCATCAGTAGCACGTATGGCGGCACAGGCCTCGGCCTATCCATTGTGAAGCAACTTGTTGAATTGCAGCTTGGATCACTGGAAGTACAAAGCGCTCCGGGGCAAGGTTCAAGGTTCACTGTATCACTGAACTTCCCGTTGGCTGAACAATCGAGGTCAACGGCTGACCTGGACTTGCCCGCGCCTAAGAAAGTAATCATCATAGATGATGACCCCCTTATACTCAGGCTTTGCGGCATCATCCTTCATAAAAACAGGATTCCCTTTGCATTACATGAAAATCCTGGTGAAATGCTGTCCCAGCCGGTGGATACGACCGTCAGCCACATACTAATCGATCTCCGGCTAAGTGGCCAGAGTGGCTGGGAGGTGGCCCGCACCTTTCGGAAGTTGAACGGAGAGACGATAAAAATCTACGGAATGACGGCTCAGTTACCGTCACAGGTGTTGTCGGAATGGCACGGAACCTTTGATGGCATTTTGTTAAAACCCTTCCACGAAGAAGATCTGTGTTCGATGCTCACTGGCAAACCATCGGGAAATACTGCCGGGGACGGCATAGACTTCTCTTCGTTGAAAGGACTGACAATGAATGATGATCATCTGTTGCACTCCATCCTTCAGGAATTCTGTGAAGAAACGACCAATGACCTTTATCATCTGAAACAGTTCGTGGCTGAAATGAACTGGGACGAGGCTGCACTTCTCCTTCATAAAATGTCAGGCAGGCTGGCGCAAATGGGTATGCGACGAGAAGCGGCCAGTTGCCAGGAGTTGGAAAGACAACTGCTTAAGGGATCGCCGCCGGATTTACTTCAATCAGAGTTCGCTAATCTGAATGAAGAGGTATCCGAAATTCTCAAGGCTACCTATCACCAGCTGGCACATTAGTTCACTCCAGGTTATGCTTTTTGAGCTTCAGGTAAAGCGTCTTTCGGTCGATCTGAAGAAGACGGGCGGCCTTTGCTTTGTTGTTTCCTGCCTGCAATAACGTCTTCTGAATCAACTCCCTCTCCTGGGCGTCATTCTGTTGCCAGAGGCCCAAAGGTTGGCCTGAGGGCTCATGGATTTCTGTATTAATCGTTTCCTGCCCGGTCATTTCAGAGGGGATGGTCTTCAGGGTTACAGTTGAACCTTCAGTAACCAGAACTGCCCGCCTCACCACGTTTCTCAACTCGCGGAGGTTGCCAGGCCATCGGTATTTTCTGAAGGCCGTCATCACCTCCGGATCAACAACCAGAACATTTCTGGAAAGCTCGCGATTGGCTACATCAATGAAAAACTTGACAAAATGCTCAAGATCTTCTCCGCGGTCCCTCAGGGGTGGTACAAGAATTTCAAATTCATTGAGCCTGTAAAAAAGGTCTTCCCGAAATGATCCATCCCTGACCCTTTCCCTCAGGTTTTCATTGGTCGCTGCAATAATCCGGACATCCGTCCTGATATCACTGCCACTGCCCAATCGTTGAATGACTTTCTCCTGAATGGCCCGCAGCAGTTTTACCTGTACGTCCAGTCCGAGATTACCTATTTCATCCAGGAAAAGGGTTCCTCGGTTAGCCATTTCGAATCGTCCGGCAACATCGGATAAGGCGCCCGTAAATGCGCCCTTCACATGTCCAAACAATTCACTTGCCGCAAGATCCTTTGAAAGGGTGCCGCAATCGATAGCAACGAACCGCCCTGCGGCTCGTTTGCTCTTCTGATGGATCATCCTGGCGACATATTCTTTCCCCGTGCCGCTTTCACCTCTAATAATCACGGTAAGTTCAACCGGAGCTACCAGGCTGATCTTTGCGCTTAGCTCATTTGATAACCCGGACAAACCTTCGATGTATTGCCCGCTTAACGGCGGAGACAACGGATTTGCGACAGCGTCGCTTGGCGAAGAACCCAATGCCTTGTTCAGCACAACCGACAGCTCCTCGTGATTTACCGGTTTGAGTATATACTCGAAAGCACCCAGTTGGATTGCCTTCACAGCAGTGCGCACATCATTGAAACTGGTCATGACAATGACGGGCGTTTCCCTCCTGATCTGCTTCATCTGTGTAAGCAACTCCAGGCCATTGCTGTCGGGCAGGCGGTAGTCCAGGAGCACAGTATCCCAGGATTGCTTTCTGAACGCCTCAAGACCGGATGCGCCATTGCGGCAGCTAAGCACCTGCAGATTTTTCTTTTGCAGGAAGCCAGCCAGAATCCTTGAAAAAGTGGCGTCATCCTCAATGATCAATACCCGCGGCATAGCGCAAAGGTAATTTTGAAAAACAAGCGAGCCCAAAAAAGAAGAAGCCGTACGTAGCCGGCTTCTTCAATGATGGGATCTGCGGTTATTTCACCACTTTACCTTCTTTATCAAATTTGAAGGTCTTTACTTCAGTTCCCTTTTTGGCCTCGATTTCATAGGTCTGGCTTTCCTTGTACATGAAAGCGTTGGTGACTTCCCAGCCCTTGTATTCATCGCCTGCCAGGGACTTCTTCACTGCTTCCGGAAGCTCCTCCTTTGTAATCTTCACTTTCTCATCGGCGCTGTAAAAACTAACCGAGGAAATGCGGCGATTGACGGGAGAGGCTGCTGCCCATGAAACAACCGTTGCACTGAGCAACACAATCATCAAAAAAACATGCTTTTTCATAGTTGTAAATTTTGGTTTGATTGTCAACTCCATCCGCAAGAGCATGCCAAAACCTGCTTCACAGCTATATCACTGATTTTCAATACCATTGGAAATCCTTGCTTGCTTGTTTAGAATCCTGTTGTGTGGAAAGATGCCACACAAGTGCGGAGAAGTTCTACGCTTAACACAACGGGCATTAAGAAATGGTCCAACAGCACAGCGTTAACGAATTCTCGTCTTCAGTTCTTCGTTCGCTTCCGCGCGATTAAGGGCTTCACCGAATGCCTCCCTCCTGAAGTTATAGAATTCATCCACCTTGGTTATGAATTTTTTACCCTTTGCACTCTTTCTCACCTCAACAAAGAGAGGATCCCGATAGTAGCCTTCATAATAATAGAACTGGTAGTGGAGTGCACTGTCCAGGTATCGGGCAGCTTCATCATTATTTCCCAGGTAGGCAAAATCAGTGGCCATGTCGTAATAGATTCCACCAAGGTTGGCCCAGGTGCCCCTGCTGCGCTTCCCGGAAAGCAAATCTTTCTGGATCTGCATATCCTCTTTCACCAGTGCATCTCCCTCCTTTTTCCTGCCCAGTTTCAAATAAGTCATTGCAAGGCGGTGACGAAAGGGAACAATTTGAGACTTGTCTACAAATCTTGCCTCTATCCCCTTATAGCGTGACCAATACTTTGCCGCGCTGTCATATTTTCCCATTCTGTAGTAAGCCCATGCAATCTGATCAATGGTAAATGCACTCCTTGGATTGATTTTCTCAGCCTGCCTCATTTCATTCAGCATCTTTCCATAGTTGCCCTGCACGCTGTAGAGATTTGCCAATGCCCAGTGCGGCGTTACACTACCCGGGTTAAGGGCCATCGACTGCCTCGCCATCTCTTTCACTCGAACCGAATCACCCGCATTGCTGTACACTTCGCTTAGCGACATGTAATACTGAGGGTCCCGCGTGGAGTAAGAACTCCCTATGGATTTCAGCACAAGATCCGCCCCACGCTTGTCTCCCTTTCTAAGAAGATAGTTGCGTTTCAGGATTGCCGGGATCCACTTCATAGGCCTTTTCAAATGCAACCGCTGCTTCGTTCAGGTTTCCCAGGTACCGCTGAACGGCAGCCAACACCAGGTATGCGCCCCCGGAGGAAGGATCGAGGAAAATTGCCTATCAGAATAGAACTTGACAGAATCGACCCAGGTCTTTTCATCAAACCCAAACGCTGACATCGTAAACCAGATGTCGGCCATCAGGGCGTGAGCCCTGCTGAAGGATGGATCCACCTGCAACGCCTTGCGCGTCAGAGTCAATGCGTTTTCAATCTCGTTTCTATCCCCGGAACCCCTTGAATAGAACTCGCGGGCTTTGAGATAATAGTCATAAGCGGTTGAATTCTGTGATGCCTGATTCTGCATGTCTGCCTTTTCATCCGCCGTGAGTCTCACCTCCAGGGCACTGGCGATCTTCATGGCAATTTCACTTTGTACAGAAAGTACATCCTTCAGGTCACGGTCATACGTTTCACTCCATAGGTGATCGTCACTACGTGCATCGATCAACTGCACGACAATGCGCACTTTGTCACCCACCTTTCTTACACTTCCCTCGACAATATTGGCAACCCCAAGCTCATCACCTATTTCAGGAATGGTCTTCAGCGTGCCTTTGTATTGAAGGGTGGACGTGCGGGACTTCACTTTAAGGTCAGATACTTTGACCAAATGATTAAGTATATCTTCTGCAATGCCGTTGCTGAAATAATCCTGCTCCGGATCCTTATTCATATTTTCAAACGGCAGAACTGCAATGGACCGGTCCACTCCCTTGTCCAGCTTTTGACCATAGCCTGCGAAGTAGAACAGATAGAATGAACCCAGTCCGGCAATGATAAGTGCAGCTGCCAGCCATGCTATGCGTTTCCGCATACTGATAGGAACCCCGTCAAGCTTAGCTGGAGTGACTGTCGTCGCCTCCTGCCCTGCAGGTTTCTGCAAAGCCATCAGCAAATCCTTGATCGTACGGACTACCTTATTGACCTGGTCGAGATAAAATGTCTTGTCAAGGTTTGCTCTTGGGTCGTCCTCTGTTCTCCGAAGGGGGCGAACCACTCCGGCGGTGCGGTAAATAAAGTCAACCGCTCGCAGCACACTTCCGGTCTCCTTTTCCAGCAAATTTTTGTCCTCTTCCTCCAGATCATGAATTCGGATAGGAAGAATACGACTGGCCACGTTCCCATTCTTAAGCTTGATATCACGCCCCGGAGAATCTTCTGAAGCGTAGGAATTGAAAGCGCAGAATTCATGCTGCCATGCGAAAGACTTGGGATCACAGTAAGTCTGTGAAAGTATCGGGATAAAGATGAGGCATTTCAACTTTCCCTCCAGACTCTTGTCCACATTATGTGTCTCCTGGAGACCGTCGTGTGGATTGACATCAAAATAGACTGAGACCGGATCCTTGACCGCGGCTGACAGTTCCTCTTGCAAGGCTTTGACGAACTCCGTTACCCAGCCCGAACGGTTGTCGTTCTGACGGTAGGAGATGAAAATATCGTACTCGTAGCCGGGGACTAATGACGGCATATTATCGTAAGATAGGGCATAAGCCTTTATCTTGAAAGAGTGCCTGATCCAGCATATGAATCGATCAGCCTAAAGAATTATGCCTCAACTCTTAATCTCCCAACCTTTCCTGTACTCCCGTTTAACAAACTGGTTTGCAGCCTCAAAGTTGGTCACCTTCATGTTCGCGGCATCCCAGGTGTGGGTGACGTAACGGCCCGGATACTTATAGGAAGTCATCTCGCCATAGACCGGATCTTTGCGTGTAACTTTTTCTCTAAGACTGAAGCTCCGGAGCAGAAGATTACCCATGAGTACAGTCTCGGTAAGCGGACCGGCATAACCCTCAAAAGGCGAAGACACCTGCATGTTGCCATAGCCAGCAATGCACGCATCCACCCACTGCCACCAGTGTCCATCCATATCACCGGGTACCCGGGTGTATTTCTTCGGGATATTGAGGTCCTTGTTCAGTGACAAGGGCAATAGGATCGGGTTCCTTCCACCCCATCCGCAAGCTGCTTTGCCCTTTGTACCAATGAACAATGTACTTCCTTCATAATCATTCAACCCGGGCCAGTCGCCCATGATGTCGTTCATATTGACGTTTGGATCCAGCTCTCTGGGCCGCTCCGGCGTAATGCCTCCGTCCATCCAGTAGAGGTCGAGATCTTTACCATTCTGTTGTTTGAACTTGAAGCGGATTGAACTTGACACAGGCCCGCTTTCCGGGTAGTCGCCCTCTGTGAAGATTCCATCATACACCGTGCTCGCACTTCCAGATACTTCCAGCGGATAACCCAAACCCAGAAGTTTAAAGGGAGGCCCCATGATATGACAGCCCATGTCACCCAGCGCTCCAGTACCGAAGCGCCACCAGCCCCGCCAGTTGAAAGGCACGAGGTTATCGATGTAGGCTGTCTCTTGCGCTGTGCCCAGCCAGAGATCCCAATTCAATTCTTTCGGAACCGCGGGCTTCGTCTTCGGCCATGGAATTCCTTGTGGCCACACTGGACGATCTGTCCAGCAATACACATGCGTGATGTCTCCCAGGAGTCCCGCTTCGATCCATTCCCTGAGAGTGAACATCCCATCGCACGATGCACCCTGGTCACCCATCTGCGTGACTACCTTGTACTTCTTTGCAGTCTCGGTGAGCAGGCGCGCCTCCCAGATGTCATGTGAAAGAGGTTTTTGCAGATAGAGGTGTTTCTTCAATTGCATGGCACTAATGCCGACGATCGCATGATTGTGGTCCGGGATGGCCACCGATACGGCATCAAAGTTCTTGCTCTCCTTTTCGAACATCTCCCGCCAGTCGTGATAATACTTAGCTTTGGGAAACTCTTTCAACCGCGGCGCTGCCATGCGGTCATCCACATCGCAGAGAAATGACACTACTGCATTTTTCTTAGGCGCATCGGCATAATGCTTGATATCATTTTCACCCTCGCCACCACAGCCGATAGCAGCGATGTAGAGTTTGTCGCTGGGTGCCACATGACCCAACCCGCTTACGGCAAAGCTGGGAATGATGGAGAAGGCCGCAGCGCCGGTAGTCAGTGCAATGAATTTTCTCCTTGTGAAACGGGATTTGCTTTTTGACTTTTTCATATGAGTGAATTATGTGCACGATAGCGCACGTTATTTTTTTAGGGGCTTCACAGACACCTCTTTGTAGTACACCACATCGTGCTCACCGTGATTCTGCATGCCGATGTAGCCGAATTCAGGCCGCGGACCAGGATAGGGTTCGAAGTCGAATTTGCGGGGAGGCACGGGGTCGCCCTCTTTGAAGTCGGTCACCTTTATTCCATTCAGCATTACGATGGTACGATTGCCGTCGAGGGTGATTTCAAAAGTATTCCACTCCGGCCCCGGTTTCCAGGCCTGCGCCAGCGGCTTGGTGAATGCATACAACATGCCGGTTGAGTGATATTCATCTTCTCCTGAAGTCTCAGGGTGGTTGTCAATCTGCACCTCATAACCGTACCAAACCGGCATCCAGGCTTCGCGAGGCTCAATGGGTATGCGAATGAAGAAACCCGCATTGCTGTTCTCCTTATCCATGTGCCAGACCACCCGAATGGTGCAGTGGCCGAATTTTTCCCCGGTCCAGTACAGCAGACCCATCCCGCCGTGCGTCTTGATAATGCCGTCTTCCACTGTCATGTAGCCATCGCCGACATGCTTCCAGCCCGTGAGATCTTTGCCATTGAACAATTGACGCCAACCATCCGATGCCTTCTGCGCAAAGACAGAAGTGCAGACACCAAGGCTGAGGCTAAAAAGAATTACAGCTCTGAATTTCATATGTTCTAAACTAGACAATATTTAAGGTAAAAGTAAGAGACTTGACTCCGGCGGCATATATACGTTACGCTACGGATGTATCCTACAACATTCGGTCACTCAGTCCTCCTTGGCACATCAGACTTTAGCCCTTATATTTATTTCATATGACGACCCTTGGCGTTGATCTCGGTGGCACCAACATCCGCGCTGGCGTACGGGTGGGTGATTCCATAACGCAGCGTGCCGAGACGGTTCTGAAAGATCAGCATTCCTACGACGGAACCCTAGGACAACTTATTGATCTGATCCGTTCATTGATGTCGCCGGAAGTGAAGGGTATTGGCATCGCTGTACCCAGCATCGTGGACAGCGAGCGGGGCATCGTGTATGATGTAGTGAATATTCCATCCTGGAAGGAAGTCGGACTGAGGCGAATATTGGAAGATGCCTTTGGTGTGCCGGTAGGCGTGGACAATGATGCCAATTGCTTTGCCTGGGGCGAATGGCAATTCGGAATGGCCAAAGGCCACCGGCATGCGGTTGGAATTACCCTTGGAACCGGCGTCGGCTCGGGTGTTATCATCAACAGCAAGATCTATCGGGGTGCAAACGGAGGCGCGGGAGAAATCGGCTACCTGCCTTACAAGGACCGCGACTTTGAATTCTATGGCGCCAGTTTCTATTTCAAGGAAGTCCACAAGAGTTCGGCGCTGGAAGAAGCACAGAAGGCTGAGCAAGGCGACGCTCGTGCACTGAAGATTTGGGATACTTTCGGTATTCATATCGGCGACCTCGTAAAAGCCGTGACCTATGCCTTTGACCCCGAGGTTATCGTTTTTGGAGGATCCATTTCCAACGCCTTTCACCTGTTCGAGCCCTCCATGAAGAGGACACTTTCATCACAATTTTATTTTCCAGGTTCGATGAGCCGGCTGAAAATCATCAAATCGGAGAACAAGAACATCACGCTGCTAGGTGCCAGTGCATTGATCCTTCCCTCATGAGCACCCCCATCGCACAGCGCAGCAATCTTATGGTGGGACTGGTTCTCCTAACCTTCTTTGTCATTTCCTTCCTCACCAACATCCTCGGTCCGCTCATCCCTGATATGATCAGCAGCTTCGACCTGAGCGTGGGACTGGCAGGATTTCTCCCTTTCTCCTTCTTTGTCGCTTATGGCGTAATGTCCATACCGGCTGGCCTTCTCATGGAAAGGTATTCCGGAAAGATGGTCATCCTCACCGCCTTCATCATCGCTGGAGCCGGGGCACTGCTGTTTGGATTGTTCCCGAGATTCGCAGTGGCGCTGCCCTCACTATTCATGATCGGCATCGGCATGGCCATGCTCCAGGTCGTGATCAATCCATTGCTGCGCGTGTCTGGCGGCGAAGAACGCTTCGCATTCAATTCCGTCATGGCGCAGCTGTTCTTTGGGGCGGCCTCCTTTTTGAGCCCCCTACTGTACAGCTACCTGGTGCTTCACGTTCACAAAGACACTTCGCCGTCCTGGCAGATTGACATCTTCAATCAACTTGTGCCTGCCAACCTCAGTTGGGTATCCTTGTACTGGATCTTTTCCCTCATCACCGTTGCAATGCTCACCGTGGTCTGGCTTATCCCCTTCCCGAAAGTTGACTTAAAGGAGGATGAAAGAATTGAAGTGGGCAGCGCGCTGACTTCCCTGTTGTACAACAGGTACGTCATACTTTTCTTTATTGGCATATTCTGTTACGTCGGTAGTGAGCAGGGCATTGCGAACTGGACTTCGCGTTTTCTTCAGGAATATCACCAGGTGGATCCTGCCACGCAGGGAGCCTCCGTCATCTCCTACTTCTGGGGAATGATGACGGTGGGCTGTCTTCTGGGTCTTGTGTTGCTGAAATTGTTTGACAGCAAGCATGTGCTCGTTTTCTTCACGAGCTGTGCCCTCATCTCCCTGGCTGCTGCACTCTTCGGTCCGGTCGATGTGGCGCTGATTGCTTTTCCTGCCACCGGATTCTTTGCATCGGTCATGTGGTCCATCACTATCTCACTGGCGCTGAACTCCGTTCCCAGCCACCACGGCACCTTTGCGGGGATTCTCTGCACGGGAATAATCGGTGGTGCGGTTGTGCCGCTTATCATAGGAGGTCTGGCCGAAAAGGTTGGACTGCGCTATGCCATGATGTTCCTGTTTCTGACGTTGGGCTATGTGCTGAGCATGGGCATCTGGGCAAGACCGCTTATCCGTAACAATACTGTAAGGTTTAGTCAATTATTCAAACGAAAAGTAACAACCCCGGAGGCATGATCCGGGCCCTGCCAGTCCCCTAACCCCTAACATTAATTATGTCAATTACCCGTGACCGCCTCATTCTTGCCGGAGTCTGCGTTGTGCTCACTGCCCTCGCACTGATCTATCCTGTTTGGCCCGGCACGCAACTGGAAGAAAACCTGGGCTTTCTTCTGGTCTGGCTCGGCATTCTGGAAATCTACGATGGATTCCGGCGTGCTGATCTTGCTGACCAGCGAAGGGCACAATTGAGCGGAGGGTTAAGTCTGCTCATGGGTGCATTGCTCATCAATGCCATCCTGTTTCAATCGGCAGCCTTGCATCTGTTCATCGTCTTCATTTTTATGATCGACGCCATCAGGTATGTTGCCAGTTTTATAAGGAAGTTTCGGAACAGTACACGATACGGATATGAACTCTTGTCCGCACTGGCAAGCCTTGTAGTTGTGGTCTTTCTGTTCGTGTATCGCGATGAGCAGACGCCATGGGCATTTGCTGTGGCAGTTGCCTTAAGGATCATTGGCACTGGCGTCAACATAATACGCGCCAAAACTGGTGTACTCAGCGAAGTACACACCGACGTTCTGCAGTCTTTGGGTCTTGCAGAAAATGTTAAGGTAAGGGAGCTGGCAGAAAAAATCAGGCTGGAAGAAGAGCACAGCGCACCGTATGATCGCGCGGCTATAATCACCTTCATCCTCGTGCTTTTCTTCATTCACCTTGGACGCATGGGTATGGACAGGAGCATGTTCGGCATCCTGTCTCCACTCGTTGCGACACTTGGCGACATCGTCATCGCCTTGATCATCACGTACGCCATTTTTGCACCCATACGCCTGGGACTACTCAAGCTCTTTCGCAGGAGCGGCCACAGGCTTTGGGACTGGGCATTGGAATCCGGCAGACGTTTAAGCGCCAGGCCCTTGGTAAAATTCTGGCTGAGCCGGCGCATCCGCGCAGAAATCCGTTTCCGCAAGGCCGGCTACTCCTTATTTACAGCGGTGCGAACTGGATTGAAAATCGGCCTGCCCGTCAGCGCCCTCATCGCCGCCATCATGCCCATGCTGGGGATGAGCTGGTACTTTGATACCGAGAACTGGGCTTCCGGTATTTGGGACAAATGGGCGGCGGCCCGTGCCGATACCTGGCGTATGGCCATCACAGCAAGATCCGGAGGTGAGTTTGACGCAAAGGCCTTCAGGCTTCAACCAAATGGTGTGGATAGTAACGGTGACTTCTCGTTTGTCATTATCGGAGATCCCGGAGAAGGCGACGCGTCCCAACTTGTACTCAAGGATCAGATTCTGGATGTAACCAACCGGCCCGAAGTCAAGTTTGTGGTTATCTCCTCTGACGTCGTCTACCCTACGGGTGCGCTCAGGGACTACGAGAAGAAATTCTGGATGCCGTTCAAAGGTGTGCACAAGCCTGTCTATGCCATTCCAGGCAATCACGACTGGTACGATGCGCTCGAAGGATTTGTTGCCACTTTTTATGAACCGCAAGCGGCACGAGAAGCCATGATGGACCGGGTGAGAAGCGAAATGCACGTCACCGCCACCACGCAAGTGGCCATCGATGACATGGTAAAGAAATCTGCCTTCTGGCGTGAAGCCTACGGAGTTCCTACTGGATTCCAGAAAGCCCCTTATTTTCAAATCAGCACGGATGATTTTGCATTCATATCCCTGGAGACAGGGGTAGTTCGACAGATCGATTCGCTACAACACCGCTGGCTGGTCAATGTGCTGGAAGCATCGAAGGGAAAATTCGTCATGGTCTTGCTGGGGCATCCTTTTTATGCCATTGGGGAATACCAGGGCGCGCTCAATCCAAAATTCGACGAGTTGCATCAACTGCTGAGAAAGTACAATGTTCCCATTGCGATGGCCGGTGATACACACGACCTGGAATATTATAAGGAGTCCGCACAGGGATCAATGGCAACCATGCACCATTTTGTGAATGGTGGCGGCGGTGCCTACCTCAGTATCGGCGCAGCGATGGCAGAGCCGGGTACCATGCCGACGAAGGAATATGCTTTCTATCCTCCGAGGGGACCATTGGAGAAAAAGATCACCGACAACACCGCCTGGTACAAGTACCCTGCGTGGTGGTGGGCGCTTAAGTTGAACGGCTGGCCATTTTCCGCTGAATGGCTCTCTGCCATGTTTGACTACAATGTCGCGCCATACTTTCAGAGTTTTGTTGAGGTTAGCGTGTTGCGCTCGGAAGGTCGAATCGTGCTCATTCCTTACAGTAACAACGGAAGGCTGCGTTGGTCGGAGATGACGAGCACCGCTGGGTCAAGACCGGCCGGTGCCAGGGAAGAAGATTTTGCAGAGTGGAGTTTTCCCCTTGCAGCTTCCCAACGGCATTGATTTAAGTCGATGGTACGGTCTGCCAATAAAATTCACACAGACCTGCTTGCCTCTGTAGAGATTCATTGATAAAGATGCCTGCGAGGACACAGGCATCTTTACATCTAAGCTGACCATCTCAAAAATTATACCCAGAAATGATTAAATTACTATACCACAACTAACCTAAACACCATGAGCCCTGCAGCAAAAACAGTTCATTATTTCAGCATTTATCTGATGATCCTCGGCGCAACCCTTATCGGCGTTCCCAATCTATTATTGACAACTTTCAAGATGGCCGAAACCCAGGAAGTTTGGATTCGGGTTGTGGGAGTACTGGTGATCTGCATCAGCATCTACTATATGCTCATGGCACGAGAAAACCATTCACGATTCCTGATGATGACCGTTTACGTGAGGCTGACAGTGCTGGGATGGTTTATCCTGTTCGTTGTTCTTCAATGGGCGCCTGCAACCTTGATACTCTTCGGACTGGTAGACGCTGCAGCTGCAGCCTGGACTTACTTCGCCCTCAAAAAAGAAGCAAGCCACTCCGCATAACCTCCGATGAAAAAGAACTTGCCCAATGCCGGCGTATAACCAAGAGTTTCTCCAATCCATATTAAAGTGCGTCTGAGATTCCCCATTTGATTTCCGCTGTCGCTGT
>JAFEAM010000005.1:149150-191850 GCA_018266395.1 Bacteroidota bacterium | reverse complement strand
TACCGGTGGACGCAATGGATCTTCATTCAGATTTTTGACAGTTGGTTCAACAGGAAGAAAGAAAAAGCAGAGCGCATCGCTGACCTGGTAAAAATCTTCGAAAAGGAAGGCAATGCCCACCATCCTTTTCCTAATACGAAGTACACCCTGCCGGGGACGAAATCGAACGTTTTTTCCACAGCGGATTGGAAATCATTCAAGCCGCAACTACAGCAGGAAGTTCTCATGCAATACCGGCTCGCCTACCTGGCCTACACAGATGTAAACTGGTGCGAAGCGCTGGGAACCGTTCTGGCCAACGACGAAGTCATCAACGGCGTAAGCTACCGTGGTGGATTTCCGGTAGTCAAAAAACAAATGCGCCAGTGGAGTCTCCGTATCACGGAGTACGCCGACCGTCTCCTCAAAGGATTGGAGGAGATCGACTTCAGCGATTCGATGAAAGAAATCCAGCGCAACTGGATTGGCAAAAGCACGGGAGCACGCATCGACTTTAAAGTAAAGAGCGAGAAGGGTACCGTCCCTTCCATGACAGTCTTCACCACCCGACCGGACACCCTCTTTGGAGTTGACTTTATGGTAGTGGCACCGGAACATGAAATGGTGAAAGAAATCACGAGTACTGCCCAGCAGGACGAGGTAACGAAATACCTTACTTATGTGGAGAGTCGATCGGAAGTAGACCGTATGGCAGAAGTGAAGAAGATTACGGGGTGCTTTACCGGTGCTTATGCCATTCATCCCTTCACACACAAAGAAATTCCGATCTGGACCAGTGAATATGTGCTGGCCGGCTACGGTACCGGCGCCATCATGGCAGTGCCTTGCGGAGACGAGCGCGACCACAAGTTTGCCAAGTTCTTCAAACTGCCCATCACCAATATTATCGGGAAAAACTACAATGGTGAAGAGGCCAACCCTTCCTATGATGCCATCCTCGATAATTCGGACTTCCTCAACGGGATGGTGATGCGGGATGCCATTGGTGTGATGGCTGACCGGCTCGAGCAACTGGGCATCGGCAAACGGCAGGTCAATTACAAGATGCGCGACGCAGGTTGGAGCAGGCAGCGCTATTGGGGCGAGCCTTTTCCTGTTGTGTTCAGAGACGACATGCCCTATGCCATGGCTGAGCAGGAACTCCCTCTTGAATTGCCCACCACAAATAACTTCAAACCTTCCGGCAGCGGTGAGGGCCCCTTGGCCAACCTGAAGGACTGGATTCATTTTAGTCCTGGTGAGAAAAGAGACTCCAATACAATGCCCACCCATGCAGGAGCAGCCTGGTATTTCCTCCGTTACATGGATCCCCATAATGACAAAGCCTTTGCCGGCAGGGAAGCTTTGGATTACTGGAACCAGGTGGATATTTATATTGGCGGTTCGGAACATGCCGTGGCCCACCTCCTCTACTCGCGCTTGTGGGTGAAAGTACTACATGATCTTGGCTATCTCAGCTTTGATGAGCCGTTTAAGAAGCTGATTAATCAGGGTAAGATAACGGGAGATTCAAGGTTTGTTTACCGCATTCGCGGCACCAATCAATTTGTGTCCGCAGGTCTCAGGGATAAATACGAAACCGATCCCCTCCATGTGGATGTCAACATTGTGAACGGTCTTGAACTCGATACGGATGCCTTCCGCAAGTGGCGTCCCGATTTTGCTGACGCGCAATTTGTGCTTGAAGAGGGCAAGTATCTGTGCGGGTCGGCAATAGAAAAGATGTCGAAGTCCAAGTATAACGTTGTGAACCCCGACGACATCATTGAAAAATATGGTGCTGATACCCTTCGCATGTATGAAATGTTCCTCGGCCCCCTGGAGCAATCCAAGCCCTGGAATACTAACGGCATCGACGGGGTCTACAAATTTCTGAAGCGTTTCTGGAACCTCTTCCATGATGCCAGCGGAAAGTTCGGGGTCTCTGCCGATGCGCCGACACCGGATGAACTTCGTGTACTCCATAAAACCCTGAAGAAGATCTCACTGGATATTGAAAACTACTCCTTCAACACCTGCGTGAGTGAATTCATGATTTGTGTGAATGAGTTAACTTCCTTGAAGTGCAACAAGCGAAGCATACTGGAACCGCTGGTCATCGCCCTGGCGCCCTTTGCGCCGCACATAGCAGAAGAATTGTGGTCGATGCTCGGACACACCGAAATGGTTGTGGGCGCCAGGTTTCCTGAATATGATGAGCGCCATCTGCAGGTCTCCGCTCACGCCTACCCCATTTCCATCAATGGCAAGGTGCGCGCTACCATGGAATTCGCACTTGACATGCCAAAAGAGGACATTGAGAAAATGGTCCTTGCTTCGGAGATTGTAAAGAAATGGAGTGAGGGCAAGCCGCCTAAAAAGGTGATTATCGTTCCTGGAAAGATTGTGAATGTAGTGCTTTGATCATCCCGTATCTGCTGTAGGCATAACGCCTGGGAAATTTGACACGCGGGGGCTCCTGAAGAAGAAACGCTGGAACGGGGTCCTGAATGGGTCGATAGGATGCCCCGGGAGTATAAATCCTGGTGGCCAGTTCCCGATAAGAATAATTGCTCCTTGGATGCCGGATCGCCTGCACGTCAATCACAAGTGATTTACCTCCTCTGCCGTTAACGAGCATGTTCATGTTGGCATGCCGATCCAGATTAATAGCCACGATCGATAACCCTTTGTTATGGATCTTATGGTCCTTCCCGATAATAAATTCATTACGGAGCATCACCTGGGCAACCACTGCAAACGGAAGTATAAGAAGGAACGCTATCGTTAATGCAGCCTTCATTTTCAAAAGATAACAAAATTCCCATTGGTTGCATTCACCTTACGGTCATCCGTTAGCATTCAGGCGCAATTCATTAATTTAGCGGTTCGTTCATTAAGAATTCCTTTATGCCGTATTCAAGAATAGCAGGGTTGGGTCATTATGTGCCGGATAATGTAATCACCAATGAGTACCTCACATCTGTAATGGATACCACCAATGACTGGATCATTGAGCGTACCGGCATTCGTGAACGGCGGTGGGTGGACCCTACCAAGGATACTGTTGCGGGAATGGCGGCCAAAGCCACGCGGATGGCGCTTCAGCGGGCCCACATGACTGAAAAGGACATTGACTTCATTGTATTTGCCACCATCACGCCAGATTACTTCTTCCCCGGATCTGGTGTATTGCTCCAACGCGAACTGGGGCTTGAGGGCATCGCGGCCATGGATATTCGCAACGCATGCTCCGGATTCATCTATGCCCTCAGTACTGCTGATCAGTTCATCAAGTCCGGCATGTACAAAAATGTTCTTGTCATTGGAGCTGAGATACAATCAACCGCGCTGGATGTCACCACACGGGGACGAAATGTATCTGTCATTTTCGGAGACGGTGCCGGCGCGGCTGTTCTGGTTCCTTCGGAAAAGCCCGGACTGTTATCCACCCACCTGCATTCTGACGGAAGATTTGCAGAGGAATTGTATGTGAAAGATCCTGGCAGCAGCAGACCTCGTGAAGAGCGACAGCCGGAGCAGATACTTGATACCACTACTTACAAAGTGGTAATGAATGGCAACCAGGTTTTCAAGCATGCCGTCGTCCGGTTTATGGAGGTCATCAATGAGGCCCTGAAGGCCAACCATATGTCGAAAGAGGACATCAGTTTGCTCGTTCCTCACCAGGCCAACCTCAGGATCAGCCAGTTTATTCAGGAGAAGATGGCTTTGCGCGACGACCAGGTTTACAACAACATCATGCGCTACGGCAACACGACCGCCGCTTCCATTCCCATTGCACTCAGTGAAGCCTGGGCCGAGGGTAGAGTGAAAGAAAATGACGTAATTTGTCTGGCGGCATTTGGCAGTGGCTTCACATGGGCCTCCGCATTAATCCGCTGGTAAAACAGGAAGCATATGAAGACTGCAGATTACAACCCCAGTCCACTGGAAGTTGACTTCGCAAACGCGCTCTTTATCCTGCAGCAAGACATACAGAAGCATCTCCAGGATAACAAGGTGGTGAACGTTGAAAGCAATATCAAACGGGACAACCCGATGGTAAAATTCAGCCTGCTGGACAAGGACGGGGATCCCCACGAGATTGTCATCCGGATCATCCAGATCCCGGATAAATTCTGATACGGGCAACACCTGCAGATATTTGTCGTTATCCCTCCGAGGGGATTTCCGAACTTTTGGCATCAGTCCTCCGTTTTCATAATACTTATTAACTTTCGTCAATGAAGAAATTCCTGTTGGGTCTGGTTGCTGTGGTGTTGGGAATCACTCTTTTGTCCTTCACTCCTCCGGCCGATCGGTATTTTGAGATCGCCCGCAACCTGGAGATTTTTGCAGCCCTGTTCAAGGAGGTCAACACTTATTACGTTGACGACATCAACCCCAACAAACTGGTACGCACCGGCATTGATGCGATGCTGGGGTCCCTGGATCCCTATACCAACTACATTCCCGAGGACGAGATCGAGAACTTTCAGACCATGTACAAGACCGGGCAGTACGGAGGCATCGGTGCGGTTACCCGTGAAATAGGCAAAAGGACAGTGGTCACCATGGTCTACGACGGTTTTCCTGCCAGCAAAGGAGGACTGAAGATCGGTGATGAAATTATCAAAATGGATGAGGTCGAACTGTCCAGAATCACAATGGAGGAAGCCAACCTTCTGATGAGAGGACAGGTAGGCACCACCGTCACCCTCACGGTGAAGCGATATGGCGCAAAAGATCCCCTTGTCTTGTCATTCAAGAGGGAACAGATCAAAGTCAACAACGTGCCCTACTTTGGGATGGTCTCTCCCACCATTGGCTATGTACAACTGACAGACTTTACGATGGAAGCAGGCAAGGGCGTGAAGAACGCGGTCACCGCACTGAAAGAGAAAGGCGCGCAAGGAATCATCCTCGATCTGAGGGGCAACCCCGGTGGTCTATTGGATGAGGCAGTTAACATCTGCAACATTTTTCTCCCGAAAGGAAAACAGGTAGTGAGCACCCGGGGCAAGAGAGCGGAAAGCAACAAGAATTATGAAACGCCTGGTGCGCCTGTTGACCTTGACCTGCCGGTTGCCGTGCTGATCAACCGCGGCAGTGCATCCGCTTCCGAGATCGTGGCAGGAACCTTACAAGACTATGACCGCGCAGTGGTGATTGGTGAAAAATCTTATGGCAAAGGTCTCGTGCAGGTGAGTACGCCCTTGAGTTACAACAGCCAGGTCAAAATCACCACAGCAAAATATTATACCCCTACAGGCCGTTGCATACAGGTACTTGATTATGAGCATCGACGAGAAGACGGCAGCGTGGGATCGATACCGGATTCACTCAAGAAGGCATTCAAGACCACACACGGCAGGACGGTATATGATGGCGGAGGCATCGATCCTGATATCTCTGTTCCTGCCCCGGAGGCTTCCTCCATCACGCAGGTGTTATATTCCGCCGGATTCATTTTCGACTATGCAACCCAGTATGCTGCCCGCCATCCGGGCATTGCTGCGGCTCGTGAATTTTCTCTGACCGATGCCGAATACAACGAGTTTGTCCAGTGGATGAAAGACAAGAAATACAACTACCGGTCGCCAGCAGAAATTCAATTGGCGCAACTCATCCGCGAGGCGAAGGCAGAAAGATTCTATGATGACCTCAAGGGATCGATTGACCAAATCCAGTCGCGGATAAACGAAAACCGCAAGAACGACCTGATCACCTACAAGGCTCAAATCAAGTCCTTGCTGGAAGAGGACATTGTTTCACGCTACTATTTTGAAAAGGGCGAAGTGGAAGTCTCCTTTAAACAGGATGAAGAAATCAGGAAGTCGCTCGAAGTGCTGAACAATCTCCCCCAATACCGTAAGATCCTTAATCTTTGATCTCATGGCGCGGACGTCAGCGTGGAAAAAATGGCGCCCACTCCTTTGGCTATTCATTTCGGTAGTGGCCATGACTTTTCTGTTGGATGGCTGCATGCAGTTCCGGATGAGCAAATCGGAACTTGAGGCTTATTTCAAAGACAAACCGTACAAGGGAACCCTCCACCAGATCAGGGAAGGATATCGGGTGATAAACTACCTGACTGTTGGAGTTGACAGTCTCCCGCTCATCGTTTTCGTTCATGGTTCCCCGGGCTCCCTTGGCGACTTCATCCGGTTTATGGGTGATACCGCATTGGTGACCAAAGCTCAGCTGATCTCAGTCGATCGTCCAGGATTTGGTTCAAGCAACTTCGGATTAGCCGAGCCCTCCTTGTCCAGGCAGGCTGCTCTCCTGAAACCGGTTCTCCAGGCGCATAGGCGTGGCCCAATTATACTAGTCGGCCATTCACTGGGAGGGCCACTCATCGCCCGGATGGCGATGGACTACCCTCAGCTGATTGACGGGCTAATCATGGTTGCGCCCAGCATTGACCCTGACCTTGAACCCGACGAATGGTTCAGATATCCCTTCGCTACTCCTTTTCTAAGGTGGATGCTGCCGCGGTCAATCAGGGCCTCGAACGATGAGATCTATCATCTTAAACCAGAATTGCAGGAAATGCTACCTCTCTGGAAAAACATCACCAAGCCAACCATTGTTATTCAGGGGGACAAGGATGAACTTGTGTCGCCCGGAAATGCAGACTTTGCGCGCAGAATGATGTTGCATTCCGAAGTTGATGTACGCATGAAAGACGGGATGAATCATTTTGTGCCATGGACGAATCCAGAGCTTATTCAACAGGCTGTGATGGACATGCTGAAGGAGCTCAGAAATAAAGCAAACTGAATGACTGGACAACTGATTGTATTTCTATCGCTGCTCACATTTGTTATCCTGCTTCACGTACTGGCAGAGAAAATAAGGGTTTCATATCCTGTACTGCTGGTTCTGGCAGGCCTGGTCATCTGGCTTATTCCCGGTATGCCTGTCATTGAAATGAATCCGGATGTGGTATTTTTCATCTTTCTCCCACCCCTTCTTTATGCAGCCGCCTGGCAAACAGCATGGAAGGAATTCTGGAAATGGAAACGCTCGATATTGCTGCTGGCCTTCGGGCTCGTTATTTTCACCTCAACTGTTGTGGCCTACATTTCAGTTCACACCATGCCAGGGTTCACGCTTGCACTGGGGTTCCTGCTTGGCGGCATCATCTCGCCTCCCGATGCGGTTGCAGCCACATCGGTCATGCAGAGCCTGAAAGTTCCGAGGCGGCTGTCAACGATCCTTGAAGGAGAAAGCCTGATCAACGATGCATCCAGCTTGATCATTTATCGTTTTGCAATTGCAGCCATTACCACGGGAACATTTTCGTTCTCACAGGCCACCGGACAATTTGTTGTTGTCTCGATCATGGGTATCATCATTGGATTGGTGGTTGCACATGTCCTTTACGTTATCCATCGCTTCCTGCCCACCTCACCCAGTGTGGATACCGCGCTTACCCTGATTTCACCCTACATTTGTTATCTCGCAGCAGAATACTTTCATTACTCCGGTGTGCTGTCTGTTGTGACTGCCGGACTATTCCTGTCCTGGCGCGCGGACGAGATCTTTGATTACCGCACCCGTATCCAGGCCATCAACGTATGGGATGCCCTCATCTTTATTCTCAACGGCGTGGTCTTCATTCTGATCGGGCTCCAGTTGCCGCAGATTATTAGAGATCTGGATGGGTTCACTTTGCCTGAAGCCATATTGCTGGGCATCGGGTTTAGTGTGCTGGTGATTGTCATTCGCATGCTCTGGATGTTTCCCGGCGCCTACCTTCCCAGAATTCTTTCGAAAAGAATCAGAAATACGGAAACAAGTCCGCACTGGAAGGTAGTCGTGCTTGCAGGATGGAGCGGCATGCGTGGCGTGGTCTCGCTTGCGGCGGCTTTGTCACTCCCGCTTTCCCTGGCCAACGGAGACCCATTCCCTTTCAGGAGCATGATTCTCTTCATCACATTTTGCGTTATCCTTATGACTTTGGTGGTACAGGGCCTTACACTTCCTTTGCTTATAAGACTATTCAAGATTCCTGACCTGGACCGACTGGAAGAGGAAGAACAGAAACTAAGAATTCAGCTCTCCTACAAGGCCATAGAGCACATAGAGTCCAACTATGCCCAGGAAGACGCCACGCGTGATGCCTTGCACCACATCAAAACTAAATACGAGAAGCGAATTGATCACATCAACAAACGAATGCTGACTGCCGATTTGACTGGACATTCCGAGGCCGTCTTCCATGAGTTTAACCGGATACAGGTGCAGATGATCAACTTCGAAAGAAAGGAGATCAAACAATTCAGGAGAAACAATGAATTCAGCGACGAAATTCTAAGAAAGATCGAGTACGAGCTTGATCTGGAGGAGGCAACGGTAAGAAAGATCTGACGCGCCCTTCAAGGCTTTCCGTAAAGGGCCTTACCTGCAGATTCGTATTTGTCGCCAGCCTTCCAGAAAGGAGGATTGATCTGATTGGCTATAAGGTGGTTTGCGTAAATGAACGCACGGTAGAATTTCAAAAGATAATCAAAGTCCAGGCTGCTTACCTCATCTGCCGGTTGGTGATAATACTGCATCAATTCCGCGTCAAATGCTTTGATTCCCGGAGCAAAATCTATGGCAGGCACGCCTTTCCTGGCAAAGTTGTAGTTGTCTGATCTTTCATAGAGGCTTTGCTCAGGCACAGGGTCCAGGGCAGCTTTCAGGCCAAATGCACCACAGGCCTTTTCCATCTGCGCATGCACGTCGGTTTTTTCCAGTCCGATAATGGTTACCACAGTTTTGTCATTGTAGCCGGCACCGTCACAATCCATATTAAAGACCGTCTGCTTTAAAGGCACCAGTGGGTGGTCGGCATACCACGCACTGCCCAGCAGACCCTTTTCTTCACCGGTGAGGGCTATAAATAAAATCGACCGCTTCGCAGGAAATCTTGCAAAATATCGGGCAGCGGACATCATGGCTACAGTGCCCAGGGCGTTGTCGCGGGCACCGTTATAAATAGAATCCTGCCCCTTCTTTGCACCGACTCCTACATGATCATAATGGGCTGAAACGATCATGAATTCATTCTTAAGTTTTGGATCGGTTCCTTCTACCCAGCCGGCTACATTCTTCGCAGGAATAAGCCTGGGCGTCTCACCCTTGATTGACAGCGTACCAGAAACAGATTTCCCGGACTTCAATTCCTTCATACCCGCGACATCCTTATCCTTCATCCATAAATGGGGTATGGTACTCTCCCCTTTCTTCACTTCATACCGGGTGCTGCCAGAGAAATAGTTGACAAGAGCAGGCCATGGGAAGGGTGCCGTCACAAAGTATTCCACAAGTCCGGCGGCACCCGCAGCAGAAATTCGATCATATTTCATGGTGGATGCCATGAATATCTCCTGGACATTCCTCGAGTCTTTCGACCCGGCGAGGGAAACGACAAGTTTCCCCCTGATATCTGCCGGCATTTCTTCCGGAGTGCCATAACCTACGTAAACAACTTCACCGGACCATTCAAGCGGGTTTCCATCAAGCAACACGAAATCATCCTTGTATCCTAGTTTGTCCTGAATCAAGGTGAGCGATCCTTCCGCCATAGCGCCGGACTTCAAAAGTTCAACCGGTTGTAGGTATTGAGGCGCACCTTCCGGGGTTTTCAATCCAAATTCACGGAATCGGGATGCGATGTAATTGGCGGCAATGTCAAGTTCAGGTGACCCGGTGTCCCTTCCTCTCATTTCGTCTGCTGCCAGAAAGGTAATGGGGCCTTCGACCTCGCCTTTCGTAATCATACGTTCGATTTCAGCAGTCGGCTTCTTTTGCGCCTGTAAAGGCAGAAAAGACACCTGGAGAAGAATAAGGGAAATAAGGAATTTCATGCCAATTAGTTTGTCACAAGGTAATCCGATTGAGAATGGGCTCAAAGACCGTTCACCACAACAAAAAAAGGCAGTGGGGTTCTCACTGCCTTTTCTTTATTCAGTCCAAAACTACTGTCAGCGCAGGAACAACATTTCCCTGTATTTTGCCAACGGCCAATCCTCATCGTCAACGAGAAGTTCCAGTTTGTCCACTGCGTCGCGGATTTCATCGAAGTACTTTTCCTTGATGTCATCGCAGTAGGCGAATGCCCGCTTGTGCGTATCGGTAATCTTGTTGATGCGCTTTCTTTCTTCGATCATCTGACGAACGCCGTTCTTGATGGTGTCGATATGACCGGAGATTTCCTTGATCGTCTGGATCACAGCTTTGTTGTCTACACCCAGACCCTTCAGGCCATTGGCATTCTGGATGAGCTTGTTCTGATAGGCTATGGCCGTAGGAATAATGTGATTCATGGCGAGGTCGCCTATTACCCTGGCCTCAATCTGTACCCGCTTGATGTATGCTTCCAGCCTGATCTCGTTGCGAGCTTCAAGTTCCTTATGGCTCATCACACCATGTTTCTCAAAGAGTTTGATACTCTCCTTTGAAAGATAGGCTTCGATGGCCCGAGGCATGTTCTTGATGTTCTTCATACCGCGGCGGGCGGCTTCTTTCACCCACTCATCGCTGTAGCCATCGCCTTCAAAACGGATATCCTTCGACTCTTTGATGTACTTGCGAAGCACAGTGACGATGGCCAGCCTCTTTTCGGCGCCCTTTTCCATCTCCCTGGATACTGCATCATAGAACTGATCCAACTGTTCAGCCACAATCAAATTCAGTACGGCCATCGGCGTAGCGCAGTTGTCGCTGGCCCCTACGGCGCGAAATTCGAACTTATTCCCGGTGAAGGCGAAAGGTGAAGTCCGGTTGCGGTCCGTAGCATCGAGGATGATCTCCGGAATCTGGTCAATGCCCAGTTTCATGTACATATTATCGCCCTTCTCGATCTTCACATTTCCCTTCTTTTCCATCTCATCCAGAACCGCCGTCATCTGCGCGCCGATAAAGACGGACATGATTGCGGGCGGGGCCTCATTGGCGCCGAGACGGAAGTCGTTGGCGGCAGTGGCAATACTTGCACGGAGGAGATCAGCATACTGATGAACGGCCTTGATCGTGTTCACAAAGAAGGTCAGGAACAACAGGTTGTCGCGCGCGCTGCTCGACGGGGCATAAAGGTTGATACCCGTGTCCGTGATCAGCGACCAGTTGTTGTGCTTCCCGCTTCCATTCAGGCCTGCGAAAGGTTTTTCATGGAAAAGAACCTTCAGGTTATGTCTTTCGGCGACGCGTCCCATCACGTCCATCATCAGCTGGTTGTGATCATTGGCCACATTTACTTCTTCAAAAAGTGGCGCAACCTCGAACTGGCTGGGTGCCACTTCATTGTGGCGTGTTCGAACCGGGATGCCGAGTTTCCAGCACTCAAATTCAAAATCCTTCATGAAATCATACACACGCGACGGGATGGAGCCGAAATAGTGGTCTTCCATCTGCTGACCTCTCGCGGGTGCGTGGCCAAAGACGGTTCTGCCCGCCATTACCAGGTCAGGGCGTGCAGTGAACAATGCCTCATCCACTACGAAGTACTCCTGTTCCGGTCCAAGGGAGGCTATGACATGCTGAATATCCTTGTCAAAGAGCTGGCAAACGCGGGTAGCGGACACATCCACTGATTTCAGCGCCTTCAGCAGGGGCGATTTGGCATCCAAAGTCTCACCGGTATAAGAAACAAAGATTGTAGGGATGCAGAGGGTCTTCCCGTATAGGAACATAGGTGACGTCGGATCCCATGCGGTGTAGCCGCGCGCCTCAAAAGTGCTTCTGATACCTCCGCTCGGAAAGCTTGAAGCATCCGGCTCCTGCTGTACAAGTTCACTCCCTTTGAACTTCTCGATGCCCGCCAGTGCGTCAAAGAAGGAGTCATGCTTTTCAGCAGTTCCACCGGTCATGGGCTGAAACCAATGGGTAAAGTGCGTTGCACCTTTGTTCATGGCCCATGCCTTTGCCGCCGATGCAACCGCATCTGCGGTCACTTCGTCAATCTTCTCATGGTTTTTGATTGCTGATGTCACCTTCTTGAACACCGCCGGTGCCAGGGAGGCGCGCATGGGCTCGGTTCCGAAAACGTTCTCTCCAAAGAAATCAGAGACTTTAGGGCTTGGAGAAGAGACGGTTACGGCATTCCGTTCATGCAATTTCTTAAGTGCTTCGAAACGTAAAATTGCCATAGTTGTAGTGGTTTTTGGACTGATTGGCGGCAAATCTATATGAATTTTGATTCAGGTGGGTCTTTTTTGACCCTCATATTTAAAAAAACAATAACGTTTTATTAAAACTGGGGCGTCCCACATATCTGCATGGAGAAAGCTTTGATTCTCCTTTGTCTATTTTTGCGCGCATGATTTCGGGTAAACGATTTTGGGTAAAACTTGGACTGCTGATCATATTGTTGATCGTGCTCCTGCTGATCAGGAATTCATCATTCAAGCTGGTTGAACAAGATATTATTGCGGCACTTCAGAATGGATTGTCGCCGGGATGGGTCAGGTTCTTTCAGTTTGTTTCCAATTCAATCAGCTTTGTCAGCCTGACCATCCCGGCATTCTTTCTCTTTTCCGGGCTCATACGAAAACGGAAGGCCATGGCCCGAAAAGGACTGGTCATATTGTTAAGCATTGCACTGGCCGGGAGCATTGGCGCAGTGATCAAACGGACTTTCAAGGAGCCCCGCCCCTACGAAGTTGATACCAGAATCACACAGTGGAGTGCAGGGGGAAGCAATTCATTTCCTTCCGGGCACACGGCAGAAGCCACAGCAGCGGCACTGGGATTTACCCTCATTCTCTTCCGGACTCCGGTGGCAGCTTTGCTATCCGCCATCTGGGCCCTGCTGATCATGTTCTCGAGAATTATCCTGGGTGTACACAATTTCACAGATATCGCCGCCGGCATTACATTGGGATGCATAGGAATGCTCATCATGATACAGGTTTTCAGGCACTACGGATGGAGCCTGGAGGAAGAAGCAAAAGGTTAGGCCCCGTCTGAGGGCCGTGGTCGTGAAGTGACTTCCTCAAATGCAGAATCGTAATCTTCCCTGATCGTACCCATCCAGCGATCCCACCATAGAAAATACAATCCATAGTTACCGGTAAAGTACTCATGATGCTGGTTGTGACTTACGGAAGTATTGATCCATCTTCCCACCCAGCTCCTGGAGAAGCTCCTAGGATATAATTCGTAACCCAGATGACCATATACATTATAGATCATCATGATCAGAAGAAATATCGCTATTGCCAGCGGATGAATTGGGTAAAGAAATGGCACCAGGGCAATGATCCCGAATTCCACCATCGCTTCAAGGGGATGAAAAGCCATGGCAGCCCAGGGAGATGGATTAGTGGACAAATGATGAACCCTGTGCAGGTATCTGAACACTGTAGGCCGGTGCATCCAGCGGTGGGTCCAGTAAAAGTACGTATCATGGACCAGGAGTGTCAAGATGACGGAGAAAGCGAAATACCCCCATCCATACTGGCTAATCTCTCTATAAATATGCGTGTATCCCGACAAGGGACCAAAGAAGAAGAGATAACCCATTACCGAGAAGATGCTAGCCGTGCTGACTGAATACAATACTTCCCTTCTGTAATCAGTGAGCTTGGGAAATGACCGTTGAATCTTCCTGAAGAAGATGGATCGCCGGCGGACAACATAAAAAACAAGATATGCTGCCGAAGCCAGGATGAGGTACCTGAAGAGAATAATGGCAAATATCAGTAGCAGCCTCTCACTTCCATGATAACCTGATAGCATGACCCAAAGGTCGGGAATTTTAGGAAAGCTGATATCAGGAAGGCTGCAGAACTCAGCTTGACTTCTTCACTGAACCACCGCTGCTGGAATTTGTATTGGTTTTGCTGGGATTGCCGCGATAGCGGATGCTTCCTCCACTGCTGGCATGCGCTTCGAGTTCGTTTGCTACGTTCAGCTTGATACTGCCCGCACTGCTGGCCTCCGCTCCCGCGGTTTCCACTGTCAGATTGTAGGCGTCGATCTCGCCTGCGCTGCTGGCCTCGGCCTGGATGGACTTGGCCTTCCCTTCCAGCATTACATCACCGGCGCTGGACGCATGTACAGTCAGCGCTCCTGCATCCAGCGAAATCTCCACATTGGCAGCACTACTCGCATGAATTTCCATGTTTCCTGCCTTGACAGGGCCGTCAGAAAAAACATTCGAGGCTGAGCTGGCCGATATCTTGTCGAGTTCAACGTAAGTCACATATACCTTTACATCCCTCCGGCCTCTATAGTTGCCATCATTCATATGGATCTTAAGGTAGCCCCCTGACACGTCTGTAAGTACGTCTGACAGGGAGACGCCTGACACCTCCACCCTGGCACTTTCCTTATCGCCTTTCTTCAGATAGACATCAATAGCCTGGCCAGCTTTGATTCCCCTGAATGAACCCGGGCTTCTTACTTCGCTCTGCTGAGCCAGCGCGGTCCTGACCAGAAAAAAGGCAATGATGAAGATTACTTTGCTTTTCATTTTAGGGAATTTGCACTAATGACATTCGGTCTTTTGCAAGGTTGCACGGTAATACAACAGTTTCTTGCAATTTTAACGAGTAGATGTAAGAAATAGGCCTTTTTTGTTTAATTTCGACAACGTCAAGCCCTAAATTTGAGGTAAAAATAACCACTCTATGATCAAAGAACAGCTCAACATGTTGATTAACCTGGCAGCGAGCGACAAGTCCGTAGGTGAAAAGGAGGCTAAGACCATACACATGATTGGCAAAGCCAACGGATTGACAAAGGAGGAGATTGATGCCATGCTCAAAGCCCCCAAGCCCATTGGAGATTTGTCCAAACTTACAGAGGATCAGAAGTTCGAAAATCTTTACCACCTTATTCAACTCATGAAGAGTGATGGTCAGGTTTTTAAAAGCGAAATTCATTTCTGCGAAGAAGTGGCGGAAAAACTTGGATACAAGAAGGCCGTTGTAGCCGAACTCTCCAGCAAGATATACAGTGATCCTACCATTACATCAGATCGCAAGGAGTTGATCGCAAGAGCTCACAAGTTTTTGCGCAAGTAATCCGGTTCTAAAGAAGCTTCGTTAAGTCATCCCCACTAGGATGACTTTATTTTTTCTCGTATGTCGTCTTGCCCCCGACTACGGTCATCACAATCTCGGTCGTCAACAAATCCTTTTCATCGACGGTCATAATGTCCTTTGAAAAAACTGTGAAGTCGGCCAGTTTGCCCACTTCGATTGACCCCTTCCACCTCTCTTCAAAAGCACCGAAGGCCGCATCCAGTGTGTAAGATCGCAGCGCCTGTTCGCGCGTCATTTTTTCTTCAGGCTCATATCCACCTTCCGGTTTGCCCTCCAGTGTTTTTCTCGTCACCGATGCATAGAAGGATGCAATCGGATTGATCGGCTCCACCGGAACATCCGATCCGTTGATCACCTTTGCTCCTGTTTTCAGGAGGGACTGCCACATGTAGGCCCCTTCCTTTATCCGCTTCTCACCCAGCCGCTCAACCGCCCAGGGCCTGTCAGACGAAAGGTGAATAGCCTGCATGGCGGCAATGACTCCCAGCTTTCCAAACCTTGGTATATCCATGGGATGCAAGTGTTGCGCATGTTCTATACGGAAGCGATGATCCTTGACCTCCGGGAATTCCCGGAAGGCTGCCTCATACCGGTCCAGTATTTCCCGGTTGGCGCGGTCTCCGATGGCGTGGGAGCAAACCTGGAATCCATTCTTCAATCCGTCAAGTGAAGTACGAAGAACCGTATCCATGGGCAGAGTGGCCATTCCGTAGAAGTCAGGACGGTCGGTATAAGGTTCCAATAACCATGCACCGCGGGAACCAAGAGCCCCGTCGCAGTTCAACTTGATGCTGCGGACCGTTACCCCCTTCGGGTCAATCTCAGGACCTTTTTTGTACCATTCCCTGATAAGCTTTCGATCCCACCCTGTTATCATCACGTATAGCCGTGCTTTTAACTGTCCCTCTGCTTGCATCTGATGAAACAACTCGATGTTCTCGCGTGGCGCTCCAGCATCATGAAAACCTGTTATTCCGTTCCTCGCACATGCATCCATGGCCAGATGGAAAGCCTGTCGGTCGGATTCGGGTGTGTTCTCCGGAATGATGCTGGCAATCAAACTCTGCGCCCGTTCATTGAATATCCCGGTGGGATTGCCCAGGTCATCCCTTATGATCTCTCCACCCTCACCCACGTTTGCTGTAAGTTTTTCAACGGACAGCTGATTTACGCCGGCCATCTGCATGGCTTTGGCATTGGCAAATCCCGCATGCCCGCTTGCGTGCCGTAGAAATACCGGATTGTCAGGTGAGACGGCGCTAAGCTTTTCATGGGTTTGAAATCCTTTCACCATCTTCTGAGGTTTTACCTCCCACTTGTCCTGGTGCCAGCCGCGGCCAAGAATCCATTGACCCGGTTTGGCCTTGGCAACCGCCTCTTTCACCTTTGCAACCAGTTCATCGTAACTTCTTACTGACATCAGGTCAAGATTCATTTCGCTGTAGCCCAATCCCATGAAGTGACCATGTGTTTCTATGAAACCTGGTGTAAGCGTACTGCCTTTCAGGTCGATTTGCCGGGTCTCTTTTCCCTTGAATTCTTCAGCATCTTTAGAGGAACCCACGAACACAATAGTGTCACCCCGGACTGCCACCGCCTCGGCGATAGGTGAAGTGGTGTTCATGGTATAAATGGGACCGCCGGAAATGATGAGGTCGGCAGGCAAGGGCCGTGAGTTGCAGGCAGCAAGTAATGCCGTCGCCAGCAGTAGAGAATATTTCTTCATATCAACAAAAATAGTCTGATTCATCTGGATCCCGCATGATTTTATTCCGGTGGAATCAATCAAGTATCTTGGACTGTAAATCATGATTTATGAAGCGGTACCACTTCATCCTGCTTGTCGCCATTTTTGCCTGGAACGGAGTACACGGTCAAAGTGTAGGGCTATCCTTTTCCTATTTCGTACCGCGGAATGGATATTTCTCCACCCCCATCAGTCCGTTTTCAATCCGGGGCATTGGAGTCGACCTGAGCCGTAGCTTCTCGATAGAAACAGGCGCTTCGTTGTACCGCATGTCAGGCCTCAGCATGAAAGATCTGCCATTTGACAGCCAGTCTCCGCTGACGGGCCCCAACTTCACGATCTTTATTCCCGCCGAACTGGTCTTTGCCATGAAAGGCAAGGGTGTGGAGGTGGACCTCAAAGCAGGAGGCTTCTTCTTTTACGCATTTGACCAGCATATCAATTATGGCAATCTCGACCGCGCAATCAGGGATTACCAGGGTTGGGATGTAGTGAACTCTCAATTCAGTTTCGAAAATCATCCAGGCTTCGGTTACCATGGCGGCGTGGAAGTCAGCTTTGACGTGACCAGCCAATGGGGTCTTTCAATTGAGACCAACTACCTGGTGGGCCAATCCGCCATCCCCCTAACAGGAAGTTATTCCGGAGGTACCCTGGGTGGAACCAATCAGACTGTACAGGCCAGTTATAAAGATGCCAAGGTGGACTTCAGCGGACTGGAATTCTCCATTGGTATTATGTTCAAAACCGGAAGATCCAACAGACGCAGATGAACCCTTCAGGGTCTGCCATTGGCTTGAGATGGTTGTGCCAGGAAATTTCTCTCGCGGACATTCTTGTTCTCCCGCCCGAGGAGAAGTCTTGAATCATCCCTGAATTGGATCATATAATCATGTGCGGCCTTCCTGCGCACAAAGGTCGTGTCATTCTCAAATTCATGCAGCGGAAGAATATGATAGGTCATGCGCTGGTTTGTTGCACGATACACATATTCCAATGAATAGGACACATCCGCAATGCTGGCTGCAGTTCCTCCAGCCGGCTTTTTCAGTGTGACATGCAGTATAGCGCCCCCATTCTTATATCGGTCATATTGCGCCGATACAAAATTACCGAGTGAATAAGCTACAAGCTGATCTGATTCCTTCTTCCACTCCATCGGCTGAAGCACATGAGGATGCGCACCGATAACCAGCTTAGCACCATTCCTGAAACAAAAGTCGGCAAGGTTTTGCTGTGAGCTGTCCGGCAGGCTCTTGTATTCCAGACCCCAGTGCATGAACACTATGATCGCATCAGTTCCCTGGGCCTTTGCTTTTTCCAGATCATTTTTGATCTGTTTTCTGTCGATCCGGTTGACAATGTTGGGCGTGTACACTTTCAGACCGTTGGTGCCATAAGTATAATTCAGCAGGGAAAAGCTGAACCCCCTGGCCTTTAGTATAAGGGGATATTCGTTGAGCCACTCCAAAGTATCCCTGAAGGTACCGGTGTGCTGGAATCCAGCGCTATCGAGAAGCCGGACGGTTCGCTCCAGTCCCTTTTTGCCACGGTCCACCGAATGATTATTGGCTGTCACCAGCACATCATAGCCGGCATATTTCAATCCTTCCAGTAATTCATCCGGTGCGCTAAACTGTGGATAGCCTTTAAACGGAGGCCCGCCAAGTGTAAGTTCAAGATTGCCAATCGTAATGTCTGCTTCTGAAAGTTCCGGCCTTATCTTTTCAAAGCAAGGTTTGTAGTCATATCGCCCCGTGAGCGGATCAAATGCACCGTATATCTGGGTGTCATGCTGCATGATGTCGCCTGTGAAAGTGAGGGATACCGAAAGCGTATCCTGTGCCATCACCTGCTGCGAAGCCAGCCAGGACGACAGAATGAGAACCATTGTTTTCATTGAAGCTGAGACATTTTGTGGATATCCCAGAGGAGCACCTTCCCATCGGCCACAAGATATACGATGTCATTGGCGGAGGGAAGTATGGTGCCGAGGCCAGTGAGCGAGCCAAAAGCAGGCAGGATGAACTGCCGGTCCCTTTGCCAAAAACAGGGTAATAGAAGCGACTGTTTGCCCTTCCCCTCCAATCTCGCTCCCGGATGTATGTGGCCGGCGACGTTAACAATACCCCGTGGAACCTCATCCTGACTCATCGGCTCATGGGTGAAGAGAAACGCACCGATTCTCGCCTCCTGGCTTACAGAAATTCCCTGCCTCAGATATTGTTGCTCACTCATGATGTCATGGTTTCCAATCACCAGCTCAAAATGAGTGGCAGGAAAATGACGCACAATCTGTCCAACCGCCTCCCAATCATCATTGTAGTGACTGTGGAACAAGTCTCCAAGGAAGATCGTCCTGAGGGGATCAGTTTTTCGGAGGAGTTCTATCAGGTTTTCGGCATTACGGATCGCGGCCAAAGTAGGCACCGGCAAACCAGCCCTCCGGAAGTGATTGGCCTTACCAAAGTGAAGGTCGCCTATGACCAGAGTCCTGGCATCCGGCAGCCATAAAGCCTTCTCAGCCATTAAAACCACATCTGTGTCTGCCAATCTGACTCTCACAAGTGCAAAACTAAGAACATAACCTGAGCTTTGCCCTTCTGGCCAAGAGAACGGGCTTTGGATCAATTAAAATTGTTAACATTGCCATAACACGGGGCTGGGCAACATGGTTTACCTTGGCCTCCCAAATATGGATTTTCAGGTATTCCTGTGAATCCTATGCTAACCTGAACCTCCATGTTTGAACTGGAACTCTCCTACACCATTCTCCTTATCATCTGCCTGGTTGCAGCGTGTTCATTTGAATTCGTCAACGGCTTTCACGACACGGCCAACGCTGTTGCCACGGTCATTTACACCAATTCATTAAAACCCTGGGTAGCTGTAATCTGGTCGGGGTTCATGAATTCACTGGGGGTGTTTTACGGAGGGATCGCAGTCGCGATGGGGATCGTCAATCTGCTCCCGGTTGAATCTCTGATCGATCAGAATATTGCTCACAGTATCGCCATGGTAGCTGCCCTGTTATTGAGCGCCATTTTCTGGAATCTGTTGACCTGGTACCTGGGCATACCTTGTTCCAGTTCGCATACACTCATCGGTTCCATTCTGGGTGTAGGTCTGGCTTATTCCTTTTTGCCTGAAGCTACCTCAGCCGCCGTCAACTGGGGCAAGGCTCAGGAAATTGGTCTGTCCTTGCTGATCTCTCCCCTGTTCGGTTTTGCGGTGACCATCATCTTAATGTACTTCCTGCGGGTCTCGACCAAAGGAAAGGACTATGGTGAAGATCTTTTCAAGGAGCCTAAGAAGAATACACCTCCTCCTCCATGGATCAGGGGCACGCTTCTGTTGACATGCACAGGAGTCAGTTTCTTTCACGGACAGAATGATGGTCAGAAGGGCGTCGGCCTGATCATGCTTATCCTTATCGGAATTGTTCCGGGATATTTTGCGGTCAACAGTCACTACGACCCGCAAAAACTTTCTGAACCCCTGAAGAAGATTGAGACCGTAATCAACAATATCGATCCCCAGCCATTGGCCGACGCGGACAAGAAGAAACTGGAGAACAGCAAGTCCCTTAATCTTGAGCTGCAAAAGATCGTCGCTTCCATCCAATCCTTTGATGATGTCCCCAAAGATGATCGTTTCCACATGCGGAAAGACATTCTTGTAATGGACAAGAGTATTGGAGACATCCTGAAAAAAGAAGAAGTAAGGATCAGCGCAGAAGAACGCACGATTCTGAAAGATAATCTCAAAAGTGTCAGGAAGGCAACCGATTACTCCCCGGGATGGGTCATCATCCTCATCTCTTTGTCTCTTGGTCTGGGAACCATGATAGGCTGGAAACGCATCGTCAAGACGATTGGTGAAAAGATCGGAAAGGAACACCTCAGCTACGCCCAGGGCGCCAGCGCAGAGTTTGTGGCCGCCAGCACTATTGGTCTATCCAGTTACTTCGGACTTCCGGTGAGCACCACGCATGTGCTGTCATCCGGTGTTGCTGGAAGCATGGTTGCGAGCAAGGGCATCAAGAACCTGCAGCCTGAAACCGTGAGGAATATCCTTCTGGCGTGGTTCCTTACATTGCCTGTAGTGATCATCTTGTCAGCTTCCTTGTTCCTCTTGTTCAGAAACATACTCTAGCTCTTCGTCTTTGCCTTTTCGCTCACCAGGGTCATCTTCCTGATCCGGTCCTCGAGTTTCTCTGAGGTGAGTCTGTCGCGGCTAAGGCGGTCAACCATAATGGGAAATCCGAATGGAGTGGGTTCCTCAGGCTCTTTTATGATGATCTTTTGCGTCCGAATCCGCTCAAGCGATTTTCTTAACCTGGCCTCTTCCAACTGGAAGTCCATCATCTCTTCATATGCCTGCATAAGGAGGAGGTTGGTGGAATCATATTCATGAAAGACATTAAAGAAAAGCTGGGAGGAGGACTGGATGTGCTTGTCCCTGACCTTGTGCCCCGGGTAACCCTTGAAGACCAATCCAGCTATGCTGGCTATATCCCTGAATTTTCTCCGGGCCATCTCAACGGAGTTGATGCTGGCCTGGATGTCTTTTAATAGGTTATCCGTTCCGAGTACGTCAGTTTCAACGGCCTCCCAAATGGGTATCTCCTGATCGGACAACAATTCAAAACCATAATCATTCATCGCCATCGAAAATGTTATGGGCTTCATCTTCGCTATGCGATAAGCCACCAGTGACGCCAGACCTTCATGTACCAGCCGCCCTTCAAATGGATACATGATCACATGGTACCCCTCTGATGTTTCAGAGTATTCAATCAGGAATTCATTCTTTGCCGGCAGCAGCGAACGCTCTGCCTGGAGGTCAAGCAATGGTTTCAGGAACCGGAGTTCTTCATCGATTGTGCCTCCCCTGGATGCTTCATCAATCTTGAGACGAATCATCTCGCTCAACTGCGAGGACAAAGCCATACGCCCCCCTTGCCAGGAAGGAACACGACCCGACTTCTTCTTTGTATTCCGGACCTGTGCCTCCATGTCTTTTACCCTTACCAGTTCGAGTTTCCTTCCGGCAAACCAAAACACATCACCCGGGTTGAGTTGTGCAATGAAATACTCCTCAATCGTGCCTAGCTGTTTGCCGGTTACGTATTTTACCAGCATGGCGGTATCGCTGACGATGGTTCCAATGGACAAGCGCTGTCGCTGAGCCACGCGCCGATCCTCCACGACGTACAAACCATTATCCACCACGACTTTCCGGTATTCATCATAAGCTGTCAGCGACTCACCACCGGTAGTGATAAACCTCAGCGCCCAATGCCACTCCTCCTCCGTAATCGACTCGAAGCAGAAAGTGCTTCTTACCTCTTCCAGAATCTCCTCCTGCCGGAATCCGCCCCCTACCGCAAGGGTAACCAGGTATTGAACCAGTACATCAAACGAACGGATGAAAGGCAGGCGGTCTTCGACAATCTTTTTGGTCACCGCCTCGCGGATGGCAGCCGCTTCAATTAGTTCAAGAGAATGTGTTGGAAGGAAATGGATAACGCTGACTGCGCCAGGTTGGTGGCCGCTCCTTCCCGCGCGCTGCAGAAACCTCGCCACACCTTTGGGACTCCCCACCTGAATGATGGTTTCAACCGGGCGAAAGTCCACACCCAGATCAAGACTTGAAGTGCAAATCACAGCCTTGAGCTTGCCTTCATGAAGCTGATCCTCTACCCAATTTCTCAGCTCCTGGCTGATGGACCCGTGGTGCATGGCGATCAATCCCGAAAGTTCGGGTGCGAGGTCCAGCATCTTCTGATACCACACTTCGGCAAAGGATCTCGTATTAGTGAAGATGAGTGTGCTGTTGCTGTTCCTGATGATTTCCACTGCCTTCTTCAGAAGACTTATTCCAATATGCCCTGCCCACGGAAGTGTGTTCAGATCGTCAGGATATACAGAATGAATTTCGATCTCTTTGCGAATGTCGGCCCGTATGATGGAATGGCTTCGGTGATGGTAATGCGCGCCCAGCAGCACCTGCACCGATTGTTCCATGTTGCCAATGGTCGCCGAAATTCCCCAAACCCGAAGACCGGGAGCGATTCGCCTAAGTCTGGAAATTGCCAGTTCGGTTTGCACTCCGCGCTTGGATCCCATCAACTCATGCCATTCATCCAGTACAATTGTGGTAAGATCAGAGAAGTACTCCTGATAGTCTTTTTGCGTGAACAGCAAGTGCAGGCTCTCAGGAGTGGTGATAAGGAATTGAGGTGGGCGCTCCTTCTGCCGCAGTTTTATTGCATGTTTTGTGTCACCCGTGCGGCTGCCGACCTTCCATTTTGACCCAAGTCCGGCGGCCGCCTCCCTGGCGGCCGACTCTATTTCCTTTGCCAGCGCCCGGATGGGTGTTATCCAGATGGCGCGTACCTTCTGCTGGGGCTGGTTCAGACCTTCCAGCAATATAGGAACCACCAAAGAATAGGTCTTCCCGCTTCCAGTAGGCGCATTTACAAGCCCGTTGTTCCCTTCCCCATAGGCCTTCCAGGTCTCGAGCTGAAAGGGAAAAGGATCCCATCCCTGATCGTTGAACCATTGAATGGCTTTTGAGATATTGTTGTGGTCTTTACTCACAAAGTTTGAACAAAATGGGGTCTTTATGGTTATTCAGCAAGTTTCAAACAGCCCATGGGTAACTATTCGATCAAAGAGCTTGAAAAACTCTCCGGCATAAAGGCCCACACCATCAGGATTTGGGAGAAAAGGTACGGTGTCGTTCACCCTTCCAGAACAACCACCAATATCCGCTATTACACGGACGATGACTTAAGAAAGATCATCAATGTTGCCGTACTTAATAATCATGGACTTAAGATTTCCAGGATTGCAGGGCTTTCAGCAGAAGAACTGACCCGCAAAGTGCATGAAATAACGGATGAACAAACCGCCGCCTCAACCCATATCGATCAACTTGTGGTTTCGATGATCAGCCTTGAAGAGGAGCAGTTCGATAAGGCCCTGTCCCACCTGGTGCTTCGGTATGGGATTGAATACACCATGACCGAAGTCGTATACCCTTTCCTGCACAAGATTGGGGTCTTGTGGCAGACCGGCAACATTACTCCCGCCCAGGAGCACTTCGTTTCCAACCTGATTCGTCAGAAGATTATCGTTGCCATCGATGCCCTGCCTCTGTCGGGCAAAGGGGCCAAAAGCGCAGTACTTTTCCTGCCGGAATTTGAACTTCATGAAATCGGACTTCTGTTCCACTACTACATCGTAAAAAAGGCAGGCCTTAAGACGTATTACCTCGGGCAAATGGTTCCGATATCAGATGTCTACAAGATCTGCGAGGATCACAACCCGAACTTCCTTATTACCTCCATAACAACTGCCCCTTCACCTAAAGCGGTGCAGGAATTACTGACCAATCTTTGCGCTGAACAGCCAGGGCGGCAGGTCCTTGTAACAGGGCCAGTGGTGCAAAAAATGGCACTTCGTTTACCTCCCAATCTTCATATGTTCCATTCCAGCCAGGAATTAAGGCTTTTGTTAGGAAATCTGAATGTGTCGTTAAACAAAATTGGCTGAAGGTATGCCCTGAAATACATTTGTTTAATCTTTTAAACATAAGATTGAACAATGACCACATCAGAATTTGGTACCGAATTGGCCAAACTAAGGCCTACCCTACGCACATTCACCTACCGGTTTACCTCCAACCGGGAGGAGTCACATGATCTGGTCCAGGATACGATATTGAAGGCCCTTACTTACAAGGACAAATTCAAGGACAACACCAACCTGAAAGGCTGGTTGTTCACGATCATGCGGAACACCTACATCAACAATTACAGAAAGGCACAGCGTGAAAAGACCCAGCAGGACCAGACCAAAGACCTGTACTTCCTGAATGTTGAGGATGAACATACTTTCAACAGACCGGCGGAAAGTGCAGAGTTTAAAGAAGCGTGGCGCAACGTCAACGCCATCAGGGAAGAGCTGTTGCTCCCGTTCAAGATGCACGTGACGGGATACAAGTACAATGAGATTGCCGAACACCTCCAGCTTCCAATAGGAACGGTGAAGAACAGGATATTTCATGCGCGCAAGGAGATTCAAAAGAAATTGGCGGACTATCGGTAATTTGACTGAATGAAGCGTGTAGCCGTGATTGGGGCTGGCTTTGCAGGACTGTCAGCAGCCTCCTGTCTCGCCCATGGAGGGTTTGATGTTACCATTTTTGAGAAGAACGGTATTCCCGGAGGACGTGCCAGAAACTTTGAAGCTGCCGGTTTCAAGTGGGACATGGGTCCAAGCTGGTACTGGATGCCTGATGTTTTTGAAAAGTACTTTGGCCGCTTTGGGAAAAATGTCTCCGACTACTACAAGCTGGATAGGCTCGATCCTTCGTACCGTGTCTACTTTGGAAAAGGTGACTTCATCGACATTCCTGCGGGCATCGATGGATTATGCCGGCTGTTCGAACAACTGGAACCCGGCAGCAGCAACAACCTGTTGAAGTTCTTAAAAGAAGGCGAATACAAATATCAGATCGGCATCAACTCGCTGGTTTACAAACCAGGCATTTCACTGACGGAATTACTTGACCTGAGGCTGGCGGCGGGTCTGTTCCGGCTCCACGTATTCTCGTCGTTAAGCCAATACGTGAGGAAGTTTTTCAAAGAGCCGCGCATCATCAAGCTCCTGGAGTTTCCCGTCCTTTTCCTTGGCGCCACTGCGGACAAAACTCCGGCCTTGTACAGTCTGATGAATTACGCTGACATGTCACTGGGCACCTGGTATCCTCGAGGTGGTATTTTTGAGGTTGTCAAAGCCATGCAAAAATTGGCGGAGGAACAGGGTGTGAAAATTAAAGTCAATACACCGGTCGAAAAGCTTGAGGTTGAGGATGGTAAAGTAAAATCCGTCCACACGAACGCAGGGGCATTTGATGCCGATTTTGTTGTGGCCGGGGCAGACTATCATCACGTGGAGCAACAACTCCTCCCCTTGAAAGATCGCCGTTATAGCGCTGAATACTGGGACAAGCGGGTCATGGCTCCATCGAGTCTTTTGTTCTACCTGGGTATTGGCAAGAGGCTCCCGGGCCTGCAACATCACACCTTATTCTTCGATGAGGATTTCGGGAGGCATGCAAAGGAGATTTATGAAGATCCTCAATGGCCCTCGGCTCCTCAGTTCTATTTGTCCTGTACCAGCCTGACCGATCCCACGGTAGCACCGGAAGGAAATGAGAATCTCGTTATACTGATTCCCGTGGCTACCGGTCTCGAGGACAATGACGAAATAAGGGAGAAATACTTCCACATAGTAATGGATCGCCTGGAAAAAATGATCGGAACAGACATTCGATCCCATATAGTGTATAAGCGATCTTACGCCCATCGCGACTTCATTTCGGATTACCACGCATTTGGCGGCAATGCCTACGGTCTGGCCAACACGCTTATGCAAACCGCTCATCTTAAGCCCGGCATCCGAAACAAAAAGGTCGCCAACTTGTTTTATACCGGTCAGCTTACAGTTCCTGGCCCCGGTGTGCCCCCTGCACTGATTTCAGGCCAGGTGGTAGCAGGCCAGTTGCTTGGAAAAGTCTAATCATGTTGAAATCAGTTGATGTCTAACTTCAAATGACCTAAACGAATGAGCCAGAAGAATCTCTTTGATGAAGTGAGCATTCGCACCAGCAGGTTGACCACCCATGCATACTCCACTTCATTCTCACTCGGCATACGGTGTCTGGACAAAACCCTGAGGGACCCGATCTATTCCATTTACGGATTTGTCAGGTTTGCCGATGAGATCGTCGACACGTTTCATGATTACAACAAGGCTGAACTTCTTCAACGCTTCCGCCACGATACCTGGACAGCCATTCAGGAAAGGATCAGTCTTAATCCCATCCTTAACAGTTTCCAGCAAACCGTACACCGGTTTAACATCGATGCTTCATCCATCGAACAGTTTCTCCACAGCATGGAACTGGACCTGACGGAGAAGAAACACAGCAGGGAAAGTTTTGACAAATATGTGCTCGGATCCGCGGAGGTAGTGGGTCTGATGTGCCTTCGTATTTTCTGCGACGGCAACGAAGAACGCTACCAGGCGCTTAAACCGGCAGCCATGAAACTTGGCAGTGCATTCCAAAAAGTGAATTTCATTCGAGACCTGCATGCTGACTATGACGGCATGGGAAGACTGTATTTCCCCGGGGTGCAAATCGAAAAGTTTGATCAGGAGGCCAAGAAGGCCATCGAAGCAGAAATTGAAGAAGACTTCCGTGCAGCATACCAGGGCATCAAAGAGCTGCCGCGCAAAGCACGACTCGGGGTTTATGTCGCTTATCTTTATTACATGGCGCTGTTCAGAAAGATAAAAGCCCTCCCCTGCGAAAGCATCCTGAAGACCCGGATCCGGATCCGCAATCGCTATAAAATCGCTATTCTTGGGCTGTCATACCTGAAGCATCAACTCAACTTGATTCGATGAACGAATTTGTAATCCTTGTGGATGAAATGGACCGCGAGATGGGCACCATGGAAAAGATGGCGGCCCACAGGCAAGGATTGCTCCACCGCGCCTTTAGCGTAGTTCTGTTCAACTCAAAGGGAGAATTACTCATGCAAAAAAGGGCGGCAGGCAAATACCACAGCGCCGGACTTTGGACCAATACCTGCTGCAGCCATCCAAGACCGCATGAGTCGATCGAAACTGCGGCCCGCAGAAGGCTAGTGGAGGAAATGGGCATTGACATCAAGACCAATTTTGCCTTCAAGTTCAACTACAAAGCTGAGCTCGATAACAACCTCACGGAGAACGAATGTGACCACATCCTGGTGGGCACCTTTGACGGTACGCCTGTTGTAAATCCTGCCGAAGTAGCCGACTGGAAATTTGAAGGTTTGGATTCCATCCGGTTGAGGATTAAAAAGAATCCTGAAACATTCACCCACTGGTTCCGCCTCCTTGTTCATCACCCGGAATTCGAAAAAGTAGGCGTGCTCACTAACGCACGTGCCTGACTAAAAGGAAATTTGATACTGGAGCACCCACTCGCTCCTTCTGCTGATAAGCGTCTGATCCACGCCTGAGTAAACCGGGCGCGACTGGTAATTCAGTGTAAACTTGCTCCCCTGACCATGAATGAGCCAGTTGACGCCAATATCAAAAAGAGCCAAAGGGTCCTTCAGCCGGTCATATTTGGAGTACTGAAGGGACGAGTAGAATTGCAGCGTTCCCATGTTGCCCAACAGACCATTCCGGAGTTTATATCCACCCAGCAAATACCAACTGGGCCCCGTGCCTATGAGGGGTGCCGCGTTTCCCGTTCCATTCAATGATCCGTTCTTGACGCCTACTCCCGGATTCATCGGACCAACATTCCGTATATAGCCTGGTCCAAAGTCATAATTCAAATGCGCGGCATAAACTGTCAATGCAGTTCCTGTGCTCTTGTTCAATGGAGCGTCATAGAATACATCAACTGCCCAAAGGTTCATTGGATGGTATATCGTATCGTTTACCGCTCCTTTGTACCACATGGCTTTTTGCTGTGATACAAAACCTGCACCAAGATTGAATACCCTCTTCCTTCCAAGATAAGTACCCACTGTGCCTGGGCCAGTATTGCTTTCCTGATCCAGGAACTGATACATGAAATATCCCATAAAGGCCTGCTGAGGAATGTTCATGGAGTAACTGGAGTATGTCCCGAACGGATCCGGCGGTGAAGAGGCCGTTTGCGTCACAAATGGTTTGCTCATGGACACACGGTAATCCAGTTTACCCAGTTTCCCTTTCGCATACACGCCCAGCTTGCGGACAAACTGGTCATTAACGTCATTGGTCGTCTCCTGAAACACCGGAGGATCAAGGGCCATGATGTTGGGCACGGAAATGTTGCAGAAGCGCGCAGGACCGTTCCACCCATGAAGCCCGAATCCGAGGCTCACTTTACGCGGGATCAAGGCAAACTCACCGGTAACATCATGGAAAAAAGCTCCGGTCTTCCGCGGCGAAGTATAGGCAAGGTTGTTCTGACCAAATTGGACGAAGATGAAGACACGCTTGGTCAGCTGTCCACTTAAAACAAAACGGACGCGCCGGATACCAACATCCCAGGTGCTGGACTCCGGGAATCCATTGATTGTAGTTCCGGGATTATTGTCGTTATATCTGGCCCAAATCTGGGATACGAAATTGAGTCTAAGCCATGTGGAACTGTCCTTTGTGAGATAGGTTTTCAGTCCATCCTGCAGACCCGGAATCTGCGCACCGGAAATGAATGCGAAAGCCCAGAAAATTGCTATCAAGAAAAGGCGCCTTAACAACACGGTGGATTTATGGGGCTGGTATCCTGAGGTCCAATATTTGTCCGGCGGCAATAATAACCAATGTTAAGAGAATATTAATTGATTAACATTAGATTCATATGTACCTAACACAGGATTTTGATCATCATTTGACCTTATGACAAGAAATGCCAGTCAGCGGTGGTTTGCGTGGCTCATGCAGAAGGGTGAGAAAGTCAACCGGAAGCTATATCACCCCTACCGGAAGGACTTGTTGTCCATGGCTCATGGACGCGTTGTCGAGATTGGTCCTGGAACCGGCATCAATTTCAATTATCTTCCACGTGACATCGAATGGATCGGAGTTGAGCCCAACGAAGCTTTTCATCCTGTTCTCCGGGAGCAGGCTTCCAGAAATCATATCACCTTACGATTGTTAACCGGGGATGCGCAACATATTCCCGTTGAGGACCAGAGTGCCGATTACGTCATCTCAACACTGGTGCTTTGCTCCGTCCCTGATCAGGAAGCTTCACTTAAGGAAATCTACCGCATACTGAAACCCGGAGGCAAGCTGATTGTACTCGAACATGTGGCAGCTCCGCAACATTCGTTTCTGAGGCTTGTCCAGAACATGCTTAACCCGCTCAATAAGGCGCTGGCCGACGGGTGCAATTGTAACAGGGATACCGCATCGGTTATCAAGAATGCTGGCTTCAGGGATACAAGTCTTAATTCACTCCAGGTCGATGGCACCTTGCCCTGGCACCGACCTCACATCTTTGGCTACGCTACCAAATAAATTCTACCTTTCGAGATGCCTTCTTCATTCAAGCTTCTCTCATACTTCGCGATCTATACCCTGTTGGTGACTGGCTGCCGGCCAAAGAGCCCGGAACAAGTCATTAAAAATCCAACCCTGATTGAGTACAAGGTACAAAGCACGCTCACCCATGACACCAAGGCCTTTACGCAGGGGCTTGAGATTCATAATGGGCAGTTATATGAAAGTACCGGGGGAAAAGGTTCGTGGATCGGAATTGTTGATGTCAATACAGGCATAGCGGACAAGAGGGTGGCACTCGACGACAAGTACTTCGGCGAGGGCATTACCATTTTTGGCGATAAAATCTATCAACTCACCTGGCAGAACCATGAAGGATTTGTCTATGACCTTGCTTCTTTCAGGAAGATCCGTTCATTTCGATACCGCACAGAAGGCTGGGGACTCACCCATGACTCCACCTATCTTATCATGAGTGACGGTTCCAACAAACTGTATTACCTGGATACAGCGACCCTCGCGACAGTGCGCACATTGGAGGTGAAGGACGGAAACGGTCCTGTAGGCAATCTGAATGAACTGGAGTATGCAGAGGGGCGGATCTATGCCAATATCTGGCAGACCAATTACATCGCGAGAGTCAACCCGTTAACAGGGAATGTGGATGGCTACCTTGATCTCGGCCCGCTGACCCGGCAGGCCAAGCTGGCCAATGCGCAGGCAGATGTACTCAATGGGATTGCCTGGCACGACAGAACCAGGGCAATGCTGGTTACGGGCAAGTTGTGGCCCTACCTATTCATTATCCGTATGCGTGAGCCATCCAGGGAATAATCCTTCCGGCGCTAAATACCCGATGGTCCTTCAAATGAATTTTGTTTTATCTTGACCAGCCTATACCCAAACAGGAGCCACCGAAATGTCTGAGCTACAATCCACCTCCCACACGCGAGTTTTGAACGCCGCTGTAATTGTCGCAGCACTTGGTTACTTCGTTGATATCTATGATCTCTTGCTTTTTGGCATTGTTCGTACGGCGAGCCTCAACGACCTGGGCATTACAGGCCAGGCCAACCGTGACCAGGGGGAATTTCTTCTCAGCATGCAGATGTATGGCATGCTCCTCGGCGGAATTGTCTGGGGTGTGCTGGGTGACAGGCGCGGACGGCTGTCGGTATTGTTTGGATCCATCGTCACCTATTCTATCGCCAACATTGCCAACGGCATGGTCACCTCCGTCGAGGCGTATGCTGTTTGGCGCCTCGTTGCTGGATTTGGACTGGCGGGCGAATTGGGTGCCGGGATCACACTTGTAGCAGAAACCCTTCCGAAAGAAAAGCGCGGCTACGGGACCATGATCGTGGCCTCTGTGGGAGTTTCAGGCGCTGTTGCCGCCAACCTCATCTATCAAACACTGCAGGACTGGCGGTTGTGCTACTATGCAGGCGGCATACTGGGCATGCTGTTGCTCCTGCTGCAGGTAAGCGTAAGTGAATCAGGCATGTTTAAAAATATGGCTGACACTTCCACAACCAAAGGGAATTTCCTGGCACTATTTACCAACCGGGGCAGATTGTTGAAATACCTGCAATGCATACTGATTGGCATTCCCCTCTGGTTCTTGGTGGGTGTGCTGATCACGTTTGCACCTGAGTTTGCGAAAGCCCTGGGGGTACAGGAGCCGGAGGCCATCATGGCGGGAAAGGCCATCGCCTGGTGTTACGCAGGACTTGTATTTGGCGACATCTTTACCGGTCTTCTCAGCCAGGTACTCAAGAGTCGCAAAAAGGTGATGTTCACATTCCTGAGTCTGAACCTGATCATGGTTTTTGTATACCTCAACACACATGGACTTTCCACCACCGCATTTTACCTGCTTTGCCTGGGGATGGGATTCTCCGTCGGGTACTGGGTGATCTTTGTGACGATTGCGGCAGAACAGTTTGGCACCAATATCCGGGCAACCGTAACCACCACTGTTCCCAACTTCGTAAGGGGGGCCTTACCTATTACCTTGCTTATTTACCAGTATTTCCGCAACACCGTATTTGACGGCGATATCATAAAGGCCGGAATGGTGGTTGGGTTTATCCTTTCAGCCATTTCGCTTTCTGCCCTTTGGGGGCTCAAGGAGACTTTTTCAGAGGATCTGAATTATACTGAAAATATCTGAAGAACGGTTTATGCAACCAGCACCCCTTCAGAAACCAGCTGGACTGTCATTTTGTGGAGTTGCCCTTCGTAAGTGTACGCTATCGGAAAAGAATACGTGTCACAAATGGCCTTGACAATCGGCAAGCCAAGACCCAGCGAGCTTGACTTCTGATTGTCTTTGACAAATCTGCCAAACAGCTTGTCAGGCGCCACCCTTGGTGGTTCACCGGAATTCGCAATAGATATTTTTCCTTCGGTGATATGGATGCGTATCCTGCCATCCGGTTGATTGTGTTTGATGGCATTGACGATCAGATTTTCAAAAAGAATATCTGCCAGGTAAGGGTTCATTTTGGTGCGCAGCCTGTAATCATATTGTTTTTCAACAGTCAGATTCTTCATCTGTATCAACTCCTCCAGGCCATTGAGTCGGTGGTCAATCAAATCGTTCACACAGATATCGGAAACGGCATGAAACTGCCTGTTCTCTATGCGCGACAGGATCAACAATGCCTCGTTCAGTTTTGACAGGCGACCGGCTGCACTGTACATTGACTTAATCAATAACATCTGCTCCTCAGTTACATCAGGGGACTGCAATAATATTTCCATTTTATTCCTGATGATCGCCAGCGGCGTCTGAATTTCATGGGAAGCATTTTCTGTAAATTCCTTTTGGATGAGAAACTCCTTGCGAATCTTGACCGTCATCTTTTCAATGGCAGCAGCCAGGTCATTGAACTCTGAGATGGCCCCCCTGCCCAATTGGAGGCTTTCGCCCTGATCAATCTTGTAGCCGGATATGGCGTCAAGAATCCGGTAAAATGGCTTCCAAATTCTCCTTGACAGCAAACTGTTGATAAGGGTAAGCAGGGCTACGAAGGCAAGAAAAAGCCCAGACTCCAGCAGCACCACACCTCTGATGAACCCGGTATCCTCAACAATGAGCCTGCGTACCGCAATCCCGTACCATTGACCTCTTACTTCCGCCCTGAAAACGAGCTGACGGTACGTTTTATAGTTATCCTCCACCCTGTCGAACATGGTGGTATCGCTGCACTGTTCAACCAGAGGGTATTTTCCTGCTGCCCGTGTGATGCTGACCGTATTACCGGATATGGACTGGTAATTCAGAATACTGTCGTTCTTTTCAAGCTGCTTCAGGACATAGTCTTTACGTTCCCGTAACTTCTCTGACAGGTCATTGTTGATAACCTCCTTGAACATGAAATAGAACAAGAGGCCACCTAATCCAAAAATCAATACTGCCGCTGAAAGAAAGTACAGGTTGGTTCTATCCAACAATTTCATTGCCCGAAAATTTATATCCCACTCTGTAAATAGTACGGATATAATCAGGGGCACCACGATCCATCAGCTTCCGTCGGAGGTTACAAATATGGGTGTAGAGAAAATCAAAGTTGTCCACCGCGTCGATATAGTCACCCCAGAGGTGTTCTGCAATGGATTCCTTTGTGATGATTCTGTCCCGGTTAGAAATGAAGTAAAGCAACAAGTCAAATTCTTTCTTGGTCAGGGTTACCGGCTGGTCTTTGACAAACGCCTGCAAGGTATCAGGAATGACCCGGATATCGCTGAAGACAATCTCCTTATTGCCGCTGAATTTCCTGCGACGCAGAATAGATTTCAGACGGGCATTCAGTTCGGAAAGGTGAAACGGTTTCGTCAAATAATCATCCGCTCCAATGTCGAGTCCGACAATCTTGTCATCAAGCGAGTTTCTTGCCGATATAATAATGACTCCCGCATCCGAAGTCTTCGTACGAAGCTCTTCAACAATCTTCAAGCCATTCCCGTCCGGGAGACCAATGTCCGCCACGACACAATCGTAATTGTAGGAATGGATCTTTCGAAGACCATCCTCAAGCGTAGTGGCGTCTTCGCAAACATAACCCTCGGTCTTCAGGTACTCCATAGACGAGTGCAGCAATTCTGCCTCATCTTCAATGATCAATACTTTCATAGCTTCCTCCTCTTTTTTCTGGTCTTGGGTATAATCCTTGCCGCTTCTCAGATGACTGGACCAGTTCTTAGAATCCCCTAATCCAAACATCTAACGATAAGCAATGATTCGAATTATAAAGACTAAATCTTAAGTTAATCTGAAGATTACCTAAAGCGGTAAGAATCCCTCTTATTTCGGCCTAAACATTATGTGAATATCAACTGTTTGATGATGTATGATCATTCCTGCCTCCCTCAAAAAGGGTGCCTTTTGGTGGATTCGAAGGGACCTCCGTATTGAGGACAACGTTGCGCTATACCACGCCCTGCAGGCAGAAAGGGATATCATTCCACTGTTCATATTCGATACCCACATTCTCGATCGTCTGGACGACCCCGAAGACCGCAGGGTCAATTTCATCCATGACGCATTAAAGAAACTCAAAGCAGACCTGGAACAGCATGGCTCAACACTGCTCATCCTGCATGGTGACCCTGTTGCCATCTTCCAGGAGCTGGATCCAAAAAGCGTTTACACCAACCATGATTATGAGCCTTACGGAACGGAGCGCGACACGAAGATCAAAGCTATAGTTGAAACCAATGGGGGAAAATTCCACAGCTACAAAGACATTGTCATTTTCGAAAGGAACGAGGTACTGAAAGATGATGGGCAACCCTATACTGTATTCACGCCATACTCAAGGAAATGGAAGGCACTGCTCAAGCCGGAGCATTGCAAGAGTTACAGCATTACAGACTTGAGCCGCCTCAAAAGAATGCCCCCTGATGAGATGCCGGAGTTGTCTACCATTGGCTTCAGAGAAGTAGACTACACTTTCCCGCCCAGGACAATCAGGCAGCAAATCATCCGCGAGTACTCAGACAAGAGAGATTTTCCTGCAGTTGAAGGTACGTCAAAACTAAGCGTGCATTTACGTTTCGGTACGGTCAGCATTCGCAGGCTGGTTTCTGTTGCTCTGAAATCAAACGAGACCTGGCTCAATGAGTTAATCTGGAGAGAATTCTATCACATGATTCTCTATCACTTCCCTCAGGCGAGCCAAAAGGCGTTCAAGCCCGCCTATGACCGCATCATATGGAACAATAACCCTGATGAATTCAAATCCTGGTGCGAAGGACGTACGGGCTATCCCATGGTGGATGCCGCCATGAGGGAACTGAATGCGACTGGATTCATGCACAACCGTTCGAGAATGATTGCGGCAAGTTTCCTTACTAAACATTTGCTGATCGACTGGCGCTGGGGTGAGGCTTACTTTGCGAAGAAACTCCTTGACTTTGATCTGGCAGCAAATAACGGCGGCTGGCAGTGGGCGGCCGGAAGCGGATGTGATGCAGCACCTTACTTCCGTGTATTCAATCCTGAATTACAGGCGGCAAAGTTTGATCCGGCTCAATCTTATATTCGTCATTGGATACCAGAATTGGGAACCCCTTCCTATCCATCCCCTATTGTAAATCACCAAACAGCCAGAGACCGCGCCATTCGAACTTACCAAGAAGCATTACAGCCGGAATAAAATGAAGTTTTACCACCTTACCAGAACACAGTTTCTTCCCATCACCTTGAAAGAAGCATGGGACTTTTTTTCCACCCCGGAGAATCTTTCGAAGATCACACCTCCGCATATGAATTTCCGAATCCTGTTCAGGTCGGGCGGAGAAAAGATGTACCCGGGACAGATTATCAAATACAAAGTGGATGTCCTCCGTGGCGTTACGGTTCAGTGGGTCACTGAGATTTCACATGTAGTTGAGCCAACCCTGTTTGTCGACGAGCAACGGTCCGGTCCTTACGCCATATGGCATCATCAGCATCACTTCAATGAAGTGGAAGGTGGCGTGAAAATGACCGATGAATTAACCTTTGCGCTCCCTTTTGGGTGGCTGGGCCGTCTGGTCCATTGGCTGTTGGTGGGCCGTGAGGTTAATGCTATTTTTGAATTTCGAAACAAGGTCCTTGAACAGATGTTCGACCGGCATTCTTCACAAGCCAAAGTAAAATGACGCTCCTCACGATCATACTCTGCGGACTGATTGTTATCGGGACCTTCCTTTTCTGGGAGTTTGTGGCCTGGTTTACCCATAAGTACGTCATGCACGGCTTCTTATGGGTATGGCATCGATCGCACCACACCATACATGACCACGCGTTGGAAAGAAACGATTGGTTCGCCGTGGTGTTCAGCATTCCTTCCATCGCATTGTTTTACTACGGATCAATTGTAACGTATAACCCCTATTTGCTTGCAGTTGGTCTGGGGATCTTATGCTACGGTATCTTCTACCTCGTATTTCATGACATCATCGTGCATCAGCGTATCCATTGGAGGCCATCAAAGCGCAGCAAGTACTTGCAGAGAATGATCAACGCCCATTACGTTCATCACGCAAAGCATACCAAAGAAGGATGTGAAGCATTTGGTTTCCTTTACGCGCCGAGGAAATATGAGCCGGGTCAATTCACCTATAAAGTGAACCGCAGCGAAACACAGTAGAAGGAATCTAACCTGATGGAACATTATTTATACCTGACGCTGGACCTCGGTTCCATACTGGTTCCCATCCTTTTCAGCTTTCATCCGTGGGCGCCGATCGCACGAAGGCTGAACTCGGTTGTTCCTGCGATCATCATCCCGGCAACAGTTTTTCTTATCTGGGATATCTGGTTTACAGGCATGGGTGTTTGGGGATTTTCTCCCCGATACCTCACAGGGATCTATTTCTTCAACCTCCCCATTGAAGAGGTGCTGTTCTTCATCTGCATTCCTTATGCCTGCCTTTTCTCTTACAAAGCGATCAACCATTTGAGAAAAGAAGAACCTCTACCGAATTACGGCCTGAGGATCACCGTGGTACTGATCATTGGGTTGACCATCACCGGCATTCGCTACATCGACAGGTGGTATACATCAGTAACCTTCATCAGCCTGGCAGCTTTCCTTCTGATCCTGCAATTGACGCTTCGGCCCAGGTTTCTCGGACGGTTCTATTTCGCCTATTTGTTTATCCTCATTCCCTTCTTCATTGTCAACGGCGTCCTCACCGGCACCGGACTGCCCCAGCCTGTAGTTTGGTATGACAACACCGAAAACCTCGGCATACGTATGCTCACGATTCCGTTTGAAGATACCTTCTACGGTATGCTCCTGCTGATGATGAACGTAACAATCTACGAATACCTGGAACGCAGAAAGGGCCGCGGGCACAATGCCGCACCTAGTTCATCTTCATATTCTTCCACTCCTGGTTCTGCTTGAGCAAGTTATAAGCCTTCTCTACGTCCTGAAGTTGCTGCTGGGTAATAGCATACACAGACTGTTGCTGATCTGTCGGCGGACTGTCTGCACTTGAAACAATCCCCTCCTTGCTCATGGCAAGAAAACGCTCCAATACCTGCGGGGGATTCCGGAATATGTCCATCCTCGCTCCGGTCAGGTGGATATCAAACAGCTTCCCCTCCAGCTGGTAGATCTTGTCTTCCAGCGCGGCAGCTGCCTTGCCATTCTTTTTGTCCGACGTCATTTTCAAAAGTTTTGCGCGGGTCTGCTCCATTTCGTCAATCAACTTGAAAGTAGTGTTGACGGATGTGAACAGGCGAACCCCCTGCTCAAACTGCTTCTGAATATCCGCTTCTGTTGATTTGGTATTAGGATCTTTGAGCAACTGAACGGGCTGGCGGTATTCCTTGCCGTTGGCTTTCAGCACAACGGTGTATTCACCGGGAGGGACCATGGGTGCCACAAGTCCGGGACCAATATCAAGATCATAAATGAACAGATTGCGGGTACCGTCGTTATCCAGTTGCACCCAGTCTTTGTCTCTGGGCTTGGTGCGCAGTCTCGGCAAGACATAATCATCCAGACGCATGTCCCAATACACGCGATTGACTCCAGGCTTGTTCTTGCCCTTGATGGTCTGAACAACTTCACCCTTATTATTGAGAATAAGTACCTGCACGCTGTCGCGGGATTTTGCTTTCAGATAATAGTTGATGTCGGCACCTTCAGGAGGGTTTTGCCCGCTTACCATACTGCCCTCACTCTTGATCGCCTCCGTTTTCTGGAACCGGTAGGTCGGTTTTACGCTGAACAGGTAGGCATCGGATTGCCCGATCTGCTCGGAGTATTCACGAATTGGTGTAACATCGTCCAGTATATAGATGCCCCTGCCGTAAGTACCTATGACGAGGTCTCTGAAATTCCGCTGAACGGTAATACCATAAATCGGAACCGGTGGCAGGTTGTTCTTCAGGCGGATCCATCGTTGACCATCATCGGGAGAAAAATAAAGACCGTTATCAGTACCCAACCACAAGAGTCCCTGCTTATCCGGATCTTCAATCACCTGATGTACCACATTTGAGTTCGACGCAGGCAGGTCAACATTCAAACGCGACCAGGTTTTCCCAAAGTCTGTGGTGCGATACACGTAGGCATTGAAGTCGCCATTATGCATGGCATTCACTGCCACCAGGCAGGCCCCGGCTGCGAACCATGAAGCATCAATGTGCCGGATGGTTGCCCACTTTGGCAGACCCGGCATGTTACCGGAAACATTCGTCCAGTTTTTGCCGCCGTCCTGCGTTACACTCAAAATGCCATCATTGCTGCCTGCCCACAGCACTCCCTCTTTCACCGGTGATTCTGCCAAAGCATATAACGTACAGCCATCCCATGTCATCAGGTTGTCGCTGGCCATACCGCCGGAATTCGCCTGGTGGGTTTTGTCATTGGTAGTCAGGTCTGGGCTGATCTCTTTCCAGGATTGACCGCGGTTGGTGGTTTCATGAACGAATTGGCTTCCCACCCACACCTTGCCTGGTGTATGGCGTGAAAGCACCATGGGATAATTCCAGTGCCAGCGATATTTTGCTAGTGCCGGCGCATTTCCGATCTGTGTCTGAGGCCACACGCGCACATCCCTGGAATGCATGGTCGTAAGATCAAAAACATCGAGCCCTCCGTCATAACAGCCTGACCACACGATGTTGTTGTCAAATGGATCCGGCTGCGCAAAGCCGCTCTCGCATCCGCCCACACCATGCCACAGCCCGAGCGGGATCTGCCATCCGCTAAGGTTGCGGCTAGGGCCACGGTAAGACCATGCATCCTGACGGTTTGAGTAGACCCAGTAAGGGACCCTGTTGTCCACCGCAATGTGATACATCTGCGCGATGGGAAAGTTGACATTCTTCCAGGTCTTGCCTCCGTTGAACGAAAGGTTCACGCAACCGTCATGAGCGCACATGATGCGTTCAGGGTTTTTCGGATCAAACCACATATCATGGTTGTCTCCGCCGGGTGCCCACTGGTTGAAGTCTTTGACAAAAGTCTTACCCCCGTCAATCGATTTCTTGATTCCCACACAGATGGTATAGAGTTCATTTTCATTTCTGGTGGACACGCGAAGGCGGGTGTAATACCCGGCACGCTGACCCATGGAGTGATCCTTCTGCATCAGCTTCCAGTTGTCACCTCCGTCTTCAGACCGGTACAGCCTGGGTTCGGTATCTTCTATCAGTGCATAAACTACTTTGGGATTGGTGAAGGCCACATCAACAGAAGTTTTCCCAACATGGTGAGTCGGGCCGCTCTCCAATCCGTTGCGCAGGGGTTCCCAGGTTTTTCCCCCGTCTTTGGTGCGATAAATTCCACTTGAAGCTCCACCGCTCTTGAGGTTCCATGTCTTGATCTCAACTTCCCACATCGCAGCGTATAGAATGTCAGGATGGGCAGGGTCCATGGCAAGGTCAGAGCAGCCCGTATTCTCATTCAGAAAGAAAACCAGGTTCCATGTTTTTCCACCGTCAGTGGTTTTGTAAACACCTCTCTCCTTTTGTGGACCATGGGCATGACCCAACGAGGCTGCATAAACAGTATTGGTATCGGTGGGATGAACGATCATGCGGCTGATGCGAAAGGTATTCTCGAGTCCCATTTTCTTCCACGACTTGCCGCTGTTGGAAGATTTGTACACACCGTTTCCGACTGCATGGGCAGGACGTATGAGGAAAGTCTCGCCTGTGCCAACCCACACCTGCTTGGGGTCCGAGGGTGCCAGGGCGATGGCTCCTATTGATGAGTCATCCGTTTGATCGAACACAGGGCGCCAGTGAAAGCCCATGTCATCCGTCTTCCAAAGACCGCCGGAGGCAGCACCCGCGTAGGCCACATTGGGGTTCCCGGGCTCACCTGCAACTGCGATGGTGCGGTTCCCATCGGGACCAATGAACCGGAATCTCAAGTCGGAAAAAGGATGGGATGGCGTCTGGCCATAAGCAGACCAAACAACGAGCAAAAGGAGTACTGCAAGCCTCATAATGTGTTTCATTTACCCTGAATGTTACGATAAACACATGGAAGGAACAAAGGACCTGGGACATGTGGTGAAATGGTGATTGACCGCGGAGGGGATTGACCGCGGAGGCGGGGTGGCGCGGAGAATGCTGGGAGAAGGTGAGAATGAAAGTAAGAGGTAAGTGGTGCGTTATCCATCTGAATTGTATTTGACAGTGCTTAGGTTAACTCACTTGATCAAAACTATCAACTAATTTCAGGACCATTCACTAGGTTTAAGGTTCGAGGTGTTCAAGGTTCAAGGTTGGACGACGATGACTTTGAACCTTGAACTGCCCTCAAGCTTTCCCAGTCATTCCATTGGCCACAGCCAAGACTTGGCAGAGTTTTATCCAGGCTATACAAGGGTATACGAAGGCCTTTCAAGGCTCAACCTAGGCCTGGGAACGGTCAATGAAGGCCTGGGCAAGGCCTTACCTAAGGCTGGGAACGGTAAACGAAGGCCTTGGTTAGGCCTTACCTAGGCCTGGAAAGGGTAAACGAAGGCCTGGCATGGCCTTACCAAGGCTTTTCAAGGGTAAACGAAGGCCTTGAAAGGCATTTCCTAGGCCTGGCAACGGCAAACGAAGGCTTTTCAAGGCCTCACAAAGGCCTGACGAGGGTCAGCGAAGGCCTTGGATAGGCTTAACCAATGCTTTTCAACGGTAAACGAAGGCCTGGCAAGGCTCAAGAGCGCCGCCTAGTCTTTTCAGTCTTTCCAGCAAAAGAAACCATGAACTTTGAACACCGAATTCGCTCAACGGCCAACCTTGAACTTTGAACCTTGAACTCCATCCATGACGAAGCCGATAGCTATTCGTATCTCAGCGACTTCACCGGATTGGTTGCCGCTGCTTTGACGGATTGGAACGAAACGGTCAGCCAGGCGATGAGGATGGCAATGGCGGCACTGCCGACAAAAATGAGGGGGCTCAGTTCAGTCCGGAATGCGAAGTCTTTGAGCCACCAGTTGGCTACGAACCAGCCCAGCGCAACCGCAGGCACGATGGCGATAAGCACCAGTCGTGTGAACTCGGTGGAAAGGAGTACGGTCAAGGAGTACGCCGATGCACCCATTGCCTTCCTCACTCCTATCTCTTTTGTTCTTTGCTCGGTGGAAAAAGCGGCAAGCGCGAACAATCCCATGCAGGCAATGAAGATGGCAAGACCTGAAAAGAGGGTGAAGATATCCCTGAGTCTCATTTCGCTACGGAACAGTGAGTCAAAACTCTGATCGAGGAACTGGTATTCAAAAGGTTCGCCGGGCGCCATCGTCTTCCAAAGATTCTCAAGGTCCTTAACGACGGCATCCGCGTCGCCGTTGTAGCGAATCGAAAGAAACCGGCCCTCATTGGTCAGCCGCATCACTACAGGCCGCACTTCGCGCTTCAGCGTTTCGAAGTTAAAGTCCTTGAGGACACCAACAACTTTAACTGTAGTTGGCTTCTCTCCATTGAAGTCAACCAATTCCGTACCTATCGGATTGGTGAGGCCGTATTCATGAACCGCAGCCTCATTGATTACTGCTGCAAGGGTGTCCGACTTAAACTCTCTCGAGAAAAAGCGACCTTCCTTCATCTGTATCTTCATGACGTCGAGGTGGTCCCAATCTGCGTAGTAGAGTCCAACGAGATGGTCACTCTCTTTACCTTTCTCCCTCACCACGGTGGTATTGTCCATGCCCGGAAACCGGTTGTTTGTGAAACTTGAACTGGCCACACCCGCAATATTATCTGCTGATGTCTTGAAGGCGGACATATTGGTACCCAAACGACGCATACCCGTGATGGTTACTACTCCATTCTTGTCGAGGCCAAGATCGCGGGACTGCATATAGGTGAGCTGCTGGTACACCACCATCGTTGCGATGATGAGAAAGGTGGAGATGGCAAACTGGAATACCACCAGTGAACTCCTTACTCCTTTGCTCTTCATGCCGGCTCTTACCTTCCCTCTCAGTACTTCAATCGGGCTGAAAGATGTGAGATAAAAAGCAGGATAACTTCCGGAGATCAAGCCCACCAATATGATCAGACCTACTGTGGCAATTACAAACCACGGGCTGATCAGGGCTGAAAAATCCAGCGTCTTTGCAGTTAACAGATTGAAATACGGCAGTGCGAGGAATCCCAACCCAACTGAAATAATGACGGCTGCAAAACTGTATATAAACGACTCCGAAAGAAACTGTGCCATCATCTGCGTGCGCAGCGAACCGAGGGTCTTGCGCAGCCCAACCTCCTTGGCTCTTCCTGCAGAACGGGCCGTGGACAGGTTCATGAAGTTGATGCAGGCTAGCAGCAGGATAAATGCACCCACACCGGCGAAGATGTACACGTAGCGGATATCTCCGTTGGGCTCCAGGTCATCGCCAAGCCC
>JAFEAM010000005.1:130121-149085 GCA_018266395.1 Bacteroidota bacterium | reverse complement strand
CGGAAAGTCTCAAGGCTTACACCCAGGCCTTCCTGAAGTTCTTTACCCACATATTTCTCCACCATGTCTTCCAACTTCTTGTTGATGGAGGCTGTCTCAGTGGCAGAAGTCTTCCTGAAATAAGTCTGAATGGAATTCCCCGTCCATCCCTGGAAGTATTCTTTCTCAACCGTGATATAGGAAATAACCGCGTTGTAATGGAAGTGGGAGTTTGAAGGAGCCGGTGCCGCAACACCGGTCACCTTGATGGCTTTCTTGTCCACGCCGATCACCAGCGTTTTGCCGATAGGATCCTCGTCGCCGAAATACTTTTTTGCCATCGCCTCGGTAAGCACAATAGAATTCGGATCCTTCAATACTTTGGCCGGGTCTCCCTGGACCAGTTTGAAAGTGAAGAATTGAAAGAAGTTGGAATCTGAATAGAAAATATTGTTTTCGGTAAATGACTTCTGCTCATAGCGGAAGGCCACCCCCGTGGAATAACCGACCGGCATCACCCTCACATATTCTTCCACCCCGGGGATCTCGGCCTTCATGGCAGGACCCAAAGGGATACAAGTGGTTGTGGTGGTGATTTCCTGCCCCGCGATCTTTCCATGCAGTGCAACCCTGTAGATATCTTCGTATCCCTTGTGGAACTTGTCGTAGCTGAGTTCATCTGCTACGTAGATGAAAATCAACAAGCAGCAGGTCATCCCAATGACGAGTCCGGACAAGTTGATGACAGAAAAGAACTTTTGCTTCAGGATATTTCGAAGCGCTACTTTCAGGTAGTTCTTGATCATGGCTTATGTTTTACTTGGCGATATGACGCGAAAACAACAGCGCGAGTTGCGTTCTGAAAATATATTTTGCGGGCTGTAACTTCTACTCGTCTCTCAGCGTCTTAGTGGGATTCAGCATCGCAGTACTTACAGTCTTATACCCAACAGCCAAAACTGCAATCACCAACATGGCCAGCACCGAAATCGACAGACTGAGTACTCCCAGCTTTTTGTAATATTCCCAGATCGCATCCATCAGCCAGTCCGACCCCAGGTATCCAAGCGCTCCCCCGGCAATGGTTGCTATCCCGAGACTGATCACAAACTCACGGTTAATCACCTGCGCTATGTTGGTTACAGATGCACCATGCACCTTCCGCACACCGATCTCTTTCATTTTCTTGACGATGTTCAATGACACGAGTGTAAAAAGTCCGATACCCGTCATCAACGCACCGAAGAATCCCAGGAAGCCGAACATGATGACTACATTGTCGTTGATCTGATTCGTTTCCTCCAGTTCATGGTCGATCATCTGACCGGCATACTGTGCATTGGGGAATACTTCCTTCCATTTCCTTTCCATATAGGTATTCACTTCAGCCATTTTGCCTGGCGCTGTCTTGACGATCAGTTGCTGGTATTTGGACGGACTTGTGTATCGTACCAAAAGAGGTTGTATGGGCGCCCACAGTGCTCGTGCATAGACATTGCGCACTACGCCGATCACATACAATTGAACGGTATCCATCCATACCACCCGCTTTCCTATTGCACTATCCTTCCAACCGAACTGTTTGACGAATTCTTCAGTAACCAACACAGATTCCTTCCGGTCGGTTTCAGAATCCTTGTTGAATCCCCTCCCCTCGAGGAGGGTCATATCCATGGCCTCCAGGTAATGGTCCCCCACATCCATGATGTCAACCTCCTTCTCTATGGATTCGTACTTGACTGGATCATTATAAAAACTGGTAGCGATGTGATTCTTCGTTCCCGCAATGATTTCGATGTCCTTATTAGTGACCAGTGCGTCCCGGTAGGTATTGTACATTCCTTCATTGTTCACCCATGCTGATATAACTCCATGGGTGGCAAAACCGAGGTCGTAGTTCTTTTGATATTTACCGTTGTCGTAGAATCCGACTGCCATGATGATCAGCAACAGTGAAATAAGGAATTGCCCGAACAGCAGCACACGGGTAAACCAGTTGGTTCCTCCGAATCGGGCTTTCCCCTTCAGGATACTCACGGGCTCGAACGAGGTGACATAGAAAGACGGATAACCACCGGCGATCAGAGCGGTAATAACCAGCAATCCTGACAGAAAGAGCAGGAAACCTGCATTTTCCCTGTAGCTGATATGCAGTTCCAACCATGGCCACAGCGAGTCATAGGCTGGCACCAGCCACTCGGCCAGCAGCAGCCCCATCAAAAGCCCAAAGAGGCACAACAACAGGTTTTCGCTCAGGAACTGGAAGATCAATTGCCTTCTCATTCCGCCCATCACCTTGCGGATACCAATCTCTTTCAGCCTCCTGCTGGAAATGGCTATTGAAGTATTGGTAAAATTAAAGCATGCAAGTAAAAGCAGCATTCCCGACATCACGACTGGCACCGTCACCGCCTCATCGGGAATACCTCCACGCAGGTAATCACTTTGCAGTCTGGGGTTGAGACGGTTGCGGCGCATGGCGCCATTAAAATTCTCCAGATAATAGGCAGTGACCTTAAAGTCTTCCCTGACTTTATTCTGCGGCTCGATATACTGCTGAAGTTGCTGGGTAATGCCCGCCACTTTGGATGGATCGTCTATTTCCAGAAACAACGCATGGGTCCAGCGTTTCCAATTGGTTTCAGACAGGTCGGGATCCAAATTGATATCCCAGAAATTGTCCAGGTACATGATCACTTCCGCATGAAAACTTGAATTCATCGGAAGCTTTTTGAAAACACCGCCTACTTCAAACTCCTTCGGCCTCCGAACACCATCTTTACCCAGAACAATCTGGGTTAAGGACTTGCCTACCGCATCCTCGGTGTTATAGTATTTCCTTGCCACCTCATCGCTGATCAGCACCTTGCCCCTGTTGAAGAATTCATTGGCGGTACCGTACTTGAATTCGTAGGTGAACAGATCGAAGAAGGCAGAATCCACAAATACGGTTTCCGTGCCGAAGACTTCATCTCCAATACGCACATCCGTATAGGACGACATGTACCGCACCACCTTGTTGACTTCCTTGAAATTCTGCCTGATATAATTGGCCAAGGGCATGGGCGCCATGCCGTACCGCTCACGCTTTCCCTGGAATTCCCTCCAGAATTGAACCCTGTAAACCCTGTCTGCATTCACTTGCGTGCTGTCCCAGCCATTGCTGAAGTCCCAATTGAGATAAGCCACCACGCAACATGCGATGGCCAACCCCATTCCAAAAATGTTGATCGCGATGAAGACCTTGTTCTTCATCATGCTGCGAAGGGTGATGAGCAGGTAGTTTTTTATCATATGGAAATGTTAACCTGCTTAAGACCAGATCGGTGTTGCACAGGTTGCATGGAATAGCCAAGAATTATGCCATCGCGCTAAATGCGTGTGAAAAGCATTTTTGAAAATGAGAGTGTACAGTTGTGGACAATGGGTGTGCAGTAATAGTTCCGGGTTCGGAGTTTCGAGTTCCGGGCTCACCCCGACATTTATCGTCGGGGTTCCGGGAATAAAGTTCCAAGTTCAAGGTTCAAGGTTTCTGGCATGTCCTGTCCTGAAATAGCAAAACCCGCCCGATTCAACCATGAATAAAACCGGGGCGGGTTTTGTGCTAACCTAAACCTAAACTATGAAGAACGCATTCAGGAGCGCTGGGCTCTGAATTCTTGACTGATCACGTGATCAAATATGGAAGTGTTCCTTGATATTCTCTGTGACAACCTTGCCGTCGAAGAGGTTCACAATACGGTGCGCGTAGTTGGCATCATAAGGTGAGTGCGTTACCATTACGATGGTGGTCCCTTCCTCATTCAATTGGCTCAGCAGTTTCATCACCTCTTCACCATTGGCGGAATCGAGGTTACCAGTAGGTTCGTCAGCGAGGATCACTTTGGGTTTTGCCACAATGGCCCTGGAAATGGCCACCCTTTGCTGCTGACCACCCGACAACTGCTGCGGGAAGTGATTGCGACGATGCATGATATTCATCCTTTCCAGTACCTCCTCCACGCGCTGCTTGCGCTCGGAAGCGGGAACTTTCATGTACAAAAGAGGAAGCTCGACGTTTTCAAAAACGGTCAGTTCATCGATGAGGTTAAAGCTCTGAAATACGAACCCGATGGATCCTTTTCTCAGTTGGGCACGCTGGCGTTCGCTGTATTTGGAGACCTCATGATCGCCGAAAAAGTATTCTCCATTGGAAGGATTATCCAGCAAGCCGAGGATATTCAGCAAGGTGGACTTACCGCATCCGGACGGGCCCATGATCGCGACGAACTCACCATCCTTAATTTCCAGGTTGATGTTGTTCAGTGCGGTGGTTTCGACTTCTTCCGTCGTATAGACTTTCTCCAGATTCTTTAAACGTATCATAGCTGCTTTTGTGGTTTAGATGAAATCGGGGACTAATTAGTTTTAGTAGTTTACCTGTTATTATTCAAAACGTTACAAGTCATTAGACGCTTATTTTATTAAATGGTTGCATCAATTAAGGATTAAAACCTCATTATTACCGAAGTTCTCATAAGACGAAGTAATTACCCGGTCACCCGGTTTGAGGCCTTCGAGCACCTCAAAGTTCTCTGTATTCTTCCGGCCGAGCTTGATATCCCTGCGGACTGCCTTGTTCTCTTCGGTGAGAACAAACACCCAGTTTCCACCGGTATCCTTGTAGAATCCGCCGACAGGCAGGAGCAACTCTTCAGAAGATTGACCCAGTTCAATTCTCAATCTCAGTGACCCGCCACGACGAATTCCCTGAGGGGTCTCGCCGTCAAAATTCATGTCCACCTCAAACCGTCCTGCGGTAATGTTGGGATAGATATAGGTGATGATGAGGCTGAAGGTTTTCCCCGCGAAATCAGTTGTAGCGTGAAGACCGGTGGTGATTCTGGGCAAATAGAGTTCATCAATAGGTACGCGCACCTTGTAGCTTCCAATGATATCCACCTGACCAAGGCGCTGGCCCGTATTAACCGCCTGACCAATCTCCCAGTGCGGCGTTGACAACTGTCCGTCAATTGGGGCTTTGATATTGAGGTTGTCGAGAATTCTCCGGACAGACTCGAGGTTCATGCGCATGCGGTCTTCAGAAATATCAATATCCCGCAATTGATTGATCCTGTTCACAGAATCCTTCTGGTACACTTCATAAGTAATCCGTCGGCGCTCCACGTTGTATTTGAAGTCTGCTTCTGTGCGCTCAAAGTCCTGCCTTGAGATCAATTTCTTTTCAAGAAGAATCTTCTGTCTCTCATACTGAGGTCTGAAGATGGCCAGCTGGTTATCAATCTGGGCCAGCGTTTGACGCTGATCAAGGTCATTCTTGATGATGCCAAGGCGGGTATCCCTGGATCGGTTTATACTTTCTACCAATTGGGCCTCCTGCTGCAATACTGCGATCTCCCTGTTCAAATTTGAGATCTCTATGATCATGTCCCCCTTCTTCACCATTGCCCCGCTCTCGCGGATAATTTGCTTGATGTTTCCACCTTCAATAGCATCGAGGTAAACAGTCCGGCTGGGCTGCACCTCGCCGGTCTGAGGAATGAATTCCTGAAATACACCGCGCTGAACGGTCGAAATGGTAATCTTCTCCTTGTCGACTTTCAGCCGGGAACGACGGTCTGCAAACAACAACTGGTAAGAAACGGCAATCACAAACAGGCCAATACCGCCATAGGTGGCGATCCTTTTCAGTGTCCAGGTCTTTTTCTCAATCTTCTTATCCATTCAAAAAGTAATTAAAACAGCCTCTTGGCAGTCACCCACCCATTGCCAACTACCGTGCCACAGGTGAAATTCAACGAAAAGCGATCTTTTTTGTGGTTTATTCGTTCAAAGCTGAACGGGTATGTCCGATTGCGGACGCATCTTTAGATGCCTGAAGCGCTTCAAATGGCTTTGTGCAGCCATTCGCGAACTTCTTAAAAGCGGTATCAAAGTTGCGATTCCGGACACGATAGCCCCAAACCGAACATGTTATGACAGAACAGAAACATGGCAAAATCCTGATCATCGATGATAACGAGGATTTGCTCAAGGCAGCCAAGATGCACCTCAAGCGCCACTTTGCCCAAGTGGACATCGAGAAGAACCCGGAAGCCATTCCTTCCCTCATGAGCAACGAAGACTACGATGTAATCCTGCTGGACATGAATTTCACCAAGGACGTGAGCAGCGGCAGCGAAGGCTATTATTGGCTGGAGCGGATTCTCAAGATCGACCCCAGTGCTGTGGTGGTTCTCATCACCGCTTATGGTGACGTGCAAATGGCCGTTAAAGCCATTAAGGCCGGCGCTACCGATTTTGTGCTGAAACCCTGGGAAAATGAAAAGCTGCTGGCAACCCTGTACTCATCCATGCGCCTGAGAGAAACAAGGGATGAAGTCGAAAACCTGCGAATCCAAAACCAGGAGATCAACCAGTCAATCAACCAGCGCTACCAGGAAATCATCGGGCAGAGTGCCGTGATGCAAAGAATATTTCAGACCATAGACAGGGTGGCGCATACAGACGCTAACGTTCTCATTCTGGGTGAAAACGGAACCGGGAAGGAACTGATAGCAAGGGCCATCCACCGGCACTCCTCCCGCTCAAAAGAGGCCTTTGTAAGTGTTGACCTTGGATCTATCACAGAGACCTTATTTGAAAGCGAGCTCTTTGGTCACAAGAAAGGATCCTTCACCGATGCAAAGGAGGATCGTCCGGGCAGATTTGAAATGGCCAATGGCGGCACACTTTTCCTCGATGAAATCGGAAACCTCTCCATGCCTTTGCAGGCCAAACTCCTGACCGTGCTGCAGAACCGCAGAGTGTCGCGTGTGGGTGCCAATAAAGAAACACCGGTTGATATTCGCCTGATTTGTGCAACCAATCTGCCTTTGTATGACATGGTGAAAGAGAACCGGTTCAGGCAGGATCTGCTTTACCGCATCAACACGATTGAGGTCGAAATTCCTTCCTTACGGGACCGCATGGAAGACATTCCATTGCTTTCTTCTCATTTCCTCAAGCATTATGCTGAGAAGTACAATAAGAATGTCAACAAGATCAGCGACGGTGCCATGAGCAGGATGAACAAACATCCATGGCCCGGTAATATCCGCGAGCTGCAGCATGCCATAGAACGCGCAGTCATCCTGTCAAACAGTTCCGTGCTTCAGCCGGAAGACTTTAACTTCAACACCACTACCGGAAAAGATGCAGAACAACCTCTTAACCTGGATCAATTTAACCTGGACGAGGTCGAGAAGCTGCTCATCCGCAAAGTGCTGAAGAAATACAACGGAAACATTACCCAGGCTGCAGCGGAACTGGGCCTGACCCGGTCTTCCCTGTACAGGAGACTGGAAAAGCATGGGCTTTAAAATCCGGAAAGATCAACGCGACACATTCACACCCAATAGACCACAGCATTGCCTCTCGCCAGTAATTTCAAATTCAAGATCGGGTTTCGCACCTTTCTCATCGGCGTGTCGATGGCATTGTTTGTCTATATGGTAAGTCAGCCAAATATGATTTTCGCTGCCATTCTGACTGGCGGGATTATTATAGGTCAACTGATTGAACTGAACCGCTTCACCGCCCAGACCAATCGCAAACTCACCCGCTTCCTGGAATCCGTGAAGTACTCGGATTTCATCTCCGGCTTCAATGCCGACAACAAGCTCGGGGACAGTTTCAAGGATCTGAACGTCGAGTTCAACCAGGTACTCGAGGCTTTCCGCAAGGCCCGATCTGAAAAAGAGGAGCACTGGCAATACCTCAACGCTGTCGTGCAACAGGTACGCACCGGCATACTGAGCTTTGATCCGGATGGCAATGTCCAGCTTGTCAATGCCAACGCAAAGCGGTACCTGGGCGTGCAGAACATCAAGAATATTTCTGAAATCGGTGAAAAGAGTCCTGCCCTGTTGTCCGCCATTCAATCGGTCGAACCTGGCCGCAATACCCTGTTTCGTTCCGGCCAGGATCTCCAGTTGACGATTCAGGCCACGGAGCTCCGCATTCGCGGGAATACCGTCCGGCTGCTCACGATGCAGAACATCCAGACCGAATTGCAGAAGCAGGAGATTGAGGCCTGGCAAAACCTGACCAAGGTGCTTCGTCATGAAATCATGAATTCCATTACGCCCATCTCCTCTCTCACCTCCACCCTGCGCGAGATTCTCGACCATGACATGAGGCCTGTCGACCATCATTTTGAACTTAAGCAGGAAGGTGCCGAAGATCTCCGCGAGGGACTCACTACGATTGAGCAAAGAAGCAAAGGACTCATAAAATTCATAGATGCTTATCGCGAGTACACCTCGCTGCCACATCCCAAACTAAAGACCATCATGATCAGCGACCTGATTGACAAGATCAATCAGCTTCTTACTACGGAACTGAGCAAGGCCCATATTCAGTTCAAAACGTCTTTGGAGTCGGAATTCCTTACCGTGCAGGCAGATGAGGAAATGATCGAACAAGTTCTCATCAACCTCGTCAAAAATTCCATCGAAGCCCTTGGGTATCAACGCGACGGCAGGATTGAGGTTAATGCCAGGTATGCCGACAACAGCGTCGTTATCGAAGTCTGTGACAATGGTCCAGGCATCATCAGAGAAGCCCTGGAGCGCATCTTCGTTCCCTTCTTTACCACCAAAAAAACAGGATCAGGTATCGGTTTAAGCCTATCAAGGCAGATTATGCAAATGCACAACGGGAATCTTACCGTCAAGTCGGAACCGGGCGTGCGCACTATCTTCACGTTGAAATTCTGAAAAACAGGGCTTAGCCCATCAGGAATTCATCCCACTCTTCCTGCTTCATACCACTGATGTCGCGAAGGAACAGCGTATACGATGGTTTGTATGGATGGCGCCGGAGCTCCATCTCGGCCTCCTCAGGAGTGAAGTCACCTTTCCTTGTGTTGCACCTTTTACACGCCGTTACCAGGTTCAACCAGCTGTGAGGGCCTCCCCTCGAACTTGGCATCACATGGTCCAGCGTGAGCTCTCTTTTGGTACCGCAATACTGACACTCGAAATTATCGCGCTTGAAAATATTCTGACGCGTGAGGTTGACCCCCTTGTATGGCGCATGCACATAGCGATGCAGCCGGATGACAGAGGGCATGGGATATGTATGGGTGACCGAACGGATTTTATGTCCGTTGGAAGACCTGACCATCTCGCTCTTATTCAGATACACCAGCACAAAGGCCCGCTCTACCGAACACACCATCAAGGGACTGAAGTCCTGGTTCAACACCAACACACGGCTGTCCATGTTGAAAAGATAAGGCCAAACTTTTGCGAAAGCAATAGCCCATCCTTCCGGTGCCGCTGAATCAAGGAAGAAGCCGGCGGATGGAATGCAAAAGATGACTGTAAACCTTGGTCTCAGGGTTGAGAATACCTTCTTCAGTCAGTCGATCCTGACGGACATGGCCAAATACATGGATGACTTTGTCCTCCTCAAGGATCAGCCCTGCGTGATTCACCTCACCCTGAGGTCCGGCGAAGAAGGCGATGTCTCCCGGCTTGGAGTCGGCAAATGACTTTACTTTCTTCCCCTGTCCGGCCAGCAACTTCACCTCCCTTTGGAGGGGGTATCCGGAAATTCTGAAAACCATTTGAATGAAGGCGGCTGCATCCAAACCAAACGGGCTCTTCCCGCCGTCGAGTTCAGGCGCAAGCTGGTACTTCTTTGCAATCGAGGCCAGGAATTCAAAATCACGTCGCTGTCCCAGAGATTTGGATTCTCCGTTGAAAGCGAATTGCTCCTCTACTTTGAAAAGTTCAGAATTTGAGAATGGCACGATGCTGCCCATTACGATGGTGAGCGGGACCTTGCGATACAAGACAGGGCTGGCAATATCTGTCGTAATCCGGTAGTCGCTGTTGCTGATCTGATCAAAGTACTCAGGTGAGATCGGGTGATGCTGTCTCGTATCAATCCAACCTTCGAACTGATCAACCTGAATACGTATGCGGGTCATCCGTTTGTCCTTTGAGAACTGCATCACCTCATAGTGATCGCCGAATAATAATTGCGAAGTCTGCTCCGATGACGGTTGCTCCTCCGCCCGGACTGAAACCAGGGCCAGACGACAAACACCGTGTTCGATGACTGATCCCATGGTCAGAGTTTCGTTCTGGCCAGTTCCCTTTTGACATCCCGGTCCTTGATGGAAGCCCTCTTGTCAAAGAGTTTCTTCCCCCTGGCTACTGCAATCTCAAGTTTTGCAAACCCTCTTTCATTGACAAAGATCCTTAGCGGAACCAGGGTCAGACCTTTTTCCTCCACACGGGCTCTTAGTTTGCGCAGTTCACTCCTCTTCATCAGGAGCTTTCGCTCACGCGCCGCCTCGTGATTGTAATGTGTACCTTCTGCGAAAGGGGTAATATTCATTCCTTTTACGAAAGCCTCCTCACCATTGAAAAATACATAACCGTCCAGAAGGCTTGCCTTCCCTTCGCGGATGGACTTAATCTCAGTCCCTTTCAATACCAGCCCCGCCACGTACTTATCCAGCAGCTCATATTCAAATGAGGCCTGCTTGTTTCGGATATTAATGGGCTTTGAAAACCTGTCTGATGCCATAATTTGACCTATGCCGGCTTGGTGAAAATCTTCCTGAGTCTGTCCTTTTTCAGCATCTTTTGTCCTGTTCGTCCTTTCGCGATCAAACGGATTCCCACACGGGCCTCAATGCTGCAAACTAACTCCATTCCATTGATTTCTTCAACAGTTGCCGTTACCGTAACCTCCTCTCCGACGAATGCCGGAGCCAGATGATCGATTTGCACGAAGGTACCAACTCCTTCTTCATCCTCATCTTTCAGATCAATGAAAAACAGGCGTGATGACCATTCGAAGTCACGGGCAAGAGCGAAGGTAGAGTACACTTCATGCAACAACTCGCCATTGAAGATGGCCTGATCCTCAGGCACAACGATCCTCGCAAATGACTTCTGATCACCGGGTTTGAACAGGGACTTCATGACTTCAAGCGTTTCATCTGCAATGAATAAACAATCACTTCCTTCAGTTGTTTCAATTTCAAATTACCGATTCCGGATTACAGCGCAAGGTTGGGCACCGGCGCGACAGTCTGGTCCACAAACACACCCGCGAGATATTTATAATGTGCGGCCATGGCGATCATCGCCGCATTATCGGTGCAATGCTCAAATGCAGGTATGAAGGTCTTCCATCCCAGTTTGACTCCCGTTTCTTTAAGGGCATGCCTCAGTTGACTGTTGGCCGACACACCACCTGCTATGGCAATTTCCGTGATCCCGGTTTGGCGGCTCGCCTGCTGCAGCCTGTTCATAAGCATGCTCACCAGTTTTGACTGCAGACTTGCGCAAATATCATTCAGGTTCTTCTCCACAAAGGCGGGGTCTTTTTGCTTCTCATCCCTGATGAAATAGAGAAAAGCCGTCTTGATCCCGCTGAACGAAAAATGCAAACCGGGCATGTCCGCCCCTGGAAATGAAAAGCGCCTGGGGTTGCCGCTGGCTGCGTATCGATCAATCAAGGGTCCGCCCGGATAAGGAAGTCCCATGATCTTGGCTGCCTTATCAAAAGCCTCTCCCACTGCATCATCCTGTGTTTCCCCGATGATTTCCATGTCCAGGTAATTTCGCACAATGACCAGTTGGGTGTGTCCGCCGCTCACGGTCAGGCAGAGAAAAGGAAAGGAGGGCTTTTGCTCGTCTATAAAGTGCGCCAGTATGTGGGCTTGCATGTGGTTCACCTCTATCAAAGGAATATTACGGGCCATCGCCAGTCCTTTTGCAAAGCTCACGCCTACCAGCAGCGCACCCATCAGGCCTGGTCCGCGCGTAAAGGCCACCGCGTCCAGGTCTTCAAGTCTTACGTTCGATTGGGTTAGGGCATCTTCAACCACGCTGACAATTTTTTGCTGGTGCGCGCGGGAAGCCAGTTCCGGCACCACACCTCCGTATTTCTGGTGAACGCTCTGCGAGGCTACAATATTAATGAGTACCTTGCCGTTGCTGATCACAGAAGCGGATGTTTCATCACAGGATGATTCGATGGCAAGGATGGTAGGCCGCATGGCGTAGTCAATGAACTGGCAAGGTATAAAAATCCGGGCGCTGAAATGGGGCAGGCGGATTCTCGTGTACGGCACAACAGCTTTCGCGATTGCTTTTGCCGGCGCGTTTGGCATCCTTCAGATTCCCTATGTACAGGAATCCCTGCTCAACCGCATCATGGAGCGCTTCTCCGCCGTATCCGGCTATGAGGTCGACTTTGATACCTTCTATCTCGTTTGGTATGACAGGCTGGAAATCACAGGGCTGAGAATTACGGATCCGGAAAAGAATCCCATGATCGAGGCAGGGAAGCTTTTCGTCAACTTCAGCCTCAGGAGCGTCTACCAGGGCGGAGATATCTATCTTGATGCCGTTTCCCTCCAGGGAGGCGCAGTCAATCTTATCACCATTCCATCATCTGATTCCACCTCTGATCTCAACATCAATCTCTTCATTGCAGCCATCGACAAGCAGCTTTCTTCAGGAAAGGGTGGCGGAAATCCTGCAAAAGTCAACATAGGAGAAATCCTGCTGGAGCAGTCACACTTTTCTTACAACAATTCCGGGAAAGACTCCATCCCGAAAGGATTTGACTACAATCATTTTCAACTGGCCCTCGATGAAGGCAACGTGGATAACTTCAAAGTGATCGGTGATACAATCGAGTTCAATGTAAATTCCCTTCAGTTAAAAGACCATAAGACTGAACTGACGGTCCATCAGCTAAGCACCTTCTTCAGGATAAGCCAGAAAGCCATGGAGTTTCAGGGTATCAGCCTTGACGCCAACCGGAGCCACATCGCCGATACGGTGATCCTCCGATATGACAGCCAGGCCGACCTCAGTGACTTCAACAACAAGGTGTCCATTCAGGCATTGCTCAAGGACACGCGGCTTTATCCGGAGGACATCGCATTGTTTACCCAGGGACTCGAAACATGGAAGAAACCCCTGTTGGTTAACGGAAGATTTTCAGGCAGGGTAAATCACTTTGTGTTCTCACCCATGGAAATCCTGATCGGAAACTCGGCGGTACGGGGCAAGCTTGAAATGGATGGTCTGCCCGCCATCCGTGAGACTTTCATCAACGCAGGCCTCTCACCTTCCGTAGTTGATCCTGCCGACATCGCTTTCCTTCTTCCTTCTAATGTCGCTGCCAGCCTGGGCGGGCTCGGCACCATAAAGATGCACGGAAGCTTTATCGGATTTATCACGGATTTCGTGGCCAACGGAGATTTCAACACACGCTTCGGAAACATCAAATCGGATATTAACTATAAGATCAGCGAGGACATCGGGCAATCTGCCTACAGTGGCAATCTGCAACTGGCAGAGTTTGACCTGGGAAGGTTCCTGGGTGATACCATCAACTTCCAGCACGTAAGCATGAAGGGGAAGATCTCCGGGAAAGGCTTCACTGAAAAAACGGCCGACTTCATCCTCAACGGTGACATTTCCTCCATAGGCCTTCTGGGATATGATTACACCAACATCCAATCCAATGCCCGATTTGCCAACCAGTTTTTCAACGGTGCGCTGAAGATCGACGATCCCAACCTTCAGTTTGACATGACCGGGTCCATTGACCTGAGGGGGGACCTTGATCTCATCAACATTGAAGCGCGTCTCGATACAGCCCTCCTGCAACAATTGAAACTGACGCAGGAAGAAGTCTTTCTTCAATCTTATCTCAACATCGACAGCAGGGGCCTGAAACTGGATTCCATAACCGGCAAGGCCCTCTTCAAGAATACCCGGCTCCAGTTCAGGGACGAGTCCATCCGCTTCGATTCCGTTCACATTGTTTCATCAGACGAAGACGGGATGAGATCGCTGTCGATGCGCAGCAGCGTTGCAGATTTATCTCTCACCGGGAATTTTTACTACACGACCCTCTTCGGAGACATCCAGACCCTCATACATGAATTCCTGCTTAATCTCAAGAACGATCCCGAGGCCATCCACAAATACTACGCTTCAAAGAAGAAAGCAACGCAGGCATACAAGGCTTCCATTAAGGCTACGGTTCATGATGCCAATCCCTTGTTTGATGTGCTGGATCTCAACCTCCGGGCGTCGCCAGAAACCGTGGTGGAGGGAGAATTCTCAAACAGTTCCACCTCTGTGCTACGCGTCTATTCACGCCTGGATACGCTTGAATATGAGGGCAGAGTCTTCTCGGGTAACGAAATAGAATTCGACGGCAGCAAGGTCCGCGACAGCACCCGTGTGCTCGCCCAACTGACCCTGCGTTCCGACCATCAATACATTGACCGGAATCTGTCAACCAAGAAGCTTTTTGCAGAAGGGATCTGGGACCGGGACCATATAGACCTGGAACTCGATGTCGACCAGGATGGATTTGAAAATAAGGCCAGAATCCAGGCAGAAGTAGACTTCCTGAGCGACAGTACCAGAGTCAGGCTGCTTCCCTCCACCATCAGTATTCTTCAAGACGACTGGACGGTCAACCAGGGAAACTACTTGCTCATCAAGGGTAAGGAATGGGCCATTCACCAATTGGGCTTTCGTCATGATGATCAGTTCATACGACTTGACGGCGAGGTCTCGCAAGATCCGCTCAAAGTTCTCACACTTGACGTGACCAACTTCGACTTATCCTTCCTGAACTTCTTTTCAAGGGAGAAATTCAGGGGATTGCTCAGTGCAGAGGTGAAATCAAAAGATCTCTACCAGAATGCCTTCCTGGAAAATATTCTGCGCATTGATTCACTTACCATCAACAATTTCCTGGTGGGTGATATCAAAGGAAATAACTCCCGCAATCCTGAATCAGGCCATTTCAATATCGACTTGACAGTCGACCGGCTGCAATACAGGATCGTGGACATCAAAGGATACTATGATCCGGAAGACACGCAGAGCCCATTGCACACAAAGGCCATCCTGAAGAAAGCCAACCTCAAACTGCTTGAACCGGTGATCAAAGACCTGTTCACCCAGCTCGATGGTACCCTCACGGGTGAATATGAGATTGAGGGCGGGTTCACCACCCCAAGGATAACCGGTGAAGCAGCTATCGAAAACGGACAAGTGCTGATCAACTATCTGAAAACGCTGTACAAAGTCGAAGGTGTATTGGGAATGACGCCCCAGCAGATTCAGTTCAATAATTTCAAAATAACCGACGCCTACAAAAACGAGGGAAAGCTGCAGGGGTATATCGCTCACAGGAATTTCTCCAAAATGAGAATCAATCTGGATGCGTCCTTCTCCAACTTCCAGGTCATGAACACCACCATCAAAGACAACAATCTCTTTTACGGCCAGGCATTCGGAACGGGCACCCTTAACATTATGGGGCCCGTATCCAATCTCAAGATCTCTGCCACCGCAAGAACGAACAAGAACACCCGGCTTTTCATTCCGGTAGGAACTACCTCGACTGAAGAGAAAAAGGAATTCATCCAGTTCACCAGCTTTACACAGACCGTCAGGAAAAAGAAAGTGGTGCCCAAAACGCAGAAGAAAGAGCTCTCCGGACTAACCCTTGACCTTGATATCGATGTAACCCCCGATGCATACGGTGAAATCATTTTCGACATCAAATCAGGTGATATCATCCGTGGCCGGGGGCGGGGTGATATCAAACTCCAGGTGGACACAAAAGGTGAATTCAATATGTTCGGATTGATGGAGTTCACCGAGGGAGCCTACAATTTCACTTTGTACGACATCATCAACAAAGAGTTTCAGATCAAGCCCGGAAGCAGGATCACCTGGTATGGCGATCCCTATGAAGGAAACCTTGCGATCGCCGCAAGTTATCGTCAATACACCTCCATGGGTCCAATCCTGCAGGGTCAGCCGGAATCTGTAACAAACGATCCGAACATTAAACGAAAATATCCAGTGGAAGTGCTTCTGAAACTGGACGGTCCCATGCTCTCGCCGCAGATTGTTTTTGACCTGGAAGCAAAAGACCTGCCCGACAATGTGGTCACTGCTGACGGGCACTCCGTCCGACTCCGATTTGAGTTCAATGCCTTCAAGACCAAGCTCGACGAGCAGGAACTGAAGCGTCAGGTATTCAGCCTGATTATCCTGCGCAAGCTTTCGCCGCCCGATGCATTTGCCACCAGCGGCTCCCTGTACAATAGTGTGAGTGAATTGTTATCTAATCAACTCAGTTACTGGCTCAGCCAGGTCGACCAGAACCTTGAGATTGACCTCGACCTGGGAACACTGGATCAGGAAGCATTTAATACATTTCAATTGCGTCTCTCCTACTCTTTCCTCGGAGGCAGGCTCCGGGTGAGCAAAGACGGTAACTTCGGCAACCAGCCCAACAGGTCAGAACTTTCCACCATCGCTGGTGACTGGACTGTTGACTACTTACTCACACCCGACGGGAAATTCAAGGTCAAGATGTACAGCCGCTCGACGGTCAATCAACTGAACAGTTCCCTCAACACGCAGACCGCTGCCGTTACGACCGGTGCCAGCCTGCTGTACACGCAGAACTTCAACCAGTTCAGTGACCTGCTCCGCTCTGCGAGGGACCGAAGGAGAAAAGAACTGGAGCAGAATCCACCTAAAGAAGACGACGGAACGCACTGAGGTATGGAAGAGACCCCTCCGTCCCGTAAAAGATTGCGCCTGGTCATTGTTGGATCAGTGTTGATCTACGGGATCATGATGCTTGTGCTGGGTAGCGCATGGTATTCCCGCCAGTGGATACCCGGTCCCTTCCACTTCTTTGATGACTTACCTGAGTGGAAACAGATGGACAAGTTTGCCCACTTCTTTTGGGCATTCCAGGTAAGCGCGCTGGCGGCAAGACTGTTGCGCTGGGCCGGGGTGTCATCCATGCGGGCGGCATCATTTGGGTCCCTGATGGGCTTCTTCTTTGTTTCCTGCATAGAGATTCCTGACGGATTTTCAAACGCATACGGCGCGTCGCTATACGATGTGGCCGCGAACTTGCTGGGGGCAGGAACCTTCTTGCTTCAGATCAGACTCTGGCAGGATGTTAAATGGTGGCCAAAATTCAGTTTTCACCCCAGCATTTTTGCACCTCTGCGGCCGGAAGTGCTGGGCAACACATGGCTTGAACAGATCCTCAAGGATTATAACGGTCAGACCTTCTGGTACAGCATTACTTCCGACAAATTGCCCCTGCCCTCCTGGCTGGCCATAGCTGTTGGTGTGGGTGCAGAAGGAATGATCTATGGCCGTGACGCAGAAAATATCGCAGCCCATTTCACGCCTGGCAGAAGATACTTTCTTTCGATAGACCTCAACCTTAAGGAATTTACTCCCAAGTCGTGGTTGGGCCGTACCCTCGTTTATGCACTCAACATTATCAAAATTCCGGCACCCACAATAGAATTCTCGACCAATGGAATCCGGTTTCATCCAGTCTATTTTTGAGGTCATTCAATAATTGTAAGGAATTAGCTATTTTACCCATGTATTTGGACTGATTAATCTATCTCCATGGACCTGAGTGCTTTCATGAAAAAATACGCTGAGGAAATCGGCGGCCAGTATATTGAATATAACCACACGCTTTCCGTTGTCATCATTCCGGTATCCGGAAGCAGATTTCAGACGGTCATGGGCACCATCAAGGAAAGCAGCCTTTATAACCGCAAGGTGATCACGTTTACTTCGAAGGTATGCCCGCTGCATGACGGGATCGACTACAAGATGCTGCTCGAACAGACCGCCTTCTTCAACTACTGCAGGTTTGTGATCCTGGAGAACCATTTACAGGTGGAGGCCGTCTCATCATTGTCGGGTGTAACAGAGGAGGATATCAAGGAAATGCTTCAGGAAGTTGCCAACCTTGCTGACCAGTACGAGATGAAGCTCACCGGCGCTGACATACACTGATCCCTTCTTTCTTAGTAACTTTGCACCGCAGGCTGTCTTATCGCGTCCCGACTTGTCGGGGGGAGGAAAGTCCGGGCAACACAGAGCATCGTACTTCCTAACAGGAAGGCCCTGACGATAAGTCGGGGACAGAAAGTGCCACAGAAAACATACTACCCCGTGAACCGGGGAAAAGGTGAAAAGGTGGGGTAAGAGCCCACCGCTCCGGTGGTGACATCGGGGGCACGGCAAACCTTACGAGTTGAAAGGCCAAATAAGTGTCGCCCGCGCAAGCGGATCAGCGGCTCGCTGATGGCACCAGTGCCAGCGCCACGGGTAGGCTGATGGAGCACGCCAGTGATGGTGTTGCCAGATAAATGATAGGAGCCCCGTGCATCGGGGGACAGAACCCGGCTTACAGGCCTGCATTTTTAACATGAAACCTGCTGCGTGAAAGCGCGGCAGGTTTCACTATTTTTACGCATGCCTAAAATTCTGATCATTGAAGATGAGGCGAGTATTCGCGCCGTTCTGAAAGACATTCTGCTAGACCAGAAAGAACTCAAACTGGAACTGGATGAAGCCCGTGATGGCGCTGAGGCCCTGAACCTGCTTGAGAATCACATCTACGACCTGGCCCTCTGTGATATCAAGATGCCAAAGATGGATGGCATGGAAGTACTTGCCAGGGCTAAAGAGAAAAACATACACACACCTTTCGTGATGATTTCGGCGCATGGTACCACGGAGATGGCAGTAGACGCAATCCGGATGGGGGCTTACGATTTTCTTCAGAAGCCGCCCGATCTCAATCGACTGCTGATTACGGTACGTAACGCATTGGACAAACACTCGCTGGTAAAGGAGACCCGCTCGCTGAGAAAGAAGGTGTCCAGGAAGTATGAAATGATCGGCGATTCTCCGGCACTTCGGACTGTGAGGGAAATGATAGACAAGGTCGCCCCTACTGAGGCACGTGTGCTGATCACAGGACCGAATGGCAGCGGCAAAGAACTGGTGGCCCACAGCATACACGAGAAGAGTAACCGGAGCGATGGTCCCTTCATAGAGGTGAATTGCGCTGCGATCCCCAGTGAGCT
>JAFEAM010000005.1:74306-130087 GCA_018266395.1 Bacteroidota bacterium | reverse complement strand
TTGTTTCTGGATGAGATCGGAGACATGAGTTTGTCAGCCCAGGCCAAGGTATTAAGGGCCCTGCAGGAAAATAAGATTACGCGGGTGGGTGGTGAAAAGGAAATTGCTGTAAACGTCAGGGTTCTGGCCGCGACGAACAAAAATCTCAAAAAGGAGATTGCAGAATCACGGTTCAGGGAGGACCTCTATCACAGGTTGGGCGTCATTCTGATTGATGTCCCGCGCCTGGCCGATCGCAAGGAAGACATTCAGGCCCTGGCCGAAAAATTCCTGAAGGACATTTCTGAAGAGTATGGATCTAAGAAGAAGACAATTGATCCAAAAGCAGTCAAGCTGCTGGAGGCACATCCTTGGACAGGGAATATTAGAGAACTGAGAAATGTGGTCGAAAGGCTGGTGATTATGGCAGGTGATGTCATCCAGGCCGAGGATGTCAAAAAATACCTGCAGAGCTAACGCGCAAAGGGGGACTAGATGCGCTGCTCGCCTTTCTTCACTTCCTTCTTGCTGTATGTAGGGCAGGTATACTGGCTACAGGAAGCCAGAAGGCCCGCGAGGATAAGGAATGCAAGAACTCGTTTCATGGTAGTTGGTTTAAGCAACAAAATTAGAAATAGCTGCTGTTTTAGCAAGTTTAACGTAATATTTTGTCGTTTCGTCGAAAATTTGCGCTATCCGACAAGCAGGTTACAACCCCGGATATCGCTGTTATCCATACGTCCAATGACCTCAAAGTGACCACCCTGGGCCATTCTTCCTAAATCCTGGGTTTCAATAAATGCGCAGGAGTGGAAATTAGCCAGGTCAATGATGTTAATTCTGCCTGTTCCCCGGATTTCCGGCGTGTCAGGGTCATTTATTTCGCGAATCTGCACTCTCAGGGAAGACGGACAGGTGAATATCCCCTCGCCGGAGGAATATGCCTGGGAAAGAAGTTCCGTCATCCCGTACTCTGAAAAGACTGTTCTCAAATGAAGGTTCTCGCACAGCACTTGATGCAGTTCTTCCCGGATAATCTCCCTTCTTCTGCCCTTCATTCCCCCTGTCTCCATCACCATGCAGTGAGACAGATCCAGGTCATAACGTTCGGCCAGATCCAGTAATGCGAAAGATACCCCGAGCAGGAGAACCTTACGGCCGTCGTGCAGGGACTCGATTGTTCTGGAAAGGCAATCCAAGTCATTAAGAAAAAATCCTGACGAATCAGAACCTGATTCCCGTATGAAATGAGCAGCCATGGCAACAAGTGATGAGCCAGTCCTTTCCAGATAAGACGGCAGCAGGCAGATAACATGAAATCCATTCAATGATCCGAACGCATCTTCAAAGATCCTCTGACTGTGTTTCTCATAGAAGGCCAGAGACGGAATGGCATGGCTGCTCAACGATTGTCCGGTTGTTCCGCTGCTGCGGAATACCTGTTCTTCCTTCCACTCGCCGGTACGAATCGAATGTGTTTTGAAGAGTTGAATGGGAAGGAAAGGAATTTCTTCGAGGCTTGTGACCGACTCCGGATTAACCTCCCTGAATTGGAGGTATTCCCTGTACACAGCACAGTGTACGGCCTGAAACCTGAACAAGCGCAATGCAATTTCAGCGAACGCTTCGTCGTTCTGAGGATATAATTCCCGTTTGAAACTTTCAAAAGTCTCCAAGCGTTGACATTTTTGCAGTTGGTAAAGGTAAAACAAATGAAGCCGTTAAATCATTGGCCGTCTCTTCTTGCCGTGTCTTTGATTTTTATGGCCTCCTGCTTCGAGCCACCAGTCTACTCCCCCATTCCATCCATCGAGTTCGACAATATTGTTTTCAAGGATGTGGCAGATCCATCCGCATTCGATTCACTCATTTTATCGATACGTTTCAAGGATGGGGACGGAGATCTTGGACTGGACGCATCTGCCAGGTCCGATACGCTGGAACCTTACAACGCAAAATACTACTATGTTTTCCCTGACGGGACTTATATCAACTACAAAACCAAAAGGACAGACCCGCGGTATGATACCCTCCCTGCCTTTGTGAAACCCTATTGGTGCACCAACTGGGAAGTGAGATCTGTGAACAAGGTAATCGATACCATCTATTTTCAACTTAATCCCAATCACTACAACATTTTCGTCGACTTCTTTATCAAGAACAATGACGGAACCTACAAGGAGTTTGACTGGCAAAAGGAATTCGCCAACTATCCCAGTTGCGGCGAGACTTATGATGGGCGATTCCCCATCATGACCAAGGATCTTACGCAGAAGACCCCACTGGAAGGCACCATCCGTTATGCCATGAAGTCGACAGGATTCCTCATCCTGTTCAGCATAAAAACACTCAAGCTGAGAGTCACCATTCAGGATCGCGCCCTTCACAGGAGCAATACTGTGGAGACGGGCGACTTTACCCTGCAGGGAATCAAGAAGTAATATAGCCAGGCAGGCTTTGTCAGACTGCCTGCCTCCTTACAGTGCTAATAGATTGAAGGAAACCGCAGCGGGTCTGACTCCTGCATCATCGCATATACCTTGTCGACAATGTCTTCCGGATTGGGTTTTGAGAAGTAATCTCCGTCGCTGCCGTAGGCGGGGCGATGTTCCTGTGCTGTTATGGTAAGAGGTTTCGAATCAAGGAATTCATATGCACCCTGCCCTTCCAGAACCTGTTGCATCATATAGGAAGTTGCACCTCCCGGCACATCCTCGTCGGCGAAGACGACCTTATTGGTCTTCCTGATGGACTCTGCAATGCGGTGAGAAAGATCAAATGGCAGCAGGGTCTGAACATCAATCACTTCGGCAGAAACACCCATGCTTTCCAGGTCCCTTGCCGCCTCCATAACAATCCTGCACATGGAACCATAAGTGACAATCGTAACATCGGTTCCTTCTTTCAGCACATCCGGTACACCCAAAGGAACCCGGTACGTTCCTATATTGTCAGGCAACTTTTCCTTAAGACGATAACCATTAAGACACTCAATGATGAGTGCAGGATCATCTGACTGCAACATGGTATTGTAAAATCCTGCCGCCTGCGTCATGTCACGGGGAACGAGAAGATAGATTCCGCGGATGCTGCCCAGGAGCATGCCAATGGGTGATCCTGCATGCCAGACACCTTCAAGCCTGTGACCACGGGTACGGATAATCAATGGCGCTTTCTGGCCGCCTTTCGTGCGGTATTGCAGACATGCCAAATCATCAGACATGATCTGAACGGCATACAACAAATAGTCCAGGTATTGAATTTCAGCAATAGGCCTCAGGCCTCGCAGTGCAAGACCAATGCCCTGACCGAGAATAGTGCATTCACGAATGCCAGTATCGGTCACCCTGAGCTCTCCGAATTTTTCCTGAAGCCCGGCGAAACCCTGGTTTACATCACCAATCTTCCCAACATCCTCACCAAAGGCCAAAACCCGTGGGTCACGCTCAAGCGCCGACTTAAAGCATGCCTGTAAAATTTCTCTGCCGTCCACAAGTGGCGATTGCGCTGAGTATTCTGCTGGTACTGGTTCAACTTTCAATGCAGACCATTCTGATTCGCTGTACAAATGCGAGCTATAGCGTTCCTGATTCTCGGAAGCAATCCTCTTCACCCACCCGATAATCTTATCACGGACTTCGGAGGGATTACTCCGCAGCAGTCGCAGCGTCTTTTTGGCGGCCTTGACAGCATCCAGCCGAAGCGGGTTGATGGTCTTCTCCAGGTCCGTACGGATATGTTCAATAGCCGGCTCGAAGGATCGCGCTTCTGCAAGTAATTCCAACAATTCATGCTGATCCTTCTGAATGTCCTGATTGAAAGATTTCCAGGATGCTTCCTTCTCTGATCTGGCGAAAGCCTTGGCCTCCTTTTCAATCTCATCCAACTCTTCCGGATTGCTGAGATCATTTTCCAGAATCCAGGTCCTCATTTTGCGCAAACAGTCATGCTCCGCCTCCCACTTCAGCCTCTCCTTGGATTTGTATCGTTCATGAGAACCTGAAGTCGAGTGGCCCTGAGGCTGTGTCATCTCAGTTACGTGAACCAGCACCGGCACATGTTCAGACCTGCAAATGCTTTCAGCCTCCTCAAATGTTTTGCAGAGAGCTTCGTAGTCCCATCCATTTACTGTAAAGAACTCGAAACCTTTCTCTCCGTTCTGACGCTGGAACCCTGCCAGTATTTTGGAGATGCTTCCCTTGGTAGTCTGGTATTCTGCCGGAACCGATATGCCATACCCGTCATCCCAGACGGCCGTCAGCATGGGTACCTGAAGTACCCCCGCAGCATTAATTGCCTCGAAGAACATACCTTCAGAGGTGGACGCATTCCCGATGGTGCCAAATGCTATCTCGTTGCCCTGATGAGAAAGATCTGTGAAAGGATGTAGCAACGTGTTATTTCTGAACAGCTTCGATGCATAGGCCAGTCCCACGAGGCGAGGCATCTGGGCTGCTGTGGGGGACACATCTGCACTACTGTTCTTGAGTTTTGAAAGCTTCTTGAATGCGCCCTTTTCATCGAGCATTCGTGTGGCATAATGTCCGTTCATCAACCTGCCTGCAGAGGCAGGGTCAGCCGTCACGTCTGTGTGAGCGTACAATTGCGCAAAGTATTGTTGTAGGGTGAGTTCCCCGATCGCAAACATGAACGTCTGGTCGCGGTAATACCCGGCGCGGAAATCACCAGGGCGAAAGACTTTAGCCATGGCCATCTGGGCGAGTTCCTTGCCATCGCCAAAAATGCCAAACTTGGCCTTGCCCATGAAGACTTCCTTCCGACCAATAAGACTGGCTTCCCTGCTGGCCCAGGCCAGGCGATAATCTGCAAGAATAGAAGCAATCTTCTTCTCTGTGAAGCGTGCCCGTACAGTCTTGGTCTGACTCATCACCCTATCCCCGCGATTGATTTGTTGCAGTAATACACTTGGCCTGGTAAAATCAAAATTATGGAAATTCAAATCATCGTTCAAAGACCAGAAGATGATCAGAATATTATTATGAATGACAATTCAATGACCAAAGAATTTGACCCAATCCCCTTCTTTCACCAAAGGTTCGGGGCCAGCCTGAGGGAAAAGATAGATGCCTGTGGGAACACCTTCAATGGACACAGTATCAAGGATATAACCCACCCGGGTTTCAAGTGCGTGAATCTCCTTTTCCACCCCTGCATTGGTTATCTCAAATATCTCCACTGTCATCTTATCCTCCTCACGACCTGTATAAACGGCATATGGATAATGCGACATGGCATGAAGGCGGTATCCGGCGATAACGGTCTGAAAGCGGAACCTGAGACCATGCCTGAATTGCTCAAAGTTCTCCATTCCCCGTCTCAAAGAACCGTAAAAAGCATATTGCTGCATAAGCTGAAATTCGGGTGAAAAGTTAATGTTTTAGGCATTTCAATCGTCACCGAATCTTTACCTTTGCGGAGCCTTTTCATAGGCACTGTAATCAGTAATCATTAATCAGCAATCCACAATTAGCTATGATCGTCGGCGTACCCAAGGAAATTAAAAACAACGAGAATCGTGTTGCACTCACCCCTGCCGGTGCACAGGAACTTACCCGCAGAGGACACACTGTTTACATTCAAACAACTGCCGGGGAAGGCAGCGGATTCTCTGATGATGAATACATGAAAGCCGGGGGAAAAATTCTCCCTTCGGCCGAACAAATCTTCAGCACTGCCGAGATGATCATGAAGGTGAAGGAGCCGATAGAACAGGAATACACGCTTATCCGTCGTGACCAGCTGGTGTTTACATATTTCCACTTTGCCTCTTACGAACCACTGGCACACGCCATGATCAAAACAGGCGCAGTATGCCTGGCATATGAAACTGTGGAACGACTTGACGGAAGTCTCCCCCTCCTTGTTCCCATGAGCGAGGTGGCCGGAAGGATGGCCATCCAGGAAGGAGCCAAATACCTGGAGAAGCCCCTTAAAGGGAGAGGCATTCTGCTAGGGGGAGTTCCGGGTGTGATGCCTGCCAAGGTGTTGATTCTGGGAGGCGGAGTGGTTGGAACCAATGCAGCCAAGATCGCCGCTGGCATGGGCGCTGATGTAACCATTACAGACGTCAACATTAACCGCCTTCGCTACCTTGACGATGTCATGCCCAAGAACGTCCATACCATGGTAAGCAATGATTATGCACTTCGCGATCTGGTTAGAACGCACGATCTGATCGTTGGCGCTGTGCTGATCCCAGGTGCCAAAGCACCAAAGCTCATTACAAAGGACATGCTGAAGACCATGCGCCCCGGCACGGTGTTGGTGGACGTGGCTGTAGACCAGGGGGGATGCATCGAAACCTGTCATCCCACCACGCACGAAAATCCCACCTACATCATTGACGACGTCGTACACTACTGTGTGGCCAACATGCCCGGAGCAGTACCCTATACCTCCACGCTTGCGCTAACCAATGCAACGCTACCATATGCAATCAAGTTGGCCAGCCAGGGCTGGAAGAAAGCCTGTGCGGATAACATGGATCTGCGTAAAGGTTTGAATGTCATTCAAGGTAAGGTTGCATATAAAGCTGTGGCAGACGCCTTCAATCTTCCTCACACGGAGGTGAAGGAATTTCTTGGCTGAAAATGAGCAATCAGAAACTAGTGCAAATCGCCCTGGTCGTAGATGATTACGACAGGGCGATTCGCTTTTATACCGAAAAACTGGGGTTCGTATTGTTAGAGGATACCATCCTGAGTGAAAGCAAACGGTGGGTGGTGGTGACACCTCCTGGTCCAGGAAGTTGCAAAGTACTCCTTGCAAAGGGCGTAGGTCCTGAACAAACCAGTCGCATTGGCAATCAAACCGGCGGGAGGGTATTTCTGTTTCTCCACACCGATAACTTCCATGAAGACTTTCAACGGCTTCAGGAAAATGGCATCCGCATTGTGAGGGGGCCAGTCGAGGAACCCTATGGAAAGGTCGCAGTGTTTGCCGATCTGTATGGCAATCTATGGGACCTCATCGAGCCCAATGCGCAACCTTAATAGATGCGTCCGATGTCTTTACCGCCGCTACTTTCCAACGGCTCTTTGCAACATGGACTTGTCACCCGTCATTTCCCAATAGAGCAATGACATCGGGATGATGCCAGAAGTTGTGAAGCGATCCATAAACTCTTTAAGTTCGAATTTGCCTTCCCGCTGACGTGCATACTCTGCAATGAGCTGGTCCAACTGCACCTTGCCCACGACATAGCTCGAGCCATAAGCAGGCTGCTGGAGGTAGAAATGCTCTTCGTGCTGAATGGTTCCTCCATCAGCCGGCATCAGCCCCCACGGCACCCATTTCGACGCATACTTCGTTGCCTCGTCAAAGCTCATTTCATTGGCGTGCTGATAAAGACCTCCTAGTCCGCGTGCACACCGTTGTGCCAGCATGATATAGATCAACTCCGTGGCTCTTGGCCGATTGGCCAGCATGCCTTCGTTCATGATGAGTTCTTCCATCGCTGTGGCAAAGCCTTCAGCCCTCCCGTCAAAAATATTGTCAAGCAAGGGTACGCGACGGATTGAACTCTGCACCGGCTCGACCTTTTCTCTCTCCTTCTCCATCCAGTGATACATGTGGGCGCGCATGGGCATCGGATCCCTGTAATCCACTTCGTCGAAGAATCCGCGTATCCCATCGTTCTTGACAAAGGGCCTGATCTGCGCCATCATCGGAGCCTCCATGTAGGGTTTGATCGTCATCATCTCATCCTTTTCGAGGAATGCGAGAAATTCTTTCACGCCGTCGGTCAGCATTTTCCGGTAAGCTTCGGCATCGGTCTTCTTTTGCAGTTTAGGCAGTTTGCGGTTCCTGTGCTCCGCCAATCGAAGTCCGCTATGTGCGCGGTACAATTCTCTTTCCAGAATAAGACGCTCGCCTTCCCAGGTAAGCGGCACGAGATGAACATTCTTCAGGTACCAGTCGTAATTCTCCTTGCCGATTCCGGAGGGGCCTGTTTTGGATGGAGCCTGCTCTGTCAGCCATTGAGCGAATTCATCTGACGCCGATTTAGCCTCACGTGCAGCTGCCGCAAGGTCAGGATATTGTGCACTAACAGTATTTGCAAACCCCTCCAGTTCTTCACTTTGTTCTTTTATGCTGCGGATCCCCAGATTCCACATGTCCTTTCCGTTGCCGGTCAGGTTTACCTTTGCCTGCTTATACAGCGCACCTGTCTTTCTAAGCCTGGCAGCCACTTCCTTTGCAACAGACTCAGGCAAAGGAGATGGATACAAGTTCATCTCGATCATCCCATATACGTTGGGTCCCTCACGCTCAGGCACATCAGGCTGTGAGGTGAAGAACCAGACATAGTAGCCAGGGTCGTTAGCCCACGGTTGGCGCACACGGTGATCAAAATCGAGACTATTCATCTCTGCCCATACCAGATACCAATCCACCTGCTGGTAAATGGACCAGCCAGTTGTGTCAAAATTCATCAGACGTGCCTGCCACTGTTTTAACTCATCCTGTTGCTTCTTCATGCTGGCAGCGGAATAGTCGGGTATGCTGTCCACCATCACTGGTGCATGAAAGGCACGCCATTCTTTGAACAAAGCTTCCAATTCTTCGTACGTCTTGCTTTTCTCAACACCTGTCTGAACCGGAGCAGGTTTTGAACATGAGATGAAGATGGTGACGTAACAAAGCGCGGCAAGTCTGAGGATCAGTTTCATAGGGTAAGATTTGAAAAAGTTAAAGCTAATAAAATCCGGAAGCTTATTCAGGACCGTTGATGTAGTCCAGGGCTAACCGAACACAGGGAAATCATCAAGAAATACCGGTGAGTGCCCCCCCGCTGGAGGAAGGAAGCAATAGTGAACCATCCCGTTGGTGACAGCCACATACTTCGCCCCCACCGTCATATTATAAATCGCGGCCTGGTTGAAAGCCTTCTGCGTCAGCTTGATGGAAGGCGACTTGCACTCCACCAGCATCCATGGCTTTCCCGCACGGTCATATATGAGGATGTCCGATCGCTTCTGCAATGTGTTGTAGGTCAGGCTGCCTTCAATCCTGAAAAGGGACTTTGGGTAATGGAGGTTCTGAATCAGGTAGTTAATGAAGTGTTGACGTACCCATTCTTCGGGCGTCAGCACGACATATTTCTTCCGGATCCCGTCAAAAATCCAGACCTTTCCTTCTGACTTCTTAACTTTGAAGTCACCGGCGGGAAGATGGAGGGGGGTCATGTTGCACGGATAGACGTAAAAGTAAATGAAAACGAAAGAACAAATTGTAGAGAACTGGCTGCCACGGTACACCGGACTTCCACTGGAAGCTTTCGGGGAATACATCCTCCTCACCAACTTCGACAACTATGTGAAGAAATTTGCAGAATGGCACAATGTGGAAGTAACCGGATCTGACCGTGCCATGCGGTGCGCCAATGCCGGAGGAATCACCATCATCAACTTTGGCATGGGGAGTCCCAACGCCGCAACCATTATCGACTGCCTGTCAGCGGTCAAGCCGAAGGGCTGCCTCTTTCTGGGAAAGTGCGGCGGGCTCAAAAAGAAGAATGACCTTGGAGATTTCATTTTGCCCATTGCCGGCATCCGCGGAGAAGGTACTTCCAATGACTACTTCCCCCCTGAAGTTCCGGCCTTACCCGCCTTTGCGTTGCAGAAGGCCATCTCTACCACCATCCGAGACTACAACCAGGATTATTGGACGGGCACGGTGTACACAACCAACCGCAGGGTCTGGGAATGGGATGAGCAGTTCAAGCAATACCTGATCAAGATCAGGGCGATGGCCATCGATATGGAAACGGCAACGATCTTCTCCACCGCTTTTCATAATGAAATACCTGCCGGAGCATTGTTGTTGGTTTCTGACCAACCAATGGTACCGGAAGGAGTGAAAACCGAAGCCAGCGACAAAGTGGTCACCTCCAGTTATGTCGACCTTCATCTCAAAATCGGAATAGACTCTCTGAAGCAGTTGATCAACAACGGCCAGACGGTCAAGCACCTCCGTTGGTGAACCTCTCCCGCCTGGAAGTATGAACGGGAACACAGCAACCAGGCCCTACAAGAATGACACAAGGATATTCCTGGTTGTCATTCCAATCATAAGCGCTATCAATTACTATCTCACCTACAACAACATCAGGTGGAATAGCTTCCTTCTGCTGACGTTCACCATCGACACTTTACAGGGGTATGCAGCGTGGTGGACTGTAAGAGCGATCATTAATTGGCTGGACAACCGCATTCCATACTCATCAGGAATCTCCAGAAGAATCGGGATCCAGGTACCAATCACGACCATAGCAGGCCTGGCAGTAATCATCATTTCGACAGAAGCCATCAGCTGGATGGTCAAGGGCGTGCCCGCTGCGCTCAACTTCTACACCATGGATGTGATCATTATCGCGATATGGTTTCTTGTGATCAATGGTATTTACGTTGGTTGGCATTTCTACCATCAGTGGCAGGTGTCCGAATGGGCGCGTGAAGAGGAGTCCAGAAAGAAAGCAGGCGGATTAATTGTAACCCAGGGCAAGCAGGAAATGATTATTCCTTTTGATGACCTCGCGGCCTTGTGCGTGGATGCTGATTATGTGGTAGCCTGCCATCGCGACGGCCGCAAATTCTACCTGACACAGAGCCTTGACAAACTGGAAAAACAACTGCCTTCCTCCGACTTTTTCAGGTTCAACCGTCAGTATATCCTTCATCGCGCCCTCGTCAGCGGGTTCAACCGCGGCGACAACGGGAAGCTGCAGGTCTTGGTAATGGCATTTGGTCCCATCCCAGCTGAGATTACCGTAAGCCGGATCCGGGCGGCTGCATTTCGAGCCTGGTTTCGTCCTTAGACCTCACATTTCAACGGTCAGATTCATACATCTCAGCAGACTGCGGCCCGTTTGCGGCATCCTTTGCGCAAATGATGGCGTACTTGCAGTCATAAACAGACAAATAATGAGATGGCTTCAGACCCTGCTTTGCCTTTTAATCTTTGGTAACACCCTGGCACAATCAGATCCGGCTGGCAACTACCGGGACTTTCCTATCATGATTACCCTTCAGTTTAATGCCCTGTCCATGCCCTTCAGGGATATCACGTTTGGCAACCCGGGTATAGGATTAGGCACGGAGTTCAGGCTGAACGGCCCGGGGACGGCAGTACAGCAATTCCAGTTGATCTGGTACAAGAACAGGAATACCGGTAACGGAATAACCCTTCAGACGCAATCTGTCTGGCGACCCTCAATGGGAAATAACGGTTTCGGGGAAGTGAAGCTGGGATTGGGGTACCTGATTTCGAGAAGGCCTTCGAAGGCATTTGAGTTTAAGGATGGTGTCTGGATGCCTCGCGGAAGGAAAGGGAAAGGGATGCTTACCATTCCAGTTGCCGTCGGGGCGGGATGGGTACAAGACGGTGATCGTTACTCGACAGCAACATTTGCCGACTACCAGTTCATGTTACTGAACAACTACAGCAAAAGCATACCCCTGGTACCTGCGACATTCCTTCAGGCAGGCGTTAGAATACATCAATAACTCTTTTCAAATGAAATATCCTCTAATCTGCCTGCTGCTTGTTGTTGGAACCGTCAAAGCCCAGAACCGGCAATTTCCATGTGCATCTGCCAACCATGGAATTGTTCCGCAATCAATGGAAGTCCATGCCTTGCTCGACAGTATGGTGAAGCAAGGCATTCCCGGCATTGCCATCAGTATCCTGACCAAACAGGGTTCCTGGTCGGGAAGTGCAGGTTATGCAAGATTGGAGGACCGTACTCCCATGACTTCCTGTCATCTCCAATATCTTCAGAGTGTTTCTAAAACTGTAATGTCTGTGGCCATCCTACAGCTGGTCGCTGAGAAAAAGATCAACCTTGATTCTCCCTTGGAAGAATACCTCCCCAAGGAACAAGCTAAATACCTCACCACGTCCGGAAGGGTCACCATCCGCATGCTGCTGAACCACACGTCGGGCCTTCCTGAGTATAACATGAGGCCATTGTATGTGAGCCGACTGTTGCAACATCCGGATTACCGCTTTCAACCGGTCGATTATCTAAAGTTCATAGATGGACTGCCGTTGGATTTTGAACCTGGAAGCAAATATTCTTACCGTAACACCGATCACCTGGTGCTGGCTTTGATTGCCGATGCCATCACCGGCGACCATGCCTCATGGATATCCGAGCACATCTTCAAGCCTATAAATCTTGAGCATACATTCTATCGCCAGGACCCTAATTATCTCAACTATCCGGAACTTACTGATTCCTATTGGGACCGTCATTCGGACGGATTGATTGAAAATGTGACCACCTTGCAAAGAAACAACGTGGCTGCTCTTATCGGCGATGATGGCATTGTAGCCACTCCATCAGATGCAGTTCAATTTCTTCGAGGCTTGTTGGATGGCCAGCTCCTGGCACCTGAGATGTTAAGCGAAATGAAGGAATGGGCGGAGGATGCCAAAGGGAATCCTCGTTACGGCCTTGGCCTAGCTTACCGCACCATTGCAGGTCAGGAGGCTTGGGGGCATAGTGGAGGCGGCATTGGCGCAGGGTGTGAATTGTACTACTTACCAGGGAAGGAGGTATACTATTTCGTTGCCATTAACGTGGGTACTGTCACCGAGAGCCCCATTCAAGACCGCATCGCGCCATGGCTTGAAAAGCTGCACGAGGCCATTGCGAGGTAGGGGTAATTATCGGCAGAATTTAATTTCAAGGTAAAATCGTCAGCGAGGTGTTAAAGGTTAACCTCCGAGGAAAGGTTACTAGCTAGCTTAGAATAGAATATTTTAATCATATCGGAGAATTTTGACAGGGTTTACCCTGATTACACTCCAAGCCTGAATTATCACGACCAAAAGCGAAAAAATCACCGTACAAACTGCCGCCCCCAGGAAGACCAGTGGTTGTAAGGCTATTCGGTAAGGGAAACTTTCCAGCCAAGATGAAACCAAATACCAAGCTGTACCTGATGAAATAATTATAGAGACCACCAATAATCCAACAGGTTCCTTGATGACAAATAACATTATATCAAATGTTTCAGCCCCATGAATTTTTCTTATTGAAACCTCCTTTATTTTCTGCCCTGTAACGGAAATGCTAAATGCAACAAGCCCAAGGGTCAATAAACAAATGGCAATGGAGCTAAAAAAACCAAGTACGCTATACTCGATCTCCTCCATTTTGTACAGTGTGCTATACTTCACTTCAAGAAATTCGTATTCAAACGGGGATGTTGTTGCCAGATGCGACCACTTTTCTCTTAAAAACTCAACAACTTGCTTGGGGTCACCAATTATTCTAACAGAAATGCTCCCATAAATTGGTCTTTTGGATATAAAAAAAGCTGTTGGGCTCACAGTCTCGTGAAGGGATTCAAATCGAATATCCTCCACGATGCCTATAATTCGACCACTAATCTCACCGTACGAGATCTTCTTGTTGAGTGCCATATCCGGTGAAACAAAGCCCAGCAACTCAGCGGCCTTAGCGTTAAGAATAAAACCCTCAGAAATATCAGAAGGAATTTCTCGTGAAAAGTTCCTCCCAGCAACTAATTTCACCTGGTAAGTATCGAAGAAGTGTTCATCGACGCAAACATATTTCAATCTGACGTTCGTAGGCTTAAGTGTGCCCTCGCTCTCGATAGCCGCTTCCATTATATCAATTAACCGCTCCGTTGGCACGCGTGATGACCGTGTAACGTTTTCAATTTGACTATTTTGTTTTAGCTGATTGTAAAAGCTCTCGAATTCCGAACCTTGATTCAAAACATAGTCGTTCGGCATTACTAGCACTCCAGAACGGCTATAACCGAGATCTGAGACGTTCAGGTATTCTAATTGTTCCTTTACGTGGACCGTGAGAATGACAAGAACAATTGTGAAACAAAACTGGAGGGTTGTAAGTATTCTCCGGAGCCCAAGATTCCCTCCCATTAACAAATGATCACCCTTAAGAACTCTTATAGAATTACCGACTGCGGAAAGAGCAGCCGGATAGACGCCTGCGGTCAAGCCGATTATTAAAGCGGCTGTTCCCACGAAAGGTAAGACATCAAGAACAAGCGCATTGGATATTGGCGAATAGATATTCGACTTCACCCATCCCGAGGCCAAAAAAACAATTAGACATGATATTGCCAGAGACAGCAAGGAAATCAAAGTCGGTTCAAGCAAAAACTGCAAAACTAGATTGGCCTTTGACGAACCAAGCAGCTTACGGATCCCCACCTCCTTCCCTCTCAGCGAATAAATAGAGACAGAAATGTTGACAAAATTGAAGGTTGCCATTGCGAGAATCAGAATACCGACCGTACCAACAATATAAATAGTTGACATTTTACCATTGGGTTCAAACTCAGAATCAAGGTTAGAGTACAAGTGTATTTCCGAAACCTTTTGAACGTGTAACCTTGTCCATTTCGTGGGGACCTTGTACTCCTTTGGTGTGACCTCTATCAACTTTGAATCAACGAAAGCATCAAGTTTCTTCTCAAATCTTGACTTGTCAATCTCAACATTTGAAATGAAATATGTCGCAAACGAATCTGACTCCCAATCGTTGTCAATATACTCTCTACCATAAACAGACTTGTCGTAGAGCGTACTGAAAGAGACAAGATAGTCTGCATGCCAGTGTGAGTTGTCTGGCAGTGGCTGAAAAACTCCTGTAATTTCAACAAGAAACTCATCGCGTAATATCAGCTTCTGGCCAACAACTTGGGTTTTGCCAAACAGCTTTTGAGCAGCCTGAATTGAAATTAATATTGTAAAAGGCTTTTCAAGAGCATTGTGACGATTGCCTTGGACTAACTTGATATCGAACATTTCAAGCACATCAGGATCGACCATATACACACTTTTCTCGCTAAAGTTTTGTCTGTTTGCACCCTCCCTTGACAGAGTTGTTTGATACTGTGCAATTCTTCCAATTAATTCAATCTCTGGCAGACTCTGCTTCAGATTCGGTGCAAAGGGCGAACTGATATGACCAAGATGCATGCTTCGATCCCCGTTAAGGGACCAATAACTTCGAGTTAATCTATATAAGTTAGAAATCTTGGGATTCCACTTATCGAAACTAAGCTCATTCTTGATGTACTCAGCTATCAGTAGAAGTCCAGCGAAAGCGATTGCCAGACCGAAGACGTTAATAGAAGAAACCACTCTCGTTTTAGCGAAACGCCTGGCCAACAGTCGAAGGGTTCTTACCATGAGAAACATTTAACAGACCTAACGGAATCCATATCTAATCCATTCCTGGATGAAGACTCTAGATAGCAGGTTTGTATCCAAAAAAACAAAGTAAAATGTATCTGAACTGACCGTTGTAATAATTTCCCAATTTAGAGCACAAGCCAGGATAGTTATTATTCCAAAGTATTACTCCTTTATAGGAAGTAACTGGTTATATGTTGTTAGGCCAGTGAGCTGCTCAAATTGAGCGGAATTCAGCTCGTAATGAATGAGTTACGGAGTTGCTCACATTATTTGATAATTGGCTCAAATATCTTGTAATAGCTAATGAAACATTACAGCATTTCCCAAACTACACAATCTGCTTAGTAATTCTGGGAATTGGCTAAATTTCAAATGCTCTTTCATGCTCATCTCGCATACAGTTTGAGTCATGCCTCACACAGGCATCACCTGCCAGAAGCCAGAAGCCAGTAGCCAGGAGCCAATTGAATTTTGAATTTCGAACAGATGAATTTTGAATGTTGAAGTTGCCGTAATAGGCAATAAGCAATCACTAATCAGTAGTCTTTTTCGATATCGCCGGAGAATGTACCCTTGTCAGCAACAACATCCCCACGACAAAGAAACCGGCGAGCACGAGGGTGCTGTTTCGCATGCTGCCTGTCAGATGATCGATTAATCCGTAGGAGAACGTTCCGCATACGATCGAAAGCGTGAAGGTCACATCGAAGAAACTAAAGTACGAAGCATGGTCGATGGTGTCGGAGGGAATCAACTTGGAATAGGTGGCCCTGGAAAGGGATTGCAGCCCGCCCATCACCAGCCCTACCATAAACGCCACACCATAGAAATGGTATTCATTGGTGGTTAGATAGGCCAGGAAGCAAATCACTATCCAGATGCCGATCATGATCATCAGCGTGGGTTTGTTTCCCTTTCGGGCCGACACGCGTGCAAAAAAGGCGGCCCCCGCACTCCCCACAAGTTGTATCAATAAAACGGTCATAATCAATTTGCTGTCTTCCAGTTTGAGTTCCTTTGCGCCGAAAGTCGCGGCCAGGTACATGACGGTTTGCACCCCCATGTTGAAAAAGAAGTAGGCCAGCAGATAACGCCCAAGAGCAGGATAAGTAGGAAGGCTCCTCCAAACCTTCTTCAACTCGCGATATCCGTTAAACAGGATGTGACCCTCCGATTTGCGGCCATAGGGGTTATCCGGAAGATGATAGAATGTGATTTGTGAAAATCCGATCCACCATAGCCCCACAGTGAGAAATGCAAACCGGGTGGCAGCCCCTTCATCAGGAAAGCCAAAGTCCGACCATCCCATGATCAGGATGAGGTTGATGATCAACAGGACAACGCCGCCAAAGTATCCATAGGTGTAGCCCCTGGCGCTGGTTGAATCCAGGCGGTCGTGTGTTACGATTTCCGGAAGAAATGCATCATAAAATACTACACTGCCGGCATATCCTATGCTGGCCAGCATGCTGCAAAGTATTCCCCATTCAATATTCGATGCATTGAAAAAATACAAGCCGATGCAGGCGAGTCCACCGATGTAAACAAATCCCTTCATGAAGATCTTCTTATTGCCCACATAGTCTGCCATGCCCGAGAGCAGGGGCAGCATGGGGGCAATCAGCAGGAATGAAGCCGATATCGCATAGGAGTACAGCACCGAGTTCGTTAACGACATGCCGAAGAAATTCACCGCATCGCTGCCATCGGCCTGTGTGGTCACGGCCTGGTAGTAGACCGGAAAAATGGCCGATGTTATCGTCAGGGAATAGACGGAGTTGGCCCAGTCGAACATGCACCAGGCTCTGACAATACGGGGCACATTAAGAGATTGGCTGTTATTCATCCGCGATCGCCAAGGTAACAACTCAGGTTATAAAAAAAGCCCCACGAGGGGGCTTTTCAAACCTTTACTTCATTTTGCTCTATTTCTCTGCTTCCTTCTTTTGAAGGGTTGTATACAGAATCTTACGGGCGTTGGCCTTTCGGAGTTCTGATTCCACGTCGGCGATGACACCGCGCTTGGTCTCATTGTCCACCTTCAAGGCAACAGTCAATTGGTCCCGTTCATTTTCAGCCAGCAGGTCTTTTTGGCGGTTCACCCAAAGGATGATATCCTTCGGTTCAATGAACACATCTTCAGCCTGAATCTTGGCTTCTTTGCCGTATTGCTCAGTCTTCCTTGGTTCGCCAATATATAGGTTGGTAACCAGCGACTTTCTCTGAAGCTTTCTCAACTGGGTAGCCTCCGGTATGCGCTGCTGCACATCGATGGCCGTTTCACGCAATTCTGTGGTCACCATGAAGAAGAACAACAACATGAACACGACGTCAGGCATGGACGATGTTGGGATGTCCTGCTTAACGTTGGCTTTCTTTTTAAACTTTGACATAAGTTGTTTTCTTTTTTAGTTACCCACCTTGGTTGGTTCAGCTATCGATATCTGCATCGGGATTCCTGCCCTGCCCTTGTCATATATGGCCTTGTTTTCCGGGTCAGAGGGATCTGACGCAGCCTCGCGGAATCTCTGGTTGGTCACACCCGCCTGATCTGCATAGATGTCATAATAGGCGGCCTGTATCAGGTCCAGGATTTGTATAAATCGCTTGTGACTGGTTCCACGGTCCGTCTTATAGGATACAATGGCCTTCTCAGGCGAATCTGACTGGGTGGGATCGGAACCGCGATTGAGGATGAATTTCTTGATCTGTTCTTTCAGACCGGAAACATCCGTCATGGGCTCGCCTTCCACCAACAGGTTGTCGGAAGAGTTGACCTGGATTTTGAACATGTTGTGCTCCTGAATCTTCACATCTTCCTGCTGGACTTCCGGTGGAGGAGGCAGCTGGATACTGAGACCGCGGTCGTTGGAGATCGTGGTCGTCACAAGGAAGAATGTCAACAGGAGGAACGCAATGTCCGCCATTGATGCATTAGGTATTTCTGGTGTGGACCTAGGCATTACAATACTGATTTTCTAATGGATGATATGATAAAGCCAATCACGGCGATGACCAGGACGATGTAAAACATGATCAATCCTGCTCCAATCAATTTTGAGCTTGAAGCATCTACGCCGAGAGAGCTGTATTTCAATGTCACCTCATCACCCGAGAGGGCATAAGAGATCACGAAGAGAAGAACAAGGGCGCCTATTCCCAGGGCACCGCCAATCATTTCCTTCGGATTCTTGAGGGCATTCAGGAGGGGAAGCACAATGAGTGACAGCACTGCAACACCTCCGAGGAAGTACATAAGGTACAGACCCCAGGAAATGCAGGCGCAGCCAAACTCGCTTAACCCTTCATTTAAACAAATTTGTTCCATGGATTACTTGCTTAATTTATGCTTAACAAGGATATCAATGAGTGAAATGGAAGCGTCTTCCATGGTATTGACGAGGCCGTCGATTTTGGACACCAGGTAGTTGTACAACACCTGAAGCACCATACCTACGATCAGACCACCAACGGTCGTGATCAACGCCACTTTCATACCACCGGCAACAACCTGGGGAGAGATGTCACCAGCTGCCTCGATAGCGTCGAAGGCCTGCACCATCCCCACAACCGTTCCAAAGAATCCGAGCATCGGTCCGAGTGAAATGAAGAGTGAAATCCAGATCAGTCCTGATTCGAGTTTACCCATTTCAACGCCGCCGTAGGATACTACTGATTTCTCAACCATATCCACACCTTCAGAGGCACGCATGAGACCCTGGGTGAAGATAGAGGCCACGGGGCCCTTTGTATTTTTCGTTACGTTTTTGGCAGCTTCAACGCCACCTTTTGCAAGGGCGTCTTCAATCTGTGTCAAAAGCTTTTTCGTATTGGTAGTTGCCATATTCAGCACGATAATCCTTTCAATGGCGATAGCCAGACCAAGGATCATACAGATCAGGATGGGCCACATAAAGGGAACACCACCTTCGATGAATTTTTCTTTCACCATCTGGTGGAAGGAAGCCTCAGCCGGCTGGTCTGCCGCAACCTCGGTTACAGTGGGTTGCGCGGTTGAAGCTGCCGCTGTGGAGTCCCCCTGAGCAAAGGTCGCATACGCCCCGCACAGCATAATCCCTACAAAAGCAAGAAGAGCAAAGTGTTTTTTCATGGTTTAAGGTTTAAGTTCTAAGTCTTGAAGTGGCCAAAATTAGAATTTTTGTTCATTTCAAAACAAATAATGGCATTTTTTTACATGAAATTACATGCTTTGGGATAACGCTCGTTTGGTTTAAACCCGCCCGGTTCAAAAAGTCACAGCCATGGAAGTCTTTTGCTTTATTTTCCATTTCTTTGTGGGCTTTTTTTGGAGAGGTGTCCGAGTGGTTGAAGGAGCACGCCTGGAAAGTGTGTATACTCGAAAGGGTATCGCGGGTTCGAATCCCGCCCTCTCCGCACCAGCCTGAATTCTATTACAGCCCCTCAAACGGTCATCTCCCCTGCCAATGGATGACCAATCAGCTCCTTGGCCTTTCCAGTGCCATATTCCCCGATCAGGAGCATCAGCTTTGTAACTGCAGCCTCAATAGTCATGTCAACCCCGCTGATCACACCTATTTCATTAAAGGCGCGGCTGGTTTCGTACTTCCCCTGTATAACCATTCCTCCGGGACACTGGGAGATGTTTAACACCAGAACCCCCCTCTCCACCGCCTTGCGGATCAAATCAATAAACCATTCGGAGGTGGGGGCATTGCCCGATCCAAAAGTCTCCAGAATCAAAGCCTGCAATCCCATTTGATCAGTGATTGCTGACACCACTTCCCTGCTCATGCCGGGGAATATCCTGAGTATGGCCACCCTCTCGTCAAAATGGGTAACCAACTTAAAGGGACCCGGATCCGGTTGCCGGATGGCTTTGAGGTCGTAATCGATCTTTACGCCAGCTGTCGCCAGCACGGGATAGTTCTCAGAACGAAACGCATCGAAATGCATAGTCTCAGCCTTCTTTGAACGGCACCCGCGAATCAGCTCGTAGTCAAAATAGATGCATACCTCAGGAACAATGGCCTTCCCTCCTGCTTTGGCAGATGCTATTTCAAGGGCGGTGATGAGGTTTTCACGGGCATCAGAACGGGGATCACTGATCGGCAACTGCGCCCCGGTGAATACGACTGGTTTATGAAGCCCCCGGATCATGAAGCTCAATGCGGAGGCGGTGTATGCCATGGTGTCCGTTCCATGCAACACAACAAAACCATCCTGGGTGTCAATATGATCCTTGATGATACCCCCAATTTTTACCCAGTGCTCCGGCTGGATATTGGAAGAATCAATAGGATGGTCAAATGCGATTACTGTGATTTCGAGAAACAGACTCTTGAGTGTGGGCAGGTGCTCAAGAATGTGAGAGAAGTCAAAAGGAAGCAATACACCTTGTGCATCGTAAGTCATGCCAAAGGTGCCGCCCGTATAAATAATCATCACCCTGACTTTGGGTTGAGAGGGCAAGGCTGTGTTGATGCGGATGATCTTGTGGGTCATGTTTGGCGACTTTGGTTTGATTCCGGCGCAGAAGCTGCTGGTCTCCTGCCCGTGTCTTTCGTAAATATCTTCCTGACATTTTCATCTGTCGCAGACATCAGGTCCTGGACCGCAATCTGTTTGATGCCCGCCACCCGCTCGGCCACGAGTGGAATATAAGATGGCTCATTCCTCTTTCCCCGGAAAGGGACAGGTGCCAGATAAGGACTGTCAGTCTCCAGTACAATTCTATCCAGCGGAACATCGGGGAGGACTTTGTCGAGGCCGCCGTTCTTGAATGTAGCAACCCCGCCAATCCCAAGATAAAATCCCAGGCCCACAATCCTTTTGGCCTGCTCAGAGGACCCAGTGAAACAGTGAAATATGCCACCGGGCTTCCGTCCGTCCATGGATTCAATCAGGTCAAGAGTCTCATTCATGGATTCCCTGCAATGAATAACCAAAGGAAGATCATATTTGACGGCCCACCCTGCCTGAATTCTGAACGCCTCCTTTTGTTGCTCCCACCAGGATTTATCCCAGTAAAGGTCTGTTCCCATCTCGCCTATGGCGCAAAACTCCCGTCTGGCCAGCCATGACTCCATTACGTAAAGCTCCCGTTCAAAATCCTTTCCCACCGAACAGGGATGCAACCCCATCATCGGAATGCATTGCCCGTTGTACCTCAACTCGGCCTCCATCATGGCGTCTATGGAGGTGTGGTCAATGTTGGGCATGTAAATCTTGGTCACTCCCGTATCGGCGGCACGCGTCAGCACTTCTGCGCGGTCAGCATCAAACTCCTTTACATATACGTGCGCATGCGTGTCAGTCAAACTCATCCTACGATATATTTCCCAAAAATAAGAACCCCTACAACGATTGCCATGAGCGCGGTGACCAAAACAGCGCCGGCCGCAATGTCTTTCACTTTGCCGGCAAGTGCATTTCTTTCAGGGGAGACCAGATCAACCAGGTGCTCAATGGCGGTATTGAAGAGTTCGGCAGCCATCACGATGCCGATTGTGGTGGCCACAACGCACCATTCCATGGCGGTTATTTCAAAGCGCAGACCAGCCGCGAGCACGATCAGGGCTGCAGTAAAATGAATCTTCATGTTACGCTGACCGGTCAACGCAAAACCTACGCCCCGAAAGGCATAGCCGAAACTGTCAATGAGTCTTTTCATGTGGTGAGATTCAATATCCTCGAAATGTTGTCTTTCAGTAATGATTGGTCCATCCTGAAAACACCAAAACCCGAACAATCATTCAAGGCCTCGAGCTGAGTTGGCAGATCCAGTTGATCCTGGTCCGCGACTACTGCCACCTTACGGACTGCGAGTTGTCTCGCCAATGACATTTGCTCCGTTTGCTGGGGCGTGGGAACCAGGATTGCCTTCCTGCGTGTTGCGATCAAATCCATTATTGTACTGTATCCGCTTCTCGCCACAACGACTTCCGATGCATTGTAAGCTGCCTGAAGTTCACTGGCCGGCAAATGATTGACGATGTGTAAGGCCCCTTCCATTTGACTCTTCGCTTTTCCAGGTTCGCCTGAAACCAATAATGAAGACATGCCAAGCCTCTTCAACTCCTTTATGAGCAATTCACGGAAAACAGTTCGTTGGGGCTCAGGCCCCGAGACTATGGCCAGCACCTTGTATTTGACTGCCCTGTCAGAAGCAGGTTGCAGTCTGGACAGCCAACCGACATAATATTGAGGGCAGGACGTTACTGCATTGAATGCTATGGCAAGGCCACCTTCGGACTGATCCGGAATCCAGACCTCATCAAACCGATTGATGAACCTTCTTAATCCTGAATTGACAATCCGACTTAACCAGCTTAATCCCGGAACAGAGATCAACCTGATCTGATGACCAATAAATATGGAACGGACTCCTTTTTGAAAGCAGCCATACCGGTTGTCAGAAATGATAATGTCGGCTTTGAATTTTCTGACGAGTCTTTTCAAAATATAATGTTCATTCCGTATTACGGCCAGGAAGTGAGGTATCTGAGAAAGCATCGTCACTGCCAGTGATCCGTGCTTTTGATATCGCGGGCTGTAGCCCGGTAGTTCCACAGAAGTCAATGAAGGAAATTCCTGCCTGAGCAACAGCAACGCATCTCCGGAAGAAGCGATGATCACTTCACACCCTTGATGAATGAATTCATGGATAACCGGAATACAGCGTGTGGCATGACCAAGGCCCCAGTCCAGCGGACAGATGAGCACGATTGGCTTGCTTTGCATCAATGATTTCACAAAGGCAAAGTCCTGAACTTATAGCCCTTCTCTGAAAAATATTCCAGGTATCTGGGCAGAACAAAATTCATATTGCGTTCGGCCTTGAAGCTGTCATGAAACACTACAATGGATCCCGGACGGGTGGCAGCGATGGATCCCCTCAGGCATTTATCCGGAGAAAGAGCTTGAGCATAGTCGTGTGTCAATACATCCCACATCACTATCCGGTAGTCTTTCAAAAGCCCGATCTGGCTTCGCTTTATTCTGCCGTAAGGCGGCCTGAAAATTCTGGAGGGCGTCGCCCCTTCACTTGCCATTTGTTCATCGCACAGACGGATGTTACTGAGGTAATCGTCCCTCCAGGTATTCCACCCCTTCAGGTGATTGAAGGTGTGGTTTCCCGTGGCATGGCCTGCCTGAACTACACGCCGGAACACTTGGGCATGCTTTCTAACATTGTCACCGATGCAAAAGAAGGTTGCCTGCGCATTAAAAGATTTCAACTGCTCAAGAACAAAATCAGTGGGCCCTTCTATGGGACCATCATCGAAGGTGAGAAAGATTTCTTTTTCAGAGGTTGGAATTCGCCAGATAAGGGAAGGGTAAAGCCAGGGAAGAAAGAAAGGAACCCGGTAAAAGTTCATAAGCTAGGAAACCCTGCAGGAAAGCATCGTGATGTCGTCGCGATAATTGTTTGCACCCTTGAATCCATCCAGCGTCACGATGATATCCTGGTGAATGGTCCTCAGGTCCTTGTTATGATTGGCTTCAAAGTAACTGACCAGAGACTGAAGCCCAAACTCCTCTCCTTTCTCGTTTATTGTTTCTGTCAACCCATCAGTGTAGCAGAAGAGCAGGAAGTCATCGAGGTCTGTAATAAAGCCTTCCTTCAAAAATGGCAGCGGATGCATCGCTCCCAAAACGGTACTCCCGTCCTCAAGGAGCCTGATTCCATGTTTGCGGTCCCACAGCAAAGGAGGATTGTGACCGGCATTCACATACACCAGGGTTTTAAGATTGACGTCGTATATCGCACCAAAGAACGTGATGAACTTTTCCCCTTTGGTATTCTCCAGAACCTGGTAATTGAGTGCTTCAACGATCTCGGACAGGTTCGGCATTTGACGTAGCAGTGTCCTCAGAGAGGCCTGAAAGTTGGACATCATGAGCGCAGCTGGAATGCCCTTTCCACTGACATCAGCCACGCACATGAGGAATTGGTTCTTGTTGATCGGGATGTAGTCGTAGTAATCACCGCCCACAAGGTCATGCGGCAGGTAGCTTGCCTCCATGGTAAGGTGGTCGGACTCTGGTAACTTCTCAGGAAAGAGAAACTGCTGAACATCGCTGGCAATCTCCAGTTCTTTGCGAAAAGCCTCCTGTGCCAGCTGCTTCCGAGCCAACTTCTTGTTTTCAATAGCCACCACGATGATGTTACTCAGCGCCTGGATGAATTTGACACCATCTTCATAGCCGTTGCCCGCATTGCTGGGATCGAGCCCGCCTACAAACACCACGGCAAGCGTCTGGCTCTGATGGGCCACGGGGATCACCATGTCGAACTCATGGAAATCACATTGTTCATCAAACTCGGACAACTGATGGATCTGACGAATCAGATGAAACCGATCATCCAGTGTTACTTTAAGAAAATTGGTCTTTGTACCGTAGTTGACCTGGCATTTCCATCCGTCATCATACACATACAAAGCCAGTTTCCTGATATTGAGGTTCGACCGCAATGTGAAATTGAAGATTTTGAACAGGGACACTTCCGGCACATTATTATTAATTGCCTGGGTGATTTCAAGGAGGGCATTGAGTTCCAACTCCTTGCGGTCCAACTGCTTTCTAATCTCAACTTCCATAGGGTGTGAACGGTAAAATTAAGAGAAAATTGCCCGTGGTACGTGCGCTTACTGGGCATAATTTCTGCCTTTCCAGTTCCAGGATAATGTCAGCGAAGCTGCGCCGATGATCAATACGTAAAAAGGATAAATCAACTGCCACATCAGGAAAGAAATCAGATCAAAGGGCTGAGCAAGCCTCTTTGATACCATCCTGAAAAAATAACCCTCTGCAAGAATCTTCCCTCCTGTCCAATACATCAAAATAGAAACGGGGTGAATCAGTAACACCACAATAGACGCAAGAAATGCCAGGTGAGCACCGGCCACGAGCAAAGCTGTGGTGCGCGCCACAGGATCGTGATTATGCTTCCACTTCGAAGCCCACCGGATTCTCTGCTGAACAAAAAGTGACCAGGTTGCCTGAGGGCGGGTCTCTGCAACGGTGCCGCTATTGGTCATTGGGACAATTGTCCCATGGTTCAGCGCCGTGACCTTTCTCATCAGGAATTCGTCATCGCCGGATGCCAGGTGCCGGTCACCTTCGTATCCACCCACTTTTTCGAAGACCTCCTTTCGGAACGCGAGACTGGCGCCATTGCACATCAAAGGCCGTCCCCAGCCCAATGCAGCAATGGCCGATCCGGTAAGGGATGCAAATTCCAGTGACTGCAATCTCGGAAAGTTGCTGCTGGAAGATGCAACCCTCACCATCCCAACCACCATATTAGTGTCCGGTTGGGTCATCAGTCTTCCTATTGCCGCAAGCCAGCCATTCTCGTGAATGCAGTCCGCATCTGTTGTTACGATCACACTGAACTTTGAAGTTCTGATCCCCTCTTCCAGCGCTGCTTTCTTGCCGGCCAGTTTATCGGGCAATGGAATGGCTCTGATCCGTGGATAAGATTCGCTGAACGATTCCATCAATTGTAACGTATTGTCCTCTGAATGATCATCCACCAGGATAATCTCCATCTGGTCGGCAGGGAATTGCTGACGGAGCAGGGACTCGATCAACGAAGGAAGATTGGCCTCCTCATTTCTGCAAGGGACGATTACACTCAGTCCCGGAGCAACTCCACGCACGGGCTCAGGTCGTTGGGTTGCGCGCGTAAAACCCCAAATCAACAACACCAGCATGATCAGGTAACTTGAAAGCAGGATGATCAGGAGTGATGTCATTCAAAACTTGTGTGTAATTTGAGGCGTGAGCAAAGTTGACAAAAAACCTCTGAAAGAGAAGATCATCCTCGGGCTTGATCCTGGCACCAATGTGATGGGCTATGGCGTGATCCTTGTTCACGGCCTGCAACTCACCCTCCTTCAATTCGGAGTCATACAACTTTCTAAGTTTGAGTCGCATGAACTTAGGCTAAAGAAGATCTTCGAACGGGTTCTTGGCCTGGTGGATGAATTCAATCCAGATGAAGTTGCGCTCGAAGCTCCATTCTATGGGAAGAATGTCCAGTCCATGTTGAAACTTGGGCGCGCCCAGGGTGTGGCCATGTCTGCAGCACTGTTCCGGGAGATTCCCATTGTGGAATATGCTCCGAAGAAGGTCAAGCAATCTGTTACCGGCAACGGCAATGCATCCAAGGAGCAGGTGGCCAAAATGGTCATGCAGATCTTCAAACTGAAAGAACTTCCAAAGCTGCTGGATGCCAGCGATGCACTTGCTGTTGCTTTATGTCACCACTACCAGGGTAAAGGACCACAGAAAAGTGCTGGAAAAAGCTGGGAAAGTTACGTAAAGGAAAATCCAGGAAGGATTAAATGACAGGCCTATCAGCTAATCTTCGTCATCTCAAAGATCCCAAACCCAAAGCGGCAGCCAAAGTTGTCCGCGACTTTGGTTGCATCCAGGCTCACATTAGTGTGCAAATCACCATGGTCATCCACAAAGGAGAACCTGTCGATTGAATAATAAGGCGTAAACAAACTCAACATGTAATCGACACTGAACACACGGTGTGCATTAAATTCAATCCGCTGAGGACCAATGGGTGTTGACAGATAGAACTTCCCTCCCAGCTTCAGCACCTTCCTCATATTATCGAGTCCCTTGATATGTCCGTCGTAGTCAACCGGGTCGCCGTACCTTCCCAGGCCAAAATGCTCAATGACATTCAACGACGAGAGTGAATCAGTGTAGTTGTGCAGCTCCTGGGGGATATCCATGAAATCCGCTGTCACAAACCTGATATTCTTCACCTCGGCCTGCTGTGGACGGATGTCAAAAACTTCGATGCTTCGAAAGGACGCGATGTGCGCAACAAAACCATCAACCCTTGAACCCACATCTACATGTTTGAGAGGATTATTTTCAAATACGCGCTGAGCGACCAGGAGGTCCTCATGGAAGTAGTGACTTTTAAGGTCACCGTTGGTCTCAAACCTTTCCCGAAGTATCGGATAATGATCTGCCAAAGGGAATTCACTTCTTCCCTTTGCCTGTCGCCTTAATTCATGAAGGTCCCTGAGAAAGAACGACCACCCTTTCAGACTGGAGGTAACCAGTTTGGGATAAATGCCGAAGGCGGCCAGGTATCGGAATAATTTTCTCAGCATGATCAGTCCGGCAAGGTAGAGTATAGTTGAACCAGTTTCCTCGCCTCTGACTCCCAATTGTATTTCTCCAGTATGAGGCGGCGGCCGCGCCGGCCCATCTCCTGGGAAACTGAAAGGTCTGTGGCCAACTTCACCATTGCTTCTGCGATTTCGTGCGGATCAAGAGGATTGACCAGCATACCGGCCTCTGCCTCCCTGACAAATGCGGCAGACTCTCCTTCCCGTGAAGCGATCACAGGCATCCCCGCTGCCATATACTCAAAGAGTTTCACGGGATAGTTGGTGCGGTATCGCTCAATAGGATTGGGGACTATTACACCGATCCTGGATTCATACAATGTCTCGATCATTTTTTCGTACGGCAACCAGGACAAGTACTGCACACCTTCCTGTGGAAGCAATTGGCTCTCCAGGATGGCAGGAGCAAACTTCCCGCCAAGGACGAACACTGAACTACAACGGGTTCTTGCCTCTTTGAAAGCCGCCAGCATTTCCTCTGCTCCTCTCGGCCTGCTGAGCAGACCCACATACACCAACTGATCTTTCCGCTCAGACAGTGGCTTTTCCCCTTTGAAAGATGCCATGATGGGGAAGTTGCGTACGAGCAGGACTTTCCGCGAAGGAAAATATCTGGCTATGACGGGCTCTGCAACAATCACAGCATCAAAGAACCAGCCTGCCAGTTTTTCCAGCAGCCGATATAAAATACTATAAGCCCATTTGATCCATGAAGGGATCCAGTGCTGGTAGCTGATTTGCAGTGGCGTATCCTCGTGTGCATCATACACTACGGTGCGCCCGCCTAACTTGAGAAGAAGACCTACGATCAGCAATTCTGAATCATGAAGATGAAACACCGAGCGCCGACTCTCGCGGCGTGCCAGCTTCCAGATGTCCAATGGACAACGCACCAGTTGCTCCCAGCCCTTCGCCGGAGGACGCACTGCCTTCACCTGAATGCCATCCTTTATGAAGTCTTCCTTATAGGGAATGATCAGCGTAACAGGCCAACCCGCCTCGCGCAGTGACTTCGACTCCTTGAAAAAAATGCGTGTGTCGAGTGGCTTATGACCAGCATTGGCCAGCATGACCACCGGCCTCTTCTGCTTTGTCAAATCCGCGTCCACGTTGAAGGGATAAGGTCTTTGGTGTTGTAAAAGCGGCAGGCATAAACAGGTTCCCTGCGTGACAAATAACTGGACTGAAACCATTTCAGCGGTGCAATCACTTGCTTACCTTCAAACTGATTCAGCCATGCGCCCCACCAGCTGAAGGTACTGTTGGCAACAATCTGATGGCGACAGGAAGACATGAGAAGCAAGTCCTTGAATGAATCATCACCTTTATTATGCTCCATGAAGGAGGCTTCAATTCCAGGAAAGGCTTTTCTGCACCAGGCAGGATCATCCGAAAAGAAATAGAATACCGGATCGGCAACCTGTTGCTTGATTACCCGAATTGCCTCCTCATAATATCCGGTAGTCAGTCCACCGAAGAAATTGTTGTAGTGTTGACTCGAATAATCTCCCCTCCTCACATGAATGGAAACTGAATTCTCTGAAATCATTTTTGCTGTGAGCTCCTGATTGCGGCTATCAAGAGTCTGCGACGGGGTATATTCTTTGCAGATTACATCAGCTATCGCATTGAAGTATTTTTCGCTCTGCCAATATCCGCTCAGGTAAAGATCTTCCGGCAGGGAAAAGAAATCCTCATAAAAATGATAATGCGGCTGGGCAAAAACCGAAGGACAGCGAAAATAGTTTTCTCTTTTATTCAGGTAACGGATAATGGGATTGCTGCCTGTAAACCTGTGCACTTCCTTCCTTGATGCCTCAATGGCATCGACCTTGAATTTGTCCAATTCAAATTTCCGGTACGGATGCTTTTGGTAGGTGTACAGGTCCAGCTTCAACGGAGTTCGGTGATGCATGGCCAATGCCTTTCCGGCGGCATATTGAAAGAGCTGGTTGCCGAGGCCACCGCGAAGGCGAACAATTATCATCCCCGATATTCTGTATACTTGCGCTCAAAATTAGGGGGATGGGCCTTAAACAAAAAATGAAGAACATACCCTGGCTGTACAACGCCATCCTGGGCGTCCTCAACCGGACCTCCTATTTCAACTGGCGGTTTCATTGGGGCGTAAGGAAATACAAGCTCACTTCGTACTGGCAGAAGCGTATTGATACCGTTAAAGCGTCACCCGACAACAACCGCCTGCAACACGCTAGTCGCGCCGGTGAAATTTTCAAGGATCATCAACTCATGCACAATGGCTTGAAGATCACCTTAGGCAGCTATTACGACTACGGCAATGCCCTCCTGCTAAGCGAAAACCGGGGAGTTCATGAGCCTCAGGAAGAATATGCCTTTGACCTTATCCTTAATAAGATTCCTGAAGGTGCCGTGATGCTGGAAGTTGGGAGTTACTGGGCCTTCTACTCCATGTGGTTCATGCAGCGGGTAAAGAGTGCACGTTGCATCATGATTGAACCCGATCCCCATAAGATGAACTTCGGAAAGCTGAACTTCAGGCTGAACGGCTTTGATGGATCTTTCGACCTGGGGTTTATCTCCGACAAAACTGAAACGGCACGCAACATACCACTCTACTCTGTCGACTACCTGGCAGATAAGCACCAAATCAAACGCCTTCACCTCCTTCACAGCGACATTCAGGGTTATGAATTAAAAATGCTTGAAGGCGCGCATAAGCTGCTGGCCGGTCAGCAGATCGACTACCTGTTCATCTCCACCCACAGCAACGAATTGCACAGGCAATGCATCGCGAAACTTCAATCCTATTCCTACGAAATCCTTTGCGAGGCCGACCTGGATGCCAGCTTCTCAGTGGATGGCCTGATCGTCGCAGCACGCAATGGACTCCACGGGCCTATAGAAATCTCCAGACGAACGAGCTAGTCTTTCCTGACAGCGAGGTAGTTGGCCGACTGGAATACCTCCAGTTTCTCCGAATAGTCATCAATGGGAAGCAATCCATTTGACAACACGCGATACAAATGAAAGTCCTTTCTGAAGAAGTTATAATAATCACGGAAGAACGTCCTTGAGTCGATGTTGCATCCGCCGAACTCAAACTGAACAATCTGAATCCTTCCAGCCGAGAGCATTTTGTGAGCGCCCCTCAGTACAGCAAGTTCATGCCCTTCCACATCCAGTTTAAGAAAGTCGATATGCTCGATCTTGTTCTGCTCGCAAAAAAGATCAATGGTTGTTACCTCAATCGTTTCACGCTTGCTGAAATCTATGTTGTGATGGGAAAGATCGCGCTGATATACAGAGGCAAGACCTGAACCTTCTTCATTGGTATACAGGTCCATCATGCCGGGCGCCTCGCCAAATCCCAGCTTGAAAAAATAGACGTATCCGGGGGACTGAACAGTCTGGCGGAGAATCTCGAATGATTTTTCGGCCGGTTCAAATACATAGAGATGATAATTCATGCCCAGCCATTCCTCCATCACCTTCCTCGTGAATTCGCCCTTGTTAGCACCCACATCGAACAGCACGCAGGTGCGCGATGAAACCATGCTGCGAATGCTCTGGATAAGTGGTCCCTCACCATTGAACATGTAGTCTCCTGCACGTCCATAGTTCATTCCCTTGAGGGCAAATGCATAAAGCTTTTGAAAGATGAACTGAAGACCCTTCTTACCCCAAACCTGATCCAATACGTTCACAAGACAATATTAAGTACTGCAAATAAAGTATTTTGCGATTACAATATCCTGATGGGAGTCATCATCCGCCAAAGTATCGCCACTACCATCATTGCCTATGCCGGTGTGCTGATCGGATACATCAACCTGATGTATCTCTATCCGCGGTTTCTTACCCCGGAACAGGTGGGACTCATGCGCACCCTCCAGGATGCCGCGATCCTTATGGCACAGTTCGCCCAGTTCGGTCTGGCGCAAAGCATCATTCGCTTTCTTCCCAAATTCTCTGAACAGGCAGGCAAGTTCATTAACCTGATCCTGCTTGCGGCCCTGGCTGCGTTTGCACTCTTCCTGGCGCTGTTCTTTCTCTTTGAACAAACCATCCTGGGCTATTTCCAGCAAAACGCCGCCGACTTTGTACACTACGCGGGTCTGGTGTTGTGGATGACGTTCATCACGGTTGTGTCCACACTTCTGGAAATCTACTCCCGATCATTGCTGCAGAATATTCTTCCCAATCTTCTTAAAGAGATCGTGGCCCGCTTGCTGCTGGGGATACTGGTGCTGATCTACTTCAAAGGCTGGTTGGATTTTCAGCAGGTGATGGTCTTTTCTGTCCTGATCTATGCCTTCTGCCTCCTGATCTTGATTATTGGACTTGCATTGCAGGGCAAATTGGTCTTGAAGATCGATTCCGGAATGATGTCCCCTGAAACTCGAAAGGAGCTCATCACCTTCAGCGCACTCAGCTTTGCCGGAACAGCAGGATTGATAGTCATTGGAAAGGTGGACAGCATGATGGTGGCAGGTTTGCTCGGACTTGCTCCAGTGGCGATCTACACCACCTCATTCTACATGGCGACGGTTATTGAGATTCCAAAACGTGCCATTACACAAGTGGCCACCCCCCTTATCTCAAGAGGATTTGAGAAAAATGATACAGCGGAAATCGCCAAGATCTATCACAAGGCAGCCTTGAACCAATTCCTTCTGGGTTCCATCCTGTTCATTGGCGTTGTCGCCAACTTACATTCCATCTTCCTGCTCATGCCCAAGGGTGACTACTACGAGGCGGGTCGCTGGGTTGTGATCATTGTGGGCGCAGGCAAACTGGTCGACATGTTGTTTGGCCCCAACAGTGAGCTAATCGTTTACTCAAAGTATTATCGCTTTAACATTGTGTTGATTGTATTCCTTTCCGTAATGATCGTTACCCTCAACAATTGGCTGATTCCTATTTACGGCATCATGGGGGCCGCCATGGGTGCAGCCATCACGCTGATATTGTTTAACCTGGTCAAATTCATTTTCATCTGGCGCGTTACAGGGCTGCAGCCTTTTAGCGTTTCCTTTATTAAAGTGGCCATTATAGCTGCGGGCACCTGGGGGTTGCACCTGGTCATTCCCTATTTCAGCAGTCCCATGACTGACATGGTAATTCGATCAGCTGCCTTGTCGCTGTTATTCGGTATAATGGTTCTGGTCACAGGCATATCACCTGAAGCAACTGATATCCTGAGCAAGACTTTTCCTTTCCTTAGACGGAAATAAAATATGATCACGATAGCTGCCGGTCTTCAAGAATGGCAACGAGCCTTTCCGTCAGTCGCCTCCGTGTGAAGCGCTCTACGTTACGGGGCGGACCGTCAGTTCCATGCAACCAATGCTGATACCTTTCCCTAATTACACGCTCCATACCATCAGTATCAGTCCTTTCCAAAATAACTCCGGCACCTGTTTGCGAGAGTATATCAGCCGCATCACCTGACGAAGGACCTGTCCCAAAAATGAAGTTGCCTGAGGCCAGATATTCAAATAGCTTGCCCGGGAGGTTGCCTGGTGCGATGGCTGTATGCGCCAGTACCAGCAATTGAACATCCGTCTCTCCATAGGTTTGAAGCAGCTTCCCGTGGGAAATGGGCTCTGTAAACCTGACCACAGATGACAGTACCGGCTCAGCTGCAATGAATTCCCGAAATACAGAATTAACGGAACCGATGAACTCGACTTTAACATTCTTTACCATGTCAGGTTGGGCCACCAGAACATTCTTCAGTGCCAGCATAAACGGTCTGGGATCCCTCAACTGGTCCACCATCCCGATGTGACGAAGCGTCCATTGTTCTGTTTTTCTGTGCTGGTGGATGAGGAAATCATCTTCGTCAAAACCATTTGTAACCAGGTCGACCTTCTTTCCCCCCAATTGTTCCAGCCGGGCAACATGATAGGGCGCGATGGTCATTACCCGGTCTGCTGTCTGGAGTACCTGTCGTTCCAAACGCTGATGCTTCCTTTTCGCCCAACCCGACATTGAAAATGTATCCAGCAGATCCCATTCGCTCCATGGATCCCTGAAGTCAGCGATCCACCGAAGTTCCGGAAACCTCTTTTTCAGTCGCAGACCAATAAGGTGCAAACTGTGCGGAGGCCCTGTCGTTACCAGTGTATGGATTTGATTTGACTTCAGGATATCGGATAGAAATTCAACGGACGGCTTAACCCAGAAAATTCTCGCATCTGGAACAAAAAGATTGCCGCGTATCCAGCCACTTACCCTTTGCATGAAGCTCTTCTTCTCAGTGGCGACAAGGTCGGTCTGCTTCACCTGTTTCTTTCCTGTCAGCGCCGACAAACTGTTGAACAATTCATACGGTTCCCAAATAGGAAAGCGGATCACCTCTGCCTCCGGAGGAACATCCTTCATTAGTGAATCATCCTTGATCTGATAGGATGGGTTCTCAGGCGTAAAGACAAACGGCGTCCAGCCCAGCTTCGGAAGGTACTTTACAAATTTCAGCCATCGCTGCACTCCGCTTCCGCCTGACGGCGGCCAGTAGTAGGCTATTATCAGTACCTTCTTTTCTGATCTCTCGCTTGTGCTTGCTTCGGCGGACATTACAGCGGCAAAATTAATAACGAATCCCTACACCCTGCCCAGTTTGAACCTTTCCATCACGGTAGGCCTGCTTCCCGTTTACAAAGACCATCTGAATACCGGCGGAATAACTATTAGGATTTTCCACTGTCGCAGTCCCATTGACTTCCTCAGGATCAAAAACAGTCAGATCGGCCCAAGCTCCACTTTCAATGACACCCCTGTCCTTCATTGCATTTGCCACCAGGCTTGCAGGAAGGGTGGTGACTTTAGAAAGCATCTTCTCTAATGGAATTCCAAGTTCTTTTGAATGATGCAGTGTCGTTGCAAAACATCCGGCACCACGGGGGTGCGAGTTGGCATGAGGTTCATATTCAATACCTCCGTCTGAGCCGATCATGCAGAAATCTTCTTTCAGGGCGAGGTCAACTGTTTCGGCGAGCGGAAGGATTCCTTCAGGAACAGCAGCCAGTCTGTGCTGCGCACGGTAACGGGCAAAACTCTCTTTTGTCAGGCGCTCTCCTGTTCCCACGAGCCTGAGGTCCTTATAAGTAAGCCCGTACCGTTGTTGCCAGCCTTCATCAAAGCGTTTGGAATGCAGATAGGTTGCCCAATAAGAATAGGGATAAACGCAACATGTCATACGGAGTCCCTGGCGGTTTGCCGTTCTGATTTTATCGAGCGCCTCCTTCATATGGTAAGTGCCTCCGGTCGAGTGAAGGTGATCGATGTGCACTTTCACGCCAGCGTCTTTGGCAAAACGAACCGCCTCATCAACCCCTTCCAGTTCCTGTTCACGGGACGAATACCGTAAATGGAGAAAAAATGTGCGGTCGTATTTTGCAGCCAGCCTGGCATAAACCAGTGTCTCCTCATAACTGGTTGGCTGATATTCGATGCTGTGCGATACACCCAGTGCGCCTTCCGCCAGACACTTTTCGACTCTGCGTTTTCTTTCATCAAGGCTGGACGTAGCATACCGGATGCGCATTACTGAAGTGGATACGCCGAAATTGATGGCATGCGGAACACCATTGAAATACTTGTAATAAGATGCACAGTCACTACTGCCCCCATGCATCTGGAGAGCAGTGGTCACACCATCGGTGACTTTGTATTTTTCAAAGATGCGATAGGTCCTCTCAGGATTGGCAGCATTGTCTGCCAGTATGTCGATGAACCCCGGTGAAACAATCTTCCCGGTAACGTCAATAATCTCATCTCCGTTCAGCTTCCCGGTCTCGCCAATTAACAGTCTGCCGGTTGGGAGAATTCCGACATCCAATACTTTCAGCGCATTCTGGGCGAAGACTCTTGCCCCGCGCAGCACATAGCGACAGGATGAATCCGCTTGCATACGGATCCTTGCAAAGGCAGGTGCTGACACCATCCCGGCTGTAACCAACCCTACCTGCCTTAAAAAGGCTCTTCTTTTCATGAGTGATCTCCGGAGATGGTCTCGTCTATACAGCTGACAATCCCGTTCCAGTCTTCAGGTAAGAACCAGCTGACACTGGCATCCCGCCTGAACCATGTCATTTGTCGTTTGGCATACCGTCTGGAGTTGCGCTTCAAGAGCCTTATCGCTTCCGTTTTGTCATATTGGCCTTCGAGGTATCCAAATATTTCCTGATAGCCGACTGTTTGAAGGGCATTGAGATGACGGAGAGGAAACAAACGTTCCGCCTCCTCAAACAACCCGTCCCGGATCATGTCATCCATGCGCTGGTCAATGCGCTCGAATAATTGCTCCCTGGGTGGACATAGTCCAATCTTTATCACTTTGAATGGCAGTGACAGTTTGCTCTTTTTTCTGTACGCTGAAAATGGAACACCCGAGGCTCGATATACTTCCATAGCCCTCATAAGCCGCTGAGGGTTCTGCCGGTCCACCACTTCAAAGTAGTCTGGATCAACCCTCGACACTTCCTTCTGCAGCCATTCAAGTCCCCCTTCGTCAACCTCAGATACCACTGACTGCCTTATTCTTTCCGGTATAGCGGGCATTTCGTCGAAACCTTCCAGTACGGCCTTGATATAGAGTCCGCTGCCGCCGCAAAGTATTGCCATATTTTGACGGCGAAATATCTCATCAATAATCTTCCTGGCTTCTTTCCCGTAATCGGCAGCGTCAAGCGGGTCGTGAATGGAGTGACCGTTTATCAGGTGATGCTTTACAGTAGATAACTCAGCCTCAGTAGGTTTGGCAGTTCCCTTATCAAGTTCCCTGAACAACTGTCGTGAGTCCGCTGATACAATCTCTGTGCGATAATACATGGCCAGACGGACCGCCATGGCCGACTTGCCACTCGCTGTTGGTCCCACCAAAACAATCAGGGTATTCGCGGTCATGCTGCTACAAAAGTAGACACCGCGAGGCTTGTACCTGCATCTGACACACGTGAGAAAAAGATTTTTTTGACATAGGCCGCTCCAATTTCATAGATTGCAGCAAATTATTCTGCGTCCGAAATGGTCAAGTACACCCATCAGTTCCTCGTTAAGCTTGAAGATCTTATCGCTGAATCAGACTATCATCTGCGTTACGAAAAGGGAAGCTTCAAGTCAGGCTACTGTCTGCTTCGTGACCAGAAGATTATGATCGTCAACAAGTTCTTCACGACCGAAGGGAAGATCAACGTGATTCTGGAAATCCTTCGTAACCTCACCCTGGATACCACCCGTTTCAGTGAAAAAAACCTGAAGTTCTACGAGGAACTCCTGCAGGAAGAAGTAAAACTCTGATTATTGAAAGTAACGTTTCTTGGCACCGGTACCTCACAGGGCGTTCCCGTGATCGGATGCGGGTGTGAGGTATGCCAATCCCTGGACTACCGGGACAAGCGGCTGCGCACCTCGGTGCTCATTGAAACGAACGGCAAAAGTCTGGTGATTGATACAGGTCCGGACTTCCGTCAGCAGATGCTGCGCGAGCACGTCCAGCGGCTGGATGCGGTCGTTTTCACCCACGAACACAAGGACCATGTAGCAGGCCTGGATGACGTACGCGCCTTCAACTTCCTCCACAAAATGGACATGCCGGTGTTTGGCCATCGCCACGTGCTCGACCGTCTGAAAGTGGAATATTATTATGTGTTTGACGGTGACCGGTATCCCGGCGTGCCACAACTGGAGCTTATTGAAATCAATGACAAACCATTCCAGGCAGCTGGCATCACTATAACCCCCCTGCCCGTCCGTCATCTCAGGATGCCGGTTTTCGGATTCCGGATTCATGACTTCAGCTATATCACCGACGCCAACTTCATCCCGGATGAAACCTATGACCTGCTGCGCGGCACAAAAGTGCTGGTCCTGAATGCACTGCAAAAAGAAAAGCACGTCTCCCATTTCAACCTGGAAGAAGCTGTTCAAATCGCTCAAAAAGTCGGTGCAGCACAGACTTACCTGACACACGCCAGTCACCATTTGGGCCGGCACCTGGAGATTGAGCGATCCCTGCCTGCTGGGATTGCTTTGGCTTATGACAGCCTGCGCATTACTTTGTGATGCCGCCAGACCGGCCCGCCTTTGCACAATAATTTCTACTTCCTGTCCAAACTCTCAGAGCGCCTACGTGGCAGACTGACCGGCTTCACCTTGGTGTCGTGCTTCAGCCAGGAGCGAGATGAATTGGTCATGGAATTGAACAACGGCAAAGAATCGTTCTTCATCAAAGTGGTCATGAGCGGCGATTTCCAATGCCTTTACTTTCCTGAGCACTTCAAACGTGCGCGCAAGAACAGTGTTGACCTTTTTTTGCCGGTGATCATGAAGACGGTAGAAGATATATTCACCTTCCGCAATGAAAGGAGCTTGGGCATTAAACTGACCGACGGATTGCAGTTGGTGTTCAAGATGCATGGACGTCCCTCCAACGTCATATTATTTGAACACGAGAAGGTCGTGGAGGTATTCAGAAAGAATCTTTCCCTGGACCTGACCTTGCAACTTTCCGGCCTGCATCGCGACATCGATTGGAGCTATGAGCGATTTGGCGAAGCACCGGATCACCCTGAGAGGCTGTACTTTACTTTCGGCAAATACATCTGGGATTATCTTTCAACCCAGGGCTTCACTTCAAAATCCTTGAAGGACCGGTTTGAAGCTATCCAGGAAATTCGTAAACAACTCGAGCATCCGGTCTTCTCCATCATCAAGGAAGGTGCCTCCATCCGGCTGAGTTTGCTTAAGAAAAACGGGGCCGTTGCACAATTCCAGGATCCCCTGGAAGCCATTAACGAATTCTTTGTTCTCCGAAACAAGACTGCAGGTGTTTATCTACTCAGAGCAAGACTTCATAGTCATTTGGAAGGCAGGCGGAAACAGACCGAGTCGTTCCTTGAAAAAAACCGGAGTAAACTGAACGAACTCACCAGAGATCAACACTACCAGCAATGGGCAGATCTCATTATGGCCCACCTGCATGAAATAAACCAGGGAATGGTCCAGTTCGAAACATTTCCTTTTGATGCACCGGCAGAGCGGATCATAATTCCACTGAGAAGGGAACTCACTCCTCAGAAAAATGCTGAGTTGTATTACCGCAAGGGCAAGAACAAGCAAATCGAAATAGACCAGTTACGCGCAGCCCTCGACCGGAAGGAAAAGGATTTAGGGGAAATTCTTGAGCAATTAGCCCAACTTGAAACTGCCAATTTCGATCAACTCGAAACCATGCAGGCCTCCCTCTCAGGTAAGGCAAGCGCCGGGCAGGAGCGCATTGCATTGCCTTATCATTCGTTCCGCTTCAAAGACTTCGACATTTGGGTTGGCAAACATGCTGAAGCAAATGATACCCTGACAACAAAACTGGCTCACAAAGAAGATATGTGGCTTCATGCGAAAGATGTAGCCGGCTCTCATGTGATCATCAAAAACCAGGGTGGAAAAACCTTCCCTAAGGATGTTATTGAATATGCTGCAAGTCTGGCAGCCTATTACTCCAAACGGAGAAACGAATCACTCTGCCCGGTGGCCTACACCTTGCGCAAGTATGTAAGAAAAAGAAAAGGCGCCCCAGCAGGTGCAGTGGTTGTGGATCGCGAAGAAGTAATCCTCGTCGAACCCCTCACCAACAATAAGAAATAAGCAATTAGTCATAGTTAAGTAATCCGGAATTGCACCCGGACTACTTCACCACATTAATCTTGATGGTGTTCGTGCGGCTCCGCTCCTGAATAGGCATACTGGCAAGGCTGATGAAGATGTCGCCAGACTTCACATGGCCGTCACGTTTCAGGATCTCCTCCACATCGGCAATAGTCTCGTCGGTAGAGTTGTGCTTCTCATAATAATAAGCCCTCGTTCCCCAAACCAGGTTCATGGTATTGAGGATTGTCCGGTTGCCTGTGAAAACAAATATGTTTGTATTGGGTCGGTGAGAGGATGATTTGAATGCAGTGTAACCTGAGGAGGTCATCCCTACGATGGCCTTGGCATTTACCTCTTTGGCAAGTTTGCATGCAGCCAGTATGAGGCTGTCGTGAACGAAAATCGGTGAGTGACGGTCTGCGTCCCTGAATCGATAGTAAATGTTCGCCTGCTTCTCCACGGAGCCGATAGTTCGTACCATGCTGCGCACTACTTCAATCGGATAATCACCAGCGGCCGTCTCTGCGGAAAGCATCAGCGCATCCGCGCCGTCCATCACGGCGTTGGCCACGTCATTGGTTTCCGCTCTGGTAGGCCGTGGACTGGTAATCATACTCTCCATCATTTGAGTAGCCACGATCACGGGTTTCGCCAGCTTGTTGCATTTTTCCACGAGCATCTTCTGCACCATGGGCACTTCCTCGAGCCATATCTCTACTCCAAGGTCGCCGCGGGCCACCATTACGGCGTCGGTGGCCGATAAAATGGCGTCAATATTTTCAAGTGCTTCAGGTTTCTCGATCTTGGCAACTATACGCGTGGTGGATTTCCTTGAATCAATGATGCTTCTCAGGATTTCGATATCCTTTGCCTTCCGCACAAAAGAGAGTGCAACCCAATCCACATTGTTCTTCAATCCGAACTCCAGGTCAGCCAGGTCCTTTTCCGTAAGCGAAGGTGCAGTGACTTTTGAATACGGCAGGTTTATCCCCTTCCTCGACTTCAGCGTTCCCCCATACACCACTTCGCACAACACGTCGATCTCGCGCGATTCCTTCACTTTCAGTTCAATCTTGCCGTCGTCGATGAGAATCATATCGCCCGGCTTTACGTCTTTGGGGAGATCCTTGTAGCTGGTGCTGCAGATTTCGTTATCCCCTATCAACTCACGGGTGGTGATGATGATATTCTGGCGGGGAGCGAGGACAGTTCCTTCCTTGACTTCATTTACCCTGATCTTTGGTCCCTGCAGGTCCTGCAAGAGCGCCACATGGGTCCCCAGTTCCGCGTTGATTTCCCTTACCGCATCGATGACCTTCTGATGTTCTTCATGTTTGCCGTGAGAGAAATTAAGTCTGAACACATCCACGCCTTCACTCACGAGCGCCCTCAAGGTATCTTTGGAATTAGAAGCGGGTCCTACGGTCGCTACGATCTTGGTTCGGTTGTACGAGACTTTTTCCATGCTTGATTGCGCTAGTGAAACCGTGCAACTGGAGCACCGGTTAAAAAATAAAATTCTCCTTTGATTTTAAGGAGGCCAAAGGTATTAAAGTGGCCAATTCGACGGAAGGAATGTTACGCAAGTATTCCTGCAAACGATTGCCGGACAGCGATTCCTCACTTTGGGTCATCAGAATGAAGTCAAAGTGAGGAAATTCCGGAGCCAGGGAAGGGACGTTTTTTTCCATTTCCTGGGGCTTATTGCGAAACAAATGGAGGTTATTCAAAGGCGTCTGAAACGAGAAATGATCATACCTTCCTTCCTGTCCCTTTTTGTAGTGAAGTACCAGATCATCTTTCCTCACCAGCCGGGTGTTCAACAATTGGTTAATGTGCCATGCGAGTTTGTAACCCTTAAGTGCTGTTCGAATACCAAGGAGTTCAAAATTGTATGAGTAGTCAATTTCAAGGGTATTTTTCCTGTTTTTGGAAGGCATAGATCAGCGGCATCAAAACAACCAAAGGTTTGATAATATCCCCCCAAATCTCTTACTTTGCGCAGATTTTTAAAATACCTTAAACCTTACAAACATGTCCGAAATCGCAACTAAAGTAAAACAGATCATCATCGAGAAACTGGGAGTTGAGGAGTCAGAGGTAACGCCCGAAGCAAGCTTTACCAATGACCTTGGCGCTGATTCTTTGGACACCGTCGAGTTGATCATGGAGTTTGAAAAGGAATTTAACATCTCCATTCCGGACGATCAGGCTGAGAATATAGCGACCGTAGGTCAGGCTATTGCCTACCTGGAGCAGAACGCTAAGAAATAATCAGGAGACACCCTATTGTCTCCAATTTTTAAGCTATGAATTTACGAAGAGTAGTCATCACTGGGATAGGTGCACTCACGCCAATAGGCAATAACCTGAAGGCATACTGGGAAGGCCTTCGAAATGGAACCAGTGGCGCGGCCCCTATCACCAAGTTTGATGCTACTCTCTTCAAGACACGCTTCTCCTGCGAACTGAAAGGCTTCGATCCCACCAATTTTATGGATCGGAAAGAGGCCAGAAAGGTGGATCCTTACACCCAGTATGCACTGGTCGCTGCAGACGAAGCCATCCAACTCGCCAACCTTCCGCTTGATTCCATTGACCCGGACCGGGTCGGTGTGATCTGGGGTTCAGGCGTTGGAGGTCTTATCACTTTCCAGGAAGAAGTCAAGGCCTTTGCAAAAGGTGACGGAACACCACGTTTCAATCCATTCTTTATACCGAAGATGATTCCGGACATAGCAGCCGGACACATTTCCATCAAGTATGGCTTCCGTGGTCCGAACTATGCCGTGGTGTCTGCCTGTGCCACCTCCACAAATGCGATCTTCGATGCCTTCACCCACCTGAGACTTGGCCGTGCCGATGTCATTATCACGGGTGGCTCTGAGGCTGCAGTGTGTGAAGCAGGTGTTGGAGGTTTCAACGCCATGAAAGCACTGTCAGAGCGAAACGACTCGCCGGCTACCGCCTCGCGGCCTTACGACAAAGAACGAGACGGATTCGTTCTGGGCGAGGGCGCCGGTGCACTGGTACTGGAAACTTACGAACATGCCAAAGCCCGGGGCGCAAAGATCTGGGGAGAAGTGCTTGGAGGCGGCATGTCTGCCGACGCATACCACATCACCGCCCCCCATCCTGAAGGAGCAGGGATCACCAAAGTGATGCAGCATGCCCTGGAAGATGCAGGCATCAAGCCTTCTGACGTAGACTACATCAACACCCATGGCACCTCCACTCCGCTCGGTGATATCGGCGAAGTGAGAGCCATTGAAAAAGTATTTGGCGAGCATGCCTATAAGATGAACATCAGCTCGACCAAATCCATGACAGGTCACTTGCTTGGAGCCGCCGGAGCCATTGAGGCTATCGCCTGTCTCCTCGCAATTAATGAAGGGATCGTGCCCCCCACCATCAACCATTTCACGGATGATGAAGGACTCGACCCTCGACTGAATCTCACTTTCAACAAAGCACAGCAGCGTAATGTGAGGGTCGCCCTCAGCAATACGTTCGGCTTTGGCGGACATAATGCCTCAATTATCATAGGGAAAGCAGAGTAGGAACGGCTCGTGTGGAGCTTGATTAAAATCCCTTCAGGGGGTCAAAAGAAGAAAGACGATCGAAGGCTGATCACCGCCATCAGGACGATTACGGGCTTTACGCCATCCAACCTGTCACTTTATAAACTCGCCACCCTTCACACCAGCAGGGCAAAAGAGACCAATGGCTTCCGCGAATCCAACGAACGCCTTGAATACCTTGGCGATGCCATCCTTGGCGCTGCAGTAGCCGATTACCTTTTCAAAAAATACCCATTCAAAGACGAAGGGTTTCTCACAGAAATCCGGTCGCGCATCGTTAACCGGGAGGCCCTCAACCAACTCGCACGAAAAATGGGCATCAGCCACATCGTGCAATTCGACCAGAAGAATGCTCAACTCCAACAGGTAGTGTTGGGCAATACACTGGAGGCCATAGTGGGCGCTGTCTACCTCGACAAAGGATACCTGCGTTGCAAGAAATTCGTTATCGACAAACTGATCCAGCCCCACTTTGATCTTAATCTTGTGATCCAAAACAATGTGAACCACAAGAGCAAAATCATCGAATGGACGCAGCGCAACAACAAGGCGGTCAGGTTTGAAATGGTCGAAGTGAAGAAGTCAAAGAATCAAAAAGAATTTTCCATTCAGGTCTTTATTGATGACCTTGCCTACGGAACAGGTTTCGGCTTCACAAAAAAGAAAGCCGAACAGGATGCCGCCCTGAAAACCTGTGAACAACTGAACATTGTTTAATCATTTGGGGTTACTCTTTTGAATCATGACCCGACTAACCGTTGCAGGCGTTACGCTGAACCAGATTCCTTTTGACTGGAAACATAATGTCTCTAACATTCTTTCCGGAATCGAAGAAGCACGAAAAGCCGGTGCCAGGCTGGTGCTTTTTCCAGAACTATGCATTTCGGGGTACGGTTCTGAAGACCTTTTCCTGAGTGATTGGTTTTCCGCAACGGCATTTGAGAAACTTTTGTCCATTCTTCCCCATACCGAGAACATCACCGCATGTGTTGGATTGCCCATTCGCATTCAGGGCACCACCTATAACGGAGCAGCGGTAATCAGAAACGGTGAACTGCTGGGTATTTCCCTGAAACAGAATCTTGCCCGGGAAGGCGTTCATTATGAACCGCGATGGTTTGATCCCTGGCCTGCCGGAAAAGTAGCTGACTTACAGATAGCAGGCCGGCAAGTACGCGTTGGGGAACTGATCTACGAAACAGACGGGATACGTTTTGGTTTTGAGATATGTGAAGATGCGTGGAGCCGAAGCCACCGGCCAGGCTATCACCTGCTCGAGCGCGGGGTTGACTTGATCCTGAATCCCAGCGCCAGTCACTTTGCTATGGGCAAGGCCGGCCGGCGCGAGAAGGAAGTCATCGTCGATGGCTCGTCCAAATTCAAATGCGCCTACCTGTTCGTAAATCATCTTGGAAACGAAGCCGGGAGGATGATCTATGACGGTGACATTGTGTTCGGGCAGATGGGTGAACTGCTGGCAATAAATGACCGGCTGGCGATAGCCGACAGGCGTATGCTTACCTGCACACTGGATTTTGAAAATCCTGCCTTGTCAGAAAGGAAACCGATAACGGATGGCCGGGAAAAAAATGACGAATTTGTCAGGGCAGGTTCTCTCGCATTGTACGACTACCTTAGAAAAAGCAAGTCGAAGGGATTTACCCTGAGTCTCAGCGGAGGGGCCGACTCCTCATGCTGCGCCATTCTCGTTTCCGAAATGGTACGTCGAGCCAGTGAGGCCAAAGGCTGGGAGACCTTCTGGAGCAGCCTGGGTTATGATCCGGGTCGATCCCCGCGTAATGTCAAAGACGCAGTGCACACACTCCTGGCTTGCGCATATCAGTCCACAAAAAACTCTTCCGTTGCCACGCTTGAGTCAGCGAGAAATCTTGCCAACTCTATCGGAAGCCAATTCTATTTCTGGTCGGTTGAAGAAGAAGTCTCAGGATACAGGTCCAAAATAGAGTCGGCACTTGAAAGAAAGATGAGTTGGGAAACGGATGACATCGCCCTTCAGAATATACAGGCCCGGGCGCGTTCACCCATTGTCTGGATGCTGGCCAATGTGCGTAACAGCATTCTGCTCACTACTTCAAATCGCAGTGAAGGGGATGTAGGTTATGCCACTATGGATGGCGATACCAGCGGCAGCCTGGCACCCATTGCCGGAGTGGACAAGGTATTCATTATCCAATGGCTCAGGTGGGCACAGCATTCCCTTGGCTATGAAGGTTTAAAGGCAGTTAACCAACTTCAGCCAACAGCAGAACTCCGCCCCCATGAAAGAGCGCAGACGGATGAAAAGGACCTCATGCCCTACCCTGTATTGGCTGCCATAGAAAGGCTGGCATTGCTGGAACGCAAAAATCCGCTGGAAATCTACCGGTTGCTTTCATCCAGTTACGACAAGGACGCCCTAAAGGGGTGGATCAGGAAATTCTTCCGTCTCTGGTCTGTTAACCAGTGGAAGCGTGAGAGGCTTGCACCGGCGTTTCATCTGGATGATCTCAATGTTGACCCCCGGAGCTGGTATCGCTTCCCTATTCTGTCCGGCGGTTTCCAGGAAGAACTGGATGCATTGGACACCCAATAATCAGTAATCAGCAATCGTATTATCTTTGCCGGTCATTTAAAAAGTGTTGTTCATGCTTCTGAATTATATTCTCTGGAACGGCGGGCCCGAATTGTTATCTGCAGGACCGATTACATTGCGTTGGTATGGGTTGTTGTTTGCCGCCGGATTCCTCATCAGCCAGCAGATCCTCTACTATATGTTCCGGAAGGAAGGGAAACCGGAAAAGGATGTCGACTCGCTTACCATTTATATGGTGGTTGCCACAATCCTGGGGGCACGGCTGGGACACGTCATATTTTATCAGCCTGAAATCATATGGAACGATCCGCTGAGCATCTTTCTGCCGTTTGAGTTCAGTCCCGTCTTCCGGTTCACCGGTCTGCAGGGTCTTGCTAGTCATGGGGCTGCCTTCGGAATACTGTTTGCCCTATGGCTTTACGCAAGAAAAAAGAAGCCAGGTCAGAACTACATGCAGATCCTGGACAGGATTGTTATACTCGTAGCGCTTACAGGGGCGCTGATCCGGTTTGGTAATTTTTTCAATTCCGAAATCCTCGGCAAGCCCACCAATGGCCCGCTTGGTATTGTGTTCATCAATCCAGTCACCAGCGCTCTGGCCGGCGATGCCAATGACAAGTCAAACAAGATTACCCAGGTCCTGGTGCAGCGTGACGAGGAAGAACCGACCGGAACAAACGGAAGAGTCCCCATCAAGATATTCCTTTATTTCAAGCCGGGTGTGACGCAGGCGGACGCCGCCAATTATGTGCGCAACACAGTCAAGAATACATTGTACTATTTCACTGCAAATATTGACCAGCCTCTGGTGGACGAACCGGCTGCCAATTTTATAAAGTTCCAGACCATCCTTGATGAAAAGACCAACCAGGTATTGGTGAGGGTGAAGACTTTTGGTCTGGAACGACACCCCGCACAATTGTACGAGTCCTTGTCATGCGTGGCCTTGTTCCTGTTTCTCTTCTCTATATGGAACAAGTATAAGGCTCAGTTGCCGGAGGGGAGAATATTCGGCTATTTTATGGTAATTCTGTGGAGTTTGCGTTTCGTTTATGAGTTCCTGAAAGAGAACCAGGTTCCATTCGAGAACAACCTCCCCCTGAATATGGGACAAATCCTCAGCATTCCCCTCATAATCGCTGGCGTGTTGATCCTGGTCCGGTCATACCGGAAAACAGGATCAATTGTCTGAGCGCGTTGGACGCCGGCGTTATTTTTGTTATTTCGGCTGCAAAAAGATTCCTGATGCTGGCGTGGCTTTTGATTGGTGTTGCTATGATCACAACCGGGGCGCGTGCCCAGGTGCGTGATTCTGTCGCCGCCACTATAGCTGCAGAGGTCAAGCCCCGCGACACCATACCCAACCGTATTCTGCGTGTCAACCGTGTCATCATTATCGGCAACAAGGTAACCCGAAACAGAATTATAGAGCGGGAACTTTCCCTGAAACCAGGCGACACGATTCGCCAGCAAAACCTTCCGGGTACCCTGCAGTGGGACAAGAACAAGCTATACAATCTGAGGCTGTTCAATACCGTCTCGGTAAGAGCACTGGAATTCTCTGAAGATGAAATAGACATACTGGTCGAACTGACAGAGCGGTGGTACATTTTCCCGGCGCCAATTTTTGAATTGTCGGACCGCAACTTCAACGAATGGTGGAACAATTACAACCACGATCTGAGCCGGATCAATTATGGCGTCCGCATCTATAAGAATAATTTCCGTGGCCGGAATGAAACACTCCGCTTTACCGCCCAGTTTGGCTTCACCAGAAAATTTGATATTCAATACCGCATTCCCAACCTGGACCGCAAACAGAAGCATGGGCTTTCCTTCAACTTTGATTACGGGGCCCCAAAGAACCTGGCAGTAAAAACACAGGATCACAAACTGGTCTTTTTGAGGGAGGACAAAGTGGTCCGTACCACTTTTGGCGCCAGTGTGGGATATTCCTACCGCAAGTCATTTTACGAGATGCATGGATTGAGTCTGGGATACCGTGAGAATACTGTTGTGGATACTGTGCTGCAGATCAACCCAATCTATTTCAACGGAGGCAAGACCACCCAGCGTTTCTGGACTTTCTCCTATTCTTTCAGTTCGGAGCGTCGCGATGTTGTCATGTACCCGCTGAAGGGATATCAGTTCACAGGATATATCAACAAAACCGGCATTCTCCCAACGGACGACGTCAACCAGCTTGAAATCAATCTTACCTATGCCCGCCATTGGCCCTTGGGAAGTGATTTCTTCCTGTCCAACTTTTCATCCCTGCTATGGAGCACCACAACCAATCAGCCCTATAATGTCTTCAATGCGCTGGGTTACCGCAACCAGCTCATTCGTGGTTTTGAAAACTATGTAATAGAAGGGCCGGAGTTCGCGCTGAACAAGACGACGCTGAAGAAAAGGATCTTCTACAAGACGTGGACCCTTAATGATATGCCCATCGAGCAATTCAACTACCTTCCGCTGGCAATCTATCTCAAGACTTTTGCCGATTTCGGTTACGTCAAGAACTACCCCTACTACGATGAGAAGGGATTCAACACCGAGTTCTCCAATCGCTTTCTTTCAGGAGGAGGTTTTGGCATCGATGTCGTTACAGCCTACGACCTGGCGCTGCGCTTCGAATACACCTTTACCCAGCAAAAGCCTACCGGTGCCTTCTTCTTCAACGTGAGAAAGGAATTTTAGGTTGATTGCTGCCTGCCTTCAAAATTCAAAATCATTCAAAATTGATCATTCACAATATTCATTATTCAACATCGATTCAACATTCAATTTATGGAAAATAATGTCACCACTTCGAGGTTCTGCCGCAACATCGAATATCGCGTGCTATAATAATTTCATCCCTCCGGGATTCAAGCTAAGTGCTGCCTCCGCGCAGAATCATCCGGTGATTGAACGGGCTATGTCGGCAAATCAATACACCTGTGCCTAGAGATACTTCAACATTCAATGTTGGACATTCTATATTCCAATTTAATTCAACATTCTCTTCACGATTAATTACCCTAGACCAATTCCTTCAAGCACACAAATCCTTTTCGTAAAGACCTCTGCGATGAATCGCGCCGACATTACCAAACGATTCCAACACGGAACTTCAACATCGAATATCGCGTGCTATAATAATTTTCATCCCTCCGGGATTCGAGTTAAGTGCCGCCTCCGCGCGGGAATCATCCGGTGATTGAACGGGCTATGTCGGCAAATCAATACACCGGTGCCTCGAGATACTCCAACATTCAATGTTGGACATTCTATATTCAACATTGATTCAACATTCAATTTCTGGAAAATAATGTCACCACGTGGTTCTTCCGCAACATCGGATTATCGCGTGCTGTAATAATTTCATCCCTCCGGCATTTCGAGTTAAGGGCCGCCTACGCGCGGAATCATCCGGTGATTGAACGGGCTATGTCGGCAAATCAATACACCTGTGCCTAGAGATACTTCAACATTCAATGTTGGACGTTGATCATTCAGCATTCACTTCCTCTTCTTCCCGTTCTCATACTCAGCCTCCGATTTCAGCTTGCCTTTTTCATCATAAAACTTCCAATGACCGGATTCACTTCCTTCGTGATAATAGCCGTGCTGGATCAGGGTACCCTTTTCTGAATATACCATTGTTTCCCCCTCAGGCAGGCCGTTGACATAATTAACTGTTCGGAATATCCTTCCGCTATCGTAGTAGAACACCCATACTCCATCATACTGACTGGAAGCATACCTTCCCTTCTTTTCCGGTTTGCCATTTGGAAAATAGTAAGTAGCGGAATCCGTCAGTGATCCATCAGTCCACACCTCAGTCCCCTGCTTCACGCCATCCGGGTAGAAATACCTTACTGATCCGTGCATTTTTCCAGAACGGTATTGCTCGATAGCACTGACAATTCCTCCGGGATAGTAGTAAGTCCACTCACCTTCTTTCTGGCCGTCCTTCATCATACCCCTGGAGCGGATCTCGCCTGAAGGATAGCGGTCAGTTGTCTCCTGCGCAAGGACAGTCAGGCTTCCCAGACAAAAAGCCATCACGAAAACACTGAGCCTGCTTTTCCGCGAGAAGGAGATCATGACTGTAAACTTAAGCATCAATTCGCTTGGCTTATGCGCTACCTGGCAACGTTTCTGATGATCGCATGCTTTGATATTATTCAAGGGCAGTCCGTCTCACCCTTTATTGCCGCAAAGGGACTTGGGAGGGGAGGCGTTTACTCTACCCTCACGGATGCGAGCAGCATACTGAACAATGCAGGTGCTCTTGCTTTCGCGGATCAAACCGGCATCATTGTATCCAGCGAAGTCTCTCCGCTTTTGCCAGGAGCGAACCGCAGCGCGGTCGGCATCGTAATCCCTTACCACTGGGGGACACTGGGCGCGAGCATCTACAGGTTTGGTGATGATGTCTACAGCGAGCAGATAGCCGGCATAGGCTACGGCAACAGGCTTGGCATTGGTTCTTTGGGCGTCCGGGTCAACGCCATCCAGTACCGGTCATCCAATGGCAATATTCGAACAGGTGTCAGCGTCGACTTTGGAGGAGTAACCCAAATTATTCCGGGGCTGTTTGTGACGGCCTACGGCACGAACCTTAGTCAGAGCAATCTTTCCGGTCAGGAAATCCTCCCCTCCAGATTATTGGCCGGCTTGCGCTATGAACCCAACTCGTCGTGGATCATTGCAACAGAGGTCGAGAAGGATCTGCTCTACGCAGCAAGCTGGAGGCTGGGAATAGAACATAGCCTCCGTAGCAGGATTTACTTCAGGACAGGAATTGGACTGCACCCCTATTCCTACAACTGGGGTTTGGGCGGCAAGCGTAACAAAATCAAAGCCGACTTCGCAATGGCATTCACTCAAGCTACCGGCTGGCGCATTCAGGCCTCTGCCATCTATGAAATCCGTTCAAAGCCCGGCAAATGAAGAGATTGATCTGGATCGGATTGGTGTGCCAAGCCGTGGTTGTGATGGCTCAGGATATTCCACCACAGGTAAATGACATTTCCCGGTTGGCTGAACAAATCTATCCCGTGCAAAATGATGATGCGGATAATGAGGCCCGCCATGAAGCATGGCTGCAGCAGTGGGCTCATCCTTCCGACCTGAACAGAATCACCGCTGAGGAACTGCGTCAACTTATGATCCTTTCGGAACAGGAGATCGGCCAAGTGATGCTATACCGTGAACAATGCGGCCCTTTCCTTTCCGTGTATGAACTCCAGGCGGTGCCCGGGCTAAGCATGACTACTATTTCACGGCTCGCAGGATTTGTAATGGTTCGTGAGGCAGAAACCATACTGGATGCTTCCATTATCGAAAGAATGAAAAAAGAGAAGAACCACTACCTGCTACTCCGCTATGACCGGATACTGGAAAGCCAGGACGGTTACAGAAAGGACTCCAGTGGTTATGCCGGCAGTCAGGATCATCTGACTGTACGATATCGCCTGGCCCGTCCGCATGATTTCAGTTTAGGATTTGCACTTGAAAAAGATGCGGGAGAATACCTCCAATGGTCACCGCCATCCAGACAATACGGATTTGACTACCTCTCCTGGCACATTCAGTTTACTGACAAGGGCAGGTGGAAGAACATCCTTATTGGCAATTTCCAGATGCAGCTTGGCCAAGGGCTGATATGGGGTGGGACTTTCGGATTCGGAAAGAATTCAGAGACCATTACCTCCGTGAGGAGAGGAAATGTCGGGTTCCTTCCCTACACCTCAATGACTGAAAACACGAGTTTCAACGGAGGAGCCGCAACTTACTCCCTGTCAAAAAGATTGCAGCTGCATGGATTTCTTTCCCAGGTTCACCGTGACGCAAAGATCATTCAGCAGAATAGCGAAGCATTCGTCACCTCTCTGCAAACATCCGGGCTTCACCGTAGTTTGGGAGAGCTCGCTTCCCGGAAGACGATCAGGGAGTTCGACGCTGGCATGGCGGTTGAATTCACCACCCGCAGAATTGATGCAGGGATTACCTTCCATCATCTTTCCCTGTCGATGCCTGTCCGGCCGGGTATTACGCCATATGGTCAATATGCATTTCGTGGTGACCACCTTTCCAATGCAGGGTTCTTTTTCAACATCAGCGCACCTGGCGTAACGATCTTTATGGAATCCGCCCATACACTTGGCTTTGGCTGGGCCACCACAGCCGGTGCCATAGGAAGCATCTCCGGCATGACCGAAGTGTCATTGTTGCTGCGGGTATTTGACCGGGATTTCACCAGCTTCTATGCCAACCCATTTGCCGAAAGTTCCAGGCCGCAGAATGAGACCGGTTTGTACACCGGGTTCAGACATCGCTTCTCCCGCAGGGTCGATCTGAGCGGGTATGTGGATCTATTCAGGTTTCCCTGGCTTTCCTACCGAGACTATTCACCCTCTGAGGGTCATGAATGGCTGGCACGTCTTACATGGGCGCCCGAGCGTCATACGGTTCTCTACCTGCTGGTAAGAGAACAGGCCAAGATGAGGAACTTGTCCACGCCTTCGACGCTGTACGTGCCTGAAGTGGGCGTCAAGAGAAACCTCTGGATGCGCTGTGAGGTTAATCGGGGGCCATGGACATTTCGAACCGGTCTTCAGCTGAGTCAATACATGATTGGGGCTATGGTTTCAGGGGGGCTCGGCATTGCCCAGGACCTGGGGTATCAACACAGAAAATGGTCACTTGGACTCAGATTCGCACTTTTCGATACTGATGATTATGATAACCGGCTCTACTTCTACGAAAAAGATGTGTGGCTAGGATACTCCTTCCCGGCATACGACGGCAAAGGCATTAGGCGTTATGCAGTGTTCTCATGGAAGATCAGCCGACGACTGGAATGCTGGCTCAGATGGTCTGCGACGCAGTTCTTTGACCGGATTGAAATTGGCACCGGAGGCGACAGAATAGCGGGAAATGAAAGGAATGATGCTAAATTTCAGCTCAGAATATCACTTTGACCGATGCATGGCGTTGAATTTTTGACCCCTCAGGCAGGCATAGCACTGGCTGTTGGGCTGGCTATTTTCATCATTGTTTACCGGTGGATTTTCAGGAAAGGCCCCGGCAGATAACAAAATTTACCTATCCCCCATATTGGTTAACTCGTCGCTTTGTTTGTAGATTTAACGATCTGACAACGATCGTTTTATATGGGTGTTGCATTTTTTGACTTTCAATACATGACTCTTTACCCATGAGAAAGATCAACTTTATCTTCTTCTTTATTGTCCTATCCATGCTATTGCTTTCGATTGCCTCGATTGCATTCGCTCAGAACACCAAAAAGACACTTGAGCTTGCCGAATTCAAAGGCATCTACGTGAACTCCAATTACACCGTCATGCTCAAACAGACCAATCGCCAGGAAGTGACGGTTGAAGCGTTGTCGGAAATTTATGATGTGACAGAAATCAAAGTGGACAATGGCATCCTGATGATCAACATGGAACGCAAACCCGAAAGTCCAAACAAGAGCCTTTGGGCCAAGATCGATGACATCAAAGTAAACCCAACGATGAAGGTCTGGGTGAGTGTAAAGAACATTTCAGACCTGCAGGTGAATGGCGGCGGCAAGATCATTTCTGAGAACTCAATTGCATCCGACTTCATCAACCTTGGCGTAGCGGGCAGCGGCAGTATGGACGTTGACCTGAAGGGTAACACAGTCAAAGCAGAAGTCAGCGGCAGTGGCTCTATGACCTTGCGTGGATATGCCACAATGCTGGACGTGGTTGTCAGCGGAAGCGGTATGCTAAAAGGATTTGACTGTCCCCTCGAAACCGCCAAGATCAAAGTCAGCGGAAGCGGCAATGCCGAACTGAACGTATCCAACAGCCTGGAGGCACTCGTCTATGGCAGTGGTGGTGTCAGGCATAAGGGGAATACAAAAACCGTTACCAAGAAAGTCTACGGCACCGGGGTGGTTGATCGGGCATATTGAGCCCTGGCTACCAATAGAATTTATCTATCCGATTTTCAGCTTAAGAATCTTCCGGATCACTAATCAAAGCGCAGAAAATTTCTTTTGCCACTGAAACACGGAGCTACAGCTTTTCATGGTCATTGCATTGTTCCGTGCTTCTGTGGCTAATCTTCATCAGCAAATGAACTACAGAATAACAAACTGGTCAATTCCGTGTGTATGAATCTCAGATGCCTGTGAGGACAGAGGCATCTGTTGGATCTGTTTGAACCGAATCTGCCCTTAATCATCGATCCCTCATGACTGTCCTCATCCGGAATTGACAACCCCGTTTCGATCTTTGTTGCGAAAAAAGTTCAAAATATGAAACGCGCGGTTTTCAATTCAATTTTCGCGATTGCATTACTTTTCGGCTGCATATCTGTGCTAACGGCTCAAACTCCTTCAAATTTTTCAGGTAAATGGCTATTTGACAAGTCGGCCAGCAGTTCTGAATCAGCTTTCTCAGGATACCCTGGCACCATCACCAGGCAGATCACCCATACAGCTTCGTCCCTCACCTACCGGGATACTTATGTTCAGCCAGGAGCCAAGGATTGGAGTACCACGGCTGAAGTATTCAAGATTGGAAAGACCGAAGTGGAAAAGCATAGCGACCAAAGCTCCACGAAGACCACTTCATGGTCAAAGGACATGAGAAGCATAACGCTCAATTATCTTACCTCCTATAAAGAAAAGGGTGGCCCGAAAGAATCATTGATCGCGGAAACCTACACATTGTCTGACAATGGTAAGACACTCACCATCGAGCTGTACTCAAAGAATGATGTTACTGGTGAGACACGGGTCAAAGATGTCTTCAGAAAGAAGCCTTAAGATGCGTCTTAGTTGATCCCTAAGGGAGGTCGTCCTATCTTCACCGCATGGTACCTTTCATTGCTTCTGCCGTGCAGTTGGCTCCTGTCCTGATGGACAAGAAAAAGACCCTCGGCAAAATCGGCGACGGCATCCGCGATGCCTCAGCCTTGAAATCCAAACTCATTCTTTTTCCAGAGGTGATCATCCCGGGATATCCCCGAGGACTAATATTTGGCACAGCCGTTGGCGGAAGGACACCGGAAGGACGCGATCTGTTCCTGCGCTACTGGGAAAATTCGATCGAAGTTCCAGGACCTGAGTGCGAACAACTGGGCAAGTGGGCAAAGGAAGCGGGCGCCTGCCTGGTCGTCGGTGTCACCGAGAGAGATACCGTGAGCAAGACACTTTATTGTTCCCTTCTCTACTTCTCTCCTGAAGGAAGGTTGCTGCACCGTCACCGTAAGATCAAGCCCACCGCCGCTGAACGCATCATCTGGGGTGAAGGTGATGGATCCGATCTTTCGGTTCTGGATACACCCTTCGGCAAGCTGGGCGGACTCGTCTGCTGGGAGAACTACATGCCTCTCGCCAGGATGGCCCTTTATTCACAAGGCGTTGAAATCTACCTGGCCCCTACTGCCGACTGCCGCGACAGCTGGCAGGCAACCCTGACTCATATTGCATGCGAAGGCCGTTGTTTCGTGATAGGATGCAATCAGTTTCTCACAGTTGATCATTATCCCGATGAGTTAAAGAAATTGATAGTGGAGGGGCATCCGTCTCTTCCCAGTTCAGGAGGAACGGTAATCATCAGTCCGCTGGGAAAAGTACTGGCAGGTCCCCTGTTCAACAAGGAAGGGATCATCACTGCAGAAATAGACCCCGCAGAAATTGTTCGTGCCAAAATGGATTTCGACGTGATCGGACACTATGCAAGACCCGACATCTTCCAATACAACTGGCTTAAGAAACCATGAGTGACAACGTAGTTCAACGTTTCTATGAAGCCTTTGCCAGGAAAGACTGGAAGGCCATGCAGGAATGCTATCATCCTGAAGTTACCTTCAGCGATCCTGTATTTCCTGAGCTAAAAGGGAAACAGGCCATGGCGATGTGGCACATGCTCGCCCTGGCGGGAAAGGATCTCATTATTACATTCAGAGACCCGAAATCTGATGGGTCAAGCGGCAGTTGCCATTGGGAGGCCACCTATTCATTTTCACGAACCGGAAGAAAAGTCCATAACATCATCGATGCCACTTTCACCCTTTCAGAAGGAAGGATTATCAGGCATCAGGACAACTTCGACCTGTGGAAATGGGCCGGCATGGCACTTGGGCCAACGGGCAAATTGCTTGGGTGGTCATCTATTGTCCAGGACAAAGTCAAAAAGACGGCGGCCTCGGCGCTAAAGAAGTTTATAAGCGAACATCCTGAGTATGGCAATGGGTGATTGGGGCTGCCCTGTAGCATCGACCTCAGCCGATTTACTACAGAGGCGTTCAATTGGAAGGAGTTTTCGGGCTTTTCACTTTAGCGCCCTGAAGCGATCGAACTGCGAAGCGACCAAACAATGAAGTGACCGAACCATGAAGCGACCGCCAGGTCTGCTTCATGGGAGGTCTACTTCATTGATCTTCTATGCCGGAGATCTGCTCCAGGGTCATTTCCAGCGAAATTGTCGCATAACGTCGCATACCCATCGCATACCCGTCGCATAACGTCGCATGAGTGTCGCATGAACGTCGCATGAACCAGGCTTGAACCAGGCTTGAACCAGGCTTGCGCGTCGCTAGCGTATCGCATGACTGTCGCATGCGCGT
>JAFEAM010000005.1:54705-74241 GCA_018266395.1 Bacteroidota bacterium | reverse complement strand
CGCGTCAACCGAATGTTTCACATTTGACCCAAGCACTGCGCGACCCCGGTTGGGTGGCAGAAATTCCGAAGCGCGCTCGGAAATGATCTGATCATCACGACAGGAAGGCGTGACGGTGCGAAACTTGAATAAACAGTTTTATGAGTAACAATAACAAATCAGTTCTTAGTGGCATGCTGAGTGAAAGCGTAACAGTGCGCAGCGTGCGAAACCAGACGGTGATCAAGAGCCGCCGCCAACCGCGGGTGAGCCTGGAGGGTGTGGACCGCAGTCGTCAGGCCCTGGCGCGGGCGAGGTTCAATGCTGCAGCCCAGTATGCGAAAGCACAGATCTCCATACCGGAGTCCAGGGCGCTGTACATGACGGGCCTTACGGCACAGAAGCGGACAGCGTACCTGGTTGCCATGACAGATTTCCTTCATTCACCGGAGACGAACTTCACCAACATCCGCGGCTACCGCGGTCGCATCGGTGACGCGATCGTGATCAATGCGGTGGACGACTTCAAGGTTACGAAGGTGGATGTGGAAATCCTGGACGCAGCAGGTGCGATCATCGAAGAAGGTGCGGCGGTGAACAATCCGGGAAAACCCGGTGAGTGGACTTATGCCGCCACGGTGGTCAATTCGAACTTGTCCGGCACGAAGCTGCGCGCCATTGCGTATGACCACGCAGGGAATACAGGCGAAGCTGAAGTGGTGCTGTAGGGATTAGGTTTCTGATAATGGAAGGTCCTCCCCGCGGAGGACCTTCTTTTTCATACAGAGGTTCAATAGCTGGCGCTGGATATTGTTGTTGGTGATCGGCGGATAGTAAGATTGCGAGCGTAGCGAAGCAATCCTCTACGCGTCCCAACCTAATTTCTACATCGTCATTGCAATAAAGCAGACAAGCCTTTAGAAAGCTCTCAAAATTAGGAGAGTAATTCTAGCGGCTTGTCGCTTTATTGCCCTGTAGCAATCGACTTCAGTCGATTTGCTTCTGGGCGAACGAAGTGAAGCAACCTGCTCTGGTATAGATGCACTTCAGCCGCTATCATCTATATGTCATCGCGTAGCGAACCCACTCCGGTCCGGATGTGCTTTACAAACTTCGCCCTTACAGGGCTCCGATACTCATTTACATTCAGCGGTGCGCGATGCGCACCGCTTGATAAATAGCAGATTTATGCGTCAAATTTGATCCAATGTACAGTCAGTATTCCTTCCAATCGCCAAGCACCAAATGAACTCCTGCAGAGTTCGTTGACGATTGCGAGCGTAGCGACGCAATCCTCTACATCTCCCAGCCTAATAACTACATCGTCATTGGTAACGAAGTGAAGCAACCTTCTCCGGATGTGCTCCGCTCGTAAACATAGATACGTTATCGCGTAGCGAAACGATCTCATTCGGCCCACGTGTGCTTTTACAAACTCCGCCCTTACAGGGCTCCAATAATCATTTACATTTAGCGGCGCGCGATGCGCGCCGCTTGATAAACGACGCCCTTTCAGGCCCGGCAGATTTATGCGTCAAATTTGATCCAATGTACAGTCAGTATCCCTTTCAATCGCCAAGCACCAAATGAACTCCTGCAGAGTTCGTTGACGATTGCGAGCGTAGCGACGCAATCCTCTACGTCTCCCAACTTTAATAACTACACCGTCATGGCGAACGAAGTGTTGCCACCCCATCCGGTCAGTGCTTTACTAAATCCGCCCTTACAGGGCTCCGATAATCACCATTCTTCAGCGGTGCGCGATGCGCACCGCTGAGAAACTACGCCCTTTCAGGGCTGACAGATTCATACGTCATCCGCGAGAACTCATCAGGTGTCCAGTGATGCTTTGTCCCACGCAGATGGGTTATGAATGGGTGCGCTGTGTCTCTTTATATCCTGTTTGTTATTCAGAAGTCGGACAATTTCGACTAAACAAGTCCATATCTGCGTTTACTTTTTACTAATCCTTTGTAAGTAGGTAAAGTGGAAAAATTGCGTGAAAATGAAGAAAACAAAGCACCGATATTAAGAGAATCACCCATTCTGTGGCCCTAAGGAGTCGTCTGAAATTGAAGATTTCATATAATCACATATATTTGTCGGTTATTTTACTTCTGACAGCGCACTGAATGCTCCGGCAGTCGGTTAGATGTGAGAAGCGATAACAAGATTAATTTTCTAACCAATTTTAACAGTACATGAACATTTATGTAGCCAACATTCCCTGGAAGGCCACGGAGGATCAACTGAAACAGCACTTTGCAGCGTATGGGGAAGTAACTTCTGCAAAGATCATTATGGACAAAGTGACGCAGCGCAGCCGCGGCTTTGGTTTCGTAGAAATGGCAGATGAGAGTTCCGCAAGGCAGGCAATTTCCAGTCTGAATGGCGCAGACTTCCAGGGCAAAAGCCTGGTAGTTAATGAGGCTCGCCCCCGCGAAGACAGACCTAACTTCCGTAGCAACGGAGGTGGTGGTTTCCGCAAAGGTGGGTTCAACCGCGACGATCAATAAGACTTAGTAGGATAAACCTGTAAGGCCCAATGCCCTGATTCTTCAGGGCATTTTTTTTGCCTTTAAGCGTAACGCTCCGGGTCGAACGATGCTACTGGTATGGAGGTATGCTCTTCCGTGATCAACTGAGACACCAGTTTGCCGGTGCCAGGCCCCAGGCTCAGACCCATCATAGCGTGTCCCGTAGCCACAACCACATTATCCCATTTTTTTATCCTGCCGATATAAGGCAGACCGTCAGGTGAACACGGCCTTAGTCCATGCCAGACCTCTTTTTTATCAGGCATGGCCACTTTCATTTCAGGGTAATACTTTGGAATGGTCTCCACAATTCCGCGTACTCGATTCATGTTGATACTGTGATCTACTCCCGTGATTTCCATGGTGCCTCCAAATCGCAGGCTCTCCCCCATTGGCGTGACCGCTACTCTTCCTTCAAGCAGGATCGATGGAATTCGTATGTTCTTCTCCACCTTGGGAAGTGTGAAACTATATCCTTTGCCCGCCTGCATGGGCAAGGTAAGGCCAAGGCCTGCCGCCACTGTCCCCGACCATGAACCTGTGGCGAGAACAACTTCATCAAATGTGTAGGATGCACTCTCCGTTTCCAACGAGGTAATTCTGCTCATGGAAACACCAAATCGTCTGATCACCGTCCTCGGCATGAATGTTACTCCGGCCGATTTGAGGTGTTCGATAAGCCTGCCCACAAGAATCTGAGGCGTCAGATGCGCATCACCCGGATAGTAAACGCCACCCTTCACGGTGACACGGACATCCGGTTCTAGTTTCTGCACTTCCTCCGGCGAAAGAACCTTAGCCTCCACTCCTGCTTCGTTGGCAACATGCGCCGCCTCCACTTCCTCTTTCTCTGTATCAGCCCTTTGATACAACATGATCAGGCCGCGTTCCTGATAACCAAATTCAAACGGAAGTTCTTTTGACCACTCTCTATAAAGTGACTTACTGAACAGACTCAATTCCTTCAATGCAGGTATGGAATGCCTGACGTGATCCTCTGTGGAATGCCGGTAAAACTGCCAACCCCACCTGAGCAATTCACCATTGATCCTGGGATGTACATAAAAAGGGCTTCGGGAATTAAACATCCACCTAATACCTTTTGCAATCATCCCGGGAGAAGCGAGCGGAATAATGTGGCTCGGCACCACCATCCCCGCATTACCGAACGAGCAGCCCTCCTGAAAATCTCCCTGATCAATAATGGTCACTTTGAACCCCGCCTTGTTCAGGTAGTAAGCCGAACTCAGCCCGATAATTCCCCCACCTATAATACCAACGCTTTTCACGAAATGTCAGATTACCTGGAAACCGTATGCGTAAGGATCATCATCCGGATCGATGGTGATTGTATTGAGCCCGTACACCTTGGCCCAGCCTTCCACGCTGGGAATGATGGCAGTCTTGTCTCCGAGCGTTGTCACTTCTTCCACCCTGCCGATAAACTTTGACCCAATGATGCTTTCATGTACGAATTCTTCACCGGGTTTGAGAAGCCCCTTGCTGTACCATTGCGCCAGGCGGGCTGAAGTTCCCGTACCGCAGGGAGATCTATCGATGGCCTTGTCGCCATAAAAGACCGCGTTACGTGCGGTGGATGCGGGATCCAGTGGCTTGCCTGTCCACAGAATGTGACTACATCCCTTGATGGTAGGATTCTCGGGATGAACAAAAGAGTATTTCTTGTTAATATTCCTTCGCAACTCCCTGCTCCAGCTGATCATCTGATCGGCCTTGTAGTGTTCCAGGCCTGGAAAATTCTTCTGTACATCCACGATGGCATAGAAGTTGCCGCCGTAGCATACATCCAAAGTCAGTTCGCCCAGGTCCGGGCACTCCGCTGTAATATTTTCCGCTGCCACAAATGCTTTGACATTCCGGATCTTGACAGACTTCACTTTCTTGCCTTCCTGCTTGTAGGTCACTTTCACCAGACCAGCAGGGGTTTCAAGGTTCAACTGCCCTGGAGTCTTGGGAATTACCAATCCATGTTCTACCGCGACAGTGACAGTTCCAATGGTGCCATGACCGCACATCGGCAGACATCCGCTTGTTTCAATAAACAAGATGCCAATGTCGTTGGCCGGATCGGATGGCGGATAGAGTATGCTTCCGCTCATCATGTCGTGGCCTCTCGGCTCAAACATCAATCCCTTTCTTATCCAGTCGTACTCCTTGAGGAAATGTTGTCGCTTCTCACTCATGTTGGCGCCTTGCAGAGGTGGTCCGCCGCCCGCTACTACCCGAACCGGGTTACCACAGGTATGCGCGTCGATGCAAAAGAATGTCTTCGTCATAACCTTAGCTTACTTTATCCCTGGTCCACGAATTGTTCAAGAGTCGCCAGATGCCGTACGCATTCTCATTGCGAAGTTCAACAGGAAGCAAAGCCTGGGGAAAATTCTGAAAGGATACAGGACGTACGAAACGCTTGATGGCGTCCGTTCCCACGGAAGTGAACCTGGAATCGGTGGTGGCCGGAAAGGGTCCTCCGTGATGCATGGAAGGACAAACTTCCACGCCGGTAGGGACACCATTGATAATGACGCGACCTGCCTTGGCCGTCACCAAATGAATAAAGTCGGCATATTTGATCAACTCCTCCTCTTCACCGATGATGGTGGTGGTCAGCTGTCCCGGAATCTTTTCAGCCGCGGCCTTGAGTTCAGTGATGTTGGACGCTGTTACCAGCAGTGAGTACGGGCCAAAGACTTCTTCTGCCAGCGCAGGATTGCTGATAAAATCTGCAGCCTTAACCGTGGCTAATGTCGCCATCGCCTGATTTTGCCCGGGCATGTCAGTGGATTCTGCCAGAAGGGTCACCCCTTTCTGGGCCAGCGCATGTTGCCTGTTCTTTAAGTAGTTGCCAGCAATGCCCGGATGCAGCATGGTGGCCGGCGCCACCTTCTTCATCTTATCAGCCAACTGTCGCTTAAATTCATCCAGGTGATTGTTCTCCATGCTAAGAAGAAGCCCGGGATTTGTACAGAATTGCCCAACACTTTGTGTGATGGAAGCGGCATACATTTCTGCAACTTTTTCACTCCTTGCCTGCATGGAACCAGGAAGAATGAAGACAGGATTGATGCTCCCCATCTCAGAGAAAACCGGAATAGGATCCGGTCGCTGAGTAGCGTAGTCGTAAAGTGCCTTGCCCCCGGAAAAAGAGCCTGTAAATCCAACTGCCTTTGTAAGGGGATGCTGGACCAATGCTTTTCCTGTTTCAAACCCAGCGGCATGCACGTGAATAAAAACATCCGCAGGCATACCCGTTCGTCCTGCCGCTTTGACAATTGCATCTGCAACCAGATCTGACGTTCTTGGATGCGCTGGATGTGCCTTCAATACTACCGGACAGCCGGCGGCCAATGCCGAGGCAGTATCCACACCGGCGGTTGAATACGCAAAAGGAAAATTGGATGCACCGAAAACGACAACAGGTCCGAGGGGAACCATCATTTTCCTGAGATCTGGCTTGGGAAGCGGAGCACGATCCGGAATGGCTGTATCAATTCTTGCTTCCACCCATGAACCATCCATAACCAGTGCTGCGAACTGCCTCAACTGATTGCAAGTGCGGCCTCGTTCTCCTGCCAGCCTGGCTTCCGGAAGATTAGTCTCTTCCATCGCTGTTCTGATCAGCGAATCTCCAATGTTCTCTATCTCCTTTGCTATTGCTTCCAGGAATGAAGCCTTATCCTTTCCGGTTACTTTCTGGTAGCTGAGAAAAGCCTGATGCGAACGCTTCAGGATTCCGTCAATCTCTTGCCAAGAAACTTCGCTCATGAGTTATTATTTTGTTCCTAAGATCAATTTGTACCTGATTACAGGCTCTTGTAATCCGGCAGCACAGGCCTTGCCGCCAATCCATCGCGGATGATCTTCAAAATCCGCTGACGTTCCTCACCTTCCAGTTTGAGTCTCGGAGCTCGAACCTGTTCAGATCCAAGGCCGGCTTCCTGCTCAGCAAGTTTGATATACTGAACCAGTTTCGGATGAATGTCCAGTTCAAGCAATGGCAGGAACCACCTGTAGATTTTCAGCGCGTCGGCGATCCTTCCTGCTTTCACCAATTTGAAGATGGCGACAGTCTCGGCGGGGAATGCGCACACCAGGCCTGCCACCCAGCCATCGGCACCCATCACAATGCTCTCCATCGCGAGTGGATCAACGCCGGTGAGAATCTTGAAGCGGCTCCCGAAGCGGTTAATCATGCGCGTGACATTGCTGATATCGCGGGTGGACTCCTTTACTGCTTGTATCGTTGGGACCTCTGCGAGCTCGGCAAACATGTCAAGTGTCACTTCAATCTTATAGTCGACAGGGTTATTGTAGATTATGATCGGCAAAGAAGTGGCCTGAGCCACTGCCTTGAAATAGGCAACCGTTTCGCGATGGTCGGACTTGTATCGCATGGGTGGCAGCAACATCAACCCCTTCGCTCCGAGCTTCTGCGCCTCATGAGCAATCTTTACTGCCTCGCTGGTGCTTCCTTCAGCGATGTTCAGAAGCACCGGTACCTTGCCCGCAACCTTCTCGATAGTAAATTTCAGGAGGGCGTACTTCTCTTCATTGGTCAATACACTGGCCTCGCCTAAAGATCCGCCCAGGATTACACCTTCCACACCAGCCTCCAATTGAGCTCGGAGATTGTGCTCAAATAGCTTGTAGTCAAGCTTATCGTCAGCAGTAAATTTTGTCGTTAATGCAGGGTAAACTCCGGTCCACATAGTCTGATCGTTTTTTCTGTAAAACTAGCAACTGCACAGAAGCACTCTTTAGCCAAAAGTGCTTATTAATCATATTATTTTGACTATCATTGCTATTCATAAGCAATCACATTGGCTAAAATAGCGTCAAATAAGATCGTTGCCTTTAGCGTCCCTCAAACAGAGCACGAGGTAGTGAGGGTGCAGACTGATCAAACCCAATACTTCTATGATCAGCTTCATCAGCATCCGGAGATTCAGATCATGCTGATTGAATCAGGTGAGGGCACGCTCATCGCAGGCGATTTTGTGGGACGCTTTGGAGCGGGTGATGTTTATGTAATTGGCAGCGGACTTCCTCACGTATTCCGGTGCGATCAGGCCTACTATGATCAGCCGGCGCCAATTGCCAAGAGCATTTCCCTTTACTTCAGCGAGAAGTATTTCGGGCACGAATTATGGAATGCCAACGAGACGAGCGCACTGAGGGAGTTCGCAGAAAAAAGCAAGCAGTGTTTTCAGCTTGAATCACCTGCCGTTATCGATGCCTCGGCCGTCATACGCAAGCTCGCCATGGCTTCGGGGCTCGACAAGATCATCGAGTTTTTCAGCCTGATCAAACTCCTTACAAATACATCCCACAAGAAAGTTCTTTCCATTCAACCCGGACGCCTTCAAACCAGCGAGGAAGGGCGCATGAACACGATCATTGGCTTCACCTTCCGCGAAAGCCATCGGAAGATCTATCTTTCGGAAGTTGCCAGGCTGGCACACTTGTCCGAAGAAGCATTCTGCCGTTACTTCAAACTGCACACGCAAAAGACCTATATAAACTTCCTGAATGAAGTGCGCGTAAGCCATGCATGTCAATTGCTGATTCAGAAAGAGATCAGTATACAGCAGGTCTGCTACCAGGCAGGTTTTACCAACGTTTCGAACTTCAACAGGATCTTCAAGAAAATTACCGCCAAGACTCCCGCGACGTTCAGAAAACAGGTCGTGTACAAGTAGTTTGAGACGGCCCGTTCAGGCTTTCTTCAATTCAAAAATGGTAAGTTCGGGAGGCATCCCTACCCTTCCCGGGTAACCGATATAACCGAACCCCCGGTTGACATACAGATACTGAGAACCTTCCTGATAAAGTCCAGCCCACTGGCGATAGGCGTATTGTGAAGGGCTCCACTGAAATCCACCGATCTCGACGCCAAACTGGAATCCATGCGTGTGCCCTGCAAACATGGCATCAATGTCCGGATAATTCGGTCTCACCTGCGCATCCCAATGGCTGGGATCATGTGACAACAGCAGTTTAACTGGCGCGTCCTGTGTACCCGCATAGGCTTTATCAAGCTTGCCATACTTTGAAAAACGGCCAGCACCCCAGTTCTCGATGCCGATGAGTGCGATTTGCTCACCGTTGACCTTGATCATGCGGTGCTCATTCATCAGCAGGTCGAATCCGAGCGCTTTGTGCGCTTCAATCAGATCCAGGAAGTTCTTCTCTTTGGCCTCCATTGAAGCCCACCGATGGTAGTCGCCGTAGTCGTGGTTGCCTGTTACAGAAAAAACGCCAAGCGGTGCGCGGAGCTTGTTAAAAACAGGAACATAGTCCTTTACTTCAGAAGTCTCATTGTTCACAAGGTCACCAGTGAAGAAGATCAGATCGGGCTTCTCGGCCAGCAGCATATCGACACCACCCTCTACGGCAGTCTTGTTCCAGAAACTTCCAGAGTGAATATCAGATACCTGTCCAATGGTCATTCCATCAAAGGACTTTGGCAGATTGGGCAATTTCAAAGTAATGCGCTTCACCCTGTAGTCATGAGCGCCAGAGATAATTCCATACACAAATGCTGTGAAGGGCACAGCTGTAGTGGCCAGCGCCACCTTCGAGAAAAACTCCGATCTGCTTATGGCATCTCCGGGAAGCCCTGAGGGCTCACTGCTGGTAAACAATCCTGCCACCCAACGCACTCCACGCTGAATGTCATCCACAAACAAAATCAATACCCCAAATACCTTTGAGAAATAGGTGGCGACAATGCCTGTAAGAATAAAGTTCCTGGTTGTGGCGCTTAACCGATACGGATCGCCCAACGTCCACCATGCTACGGCCAGCATGCAGAGCAGGGTCGGGATCCAAAAGCCAATCCGTACACCTGTCCTCCAACCCATCGACCATTTACTGCTTGCTGTCAGAACAGCCTGGAAGAAGTAGTAATCGATCAACAGGAAGAACAGAACAAAAAGAAGCAACGTCATAATCCTGTATCGCATAAAGTAGAAAGTCGCTCCTTACGGAGTCGACTTTCCTCTGATTTTATTGTGTCAACGTCTTACTTCAACGGTAATGCCACGGGCTCCTCCCTCACTGGTGTCACCGCAACCTTAAACTTCAACACTCTTGCGTTGAACCGGGTCACCAGGAGGTACATCACCGGAACAAACCCAAGCGTCAGGAAAGTTCCGAAGATTATCCCGAAAATCATTGTCCACGACAGCGGTCCCCAGAATTTGACGTTATCGCCGCCAAAATAGAGGTGTGGATTAAGTTCGGTGAACATCTTCACAAAGTCGATATTCAGCCCAACGGCCAGCGGAATCAGTCCAAGGGTGGCTGCCATCGCCGTAAGCAGAACCGGCGTCATCCTGGTCTTGCTGGCCTCGACAATGGCTTCTTTCAATTCCATGCCCTGCGATACCAGGAGATCCGTGAATTCAACCAGGAGAATGCCATTGCGCACGACGATACCCGCCAAAGCCATCAATCCCACCCCTGACATAACAATGGATATTTCCATGCGGGTTATTGAGAACCCGATGAGTACGCCAATGATACTCAGCACAATTTCCAGCAGAATAATAAAGGGCTTGCCGGTCGAGTTGAACTGGATCACCAGGATCATGAAAATCAATCCAAGGGCAATGAGCCCTGCATTTCCGAGAAACGTCATCGTCTCCGCCTGTTTCTCCTGTTCACCAGTCATGTTAACCGTAACACCTTCCGGAAGGTTAAAATAAGATACTGCCTGTTGGATCTGGCGCACCACGCTGTTGGCGGTATAGCCACTCAGCACATTCGATGTGAGTGTTATCGTGCGCTTCTGATCGATTCGCCGGATACCTGCATAACTGTTGGAGTATTCAACCTTTGCAATTGAAGACAAGGGCACCTGACGAACCTGGCCTCCCATAGTCATGTCGCGGAAAGTGATGGGAAGATTCATCAGCGTGTTGATGTCATTGCGTTGATCTTCGCGGATGCGCAACTGTATCGGATAATCATCGTTGGCATCCCTGAACTTGGAAACTTCAAGACCATATATGGCAGTGCGAAGAGCGCCGCCTATCTGGGCCGTTGAGATTCCTTCTCTGTTGGCCTTTTCACGGTCGATGTCAATAACAATCTCCGGTTTGTCTGCCTGGAAGTCCGACTTCAACTCTTCTACTCCACCGATCTGCAGCGAGTCGAGGTACTTCTTAAGGCGTGTTGACGTGGAAGTAAGTACACCAAAGTCATCAGCTGAAATTTCAATGTTGATAGGCTTACCGGTGGGTGGACCGCCTTGTTCCTGGTCCACCGATATTTCCGCGCCTTTCACTCCTTTGACCGCCTCACGGATCTTGTCCATGTAAATGCGGGTATTTTCACCGCGACGGTCTGCATATTTTACAAAGGCTACTGTCACCTTTCCAAGATGCGGGCTCGCCTGCGTTCCGCCATCAAATGGATTTTCACTTGCGCCCTTGGCAACATTAGAAATGAGCGATTCAACAACCGGGTTGTGTTCGCCAACGACCGACCGCACGCGGGCCTCAACAATATTAGTGATGGAGTCGGTAATGCGCTGGTCTGTGCCTATGGGCATCCGGATGTACGCATAAATAAAGTTGGGGTCTCCCTTAGGGAAGAAACCAACGGGCGGTTTGCGGATCGCTGTCAAAACGATGGCAAAAACAAAGAGGAAGAATACAAACACAATCATCAGGTAAGGCCTTGCACCCTGGAGGGTCCAGCGCACCGTGCTCATGTAGAAACTCTGCACCTTGGGCCAAACGTTGGTCTGAAAGCCTGAGATCGCCCCTTCCAAAACAAAGCGATGGAGCGAGTAAATGGCGAACAACGTCACGGTGAGGTTGCCCATGCCAAAGCTTCCTGTTATATACCATATCAGTGCCAGCGCGGCGAAGATGACGCCCGAAATCTTGTAACCCTTCGTCAACTTAGTTCTGCTATGATCATGGTCATGCGGCTTCATGAAGTCGGCCGCAAAAACTGGATTGATAATATACGCTACCACCAGACTGGCCAACAACGCGACAATCAGTGTTACAGGAAGGAAGAACATAAACTCGCCTATAGTACCGGGCCAGAAAGCCAACGGCACAAACGGCGCAAGCACTACCAAGGTGCCGGACAACACCGGCAGGAAGACTTCACCTGCAGCAATTTTTGCAGCCTTGCGAATCGGAACCTTGCCATTATCAAAGACCCTGTGGGTGTTCTCAATTACCACAATGGCATCATCCACGACGATCCCCAGCGCCAGAAGAAAGGAGAACAGCGTCATCATGTTGAGGCTGAACCCAATGCTCGGGAAGACCAGGAAGGCAATGAAACTGGAGATGGGAACAGACAGGCCCACAAATATGGCATTGGTGGCCCCCATGAAAAACATGAGTATCACTGTCACCAGGAGGAAGCCGATAATTATGGTATTGATAAGATCATGCAGCGTTACCCGTGTGCGGTCCGACTGGTCGGCCGTAACGGTGACTTTCACGCCGGGGGGAAGTACGTTCGTCTCAAATTCATCTACAATGCCAAAGATCTTGTCGGAAGCATCAATAAGGTTCTCGCCGCCCCTCTTGATGACGTTGAGCGTGATAACATTCTTGCCGTCAAGGCGTGCATAGCTTTCCTGCTCCTTGTGACTGTCAATTACTTCTGCCACATCGTTGAGATAAATCTTGCCTCCTTTGATGGATCCTACAACCGTATTGCCAATCTCTTCGGCACTGAGGTATTCGCCATTTACGCTGAGTGAGCGCTTCATTCCCGACACAGACAACTGTCCACCGGAAATAATCCTGTTTTCATAGTTGATGGATGATGAAATATCATCAAGGCTCACACCGGCGAGCGCAGCCTTGAACATGTCCACGTTGATCTGGATCTCACGGTCGAGCGCCCCCACTATATCTACCCTTCGTATCTCTGTAAGCGATTCGATGCGATCTTGCATCTGCTCGGCGTATTTCTTCAGGGTCTGCAAATCATAATCTCCGGAAAGATTCACATTCATGATGGGCACTTCGGAGATATCGATATCGATTACCTGGGGATCATCTGGCAAATCAGTGGGCAGGTCTGGTTTGGATTTGTCCACAGCCTCCTGAACTTCGCGCTTCGCCTCCTTTACCTCTACATTGGTCTGGAATTCGATAATTACGTTGGAGAAGTCCTGAACCGAATTGCTTGTTACCTTCTTTACACCCGCGATCGACTTAACCTGCTTTTCGATTTGCTTCGTCACGAGGTTCTCAACGTCTGTCGGTGAAGCGCCGGGATACACCGTAGCCACATAGATTTGCGGGAACACCACCTCCGGAAAATTCTCCTTGGGCAGTGCATTGTAAGTCATTACACCGGCGAGACAGATAATGGCTGTCGCCACGTAAATGCTCACCTTATTATCGATAGACCAGCTTGTGGGCCTGAATTCCTTTTCAATGTCTTTCATGATGGGACTTGTTGATCGTTGATGCGATGTAAATACTTCAGTTCTTTATCAACTCACCGTCGTTAAGACCCTGGTAGCCGACTGTCACCAGCAGATCACCTGCTTTGAGTCCGTCCACCTGGGCCAGGTTGTCATAAACACCTTCAACTGTGACAACCTTCTTGCGTGCCAACATGCGATCACCCTCCTTCTCTGCGATATAGACGATCTTCTGTCCGTTCACATCCTGAACGACATTGACGGGCACCACAATGGCAGAAGGCTCGGAATGAAACACCACGCGGATCACGCCAGTCATGTTGGGTCTGAATTCCTCGCTGGTGGGAAGTGAGACCTCCACTGCGAAAGTTCGTGTGAGCGGATTAATCGTACGGCCCACAAAAGTGATTTTGGCCTCGAGCTCCTTATGGATGTCAGAAAAATAGATGGACACCTTGTTTCCGGTATGGATATCCTTGACATAGGATTCGGAAACATTGGCCTTCATCTTGAGCCTGTCGCTGCTCACCACGCGGAAAGCAGGAAGTCCCGGAGCAGCATTTTGTCCAATCTTGAGATTTACCTCATCCACGGATCCGTTGATAGGAGATTTCACCCTGCTCATGTCAAGTTGTTCGTTGAGCGTGGCAAGTCTCTTTTCCAGGCTTTCCTTGTTTGTCTTGGCCTGGAGATATTGAACTTCCGTGCCGATCTTCTGGTCCCACAGATTTTTCTGGCGCTCGAACACCGTCCTGGCCAGTTCCAGCTGTGATTTCACTTCTTCGATGCTGCGGACGGTCATGGAGTTGTCAATTTGAGCCAGCGTCTGTCCAGCCTTCACATAATCACCCTCTTTAACAAATACCTGAGCGATAATTCCTGCGCTGCGTGCACTTACCTGAATATTGTCAACTGCCTCCACTGATCCCTGTGTCTGTACAAAATGATCAAATGGCCGGGCGGCAACAGGTGCCGTGACCACTTCTTTCATCTTCACCGATGAGACCGCTTCCGGATTTTCCTTTGCCAACTCAGATTCCAGCTGGCGGATTTCCTGGCTAAGCTGCGTCTGCTGTTTCTTAAGCTCCTCCAGGCGGGTCTTTTTGTCTTTGGGAGCGCTGCTGCACGAAGCCAGCAATGCGATGGCAGTAACTACGGACAGAATGTTATAAATCTTTTTCATGAGCGTTGGGTTCGGGGTTAGTTCTTCTCCTCTATTTGTACCAGTTTACCAAATGCTTTATCGAGGTCGGTACGCGCCACGAAGGCCTCATACAAGGCGTTGTAGAAATTGATCTGTGATTCGCGGAGGCTTGATTCCGCATCGACCACTTCAATGTTGGATCCAACACCTTGCTGATATTTAATCTTGGTAACATTGGCAACATTGGTTGCCAGCGTCATATTTCTTTGCTGTACCTGAAGGGTTTCGATGGCGTTCTGGTACTGGATGGTGGCTTGCTTTACCTCAAGGTCGATGCCCGACTCCAGGGTGCGGAAGCTGTTCTCGATCTTCTGCAGCCTCAGCTTTTCCTGCTGCACCTGGTATGAGCGCTGCAGCCCGCTGAAAAGAGGTACACGAAGCGACAGCCCGTAGAAGTTCATCGGATACCACTTGTCCGGTCCAATATGTGTAACCGGATTCTCAGATATCGGGCTGTTCGTAGCAAATAACCCGGGAATAGTATTGGATTGGGTATTGTAACCAAGATTTGCATTGAAACTCAGACTGGGAATTCCATTTGCAACCTTGTTCCTGACGTTCAGATTCTGCAATCTCCGGTTTGCTTCCAGCACCTGATAGTCGGGACGATTTTTCATATCCCAGTCCTTGAGGTAGTCATCCAGGTTGACCAGCACGGCTTCTTTGGTCAGTTCACCAGTAATGGTGAGAGGCTGATCCATAGGATAGTTCATCTGAAATTTCAGAATCTCGAGGGTGAGGGTTTGCAGCTTGATGAATTTATCGCGCTCAGCCACGAGGTTATTAAGGGTCACCTGTGTCCTGTCGACGTCAATGGATTCAGCAAAACCATTCTGATTCAGGGCTTTGGTATTCTTCAGCAACGAGTCCACCCGTGCGATATTATTGTCAAAGAGTCCAATACGTGCCCTGTTGACCAGCGCGGCATAGAACGCCTTCATCACACTCTGAATCAGCTGTTCCTTGGTCTGGTTGGTCTGCTTGTAGGCAAGATCCTTGTAGACGCTTGCTGCCTTAAGGCCGATCAGGTAGCTGCCGTTAAAGATTATCTGGTTGATGGTCAGGTTGGCGTTGGCCGATGCCTGGAGCTGGAAGAAGTTTTGAGCAGAGAGCACATCATCATCCTTCAGCTCCGGATAGAAATTAGGATATTGGTCTATCGGCAATCCTGAGAAACCGAACAATCGCTGCTTGGTTCCAAAGAATCTCGGAAGATTGGCATAATTGGTGGCGCCTACGTTTCCGTCTATCTGAGGCAATCCAATGCCCACGGTCTCCTTCACCTTGGCAGAAGCGATCTTCTCATCGAGATGAGAATTCTTCATCGTCGGGGAGTTCTCCAGTGCATATTGGATGCACTTGTCAAGCGTAAATGCTTCCTGACCCCTTGAAATAAGAGGGACTGCAAGGAGAAACAAGAGGTAAGCTTTTTTCATAAGGATTGGGGCATTAGTTCAGTATGGGTCAATTGCTGTTTATATTTTTCATAAGCCTTCCTGCCTTTATCGGTCAGCAGGCCGAGCACAAAGTGATCGAACAACTGCTGGTTTACTTCGGCAAGGTTGAATTTGTCAGAAGGGAATACGCGATCGTCAAAAGTTAGTTGCACCAATTCCAATCTTGCAGCTGCCATCACCGCTACATTGATGTCTGACCGGAAATTGCCTTCTTCCATTCCCTGTCTCAGGTTTCTGACAATGGATTCCTTGATGTGGCCCTGCTTGTACTCCACCCACAGAGACCAGGCCTTTGGATGGTACTTCTGCAAGTCAAAAAGCATGGAGGGATTCATCTTTTGAAAGTCCTGCTTCAGGCACACCGAGAGTTTAACCAATTCCTCAATTGCATTCCGGGCTGCAGCGCGAAGGGCATCGTGCTGCTTCTTATCCCGTTCCATCCTGCCCTCTGCAACTTTCATGACGATCTCATCCTTGTCGATGAAGTACTGGTAAAGCGTCTTCTTTGACACCGACAAATGCCGGGCGATATCGTCCATCGACACGCTCCGGACGCCGTACTTCATGAAGAGCTCTTCCGCTCCAGTGAGTATTCTGTTTTTTATCTCGTCTTCCATAAGGGCCGCAAAACTATGGAAACTTCTGGCTTTACCAAAGTTTCCACAGTTTCCTGAAACGCCGTTTTCAGGGATTTGTTTGGGTTCTTACGAAAATATTTTCAGGAATTTTCTAGAATGAGGAGCTCAACCGTTTGCGGGCTGGTCAGGGCGTGGCACTGCGGTCTCTCGTGGAGAACACCACTTTTCCCACATCTTGCTTCGCAGCCTTTCGCGCTCTTCGGGGGTCATTTGCTCCCACTTTTGCGCCCAGTGCTTTCCCCAGGGACCCTGACGATGCCTCCAGTTGCCGCCTCCCTTTCCAATTGACCAAAACAGAATCTTACTGAGTGCCAGCAGTCCCAATGCCTGCCAGAACGTTACTTCAGGGCCATGAAATAGAACAGGCACCAGCCAATTCCAGAGCAGCATCGTTACTCCGCCCATTATGCCCAGGGCAACAAGGCCCATCAACAGAAATTTTCCAAACCACCAACCTCGTTTCATATTGTCTTCATTTAAGAATGTCTTTTTAGTAATACTTTCTAATTATCCTATGACATCGTCATAGAAACGCTGCAACCTTTTTCTCAGTGCCAGGATGGCATAGCGCTTCCGCGAAAGCAAAGTATTGATCGATACACCGGTTTCCTCTGCTATTTCCCTGAAGCTTCTTTCATCCATTTCATTCTGAACAAATATTTCCCGCTGTTCAGACGGGAGTTCATCCAAAGCAGCCATGATTTCATTCCAGATCGCCTCCCTGAGCAATGCGGATTCAGGTGTATTCCCAAGATCCGGAAGAATCTCCTGCAATGTCAGAGGGGTATCATCCTCACGACCTGCTGCACCTTCCAGGTCCGCACGTTGCGGACGAACACCTTCCCTGCGATACCGGTCGATAATCTTGTTCCGGGCCACACTGTACAACCACGACGTCACTCTGTCCAGCGACTCAATGGATTCAAATCCCGCCACAAACTGATAGAATACATCCTGAAGGATATCCTCGGCCTCTTCGGTCGAGGCTACTTTACCCCGAATGAAGCTGAGCAACTTCCCGCGTTCTTTGTGGAATGTCTCCTGCTTGATTTCCTGCATCAGAACTGCATCTAAAGCTACTGATCGCTGCATATAGAGCATTAGACGATCAGGCTGGGTTATTATTTTAACAAATGTGATGATTTAGACTCCGGGGTCCTATGTACTGGATACTAGATAATAGCGGGCCTTGAACCGCCTCAGCAGCGCCGGGCCTCATCATCATTCTTCATATTTCATGCTTCATTCTTCGCTCCACTTTTTACCTTTGCTACCTCTCAACTCGTCCTGCCGATTCAATGATTGTATTTTTTAGGACCGCCTCCCAGTCCATCTACGCTGTCGGGGCCTCTCGTGCACTTTCCAAATCCGAAAACGACAAACTGACCTGGCTCTTTGGCGGAGCCAAACTCCTTGCTGATACCTCATTGAACGGGGTATTTACCGGCCCCAGAAAGGAGATGGTTACGCCGTGGAGCACCAACGCCGTGGAGATAACGCAAAACATGGGGATTCAGGTTATTTCCCGAATCGAAGAGTTTATCAAAGCCGGAGAATCCAAACCAAAATTTGATCCGATGCTCCAGGCACTTTACACAGTCCTCGATCAGGATCTTTTTACGGTTCATCATACCCCGGACGCGGTAACACCCATTCAGGACATTGAAGCCTATAACCGGCAGGAAGGTCTCGCGCTAAGCAAAGACGAAATAACGTACCTGCAGAATGTGAGCAAAGAACTTGGACGGCCCCTCACAGACAGCGAAGTGTTTGGGTTTTCACAGGTAAATTCAGAACACTGTCGGCACAAAATCTTCAACGGTACATTTGTTATTGACGGGCAGGAAAAGCCCTTCACTCTTTTCAGGCTGATCAGGAAAACTTCGGAGGAGCATCCTAACTACCTGATCTCTGCCTACAAAGACAATGTCGCCTTTATCCAGGGTCCTGTGGTTGAACAATTTGCTCCGGCCCGCCAGGACATACCGGATTATTTCACCATGGAGGATTTTGAATCGGTCATCTCCCTAAAAGCGGAGACACATAATTTCCCTACAACGGTAGAACCCTTCAATGGAGCTGCTACCGGCGGAGGCGGGGAAATCAGGGACCGGCTGGCAGGCGGAAAGGGTTCGTTGCCGTTGGCGGGAACCGCTGTCTACATGACTTCTTACCCAAGACTGGAAGGAAGCAGAACATGGGAAGGCGCGATCCGCCCGCGCAAATGGCTATACCACCCTCCTGCTGAAATTCTTATCAAGGCTTCCGATGGGGCCAGCGATTTCGGAAACAAGTTCGGCCAACCGCTCATCTGCGGAAGCGTACTCACGTTTGAGCATGAGGAGAAAGGGGTGACTTACGGTTATGACAAAGTCATCATGCTTGCCGGTGGCGTTGGTTATGGCAAGAAGAAGGACAGTCAGAAGGGCCATCTGAAAGCAGGTGACAAAATTGTACTCCTGGGTGGCGATAACTATCGGATTGGAATGGGAGGTGGCGCTGTATCCTCGGTAGCCACCGGAGAATATGGTAACGCCATAGAGCTAAACGCCGTGCAGCGGTCCAATCCGGAGATGCAGAAGCGCGTAATGAATGCCATTCGCGCCATGGTGGAGGCAGCAGACAATGCCATCATTTCCATCCATGATCATGGAGCTGGTGGGCACCTGAACTGCCTCAGTGAATTGCTCGAGGAAACGGGCGGCATCATCGAAATCGGCAAACTTCCGGTAGGCGATCCGACCCTTTCTGCAAGGGAGATCATCAGCAATGAATCGCAGGAACGTATGGGACTGGCGCTTCACGAAGAACAGGTAGATACCCTGAAGCGGGTGGCAGACCGGGAGAGAGCACCGATGTATGTGATAGGCACCGCAACAGGCGACAAAAGATTGCAGTTCAGCGTCTCGAAAAATTCTAACCCGTTTGACCTGCGCGTGGAGCACCTGTTTGGTTCGTCGCCGAAGACAGTGCTTACCGACAAAAGCGCCCCTGTCCGGTATGCAGAAGTTTCGTATGACGAAAACCGGGCCGATGAATATTTGAACCAGGTGCTTCAGCTGGAATCCGTGGCTTGCAAGGACTGGCTGACCAATAAAGTAGATCGATCTGTTACAGGACGGGTGGCAACACAACAGACCTGTGGTTCGCTTCAACTTCCACTCAACAATGTTGGCGTGATGGCGCTCGATTTTCTCAGCCACAAGGGCATTGCCACCAGCATTGGCCACGCTCCCGGCGCTGCTTTGGTTAATCCCGCGGCCGGCAGTGAACTCGCCATAGCAGAGGC
>JAFEAM010000005.1:21576-54685 GCA_018266395.1 Bacteroidota bacterium | reverse complement strand
GGAGAAAATGCAAGGTTGTATGCAGCCGTGGAATCCGTAAGTGCCTTTGCAAGGGCGCTCGGAATCAACATCCCTACCGGAAAAGATTCCCTTTCCATGACGCAGAAGTACCCGGACGGCTCGACAGTCATTTCTCCGGGTACGGTTATCATCTCTGCTGCGGCTGAAGTTGAAGATGTGCGCAAGACCATCTCGCCTGATCTGAAAGACATCTCAGGCACCAAACTGATACACATCGATTTCAGCAAACATGATCTCCAACTTGGAGGAAGCGCACTGGCTCAGGTTTTGAACGAGCTCGGCGAAGAGGTGCCACGGATAGCTGATGCCTCTCATTTTATCAAGGCCTTTGAAACGGTCCAGGGACTGATCCGTAAGAATCTGGTCGTAGCAGGACATGATGTGTCGGCAGGTGGCCTGATCACCACCCTTTTGGAGATGTGCTTTCCGAACAAGGAAATGGGCATGAGGGTGGATCTCACCGCTCTCGGCAACGATTGGGTGAAAGTACTCTTCAACGAGAATCCTTCTTTGGTACTGCAAGTACAGCACGAGGCTTTGCTTGAGCTTACCACACACAACATTCCATTCCATATTCTTGGGGAACCTGTTCGAGGTACCTGGCTCGAGATAGATTACAGAGGTAAAGCCCATACTTTCGACATACCTGTTCTGAGACAAACCTGGTTCAGGACTTCGTTTCTGATGGATCAGCTGCAGCGGCCAGGTCACGCTGATAAAAGGCGAGCCAATATTTTCCAACAGCAACTAACCTACCGGTACCAGGCAAGATTTGACGGCAGGCTGTCAACCTATGGGATCAATGCCCCAAGGCGCACTCCGTCAGGCATACGTGCAGCGATCATACGGGAGAAGGGTGTAAACGGAGACAGGGAAATGGCCTACGCACTTTACCTCGCAGGGTTCGACGTAAAGGATGTACACATGACCGACCTGGTAAGCGGGCGGGAGAATCTTGAGGAAGTCAATATGATTGTGTTCGTCGGCGGCTTCTCGAATTCCGACGTTTTGGGTTCCGCCAAAGGCTGGGCTGGCGCATTTCTCTATAATGAGAAAGCAAGAAAGGCTCTTGATAATTTTTATGCGAGAGAGGATACGCTGAGCCTGGGCGTGTGCAATGGCTGCCAGCTGATGATGGAGTTGGGGTTGGTGTACCGCGATCTGAAGATGGAGGACCACCCCAAGATGCACCACAATGGATCCGGTAAATTCGAATCAGCGTTCATCTCGATCGAGATTCCCGAAAATAATTCAGTGATGCTTCATTCCTATGCAGGATCCCGGCTGGGTGTCTGGCTCGCACATGGTGAAGGTAAGTTTGTGGTGGATTCCGGCACCAGGATACAGGTGGCTGCCAGCTACGGTTACAAGGAATACCCTGGCAATCCAAATGACTCGCAGGACGGTATTGCAGCAGTATGCTCCCACGATGGGCGGCACCTCGCCATCATGCCGCACATTGAACGCTCGCTCTTTCCCTGGAACTGGCCGCATTATACTCGGAACAAACAGTTGGACGAAGTAGGCCCCTGGGTGGAAGCGTTTGTGAATGCCCGGGATTGGGTGAAGGCAAGAATCAAAGGCTGAAAAGAGAATTCACGGCTGTTCAGATTCCTGATTTACCTTTCATTCTTCAATCTTCGCTCCCTTGCCCTTGCTGAGAATTCTTCGAATCTCTTTTTCTGCTCGTCCGTAAGGATGGGATTGACTTTCATTTTCATTGAGTCCATTATCTCCGTCATCCTTGTGTTGGAGCCGCTCTGAAGCACTTCAATTTTCCCTGATGTTTCGTCAAAGATTTGCCGCAACTCTTTGGCCTGGGCAGAATCGGGCTTTATTACCCTGAACATCATGTGTTCAAACCGGGTTTTATGATTTTCAGGCCTCTGACCTCTTCTCTCCATCCTGTTGCCTTCCCTGCCTTCGGCACCGTGTCTCATATGCCAGAAGAATCCAGGCAACAGGGCACCGATAAGAAGTCCCAGCACAAAAGTTATACTCAGGAACAGGATCGCTTTCTTTCTATCAGCAGTCATGATTTCTTATTCGTTAAAGTGATTGTAAAAGTCAAATGAAACCAACTCTTCATCGGCTGTATTGTCATCGTTAAGCCCAAGCACGGAGGGCAGATTCAACTGATCGGAAAACACGATGTTGATGGTCAACAGCGCCACCAGGACGCCGAGAGCCGCCAACTGATACCTGCGGAAGAAGAACATGATCTGCTTGTCGATCTCGACTTTCATGTTCTGAATTTTCGCCACCACCCTTGATGCAAAGTAAGGACCGAACGTTGCCGGTCTTTTACGGCGCACTTCTTCGCGCATGATGAGATAGCCGGACATATCTTTGGCCAGTTGTTCATCCGCCTCCATGGCTCCGGACAGTTCCTTGCGTTCTGCATCGGAGATGTTTTCTTCCAGCGACTTCAGAAACAGATCCTCAATCTTCTCATGTTTCATAGATCCATATGTTTAGCCAATACCGATTTCAATTTCTTCTGTGCCCTTGAAAGCCTGCTCAATACTGTCCCGAGTGGAATCCCGAGAATCTCTGCTGTTTCTACAGTGGAATATCCTTCGATCAATCTCAGCGTCACAACCGACTGAAAGTCAGGATCGAGCCTGTTGAGTTCATACACAATGACTTCTTTCAGGTCATTCTTGCTGTCCGGGCTGCTTGTATTAACCCCCTCCTCCTCTTTCGCAAAAAGCATATTCCTCTTCTTCCTTCTTTTAAGCTCATTCAATGACAGGTTAATGGCAATCCTGATCAGGTAGGTGCTTACGGCCGACTGACCTTTGAACTGGTCGAGCGCCTGATAGAACCGGACAAATACCTCCTGCCCTACATCCTGGGTTTCCTGAGTATCTCCAAGCATAGACTGCACCACGCCTGCCACCTTGCCCTCATGGCGATTCACCAGTTCCTTGAAAGCCTGAGCATCACCCTGACGGGACCGTTGCACAAGTACTTCGTCTGAAACTTCCATGAATTGAGCGGTTTTTTGACCCTTTCGCCTATTAGACAAGGGTGCAAGGGTATTTATTCCCGGGAGCGTACGGAATTGAATGCCTCGCCTTGTGAATTGAAATTATGAAATTGGTGAGACTGCGGACAGGAGTCATCCTTGCCGCAACCTGTGCAGATCAAAAAGACCTCATCTATTTTCTGCCGAATTCAAGCAGCATGAATGTGCCCGGCACGATGCTTGGACGTGGCCTCGGATTTTCCGCCGTGGGTTCAGGGGTTGGGCCATATTTCGCCGTGGTTACGAAGACATGATGCGTCTTGGGATCCCACGCGATTGTCCTGGCACCCACTTCGGTCTTAACAGTCTCTGCCACTTTATATTCATTTGCAGAGTTTTGTTGCACCACCGTAAGGGTGCCTTCACCATTCGACGATATAATCTGTTTCGTTTTCGGATCGTAGACCACGCCATCCACTCTTTTGCCAATAGGGACCTGGGCAACAATCTTACCGTCATTCGAATCAAGGACAATCAGCATTTCGTTGTGGCAGACACTGAATAACCGGTGACGTTCACGATCCATGGCAATACCGGTAGGCTCTACTCCCGGGCCAATCTTCCATCTGTTTTTGACAGCCAGCGATTTGGCGTCGATCACAACAATTTCATTGACATCTTCAAGATTAACATAGATGTTGCCCTTCTCGTCAGAAACACCTGCTTCGGCAGCTGAACCTCCGAGGGTAATTGTACCGGCCACTTTCGCAGATTGCAAATCGATCACCGTTGAAGTTCCTCCGGTATGATCGAAAATGAATACTCTGTCAGAAAATGAATCGTAAAGCAGTGCGTCCGGATTCTTCCCTGTGGGAACTTCAGCGATAACTGCCAGAGACTTCAGATCAAAAATCGTTGCTGTATTGGACCTTCCGTTGGTGGTAATTCCGCGACCTTTCGACGGAACTGCTATGACCCCATGTACTCCATTAAGGTTGCCTATTTCACCCAGCTTCTGGTGGGAGTCAACATCCAGAATCTCAACTTTACTTCCATGAGACACAAACAATCTCCTGCTATTTGGCTCGACGGACAGGTAATCCCAACCGCCTTCACCGCCAATCACAGTTGATTTAATCAACTGAATTCCCGATCCCTGACCAATGGCAACCTCTGCAACCAGGGTCAGGAGGCAAATAATGAGGGCTTTTTTTATTAATTTTGATTTAGGGTTGGACATGGATCAGGGGTCAGGTTCAACTTAAGAACAAAGCGTCCCTCAATGGTCACAAACCAAGGAATAGCATATTGTTCGTGACCCCAAAACCTGCCCATACTCTAAAGTACGACATTCGTCATCTCCCATTATCATTAACCCCTGCGTCCTATGAAAATCATCGCAGTAGTTGTCATTTTGATCCTTTCCATTTCTGCAGTCAACGGTCAGAAACTTAAGGATGCTCCAGGTCCGGTAAAGAAGGGGTTTGCTGAGAAATACAAAGGAGCAACTCCCGGCAAATGGCAGAAAGAGGGCGAGGAATACCTGACCACAACCAAAATTGACGGGGCCTCCTGGGAAGTATCATTTGACGGGAACGGCAATTGGCTCGAATCAGAGAAAAAAGTATCAGCTTCAGAGGTTCCTGAACCTGTGAAAACTGCTCTCAATGAAATGCTAAAGGATGGCTGGAAGCTGAAAGGTTGGAATGAAGAACAGACTCCTGACTACACGCTGGCCTATGAGGCTATGCTCCACAAAGGAAAAGAATCCAAAGAAGTTGTATTTGCCCCTACTGGCAAGTTCCTGAAGGAAGAGAAATAGCCAAGTTGTAAAGTCATTTTTGCTAAACATCCACCTACGCGTTTTATGGCCTCGAAAGCGCTGGTGCTGTATTCGGGCCGGTCAGGAATCTAACGGAGCCCGAACCAGTAGGCTACTTTCAGGCCCGTCATGGAAAGCGTCAGATTTTGCTGACCAACGATGCCGAGGCTCTTCTCGTAGAAAGCCGACGCCTCGAGGATGTGTCGCTTCTTCAGTTGATGATTGATGCCCGCTGCCACCGTCCAGGTACCTCCGTAGTAGGCGATACCTGATGACTTCTCGACCTCAGTAATTCTCCTCCGATCAGGTCCCCCTCCATGCGGGCCGCCGGGGTAGCCGGCGCCGGCGAAATCAACATCATAAGAATATTCACGATTTTCTTCCAGTGAGAAATATGGCGTGTATCCGCCTTTAATAATTGCCTGATTCTTCTCTGAAATCCACTGCCGGTACTTGATAGAGACCGGTGCGGAAACCAGTTTGTTGGTAATCCTTACGTTCTCGAGATCACCGAGACCATAGTTGACGCCCGGCATGATTGGCACAAGAGATTCTTTGTTGAAGGTATTTGCCACATTACTGTACGTTGCGCCGGTTTCGACGCTGAGCGAAGGTGACAAGATCCAGTCTGCAGTTACACCCAACCGGGGTTGAACGGTACCATCACCCTGCGAAAACATGCTGCCGGCTACTTCTGCATTAGGGGCTATCGCTATGCCTATGCCCCTGGAGTAATGCTTCTCTATCAGTTTGCGCGTCTTCGATGACACCTGATTGCTGACCCGCTTCTTTGTCGACACCTTTTCCTCAGGCGAGTGCCATGTAAAGGCAGATACTTCAGCGTCCGGCTCTTCATACACATCCGCTATGACTGGATTACGATGCTGAAAAGTGAACCGTTGAGCCGACGCAGCTGGTTCTGGGGTAATGTACACCTGGCCATTTTCCTCCTGAATCAGCCCGCGGCTATTCAGCGTTTCGTACACTTCGGAAGGCATTTCAGAAGACCGGCCTGCGTACCATCTGCCTTTGTCATTTGCATGATGTGTCTTTTCTTCAGAGACAATGTTCGGCGCATGGAGTTGTTGTTGATAGTATGCAGTCAGCGAATCGATGACCACAGTATGGCGAGTATTATTCTTTTCAATAACGTAGGTAAGTGAGTCAACTATGTAGGTTTTGTCAGGTGCCGGTGTGTACCCGGACAACTGATCAGTATGCTTCTCAGGCCAGAACAGGTATACATTAACTGCGGTGAAGAGTGTTAGTGACGCAGCAACGAGGTAATGGGTGAAGTGGGCCTGATACCAGGGCATGGCCTGATAGCCGGCCATCTGTTGCTGGAAAGCTGCCATGGCAGCAGGGTCAAAGGAAGGATCCTCATAGTGATCCAGCTTCCCCTTTATCCAATCATCAAAGTTACGGTCATCCATTTTGCTCTGCATTAAGGTCAAATTCCATTCCCAGTGCTTTCTTCAATTTGGTCCTTGCTATGTTCAGGTTTGATTTCGAAGTACCCTCGCTGATATTCAACTTCTGCGCAATCTCCGCATGCTGGAACCCTTCGATACAGTAGAGGTTAAATACCATGCGGTAGGAAGGTGGCAGGTTTTGTACCGCCTGCATGATCACTTCCGTGGAGAGATGATCGAGCACATCGGGACGCAGATTTTCATCCCGCACAAATGAGATATCAACATTGTCGTAATGCTTCTCATTCCTCCTGAAGTGATCAATGGCGCAATTGATCATGATCCTGCGTACCCATCCTTTAAATGAAAGTCCAGGAGAGTATTTGTCCAGGTTAGTCATGATTTTATAGAATCCGTCATTCACAATTTCTATCGCCTCATCCCGTGACCGGGCATAGCGCAGGCAAACTCCCATGGCATAGCCATAGAACTGCTTGTAGAGCCGTTCCTGACCCTTCCGGTCTCCGTTCCTGCAACTCCTCAGGAGTGCCTGAAGTTCTTTGTCGTTTTCTATGGTTTCAGCGGTTTAGGCCTTCCGAATACATCACGGCAATTTGTCCGAAGGAGTTGGTCGGTCTGCAAAATTTATTGAATAAACCAACCCGGGGTGGATTTTAAGCGTGATGGATGCATCATGAAGGCTGGAGTACAAAAGTAGGACATAAATGGATCGAAAGGATCATTGCCTTCTCTCGGTGCTACTTACCATACAATTAGAAATGGTCTGAACACTCGTGGCAGGCATGGACTTAGATCATACCATACTGAACTTACTGGAACAAACCTCAGGGTATTTGGCTAATCTGTTTACAAAATTCCGCGCTATGACTGTTGAAACCAACTCATCTATCCATACAAACCCATCTTCAGCGGCTGCAACTGGGTTGTATCTTCCTGTTTCCATACAATCTTTTCTGGATAAGAATTTTCCCGGTCATTCCTGTTGCAGAATACGAAGAGACCAGCATCAGTATGATGTAGAGATAAAACATCTTTCGCATACACATTGGTTGGTGTTCAACGCTGCAGGTAAACTGGTCAGAAATGAAAGTGATGGAGACGATACCATGCCCCATCATGACATTGACGTTTGGATTGAGGCACGGGCACTGCCTGCTCTGGTCACAGAACACCTGGGAAATCATTTTCCGGGATGTTCAGTCACCCAGGCCGTCGCAACCTGGTCACGGGGTAAGGTCACCAAATACAAGGTGGTCGTTATGCTGGAAAACAACCGGCACGAGATGGAATTCTATGGGCAGTGGAAACTCTGACCAGGCGGAATTTTCCGTGATTATATAGAGGAAGGCAGGAATATTTCCATGTTTAGCATTGTCTAAACGACAAACCCTTCCTCTATGAAAGCGATCCTATCGTTGATCCTGGCATTGTGGGCAATTGAGGCGGCAGGTCAACCATCAGCATTAGATGCTAAAGTTGAGAAATTTCTAAAGGAACACAGGGGTGAATGGCACGACCTCAATGTTCCGTACGTGGATGGTCAAACCTTGCACGACATCATTGTCAAGAACCACTACACTTCTGCCCTCGAGATTGGCACTTCCACCGGTCACTCCACTATCTGGATTGCCTGGGCCATGAGCAAGACCGGAGGAAAAGTTACAACCGTGGAATTGGATGACCGGAGAAGGAAGCAAGCCTTGAAAAATCTGGAAGAGGCAGGCTTGTCGGCATTTGTTGATTCCAGGCTTGGCAATGCGCACGAAATTGTAAAGCAATTGCCTGGACCATTTGATTTCGTCTTTTCAGATGCAGACAAGAACTGGTACAAGCAATACTTCATCGACGTCAATCCCAAACTGAAAAAAGGCGGATGTTATACCACCCATAATATTTTGGATGGTCAGGCAGGCGATGATTATCTGGATTATGTACGCAACAATCCTGAATATGAATCACATATTGACCGCTTCAGTCATGCCGGGATACTGGTCAGTTATAAAAAATAGGGGTTTGGCGGTCTCTGTCGCAATGATGTAACCTCCCTGATGGAAACCGTGACCGGGGCTGAAAGTCAGTCCATCCTGATCCCAGGGAAGCCGTCGATGATCATCTTCTTAATATTGCCTTCATTATCGGCTTCAAATACCACCGATGACCAGTAAGTGCGGATAATGTATTTGTAATCTCCCTGTGGGATCATCTCTCCCCAATCCGATGTCAGGCGATGATCTGATTCCTTCACATTCATTTCGTAGTTGGGACGATAAAAATCGGGGCCGAACTTATAACGGCCCGATAGTCTCTTCAAGAGGCCTGCGTTAACCGGTTGATCCAATAGCACCGGCTTTTCATATTTCTCATTGAACATGATGGCAGCAATATCCATCCCTATGGTTGATGCTACAGGGATATAGTTGTTGGCCAGCACAATGATACAAACCCCTTCTGAAGGGTAGCGCCCAAAATAGGATGTGAACCCTGGACTCCGGCCGTTCATGTATACTCTCTTCCTTCCAAAGTGTTCCCTTACATAGCATCCATATCCTGAATTTGATCCATAGTTCGTATACATCTTGTCAACGGAAGCTTTGCTGAGGATGGTGTTTGAAGTCAAAGCCCTGTCCCACAAAAGCAAGTCATTGGTTGTAGTCACCAACGAACCGTTTCCGGTTTTGGACGACCAATCCAGGTAATCCGATTTTTCAATCCCGAAGTTTCCATCACCCTGGTATCCTACAGCGAGGTTCGGCACAACCATATGTGCATCACCATGATGCACGGTATGAGTCATTCCGGATGGTGCAAAAATCTCCTTCCGCAAAAATTCTCCATACGAAAGCTTTGAAACGGATTCAATGATAAATGCCAATACATTATAGTTCGAATTGCTGTACTGGAATCTGGAGCCGGGCTCAAATTCCAGCGGCTTGTTCTTGAACAACAAAATCAGACTTTCAGGTGTCTGATGTACCTTGGAAGCCTCATTGTATTCCGCCAGATCATTGACATTGGTAATACCTGAAGTATGGGTCAGGAGATGATGGATGGTAATTTCGCTTCCCCTGGGATAGTCAGGAACGTACTTGCTAAGGGCATCGGTTAGTTTCAACTTTCCTCGCTGCTCCAAAAGCAGAATTCCTGCAGCGGTGAAGTTCTTCGAGACGGAGGCAATATGATAACAGGTTGAAGACTGGTTGGGTATCTGAAAGTCGGCATCGGCCAACCCAAATGAGTTTTCATACACCATTTGGCCATTCTTCGCCACAAGGATAGATCCGCTGAAATTGGCCGTCCTGACATAGGCATTTACATAATCGTCAATGATAGTCTTGAGCCGGGCATCCTGGGCCACAGCAAAACCGGTCACCGTTGTGAACAGGGAAATCAGAAGGCACCTTATAGAGTTTGACCAGGTCACCTGGGTCATGCTTTAAACCGTTAACTCCTTTTTTGATCAGAAGTTACATGAATAGGAACAATTCCTGCTCAGGCTGAATTGCGTGCCGCATTGATGATACCGAACATGCAGCGGATAATCAGTTTCCTGTAAAGCGTATCGTGATCCTTGTCCTTCTGCCCCCTTAGTTGCATTAATGAATATTGTTGCACTGTAATCAGTGGAAGGACTATTCTCTCCCGCAGCCGGATCGATTCTCTGATGGAAGGATTATTCTCCATCAGGTCAGGCATGCCGGACAGGTCGAGAATGAATTTCTGCGTCAGTTGGTATTCATTGAACATCTTTTGCCACAAGGAACCGAACTCGGGATCTTTAACCAGGTAGGCCGTAGCGGGGTAGAATGATTTTGTAAGCGACATCATGCTGTTGCCCATCAGGCTCCTGAAGAACAATGAGCGTTGGTACAGCGATTTCAACTCTGCCCATTTCCCCTTACCCTTAAGCTCCTGAAGGGCACTGCCTACGCCATAGAATCCGGGAATGTTTTGTTTCATCTGCGCCCATGTTCCCACAAACGGAATGGCCCGCAGATCCTCAAACTTCAGTCCTTCACCGGATGAACGTTTGACGGGACGCGATCCAATATTGGTGTCACCAAAGAAAGGTAATGGCGTAACACGCTCCAGGTAGGGCACAAATTTCGGATCGAGCTTAAGATCCAGATATGCGCGGTAACCGGCGTCTGCCAACTCATCCAGCAATTTCTTCTCTGCTTCTGAAAAATGGTTGGCAGCATAACCGAACACTCTGCCCTCCACTCCTGCCGACAGCAACTGTTCCAGGTTGTATTGACAAGATGCGACTTTCCCAAAATTGGAACTGATCGTTTGTCCCTGAATGGTCACCTGCACCTCACCGTCTTCAATGCTGTCGCCGAGCGAAGCATAAAAGTCATGCGTATTGCCGCCACCCCTCGCAGGAGGACCACCTCGCCCATCAAAGAACAGGGCCGTGATTCCAAATTTCCTGGAGACTTCCGTCAGCGATTCTTTAGCCCTGAAGATTGACCAGTTGGCGCGAAGGTATCCCCCATCCTTTGTGCCATCTGAGAACCCCAGCATGATTGTCTGCTTGTTAGACCTGCGTGCAAGGTGTTCACGATAGGCAGGGATCTGATACACTTCCTCCATCACCGATCTGGCGTGTGCCAGATCGTCGATGGTTTCGAATAGCGGAACGATGTCAAGCGTCAAGGCGCCATCTTTCTCCAGCATCCAACGCGATAGCTGGAACACCTCCATAATATGGAAAGCGCTTTGGCAATTGCTGATGATATACCGATGGCAACCCTGCTCCCCGTTTTGCTGTTGAATCGTGCCTATGGCACGGATGCTGGCCAGTGTTTCATTCACGAACTCGTCCTCAGGTTTGAAGGCAGACATATTCGGGTTGGCGGCGAGCAAGGCCGTCACTTTATCATGATCCTGGGAAGGGCTAAAGACATTTGCCTCCTCACCCGATGCTTTTAATACTGCCCGTAGTACCGTTTCCAGTTTGCGTCCATCCTGCCGTATGTCAAGGCTTGCAAAGTGAAAACCAAACGCCCGTACCTTGACAATGAACTTCTCCAGGAGGTCAACAAAAAGGCTATCATGTTTCTGGACGATCAGGGTGCGCGCCGACTCGAGATCCAGAAGAAGCTGATCAGGATGTGTATAGCCGTCGGAACCATACAGCGTGTTGTAAAGCTTTCGCTCAATCTGTTGGATCAAAACTTCTACCCCCTCAAAAGTGAAGCGCCTCTTGAGCTGACGGACGTCCTGATAGTAATTGCGCAGTATCCCCTGCCTTAGACGTTGCACCACCTGAAGTGTAATGTCTGTTGTTACGAAAGGGTTGCCGTCGCGGTCTCCTCCTGGCCAAAATCCAATAGTGATCAGCCTGTTGTTCTTCCAGGATTCCAACGGAATCGAGAGGCCCTGCATGAATTGCGAAATAATTGCAGGAGCAGAGTGGTAGAAAACATTTTCAAGATACCAGCAAAGGCTCACTGCCTCATCGAATGGAGTCGGTTTCTGTTTATTAATGAATCCTGTTTTTCCCAGTTGCTGAAGGAGCAGGTTGATTTGTGCCAGGTCATTCTTCCGGATGGCTTCTTCCATATCTGTCAGAATGGCCAGTACGTGGCCCGGATAGAATTGGGTTGGATGCGCGGTTAATACCACACGGATGGAAAAGTCTTCAAGTGCCTTCTTAAGCGCTTCATTTTTTCCCTCCGCATCCGCTCGCAGGAGGAGCGCCGGAACAGATCCTTTACCCCGAAGATTATTGATCTGTTCAAAGGAGCTATCCTCGATAGAGTCAAACAATACCACCTGCCGTTCTATGTATTGGATCACCCTGAAAAGGAAGTCGAACTTCAAGTCGGAGGATGAGCCTGGATAATAGTCGTTGAAAAACTGAGTGATAATCTCTTCGGGATTCAGGCCCTTTGCATATCCCTCTTCGCAGGCCATTTGAAGCAGGGGCAGAAAATTTCCAGTCCGGCTGATATTCTGGAAAGGAAGGTCCAGAAACAGGCTGTTATATATGCTGAACCGTGATGAAACAATGGATTTGAATGCTTCCACAGAACTTGATTTGGTATTATTTGGTTAAGGAACACATGAGTGCGTGACGAAAATTGCCTGTATCAATACCGGCTGAGGGGTAAATTTAAGTTTTGATCAAGGAATTTGTATTTTGTATCAACTAAACTAAATTTTGGTTCAACTCAATAGTCCCCAATCATGAGGCAAGGTTACGCTCCCCTGTTTTTGGTGATATTAATGTCTTCCTGTCTTGGATACAAGGAACTCCCCGTAGAATATGACTACAGCTACCGGGGCAATTTCAAGAGGTACAGGACCTTTGAAATCATGAAACCCGTGGGGCTTGAAGATTCAAGCATGATGAACAATGTCATTGAGAAATCCATCGTGTCCAGAATGCGGTTTCTTGGCTACAAGCAGGTGGAAAACAAACCACACCTGATCATCGCTTTCAAGATGTACAAGGACAGCCTGAAGTTCAACGGCTACAACCAGCCGGATATCGAGGAGTGGGTGAAGACTCAGAATGAGAATCTTAACTACGATCAGCAAAAATTCAATTTAAAGACTGGCACCCTTCTCATTCAATTCTTCGACCGGCGACAGAACCGTTCTATATGGCAGGGGTATGCCACTACATTTTATGGCAGCATTGACTTCAACAATAACCGGCATTTGAAGAATGCAGTTATTTCCATCCTGGACAAATATCGCTTCTGGGCAGACGGGTTCATCGAAGGTGCTCCACCGGTTGAAGACAAGGGACTTTAGAGCCAAATTCCTGGTTCCCGGCGTTTTTCTTTATTAAATATAATCCTACCTTTGCCCACCCAAAATCGCGCCTGTTACGTCAGGAGGCTGTTTTAAGGGAGGTATTGCCCGATGGTGTAACTGGCAACACGCTTGATTTTGATTCAAGAAAGTCCAGGTTCGAGCCCTGGTCGGGCAACAGTTAACCCCGCTGTGCGGGAATTATATTCATCTCATGGCGGTCAAGTTATTTTCCGGAAGAGCTACCCAATACCTGGCAGAAAAAATTGCACAGGCCTATGGGGAATCGCTCGGAGAGGTGAATTACCAGCTTTTCAGTGACGGCGAAATGTCGCCTTTTCTCACCGAGTCGGTGCGGGGACATGACGTATTCATCATCCAGTCCACCTTTGCCCCTGCCGACAATTTCATGGAAATGCTGTTGATGATTGACGCTGCCAAGAGAGCCAGCGCCACCAACGTCAATGTCATCATTCCGTATTTCGGGTATGCCCGTCAGGATCGCAAGGATAAGCCCAGGGTGGCCATTGCTGCCAAGATGATTGCCAATCTGATTTCTGCTGCCGGTGCCAACCGGATTATGACCTGCGACCTCCATGCCGATCAGATTCAGGGCTTTTTCGACATCCCACTTGATCACCTGGATGGAGCCTACATCTTCATCCCCTACCTTAAAACCCTGGGGCTGGAAAACATCATGTTTGCCTCTCCCGATGTAGGTGGAATCAAGCGTGCGCGTTATTTCGCGAAATACTTCAATGCTGATCTTGCCGTATGCGACAAATACCGCAAGGAGGCCAACAAGGTGGAATCCATGCGACTCATTGGCGAAGTGGAAGGCAAAGATGTAATCCTCGTCGATGACCTGGTTGATACTGCCGGTACCATTTGCAAGGCTGCCGGCTTGCTCAAAGAAAAAGGCGCCAATTCTGTAAGAGCAGTATGCACCCATCCGGTGTTGAGCGGAACGGCCTACGAAAACATAGAAAACTCAGCCCTGGAGGAGATTGTTGTATCCGACACGATTCCGCTGAAGAAGCAGATCAGCAAAATCAAAGTCCTTACAGTTTCCAATCTGTTTGCGAAGGCCATCCGGAAGATTCATGACCATGAGTCCATCAGCTCATTGTTTATCAAGTTGTAACCAAATTCAAACAATTAACTATATCTATTATGAAAACTGTTGAGATTATAGGGTATCGAAGAGCAAATCTCGGCAAGTCGGATGCTGAAAAAATCCGTCAGGAGGGAAACGTTCCATGTGTACTCTATGGAGGTGGAGAGCAGGTTCATTTCCATTCTCCCGTCATCCTGTTCCGCGACCTGGTGTACACCAACGAGGCTCACTTTGTTCACCTGAACATAGAAGGTGAAGAGTGCCAGGCCATCCTACAGGAAGTTCAGTTCCATCCTGTCAGTGAAATCATTCTCCATGTGGACTTCCTGCGGATCAGTGAAGACCGCAAGATCAAGATGGATATTCCTACCCGCCTAGTAGGTCAGGCCCCTGGCGTGGCAAAGGGTGGTACACTCGTTCGCAAACGCGCTGCGCTGAAAGTAATTGCCTTTCCCAAGGATATGCCGGATCACCTTGATATCGACTGTTCAGAGCTTGACTTCCACCATGCCATCAAAGTGGCGGACGTGAAGATCGGCAACCTGCAGTTTGCAGATCCGCCACAAGCTTCTATCGCCGTGGTTGAAGTTCCCCGTGCTGCCAAGATGGCCGCTGAAGATGCTGCGAAAGCCGCGGAGGCCGCTGCTGCTACACCCGCTGAAGGTGCAGCTCCTGCTGCCGGTGCTGCCGCTCCCGCTGCTGGTGCTGCTCCTGCTGCCGGTGCCGATGCGAAGAAAGCCGGTGAAGCTCCCAAGAAAGATGAAGGCAAGAAGAAATAATCTTCTTCCAGACTTGAAAAAAGGCCTGCAATTGCGGGCCTTTTTTATTGCCCTCCAGGCTATCCATATAACCGAACGCCAATACCAATACCTTAACTTTGCGCGACGAAATTCGGAATCCAGCAAGCTGTCATCCACACATCAATGAAATTCCTTATTGCCGGTCTTGGCAACCCAGGACCCGAATACGAACTCACCCGGCATAATATCGGGTTTCTGACATTGGACCGGCTTGCGGAGAAACATGAAGTGGCTTTCTCCACGCAACGGCTGGCCGATCGAGCGGAGTTCCGCACCAGGGGAAAGACACTACATCTTATCAAGCCCAATACATACATGAACCTCAGCGGGAAGGCCGTATCCTATTGGCTCCAGGATCTGAAGATTCCCAAAGAAAACCTTCTGGTAGTGGTGGACGACATTGCCCTCCCTTTTGGCACGCTGAGGATGCGCGGTAAGGGCAGCTCAGCCGGCCATAACGGATTGAAGAACATCGAGGAGCTGCTGGGCGGACAGGATTACGCCAGGCTCCGGATGGGCATCGGCAGCAATTACTCCAAGGGACAGCAAGTGGATTATGTCCTGAGCAGGTTTGAGCAAGAAGAGTTTGACGGTCTACCCGCCATTATGGACAAAGCCTGCGAAGCCATCATTGCGTTCTGCACCATAGGAATTGAGCGGGCAATGAATTTCCACAATACGAAATAGCCCTCGCTAGCTTACGGTTGACCCCGGGTCAACTTCACCGGCAGGGAACAGCAGTTTTAGCTTTCCATCAGAGTTTTCTGCTGAAAGTATCATACCCTGTGACTCCAACCCCATCATCTTTCTGGGGGCGAGGTTTGCAATAAAGGTTACCTGTTTGCCCACCAATTCTTCAGGCGTGTAATGTTGGGCTATCCCGCTTAGGATGATCCGGGTGTCCAATCCGCTGTTGATGGTGAGTTTTAGCAATTTGTTGGATTTCTCCATTTTCTCAGCAGCCACAACCTTGCCGATCCTGATGTCCAGTTTGGCAAAGTCATCAATGGATACTGTGGGCTTCAGGGGTTTAGAAGGCGTTGCGGCAACAGGCGGCTGTTTCGTATCCATTAGCTTTTTGATTTGGGCTTCAATAACAGTGTCTTCAATTTTTTCAAACAGCAAAGAGGCCCTGCCCAGGACATGGCCGGCAGGTAATAGTTCAACAGACCCTGTGTCAGACCATTGCAAGTCCTTTAGTTGCAGCATGCCCTTGAGTTTCTTTGACGAAAAGGGCAAAAATGGTTCAGCCAGTACGGCGAGATTGGCTGATACTTGCAAAGCGAGGTTAAGAATGGTGGACACCCTTGCCATATCGGTCTTCACCAGTTTCCAGGGCTCCGTTTCTGCCAGGTATTTGTTACCCGTACGGGCCAGGTCCATCAGCAATGCCGTGGCCTCCCTGAATTTATATGCTTCTATTGCAGTTGCGATCCGCCCGGGGAATTCCTTCACTTCTGCAATGAGTCCTTCATCGGTTTTGTTCAGCGGTCCGCAGACTGGAACCTTGTCACCAAAGTACTTCTCCGTCAGCACCAGTGCGCGGTTAACGAAATTGCCGAAGATGGCAACCAGTTCGTTGTTGTTCTTGGATTGGAAATCCTTCCAGGTGAACTCGCTGTCCTTTGTTTCGGGCAGGTTCGTCAGAAGCGCATAACGCAGCACATCGGGCTTGTCAGGGAACTCCGCCAGATAGTCGTGCATTTCGATAGACCATCCCCTGCTGGTGGACATCTTATCCCCCTCCAGGTTCATGAACTCATTGGCCGGGACATTATCGGGCAGGATGTATTCACCGGAAGCATGGAGCATCACGGGAAAAATGATGCAATGAAAGACAATGTTATCCTTACCGATGAAGTGCACCAGTTTGGTATCATCCGACTGCCAGTAAAGCTTCCAGTCCTCGGAATTCACTCTACCGAAATCCCGCTGTGGGGTGGCATACTCCAGCTTCCCATCAGCCATTTCCTGGAAGAAAGCGCGGGTGGCCGAGATATAGCCTATGGGCGCATCAAACCATACATAAAGAACCTTCCCCTCGGCATTTGGAAGCGGCACTTTGATGCCCCAGTCGAGATCACGGGTCATGGCGCGTGGCTGCAGGCCGGCATCAATCCAGCTCTTGCATTGGCCATATACGTTTGGCTTCCAGTCATCGGCATGTGACTCCAGCACCCACTTGCGAAGCCAATCCTCATACTGCTGTAAGGGTAAGTACCAGTGTTTTGTGGGTTTCAGGACCGGAACGTCGCCTGACAAGGTAGACCTTGGATTAATCAGTTCCCTCGGACTTAGCGTCGAACCGCACTTTTCACATTGGTCCCCATAGGCATTGGGGTTACCGCACTTGGGACAGGTCCCCTGTATATAGCGATCCGCAAGAAAGACATTTGCTTTGGGGTCAAAGTACTGCTCAGAAGTCTCTTCGGTCAATAATCCCTTATTATACAGGTTGAGAAAGAGCTCCTGGGAGGTCTTATGATGAATAGGCTCACTGGTCCTGTGATAGACATCGAACGAGATGCCCATCTTATAGAGGCTATCCCTGATAAGTGCATGGTATTTGTCAATGATTTCCGTCGACGTGGTCCCCTCTTTGAGGGCCTGATTAGGGATGGCAGTACCATGTTCATCGCTTCCACAAACGAAAAGCACATTTTTCTTAAAAAGCCGTAAAAACCTTACATATACATCTGCGGGTATATAGGCCCCTGCCAGGTGGCCAATATGCTTGGGTCCATTGGCATATGGGAGTGCCGCCGTGATAGTATATCTCTTAATCTCTTTTCCTTCCTTCATTTTGCGTCAACTGACTAACTAACCACCGAACCAATTGCTCCTGCTGTCCGGGTTCAATTTCATGTCTTTTCATACGTCACAGAAATGGAAGCCAAATAATCACGAACAATTCCAAAGGTGGCAAAATTAACGTTTGTTAAGGTAACAAGGGGCATCTGGATGTTACCCATCTGCAAAAATTCGCAAACGTAATTCACTTACACGTTAATGGTCACGCTATAGGTATATCCCCTGATCAGGAGGACTTTGGAGACGCTTCCGTGACCGTCAGGACTTTAAGGTCCTGGCGCACTTCCCTGGATACTTTTTCGCGTCGTTTCTTTTCAAGGACAGCCTGCAGATCAGTCGGGAATGCGACTTGAAATTCTGTCAATTTTTCAGCCGAATGCAGGCTGATCTCCCCAAACAGCTTTTCCGTTGCAATCTTGGCAAGATAAAGACCAATTCCTCCCGTTTCGGATCGCTCTGATGCCCGGACGAACATCTGGAAGATTTTTTCGCGGTTCACCTCTGAAACCCCTACTCCATTGTCGCGCACGGAAACCACTACCTTGTCGGCCACATTGTTGACCGATATGTGAACAAAGGAATCAATCCGCTCCGATTCGTTATAGAATTTAACGGCATTATCGATAAGGTTCTCCAGAATAAGCCGCACCATTTCCCGGTCCGACACAAACCTTATGGTATGATCCACCTCATAGTCGATCCTGATTTTGGAGGGTACACCCTTCTTCATTTCAAGCAGCAATATCTCCTGGATGATCGGCTCAAAGTGAATAGGCTCCGGCCTCAATTCCGCATGGTTGATCCTGTTGACGATAAGCAGGCGGGTCAGGATCATATTCAGCCGCTCTGCAGTGAGATCAAGCTTATGGAGATAGTTAAGAGCGCGGTCATCCTTGACATCCATGATGGCAAGGTTGACGATACCCTTCAGGCTGGCCAACGGTCCACGTATATCATGAGACGTCTTGTAGATGAAGTTATCCAGCTCCTCGTTCACTTTTTGCAGTGTTTCATTGGTTAGCTGAAGCTCCATCGTCTTTTCCTGCACTTGCTTATCCAGCATTTGATTCTGTTCTTCAATTACCTTTTTTGCAGTGGCCAAATCGTTATTTACCGCCCTGATTTTCTTATAGTTACGATAGATGGTGTATCCCGACACGCTAGTAATCGCCACTATAAAAATGAGCAGCCAGTTCAGGGTGCGCTGCTGGCGGATCCGCTCTTCATTCAGCCTCAGCACCTCATCCTGCGCAGCGATAATCCGGAGGTTTTCGCGCTGATCCATTTTGGCTTGAACTTTACTAATATTTCTAATGACAGACGCGCTAAAAATACTGTCTGTCTGCTCTTGTACTTTTCTCAAATAGAAATTGGACTTCTCGAAATCACCCAGGCCGGCAAAGTAATCGGCCTGAAGTCTGTAATAACTCTTTAGGAGTTCCCGGTACTGCCCTTTCTCCTTCATCTTGTCCAATTGGTCCAGGTAATACCTGGTCTTAGTCAAATCACCTATGTTAACAGAAATTTTCCCGAGAGCGAGATAGCTTTCAGTGGTATATCTGCCATCCTCAAGTTTCAAAGAAATTTCCAGGGACTTCTCATAGTGTGGAATCGCTTCACGGAACTTCTTCTTTGCCATCAATGCATTTCCCAGACCAAACTCAGCCTGTCTGACTGGATCGTCTTCACATGCTGAACCGCACTTCTTCAGGGCAATCTCTAGGTATTCCTGCGCGCGATCATAGCTATGCATTTCATTATAACATAGTCCGATGTCAATGTAAAGAACGGTCAAATCGGACTCATCACCTATCTCCTGTTTAATCCGGAGCGACTGTAAGTAATGCTCTAGGGACAAGTCATAATTGCCCATCTTATAATAGGTAAGCCCTATATTGAGGAGAGAATTGCTCACCCTTTTCTTATCCCCTTCCTTTTCGTTCAGGACAAGTGCTTCAAAATTATATTCCAGGGCCTTATCATAATTGGCTCTGTAGGTATGTGCCAAGGCTAGTGAACTCAGCAGTTTTCTCATCTCTTCATTAAAGCGATTTCGCCGGGCAATCGCAGACATCTTTTCAAGTTGAACAATTGACTCATCAAGTCGATCGACCCTTCGCAACAGCTGCCCCATGATCCTGCCTGACTTCACAATCTCCAGCGAGTCCCCTTTCTTCAATGCAAGCTCGTATGCATGCTCGGCGTAGACCAATGCCTGATGATTCTCAACATCGAACAGTTCCCAGGCCAGTCCATACAGAACTTTATACCGGTTTGAATCCGGTCCCAGTCCGAGCTCCTGTTTAAGCGAGTCAACTTTGCTCAGTTTTTGCGCAACAACAACACCTCCCTCAAGCGTCAGGAGATAAAAAAAGGCCGCCAGTAAGACTGTTTTTTGGTACACGTGTGATTTTGTCTAAAACATTACATAGCAAAGGTTTATGTCGTTGACACACCTTTGTCCCATGCTTGGTCAAACAAGCAGAAAAAACAACGGAAAACAAAACCAAAAAACAACAATTAAACCTAAGTGCTATGAAAAAAATTATCTACATCGCCCTCCTCGCATTCGTAAGTGCAATGAGCATCACAGCATGCACAGAACAAGAAATCAAACCGAAAGATGGCGGTACTGGTGGTTCAGGTGTTGACCCCAAGGGTTAAGCTGTCAAAAAAATGTCCAACATGAAAACAAAAATTATTCTTCTGCTCATCCTCTGCGCAATTGCCGCATCGTTCGGCGCAACAAGAGTATCCAAACATAAGTTGGCAGTTGTTCAGCACCAAAATTCTACAGGTGACTACAATAGCCCAATTGGCGGAATTGGTTCGGAAGAGCACTAATTATTCTATTGAGAATTATAGCCACTGTCAAATATTGATCGTGGCTATAATTTGCTTTTTGATTTTAAATAAATCGCAACCACGTCCCTCACTTGCTCAATATTTGTCACAGCATTGCGACAATTGCTACTCGTAATACTACCTTCCATCTCAGCTATATTACTCAATCCGCGCCAAGTAGATAACAAGGCTAGAATCATCGAGTGTATTTGTTTTAGTATGACTATCTGCTCATTGTGTGAGTGAACCAATTGGCTATGGCTATTTTCCAATTCTTCCGTACGTTCTCGAACCCTTCGATCTAACCTTTTGTTTACTGAGTCCTTCTCGCGTAGGAACTTGATAAGTAAAGTCAAAGCAGCAATCGCTATGATGACCATAATGGATGCAACAGTAAATAACCTATTCCTCAGCTCAATCCTTTCTTCTTGAAGCTCAAGCATTTTCTGCTGAGACCTAATTCGGTCGATATTGGCCTTTTGTGCGAAATAATTTTCTAGTTTGGATATGCCTCTAATTGTATTATCCTTTAATCGGCTACCACGCACACTGTTGGCTTTGACCAAATATGAAACCGCCTCCTTATACTGTCCTATATGCGTATGGTAAGTCGCCAGAACGCTTAGTATATGCGGATCTATATATCCTCTCTCGTTTAAGACATGAGTTAATCTTGCTGCAATGTCCTTTGCTTGGCTCAGCCTTCCCAAATGCAGGTATACTTCTAATAAGGCACCTTCGCTGAGTCGCTTAATTCTCAAATTATCGGAGCTAGCTTTAGACCAATCTAAAGCTAGATACTTCTCAAAATGATCCTGTGCATTCTGATATTTTCCGCTCTTTAACAAAATGACCCCCTTAACATATTCGAGCACGCTTTTCACCTCATCTCTACAATTATGACTACATAAAGCATAAGTTCTTTCCAAATAACTCTTAGCATTAGTAGTATCATTCAAATTAATGTAGACAGTACTTAAATTCCCTAGCACCAAAGTTCGCAGAGCCTCATCTTTTCCATCTTCGCTAGCAACGAGCGCTTGCAAATAGTACTCAAGTGCAATTTGATCTAACTCCAAATAGTTATATAAAAGTCCGACATTGTTTAGTGCAGTACCAATTTCTTTAAGATCACCATCTTCTTGTCGTAATCGTAGGGATCTTACACTGTATTCCAGCGCTACTTCAGTAAATGGGGTATCGGAATAGCTTAAGGAAAGTGTGTTCAGTATAAACTTAATTTCTTGTCGAAACTCATTTCGTTCAGCAATTGAGAGGACATCCGTCAAATAATGTATAGACATCATGATTTGGTCGGTCCTCCTCAACAATTGCCCCAGTATCCTTCCCGACTTAACGATCTGCAAAGAGTCACCCATTTGCAGGGCAACTTCATGTGCGCGACGGGCGTAGAATACCGCTTCGGGGTTATTAACATCATACAGCTCATAAGCAAGTCCCCAAAGCAAGGGATAACTCTTCTGATCGGTCGTGCCGGTCAGCATGCTTTTAAGTGAATCGATTTTCCTTTGATCCTGTGCCAATCCCTCCCCTGCCGTCCACACCACGAGGATCATGACTACGATGACGGTTTTCATGATCAATTGTGTATTAGTGTTTTCCCGGTTGTAAAGTTGCTCTATATTGAAATCCTCTATTCATATGCCTATGCTAAACTTATTCAGATCCCAGAAGGACTTTGATACTGCCGTTTCGGGTACAGCCATGGAATACTGCGAGGAAGTCATCTCCCAGATGGGCGCCGAAATTCATGACGACCTCATCCAACGACTCACGATCCTCAGGCTGTATCTGGACCGCCTCGAGCGCAGTCATGCTGACCCGGCTGAAGTGGCATCTGTAATCGCGGCCATGCAAGCCGATTTCCAGCAGGTAGTGGAATCGGTGAGGAAAATCTCCCGCCAGCTGCTGCCCATGAAGTTTGAAAATGACTCCTTTCAGAAAGGCATTCATCTCCTTTGCCAGAACCTCGAAAGACCTGGCGCTGGGACCATCCATTTCAATTCCGTCGGTCCGGATTGCACCCTCCAGCCCCCTGCAGACCTCCATCTCTACAGGATTGCCCAGGAACTCATCCATAACGCCATTCGACACTCTGCAGCCTGGCATGTATGGGTATCTGTTCAACATCGCGTCAACAGCATTCTGGTGGAGGTTGAAGATGACGGCACAGGCTTCTCCAAGATCACCGATGCCATCAGCGCACTCAACAGGAAGCAGAATACCCTCCGCATGCGCAGCCGGATCATAGGAGCCAGGATCGAGTATCTCCAGGGTGAGCGGGGCCTGCTGGCCAGGGTGGAAATGCCTATACATAAGTGAAGTCCTACAGGATACCATTTCTAAATGCATAAGCGAGCAATGCTGCGGAATTGGAAACCCCGAGCTTCTTTATAAGCCTTGTCCTGTAGGTCTCAGTGGTGGCCTCGGTCATTTTCAGCTGAGCCGCCATTTCCTTTGTTGTCACGCCTCTCGCAATAATCTGAAGGACCTCCTGCTCCTGAAAATTCAGCGTCACGGGCGGCACATGATCCCACCGGTGTGCATTGGTCTGAATGATCTTCGTAATCTTATCCTGGAAGTAATAGCCGGTCTCGATAACCCCGCGAATGGCCTTAATAATCTCATTGTAACCGTCCAGCTTGAACACTACACTATTGACACCCAACTTTAATAGGTTGATGATCAACTCCACCCCTTCCAGACCGGTAACGGCAATGACTTTGGGGGACTGGTAATGCCGGAGCAGTTCCGGCAGTAGCTCGTATCCCTTCTTTCCCGGCAGTTTGATATCGAGCAAGACGACATCAATAGTCCTCGCCCCCAGTACATCCATGGCCTCTTTGGCACTTCCTGCCTCAAGGATGTCGCGCACAAAATCTTCTTTCGACAGCAACGCACGAAGACCTTGTCTTATCAGCACTTCATCCTCCACCATAAGAATATTCACTTTGCTCATAGTTTGTGTGTTTTTGCGAAATGTAGACTCCGGCGGCTTCATTGAATCTGACAAGGGCGTACGGTTTTCCTGACAATTTATAAAAACACGTAAACCCTGGTGCCAGGTGTCTCGATTTCCTGACTAACCTCCTTGACCTATTGCAGTCGCCCCGAAAGGAATTCACTTTCGCCGCATGGTTCGGCCGATCCAACTGCTCTCAGACAGAATTCTGACACCCAAGCCAGAGGGCATCTGGTCACTTAACCTAAGTTTTATGAAACGACTTACTATTGTTACCGTACTGGCCATCTTCATGGTCACCGCCTGTCAGGAACAGGAGAGAATGACGCCTGTTCAGCAGGTTCCACAGGCTGACAAGGCAGCCATCGACAACTTCATCCGGTTCATTGATTTCACTCAAAAGCAACTGAAGAAGCAACCATCGCTCTCCAAAGAGCAGGTCACGCAGGTCATGGTCGCCAGTATTCCTGAATTTGAAAAGCAATACGGCATAAGCCTCACCGCTTCTTTTACGCCAAAGCAATTCACTGCTGGCCGGAGATTCAGCAATGAGGGACTTGAATTGCAGATCATGCAGGATATGGTAGCCTATGCAGAGACCGCCTACTCAGAATCACAATACCTGGACAACATCAGTGGTTTGAACAGCCAGGTACTTTCATCAGACCTGCCCTATGAAAGCAAGGTTAACCTGCTTACACAAATTGGCCTTCAGCAAAGCATGGTCAGCTACATGGGTCAATTGGCCTTGTATGCGGAAGAGATCCCGAGAGTTGCTGCCTGTGACGGCTGGTGGGGATGCTGGGGCAGATGCGCCGCCGGCATAATAGGCAGTGCGGGCATGGGGGCACTGTCGGGAGCCAGTATTGGCGGAGGTGGCTGCACTGTAGTGCTGCCGGTGATTGGCACTGTGGCCTGCGGCACGGCCGGCGCTGTAGTTGGTGCCATCTTTGGTGGCCTTGCCGGGGGAGCCAGAGCGTGCGACTAACAAAATGAGGACCTATGAAATCCACCTACAGGCTTCTTACCGCCACCATCATCGTCTTTGCCATTTTGGTTTGGACGTGGACCACACCCCACAAAACATGGCAACTGGTTTTGCTGGGCATCTCGCTGCTGGGTTTTGTCTCCATGACCATTGGTGACCTGATCCTGCGAAGACGCTGAAAATCACAGAGAAAGCCGTCAGGAGACTGGCGGCTTTCTCTTTATATAAAATCAATCAGGAAAACATTACAAAGCCCAATCTTGCAGATGCAATAGAATTATTAACTTCATACTCAGATCATCAAACCATTCTATGACATCCACCAACCTCATGATCCTGAAAAAAAATTACCCGCTGCTTCTGGCAGTGCTCGTCACCTTCATCAATCTCGTATCAGTATGGGTCAGCCCGTATAAAACATGGCAGCTGGTAGCCTCGGCCATTGCATTCGCGGGCTTCTTTCTGATGACCTGCTACTCCATATATGTGATGAAGAAAGGCTGCGACATCACCCCGCCGAAAAAGTAATCTTTCGATAGAGAGCCTGACTTGCCTATCTTCGCTTGATGTGTTATCACAAGCAGGACAAGGCTGCCATGGCCGAACTGTCAGAACGCTATCGGGCTGTCATGCACGATATTGGCTATCAGCCTACGTGGTATGAAAATGGCTTCGACTTCAAACCGTCCCCGCTTCTCACGGCAGAACAGCCCGGAGAATTTCAGATGATGAACTGGGGGTTTATCCCCTGGTGGATAAAATCAGTGCCGGAAGCGATCCAGGTGCGGCTTAAAACACTTAACTGCATCAGTGAAGAGATGTGGGACAAGCCAGCCTTCCGGGATTCGGCGCGTGAAGGCAGACGATGCCTCATTCCCTGTACCGGGTTTTATGAATGGAGATGGTTCAATGGAGGGAAAGTGAAGTATCCCTACTTTGTCTCCGTAAGGAACGAGCCTATATTTTCCCTGGCGGGACTCTGGTCTTCCTGGACCGACAAGACGACCGGAGAGATTCGCTATACCTATACGGTGCTGACCACCCGCGCCAATACGCTGATGGAAAAGATCCACAACAGCAAAAAACGGATGCCCGTCATCATCCCCAGGGAATACGAGAGAGACTGGCTTAACCCTACCCTGAAGCCCGACGATGTCAATGCCTTTTGTGAACCGGCCGCCAATGATACCCTGGAAGCATGGACCATCAGCAAGATGATCACCGATCGCAAGGTTGAAGACAAAGACCGGCCTGAAATCTGTCAGAAATTTGAATACCCGGAGCTTACGTTGCTTGACAGCTGAGCACTGCGGGCTTCATCCTCTTCGGGTTCTCTCCTTCTTTGGCACGCTGCTCTTCTCGATAACGTAGAACAGCATGGCCTGAAACGTGTTCTTGTTGGTCTCCCGGCGCAGAATATTGTTTAGCACTGGATTGATGAAGGCGTTGCCGAACTTCACAAAGGCATCCAGTTCGCTCGTATTACGGGGCTGTTTGGCCAGAAACCTTTGGAATTCCTTCCGCCATTCCGCTTCGTTGAACCCAAACCGCTTGTGCAGTTCGTCGAACATGATGTCAATGTGAATCAGTTCGTAGTAATCCATCAATCGGGGCAGCATGGAATCTTAAATTGCTAATTATAATAGCAATTATATGCTAATATTAATAGTATGTCAATGAGAAAGCTATTACTGATTCGCGATTGCTGATTTCTGACCACTTAGGCCTAATTCAGGCCCTTTTTTCAATCAAAAAAATAATTTCCGCGGATCCGAAACCAAATCTGCCAAGTGCGTGTATAATTGCAGCCCTTACAGGATTTGCCTCGTCTTTTGGGCATTCCTTTGGTGGTCCGAACTACTGGAGAAACGCTAAGAAAACAGCGTTTTCGGGACCACGAACTTCGAAATCCTGACGGATTCGAACAATTCCAAAAAAAAGTCTGGTGAAGGTATGGAGAGGGTCTGGAGAGAACCTCGAGGAATCAGAGCATGTTAGAACCCAGCTCTAGCCAAAGTTTAATCAAAGTCTGACCGAAGTCTTACCAAGGTCTGGTCATCGTGACAGGAAAAGTGAGTGGTGAGTGGTAAGTTGGAAGCAAGACAGGTCGCGCTTCATCACGGAGTCTCTCGTCAAGAGGGAAAGTGAGTGGTGAAGTAAGTGGTAAGTAGTGGCAATTGCGACCTCTACGTAGGTTTCCATCAACCCAGAAACGAGAAGCCAGAAATCTCGAAGCAATTGTTGATTTGGCGATTGGGTGAACCGACGGTGATTTGTCTCACGCCGTTCGCATCTACACTTAATTCATTCTTCGATGAATCAATTTCGTGTTCTCTTTTCGAGGGTGTCCAATCCCCGTCCAGATTACCTGGTCCTTGTCGAACGTTACACTCCATTCACTGTCGTCGTCATCAACGTCACTGTCGATGTAAAGAATGGATTTTTCATTGTCGGTTGTCCATCGCCCGGTATTTCTCCCAAATGGTTCTCCATCACTGACAAATGAATGGTCAGACTTAAACTCAATCCACCTGTCGTTCTTTGGATTGTGTTTTTCGGTTACATCCTTACCGTATTCGAATACTTTCTCCATCTTCCACGTCCCGGTGATTTTATTGTCCAATGTTCCAGGTTGAGTGCAAGAAATCGCCAGAATTGTCGCCAATAAGAAATATGTCAGTTTGGTATTCATGAGTTTGATTTGTGTTATCTATTTAATTCGCTGCTGTACAACTCTCAGTAGATAATGTCACGCGATTACCGCACGGCCTCGCAGGCGGAATATTGCTTAAGAACTAATTTACGAATTAAACGGCGCTGGAGGGACAGCAAATACTTGAATCGGGAAGTGTTACGATGCCAGGATAGACAATGAGTGGGACTCGATAGAACGATTTGTTGATTGGTTGATTCGGCGATTTCGTGATTGGGTCGCGCTTCATCGCAGAGTCTCTCGTCAGAGGACTCTGCGGGCGAAAACATTTATTGATTGCGAGATTTGGTGATTGTGATTTAGGAGCTGACCCTACGTTAGGCTAGCGCATAAGGATGGATAATAGATGAGTGCGACTTGATAGCGCGCAGGCTTGTTGGTTTTGGAAACCAACAAGGGCGACGTGGGTACTATTTGGCAAGTAGACCAAAGAAGGCAGAAGGGCGACGTGGTGCTATTTGCGAGAAGACCAAAGAGGGCTGAGTCACTGTCCCCGAAACCGAACGTTAACCAAGTTAAACCCATTAAACTGTCAGATTAAGTCGTAACTACTTCACGTAAAGCAACTTAACTGTTGGCAATAGTACCGCTAGGCAGTCGTTTTTTTCTTAGTCGTCAACTTTCTTGTCGGCCTATGTGTCGAACTGCCTTTGGCTTTTAGCATCTTAATCACTTCACTTATTCTTTTTTCCTCTTCTTTTGTCAATGGTCCAACGCCACCAATGAAGTCCACGTCTAATTCCTTCTTTCTTGTTCTCATAATTCTGTGTTTTTAAAGTATTTGTCCAGCAACTTCAAAGCTGCTCTTGTTTCGATTATCATTAGTCGTCCACCAGCGTGAAAGGCTCCTAATGTTTCAATGTAATGATTGATTAATTGGGTCTTTGAAACAAATGAAATGTTCCCATCAAACCCACGTTGAAAGGAAAGCCGGCAAGCGAATGCTACTAAATTGCCTGGAACTCCTTCGTAAACTTTCTCTCGACCCTTATTAAATGGGGCACTTTCTACCAAGTGCATGTAAACATGATCAAATTTTATCTCCAGACTTATCAGTCCTTGAATAATATTCTAGTTTTCAGTCGTGGTTAGTTTGTTCTCTCTCAGGTTGATTTAACTCAAATTTCCAGTCAAAAACCCATCTATTTTTCTTTGTTATGGTCTTTAAATCATTCCTTGTCAGGTGGATGATACTGGTCGTAAAGCTGTCACCGGTAACCCTGTTTTCAATGGAATTCGTCAGTTTGTCAATGACGAAATTCAGTCCCTTTGTCTTACGTTCTTTCACTAACCAATTTACTCATTTTTGGTCACTTTATTCGGAGAGATTTGCTGTCCAGCGGTATCATTGCCAACATCTGAATATACGCAACTAGTTGCGTATATATTCTCTATATGTGAATTACTTGGTGCGACAGTAGCTTCTACTCCAGTTAATTACTTCCCTTTGCTTACATCCAGATGAGCACAGGGATCGAACACAGAACCTTGAACCTTGAACTTCGAACAAGCAATTTAGACTGCCGAACCTTCACCCGACAATCACTATTCACCAATCATGAATTACTTAACAACGAACTCAATCCCCATCCTTGCCTGGGGACCCTGGTAATGTTTAACACGCTCCCATTGCTGGTACCAGGGATAGTATTCGCCCAGTTGCTCCTGCATGGCGCGCATGCGGGACTCATCTTCCCAACCACCCATCAGCTTGTCGAGGAGGGGTTTCGGACGCGGGTAGAACTTTAGCTTGTAGTCCTCCCCTATGCCGGCCTTACCGGCAGCGATTTTCACGGCGTCGTCAAATCCGCCGATCACATCGGCCAGACCATTGTCCTTTGCCTGGACTCCCGTCCATACCCTGCCTGATGCTATCTTCTTCAGATCCTCCACCTTCATGTGCCGGCCGTCAGCAGCCTTCTTCGTAAAGGTCTCATAGATCCTGTCAGTCTGCTTTTGCAGAATGTCTTTCTCATGATCCGTGAGTGAGCGGGTAACGGTGTACAGTTCGCCAATCTCTCCGGTCTTCACTTCCTCCGCCGTAATGCCGAGCTTGTTGCCCATGAAATGGCTGAGATCGAACAACACAGAAAACACTCCGATCGAACCGGTGATGGTGGTCGGCCGCGATACGATGGTATCACAACCCATAGCCAGGTAATATCCTCCGCTGGCGGCATAATCCGACATAGAGGCAATCACGGGTTTCTGCTCTGTGGCCAAAATGATTTCTCTCCACATCATGTCGGCAGCCTGGAAGACGCCACCGGGAGAATTGATGCGCAATACAATGGCCTTCACCTTGTCGTTGTTGCGGGCCTTGCGGATCTCCTCCACGATGGTTTGTGAGCCGACAACACCCTGGTCGGCCTTGCCGGGCATGATCTCTCCGTCGGCTACGATGACGGCGATTTCATTGGCGGAAGTCATGTCTGAAGTGTAAGAACGCTTGTACTGCGAATAGCGCACCAACGGAACACTTTTCTTCTTCTCGATGCCAAGCCGCCCTCTCAGCTCGTTCTTCACCTGATCGTCATAATACAAGGAATCTACAAGCCCATTGCTGAGCGCACCTGCCGCATCCCGCACGGTCATCTTGTTCGAAAGCTCCATCATCTTTTCGTAGGGAATCTTCCGGGCATCGGAGATCTGATGAACCATTTCAGAGTAAATGGAATTCAGGATAGAATTCAACTGCAGTTTGTTTTCCTCACTGAGGTTCTCGCGCATGAACGGCTCGACAGCACTTTTGAATTCACCCACCCTGAAGATTTCAGGCTTGATTTCGAGTTTGTCAAATAGGCGCTTGAAGAAGATCACCTCTGTGGCAAGCCCGTTGAACTCCAGGTCGCCTTCGGGGTTCATGTAAATCTTGTCTGCTGCGGTGGCCAGATAGTAGGCACCTTCAGTATAGGAGTGGGCATAGGAGACCACCCATTTGCCGGAGGTTCTGAAATCGATCAATGCATCCCTGATCTCCTGCAAGGATGAGATGCCGGTCATCAGATGGCTTGTATTGAGATATATTCCTTTGATTTTGGGATCGCTTTTGGCATGGCGAATGGCTTCCTTGATCTGAAGCAATCCATGACTCTGTTCTGCAGCACCGGGAAAGAGTTCTGCAATGGGATCCTCCAGTTCGAGTTCGCTGATGGGATTCTCCAGCTTAAGATGCAGAACAGAATTATCACCGATAACCTCCTGTTTCTCACTTCCGAGGGTGGCAAACAGCCCGATAACGATAAAAAGCAGCAGGGCCATGGCCACAAGTGCACCGAGGCAGGAGGCAAAAAATGTCTTCAAAAAGTTCATAGCAGTCGAATAAGACGTCAAAAGTATCAATTTTGCGGCTAGCAATTCCGCAATCTGTTACGCATGGTACGTACGCACCTCCTTCTGGGTTCCAATAAAGGTGACCGGCAACTCTACCTTGACACGGCACAGATGCGCATCGCCGAACTCGGCACCATCGCCGCGAAGTCTTCTGTTTACGAGACTGCAGCCTGGGGTTACACCGACCAACCCTCATTCCTCAACCAGGTTCTGGCACTGGACACGATGCTGGACCCCTTCGCGCTCATGAGAAAACTGCAGGCCATTGAAACCGAGCTGGGCAGGGTACGGGTTGAAAAATGGGGAGTGCGTACCCTTGATATTGACATCCTTCTGTTCGGGAGAATCGTGATCGAACACGACGACCTGATGATTCCACACCCTGCCCTGCCGGTTAGACGGTTCAGCCTGGTCCCGCTGGCTGAAATCGCACCTGAACTCATTCACCCCACTGAAAGGGTTTCCATCGCAGAGCTGCTGGAGCGTTGTGAAGATGCCCTGGAGGTTATTAAGGTAAGCGGCAACGCCTGACTTCCTTGCTAGATGCTGGCGGCCTCAACCGTCGGTGCAATCTTCTTCACCAATCCCTGCAGCACTTTACCGGGACCGCATTCAACAAAATGACTTCCGCCATCTTTCACCATATTCTGCACCGACTGCGTCCAGCGGACCGGTGAAGTCAATTGTGAAATTAGGTTCTTTCTGATCTCTGCGATATCAGTGGAAGGTTTGGCGTTCACGTTCTGATAGACCGGGCAAATTGGCTGGCTGAAGTGAGTGGTCTCAATCGCCTTAGCCAGTTCTTCCCTTGCAGGCTCCATCAGCGGTGAGTGAAATGCACCACCTACCTGTAAGGGCAGCGCACGCTTGGCTCCGGCTGCCTTCATTTTCTCGCAGGCAATGTCTATTCCCTTCATCGATCCGGAGATCACCAGCTGACCGGGACAGTTATAATTTGCAGCCACCACTACTTCATCCTTGATGGAGGCGCAAATCTCTTCAACTACTTTGTCATCCAATCCGAGTATAGCTGCCATTGTCGAAGGATTGATCTCACAGGCACGCTGCATGGCGAGCGCCCGGGTTGACACCAGCTTCAAGCCATCTTCAAAGCTCAGCGCACGGTTTGCCACCAAAGCCGAAAACTCTCCCAGTGAGTGACCCGCCACCATATCAGGAGCAAAAGCATCATTGGTGAGCGCCGCTATCACCGAATGAATGAAAATGGCGGGCTGCGTCACTTTGGTTTGCTTCAGCTCATCGGCAGTACCCGTGAACATGGTGTTGGTAATATCGAACCCGAGGATGGCATTGGCCTGTTCAAAAAGTTGCTTCGCTTTAGGGTTGGTGTCATGCAGGTCCTTTCCCATTCCGGTAAACTGGGCACCTTGTCCCGGGAAGATGTAAGCTTTCATAGGTAAATTTTGGGTGGCAAAGTTAGTTACGCGTGCGGAAGAGGCAAGCGTGCTGCTAATCCGGTTATCTCACGATCTGCACCCAGCCTTTGATATCCCTGGTCTTCTGTGCAGGATCCACCACATTGAACGTCACCTTGGCTATATAGTAATAGGTGCCTGCCGGAACATCCGCACCGTTGTTGTCGCGGCCATCCCAATTGATGTAGATATCCCTGTCACCGCCCGAATCATAGGAGTAAATATCCTTACCCCAGCGATTGTAGACCGTGAATACTACCGATTCCACAAATCGGGGACAGAGCTGACGGATGGTCAAGACATCCTGGCTTCCACACTTTGGCGCTTCCGTATCAGCTTCCTTGTAGGCATGGAAAGTCTGATTGCACTCATCGCTGCTATTCGGTGTAAATACGTTGGGCAGTGCATAGCTGGGGCAATTATCAAAACAGAACTGATCGCTCAGTTCGCTTTCATTGCCCGCACGGTCCAGCGCAGTTATCTTGTAGCAGCGAGCGAAGGAAGGAATATTGGAATCGATGAAGAAGGTATCGCGAATGCCTGTCTTATAGATGAGGAAATCAGACCCTACCTGGGGAGCCATGTACACATTATAGGTAAGAATGTCGGCGCGACAGGCAGGGTCAGTCGGCCTCTTCCAGGTGAGCGTGTTACTGAATGTCTTTGGATCGCAGGGTAAGGTAAGGACAAGCTTGTCGCACGGTGTTGCCGTGATGGCCAAAGTCTGCTTGCATGGCGGCACCTTGTCGTTAGGCTGGGCGCAAGTGATCTCCGAGAAGTTGTATAGTGGTTCTTTGATCCGTTTATTCCCGTACGTGCCTTTCGTCTTCACCCGGTAACAGTAAACCGTATTGTTATCTAAAGGTGTTTTGTTCCATTGACCTGAATCAATATAGCTGAATACACCGTTGGTGATATTCACACTGTCGATCAATACCATCTGGCTCTCCGTCGCACCGTTAGGTCCGCGATAGATCAGGTGGCGTGGATATTTCGGGCTTTGGTTGGTCCACGGCACACTCGCGGCCCACACCAGCTGAATGCGTTTGAAATCCGGTTTGGCTTCCAACCT
>JAFEAM010000005.1:0-21410 GCA_018266395.1 Bacteroidota bacterium | reverse complement strand
TAGGGAGGCGGGAACTGAACCTGGTCCACATCAAATGGCGGACGCCAGCGCACGGTGATCTGACCAGTGGTAGTGCTTGTCTGATCGATGGTCACATTGGTAATAACCGGCGCGTCGGCTTTGATCGGCGCGAGACAAGTGTCCTTCGAAACATAGCTCTCCCCTCCATTGGGCAAAGGATAAGTCGCTACCAGCCGGTAGCAATAACTGGCACCGACGGACAATCCCTTACCATTATTACTATCCGTATAAGTGGTTTGCGCGATCGGAACAGTTGCAATCAATGAATAGCCCAGGTAGTCAGGAATGCCTGTGACACATTGAGGAGGCGTGTACGGATATGAATCCACCCGCCGCCAAACCTGCATCGTTTCCGCATTGGGACAAGCGTATGTATTCCACGACAAGTTCACTGATCGCTTGGCTGGAACCAGCGTTGCGGCCGACCACTTGGGCGCAGGACCAACCACCCTGATGTTCCATGTCTTGAACTGAACCAGTGGCGGACCTTTACTTGACTTGTCTGTGATCTTGAAGACGACCTGGTAAGGTTGTTCCTTCACATGATTGCAGATAGTCTGCCAGTTGAAGTTGAGTACTGCAAGCCTTCCGCCACTTGTAGGCTGATACTTGACTGGGAAAGGCGTATACGTTGCAGGACTCTGGAACGGCGGCGAGATGTTGTTGTTAAGAATTTGGGAGAACACTTCAATCTTTACACTGTCGCCATCCGGATCAGAACCAAAAATGGATGCGGTCACCTTGGTTCCGGCATCCACACAAACATCAGGTGGCACCTTGAGTTCCGGCCGGTTATTCTTGCAGTCCTCCACTATGATCTGCATGTCACGGATCACGTAACCGTTATTGATCCAGATGCCGCTGACCTTCCTCCACTCCTTAATAATGAAGGCTATGTTGTACTCGCCGGGTGCACCGGGGGCATCCCAGATTATGGTACCTGTAACGGGATTGATGGTGAATGTGGGCGGACCAGTGCCGGCTTCGTTGGCTGTGCTGTAATTGAGTCCGATTCTGTCATAAAATTCCTTGGCGTTGGGATCACGATAGTTATTGACCTCAATGCCCTTGTCACGCTTCGGGATAGTCAGTTCGTATGAAAGGCTGTCGCCATCAGGATCATAGGCACCTGGGTTGTGATACCATGCAGCGCTGGTACAGGCCTTGTCAATGGGCGGGACGAGAAGCCGCGGGCTGTTGTCACAACCGAGGAACGGGTCAATGCTGATTTTGGATTCAATGTAGAATCGCGTCTCTACTGAATTGAACATGTTGAGGATACCTGCATTCCGGTTTGGCTCGAGGTAGCTGATGGTATATGCACCGGGTCCGCCATAGGTATGTGAAACCGTGTAACTGACCGTCCCGATATCGGGTCCCAGGTCGGGGCGCAGTGTGTTTTCAATGGTGGGTGTAATCAGAGGGGTGCTTCCGTCGCCGAAATCCAGCACACCATCTCCAAATCGGATCTGAGAGCCCGTATTGGTGTAGACCGTGATAGTGATATCAAAAGTCAGTGAATTGCAGCTTTGACGCCGGATCGTGATCTCACCTGCCCTGAGATGAGTTGCGTTTGCACCAATAATGCCTCCCACCGTTATGAGCAGGGTGAGAATGAGTGACCTGAGTCGTTTCTGCACAAAAAATAACGCTACCAAACGAGTCAAAAATACAATATTCCGAATGGTTCTTTGAAGCAGGTGAAATAAGAATTTGTCCATTCCTCGTCAAAAAACGTCTATTCTTCTCAATTATTTGATATGCTCTGATAAGTGATTAAACCATTTGTTCATTCTGTTATCTAACGGCGAAAGAATTACACCATACGTATGATCCTCCCCCAGGCTAAGGTAAAACACTTATTATACAGGGCAGGGTTTGGTACAGGCCTGCAAATTGATTCCTGGAATGAAAGTGCATTGTGGAAGAAGTCAAATGATGACCACCTGCTGAATGTCGTGAATAAACCTCAGCTTGATTCTGATCCGAGAGAAATGAAGGACAAAGCAAAAGAGGTTTTCGAAAAGTCCCGACAGGAGATCATGAAGGTGAACGCGGCCTGGATAATGCAAATGAGCCGTCAGCCGGACTTACGCGAACGCATGACTTTCTTCTGGCACAATCACTTCGCATGCCGCACACTGGTGCCCTGGTTTGCGCAGGATCTTAACAATCAAATGAGAATGCAGGCATTGGGATCATTCAGTGATCTGCTGACCACGGTGTCGAAGCACCCTGCCATGCTTCAATTTCTCAACAACCAGCAAAACCGGAAGGACCATCCCAACGAGAATTTTGCGAGAGAGGTGATGGAGCTGTTTACACTCGGAAGAGGACATTACACTGAAGATGATATCAAGGAAGCCGCAAGGGCGTTTACAGGTTGGGGGTTCAACCCGCAGGGAAATTTCCAATTCCGTCCCAGGCAGCATGATGAAGGAGTCAAGACTTTTCGCGGAAGAACAGGAAACTTTCAGGGTGATGATATCATCAATATGATCCTCGAGGATCCGCAGACATCCATATTCATCACAAGAAAGCTCGGCGCATTTCTCGTTTCAGATGATGGCGTAAGTGATTCTTTGGTGAAGGAATGGTCCGATGATTTCTACCGGTCAGGCTATCGCATCGACCGGTTGGTGCGCAACATACTGAACTCGGACACTTTTGCCGATCCAAAAAATACAGGAACCAGGATCAAATCACCCGTCGAGTTGCTGGTGGGGATTTTGATGCAGACCGACGGCAAGTTTGAAGACGATCGCAGTCTTGTTTTTATTCAACGTGCGTTGGGACAGGTGTTGTTCTTCCCTCCCAATGTAAGCGGCTGGCCTCCGGGGAAGGCCTGGATCGACAGTTCGAGTCTGACCTTCAGGCTTACCCTCCCGAGATTACTGTTCAGCGGCGATGAGACAGACTTCCGTGTTCGCGATGAGGGTGATGTAAACGGCCTGCAAAATGAAAACGCCGGACGCAGACGCCTGCATTGCAACGCAGATTGGAGTTTGCTCGCCAACCGGTTTACAAAAAAGAGGAAGGAAGAAACGCTGTCTGTCATGGAAGATTTCCTCTTGTCCAGGCCACTCCTCCCTGAAAACAGAAAATGGGTGGCGCAGATAACAGAGAAGAAGACGGACGACAAAGAATTGGTGAAATCCGGATTTATCGCAATGATGTCTTTGCCCGAATACCAAATGTGTTGATTTATGGAGCAACTCACGAGAAGGGGATTCTTGAAACGTTCCATGCTGGCCACTGCCGGCACGGCCCTCATACCCCAGTTCTTAAAAGCATGGGAAGGGCCAGTGAATACCGGCTCCGACAATGTGCTGGTCATCATTCAACTTTCAGGCGGGAATGACGGATTGAATACCGTTGTCCCCTATCGCAATGACATCTACTACAAACTCCGTCCACAACTTGGCATCAACAGTGAAAAAGTCCTGAAGGTCAGTGATGATCTTGGATTCAATCCGGCATGGGGCTCCATGCAAAGACTCTATGATGAGGGCCATCTTACCGTCATCAATAACGTAGGATATCCCAACCCTGATCGATCACACTTCCGCTCCATGGACATCTGGCAGTCTGCCTCAGGTTCAGATGAGCATATTACTACTGGATGGATTGGTCGCTACCTCGATGCGCAATGCAAAGGATGCGGAAGCCATTCAGCGCTTGAAATTGATGACTCCCTCGGACTTGCCATGCGTGGCAGTGAGATGAAGGGCCTTGCTCTCCTCGATCCGGGCAAACTGTTCCAGGCAACAAAGCAGCCATTTTACAAACGGTTATCTGAAGTTGACGGTGATGAACCTCACATCGCATACCTCTACAAGACTGCGGCGGAGACGGCATCCAATGCACAATACATCTATGAGAAAAGTTCGGTCTCGGCGACAGCTACAACCTTCCCCAATACAGAACTGGGAAAGAAACTGAAGACCATTGCCGAATTGATCCGCTCAGGCATCAGCACAAAAGTCTACTATGCATCCTTGTCCGGCTTTGACACCCATGTGCGGCAGGGCATGCAACAGGAGAGACTGCTGTCGCAATACAGTGAAGCGGTGTCGGCGCTGGTTTCCGATCTGAAGCAAAGCGGCAACCTGGGGAGAACGCTAATCATGACCTTTTCCGAGTTCGGGAGGAGAGTCACAGAAAACGCCAGTGGAGGCACCGATCATGGAACCGCCAATAATCTTTTTCTGATGGGTGGGTCGCTCCGCAAGCCCGGTTTTTTTAATGGGGCACCTGATCTTAGTCGTCTTAATGAAGAAGACCTCGTATACCAAATCGATTTCAGGCAGATCTACGGCACCTTACTGAATAGATGGCTGCAAGCCGATGACAAGGCCATCCTCGGAGAACAATTCCCCCTCATGGACTTTGTTTGATCAACAGCACCCCTGTATACAGTAGACAGCCGAAGCTAAGCGAAGGTGGGTGGGCGCTGCCGGTTGAGCATTCACTTCCCCTTTCCTCACAATCCGTTTCAATTCCACTCCTTATTGGGCTATATTCCTTCCGCAAGTCAAATCTGCTAACTAACCCGACCGGGTGAAGGATCATAATGACCTGCATCCGACTCAGCAAATCATAGACAATCCATGCGCGTCATTGGCGAAATCCCACATCCTCACTGCAAGATCACCCTCTTTCACTGGAACAACCGTTACCTGATCAAGCTGGAGCACGGCTTACTGGAACAGACGTACAAGATCCATGAATATGATGTGGGCTCTGAAGAAGATCTCCGGAAAATTGTCAGTGCAGACTTCCTGGCCGAGGCCATGCGGGGGTTCGTGCTGATGGATCACAACCTGCATCGCGCTATGGACGCGGTCTGATTGTGCACAACTTTTATAACTTTGACCCCCGTTTGTCGTCATAGATGGAGATTTTAACCGAAAAGAAGAACAAGAACATAGGTTACGAGCCGATTCTGGAGGGTATTCCCGACTGGCCTGTTTATCAGCTCAGCAAGAACCGCAAGGAGTTCCTGGAAGAGGTAACTGATCGTGCAATAGAAGAAATAAGACTGATTCGTCCCAGCCGCAAGCAATTGATAGACGAACTGGAAACCACCGTCTTCCGCGAGCAAAACCGGATGAAGCGCAATCGCTGGCGCGTGGATCCGAAAGACGAAGCCAGTTTCTGGAGCTCCATCAAGAACGAACTTATCGAACTGAGCAACAAGACACCGGAAGAGGCCGGCAAACGGGAGGAAGAACTGCTGCGTACCATCGTAAGCCGGTATGCAAAGGAGATCGCAGGCGATTTCAAGCCCAGCAGCTACAAGTTTGCACGAGAAGTCACAAAGTTCTGGTTCAAGCGGTTGTTAAATGGCGCCCGTGTCAAGAAGTTCGGAGCCTTTTTCCGGAACCAGTACACCTTACAGGATAAGATCCATATCGTGGGCAAGGTCAAAATGCTGCGGAGCCTGGCAAAGCAGGGCACTGTGGTTATGGTCCCCACACACTTCAGCAACCTCGACAGCATTCTCATCGGATGGGTCATCCACTCGCTGGGGTTGCCGGCTTTCCTATATGGAGCAGGACTCAATCTCTTCAACATTTCCATGTTCGCCTACTTCATGAACAGCCTCGGCGCATACAAGGTGGACAGGAGAAAGAAGAACCTTCCCTACCTCGAGACACTGAAGATGTACTCCACACTGGCGCTCCAGAAAGGTGCGCACAGCCTTTTCTTCCCTGGCGGGACGCGCTCACGTTCCGGCATGATCGAGAAGCAGTTGAAGATGGGGTTGCTCAGCACTGCCGTTGAAGCGCAGCGGAACGTATTCATGGAGTCCAGCGATGAAAAGCCGCGCAAGATATTTGTTGTGCCCGTAACCCTCAACTACCACTTTGTACTCGAGGCACCGGATCTCATTGAAGACTATTTGCAGTCCAAAGGTCAGGATCGCTATTTCCCTGAACAGGACAACTATGGCAGTTTCCAGCTGCTGAAATTCATGTTCAAGTTCTTTACCAAGGGCTCGAGCATTTCCGTTTCAATCGGGGCCGGTCTCGACGTGATGGGCAACTATGTGGATGAAGATGGCAACAGTCTCGATGCCAATGGCAAAGTTATTGAAGCGAAGGAGTACTTCATGACCAACGGGCTAGTCACCATTGACAAGCAGCGCGAGCATGAGTACACGCGCATGCTGGCCCAGAAAATTGTCACAGAATACCACCGTATCAACCGGGTTTTCGCCAGTCATCTAGTAGCCTTTGTTGCATTTGAGATGCTGATGCGCAAGTATCCAACACTTGACCTCTTCGGCTTCCTGAGATTGCCGGAGGAAGAGATGGAGATTCCGTACGAAGAATTCAGGGCCGTATTCAAAAGAGTCAGAAAAGAAATTTACCGGCTTGCCGATGAAGGCAAAATACATCATGCAACCCATGTAAAAGGAAAAACCGACATCGTGATCCGTCGCGGGCTGGAGAATGTCGGGATATTTCACCTGAAGAGACCTTTGCTGAAGAACAAACAAGGGAACATCATAACACAGGACCTCAACGTCCTGTACTACTACCACAACCGTCTTGCCGGTTATGCCCTCGAGAAGCTTATCTGACAAGCCCATCGGGGTCATTGGTGCGGGCAACTTCGGAACGGCCATCGCCAACATCATTGCACGCAATAAACCGGTCATCCTCTTTGCGCGCGATGCCGGTGCTGTTGAAAACATCAATCAGCGTCATGAACACCGTGGCTACGTGATGGAGCCGGGCGTCTCCGCCACCTGCGATATGCAGTTTCTGGCAGAGCAGTGTGATGTCATTTTTCCCATTGTTCCTTCGCAACACTTTCGCGCGATGATGCAGCAGCTCTCGCCATTCCTCCACCCCTATCATATTCTCATTCATGGCACGAAGGGCTTTGACATCAAATTGCCGCCGGGACAAACCATAGAAACAGTAAAGACCCTGAGCCGGAATGAGGTGAAGACGATGAGCGAAGTGATCCGCGAGGAAAGTGTAGTGGTAAGAGTGGGTTGCCTCGCAGGGCCCAACCTCGCCAAAGAACTTGCACAGCGGCAGCCAGGGGCAACAGTGGTGGCCAGCTACTTCCAGGAAGTGATCCAGACCGGAAAGCGATTGCTCCGCAACGATCGTTTCCAGGTGTATGAGAACAATGACTTGGTTGGCGTGGAGATTGCAGGCGTATTGAAAAACATCATTGCCATTGCATCAGGTGCGATCAGCGGACTTGGCTACGGTGAAAATGCCAAAGGGCTGCTCATCAGCCGTGGCGCTGTGGAAATGGTGTACATGGGAAGAATCATGGGCGGCAACATCAAAGCATTTCTCGGCATCGCTGGTATTGGCGACCTGGTGACCACCTGCAACAGTCCCATGAGCCGGAATTTTACTGTAGGCTATCGTTTAGCGAAAGGAGAAAAGCTGCCCGACATCCTCGCTGACATGGAGGAAGTTGCGGAAGGGGTGAATGCCATCCGAATTGTTAAAAAGTGCGCCGACTTCTACAAGGCGCGCCCCCTGATTACCGACACCTTATATAAAGTACTATTCGAGGGCATGACCGTCGAGGACGCGCTGGAATACCTTATGCGATATCCGTTGAATGTGGATATCAATTTCTTCGATTAGGAAATCGACTCCGCCAGGGCCCCTGCCTTCCGCATCATGCCAATCCTTCTGCCCTCCAGTGTATAGTATTCGCCCATGCAATCCGCGGTCATACAGGAGTGAACGGGAAGAATCCCCAGCACATCACCGACTTTGGCAGAGTTAAGGAGTTCATCATCCACTGGCAGTATTCCATGTTCCTGTGACAGAGATTTGGCGTAGCCATGTACGACCGTTTCCCAACCGTGGTCATTGAGGCGAACCACATCGCCAAAGTTCGGGCTGCCGTCCGCTCGCTTGAGGAAATCCTTTGAGAGATGTACGCCGCCGCAATGGACGATGAGTTCCCTGCGGTCCTTAAGTACAGCCACAACAGGACACGCCATAGCGACTGCTATATCTTCCGCACTGCATGAGTTGATATCGCGCTGCATGATGTCGTAGAACACGAAGTTACCCGGGCGCATTTCGTCTATTCCATCAAAGTGCTCCGCCACGCTGCATGCAGGGGTATCGCCGGATGAGACAACCAGGTCCGGGAACTGCTTCCGGTAATGCTCTCCTACCTGTTTCACGATTGAACTGCCGGCCTCGTGCACTTTCAGGATAGCCTCCTTTGACCTCGCAGCATAGCTTTGGCCTGCATGGGTGAGAAAGCCTTTGAAAGACAAAAGTTTGCTGGATGAAATGACAGAGAGGATAGCATCAATTTCACCATAATGCGATGGATCCACACCCGTGCGGTGATATCCGGCGTCAATTTCAATAAACACCCCTACGGGATTCGTGAGCTTCTTCACCAAAAGAAGCAGAGACTCCGGTGCAATGGCGAGAACATTCAATTGTGCTTTTGCTGCAATCCGGTTGATCTCGTCCACTTCCAGCGCGTTCAGGGGGAATGCAACCGTAATATCCTTCCAGCCGCCATCTGCAAAATATCCCGCCATCTGAACAGAAGATACAGTGCATTGATCCGCACCCGCTTCACGAATCCACTCTCCGACGTCCAGCGATTGATGCGTCTTGAAGTGCGGCCGGAAGATCAGTCCATTCCGTGCAGCACGGTCGGCCATCCGGCGGATATTGTTGCGGCACTTGTTTTCGTCTATAAGAAGTGTTGGGCGTGTGATTTTCATTGAAGGGCAGAATTGGTAATAGGGTTACAAGCTAGGAAGAGAATCCCGGAGTCGCATACTATTTAATGTGAAACCTGAACTTTGACCTGGTTGCGGTAGAGATTACATTTATGAAATCCGGTTTCGCAAAGAACAATGATTCCGCCTGATTTGAACTTTCTATGATCACTATCAGAAAATCAACTCCAGAGGACCATGAGGCAGTCTGGACTATCATCCGGGAGGTCATTGCGGGTGGCGATACATATGTCTTCAGCCCGGACAGCCCAAGAGAAAAAATGCTTGCCTTCTGGTTTGCACCTGATAAGCACACTTATGTGGCCCTCGAGGACAGTAAGATAGTAGGCACATTCTTTATCAAAGACAATCAGGTCGATCTCGGCTCTCATGTTGCCAATGCCGGCTACATGACTGCACCGTGGGCAAGGGGAATGGGAATAGGGAAAAAGATGGGTGAGTTCTCTTTGGAGGAGGCCAGGCGACTAGGTTACAAGGCCATGCAGTTTAATATTGTGATCTCAAGCAATCACGCTGCTGTAAGACTGTGGACTTCATTGGGCTTCAAAATCATTGGTGAAATACCGGAGGCGTTTGATCACCGGCAACTTGGGCTCACCAGTGCCTATATTATGTATCGGAAATTGTAAAATTTCAGATTTCAGAATTCAAGGCCTGCCCCGACATTTATCGTCGGGGTTCAAGTTTCGAGGCCTGCCCAGACATTCATCGTCGGGCTTCTAGTCCCGACATTTATCGTCGGGAGTTAGCCGATGACTTCTTTGTAGAGCCGGTAGAGATTTCCGCCCAGGATTTTGTCAATCTGATCCTGGGTGTACTTCCGCTTTACCAGTCCGTCGCGGACGATCTCCATGCGGCGGGGGCCATTAAGCTTTTCGAGATAGAGCGGCCAATCCTTGTCGGCGGTGAATTGGGCTCCCTCCTCTTTAAACAGAATTCTCTTCTCTTCTTCAGTATCGGGTATCACGCGGTGGTCACGGTCGCTGCCGATGGCCACGTGCTCGATGCCGGCCACTTTCACTGCATGATCGATGTGATCGAAGTAAACATCCAGGTTATCTGTTTTCTTCTGCGTCATGAAGATGCGGATCTGGCACATACCTATGACTCCACCTTTGTCGGCGAGAAGTTTAAGGTTCTCGTCGGTGGTATTGCGCGCGTGATTGTACAGTGTCTTGCAGGTGGAATGCGAAATGATGACAGGTTTGCGGGATGCGGTGATGGCATCCGACATGGTCTTCATCCCGGCGTGGGAAAGATCCACCAACATATTCTTTCGGTTCAGTTTGTCAATTAGCTGTATCCCGAAGTCTGATAAGCCGTCGTCGTTGCGCTCGTAGCAGCCGTGACCCACGTAATTCTGATCGTTATAGGTAAGTTGAACGCTGCGCAAGCCAAGGCTGTAGAGGGTGTCTACCCTGCTCAGGTCTTTTTCAACAGGGTCTGCGTTCTGAATGAGATAGAAGACAGCCAGTTTTCTCTCCTTTACTGCACGATCAATATCATTTATAGAAAATGCTTTGATGAACTGTTTCGGGTTGGCCTGAAAATACTCATCATACAGCTCAAGGTCTTCCAGCAACTGATGGAAGCCTTTATCTCCGGTAATCTTTGGATCCGTAAGTGTGATCGCGATGGCGCGGGTGCCGCTGGCAAGGATTTGTTCAACCAGTTCCGGCGTGTACACCGTCCTGATCTCGCCCATGGCATCAAATACGAGGCCGGTGCCCGCAGTCTGTCCCGAAGCAAGGTACTGTATGCCCAGCATCGAACCGATGGTGGACAAAACAGAAGTCTGTATAAAGTTTCGTCTATGCATGGTGACTAAGCTAAGGGGAATAGTTCAGTCTTCATAGACGAACATGGACTTATGTAGAAGTAAGATTGGAGATCTTAAAGATACCGTTTGATCTTCTCCGCCATCTCGGACAGCTCCTTCGCAGTAGGCTTCAGCTTTGGGTTGGAAAAGTTGACATCGCTCATGGCATTCATGGGCACAAGGTGAATGTGCGCATGCGGGACTTCAAGCCCAAGAACAGCCACGCCGATGCGTTTGCAGCCTGTTGCTTTCTTTATAGCCGACGCTACCTTCTTGGAGAAAACATGCAGACCTGCCAGGGTCTGGTCATCCAGATCATAGATATAGTCGATCTCCTGTTTAGGCACTACCAAGGTATGGCCATGTTGCAGGGGCATGATGTCGAGGAAGGCAATGTAATTATTGTCCTCGGCGACAATTTGTCCGGGGATCTCCCGGTTGATGATCCGTGTAAAAATGGAAGCCATCTTAAACCGCTATGCTGACCACCTCGAACTCCAGTTCGCCAGCAGGCGTGCTGATCTTCGCGAGATCACCCTTCTTTTTGCCCAACAGTCCTTTTCCAATGGGTGACTTCGTGGAAATTTTACCTGCCTTCAGATCCGCTTCTTCTTCTGATACGAGCGTATAAGTTACGGAAGCTCCGTTCTTCTTGTTCTTGATCGTGACCTTCGAAAGGATGGAGACAGTGGAAGCATCAAGTTTGCTTTCGTCGATAAGACGGGCGTTAGACATCAACTCTTCAAGCTGCGCGATCTTGGCTTCGAGATGACCCTGAGCATCTTTGGCTGCATCGTATTCAGCATTTTCGCTCAGATCGCCCTTGTCGCGCGCTTCTGCAATCTGGCGGGCAATATCTGCCCTTCCCTTCGTTTTGAGGGTATTGAGTTCTGCCTTAAGCTTATCCAGACCCTCTTTGGTATAATATGACACCTTCTTGCTCATAACTTATCGTGTTCAAAATTCCTGCTTCCCTGAGGAGGCGCATAAAAGAAAACAACGGCATTCACAGGGGAAGCCGTTGTTCGGTATGACAAAGATAGGAAAAAAAAGCTAATGCCTGTTCGGCATAAATGCAGGCATGCTCTCCTCCCAACAGTCTTCACCTCACGCCTCTACAAGCTCCGGTATGAGGCGGTTAACTTCCTCCTGCAATTCCGGGTCAAATTTGGCAAGGTAGAGGGTCTTGGCCTTTGCAAGCTGCTCCATGCTCAGTCCTTTTGCTCCGCGGAAGTCGGCTTTATAAAGACTGGCTGCTTCAAAGTCTGCCCCCATGAGGTAACTGTCGCGCAAATCGGCTTCCATCAGGTAGGCGTTCCTGAAGTTAGCCTTGATAAGGAAAGCCCCTTCGAATACTGCCTTGATGAGAAAGGCGTCTTTAAAGTTACTGCCGCTGGCATATGCCCCTTTGAGGTTCGCCTGGTTCAGATTCGCATTCTCAAAATTGGTCTGGTTCATCCGGGTATTCTGGAGATTCGTCTCAATCAATGACGAGTTTGAGAAGTTTGCCGAATTCATATTGGACCCCTTCAGGTTCGTGTAATTGAGATTGGTCTTGGGGAGATGGCTGTTAACGAGATTGATCTCGTGTATCTGGTGTCGGTTCAAGCGTTTGATGTTACCCACGGTTCTGAAGGCAGCCTCTTCAGAAGCCCACAACCTAAAGTCGTCTATTTCATCCCGATAGGTTCTGATCCTTTGACGGATTTCCCCACTTTGATTCAACCAGAACAGGAGAATGCCAATGACGGCGATGTCGAATATCATGCCGTGCGCCTCTCCCAGGATCTGCGACCAGAAGGAATTGAAGTCGTTGAGGTAATACGGGAGGCTCAATGAAACCACCACGATGGTGACCAGCGCCAATACATAAGTGGAAGTGAGGATAGGCCGCTCCACCACGTGATGGAAGTAGGCTACCACTCGTTCGCTCCAACGGCCTATGTTTGGCTTCATGCTGTCAAATGTATGGTTCGGCAGAACTGAAATAATACAAAATAGGTATCCAACCTTACATGCAGTGACAAATCAGTCAAGAATGGATAAAAGTAGTTGAAGTGAAGATTTAAGCCGCTAATTGGCTATTGGTGAAATGCTGCGGCAGATTTCAAGATACTTTCATAATGAATCTTCAGACAATTCTGGGTTATGTACACGCTAAGTAGTTAACCCGGGAATCAGGTTGCCATAAGAAAGTCAAAGAAGAACATTTACGGTAAGAAAATACACCGTAAGCCCGAGCAAGTCGTTGATGGTTGTGATGAAGGGGCCGGACGCAACGGCAGGATTGAATCCAAAGCGGTCCAGTATCAATGGGGTGAGTGTGCCCACAAGTGATGCAAACACCACCACACTAAAAAGGGATACGGACACAATCAAGGAGAGATTGTAGTTGCCGAATACCATGTAGTTCGCGCCAAAGACAATGGTGGCAAGGAAGAAAGCATTCAGCAGTGCAACAAACAATACCTTCAGAAGGCGTTGACCAAGACCTTCAAGTACAAATCCAGGACTGGCCAGACTCTGCACAATCAGTGACGAAGACTGAATCCCCACATTTCCACCTGTTGCCTGTATGAGAGGAACAAAGAAAGCCAGGGCGGTCACTTGTGCGAGTTCAGCTTCAAACAAACCCATGAACCTGGCTGAAAGCATGCCGCCAAGCACACCGATAAGAAGCCACGGTAACCTCGCCCGGGTATTCTTCCAAATCGTATCATCCTCCTCAACGTCCTCCGTAATACCGGACATCAACTGACGGTCTTCGTCGGCCTGCTCCGTCATCACATCCAGGATGTCGTCAATGGTAATCCTCCCCACCAGCTGACCGGTAACATTTACCACAGGCACAGATTCGAGGTCATACTTCTTCATGATCTCGACCACTTCCGTATCCGGCGTATACGTTTCAACCGATACAACATCCGGCTCATAAATATCCGCTACAAGCTTGTGCGCATCAGAGATCACAATATCCTGAAGCGACACTTTTCCGAGCAGTTTATCCTGCTCATCCACGACGAACACGGTATAGAACTTGGTCACTGTCTCTGCCTGCTTGCGGATCTCTTCCACGCACTGGACAACCGTCCAGTTGTTGCGGGCCTTGATCAATTCCTTGGCCATCAAACCGCCCGCCACATTTTCATCATACCGGAGAAGGTCGATGACCTGATTGCGGAGTTCGGCATCCAGGCCGGCCAGAACTTCCTCACTCGTTTTTACAGGCAGCTCGTTAAGGATATCTGCCGCATCATCCGAATCCATCAAATTGATGATGGGGCTGAGCTCGGAGGGCCCATAAATTTTCAGGAAGTTTTTCCGTGTCTCTGAATCCAGATCCTTGATGATTTGCGCGCGTATATCCGGCGCCAGGATGTCGAGTGTAAACTTGGATTCCTCTGAGTTGAATTCGTAGAGGAGGGCGGTGATATCGGCAGGATTAACGTCTTCCAGGCTTTGACGAATGAACTGACTGTCGCGCTGGTCCAGGGCTTCCTGAAACCGGTCGCGAAACTCTTTGGTCAATTCAAATTCTACGAACGTTTTCACCTTGTTCGATAGCCCGGGTTAACGAAATAAAGTCTTCCACACTTAATTGCTCAGGACGTTTGTCCATCAGGTCCAGGGTGTCCAAAGAGCCGGGCAAATTTAGATGTTTCAGTGCGTTGCGCAAGGTTTTACGGCGCTTTTGAAAGGCCTGCTTCACGATAGACTGAAAGCGCGCCTCATCACAGTCAAGTTTAGTCCGCTCATTTCGCTTCAGCCTGATCACGGCCGACATCACTTTGGGAGGAGGGTTAAAGACACCTGGCGATACCTTAAAAAGATTCTCACAGCGGTACCATGCCTGAAGCAAAACACTCAGTATGCCATACACTTTGTTTCCATGTGAGGCACATATGCGGTCGGCCACTTCCTTCTGCAGCATGCATACCACTTCTTCAACCCTTTCCCTCTCCTCCAGCACCCGAAAGAAAATCTGGGAAGAAATATTGTAAGGGAAGTTTCCAATAATTTTGAAGGCGCCCGGAAAGATGGCCCTGGTGTCCATGGTAAGAAAATCACCTTCATGGATGCGGTTATGTAATTGCGGATAATGCTGTGCCAGGTAGGCGACCGACTCCCTGTCTATCTCTACCACATGAAGATTTATGTCCTTTTTCTCCAACAGCAGCCTGGTGAGAACCCCTGTACCCGGACCGATTTCAAGTACGGGCACGGAAGTTGAGCCCGTTATGTCCAGCGCTTCCACAATTTTTTCTGCAATGCGGGGTTCCTTGAGGAAATGCTGACCGAGAAATTTCTTGGGTTTGACCACGCCGAAAGCTACGATGAGGACTTCAATGTTCCGAGTTTAATGAGCCCGGTGTTGCATGAGATGGAACCTTAGAGACGCATTGAACGCTGCCGCCAGAAATGAATCCATTTGCTAACTTGCACACTCATTTACCATGACTACAAATCCATCATCCCATAAGCCCCGCATCGGAATCACCATCGGCGATCTCAACGGCATCGGCCCGGAGGTTGTCATCAAGGCGCTGGCTGATCCCCGGTTGCATAATATCATTACGCCCGTCGTGTATGGTTCATCCAGGGTGCTGTCGTACTACCGCAAGCTCATGGGGCTGGAAGAGTTTAATTACAGTGTGGTAAAGGCAAAAGGTCAGTTTTTCCCCAAGACCGTCAACGTGGTGAATTGCTGGGAAGATGAGGTGCGTATCAATCCCGGGCAACCTTCACGCGAGTCGGCGGCTGCTGCGTTGCTTGCACTTAAGAAAGTGGTAGAAGAAACCAAGGAAGGACTCCTTGACGGATTTGTCACGGCGCCCATTGACAAGAATACCACCTATGGTGAAGATTTTCCTTTCCACGGGCATACAGAATATCTTACGCAGGTCTTTGATGCCACCGAGAGTCTCATGGTCATGGTGGGCGATCAACTCAAGGTAGGTCTCGTGACGGAACATGTGCCTTTGCGGGACGTGCACAAGTACATTACCAAAGAGCGGGTGGAATTAAAGATCCGGCTCCTCGAACTCTCATTGAAGAATGACTTTCAGATCGGCAAACCAAGGATCGCCGTGCTGGGGCTTAACCCACACGCTGGTGATGAAGGGTTGATCGGTGATGAGGAACTGCAGGTAATCCGTCCTGTTATCAATGATTTGAAAAGCAAAGGCAAACTCATCTTTGGCCCCTACCCTGCCGATGGTTTCTTCGGATCGGGTCAGTACAAGAAATTCGATGGCATCCTGTCCATGTATCACGACCAGGGATTAGTGGCCTTCAAGTATATCGCTTTTGAAAACGGCGTGAACTTTACTGCCGGCCTTCCAACAGTAAGAACTTCCCCCGACCATGGCACAGCCTATTCCATCGCAGGGAAGAACCAGGCGGACGAAAGCTCCATGCGACAGGCTATTTTCCTCGCTATTGATATTATCAAGAACAGGACAGCGCATGTGACTGCTGAAGTCAGTTCACAGGGTTGATTGTCAACAACAGTCGCCAACAGGCGCACTCGTTTGCAACTACATTAATCATTTATTGAGCCGGGATATGATGAGATGCGTCATCATGCGCCATGTCGTTGATGGGTATCTTCATAGCGCGATCATGGTATATGATTCCGGATGCCAAACGGCACTTGGGTACGATCAGCGCACGCAAGGACGATAAATGGAAAGTAACACTGGCTGATCCAGATGGCTGTAAAGTTTGTCATCGCGGCCTGTGTTGGGATACTGCAGACCCAAAATCCATCGAGGTACAGGCATCCAGCGCCTCATTCCAAATAGGCCAGAAAGTGTGGGTCGAAATTGATGACCGGACCGGGCAAAAGGCAATCCTCCTCTTCTACGGGTTACCCTCTCTGATCATAGTAGCCTCGCTTGTAATCAGTCTGACTTTGGGAATCCCGGAGTTGTGGGCCGGCATGCTTTCTCTTGGCCTGCTCGCTCCTTATTACATCGGGCTGAGGTTGACCCGAAGGCACTGGTCAGGTCAAATACAACTTGAACTGTGCGCTTATGAATGATGTGGTACTCTATACGATCATCAGTCTCGCAGGCATCGGCGTCTTTGCCGCGGTGGTACTTTATTATGTATCCAGAAAATTTCATGTTACAGAGGACGAACGGATCGGGAGGGTGGAGTCGGTCTTACCTGGCAGCAACTGCGGCGGTTGTGGACTTCCCGGCTGTCATGCTTTCGCAGAAGCGGTGGTCAAGGCAGGCGATTTAGCAGTCCTGCATTGCCCGGTAGGTGGAAATGATGTGATGAAGAATGTGGCCTCTGTGCTCGGCGTGAAAGCCGTTGAGAAAGACCCCTATATCGCCATTGTCCGCTGCTCCGGCTCTTTTGAGTACCGTAAGAAAACCAATGTCTACGACGGTTCGCCCAACTGCGCGGTGGCCGCACAATTATACAGTGGAGACACCGGCTGCGCCTATGGATGTCTTGGGCTCGGCGATTGTGTCGACAAGTGTGACTTCGAGGCCATGTACATGGATCCCAATACGGGACTGCCGGTTATCCTGGAGGACAAGTGCACGGCCTGCAATGCCTGTGTAAAAGCGTGCCCCAAAGATATTATCCAGTTGTGGCCCAAAGGCAAAAAGAATCAGCGCATTTACGTCGCCTGCCTCAACGAAGAGAAAGCAGGTGCAGCCAGAAAGAGTTGCGCCATTGCATGTTCCGGCTGTGCCAAATGCGCAGAGGCATGCCGATATGAGGCCATCACCATCGACAGGAACCTGGCGATCATCGATCCTGAAAAGTGCAAGCTGTGTGCGGAGTGTGTTGATGTGTGTGATGTACGAAACATTGTGACAGCCAATGTGACTACCGAGAAAATCCAGCAGGCCGGTGAACACCGTCGTAAAAGGGAAGAACGCGAACGCCAGAAACGTGAAGCCGAAAAAGTTGCAACTGCTCCAGCCTCAGTTCCACCCCCACCAACCGGAGCCCCCTCATGAGTAAAGTACTTCATGGTAATGACCTGAAAACTTTCCGTAGAGGTGGCGTCCACCCCGATGATCAAAAATTGTCAGCGGCAGTTCCAATCGTAACGCTTCCCGTACCCAAGTCCGTGAAGATACCGGTACTGCAACACCTGGGCGCCCCGGCAAAGGCCGTTGTGCAGCGGGGAGACAAAGTGAAAGTAGGGCAGGTCATTGCCAGACATGAGGGCGCCTTCTCGGCGAACATTCACTCTTCGGTGAGCGGCACCATCGGACAAATCAAGGAAGAGATGGACAGCAGCGGCTTCAAGCACCTGGCCATCCACATCCGCACGGAAGGGGATGAATGGCTGGAGACCGTAGACCGCAGCGAGACGCACATTGAGAAGATAACCATGTCGCGCGAAGACATTATCACCAGGATCGAAGATTCCGGGATTGTGGGCATGGGAGGTGCTGCATTTCCGTCACATGCAAAGGTTGCCCTGCCGGAAGGGAAACATATCGACACCTTATTGATTAACGGTGTGGAGTGTGAACCCTATCTCACTTCCGACCACCGGTTGATGCTGGAGAAACCCAAAGAAGTCATCACCGGTGTGCGCATCCTGATGAAGGAACTGGGAGTGGAACGCGCCATCATCGGCATCGAAGACAACAAACATGATGCTGTGACGCTGCTTTCAGGATTGCTCCGTGACGACCCGGCCATTGAAGTGCAGCCATTGGTGGTGCAGTATCCCCAGGGTGGCGAACGCCAGCTGATCCAGGCCGTGTTGGGCAGAGAAGTGCCTTCCCGTGGACTTCCTTATGATGTGGGTGTGATTGTTCACAATGTGGGTACCACCTTCGCAGTCTATGAAGCCGTTCAAAAAAACAAACCGCTGATTGAGAGAATTGTCACCGTCACAGGCAAGAACGTAAGCAAGCCATCCAATTTCAGGGCACGGATCGGCACGCCAGTAATGGAGCTCATCTCGGCAGCCGGTGGTCTGCCCGAAGGCACAGGCAAAGTGGTGGCAGGAGGCCCCATGATGGGGCGGGCCATCGGCGATCTGGAATCACCCGTGTGGAAAGGAATGTCAGGGATTCTTTTGATCCCTGAAGCAGAAGCCAGGCGATCGCAGGAGTATCGCTGTGTACGCTGCGGCAAATGCGTGGAGGTCTGCCCTATGGGACTTGAGCCTTACTTATTGATGACCCTTGCCAAATCGGGAGACATTAAACAGGCCGATCACGAGCACGTAATTGATTGTATCGAGTGCGGGTCGTGTTCATTTGTCTGCCCGTCCAACCGTCCCATTCTTGATTATATCCGGTTAGGTAAAACGAAAGCCAAATCCAGGAAGTCATGAACAAGCCCTTGCTGGTTGTTGCGCCCTCTCCTCATATTCACGCGGATCTGACCGTTCCGCAGATCATGAGAGGTGTCATCATCGCGATGGTGCCCGCCTTGATCATGAGCATCTACAATTTTGGATTGGGTGCTGTCTATGTCACCCTCCTCGCGGTCGGCTTCTGTGTGGCCGCCGAGTATTCCATCACCCGTTACCTTCTGAAGCGTGAAGCCAGCATTCAGGACGGCAGTGCCGTCATCACGGGGATGCTGCTCGCATTCAACGTTCCCAGCAATCTGCCCTGGTACATGATTCTTATCGGCAGTGTTGTCGCCATAGGAATTGCCAAGCTGAGTTTCGGCGGCCTGGGAAACAACCCTTTCAATCCTGCATTGGTGGGCAGGGTATTCCTGCTGCTCTCTTTCCCTGTGGCTATGACCAGCTGGCCGAAAGCGGTGGCCACATGGACGCTGGATGGCAGCACAAGTGCAACTCCGCTGGGAATTCTGAAGGACGGTCTGCGCACTGGAGAAACCGTCGACACGCTGATGAAGCAAATGCCTTCTTTACAGGATTTGTTCTTCGGACTGCATGGCGGATCACTTGGCGAGATGTCAGGTGCAGCACTTCTTGTGGGGCTTGTTTATATGTTATACCGCAAGATCATCACGTGGCACATCCCCATAACCATGATAGCCACTGTGTTTATCATGACCGGCATCTTCTGGCTCATCCACCCCGACAAATTCGCCAATCCGATCTTCCACATCCTGAGTGGTGGCGTAATGCTGGGCGCCATCTTCATGGCAACAGATTATGTGACCTCACCTGTTTCACACAAAGGAATGATTGTGTTTGCCGTTGGATGTGGGGTTCTCACTGTGCTGATCAGGCTCTTTGGATCTTATCCTGAGGGCGTGTCGTTTGCCATCCTTATCATGAACGGCTTTGTTCCTTTGATCAATAATTATCTAAAGCCAAGGAAATATGGAGTAAACCACCCCCGACGATGAATGTCGGGGTTAAACAGAAACCCGACGATGAATGTCGGGGTTAGCCAAAAACTAGAAACCAGGAACTAAAATAAAATGGCCCGCGAATCAAACTTCACCAATATGACCCTCACCCTGCTCGTGGTGACCTTTGTCTCTGCGATTGCACTGGGTTATGTGTACACGTGGACGAAGGAGCCGATTGCACAGGCGAGATTAGCAACCCAACTGGCGGCCATCGGCACTGTAATGCCTGGATACGACAACAATCCTGTTGATGAAAAATTCTGGATTCGTAGTGGTACCGACAGTCTTGAATGTTTCCCGGCACAAAAAAATGGAAGATCCATTGGTGTTGCCATCAAGAGTGTTGGGCATAAGGGTTACAGCGGAGATGTCTGGCTGATGGTGGGACTGGACACTACCGGGGTCATCAAGAATATCGTCGTTATTGAACACAAAGAGACACCGGGGCTTGGTTCCAAAATGACGGGGGACAAATTCCTGGGTCAGTTCCTGGGGAAGAATCCGGGAACCACAGATCTGAGAGTGAAGAAAGATGGGGGTACCATTGACGGCATCTCCGGTGCAACCATCAGTTCGCGAGCCTTCATTGATGCCGTGCAGCGCGCTTATAAAACCTACCGAGACCATGGAAAAGAAGCTCACCATTAAGGAGAACCTTTTCAAAGGACTCATCCGCGAGAATCCGGTACTCGCCCTCCTGCTGGGCTGCTGTCCCACCCTGGGTGTCACCTCTTCCGCCACCAATGCCATCGGCATGGGGCTTGCCACTACGTTCGTGCTGGTGATGTCCAACATGGCCATTTCGATGGTGAAGAATGTTGTGCCTGACAAGGTGAGGATACCGGCGTACATCGTCATCATCGCCGCATTTGTGACGGTGGTGCAGTTGCTGATGGAAGCCTATACTCCTGCCCTCTTTGCCCAGCTCGGGTTGTTTATTCCGCTGATCGTTGTGAATTGCATTGTGCTGGGACGCGCTGAAGCCTTTGCTTCGAGAAACAGTGTAGGAGACAGTGCCATCGATGGCCTCGGAATGGGCATGGGATTCACATTGGCGCTTCTCTTGCTGGGATCCATCCGCGAAGTGCTCGGTTCCCTCTCCTGGTTTGGAATGAAATTCAGTGAAAGTGATGGCATGCTTGTCTTTGTCCTGGCTCCCGGCGCTTTTCTCACCCTCGGCTTCCTCATTGCCATTATGAACGGATTGAAGAAACGTTCGAAAACATAGATTATGGATTACATCATCATTATCATCTCGACGGTTTTCATCAACAACATTGTCCTGGCAAAGTTCCTGGGCATATGTCCGTTCCTGGGCGTTTCAAAGTCTTCGTCAACTTCGTTGGGTATGGGTGTGGCAGTCATATTTGTGATGACCATTTCAACCATTTTCACCTGGCTGGTGTTCACCTTCCTGCTGAAGCCGTTGGGGCTCGCTTATCTGCAGACCGTCACCTATATCCTGGTGATTGCTTTCCTCGTACAGGT
>JAFEAM010000056.1:1429-4696 GCA_018266395.1 Bacteroidota bacterium | reverse complement strand
GTGTGTGTGTGTGTCTGTCTGTCTTTCTCTGTCTGTCTCTGTCTCTCTCTGTCTCTCTCTCTTTCTCTCTTTCACACACTCTCTTTTCTCTCTCTCTCTCTCTCTCTCTCTCTCTCTCTCTCTCTCTCTCTCTCTCTCTCTTCCTTTGTATGTGTATGTGTGCGCTGTGTGGAAGCTGTGTATTCTTATAATTACACTGGATAACGTTAACAGTGTCCTGCTGGAGTGGTGGCCGAAGTGGGAAATTCAAAGTTTCAAGGAGTTTGGAATGCTGCCTCTCGTGCTTGGAAAGGGTCATCCTCCCCAGAAAACCGAACCAACTGAACTCGCCTTTGAAATCATGGTGTCTGAACTATTTCGGTAAGTTTGGGGTCACCAATACAAGAATCGGCATTGTCAGCTAACAACAGCTCACAAATATATGCATTTTCAGTGTCTTCAAAGTCACCACAAATTTTCTGAATGAAAAGGATCGGCATGTAAGAGTCATGTTGGTCATGGCAACCTTGTTTTGCAAGGTTGCAACAGACCGAGGCTTGCGAGACACGCCAGCCTGCCACGAAATGCAACAGTGTAAGCAGCTCCCAGGCGCGATATTTGCCCACACCATCCATTCACTAATTTTCTTTCAGCCTTCAATGCATATGCGTACCGCGCACGGAGGAACATCGTTCGACACGAAAAATTGGAAAGCCCGATGGTTTTGCAGGTTAATTTTATCGATTTTCATCCACTCTCGCTTTCTCCCACGCAGACACACACACACACACACACACAGCTTCTCTCTCTCTCTCTCTCTCTCTCTCTCTCTCTCTCTCTCTCTCTCTCTCTCTCTCTCTCAGAGACCCTCCATATTTTAACACCTGCCTTAATCTCTCCCCATCTGGGTCTCAGGTTGGCGCGGTGGATAACGCAAAGTCGACTTTTCGCTCACACGCCGAAAGCTCCCAGGTGATGGTTTGCACTGTGCATGCCGTATGTCGATTGTACTTTTAGAAAGTCGGTTGTACGAGTTAACAGCGTAGTTGTTTGATCAACTCTTGAAAATGCGCAACAGGGAACGAATTAAATGCCAATGAGCGCTGGATGGAAAGAGACAAACAGACCCCCACACAGGAGAGGAAGGAAGAGGGAGAAAAGAAAGAGACAGAAAAAGAAGAGAGACAGAGAGGAGAGAGGGAGGGAGAAGAGAGAGAGAGAGAGAGAGAGAGAGAGAGAGAGAGAGACAGAAGAGAGAGAGAGAGAAGAGAGACAGACAGAGAGAGAGAGAGAGAGAGAGAGAGAGAGGGGAGAGAGGGGAGAGAGGGGAGAGAAGGGAGAGAGGGGAGAGAAGGGAGAGAGGGGAGAGAGAGGGGAGAGAGAGACAGAGAGAGACAGGGAGAGGAGGGCGAGAGACAGAGAGACAGAGAGACAGAGAGACAGAGAGACAGAGACAGAGAGACAGAGACAGAGAGACAGAGAGAGGGAGAGAGAGAGAGGAGGTGTGTATGTTTATGCATGCGTACTGCACGTTAATTCAATCTTGTTCATCTGCACCTCGGGTTATTTTACTAATTCCCTTTCTTTTTTTTTTTTTTTTAGAGGGCAGCAAATTCATCTGCGAGTGTCGCGGTCAACCACAACGCCGAACTTCTTCCTGCCTCTACTCTTTCAAGGAAGAGTAGCCGGGAGAGTTCAAGTGATACTGACGGGGTAAAGCTAAATTCTTCACTTTCCCTCCCTCCCCCCCCCCCCCCCCCCCATTTTCCCATTCTCACTCTTTGCTTTATTGGTAGGACGAACGCGAAACGGCAAACAAAGCACCAGCATTCAAGAAGGTAAATTTATTTATGTTTCAGGTCAACTGAAAAGTCAAACAAAAGAAATTTTCAACTGTGTGTCACCAGGTGTTGCTGAGGGTGAAGTAACGAAGCGATAAGATCTTGCAGAGATGGCGTTGACACTCCAATTGAGGCAAATGAACCATTCCAGCTAACCAAACCTTTTCAGTGCTTGTCGGTCACACACACCGGCAAGAACAACAACGGCAGCGCTGTGGGCGGCCTTGCAAAAAATTATCTCCGGACAACAGCAGCTTCCGACGGAGAAAATCCCGAAAGCAAGAACAAGGAGGTCAAGACTGCAATAGGGGCTGGCAGCGCTGCTCTCAAAGTGGAAAAGGTGAGCGGTTTTTTTTTTTTTTTTTTTTNNNTTTTTTTTTGTTAAAAAAAAATGATGATCAACACAGGCTGATTTTTACCTTCCAATGTCAGAGACCCTCTACCGAACCAGAGAAGCTGTCAAAAGTCACTAGCACTGCGGCGGAATCAAGCAAACCAGCAGGCATTCGGGTGGGTGAAGACGTTTATTTTTATTGTATTTTTTATTGTGAGTTTTTCTGATGTCATGCTTCAACGTACATTAGCGTTCGGCATCTGAGGAAAACAAGTCCTTCAAATCGGCGAAATTGAGCAATGTGAGCCATCTTTCGTCCTTTTCCTTGACCTTATGTACATCCCATGCTCACATACTCACATTCGTTCCCTTTCAAGTCGCCGAGGGGGGAAGACGAAGTTGACACGGAAGACGAGAACGAAGAAACGAAGAAGAAGAGGAAAGTCTACGACACAGCGAAGCAAAACGATGATGACGATGATGGTGATGNNTGATGATGATGATGATAACGACGACGAAGATAAGGTTGGTGAAGATAACAACAGACACGAAAGTGCCGATGCCGACGCCGATTGCGATGAGGGTGACGACGGCGCCGACAACGACGACGACAGCGACGAATATTTCAAGGACGGGGAGGCGGACGATGAGGAATACAAGGTACAGCTTGTCTCCACACTGTCCCATTTATTTCGCATACTTTGTTGTCACTGATTTCTTTCCCGAATGACTTTCGTTGAATTTTCATATAGCCACCGACGAGACAAACTGCGGTTGGTTTTTTTTTTCCGACAGTAGAATGAAAAATCAATGTTATTTACTTTACACTCTTGTCCACAGCGCACACGAAGCGCGGATGGAGAGGATGCCAAAAATGCGCAGCGTGGCCCGAAGGGAAAGGCTGAGGTCTCTCTATCGCAACAAAATAACAAAAATGTTTCAGGCTCTTGCGAGTTTCCAAAGACTCCACAAGTTAATACAATCCGTTCACAGAAGCCCGTGACCAGAGCTAAGTCGAAAATGCCTTCCAAAGCTCCAGCAACCGATGAAACAAGAAGTAAGTAGTTCGGAAGAGCAGATGGGACATGACTGAAGAGAGAGAGAGAGAGAGAG
>JAFEAM010000055.1:6472-6741 GCA_018266395.1 Bacteroidota bacterium | reverse complement strand
GGTCCGCTCATGAAGTCCAGACCCTGACCGTTACCCACACCGGAGCTCAGCACGTCTGTGTCAAAGTGCAGATACTTGGGGAAGTTCACTGCATTGTACCACAGGTTCTGTCCGTTTATGTTGATGGATACCGACTTGAACGGCGTCTTGGCCAACAACGACTTGGGCAGGCTGTAGCCAATAGAGATCTGACGCAGACGGATCGTAGTACCATCATACATGGCCAGTTCTGCAATACCGTAGTTCAATACGTTGCTGTAGAACATGTC
>JAFEAM010000055.1:0-6417 GCA_018266395.1 Bacteroidota bacterium | reverse complement strand
ATACACCAGGTAGCGGTCGCCGTCCGTGTCCTTGGTAGTTCCACGGGCTGTAACCGTTCCACCGGTCTGAGAATATACCCAACCGCCTTTTCTGTAATCCAGTTGGAAGGACAACGTGATGCCCTTGTAGCTGAAGTTGTTGATAAAGGAGGTGGTATAGTCCGGAATAGGGCTCCCTAAAGGCATGATGTTGTCGGACTGCAGGTACAATCCCGTTCCGTCAACCAAACGCTGGCCGCTTGCAGGATCGCGGGCCACACCGTATCCATAGATCTCACCGAAAGGCTGACCGGCCACTGCATAGTTACCAGGGCTGGTGAAGCCTGCGATGTTGATGGAAGAAAGATCCTTCGTCAGGGTCACGATTTTGGAATTGTACTTGAAGAAGTTCATCGTGATATCCCAACGGAAGTCGCCAAGAATAAGCGGCGTTCCCGTCAAAGTCAATTCGATACCCTTGTTGTCCAACTTGCCGATATTTGTGGATGTAGACAGATAACCGGTTGCAGGATCCAGAGGAGCATTGGTAATGAGGTTGGTAGTGGTTCTGTCATAGAGTGACAAGTCTACTCCCAAACGGTTATTGAGGAACTTACCTTCCACACCAAACTCAATCTCCTGCTGCAACTCAGGCTTCAACCCTGCATATCCCAAACGGGAGCTTAGGGCGTTGGTTCCAAGCGCAGTACCGTTGACATCCACAAATCCACGGCCGTTGATGTCCAGTGTATTACGGGTCAGGTAAGGAACAGGGAACCCGGCTGAAGTACCATAACCCAAACGAAGTTTCAGGAAGTTCATGTTCTTGGACTCAATACCGAAGGCCGTCGTGGGCACAAACGATACGGATGCCGAAGGGTAGAACAGCGATGCGTTAGCTGACTCCAAGGTGGATGTCCAGTCGTTACGTGCCGCTGCGTTGACAAACAGGTAATCCTTGTAACCCAGCGTTGCCGTGGCATATGCACCAGCCCATATCTTCTCGGTCATATACTGCATCGGCTGGCCGGTGAACCCGTTGGTTGATGAGTGCTCCTGGAAGTTGGAGTGGTTGATGAAACCAAACACAATTTGTGTTACGCTTTCTTCGCCATTCTGCTTGTACGTATCAGCACGATAGTTACCTCCTACTGTGGCCGTCAAATTCAGGTCCTTGCTCAGGTCCTTGTTGAAGTTCAACAGCAAAGAGTGGTCCCAGATCGTGTTGACAATATCATAGGTCCTGTAAACTCCGTTGATGTAGGAGCTGTTCTGCACCCCGCCCTTGTTTACGATATACTCCTGCTGCTCTGAATAGGTATCCAGACCCAGGCGGTATACGAGGTTGAGGTGATCATTGATATCATAAGTGAAGGCTGTTTTTCCATAGAAACGGTTCACGTTGTCTGTCTGCCTGCTGTACTTGGCCGTCCACAGCGGGTTCTGGATATCGTTACCGGTACGGTAATACACAGAACGGTGGTCGGCAGGTGTTTCAAATGGCAGGTGGAGAAGGTCAACACTCCGTGGAGTGAACAACAACTCTGAAAACAGAGAGAATCCATTACCTGAAATACCACCACCAGCTCCTGCTGAGGAGATCGGAGGGGTCTGCATCTGTGTTCTGGCAAAGTTCAACGTGGTATTGATGGAGAACTTCTTGGTCAGCTGACCGGTGATACCCACGCCACCGTTGATCTTGGTCAGGTCGTTGCCTGGGACAAATCCTTCTTCCTTGGAATATCCAAAGTTGGCATTGTAGTTCACTTTCTCGCTCGATCCCCCGATGTTAATCGAGGTATTGGAAATCACACCGGTGCGGAAGAAACCACGGATATCCGGCTGAGCCACATATGGAATCTTTTGTCCCTGGTACTGAGGAAACTGAGCTGTCAATGAAGGATCACCCCAGTGTGAATAAGGATGCGGAATTTCGGCCGGTGTATTGATCTTGCTCAGCGGGCTGCCATCATTAAAGTGAGGGCCCCAGTTACTGAAGAAGAATCCGAACTGACTGTTGAATCCGTTACCGTAGTTGTTCTGATATTCCGGCAGGGAAGCGATCTTGTTGGCAAACACAGACTGGGTCAGTGACACCTCGAAGTCCTTCTTCTTGGTAGATCCGTTCTTGGTGGTGATTAGAACCACGCCCTTCTTTCCCTGTTCTCCGTAGAGCACCGTAGCGCTCAGACCCTTCAGCACCGAAATACTTTCAATGTTGTTGGGGTCCAGATCCAGAAACCGGCTTGATGTAGCCAGCGATCCGTCGCCGAAACTTCCCTGCTGGTTCGTGTTCGTGTTGAACGGCACACCGTCAATCACAAACAGAGGCTGGTTTGTTCCAGAAATTGTCGTGAAACCGCGGATGATAATACTCGTTCCCGTTCCCGACATACCGTTGGTCTGGTTGATCTGAACACCGGGTACCTGGCCGGACATCATCCTGGCAACATCCTGTTCAGGACGCTGCTGCAGGGCGCTCCCGCCTACCGTTGTGACGGCATAGCCCAGCGCCTTTTTCTCAGATCGGATACCCTGAGCGGTTACCACAACTTCACTGAGCTGTTTGACGTCGGAAGCCATCTGAACATCCACAACGGTGCGGGTTCCGATTTCAACTTCCTGTGTAACCAGGCCTATAAAGGAGAATACCAGCGTTCCACCGGAACCAGGTACGCTCAATTTATAGTTGCCGTCCACGTCGGTAACGGCTCCATTCGCTGTGCCTTTCAGCACCACGTTCACTCCCGGCAAGGAACTGCCGTCCTCCGTAGACGACACCTTACCAGACACTATCCGGTCTTGTGCCCAGGCGCTGAGCACAAAACCAAATGAGATAAGTGCTAGTAGAAACTTCCTCATAGTTTATTGGTTTATGGTTTAAATAATTACCGTTTGAAAGGTAAGTTCTAATTATCAAAATATTAATAATGGTTATTCAAAAAGTTATTTGCGAATGTCAATGCTTTACGATTTCGAAATATCAGTACCAATGGATTAGCATAAAAAGGAACTCATTTATACTATATTGATACTTTTTCTAAAGACATTCTAAATGTCCTAAACAGATTCTTAAGTATTGATTCTTCACTAAAGAATTGGATTAGAAAACTCAAGAAGGCGTTAATAAATCAGGCTGCAATTTTCTCCATCCATTTGTGGTATGCTGCGCTTGACTATTTTAAGGGATGCAAATTCTGGGACGATCCGACCGGGTGGACCTGCCTGACCTGAAACTGGAAAACATTCAGGCCAAGATCGATACTGGCGCATACACCTCGAGCCTGCACTGCCTGCGGGCGGAAGTAGTCAACGGCGTGTTGGAATTTGTTCTGCTGGATGAAGAACATCCGGAGTTCACAGGGATCACCTACCGCTTCAGCAGGTTTAAACAAAGAGAAATAAAGAACTCCTTCGGTGAAGCAGAGCTCCGGTATGTGATTAAAACAAAAGTCAGGCTCTTTGACAACATTATCCGTACGGAATTCTCACTTAGCAACCGCGGCAATCTCCGCTTCCCTGTACTCCTGGGACGAAAGACGCTCAGGAGGAGGTTCCTGATCGACGTCACTAAAAAAGACCTATCTTACCATTTCAAAATCACCACTTCCACGGGCACGAACGATCAATCCTGAACATCGATCATCGTTACCAGACATCCCTGAAGCGTAAGAATGAATATTGCCATCTTATCACGTGATCCCAAATTGTATTCCACCCGGCGCCTGAAGGAAGCGGGTGAGGCCAGGGGCCATCACGTTGAAATCATCGATCACATGAAGTGCATTCTTCTCATTGAAAAGAAGAATCCCACTGTTTGGTATAATGGAAGAAAACTGGATTATTTCGACGCGGTCATCCCGAGAATAGGTGCCTCGGTAACCTTTTACGGAGCCGCTGTAGTAAGGCAGTTCGAAATGATGAAAGTCTTCACTGCAGTAGAGTCGCAGGCACTCATCCGTTCGCGCGACAAACTACGCAGCCTGCAGATTCTCTCCCGCGCGGGCCTCGGCCTGCCCAAGACTGTATTTATGGACTATTCCAGGGACACGGAAGGAATCATCGAAGCGGTAGGAGGAGCTCCAGTTGTTATTAAACTACTGGAAGGGACCCAGGGATTGGGAGTAGTGCTTGCCGAGAATAAAAAGGCAGCACAATCCGTCATTGAGGCCTTTCATGGTGTAAAGACCAGGATCATTGTGCAGGAGTTCATCAAGGAAGCGAAAGGCATAGACATCCGTGCATTTATCGTGAACGGAGAAGTGGTAGGCGCCATGAGAAGACAAGCCCGCGATGGAGAATTTCGCTCCAACTTGCACCGGGGCGGAACGGCCCAGGTCATTAAACTGAATCGGAATGAACGTCATGCCGCTATAATAGCAGCCAAGAAAATGGGACTGGGAGTCGCTGGGGTGGACATGCTGCCGTCCAAACGCGGTCCCCTCATTATTGAAGTCAATTCATCACCGGGCCTGGAAGGAATTGAAGGGGCCACCAAGGTGGACATTGCGGGTAAGATCATCCAGTACCTGGAAAAGCATGCGGTGAAGAAGAAGATTCAGAAGGATAAGGTGAATGCCTAGTAAAGTTTCTGGTTCCTGTTTAGTTTATGAATGAAGCACCTGTGAAAGAATTTGCAATAGCTGGTCAGTCCGTTGCCCCCGGTGAATTCCGTGAGATCAACATCAACATCGCCAGGCTGCCATCACGGACACTGATTGAAACGCCTATATATGTGTACCGCGCCCCCGAACACGGTTCTACCCTGGCACTCACTGCAGGCATGCATGGCGACGAAATCAACGGGATGGAGATTGTCCGACGTCTGATTGACGCGGGCCACAACAGAGTCCAGCGGGGCACCACGGTCTGCATGCCTATTATTAATGTGTACGGCTTTCTCAACTATTCCCGCGATGTGCCAGATGGCAAGGATGTCAACCGGTCCTTTCCCGGCAGCAAAGGCGGGTCGCTAGCGTCGCGCGTGGCATGGCATGTCACACACGATATCCTCCCCTTCATCGACTATGGAATAGATTTCCATACGGGAGGAGCCATGCGAACCAATTATCCACAGGTGAGATGCATGATGCAGGAGGCATCCAACGTTGAATTGGCCAATGCCTTCCACGCGCCCTTCACCATCGACTCGCCCTTCCGGCCACATTCGCTCAGACAGACAGCCGCAAAGAAAGGGAAGAACATTATCGTATATGAAGGCGGTGAATCACTCCGCATGGATGCCCAGGCGATTGAAGAGGGCATCAACGGCACCCTGCGCCTGATGAAACACCTGGGCATGATTGATTGGGCGCCCCCGGTTAAACAGGAGACCAGGATGGTCTGGAATACCACCTGGGTCCGTGCCCATACGGCAGGATTATTCCATTCCCACATTCAATCCGGAGATCTGGTTCACAAAGGCCAACTCGTGGGCACCATCACCGACCCATTCGGCGAGTATAAGGAGCAAATCAAATCCCCGAATACAGGATACGTCATCGGTCTCAACAACAACCCTGTTGTCAATGCCGGCGACGCACTTATGCACCTGGGGATGGATGAGTTTTGCAGATTGGACGGAGGAGAGGAGTAGAGTAGAATGTTGAAGAATGAATGTCCAATGAGGAATTTTGAAGTGCACGACGAGCGGAACTCAATTAGCCTGATTAAGTCAATCTGAAGTCAGATTGCTAGCTGCTAATAGCCAGCGGCCAGAAGCCAGCGGCTAAAAGCCAGCGACTATAAGGCATTACTGGCCATCCAATGGCCACACGTAGGCTTCAATACTGGAAAGCTTACCCGACTTTCACCGGACTTTCACCGGACTTTCTCCGAACTCGCTCCGGACTTTTTGTTCAAAAAATGCGTTTTGATGCTAAAAACCCTGTAGTTGGGACTAAAAACCTTGCAGGCGAGCTAATTATTAGGTTTTCCGTCTACAGTAGCTGCCCATTCTGAGAAATGGGCATTCAGCTGCCTGGGAATTCCGTAAGTAAACGACATCCTGTTGTCATTGTCAAGGGGGGAAGAAAAAAAAGGCTAAAGTGCAGCCTTGAATGCTTTCGATGACCTGCGACCTTTACTGAGTTGATAAGAGGACCATACGCGATGCTATAAACCTTCGATCCCATTGAACCGGTTCCTTGGCTCCAATGTTGGCAATAGAGGTGAACGGAGCTCAATAAAACCCGAAACGTTGGTATGATTAGTCTGAAGCGAGATCTGAAATTATGTCACCCCCTCGGGGTTTCGTAAATATGCTCGATAGAATTGACTATAATAATTCCATCCCTTCCGGGATTAATGCACCTTCAATTCGAATATGGAAGCCATCAGTAATAGAATATTTATAGGCCAGCGATGGTATGAGTTCCCAGCTCCAATAATGCCAATGGAATCAACAAAACCCGAAGCCTGTATGTTTAAAATAAAAAA
>JAFEAM010000054.1 GCA_018266395.1 Bacteroidota bacterium | reverse complement strand
GGGGTGGTGGAATGTAATAAGGGCCGCGGATTTGGATGGAGATGGAGACATGGACTTTGTGGCCGGTAACCATGGGTTGAATTCCAGGTTCAAGGCGAGTGCAGAGAAGCCGGTGACGATGTATGTGAATGATTTTGACCAGAACGGAACGATAGAGCAGATCATCTGCAATTACAATGGAGAGAAGAGCTATCCGATGGCGCTGAGACATGATCTGGTACAGCAGATGCCGATGCTGAAGAAGAAGTACCTGAAGTACGCGAACTACCGGGATCAGACGATCGATGACATATTCACGAAGGAACAGATGAAGGGGATGATCACCTGGACGGGAAATGAGTTAAGGACGTCGGCGATCATCAACCTGGGAGGGGGTAAGTTCGAGGTGAGGCCGTTGCCGGTGGAGGCTCAATTCTCACCGGTCTATGGCATCCTCATTGAAGATTTTGACAAGGATGGGATCACTGATATTTTACTTGGAGGGAATCTCTATCGTACAAAGCCTGAAGTGGGGCGATACGATGCAAGCTACGGTTGCCTCCTGAAAGGAACTGCGGACGGTCGGTATGAATTTGTCCCAGGGGCAAACTCCGGCATCTTTGTCGATGGAGAGGTGCGGGATATATTCAGCGTCAAGGTTGGCAAGCAATCCCGGATTATGGTGTCCCGCAATAATGCTCCTCTTATCATGTTCAAAGTCAGATAAGATCCATGATAAGGAGCTTACCATCCGTTTGTTCTCCTGATCGTGGAATCTGTACAGGAGCTTGTTTGGTTTTAAGCCTGATCGTGTTGGCCGGCTGTCAGGGCGAACGGAAACCCTCCACGTTATTCCGGGCACTTCCCCCACAGCAAACGGGCATTCAATTCGAGAACAGACTGAATGAAACAGAAGATTTTAACATTATCGAATACCTGTATTTCTACAATGGAGGAGGAGTAGCCGCCGGTGATATCAACAACGATGGTCTAACCGATCTCTACTTTACATCAAATCAGGGCCCCAATAAACTCTATCTCAACAAAGGCAACCTTGCTTTCGAGGACATCACCCAACGAGCCGGGGTAACCGGTAATGGCAACTGGAAGACTGGCGTCGCGATGGCGGACGTCAACGGAGACGGCCTGCTTGATATTTATGTTTGCGGGGTCGGAGGCTACAAACATTTCAACACAAGGAATCAATTGTTTATTAACAAGGGTGATCTCACCTTTGAAGAGGAAGCCTCATCTTATGGACTGGCTTTCCAGGGGCTGTCAACCCAGGCATCTTTCTTCGACTACGATCAGGATGGCGATCTTGACATGTATTTACTAAACCATTCCGTACACTCTGTACGGTCTTATGGGAATGCTGCCGAGAGAAACGAGAGTGATTCCCTGGCCGGTGATCGCCTTTATCGGAATGATGCCGACAGGGGATTAAAGTCATTTACTGATGTAACAAAGGCTTCGGGTATCTACAACAGTCGTATCGGATATGGCCTTGGTATAGCGACGTGCGATATCAATATGGATGGACGAATGGATATCTATGTATCGAATGATTTTCGTGAGAATGACTACCTCTATCTGAACACTGGAAACGGCCGGTTCAACGAGTCCATCGAGGCTTCCCTGGGGCACTCCAGCAGGTTCTCCATGGGGAATGACATTGCTGATCTCAATAATGATTTGTTGCCGGATATCCTGACGGTTGACATGATGCCGGATGATGAAAAGATCATTAAGGCATCCGTGGGTGAGGATTCATACGAAATCTACAAGTACAAACTTAATGCAGGATTTTACTACCAGGTTTCAAGGAATGCTCTCCAGTTAAATCGTGGTGAAACCCACTTCAGTGATATCGCGTGGCTAGGTGGCGTGGCAGCAACCGACTGGAGTTGGGCCCCGCTGATTGCAGATTTTGATAACGACGGATATAAAGACATTTTTATAACCAATGGAATTGTAAGGAGGCCCAATGATCTGAACTATCTTAATTTCATTTCTACTGATTCTGCACAACGTCTTACAGACGTGCAGCTGGCTGGTAAAATGCCCGAAGGAAAAGTGATCAACCGGGTATTCAGGAACAATGGTAATCTTGTTTTCGAAAATCGGTCAGAGGATTGGGGCATGGGTGCAGCAGCATGCTCAAATGGCGCTGCCTATGCCGATCTTGACAATGACGGCGATCTTGACATCGTGGTCAATAACATTAATCAGAAGGCCAGCATTCTGGAAAATACACTGAGCGACAGCAGCCGTCATTCATTCCGCGTTCAACTCAGATCCGAAAATTTGAATACCCATGCTATCGGCGCCAAGGTGATTACGTTTATTGGCTCTGCCCGATCATATACCGAAGTATCTCCAGTGCGTGGGTACCAATCCTCTGTAGACTATACTTTGACTATCGGGTTAGGGACTGCAAATCGCCCTGATTCTCTGTGGGTTATATGGCCCGGGGGCGGTTGTCAAAGTATTACACATTTTGATGATTCACACACCCTCACATTGTCACAAAGAGATCCCCTTCCTCGCTTTGATTATTCGACACTGAGGCCAGCACGAAGACTCTTTGATTCGATTTCGTTACGTGAACAACCGCGGTTCACGCACAAAGAAAACGACTATGTTGATTTCAATACTCAGGGCCTTATGCCTCACATGCTTTCAGAAGAAGGCCCGAGGATGGCAGTAGGTGATGTGAATGGCGACGGCCTCACTGATTTCTATGTTGGGGGAGGCAGACGGCAACCAGGACGACTGTATATCCAAACCGGTGCAGGTGGATTTAATTCTGCAAATGAATCGCTTTTTGCAAAGTATGCGACCGGAGAAGAAACGGATGCGTTGCTGTTTGACGCAGACAAAGATGGAGATATTGACCTGTTGATTGTTTACGGCGGCAATGAGGGTGTAGCATCTGAAAGCCTGGCGCCCCGGCTATTTCTGAATGATGGCAGGGGACACTTCAACTTATCGAGCGGTTTTCCCACCATTCATTGCAACGCCTCCTGCGCCCGGTCGGCGGACTTTGATGGAGATGGAGACAATGACCTTTTTATAGGTGGAAGGTCCGTGCCGCTTCAATATGGCATTAATCCGCCAAGTTTCATTCTTATCAACAATGGCCGGGGGGTATTTGAAGACCTGACATCGAACATTTTGTCTAACAGTTCAATGGGGATGATCACCGATGCGGCGTGGAATGACTTCAATGGTGATCATAGGATGGATCTCCTGGTTGTAGGAGAATGGATGGCACCTACCCTTCTATTACAGACTGATAAAGGCACACTCAATGACCAAACCAGCTCCTTGGGCCTTGATTCTTTTCACGGGTGGTGGAGTGCGCTTGAAGTGGCTGACCTTGATGGAGATGGTGATCCCGATTTCGCAGCTGGAAACCTGGGGCTTAACAGTCGGTTAAAGGCTGGCCCGAAAGAACCGGTAAGAATGTACGTGGGCGACTTTGATGGCAATGGAAGTACTGAGCAGATATTGACATATTACAATCAGGGAATTTCTTATCCGTTTGTGTCGAGAGATCAGTTGGTAAAGCAAATCCCCCCGCTAAGGAGAAAATTCCTGAGGTATGGAAACTATGTAAATGCACGCATTGGTGATGTGCTGTCCCAGCAGCAAATCGATCTCTCGGAACAAAAATGGGCTTCACATCTTGCCTCGGCTTGGTTTGAAAACCAGGGGAACAAATTTGTGCTCAGAACATTGCCTGTTGAGATACAGTTTGCGCCGGTCTTCGCAATCCGGGCTTTGGATGTCAATGGAGACGGCCATGTCGATCTATTGTCGGCAGGAAACCGCTTTGCCACTCAGCCGGATTTCGGGCGGTATGACGCTGGCTATGGCCTTGTACTGCTGGGAAAAGGCGGCGGAGAGTTCACTGCTCTTAGCCCTGCCGAGAGCGGCTGGTGGGTAAGGGGAGAAGCAAGAGACATTCGGATCTTCGATGACCAAAAGAAGCGAAAGGTGTATCTTGTTTCAAGAAACGATGACACCATTATTAGTTTTATTAACACGTCAAAGTAAATTCCCATGATAAGAAGATTAATAGCTGTTGCACTCTCGCTCATGCCGGCGCTTGCCCTTGCTCAGTCCGCGAATCCTTGGTTGGTAGAGGCAACCCGTATCGACCCCAATCACTACTTCGGTGTTACGGTCGCGAACGGCATGATAGGCATTGTCTCTTCCCCTGAACCGATGAAGGTAAAGGACGTGGTGCTGAATGGTGTTTACGACTACTATCAACGGGGGCGGGTATCCAACATCCTGAAGACTTTCAACCACGTCAACATGAACCTGGAAGTTGACGGAAGACGAATCGGGCTGAATGACATCTCGAACTATGCCCAGGTACTGGACATGAAGAAGGCTGTGCTGATTACTACGTTTGATGTCGGAGACAAACTTACCGTGAAGCACTCCATGATGGCCCTGCGCCACCTGCCATACACAGCATTGTCGGTGGTTGAGATTATGGCAAAAAAGCAAACAGTAATCACGCCCATGAGTGTGATAGAAGCGCCAAATCATCTTATCGATGTGCACAACCTTTTTAGTGAAATTGACAGGCCGCATGTGAAGATTCCGTTGATGACTTCCGTGGGAAAGAGCCCATCCGGCAAGCACACAGTTGCTGTGAGCAACAGTATTATTTTTCAGGAGCCGCATGGACAGGAGCCGGCACTGCTGCACGAGGATTGGGATTACAACATGCACCTGATGAAGTTCTCAAAACAGTTGACCGCAGGGCAGACCTATCGGTTCTCCGTGGTCTCATCGGCCACTTCGACGGAACACTTTGATGACCCGCTCAACGAAGCCGAACGCCTCACCATCTTTGCAAAACTGGAAGGAACAGAAAGACTTCTTAACCGCCATATCGCTGAGTGGGAGAAATTATGGAAAGGAGATATCGTGCTGGATGGAGATGACCGATTGCAAAAGGACATCCGATTTGCACTTTATCATCTTTACTCTTTTGTGCGCGAAGGCACAGGCTACAGTCTTTCGCCAATGGGCCTTTCCGGACTTGGATACAATGGACATGTCTTTTGGGACACCGAACTCTGGATGTATCCTCCGCTATTGTTGCTACAACCTGACATGGCCCGCAGTATTCTTGAGTATCGCTTTGCCCGTCTTGACAAAGCAAAGCTGAACGCATTTTCTCATGGCTACAAAGGAGCAATGTTCCCCTGGGAATCCTCGGACGAAGGAACAGAGGATACTCCTGTTTGGGCATTGACCGGGCCTTTCCAGCATCACATTACTGGATGCATTGGCTGGGCTTTCTGGAAATACTACCAGGTGACCAAAGACAAGCTGTGGCTTCAGGATCGTGGATATCCGGTCTTGAAGGAGGTGGCTGCCTTTTGGGCAAGCCGCGTGGAAAGAAAGGGCCCCGGCAAGTTTGAAATCAACAATGTTATTGGAGCCAACGAGTGGCAGGAGAATATTGACAACAATGCTTTCACCAACGGTATGGCCATTACCACGTTGCGATATGCAACACAGGCGGCAAAAGAACTTGGTCTCGTTCCTGATCCTGATTGGGAATATGTGGCCCAGAATATTCCCATTCTGAAATTTCCTGATGGCGTGACCCGCGAGAATGCAACGTATGACGGCGTGCCGATCAAGCAGGCAGATGTGAACTTGCTGGCCTACCCGCTGGAAATTGTTACGGACAAGGCACAGGTGGAAAAGGACCTCGCTTATTATGAGTCGAGATATGCACCCGATGGCCCTGCCATGGGGGTGTCAGTTCTTTCAACACTTTACTCCAGGCTTGCCAATCCGGATAAGGCCTTGAACTATCTCGTCAAGTCTTACGCTCCAAATCAGGTTCCACCTTTCGGCGTATTGGCAGAGACAGCCGGAGGCACCAATCCATACTTTGCTACAGGTGCCGGAGGTTTCCTGCAGGCAGTGATCAATGGATTCGGAGGCATCAACATTGGTGATGCCGGTATCACCCAGCTGAAGACAAAGCTGCCAAAGGGCTGGAAATCACTAACGATTAAAGGTGTGGGTACGGAAAGAAAGGATTTTGCTGTGCATTGAATCACAAGGTCAGGTCTTCTCCTCCTCATGATTTAGGTCATTTTTAGGTTGGCGAATACCTTCTAATTTTGTCCCGTTTTTAAGCAATCCTCATGAGATACAAACACTGGCCTTTAGTACTGCTTACGCTGATTTTTTCGTGTTCAACGCAGGACACAACATATAAGCAAAAGGCTGCCGACCCCGAGTTCCTCCACAGGGCCGTGAAAGAGATTACGGACCGGATAGTTTACGATATTTTCTCACCTCCGGTAGCCAGCCGTATCTATACCTACACGACTGTTGCAGGGTATGAATGTGCAAGGCAGGGGAATTCAGAGTTCAAAACTTTTGCTGGCCAGTTGCATGGCCTTGAGCCAGTGCCGGCGCCGGACTCCGCCCAGGTATACAGCTACGAATTGGCGACAGTACAAGCCATTCTGAAGGTTGGCAAGACCATGGTCTTTTCTGAAGACAAGCTTGAGGAGTTTTACAACAAGATAATGGAGGAGTACAAGGCGACAGGGATACCTGACGACGTGTACGAACGCTCCATTGAATACGGCAACAAAGTGGCTGATCACATTATCGCGTGGTCAAATAAGGATAACTATAAACAGACCCGATCCTTTCCAAAGTATTCCATCCAGACGAATCCTGCCACCTGGAAGCCAACACCTCCTGCCTACATGGATGCCGTGGAGCCGCACTGGAACAAAATCAGGACTTTTGCCATTGATTCAGCCTCTGAATTTCAGCCAGCTCATCCTACACCATTTTCAACCGTCAAAGGGAGCCAGTTCTACAATGAGGCAAAATTTGTCTATGAGACAGGGGTGAACCTTACTGAAGAGCAGAAGGCCATTGCCTTTTTCTGGGATTGCAATCCTTTCGTGATGAATGTGAAGGGTCACGTTATGTTTGCCACCAAGAAGATATCTCCCGGCGGACACTGGATGAATATCACGCGGTCCGTTTGCACAAAGGAGAATGCAGACTTCATCCATTCGGCTGAAGCCTACGCCAGGGTGGCTGTTTCACTGGTTGACGCATTCATCAGTTGCTGGGATGAAAAATACAGAAGCAATCTTGTACGCCCAGAGACCTATATCAACCAGTACATTGATGAGAACTGGGTGCCGCTCCTTCAAACACCTCCGTTCCCGGAGTACACCAGTGGTCATAGTGTCATATCGAATTCTGCTGCCACTGCGTTGACTGATCTTTTCGGAGACAACTTCGCTTTCACCGATTCAACGGAGGTTGAGTTTGGAATGGCTCCGCGGTCGTTCAAATCATTCTACGATGCATCAAACGAAGCCGCCATCAGCAGGGTGTATGGGGGCATTCATTACATCCCGGCCTGCGAAATAGGGAAAGATCAGGGAAGGAAAGTTGGTGCGTTCATCCGGGACAGGATCCGCACCCGCAGATCAAAGATGTAGGTTACCAGAACCAATCCGGCATGACTGTCGTTGCGCCCGGAATCGCATAGGGATTGAGGCAATAATTGTAGGGACTTCCGGCCGGCCAATAGACAAAGTCGAACTGACAGGTTCCCACCTCTACATTGGGAGGCATGTAACCTCTGTCTATTTTAAGGCGATTTAACTTAGTTCCAGATGCTTCAAAGTATCCGTAGACGATCTCAGTAGGATCGTTGATATTGACAATGTTACCTGGAACATTGGCAGGAGGGGTGTCAAATATAGATCCTGTACGTTCTGTGATCAGTGCGACCTTTTGCCAGTAGTCATATGCATTTTGATTCATTGTATACTGCGTAACATTGAAATAGTGGCGCACCATAAAAGTGTAATCCACGCTTCTGGTTTGAAGGAGAAGATCGTTTATGTATGGCCTCTGGTAGTCATTGGTGGCAATGACTTTCAAATCAAACTTGGTAACGGTTTGGTATATATAACAAAAAGGTGGGCAGGCTATGGCTTGCGGGAAACATGTGGGTATAATGACATAAACTTCATCTATACCCCAGCGGATAAAAGATGGCGAGTGTTCTGAAGGAAGGACGGAGTTTAGATATATTTTAACGTTTGTATTGTCGACCGGGATGCCCTCGGGCTTAACTACTGTCTCAGTGACAATTTTGAAGTAGGCAGAATCGGTAGCCTTGCTCCCGGGCAATTTTTCAGGCGTCGAGCGATATTTTCTTCCGTCGGGAAGTTGTATTTCAAGCGTGTACACTCCACTTGGACGGCCGGTTACGATATTGCCATTCAATTGATAGGTACCTGGTACGGTTTCGTGGTAAAATTCCTGATTGCCGTTCTCATCCTGTACACTCACGTACGCGCCAGAAAGCGGATCAGGATCTTTATTGAAGTCCGGCGTAAGGCCCAACTTAAGGAACTGCGGGCCGGGTGTATCATAAATTCCTCCATTGATCACCAGGCGGCCAACCGTTCGAGTCACGGCCAGTTTATACGGATCCTTGCAATTGCTCAACAACAGCAGAAGGAGAAAGGCTAATAGCTTTTGCGGTTGCATGGATCAGAATGAGAGGTTATAAGTAATTGACGGTATGATGCTGCCCAAGATGGACAGCCTGTAAGATTCTGGAATAGTTGAGAACTCGGGCTGCTGGTAATAGATCGAATAGGCATTCCTTCTTCCAAAGAGATTGTATATGGAAAAAATGAGGTTATCGTCGAACTTCTTGAAGACACTGTTAATTGTCAGTGAGATGTCAACCCTCCAATAATCCGGAATCCTGTATTGATTGCGGTCGGAGAAGACAGGAATGGCGGTGGTGCCACCCAGATAACTTGATGTCAATGCCGTGACAGGGCGCCCTGTACTGTAAGTAAAGTTCACACCAAACCGGGAAGTGCGGCCGGCTTTCCGGCTCGCAGTGAGGTTGAATGTGTGCGGTTTGTCGTAGTTGGTCGGGTACCATTTTCCCTGATTCACCGTCTCGGCCGGACTTGCGCCAGCCACCTGGATGAAAGACCGCATGAAGGTATAGGAAACCCATCCCGTCCAGATGCCGGTGTTCTTACGCGCGAAGAGTTCCAGTCCATAAGCTTTCCCTTGCCCTTGCAGAAGCTCCGTCTCCAGGTGCCGGTTCAGCAATAGCTGGGCAAAGTCCTTGTACTCAACAAGGTTCTGAGTGGTCTTGTAAAATGCTTCAGCCGATAAGTCATACATTTTGTTATCGGTGTTTCGGAAATAGCCCAGGGAATAGTTATCCGCCACCTGTGGCCTTATATGCGGATTACTCACCTGCCAGATGTCGACGGGTGTTGCAGCCGTACTGTTGGAAATCAGGTGGATATATTGTCTCATCCTGTTGTAGCTCATCTTGATTGATGAGTGGTCCGAAATACTGTAGCTGGCGGAAAGCCTGGGTTCGAAGCCGCTATACGTCTGGATGACCTGATCTCTTGAGTAGTACGTTGTATCAACAATGGTAAAAACACTCTTGGGTACACCGGGCTGATAGCTGTACACCGTGTCGGCTCCCAGATTTTGGAAAAGTGAAAAGCGCAGCCCTGCCGAGATTGTAATCTTCGGCGACATGGTGAACTCCTCGTTTACGTAGAATCCCCATTCGCGGCCTCGGTCCTTTTCCACGCGCTTGCTGACAGTCGCGGATGAATTCCCGTAAGGATTTGATATTTCCGGTCTACCGCCATAGTAATTCATATCGACTCCAAAATTCACAGCATGCTTGCCCTCCACGGTGAACAGGACGTCCTCCTTCAGTTGATTGTAATCTATTCCATTGCTGAGACTTTTCGCCTGAATGGGATTGTAGTCGTACAGTTTGCTGGCATACGAACCCGAGACGGCCGAAAATGTTGAAGACCAGTGATCACCCAGAATGCTTTTCCATTTGAGGTTAAATAACTGGGTAGTGTAGTCGTATCCGAATTCCTGAGAATACTTGAAATAATCGTTGCCCAGGTAGTAGGTGAGGTTCAATGTGTTCTTTTTGCTGAAGCGATGGGTGATGTTGCCGTTTACATCGTAGAAGGATGCTGAACTTTGCCTCACATCGGTATTGCCTACCATCTTCAGGATCCAGTCGGAATAGGAGAACCGTGTGCCCACCAGGAAGGAGGTGTGGTCTTTCCAAATAGGACCCTCAATAGCCAGCCTGCTGCTGAGTACGCCAATACCTCCTCTAAACTTGAATTTCTCGAAACTTCCGCTGCGTGTCCGGACATCCAATACCGAGGAAGCCCTTCCGCCAAACTGGGCAGGAACATTCCCTTTATAGAGTGTAAAATCCTCCACAACATCAGAGTTGAAATTGGAAAGGAGACCAAGGGCGTGAGAGGAGTTAAAGATCTGACCGCCATCCATGAGGATGAGGTTCTGATCAATGCGACCACCTCTGACATTAAATCCTGCACTTCCTTCACCCACTGAATTCACACCCGGCATGAGCTGTATGCTCTTGATGACATCTACTTCACCCATCAGTGCAGGTATCCTTTTGATCTCCGTGACATTCAGTTTCGCCATGCCTGAAATGGGTTCCTTTATCCGGTCTTCCTGTGAGGTAGCACTGATCACCACTTCCTCGAGAACTTCTGGTTTCTCCGACATTTCAAAATCCTGGACGCCGTTGTCGTAAATGGCCAGTCTTATCGAGATGGGCACCATTCCCAAATACCGGACGGTGACCTTGTATTTGCCCGGAGGAAACTGGAGATAATATCTGCCGTTTTGATCAGAATTATTCCCATACTTCAGACCGTCTACAAAAATGGCAGCACCACTCAGCGGACGCCCGTCAGCCTGAAATGTAATGGTTCCACTCAGGGTAACCATCATGGTTTGTTTCAGCTTGCGGATTAAGTTATCGATAGCCTTTATGGCGTCCGCATCAGTCACCTTTCCCTTTTGTTCAACCAATTGATCCATTTGAGCCTGACGCCGCGACATTTCTTCCATGCGCGTGGAATCTCCGAAAACAACGGTACGTACAGGCTGTGCATAGCCGGTCATGGAAAGCAAGAGAAAAAGGATCAGGTAAAGAAGAGATGGGTGCCCGCCACAGAATCGCTTCACTGGAAATGATTTGGTCAATAATACGCCACCAGACCTCCAAATAAAAGAGAAGCCACTATAATTGAGACAAGTTTTAAAAGGGGTTTTGAATATGTCAGGTCAGCGTCGGAATCTATCCCTAATAGTGGGTGGATCTTTCGCTGCAGATCGTCCGCCGGTAGAGCCTGGTTTGTAGAATGTCTGCTCCTTCCACGCCTTGCCAAACTGATAGGGGGAGCTGTGACCTTTTGCGGAGATGTAGGAAAGAAAGGAATCGTAACCCTTGGCTACCTCATATTCAGCCAGTTGCACCACGCCGTAGAATTGCAATTGATCCGGGTTAAAAGTGACCTGGCCGTTGGTACGGATCATGTCAGGGAGAGCGACCAGCCGGATATACTCACTTTGCCCGCCTCCTCCGGCCCAGGTCCAATCAAAGCTGGAAAACTTATCGGCGTAGCCCCATCCGATAAAATAGGCGTCAAAGTCGCCGGAAGTGGCCACACTCACGTAATTGTTGCCTCGATCCAGGAACTGGACCTCGGCGTGCAGCGGTGTTATGTCGTAGAATTTCGAGGGATGAAACGCATCAACCCGGTAATTGGCTGCTCTGATGGTGGAGGCAGAACCATAACTTGCAAATGTGCTTCCGGGGTATTCTATAACCAGATTGCCGCCGGTAAGATTGGCTACGCCAAGGGAATAGTATTCATCAAATTTGTTTGGTGTGGTGAATCCATACGTGATGATGTGTGCACCCTGTGCACCATTCAGGTTGGTCACCTGAATGGCCTGCAATGGGGTCTTCAGGTCGGAGAACTTTCCTGCATACTGATCGTTGGCGCTCAATCCGGTAATGAGTTCATAATGATTGACAGCCTGATATATCTCTCTTATGAAAAGCCGGGTGGGAGCCGTAGCGACGTTCAGGGAGACTGACTTTCCGTCATCGAGAAACACCTTTGAATCACCACTTGAGCTGACAAAGTAGGGATGCGTACCTGTTGAGGCGTCGAAACTTACCTGGAGACTTCCAAGTACAGGGCTGTCACCTTGTACAGGATCCAATGTCCAATTCCCCCTGGGCACGGATTCAAAGCTCGTCAGCGACAAAAAAAGTCCGCCTACAAGATAGGCTTCACTAAGCATGAATGTCTTTTCATTGTATTCATGATTGAATAGAGTTATTGAATTTCCATTCTTCAATTCCTGGATGTCGATTACAGACCCATTGCTTGAGGAGAGAAATATCCATCCTTTCTCGTTGTAAGGCAGGTGATCAGGAGGTACTGTGAGTGTTAATAGTTGATTCCTTACCTGTACACTGGTGCTCGCCGTTTTCACCTGGCCTGACTGGTATGATACGGTTGCCAGCAAGTCATATGAGCCGTCAGGCAAAGACCGTGTATCCCAGGAATACTGAAAAGGAGGATGTGCAATTGTGGTCA
>JAFEAM010000053.1 GCA_018266395.1 Bacteroidota bacterium | reverse complement strand
CTATCTCACTTTTGAGACAGCCCCATTTTTATTTAGACGAATGTTGGTTATTCCTTGAGAGAATTAACGGGATTGGTTGTGGCTGCCCGTATGGTTTGAAAACTGACGGTGAATGCAGCCACCATCACCGTGAGAACTCCTGCAGCGAGGAAAATCCAAGGCGATAGTTCAATGCGGTAGGCAAAACCACCGAGCCATTGCTTCATCAGATACCACGACACAGGAATGGCTGCAATAAATGCGATCAGCACCATTTTGGCAAAGTCTTTTGCTAACAGGCCAACCACTCCCTGCACTGATGCCCCCAGTACTTTACGAATGCCAATTTCCTTGATTCTTAGCTGTGCAGTGTAGGCCGATAATCCGAAAAGCCCAACGCAGGCAACGAAAATGGCAAGACCGGAAAAAATGGCAAAGAGTCTTGATGCCTGCTGTTCAGATTTGTAGTTCGCGTCAAAATTCTCATCCAGGAAAACGTAGCGGAAGGGCTGTTCTGGTGCGATCTCCTTCCACTTCGCGGAAATGGCTGAAATGGCAGCTTCGTACTGACCAGGCTGGATGCGAGCCAGCAGGAAGGTAGCTGGCACATTCCGTCCAAATGTTTCATTGCTCTCTATTACCAGGGGTGTGATGGCATCCTTCAGGGACAGAAAATTGAAATCTTTTACAACGCCGATTATCGTATAGTAGACGCTTCTGCTGCCGTCTTGATTTCTTTGAACATTTTCCAGCCTCATCCCAACCGGGTTGGCAATGCCCATCGTCTTTACGGCAGACTCATTCAGGACGATGTTGAGAGAGTCCTGTGTCCCTTCCGCAAACCATTTGCCGGCGGAAAGCTCCAGTCCGAGTGTTTCAGGCAGATCGTCAGCCACTACCATCGTTTTGGTGGTAAGAATTTCACTCGATCCTTCAGGCTTAAAAAAGTTGCCAAAAAAATCCCCCTCATTGCCAGGCAGAGAGTTTGAACAAGCTGCGGCTCTCACCTGGGGCAACTTCCTTACTTCTTCAAGAAGGGTATGCGTGCGGTCCGGCGAAAGTGAAAATACCCGTTCGACCACCAGCATTTGTTCCTTGTCAAAGCCCAATGATTTCTTCTGCATGAAATTCATTTGCTTTTGAACTACGATGGTTGATACAATCAGGATGATGGAGACTGCAAACTGGAAAATCACCAGGGTGCTCCTGAGCCAGGCGCCTTTGCTGCTGGCACTGAATTTTCCCTTCATGACAAGTATCGGATTGAACCCGGAGAGGACAAAGGCGGGGTAAACGCCGGCCAACATGCCGATGAGCAAAGTAGAACCGGCTAAAGCCAATATCGTGGAGAGAGGGAACGACAATTCAAGGTTACGTTCAGTAAGTTGATTGAAGAACGGAATGGTGAGTTGTACAATGACAAGAGCCAGAAGGGTAGCGATAGCACTTATGATCACTGACTCAGATAGGAACTGAAGAACAAGCTGATGTTTGGAGGACCCCATGGTTTTCCGTACACCTACCTCACGCGCCCGCTCCGATGATCTTGCAGTTGCCAGGTTCATGAAATTGATGCAGGCAATCAACACAAGCAGAATGGCCACGGAAATGAGAAAATACATAACTCTGATACTCCCGCCCGGTTCCATTTTTGCCTCGATGTTAGTGGGATCAAGGTGAATCGATGTAAGAGGTTGTAAGAAATAGCGGTACCCGTTTCCTTCCTTTCTGTAATCAGCCCATGACTTGCCCAATTCTCTCTCGATTTGAGCCGCGGCATACATGTCTACCAGCTTTGGGATTTTAGATTCAACTGCCTCTGCTGATTGCGGATCCCTCAGTTTGAGATAAAGGTGTGCAGAGAAGCCTGTGTAATTTTCTCTCTTGTAAAAAGGTATGCCTGACAGATTCGTGACAAAATCATATTTCATGTGACTGTTGTCAGGCGGATCCAGACACACACCTGTTACTTTGAAGTTGTTACCGAAGATCTCCAGGGTCTTTCCTACAGGATCTTCCTGGCCAAAGAATCGTTTGGCCACCCTTTGAGTGATGACCACATCGTTGGGCGTTACGAGTACTTTTGAAGCCTCACCACGCGCAAATGGAATCTGGAAGAAGCTGAAAAAATTTGAATCCGCAGATAATACAAAGTTCTCTTCAAACGCCTTTTGCTCTCCCTTCGGATCCTTGTAGGTAACCAGGATATTATTTACAGCGCCTGTCAGTCGGGTCACCTCCTTTACCTCGGGGATATTCTGAAGTATGGCGTCGCTGTAAGAATGAGGAACTACTGCATAAAATGATGAATGACCAGGGTACTTCCTTTCAAGGGCAACTTTGAAAATAGAAGATGCATCCGGGTAGAATTTGTCGTAGGAAAACTCGTATTGGACAAATAAGCTGATGATCAGTGCGCTGGCAATGCCTACTGAAAGCCCAACGACGTTAATTCCGGAGTAGACCCGTTGTTTGATGATGCTCCGAAAAGCAGCCTTGAGGTAGTTTTTGAACATGGGGGTAGAATTGGAACAAGAGCGATGTACAATCCATGTGCCACTTGAAATGAGCCAAATACCCGCTCCGTACGCTGGAAACTCAAATGGGTTGTCTTGAAACCGACCGAAGGTGTTCGGTAACGGACGTTCAGGACTCCAGCATTCTGAGCAATGTGCTCAGCCTGTTTTTCAGGTTTCGGCGATCAATGATGAAGTCGAGGAAGCCGTGCTCCAGAACAAATTCGGCGCTTTGAAACCCCTTCGGAAGATCTTTGCCAATGGTTTCACGAATAACCCTTGGCCCTGCGAACCCTATCATGGCTCCTGGCTCGGCAATGTTGAAGTCGCCAAGCATGGCATAACTAGCCGTAACCCCACCCGTAGTTGGATCAGTCAGTAGGGATATATAAGGAATGCGTGCCTCATCCAGCAGAGCAATCTTTGCTGAAGTTTTGGCCATTTGCATAAGGGACAATCCGGCCTCCATCATGCGCGCTCCACCCGAACGCGAAATCATGAGGAAAGGAGTTTTTGTTTTCAGGCTGTGATCCATGGCCCTCGCAATCTTTTCACCAACAACAGATCCCATGGACCCGCCAATAAAAATGAAGTCCATGCATGCGATCGTGATGTCGATGCCATTCATCTTGCCATAAGCGGTGCGGACCGCGTCTTTGAGCTCGGTTTTGGACTGCGATTCCCTGATGCGCTTCGGATATGGCTTTGTATCTGCAAACTTCAGGGGATCTGCTGATTCCATCGCCTCGTCCAGTTCGGTAAACTGGTTGTTGTCAAACAAGATTTCGAAGTACTCTTTCGAACCAATCTTGACGTGGTATTCTTCTTCAGGTACCACATAGGAATTGCTCTTCAGTTCACGCGTATGAACAATCTTTCCGCCCGGGGATTTATACCATAACCCATCAGGAACTTCCCGCTTACCTTCGGTTGGCGTAAGAATTCCCTTATCACTTCTCTTGAACCAGGGCATGTAAGGTTGCTTCTATTGAATAATTCAACTGATCACTTCAACTAAATATCCTTCTTGCAATCTACGCCAGATCAATGCTCTTGTCGAGATAGACATCCTGGATAGCGTTGAGAATTTCAACGCCTTCTTTCATTGGTCGCTGGAAGGCCTTGCGTCCGCTGATAAGTCCCATGCCCCCTGCGCGCTTGTTTATAACTGCAGTCTTCACCGCTTCAGCCATGTCGCTGGAGCCTTTAGATTCTCCGCCTGAATTAATCAGACCAGCACGGCCCATATAGCAATTGGCCACCTGGTACCTGCACAGGTCTATCGGATGATCACTGGTCAGTTCAGTGTAAATCTTTTCATCCAACTTGCCATAACTGCTTCCGCCGGTATTGAGGGCTTTGTAGCCTCCGTTGTTGGTTGGGAGTTTTTGCTTGATAATATCGGCTTGAATGGTAACACCCAAATGATTGCCCTGTCCTGTAAGGTCGGCAGAGGTGTGGTAGTCCACGCCATCTTTCTTGAATGAGTTGTTGCGGAGATAGCACCAAAGAATAGTGGCCATACCGAGTGAATGAGCTTCTTCAAATGCTTTCGCAACTTCGATGATTTGCCTGCCGCTTTGATCGGATCCGAAATAAATCGTCGCGCCCACGGCTACAGCGCCGAGGTTCCATGCATCGCGCACAGTACCAAACATGATTTGATCTGCCTTGTTGGGATAAGTCAGCAGTTCATTATGGTTGATCTTTACAATGAAAGGTATCCGGTGCGCATACTTCCTGGACACCATGCCGAGCACGCCATATGTGGTTGCAACTGCATTGCAACCGCCCTCAACGGCCAGCTTTACAATATTTTCCGGATCAAAATAGATTGGATTCTTGGCGAAAGATGCGCCGCCACTGTGCTCTATGCCCTGATCAATGGGGAGTATGGAGACGTATCCCGTTCCGGCCAGGCGGCCTCTGCCGAATATATCGCCCAGGCTTCTGAGGACCTGGGGCGTTCTGTTCGAAGGTCCAAAGACATCATTTACGAAGGTTGGGCTGGGAGCATGGATCTGATCCTTTGAAATAGTCTTGCTTTTGTAATCGAGCAGATAGCCGGCGTCTTTACCGAGCAATTCCGCAATTTTTGGATTGGCCATAGGTTTTTAATGGAGAGGGCAAATATAGTCCCGAAGGTGCAATTATGGGCAGCTTTTTGGATGGCATTTTGGGGTCTTTTGGCTCTCAAATGCTGATTTATATCAACAAATCGCAGGGATCAAATCCTGCGGTGCCTTGGCTCGATCTACCCATGAACGGACATACCATGTCCATACTTTCCCATACCCTACCCGTGCTTTGCAATACTCTACCCATACCCTGCCCGTACTTTGCAATACCCTACCCATGCTTTGTCCGTACTTAGCAATACCCTACCCATACTTTGTCCCTGCTTTGCAATACCCTACCTATGCTTTGTCCGTGCTTAGCAATACCATACCCGTGCCTTGTCCGTGCTTGGCAACCCCTTTCCCATACTTTGTCCATGCCTGGCAATCCACTGCCCAGGCCTTACCCGTGTTTACCCATGAATTAGTATTGTCAAATAAAACAAAAAGCCCATTTCCGTTTGAAAATGGGCCTTCTGGCTTAAGTTTCTTAAATCTCGGCTTATTGGGCCTCTTGTAATGTTGAGAGTTTTTCCTTGATCCGGGCGGATTTTCCTTGCCTTCCTTTCATGTAGTACAGCTTGGAGCGGCGGACTTTTCCGGCTTTCACGAATTCAATCTTATCAATGGATGGGCTCACCATCGGGAAAATGCGCTCTACACCGACTCCATTGGAAACCTTCCTTACGGAAAAGGACTCGCCGTTGGTGCCCTTGCCCCGCCTGTAGAGTACAACTCCCTGGAATTGCTGGATACGTTCCTTGTTACCCTCGGATATCTTCACGTGCACGTTGATAGTATCCCCGGCCTTGAAATCTGGGTGTTTTGCGCGATTTCCAGCCATTGCCTGCTCGGCCAGCTTCATCAAATCTGCCATGGTAGTTCTCTTTTAAAAATGGGACTGCAAATATAGGAAAGAGGGGCTAGTTGGCAAGCTGTAGCGCTCAACAGATTTCAATCATTACCGGCCTCCAAAAGCCCGGGACGCCTGTTTTTGGTTCTCTCAAGGGCGTTTTCATGCCTCCAATCTTCAATTTTGGCCTGATTTCCCGAAAGCAGAATTTCAGGCACTTTCCACCCCTTATAATCAGATGGCCTCGTATAGACTTCCGGCGCCACAAGTCCGTCCTGGAAGGAATCAGTTAAAGCTGAGGATTCATCAGATATTACCCCCGGGATAAGTCTGATAAGTGCATCGGAGACTACAGCCGCGGCCAATTCGCCTCCGGAAATAACGTAATCCCCTATGCTGATTTCAAGGGTAATAAGATGTTGACGTACCCGCTCATCCACCCCCTTGTAGTGCCCACAAAGCAAAATCAGGTTCTTAGAGAGGCTAAGCTGATTGGCCATTGACTGAGTAAAAGTCTTGCCATCCGGACTCATGTAAATGACCTCATCATAAGTTCTTTCTTTTTGTAAGGATGAGATACAGCGGTCAATAGGCTCAATCATCATGACCATGCCAGCACCTCCGCCAAAAGCATAATCATCAGTGGTGCGGTGAGGGTCGGTGGTATGGTCACGCAAGTCGTGAATTTTCACCGTTACGTGTCCCTTTTCCTGGGCCCGCTTCATGATGGAATCATTGAATGGGCTCTCGAGGAGGCGAGGCAGGCATGTGATGATGTCGATGCGCATAGAACAAAACTAACGATCACGGCCAATGAACTGAAATTGCGTCGATCCGTGAATTGGATATTCTAAATGTCAAGCAATCCCTCCGGGAGATCAACAGTAATTTCCTTCTTTGATCTCTGAACCTGCTGAATGAAGGGACCATTCAAAGGAATCAAGACCTCTTTTTCATGATGATGAACAATGAGTTGGGGGTTCGGCCCTTCTGATACCTCTGCCACGATCCCGATTACTGACCCTGCATGGTCTCTTACCTGAAAGCCAATAACTTCATCTCCGTAAAACGCTCCTTTTGCGGGTTTAGGCCGGCTTTTTATTGGAAGGAAAACGCCGCACCCCGCAACCTGTTCGGCATCCTCGATTGTTGAAATGTCTTCAAATTTAACGAAGGCCTTCTGTCCCCTGAGTGAATGGTGCTCTATGAAATGGGGTACAAATTGATCCCCATGTTGAATGAACAAGGCCTTATGCACCTCGGGAAGTGTACGGCCTGAATCAAGGGCGATAGTAACCTCGCCTTTCAAGCCGTGGGTTTTGATGACGTAACCTACTTTATAGTACCCGTCTGTGTCCATGAGAAATAAAAATGCCAACACCAGCAGTGTTGGCATTTAATTATCGGATAGGATTCAATTATGCCTGGGGTTCGGCAGCGGGGGCCGCTTCGCCTTCTGCCGGATGAGCCTGCTCTGCAGATTCTGCAGCTGCGGCGGCGGCTTCCTGCTTCTTGCGGATGGCCTCAGCCCTTGCCTCTCTGATTTTTGTTTCCGCTTCTTTGCGAGCCCTGGCAGCTTCAGCCTTGGTTTTGTCCAGGTTACTTATTCTGGAGCCAATCTTGGCTTCTTTTGCCTGTTTCCAGTCGGCCAATTTGGAATCGGCCTGTTCCTGGGTGATAGCACCTTTAACAACGCCAATTTGAAGGTGTTTTCTCATCATAACACCCCTGTATGAAAGCATTTGTTTGACGGTTTCTGAAGGCTGAGCACCTTTCATAAGCCAGCTGAATGCCTTGTCTTCGTCCAGGTTGATAGTTGCAGGGACGGTCAGAGGGTCATAAGTCCCGATTTTTTCAATGAATTTACCGTCGCGGGGAGATCTGGCATCTGCCACCACAACATCGAATCTTGCAAGCTTTTTGCGGCCTCTGCGGGCCAATCTGATCTTAACTGCCATTTTTCAGTCGTTTTAAAGGTTGGAACTCGTCCGATTTTTAAAGGACTGCAAAGGTAGCACAAATTGCATTTCTATCAAGAATTGCCCTGTGATTAGTGGATAATCATCATTCAATGTGTATAAGCGTGTATACGATTTTTAGTTATTTACCACGCTGGATATATTTGTTTCTTACCCTTACCAGATATGGACAAATACTCCTACATATCAAATGCTGATGTAGGCTACCTCGATCAGCTATACCAGAATTACAAGAATGATCCGGCCTCGGTGGACACCACCTGGCAGAAGTTCTTTGAGGGGTATGACTTTTCCCAACAGCGATTTGGTGAAAATGGCCATACCGCCGTGGTAGAAGGCGGGGTGAGCATTAAAGAGACACAGGTCCGTACCCTGATACATGCTTATCGAAGCAGGGGGCATCTGAAATCCAATACGAATCCCGTTCGTCCACGACGCGACCATAATGTGCCATTAAACCATGAGTTCTATGGTCTGACCAATGAAGATCTTGATACTGAATTTGACGTTGGCGTCGAAATAGGACTTGGACGTACAACGCTCCGAAAAATCATTGAGAAACTGAACAGGGTATATCTTGGCCCAATTGGATTTGAATACAGCTACATCCGCAACCAATCAATCTTCGACTGGTTCATTGAAAAATGTGAGACTGAATACTATAACTATAATCCCTCAATTGAGGAGAAGAAGGACATCCTGGCGAAGCTTAACGAGGCTGTCGTATTTGAAAACTTCCTTCACACCAAATTTTTGGGTCAGAAACGTTTTTCGCTGGAAGGAGGGGAGACAACCATTCCAGCCATTCAGACCATCATTAACAAGGCCGCTGAATTGGGAGTGAAGGAGGTTGTTATTGGCATGGCCCACAGGGGACGATTGAATGTGCTGTCCAATATTCTGGGCAAAACGTACGAGCAGATATTCACGGAGTTTGAAGGTAACATCAGTCCGGACCTCACCTTCGGCGATGGTGACGTAAAATACCACCTGGGATACGCCAGTCATATTGGATCTCCGTCCGGAAACAAGATTTATGTAAAGCTGACTCCCAATCCTTCGCACCTGGAAGTGGTGGATTCACTTGTGCTTGGATATACCCGAGGTCAGATCGATGATGAATATAGAGGAGACTTATCCAAAGCAATGGCGATCCTCATCCACGGGGATGCAGCTGTGGCAGGACAGGGAATTGTGTATGAACTGGTGCAGGCTTCGGGCCTTGAGGGCTATAATACCGGGGGCACCATTCACTTTGTGATCAATAACCAGGTTGGGTTTACCACCGACTATGAAGATGCGCGTACTGCGATTTATTGCACCGATGTTGCCAAAATTGTGGATGCCCCTGTACTTCACGTCAATGGTGATGATGCGGAAGCAGTAACATTCTGTTCCAAACTGGCAGTTGAATACCGTCAGAAATTCGGGAAGGACATATTCATCGACATGGTATGCTATCGTCGTCATGGGCACAACGAAAGTGATGAGCCGAAGTTCACTCAGCCCAAGCTCTATAATCTCATAGCCAAGCATCCAAACCCGCGCGAGTTGTATGTCAAGAAACTGGTTGAACGCGGTGCCATCGACGCAGATCTTGCAGATGAGATGGACAAGAATTTCCGGAATATGCTGCAGGACCGCCTCAATGAGGTAAAGCAGAAACCGCTACCCTATAAGCCTCAGAAAATCGAGGAGGAATGGGAGCGGATGACCCGTGCAAAACCTGAAGATTTTGAAGAATCACCCGACACCAGTATCAAGCAGGCAGTAATCGACAAGGTTGGGAAGGCGCTAACCACCATACCGGATGGATTCAAACCGCTGAAACAGATTGAAAAGCTTTTGAAGGATCGTAAGACCGCATTCTTCGATGACAAGATGTTAGGGTGGGCAGAAGCGGAATTGCTTGCCTATGGTTCGCTGCTTTTGGAGAATGTGCCGGTTCGCATGTCAGGACAGGATGTGAAACGTGGGACCTTTTCTCATCGTCACGCTTATTTCTGGGATGCCAACACCAATGAACCTTATTGTGGTCTTGACCATATTCAAAAGGATCAGTTGAAGTTCCATATATACAATTCGCTGTTATCAGAGTTTGGCGTTCTGGGTTTTGAATACGGCTATGCGCTGTCCAATCCACATGCGCTTGTGCTGTGGGAGGCACAGTTCGGAGACTTTGTGAATGGCGCACAGGTGATGATTGACCAATTCATTTCAAGTGCGGAGTCGAAGTGGCAAAGGATGAATGGCCTGGTGATGCTGCTGCCCCATGGATACGAGGGCCAGGGACCGGAACACTCCAGTTGCCGGCCGGAGAGGTTTCTTCAGTTGGCGGCTGAGTACAACATGATTGTGGCCAATCCGACAACGCCCGCAAATATTTTCCATTTGCTGAGAAGGCAGGTGGCCTGGCACTTCCGCAAACCTTGCATTGTTTTTTCACCCAAGTCACTTTTGCGGCACCCTGCCGTGATATCCCCAGTCAGCGAGATTATTTCTGGCCGTTTCAGGGAAGTTATTGATGAAGAGGTTGCAAATCCGAAGGAGATCAAGCGGGTCATATTCTGTTCGGGGAAAGTCTATTACGACCTTCTTGAGGCACAGGGCAAGAGAAAGACGAAGGACACGGTGATCGTCCGGATTGAGCAGCTATACCCATTCCCCCAGGCCCAGGTGCAGGCCATCCTGAAGAAATACAAGGGAGCCAAACTGGTTTGGGCTCAGGAAGAACCTGCAAACATGGGTGCACTTTCGTTTATCAACAGGGTAATGCCAAAAGTTGAAATGGAATATGTTTCCAGGAAAGCCAGTGCATCTCCTGCCACGGGCTACTCGAAAGTTCACAAGGCGGAACAAGAAAAGATTGTTACACAAGCTTTTGAAATCTGATCACTCCAATCCATAAAATACCAGATCATGTCGCAACAAGTTAAAGTACCTTCTGTAGGTGAATCCATCACTGAAGTCACGATTTCCAATTGGCTAAAAAAAGATGGAGACGTCGTTAAGTTGGACGAAGTGATTGCTGAATTGGAGTCCGACAAAGCAACATTTGAGCTTCCTGCTCCTCAGGCGGGAGTACTTAAGATTTCAAAACAGAAAGGCGAAACCGTACCTATCGGCACAGTTATTTGTGAAATCCAGGGAGATGGAAAACCTGCAGAAGTTCAGCCGGCCGCGCAGGAATCCAAACCCAAGCCAGCAGCACCAGCCGCTGGTTCTGCACTGGCCAAAGCAACCGGTGCAGTCAAGGAAATGAAAGTTCCTGCGGTGGGCGAGTCCATTACAGAGGTGACCATTTCCACATGGCTGAAGAAAGACGGAGACCTGGTGAAACTGGATGAAGTCATTGCCGAGGTTGAATCCGACAAGGCAACCTTTGAGTTGCCTGCAGAGGCAACCGGTATTCTGCGCATTGTGGCCAAAGAAAAGACAACGCTCCCAATTGGCGGATTGATCTGCAAAATTGAAGTGATGGAAGGTGCCGGAGAGGGGAGTGTTGCTTCGGCCGCTTCAGCTTCCACTGCTGCATCTGTCGGAGACGCCAATTATGCTGCAGGTCATCCATCTCCGGCTGCAGCCAAGATGCTGGATGAAAAGGGAATTCCGGCATCTCAGGTTTCGGGAACAGGGCCGGGGGGCAGGATTACAAAGGAGGATGCAATGAAAACCCAGCCAGCTGCACCTGAACCCAAAACAGCTGCGGCGACAACAACTGCCGCTACGACTGGTGCGCCTGCGCAGGGATCTAAAGGAGAGCGTCGTGAAAAAATGACCTCGCTCAGAAAGACCATTGCACGCCGGCTGGTGGCTGTAAAGAACGAAACAGCCATGCTGACCACCTTCAACGAGGTGGACATGAAACCTGTAATGGATCTTCGCAGTAAGTATAAGGAGTCATTCAAAGAGAAGTATGGCGTTGGCCTCGGGTTTATGTCCTTCTTCACCAAAGCTGTTTGCGCTGCATTGAAAGAGTTTCCGGCTGTAAATGCTTCCATCGACAAGGACGAAGTGATCTATCATGATTACTGCGACATCTCAATTGCTGTGTCTACTCCGCGTGGCCTGGTTGTTCCCGTAATCCGGAATGCAGAAACGCTGACGTTCGCCCAGATTGAAAGTGAAGTAGTAAGGCTGGCGACAAGAGGAAGGGATGGCAAGCTTTCAATAGAAGAAATGACAGGGGGAACCTTCTCCATCACCAATGGAGGAGTATTTGGTTCCATGTTGTCCACTCCGATCATCAATCCCCCGCAGTCCGCGATTCTTGGAATGCATAATATAGTGGAGCGACCGGTGGTGAAAAATGGCGAGATTGTGGTTCGTCCCATCATGTATCTCGCACTCTCTTATGATCACCGGATTGTGGATGGCCGTGAGTCTGTGAGCTTCCTTGTCCGGGTGAAAGAAATGCTGGAGGATCCGGGTCGGTTGATCCTCGGCGTATAAATACAAAACCTTAGATCATGCAATACAATGTTACGGTGATCGGATCTGGCCCTGGCGGTTATGTCGCGGCCATCCGTTGCGCACAATTGGGATTCAAGACATCCATCATAGAAAAGTATGATACGCTGGGCGGCACCTGTCTTAATGTAGGTTGCATACCTTCCAAGGCGTTGCTGGACTCATCGGAGCATTTTATTAATGCGAAAGAGCATTTCAAGGAACACGGAATTGATATCCCTGACCCTAAGGTGAATCTTTCACAAATGATCAGGCGCAAGGGTGAGGTGGTTAAGGCAAACGTGGATGGGATCGCTTTTCTGATGAAGAAGAACAAGATTGACGTATACAAAGGAGTAGGTTCTTTTGTCGACAAAAACACCATCAAAATCACTTCCGGTGATGGCAAAGAGACTACGATCACGTCTGAAAAAGTGATTATTGCGACCGGATCGAAACCGACTGCGTTGCCTTTTGCACCTTTTGACAAGAAGAGGATTATCTCCAGTACTGAGACCTTGGAACTCAAGGAAATACCAAAGCATCTCATCGTAGTAGGTGGTGGTGTAATTGGTATGGAGTTAGGTTCAGTATATGCAAGGCTTGGTGCAAAGGTTTCCGTAGTTGAGTTTCTGGACAGCCTTATCCCCACCATGGATGGTACTTTGGGTAAGGAGTTGATGAAGGTGACGAAGAAACTCGGCATGGAATTTTACCTCGGTCACAAGGTGACTTCAGTTGAAAATAAAGGGAAAGAGGTCTTGTTGAAGGCGGAGCCGAAATCCGGAGGTCAACCGATCGAATTGAAAGGCGATTATTGTCTCGTAAGTGTGGGCCGAAGACCTTACACAGAGGGACTGGGTCTGGACAAGGTTGGCATTGAAACAGTGAAAGGACAAATTCCTGTGGATGATCATCTGCGGACCAAGGTTGAAAATATTTATGCCATCGGGGATGTAGTAAGAGGAGCCATGCTTGCCCACAAGGCTGAAGAAGAGGGGGTGATGGTGGCGGAACAATTAGCAGGACAGAAACCACATATTAATTATCTTCTGATACCCGGAGTGGTTTACACCTGGCCGGAAGTTGCCAGCGTCGGATATACTGAAGAGCAGCTGAAAGGGGCAGGACGTGCCTACAAGACTGGGAGCTTTCCTTACAAGGCGTTGGGTCGTGCACGCGCTTCGATGGACCTTGATGGTTTGGTCAAGATTCTTGCTGACAAAACCACGGATGAAATTCTCGGGATTCATATCATTGGCGCACGAGCGGCCGATATGATTGCGGCCGGAGTTACGGCAATGGAATTCCGTGCATCTGCAGAAGATATTGCGAGAACTTCACATGCCCATCCTACCTATATGGAAGCCGTGAAGGAGGCCTGTCTGGCTGCAACCGGAAACAGGGCGATACATATTTAGGTTTAAAGAAACTATTTTAGAAAGGATACATTGATTCCAATGTGATCAAATTCTTATTAGACTTAATTGAATTAAGAATTGTGAAGCCTTATTTACTAAGACGGACTAAGATTCTATTATTTGATCCAGTCGATCATCTGAGGATTCTACCTTGTCTCGCGCTTTTCTTAGGGTTAATAAGTACTACCGCCTGGTCTCAGGTGCGTGCGATTACTGGACGAGTAATCGATAGCGATACTAAGCAGCCAATCGTAGCTGCCCATTTGTATCTGATAGGGTCGGGCAACAAAACAACAACTGACTCAGTTGGTTTCTTTCAAATTGATGTTAACGATTCTATAGATACTGGGATCGTTATCTCACATGTAAGCTATTTTGAGGGACGCCACATCGGCAAGGAAACCGAGCTTACCATCACGGCCCGTATGCGTTTCGAGCGGCTGGTTCCATTTGGCTTCGTGCTTGGGAAGGACTCGTTGGTGGAGCAGTATAACGACTCTGTCGCATTTACGGCAAGCGGATGGGCTGCGTCCTCTAATAGGTCAGATTGGGAGAAAAATGCTCGTTATCCCGGCGGCTGGAGCAAATTTATAAAGTACATCGGCGAGAGGATGCCGTCCAAATATACCGGAGCATTCAGATTCATAATCGATGAACATGGACGCCCTACAGAAGTAACAAATATTCCACCGAGTTATATGCCCAATCACAAAATGGACAAATCCGATTCAATCCTTGCGGCGCTGATTTCAAATATGTCAGTGTGCGAACCGGCTACTCAGGATGGCATTAAGGTATCGCAAGGTTTCGAGCTGAACTTTGACTCTGATGAAATCTTTACGATTGTAGAGCAGGCAGGGTCCCCAATCGGGGGGATGGAGAAGTTTTACAAATGGTTGGATGAGAATCTAAAGTATCCGCTTGATGCACGCAAGCGCCGCGTTACTGGAAAGGTGTTTGTCCAGTTTATCATTGAGAAGGACGGTTCACTTAGCAACGTTAAGGTAATTAAAGGGATTGGTGGAGGCTGTGATGAGGAAGCATTGCGTGTTGTTTCATCAGCACCTAAGTGGTACCCAGGCAAGATAAATGGCAAGCCCGCAAGGGAGAAATACGTAATGACTGTGATTTTTGACGGCAAAGGAAATGCAAACCAATACGGGCATGCGTCATTACGAAATTGATCGGGGATGAGGAAATAAGATTGGCTTTCGCCTATCACATTCATTTCACACACAATCACTAACACAACCAGGCGGGATAAGAAAGAAAATCTGACCCGGATGGGATCGTTTCGCTACGCTCACGATGACGTAGTAGTTCTGGGTTTGGGATACGTGGAGGATTGCTTCACTGCGCTCGCAATCTTTATTCAATCATATTGCGAGCGAAGCGAAGCAATCTTCCAATTGTCAATCAACTAAGCGACGTCATCGCGAACGAAGTGAAGCGACCTCACGCGACAAGAAAGAAAATCTGGTCCGGATAGGATCGTTTCGCTACGCTCACGATGACGTAGTAGTTCTGGGGTTGGGGTGCGTGGAGGATTGCGTCGCAATGCTCGCAATCTTATTTCAAATCATATTGCGAGCGAAGTGAAGCGACCTGCTGCGACAACAAAGGAAATTTGATCCGGATAGGATCGTTTCGCTACGCTCACGATGACGTCGTAGTTC
>JAFEAM010000052.1 GCA_018266395.1 Bacteroidota bacterium | reverse complement strand
GCAGTGAAGTACATTGCCGAGAAAGTGAGTCCAGGTGCCAGGTGAAGGATTATCACCCGAATCAAAGCTGAAAGGGGTACTCATCCTCAGGTATCCTGACCACAGTTCCTTTTAGCAGATCATACATGGCTGAGGCGGTTTCTATCAGCAAATCATCAGGCTCCCCTATTCAGAAATCCTCGCGGGTTTTTTTTATTATTAACAAATACGCCGGTACCGGTTTTGAGCAAAAAGTCGAGGGGCGTATTATTGATTCGTGCTCCAGGCTGAACATTGAAGCCACGATCGAATACACACAGGGCCGTGGTCATGCCACTGAACTGGCACAGCTCGCGTCAGCCCAGGGATTTGAACGGGTTTTTGTAATGGGTGGAGATGGCACTGTCAATGAAGCGGCTCAGGGCCTGGTGCATACTACCGCAGCTCTCGGAATACTACCTGCAGGTTCTGGAAATGGTCTGGCACGGCACTTGAGTATTCCACTCAAAATCGGGTCTGCATTACACCTTTTGGAAGACTGCCAGGTTATATCCATGGATACTCTGATAGTCAACGGACACCGTTCCGTAAATGTGTCCGGAATCGGTTTTGATGCTCACATAGCTTCCAGGTTTGGAGCTGGCGGCAAACGCGGATTGGCGGGCTACACCAAATTGGTGCTGACTGAGTTTCTTCAATACCGGGAATTTGAAGTTTTAGCGACGCTGGACGATCAAACCTCAACTCATCAAACATTCATTCTCGCACTGGCAAACTCCTCGCAGTTCGGGAACAATGCTCGCGTTGCTCCGTTTGCCTCTGTCTGTGACGGTGTGATGGACGTTTGCTTTGTACGGAAAGTGCCATTCACCCAGGCTATTCCCTTTATTGCAAGGATGTTCACCGGCCGCATCGACAATTCCCGATTCGTGGAGATTCGTAAGGCAAGGGAATTCAAGGCTCAATTATTGCATCCATTGCCATTCCATATTGATGGGGAACCATATCCGGCTGCAAAGGAAATAAACGCCATGGTCGATCCGGGGTCACTCAGAATGATTGTACCAAAAAGCGCTTCCAATATTTAGTTGACACTAAACTACTTTATCAGTCAGGACTGATGGATCTTTATTATGACGATTAATAAGCCATACCGGTGGACACGATTTCATCCGGTACTCCAGATAGTGCTGTTTGTCAGCATTTTTGAAGTTAATGCCCAGCCGCTTACCGGAGTCATTACTTTTGATGAACTGTTGGCGCACAAAGTTACCCGGCAACTGCAATGGGTTGATCTCAAAGGCGAAAACAGAATGCTCGACGTCATTGAAATACAGATCCCTATTACAGATACTATCAAGCGCATGACGTTGGAGTTTGAACAGAAAAACTACCATTACAACTCTGTATGGCTGACACCACGCGTGGTTGTGCTTCATTCGATGGACCTCGATGACCTCAGACAGAGTCTGGAGCAATCATCCCTCCTGCACGACAGTATTCCTCCTTCCTGGGGACTCCTTTCCAAAGCAGGCTCGCTCCCCAATGGCGCGCACTTCATCATAGACAAAGATGGAACTATCTATTGTCTCACGCCACCGCTCAGCAAAGACGGGAAGACTGTTTCCTATGAACGAACAAATCACCAGTGGTTCATTCGTCGTCATCAGGATGCAAATCCACTGGCTATTGGCATTGAAAACGTGACCCCTGCCAACGGTGACTTCACAGACCTGAGCGAGGCACAGATAACAGCAAATGCCCAACTCATACGTTGGTTAATGTGGTTTGAAAACGGACAGATAAAGGAAATCACAAGTCACCATCAATACAATGATGAGCAGTTCCTCGACCGCATTCTGGGTACAACAAACCTGCGTCATCATTTAAAACCGTACCGCACGACAGGCAGGAAAGATGTTGGAGACGCGGTACTCGATAGAATAATAGAGAAGATCGGGAAATGAAACTTCCAACATGCTTAATGATCTCTAAAATCGCATACCGCCGCACAATAATCCCTCAGATGGGGGTGTCACCAATTCTATACTTTTGCGTTTAACACTTGAAATCAAAAACCTATGAAAAGACTACTTCCCATTCTCCTTGCATTCTTGGCCACTGCGGCAATGGCGCAACTTCCAGGTCCACCGGACGGTGATAACCAGAAAGCCCGGGTCTCGCAATGGATCGGTCCTGTTGAAGTGACCATCACGTACAGCAGTCCGGACGTACACGACCCTCAGGGTAAAGATCGTACCGGGCACATTTGGGGTGAACTGGTTGCATATGGTTTCACCGATCAGGGATTCGGTACATCCAAGGCTGCGCCGTGGCGTGCAGGTGCAAATGAAAACACTACCATATACTTCTCGCATGCTGTCAGGGTAAACGGCAAAGATTTGCCAGCAGGCACGTATGCGCTTTTCCTGGATGTTGAAAAAGATGGTCCCTGGAACTGGATCTTCTCGAAGCGATCGGGTGCGTGGGGAAGTTATTTCTACGATCCCAAAGATGATGTGGCCCGCACCGCAGCTACTCCTTCGGATGCTGCCTATGCCGAATATCTCACTTATTATTTTGATGACCGGCTCCCGTCTTCAGCAACCGCATGGTTGCAGTGGGAAAAGAAGAAAATTGGTTTCAAGATTGAAGTGCCGGACGTCAACAGTATCTATATATCTCTCATGAGAGACAAACTGGAAGGAACTCCCTTTGGCTGGACATGGAAACCCTGGCGTGATGCAGCTCAGTTCTGCGTGAACAACAAGGTCAACCTGGAAGAAGCCCTGAAGTGGGCGGACCAGTCAATATCGGGTACCTTCATTGGACAGGAGAATTTCCAGACGCTGAGCACCAAAGCCAACGTTCTGCGGGCGCTGGGCAGAAAAGAAGAAGCGATGACGCTGATGGACAAGGCGATCAACCTCCCGGATGTTGCAGTTGCCGACCTGCATCAATATGGCAGATCATTGATGGAGTCGGGGGACAACAAGAAAGCACTTGAAGTCTTCAAGCTTAACGCACAGAAACATCCGGCCGATCCGTTTACAATCTATGTGGGACTGGCCCGAGGATACGCCGCCAACGGCGATAAGAAGAATGCAATCGCCAATTGGGAGAAAGCTTTGAAGAATGTACCTGAGAATCAAAAGAGCAACATGCCATACTATCAGGAAGAACTGAAAAAGCTTAAAGAAGGAAAGTAAAGTACGCTCAGCATAAGCTCAAGGTGGCCGCACCCGTATGATCGGGTCCGGCCACCGAATATGCTGAGTGAGATGCCCGTTTCCGGTCACTTCGTCCTGCATCCGGACACTGCACCGTTAAGATCATGCCTCTTAGGCCCCATTTGAGGCTCTCTTCTGTTGGTACGTCATTTGGAAGATAAGGCCAAACAGGAATCACATGCTCCGCAACTATCTGCGCGTCGCCTTAAGGAATCTCTACAAGAATAAATTCTTTACGATTATCAACGTGGCAGGTCTTGGACTGGGTCTAGCCTGCGTGTTCCTAATCGTTCAGTATCTGCGTTTCGAATTGAGTTACGATAAATTCCACGAAAGCGCCGAGAACATCTACCGAGTGGCATGGTTTGACGAGAATCCGCAGCCGCGTACACCTCATCCCATGGCCCTCGCTATGGTACGCGATTTCCCAGAAGTGGAAAACGCAGTCAGCCTTTCTCCCCTTTGGGCGTATGGTCTCACACGACGAACATTTTCATTCAAGAATCTCGAGCGGGACGTCCAATATGATGAAAAGAACGTTCTGGCTGTGGACACCACCTTTTTTAAGGTGTTTACGTTCCCGCTCGTTAAAGGAGATCCGCGCACTGCATTAAAACACATCAACAGCTGCCTAATCTCTGAGTCAACCGCAAAGAAATACTTTGGAGAAGAGGATCCCATCGGAAAGAGGCTGGCTGTCAATGACGACAAGAACCTGACAGAAATTGTCGGGGTATTCAGGGATGTTCCCGCAGCATCCCATTTCCATTTTGATGTCCTGGTTTCTTACTTACACGAGAAAGCCAACGACCCTGATAACCCTTACTACACCTGGGCTGACTTTGGCCACTACAACTATGTCAGGTTAAAAGCCGGTACGGATCCTCACGCTGTAGAAGCGAAAATGATGGACTGGATCCGTAACTACCTCTCCGTGTCTGACGAGGTATTCAAAACAGCAAGACAGAAAGGGGTTCATTTTGAACTGCAGCCCATAACGGACATCCACCTGCGCTCACATATTCTTTGGGAGCTCGAACCCAATGGTTACATCTCTTACGTGTATATTCTGGCAGCGGCAGGTTTCCTTATCCTGATTATTGCAGCAGTCAACTTTATTAATCTGAGCACAGCACAATCGGTAGACCGGGCAAGAGAGATTGGCATTCGCAAGTCGCTCGGTGCCTACAAGTCACAGATCGCTACACAATTCACAGGCGAAGCCATACTGGTGAGTGTTATGGCAATCGTTGTGGCCGGTTGTCTCATCGAGATGGTATCTCCATTCTATGCATCTATAACCGGCAGGGTGCTAAGCATCGATTATGTCTCCATGGCAACGGGTCTTATTTTCCTTGGATTACTTACAGGTATCATTGCCGGAATTTTTCCCTCACTTCGTCTATCCACTGTTAAACCCACTCAGATTCTCAAGGGGAAGATGCCTCAGACACAGGAAGGGCGGATGCTGCGCCAAAGCTTTACGACTTTCCAGTTCATGGCATCTATGGCGTTGATCTCATGCAGTGCAGTGATTTATTCCCAGCTCAGATTTATTCAGAATCGTCCTCTGGGCTTTGAGCAGGATGAGGTTGTGACACTGCCGGTAAAAGATGACCAGCCGTTTCGCACAAGACTGGAAACGCTGCGTGAAGAACTATCTAAAGTGGAGGGGGTGATCTCAGTGTCTGCCGCTTCCAATATTCCCGGGTCAGCGTTTAACCGGAATGCAGCCTGGGACAGCCAGGATCCTCAGATACGTACGATCATATCTGAAGAAATGATTGACTATGATTTCTTCCGGGTTATGGGAATACAATTCGCGGAGGGTCGTCCCTTCCTCAGGGAAAATCCAGCTGATGCTGATGCATTTGTAATCAATGAAACTGCTGCTAAAGTTCTTTTCCCTTCAGGTGCCCTGGGTAAGGAAATGGTGTGGGATTATGAAACAGGCCCTGTTAAGGGGAACATCATTGGTATTGTGAAGGATTTCAACTATCAGTCACTTCATGAACCCGTCCGGCCCCTGCTCCTCCGCCTGCGCCCACGATACAACTATGTCCTCATCAGAATGAAGACGGATCACTTTACAGAGCGAATGGCTAACGTGGAGAAAGTCTGGCGCAAGTTCGAAAACAGATTTGTGTTTGAGTTCAGTTTCCTGAAAGATGAGCTCAATAAACAGTATATGGAAGAGAAGAACATGTCGGTGGTCCTCTCTGCCTTCTCTTCGCTGGCAGTGGCGATTGCATGTTTCGGTTTGCTTGGGATTGCGGCCCTGACATTCCGTCAAAAGACCAAAGAAGTAAGTATAAGGAAAGTAATGGGCGCGTCCGTAGAAAGCATTATCCTTATGCTGCTGAAAGATTTTACCAGCCTGGTCATAATTGCCATTGCCGTTGCCATTCCGCTGGTTTGGTGGGGAATGAACCGGTGGCTTGAGAACTTCACCTTCAGGACAGAAATCAATCCTTTGATTTTTGTAATGGCCGGAGCCTCGCTGCTCCTTCTGGCCTGGGTTACCATAAGCTACCTCACACTGCGGCTCGCCAAAACGAATCCAGCCGAGACGCTGAAGAACGAGTAATATTGGATTAGCCGGATTTCTTTGCCTTGTAGCCGGCGGAAGTGAGGATGCTCAATACTTTGTCCCTCACATCGCCCTGAATGAGAATTTCTCCATCTTTGGCAGAACCGCCTGTGCCACACCTGGTTTTGAGCATCTTCGACAATGCCTCGAGGTCGGCGGAGGCACCCACAAAGCCTGTGACGAGGGTGACTGTTTTCCCCGCTCGGCCGCTGCGATCCAGGGAAACCCTCAATTGCTGTTGAGCTGAGGGTAAAGTGGCCTGCTCTTCGAGCCGTGCATGCTGATAATTGAAGTCGGGGTCAGTGGAAAACACAACTCCTTCCCTCTTCTTCCAGTTGTCTTTGTTCATGGGATTGAAAAAAGTAAAAATATCAAATTGAAGAACAGCAGAATGCAGATAGCCACTTCAATATTGAATCTGAATTCAATTCCTTTGCGAAGAATCAGCCCGGCCAGGGAAACAATAAACAGTGTAACCGGTGCCAGTAGGAAGTTCTGATAAACCGTGGCGAGGCTGTCAATGGTGTAGGGTTTGTACTTGGATTCCACCCGTATGAGAACATTAAGCAGACTTGAGGTCACCACCTCAGCCTGGGATCCTTCAGGAAAGTAGGGCACGCCGTCGTAGGCGATGGGAAATTGATGTCCCTTATCAGTCACGACCACATGAGGGGTGTGATGAAATTCCCAGGTCATCTTCCTCTGACTGTCATCGAGCACGTTTTCAATACTTATTCTTGGTGGTAATATAAAGTCAATCGTCAGCAACAGGCACCAGCCGAGACCGGCAAACGAGATCAGCCGCATGTACTTAAGGAAATGCAACATTAACAACAGACGCTCCGATGGCTTCCGTGGAGGAGGCTGATAGCCTGGCGTGTATTTCCTGCGATAGGCAGGATCACGGTGCCATTGCTTTTGCGAAACCGGTTCCTCTATTACTTCACCGCCGGCCAATAGCCAATCATACCTGGAACGCTTGTATGGGTCAGAAAGAACTTCATGCGCTTCGTTGATCTCCTGAAATACGGTAAGCGCTTCCGGGGAGTGGTTCTTGTCAGGGTGGAATGCCACTGCAAGTCGCCGATAAGCACGGCGTATGTCTTCATCTGAGGCATCACGTCTAACCCCCAGCACCTGGTAATAATCCCTGGCCATTGGAGTTTAAACGTTATTTTTCTAAAAATCGTGCTTCAGCCCTGGTTCATTCGGGGCCGCGATGTTCTAATGTTTCACCACAAAGGTCAGAACAGGACGTTTGGCCTGACTGGCTACCGTTTCAGCCACGCTTCCTGCGATTACCTGCGCAAAACCTGAACGGCCGTGCGTAGCCATGGCTAGCATATCCGCGTTAATTTGGTCACCGAAATGAATGATGCCTTCATCCACCGTAACATCATTAAAGATGTTGAGGGTGTAATTTTTTAACCCAAGCTTCTTCACGAACTTCTCCATATAATCCTTTACAACGAAGTCAGGTTGAAAATCGCCGGGTGTATTGATGCGAACGATGTGCAGGGTTGAGTTATAGATCTGTTGGGTAGTCTTAAGAATCCTGGAGAATACTTCTTCATCTTTGGACATGGCCGTGGCATAGACAATATTTTTGAACTCTGTGTTTGCAGGCTTGCGCTGGATGGTCAACACCGGGCATTTCGCGTGACGGATTACCTTCTCGGCATTGGATCCTATAAGCGCTCCCGCCAGGCCGGTCTTGCCAGAGGTGCCCATAACAACCAGATCCACCTTCTGCTCCGTGATGATTGTCTGCATCCCGTGAAATGCATTTCCAATCCGCAATGCACCCTCAATTTTTACATCTGCATACCGGGGGTCCTTAACGATCTTCTCCATCTGGGCCTTGGTCTTTTGAATAAGCTTCATCATATACAACCGATCGGCCATGGATGAAGTTGCAACTTGCCCTTCTGCATTAAATGATGTGCCGCCTGTGGCTTCCTCAATGACATGCAATAAGGTCACAGATGCTCCGGACCTCTTTGCAATATCAAATGCAATGTCCGTTGCGTTGCCGGCAATTTTGGAGAAGTCGGTGGGGACCAATATTCGTTTCATAAGTGAAATTTTTGTTGATTGGGTGCTAGTAAAAATAGTGTATTTTATACGGATTCAGAAAAGCTCTACCACGATCAGCTAGTGCGAATTGCTCACATAACCGGGGCCGCGAAGCACACTTCCGGCCCGGACTCCTGCGCGCCTGCCCTGATCAATAGTCACCTGTCCATTAACGATAACATAATCCATACCCCTTGTGTACGCATGTGGCTTAACAAATGTGGAAGGATCTGACACCTGCTCGGGATCCCATACAAGGATATCTGCTGCCATGCCCTCCCTTAGAAGGCCACGGTCCCTTAATTGGAATTTTTGTGCAGGCAGGGAAGTCATTCTCCTCACGGCCTCCTCTACGGTAATCAGCTTCTGCTTGCTGACGTACTCGGCAAGTACCCTGGCATTCGTACCATATGCACGAGGATGAGGCATACCGCTTCCGAACCTCACTACCCCGGCATCAGAAGCAATCATATTATATGGGTATCTCATAATATGACGAAGGTCTTCCTCATCCATGCTGAAGAAGATCATACTGGCGCTGCCATTGGCTACCATGTCCAGAATCGTTTCAGCCTCATTGGCACCATTGCTTTTGCGACCCATCATCTTGTTGATTTCAGTAATCGTCTTTCCGTTGAAGGCGGTATCGGTTCGGTATTGAGCCACCAGGGCATAGCTATAGTTCTTCTCTTTCTTCTCCTTGAGATCCTTCAGCATCTCCTTTTTTATCCTGGAGCGTGCAGTCGGATTGGTCAACCGGCTTTTGATGGAATCCTCACCACCGGACAAGGCCCAGCTGGGCAATCGGGTGTTGAGCGTCGTACTGCTGGCCACATATGGATATTGATCAACAGTCACGTCAACACCTTCACTTCTCGCCTTCTCCACCTGTGCAATAATCTCATCGGCTCTGCCCCAGTTGGGCTTGTAGGTAACTTTGAAGTGGGAAATCTCCACCGGCATTCGAGCCTCCCGTCCGACATGAATGGCCTCCTCTATCGCCTCAGTCACGCGCCCTTCTTCATCACGAATATGAGAGGCATAGACCCCATGGTGACGTGACGCAGCGGAAGCCAAACCAACAACCTCCGGGGTTTTGGAGTAGGTGCCGGGAACATATATGAGACCCGTGGAAAATCCGACCGCGCCATCCTCCATGGCTTTCGAAACCATTGACTCCATCTGCTGCTGCTCCTCGGAACTGGGGTCCCTCATTGCCTCGCCCATAACAGCCTTTCTCACACTGTTGTGCCCAATCAGCGTGGCCACATTGATTGAAGTCCTTACACTATCGATCTGACGGAAGTATGCCCCAACATCCACGTTCGACGAACCACAGTTTCCTGTGACAACTGAAGTCACGCCATCATAAATGAAATTGTCAGCGGTGGGTACTTTCAGATCATTCCCTTCAATATGGGTGTGAACATCGATGAATCCAGGGGATACGACTCTCCCCCCGGCATCTATAACCCTGGCAGCCTTCCATTGATCAGCATGTCCAACGGCAACAATCTTTCCGTTACTTACGGCTACATCACCGTAGAACCATGGATTGCCGCTTCCGTCTATAATCTTTCCATTCTTGATTAGAAGGTCACAAGTCTGCGCCATTAGGCCTGAGGTGATAAAAAGCATAGCTAGAGTGAGGCGGAGCATCGCGATTATTGTTTAGCAGGATGTAAAATAGCAAACTAAATGATTAGGTACTTACGGTGATTACGCCCGCATGGAATGGTTCCCTTTATTGTCAATGATTAACAGCGGCTGGCTTTTCATACTTTTGCGTGCCTCATGAACACCAGCCTTCAATTGAAAAGAACTGCCGA
>JAFEAM010000051.1 GCA_018266395.1 Bacteroidota bacterium | reverse complement strand
CCAGGCGAATACTCGGTATTGATCTTCAGCACCAACTGCAATAAGAGATCTGACCCCTTTCTCATAACAGCATTGGAAGATTTGCCTGGACGGACAGTGGTAAAAGCCTACCCAAACCCCACGTCAGAAGTGCTCCAGGTAGAAAGTTCCCTGCCGATTGTCACGTCGTCATTGATGGATGCCACAGGCAGGGAGTGGAAGGTGGCTTTGGATCAGACATCACCTGAGCGCTACAAACTAGGTGTATCCGTGGTTCCTTCTGGCCTTTACATTTTGAAGATTGCTACATCTGAGAAAGTATCCCTTTTGAAAATTATCATTCGGCACTGAGTCTCTTTAGCAAGTAGTTCTGCACATAATCTGTGGTCCCCTCCTCAAGTGAGTGAAAGGGTTTGCTATAACCGATGCTTCTGATTTTATCCATGCTGGCTTCGGTAAAGTATTGGTACTTATCCCGTATGTCGGCAGGCGTATCCACAAACTCGATGACCTCAGCTTTTCCCATGGCGAGGAAAACTGCGCGGACGAGATCTTTGAATGTGCGCGCCTTGCCTGAGCCCATATTGTAGATGCCTGAATTTTTGCGATGCCTCATCAGGAAAAGACAGACGTCCGCCACATCTTTGACGTAGACAAAATCCCGCATCTGTTCACCGTCTTTATAGTCAAGATGGTGTGACCGAAACAATTTCATCTTCCCTGTATTTCGGATCTGATGAAAGGCATGAAAGATGACAGAGGCCATCCTGCCTTTATGCTCTTCATGGGGCCCGTACACATTGAAGAACTTGAGACCGACCCAGAAGAAGGGCTTTTCTTTCTGTTCGAGGGCCCATACATCAAAGTCCTGCTTTGACTGACCGTAGGGATTCAATGGATTAAGTTGCGGCACCAGCTTCTCATCATCCCGGTAACCAAGTTCTCCAAGACCATACGTTGCCGCAGAAGACGCATAGATCAGCGGAATCTGGTATTTGACGCACCGAAGCCAGACATCTTTTGTGTACTGGGTATTCAGATGATTCAATAGATTCCTGTCAAACTCTGTTGTATCCGTGCGTGCGCCGATATGAAAAATGAATTCGGTCAGCTCATGATGCTCATCCAGCCATTCCATAAAAACATGGCGGTCAACCCGTTCCTGAATTCTGAGACCTTCCAGGTGTTTATTTTTTTCAGGATGAATGAACTCATCCACTGCGATAATGGCGTTGAAATTCTCCTCGTTAAGTTTTTTGATCAGATAGCTCCCAATAAAGCCGGCGGCGCCTGTGACAATGATCATACCTGAATATTTTGGACGCAAGTTAACGTATATTTGCAGCCTAAACACAGATACCCTAAAGGTTGACCGATCTTGCCCCGTGATGAGCATGGATGGCAGCGGTCAAAGAAATCCCACAACTGGAAATCGAGAAACCAACTACAAGGATTTGATTTACGTAAGCAGAACCGAACACTTCAATGCAGCGCACAAGCTTTACAATTCCGCATGGAGCAAGGAAAAGAACCTCGAGGTCTTTGGACCGTGCGCGAATGAAAACTGGCATGGCCACAACTTTGAACTTATCGTGACGGTAAAGGGAAACCCAAGGCCTGACACAGGTTTTGTCATCGACCTGAAGAAGTTAAGCCGGCTGATACGGGATAAGGTTATTGAAAAAGTGGATCATAAGAATCTTAATGTCGATGTTGATTTCATGACCGGAAAGATGGCCAGTACGGAAAACCTGGCCATTGAAATCTGGAGAATTCTTGAACCGAGAATTCGTGAAATGGAGGGTGGGGCACGGTTGCACAGGGTGAAACTTTATGAAACGCCCCGGAACTTCGTAGAATATTTCGGCGATTAAGCTCGTCCAAAGAATCATGCGCTATTACATCATTGCGGGAGAACGATCGGGCGATTTGCACGCAAGCAATCTGATCAGGGCCTTGAGGCAGAGGGATGAGAATGCTGTTGTACGGGGTTTCGGAGGAGACTTGATGAAAGGAGCCGGTGCTGATCTTGCTGTACACTATGAAGAGATGGCCTTCATGGGGTTTGTCACCCTGATCAGGAATTATGGAACGATTCGGCGAATGTTGAAATTCTGCAAGCAGGATATCCTTAAGTTCAAGCCGGATGTTGTCATTCACATCGACTATGGAGGCTTTAACAGACGGATAGCAAAATTTACGAAAGCGTCAGGTATAACAACCTTCTATTATATCCCGCCCAAAGTATGGGCCTGGTATCAGAGCAGAGCCAGGGAACTGAAGGAGAGTATCGACCGCATGTTTGTTATTCTGCCTTTCGAAAAGGAATTTTTCAGGACCTATGGCATGGAGGTCGATTATGTAGGAAATCCGGTATTGGATGCTGTGAAGTCATTCACATCAGACGGAACATTCCTTGCGCGACATGGCTTTGATTCGGGAAAACCAATCGTTGCGTTGCTTCCTGGAAGCAGGAAGATGGAGCTTGCCCGGAATGTTCCCACCATGCTTGCGGTGGTGGATAGATTTCCTCAATATGAATTTGGTTTGGCTGCCCTAAGCAACCTGGATGGAAAATTGTATGAACCCCTGCGTAGTCATCCCCGCGTCCACTGGATTCTTGACGATACCTATAATCTGCTGCAATCAGCGCGTGCAGCCATTGTTTGTTCCGGTACGGCCACCCTTGAAACAGGACTGTTCAAAGTGCCGCAAGTATGTGTGTACCGGGCAGGATGGCTGGAGATGATAATAGCCAGAGCGGTGGTTCAGGTAAAGCATATCTCATTGATTAACCTGATAGTCGGAACTGAAGTAATCCGGGAACTCATTCAGGAGGACGCATCTCCGGCATCGGTATGTGATGAACTCAAAAAGCTGGTTGAGGACAATTCTTACCGGGACCAGATGATTTCAGGTTACCAGGATATCTATCACACGCTTGATATCGGTTCCGCTTCTGACAATACTGCACGCCTGATGATTGGATATCTCAGGTCCTATCAGGAGAAGCCATCACCTTCCCTTCAGTAGCCCCAGATCAAAAACATACATCAAATTGCTGAGTGCGTAAGGATACTCCAGTGATTGGCCGCCAAAGTAGTAGAGCTTATTCTCATGGACGATGAGCCCGCCGTCTGTGATATTGAGATTGGTGGCGTACTCCTTGTATTCAAAAGTGGCAGGGTCATAAATCCCGAGATACCCCTGGCCGTTTTCGCCTCCCATCAAGTATAAGCGCTTATTATCGGACGCCAGGGAATAGTTCGCTACAGGGTGTGGAAGAGAGCCTAGCCGCTTCCATCCAAACTGGACATTGTCGGGATCGAAAAGCAGAATTTCTGAAAAATTGTCCCTTCCATCGGTACCCCCAAAGATGTACAGGAAGCCATTCATGAATTTGCCTTTGGTGACATTTGGTTCAGGCAAGTGAAATTCCGGTTTGAATTCCAGCGTGTTGGGATCGATGGAATAAACATTATCGGTGATATCCATCCCTCCGGCAGTCCCTGGTCTTACCAATGCGCCGCCTATCAGGTACACTTTTCCTTTATAAACATCACTTCCACAATACGATGGATAGATGCCGTTTATTTTCACAGGATGACTGAACTGAAGGTTGTCGACCTGGATGGTCTCGATGCTGGAACCGATGGTGATGACCATGTTCATTTCCGGAATGAATGCACTGGAAGGTCCTGCCTCGTTGCTGAGTTTCACAGGGAGCCGGAGCCTTGACCATTGCTGTGTGTCAAAGGAAAACATCTGATAACCGGTCAGGTCCCTCACAAAGATTCGCTTACCATCCGTAGCGTACGATATCCGGTTATTGGTGGCGCGCGTCATTTTGGAGTGACGTGCAAACATCAATTGTAGCTCTTGCGCGTTGGCTGCTGTATAGAGGATGCAGGCTGACAAGAAAAGAATCCTTGTCATAGGTTTATGTTAAGCCACCTTCAGCTTACTATACCTCGACTTGCTGAATTTGTCTTCTGCGTAGGCCCGGTTGATTACGAGTTTTTCTGAGTTCTTGTCGGAAGGCATTTCAAACATGGCATCGTTAATCACGGCTTCACAGATAGACCGGAGCCCACGCGCACCCAATTTGAATTCAATTGCCTTTTCTACAATGAAGTCCAGCGCGCCCTCCTTGAATTCCAATTCAATTCCTTCCATCTCGAACAATTTCTTGTATTGTTTGATAAGGGCATTTTTTGGCTCTATCAAAATCTTCTTGAGGGCAACGCCATCGAGTGGGTTCAGATAGCTGACTACCGGGAGGCGGCCAATCAATTCAGGTATAAGTCCGAAACTCTTTAGATCCTGGGCAGACACAAACTGAAGAAGGTTTTCATTATCAATATCGCCGGGATGGGTCGCATCGTTAGTGGCAAACCCTAATGGTCGGGTATTCAGTCTGCGTGAAATTAACCGGGAAAGGCCTTCAAACGCACCGCCGCAAATGAACAGTATGTTCTCAGTGTTCACGGTGATCATCTTCTGGTCAGGATGCTTTCTTCCACCTTGCGGTGGAACATTGACAGCCGTCCCTTCCAGGAGCTTAAGCAGGGCTTGTTGAACTCCCTCGCCGCTCACGTCGCGGGTAATGGAGGGGTTGTCGGACTTGCGGGCGATTTTATCTATTTCGTCGATGTAGACGATTCCTCTTTCAGCAGCCTCAACGTTATAGTCGGCAGCCTGAAGCAGCCTGGTAAGAATGCTTTCCACGTCCTCGCCTACATAGCCTGCCTCTGTGAGCACAGTGGCATCTGCTATACAGAAGGGCACCTGAAGAATCCTGGCCAGCGTTCTGGCAAGGTATGTCTTCCCGGTTCCGGTTTCACCCACCATGATGATGTTGGACTTTTCAATCTGCACATCAGTTACCTCAGATTTCCGCTGCATGAGGCGCTTGTAGTGATTGTAGACAGCGACGGAAAGTACCTTTTTAGCCTGGTCTTGTCCGATGACATATTCGTCCAGGAATTTCTTGATCTCCTTTGGCTTGATCAGCTTAAAGTTGGGTACGTTGCCCAACTCTACCTTGTTCTTCTTTTCTTCTTGCAGGATTTGCGTGGCCTGCGTCACACACTTGTCACAAATGTGTGCGTGAATCCCTGAGATCATCAGGTCCACATCCTTCTTGCTTCTTCCGCAAAACGAGCAGGTTACTTCAGCCATTCGATCATGCTATAAAGGTGGAATGTAAATTTAGTCAGTATTCTGCTAATAGACCAGAATCAGGCCTTGGGCAGTCGAATCGTAATCCCAGGACTATTTCTTCTTATCCAGGACTTCATCGATGAGGCCGTATTCTTTCGCTTCCGCCGCCTTCATCCAGTAGTCGCGATCGGAGTCCTTTTCGATCTTGTCGAAGGTCTGACCGCTATGTTTAGCCAGGATTTTGTACAGGTCCTCACGGATTTCAATGGTCTGCTTGAGTGAAATCTCCATGTCTTTCGAGGTGCCCTGCATTCCTGACGAGGGCTGATGGATCATGATGCGGGAGTGGGGCAGGCCTGAACGTTTCTTTGTTGCGCCCGACGCAAGCAATACGGCTCCCATGGAGGCTGCAAGTCCGGTGCAGATGGTCGCCACATCGGGATTGACATACTGCATGGTATCATAAATTCCGAGTCCAGCATAGACTGACCCGCCGGGGCTGTTGATGTACATAATGATGTCCTTCTTGGGATCGGCAGATTCCAGGAATAATAGCTGTGCGGTAATCAGGTTGGCAATCTGGTCATCAATGCCCATCCCAAGGAAAATAATACGGTCGGATATCAGCCTTGTGAAGACATCAATGGCGCGAAAATTTCCGGGCCGCTCTTCGATGACGTATTGGGTCATGTTTTCGATCCTCTGGGCATAACCGTCAATGGTATTGCCGCTCATTCCCAGATGGTGTACTGCATACTTACGGAATTCGTTGTTTTTATTCATATGATCCCTTGATTACTTGACAAGTATTAATGGATAGACGCAAGGTCCAGTTAAATAGTTTGTCCGCACCAATGTTACTAACAAAAATTAATAAAATAAGCCCATTTGCTGGGCTTACAGGTTAAACGGTCCTTCGATAAGGTTAGTGCCTTTCTCGAAACGGTGATTTTCTTCTGGGTTCAATTTGGCCTCCCGGATCAATGGTGCTGGTGTTGTTCTGCCAGCTTTTTGAACTCATCCAGGGTGACCTTCTTCTCATTTACGGTGATCTTTTCCCGGACCACCTTCATAATCTTGTCGTGGCGCATCTGGTTATAGATTCGCATGAAGTTTTCGCCTTTGCCATCCTGACCTGCGAGATAATTGTCGGCAATCTTGTCAAAGCGGTCGCCGAGTTGTTCAGCTATGCCTGCGGCGCCAAACTGCTGAGCAATCATGTCTTTGGCGCGGGAACGGACCTCATCGCCTTCCACCTTGATCTGATGTTCGTCGGCAATACGGTTTTTGATGAGGTCCCACTTCAGCCCTGTCTTGTAGTCGTTGAATTCCTTGGAGAGGACATCGTCTGTTATTGAGCCATCACCAGTGGTCTTGAGCCAGGTCTTGAGGAATTCATCCGGCATATTCACCTTTACGTGATCCGTCATGTAATGCTGGATTTCATGCTCAAGGAGATGGTCGCTTTCACGCTTGTAATTTTCAGCAATTGTCTCCCTGATCTTGTTCATGAATTCTTCTTCCGACTTAACCACGTCTTTGCCGAACACTTTGTCAAACAACTCCTGGTTAATAACGGCCGGCTCCATGTGGGTGATATTCGTCACCTTGAGTGTATATAAACCCTTGGCCTTCCCGGCTTCCTCTTCAGAGACGTTGATGGCCTGGGCGATCACCTGCAAATCGGAAGAAATTTCTTCCACATCAAAGCTCAATTCACTTTCCTTCTTTAGACCTACGAATTTCTTTTGGGCCGTTTGATTCAGCTTGCTGATCTGGATATAAGATGATTTCTTGTTTCCGGATGCATCGGTGACGTCACCGAACAGGTTATCCGTTTCGGAGCTTTCGTCCGGATAGGCAAGGTTGCCAAAACGGCGTTTGATATCTTCAAGCGTCTCGTCGATCATTTTCTGATCCACATTAATTATGTGGGCCGTCAACTTAATATCACTAGACAGTTCAACCTTGAAATCTTCGACGATGCCGACCTTGAATTCAAATTCAAAATCTTTCTGTAAGTCCCAGTCAATGAGTCTTGCCTTCTCTTCATTGGGCATGGGGTCGCCCAGGACATTCAATTTCTTCTCACGGATATAATCGGATACGGCATGGGACAAGAGGTGATTGACTTCTTCCACCAGGATTGATTTCCCAAACATCTTGCGTACCACCCCGGCGGGCACCTTTCCCTGACGGAACCCCTTGATGTTCATTTTACGAGAGTACTCCTTCACCTTTTCTTCCACCTTGGGAAGGTAATCGCTTTCCTGCATGGATACGCGGATCAGTCCGTCAGTAGGTGAGGGCTTGTCTAATGTAATATTCAATGTGCAACTATTTAAAGGTTCAACTATTCTTCAAACAAAGGCCATGGGCCATGGTGCGGATGAAGGGACTCGAACCCATACGCCTTTCGGCACCAGATCCTAAGTCTGGCGCGGCTGCCAATTACGCCACATCCGCAAATCACCAATGGAATGGGATAATTGGGATCCTAAGTCTGTCCCGATAGACATCGGGATGCCAATTACGCCACATCCGCCGGTAGCCCGCCATACTTTGCAGGCAGGTTGCTTTTTAGCCGGTGGATTGTACAAATGTGCTTTCCACCGACCCCTTTTCATTTGAAAGCGTCTTATGCGTCCCTCCAGGCCGCCTGACACATATTTTTCCAAAAAGGGAGTGCAAATTTAGATATTATTCGTTACCATAGAAGTCCGAAAAACTATTCGATTGGTTACGACCGCCGTTATTGATTCTACAGAGGAGAAAAGGGAGATCATCAGCCGCTATCGCAGACTCCTCAGGAAGGCAAAACCGTTTCTCAAAGGGGATGATGCCAAGCGCATCAAACGCGCATTTACCCTCGCCCTGGATGCTCACAAGGACATGCGAAGGCGATCAGGGGAGCTGTATATTTTTCACCCCCTCTCCGTTGCGGAAATATGTGTGGAAGAAATAGGTCTGGGAACAACCTCTATCATTGCTGCATTGATCCACGATGTAGTGGAGGACACAGACATTGAGCTGGCGGATATCGAGCGGATGTTCGGTAAGAAGATCGCTAAGATTGTTGACGGCCTGACCAAAATCAAAGGAGTCTTTGAATATGGAACTTCAGCGCAGGCGGAGAACTTCCGCAAAATGCTGTTCACGCTTTCGGAAGATGTCAGGGTCATTTTGATCAAACTGGCGGACAGACTCCACAACATGCGCACCTTGGAAAGTATGCCGCGCAACAAGCAGTTAAAAGTCGCATCAGAGACCATTTACCTCTATGCCCCTCTTGCGCACCGGTTGGGGCTAAACGCTATCAAGACTGAACTCGAGGATCTCTATCTGAGGTTTACCGATGATAATGTCTACTATGACATTGTCAATAAGATTAATGAGACAAAGACCTCAAGAAACAAGTTCATCAAGCAGTTTGTAGCTCCGATTAAGGAAGAACTCGATAGGCTTGATGTAGAATACGAAATCAAAAGCAGGCCGAAATCGGTCTTCTCCATCTACAGCAAGATGAGAAAACAGAACATTCCTTTCGAGGAAGTATATGATCTTTTTGCAGTCCGCATCATTATTGACTCGCCACTGGAGCACGAAAAGTCCTATTGCTGGCAGGTGTATTCGATCGTCACGGATTATTACACGCCAAATCCGGATCGCCTGCGAGACTGGATCAGCACGCCCAAAGCCAACGGTTACGAGTCGTTGCATACTACTGTGATGGCTAAGAACGGGCAATGGGTGGAGGTACAAATCCGCACCAAGCGAATGGACGAAATTGCAGAAAAGGGTTACGCCGCGCACTGGAAATATAAAGACAGCGTCGGAAGCCATGAGTCAAATCTGGAAAAGTGGCTGGTTCGCGTTCGGGAAACGCTTGAACGTCAGGACTTGACCGCGCTTGAATTTGTGGATGATTTCCGCGGAAATCTTTTCAATGAGGAAGTATTTGTATTCACGCCTAAAGGAGAATTGAAAACCCTGCCTGTGGGAGCTACTGCACTTGATTTTGCCTTTGATATTCATACAGACATTGGTGCAAAATGCATCGGAGCCAAGGTTAACCAAAAGCTTGTGCCCATTAATCATGCGCTGAAGAATGGTGATCAGATAGAAATTCTGACTTCAAGCAAGCAAAAGCCCAATGAAGACTGGCTACGGTTCGTCGTAACACAAAAGGCAAGGTCCAAAATCAAAGACCTCCTGAAAGAGGATAAGCGAAATGTGGCTGAGGAAGGGAAGGAGATTTTGCAACGGAAGCTCAAGCAACTCAAGATTGACGCTGTTCCGCAAGTGTTTGATCAGATGCGCGCATTCTTTAATGTGAATTCGCAGTTTGAACTCCATTATTCCGTTGGCGCCGGGCGTATAGGTCTGAATGAACTTAAACGATTCAGGGAATACAAGCCTGAAACAGGAGGTAAACACAAAGCCCAGGAGGCACAGGAGGCCAAAACCGTTTCACCTGAACCAGCTGCAGCCAAGGTTTCCCATGATGATGTTTTGCTGATCGGTGAGGATATGGATGTCGTGGAGTACAAGCTTGCCAAATGTTGTACGCCAATTCCGGGGGACGAGGTTTTTGGATTCGTGACCGTGAACGAGGGTATCAAAATCCACCGGATCAATTGCTCCAATGCTCCGGAGTTGCTGGCTAAACATGGCAACCGTGTCATTAAAGCCAAATGGACATCGCAGCACGAAGTCTCTTTCCTTACAGGGCTTAAGGTGATTGGAACCGACCGGGTAGGTCTCATCAACGATGTTTCCCGCATTATTTCGGAGGAACTGAAAGTCAATATGAGTTCCATTTCCTTCCGCACCGAGCAGGGCATTTTTGAGGGGGAGATTATGCTTTATGTGAACGATACCCGCCATCTTGACTTGCTCATCAGCAAACTGGAAAAAGTGGAAGGGGTTGTAAAAGTAGCCCGGTTTGACTCAACCAATATTTCCAAGGGTCAATAGGCGTGAAAGCTACCGACGAAGGTCTGATCGGTTGCCTGTGTCAGGATATTCGACATTTGATGTTCTGCTTTCTTGCCCTTCCTCTATATTTACATCCTGATGTCAGCGTCATCCACATTGTACGACGAAGTGCGGAAGATCTTTACAGCGTACCTGGAAAACAAGGTCTTGCGCAAAACGGGTGAGCGGTATGCCATTCTGGAAGAGATTTATTCACTGAAGGGGCATTTCGATGTGGAATCTCTTTATGTCAATATGAAGAACAAGGGCTACCGGGTCAGCCGTGCAACGGTATACAATACCCTGGACTTGCTGGTGGCATGCGACCTTGTGAAGAAGCATCAGTTCGGCCAGAATCAGGCGCAATATGAAAGGGCATATGGATCGAGGCAGCACGATCACCTGATTTGCACGGATTGCAATAAGGTGGTGGAATTTTGTGATCCCAGATTACAATCCATACAGAATACAGTAGAGGAATTGCTGCAATTCGATGTGCTCCATCATTCATTGATTTTGTATGCGACTTGTACTAAACCAAATTGCGAAAACAGAAAAAAATGAATTTTGTTCAGGAAATCAAATCCAATGTACTTATCCTCAGAATCTCCGGTGATCTCATAGGAGAAGAAACGGGTACGCGGCTGATGGAAGCCGTTAATGAAGCAGTCGGTCACAAAGTTATGACCTGTGTGGTGGATATTTCTCAATTGAGGTATATCAACAGCAGCGGCATTGGTGTATTGATTACCATTCTCACCAAATTCCGCAACAAAGGTGGTGAAGTGTACCTGATGAAACCTTCAGAGAATGTGAAGAAGCTGCTGGCTATTACAAAATTGAACGCCATCTTCCAGGTAGTTCAGCATGAGGATGAGGTTCTTAGAGATAAATAATCACGTCAAAAGAATAATTCAGTTTGATGAAAGTAGATGTATTGCTTGGCCTTCAGTGGGGTGATGAGGGAAAAGGCAAGATTGTGGACGTCATGGCCCCCCGGTATGATGTGGTTGCCCGTTTTCAGGGAGGCCCCAATGCAGGACACACGTTGGAATTTGACGGGATCAAGCATGTCCTGCATCAGATCCCTTCGGGCATCTTCCGCCCAGGGACGAGGAATGTTATAGGAAATGGTGTTGTGCTGGACCCTGTGGTGTTCAAATCGGAAATTGAAAAGCTGGAGAAGTATAACCTTGATGTGAGGAGTAATCTCTTCATATCAAAGAAGGCAACGCTGATCATCCCCACCCACCGCTTACTAGACCAGGCACAGGAAAAAGCAAAAGGAGAAAACAAGATTGGCTCAACACTGAAGGGCATTGGGCCGTCTTATCAGGACAAGATCGGCAGGCAGGGGCTGCGGGTTGGTGATGTGCTCTCATCATCTTTCCCGGAGAAGCTACGCAAGCTCGTCGATCACCATGCGAGAATTTTAAAGGAGCATGACTTCCCTTTTAGCTGGGTGGAGCATGAAGCCGGCTTTATGGACGCCGTATCGTTCCTGAAGCAATTTTCTTTGATTGACAGCGAATATTTTCTCAATAGTGAAATTAAAAAAGGATCCACCATCCTGGCTGAAGGAGCACAAGGTTCGTTGTTGGATATTGATTTTGGGAGTTACCCATTTGTCACCAGTTCCAATACTGTAACGGCAGGGGCTTGTACAGGTCTTGGCGTAGCCCCCCGGCACATCGGCGAGGTGTTTGGAATTTTCAAAGCCTACAGCACGCGGGTGGGTAGCGGACCATTTCCAACTGAGTTGCTGGACACCGATGGAGAAGCGATGCGAAAGGAAGGTAACGAGTATGGATCAACCACCGGGCGTCCGCGCCGATGCGGCTGGATTGATCTTCCTTCCCTGAAGTATTCCATTATGATCAATGGTGTTACGCAATTGCTGATGATGAAGGCGGACGTGCTCAGCATTTTTCCATCCATAAAGGTCTGCACGCGATACCGGCTTGCCGATGGAACAGAGACCGATCAGCTTCCGTATGAGTTGATCCACGAGAATATTACACCGGTTTATGACGAGCTCAAGGGTTGGAACTGCAGTCTGAAGGGGCTCAATGAAGCGCAGCTGCCACCCGCGCTCAATGCTTATGTCGAATTCCTTGAACGCGAGTTGGACGTTCCCATCTCTTTGATTTCCACCGGCCCTGACCGTTCTGAAACCATTCATCGGTTCAGAAGGGAGGCCTGATCATCATGCGTTTAGTTTCATTCTTTCTTTGACACGGTCGGAAAGCCGTAGCGAGAGTGCAACCAGTGTAAGCGTTGGATTCGGTGCGCCTGCGGTCACATAACAACCTGACCCGGCTACGTGCAAGTTCTTAATCCTATGTACCTGACAGTGTCTGTCCACCACACCTTTTTTTGGATCATCGCTCATCCTTGTGGTGCCCATATGATGCCAGCCTCCGTTTGTCGATTTGGGGAAACTGTCATCCTTTTCATCCACAAGAAAGTCCATGAGTTTAAGGCGTGCTATACCTGCTATGCCGACCTGTTCACCAATAATCTGATTGATACGCCGCAGACTTCGCTTGTCAAGGGCAGTGAGATCCCAGTGGAGGTTGGCGAGGGGCACACCCAATTCATCCTTTTCCTTTCCTATCGTAACTCTTGAATTCGGATTTGGCGATTGTTCCATTCGGGTCTGGAATGTAAAAGCCCTGGTAATGGCTCCCTGATTCTGACTTTTAGAAAGTTCTGCGGCACGATCCCACTCCTTAAACATATTATCAACTGCCATCCTCGGATCTTCATTCTGCCAGATGTCAATTCTCGGTCTGGTGTTTTGCGCCACAGCAGTGGGAGTCAAACCACAAGTTCCATTAAGAATTTTCTCTTTTACCTGAACCTCTTCGCGGATGGCAAGTTCGCACCAGATGTTCCATTCCTGGTTAAAATTGTAGAGGTCCGTCGGAAACGGCTTGAGCAGCCACATCTCTGCTGTATCCACTTCCAGGTGTTCCATGAAGTATCTGCCAACGACGTCATGGTCATTACCCAGACCATGGGGAGCTTGCGTATTGGAAGCCAGCAACATACGTGCGTTTTGTATTGCTCCCATGGCAAGTATGTAATGTTTTGCTTTGACTGTATGGGTCTTACGGGCATGGTTCTTCACAATAATCTCCGAGATCCCGGAGACATCTTCATTGGCAAGAATATTCACCGCTGTGGCATAGGTGTGCAGGTATATGTTCTTTGCCTTTAAGATGTTGTCCTTATAAGCAGGCGCCATTCCATTTCGCCAGCCGGCCACGCCACTTAGCTGCCACATCTTATTCCAGATGCACTTTTCGTCCAGTGGGAAAGGGTTAAGGTTGTTTACCTTTTGTTGCCAGTAAGAAAGATTATAGTTGTAAGGACCCAGCTTCAATGGGTTATGAGCCCGTTCGTAGTAAGGATCCAATTCTTGCCGGTTGATGGGCCACTTGCTGTCAGGTACCCAGTCGCGTTCCATGAAGTCGATATTGTCAAACGTGGAGCACATGCCAGCCCAATGTCCTGACGTTCCGCCGAATTTTGAGAGTCGGCTGGAGCGGAGCGGGAAGTATCTTTGACCTGTTTCAGTTCCTCTGTACATGTCCTGAATCTTGTCATCATATTCAAACCCGCCGCTTTCAAGCAGAATCACTTTATACTTTGTAGTCATCCAGTCCATGGCGATACTGAGGCCCGCAGGTCCCGTGCCAATAATGCAGATATCCCCTTCAATGAGAGAATGGTTTGGCAATTGCCTGGCGTCAATATGCATGGTCAGGATCTTTTGGATTGATGTATGGCAAAAAGTGCGCATTGACGGGCTTCGGTGCGGGACAGCATCCACCCGTCAATGATTACGTATTGGCTCGACTCGAAATCACGCTTTGATTTTGATTCAAGATGGTCATTGGTTATCTGAGAATCGGTAAAGAGCGCACGTGTCAGGGAGCGCTCACTATTTTCCTCAGGGAATTTCTCAATGTATTTTCTGCCTGTTGTGAGGATTGTTTCTTTTTCCCATATCAAAGACAAGGAATGGGGTATGGTCAATGACTTGTCGTAGTCAGGAACCTGCTGCGTGTAATAGATAGATGGAATAGCTATTGCCGTGCCACCTGCGGACGCGAGCAAAAGGAATTTTCGTCGATTCATGGTTAGGGGGTTACTCTAAAGAACGGCATTATTGATTGCTTTGTCGATAATGAATCCCTCATTTCAATCGGTTGAGAGTCAAATTTTACTATTTGTAGTAAGGATTTGGCGCCTGGCGGACTTTGGTCTCTCAAGGGGCTCCTGAAAGGGATATGGAATGTTAGAATGGGGACTTGCAAAACCATTATAGAGTATTACCTTTGCAGTCCCTTTTG
>JAFEAM010000050.1 GCA_018266395.1 Bacteroidota bacterium | reverse complement strand
CTCATGGTCCCGTCTTTATTAAAACTGCTCCAGTACCCATTCTTCTTCCCTGCCACAAACTCACCACTTGAACTCACTGCACCATCATCAAAATAGTACGTCCATTTTGAGACGGGCTCATCGTTCTCGTATTGCCCCTGCGAGCTGACTTTCCCTGATGGGAAGTAATGCTTCCACTCACCATTCTTCTTGCCATTGGTGTACTCGCCTTCTGATTCCAGCGTTCCGTCCTCGGCATAAAACCTCCAGTGCCCTACACTCTTCGCTCCAGACTTTGGTCCCTCGGCGTAGACTTTTCCCGAATGATAGAATTCCGTGTAGCGCCCGTGATCATCCACGTACTCGACCTCACCGCGCCGGGTACCGTCTTCAAAAAATGTGGCCCATAATCCTGAGCGTTTATTATTTACGTAGTCACCCTTTTCTTTCAGTTCACCGCTTTCATAATAGATCTTCCATTCCCCTTCCCGGTTTCTGCCGTTCACCGTACCTTCCATGCTCTTGTTTCCGTTTTCATAGAAGTACTCCCAGTTGCCATAGTTGGAATTCTGACGCAGTATCCCCCGCATACGAATGTTTCCTGTTTCGTAGAAGAACTCCCACACGCCGGTCGTCTCGTTGTTGGCAAACTGGCCCTTGGATTCCATACTGCCGTTGAGGTAATAGGATACATAGCGGCCCTGCAGGATGTTATGGATCGTGTCTTTTACCTGGAATACTTCCTTGATGTTCTTCTTCTCCGCATCGTGATAGGTGTAGCGGGTAAACAAAGACTGACCCTGGGCCTGACAAGCCACTGTAAGCAGGAAGAATGCCAGGACAACCTGCGGTTTCATCAAGGGAGAGGTAATAGCCTTAAAAATACAGATTTTCAGCGACTTCCGCCGCCTGACAGTGCCCGCTCCACCCCTGCTCTTCCCCACTCGACTTTCTCCTGTTCTGACCATAATTCAGGGAAAAAAATCACCTTCTGAAACCGCGGCGGCAGGTACTTCTGCCAGTTGGTTCCGCCGGTTGCCTTTATGTCTTCCGGATCACGATGCAAATATCTGGCCGCTGACCGCATGTGTGCCAATGGCCAATAGACATTGGCCAGCTGATCGAACTCGCGAAGACCTTGAATGATCTTCTCATCCTTCTCAAACCAGGTGTGATACAGCCGGCGAAGGTTTTTACTCTGATATTGCATCCCTGCCTCCAGGAATTTCTTCATGTACTTCTGTTCGAACTGCTGCAACGTGAGCGTCTTCTTGCCGGAAGCCAGTTCAGTGGCGCCGCTTCTCCAATACAAATGCTGCAACTGAAGTTCCAGATTCCCTGCCATGGCCTGATCATCACGAAATTGAACGTCCACGAGATTGATCATATCTGTGGAACAGATTTCAATCAGCCTGTACTGTGCCGACTGGAATCCGCTGGCAGGCAACAATGACATCCTGAATTTGAGGAACTGATCGCGCTCCATTCCATCGGTCATCACGGAAAAAGAGTCAGCAAGAATTACGAAATACCGGTTGATCCGTTCCAGCCTAGCCAGAAAAAATGCGGCGTCATTTTCTTTGGCTGCCATCTGCTCCATTTCCCACAGAACGAGATTAAGGAACAACTCTGTCACCTGGTGATAGGCAATGAAAACTCTTTCGTCCGGAAATTGCGTCTTCGGATTCTGCAAACTGAGCAACGTGTCGAGGTGAATGTAGTCCCAGTAAGTGAGGTAATCTGAGTGAAGCAGGCCATCCAGATAGGAAGACATGTCCTGTCCCATCACAGCATATTTCTGCTGCAGCTTAACCAACAATTCCTGCAATTTCGGGTCAAGGGTTGAATCCATATTCGTTAACTTGCAGCAAATTAAGAAATGTATGTCAACCACGACGACTCAGCCAGAGAAAGCGCGAAAGTCCCTCAAGCAGGATGCCTATGATCATCCGGATTTCTACCAGCTGGATGAACTGCTGACTGAGGAGCATAAACTCATCCGGAGTTCCATCCGGGATTTTGTCAAGAAGGAGATCACACCCTTCATTGAAGACTGGGCACAGCGCGCCTATTTTCCCTACGACATTGTGAAGAAGTTCGGTGAACTCGGTGCTTTCGGTCCTACCATTCCTCAGGAATATGGCGGTGGCGGTCTTGACTATATTTCCTACGGCATCATTATGCAGGAAATTGAGCGCGGAGATTCGGGAATGCGATCCACTGCATCGGTCCAGGGTTCCCTGGTGATGTATCCTATCTACAAGTTTGGATCTGAGGCTCACCGCAAAAAATATCTCCCAAAGCTTGCTTCAGGCGAATGGCTTGGCTGCTTTGGACTTACGGAACCGGATCACGGTTCTAATCCCGGCGGGATGGTAACCAACTTCAAGGATGCCGGCGACCATTATCTTCTGAATGGCGCCAAGATGTGGATCTCCAACGCACCCCGCGCGGATGTTGCAGTAGTATGGGCGAAGAATGAAGCGGGTCGCATTCATGGTTTGATTGTCGAACGCGGGATGGCAGGATTCAGCACTCCGGAAACACATGGAAAGTGGTCACTGCGGGCAAGCGCTACCGGTGAGTTGGTGTTCGATAATGTAAAAGTCCCTAAAGAAAATCTACTTCCAGGAAAGAACGGACTCGGTGCCCCTCTTATGTGTCTTGATTCGGCTCGGTACGGAATTGCATGGGGTGCACTGGGTGCAGCTATGGACTGCTATGAATCGGCACGTCGCTATGCGAAAGAACGCATACAGTTTGGGAAGCCCATAGGTTCCTTTCAGCTGGTCCAAAAGAAACTTGCTGAAATGCTGACTGAAATCACTAAAGCACAATTGCTCACCTGGCGACTCGGTGTGTTGATGAACGATGGAAAGGCTACGACCCAGCAGATATCCATGGCCAAACGCAACAATGTTGAGATGGCGCTTGAGATCGCCCGTGAAGCCAGACAGGTACACGGTGCCATGGGCATTACGGGTGAATATTCCATCATGCGGCACATGATGAACCTCGAATCCGTCATCACCTATGAGGGCACTCATGATATTCACCTGCTGATTCTCGGAAATGAGATCACCGGCATCCAGGCCTTCTCATAATATATCCGGGATTGCATGAAGACGATTACGACCATTCTGGGCGCTCGTCCGCAATTCATTAAAGCAGCGCCTGTCTCAAGGGCGCTGGCTGATGCTGGCCTCAAGGAACAGATCATTCACACAGGGCAACACTTCGATGAAAGCATGTCCGAAGTGTTCTTTCGTGAAATGGAAATCCCACGCCCAGCCCACCACCTGGAAGTAAACAGCCTTGGCCATGGTGCCATGACGGGACGCATGCTGGAAAAGGTGGAGGAAATCCTGTTGAGAGACAAACCAGATGCGGTGATGGTTTACGGCGACACCAACTCAACACTGGCAGGGGCACTGGCCGCAGCTAAGATTCATATCCCAGTAATACATGTTGAGTCCGGATTACGAAGCTTTGACATGAGGATGCCGGAAGAGGTCAACCGTATTCTTACCGACAGGATCAGCTCAATATTGTTCTGTCCAACCGCAACAGCCGTGAAGAACCTCCACAAGGAGGGCTTTGGCAATTACCCTTGCCGGATTGAACAGGTAGGTGACGTCATGTACGACTCCGTCCTCTTCTACCTTGAGAAGGCAAGAAAGATGTCTGATGTTATCCGCAGACTCGGACTGGAGAAACAGTCATTTGCTGTCGCCACCATTCACCGTGCTGAGAATACGGATCATCCGAACCGGCTGTCTGGTATTGTGGATGCGCTGAATGAAATCCACAAGACGGTCAATGTAGTTGTACCGCTGCACCCCAGAACCAGGCGCCACCTTTCAACATTGAAGACACCTCCCCGCTTTACGATCATTGAGCCACTCGGTTACTTTGACATGCTTGTGATGCTCGACAATGCCAGTATGGTGCTCACCGACAGCGGTGGATTGCAGAAGGAGGCCTACTTCTTCAGAAAATTCTGTATCACGCTGCGCGACCAAACAGAATGGGTGGAACTTGTGGAGGCAGGCGCCAATACCCTCGCCGGGGCTGAGAGCAAGAAGATCGTTGAGGCGTTCCTCCGGCACAAAGATGATTCCATTCAGGATGCCAGGCTCTATGGAAATGGAGATGCCGCTTTAAAGATTGCCAATATCCTCGTTGGCGCTTAACCAGCCTGTACCCTCCTACCTTTCGATAAACACTTGAAGTTGGATCATTTGTACCGGACTTCTGGGATCGTTGGAATAAATGGTGACCGCTTTTTGCTGGGTACCAATCCGCTTCTGCGGCGTGAACACAACTTTGATCGCCGCAGAATCTCCTGGGTGAACCACATTTTGCATTGCCGCCGCAGTCACACAGGAACAGTTCGGCTGGAGGGCTTTAATCATAAGATCTCTCTTGCCTGAGTTCAGCACATATACATCCTTCTCAATTGTCACTGCAGATTCATAGCGCCCCAAATCCACCACAGGAACACGAATGGACAAAACAGGAGCCTTGGCCTGCTCTTCCGGTGTTGGCCTGGGATAGTACTCCTCAATCGTTGCAAATACTGTTATTGACTTTGACTCACCTGCGGGATCATCCGTCAGAAGCGTGATGTTGTCAGTATAGAATCCCAGTTGATTTCTCTTTCTGCCATCATAGGTAATTCTGATCTCTCCTTTTTCCTGCGGATGAAGCTGCTGGGGCGTTTGAACCTTCACGTATTCCGGTGCCATTACCTCTTTGAACCGCACCACCGAACTCCCCGCGTTCAAAACAGGAAAATCCCTTACAACAACCTCCCGGTTTGTGTACACCTTGCCGACATTGAAATAGCGTGTATTGAATTTGAGTGTCCCCATCGCAATGCCCGGCTGTGCTTCCTCCCCATTCGCACTGACGACATGTCCTTTGATTTGCAGAACCACCTCACCATTTTCGAGATCGGTCTGAACGGTGAGAGTCTTGTTAAAGTACCCGGGCCGTCCGCGGGGATCGAAACTGGCTTTCACAAATCCGGTTTTGCCTGCCGGGATCACCGTATTGGTCCACGCCGGCGTTGTGCAACCGCATGAAGCCTTGACTCCTGTAATACGGAGGGGCCTACCGCTGTTGTTGGTGAATATGAATTCATGATCCACATTTCCCTGACTTTCCTGCACGTTGCCAAAGTCAAACGAGCGCTCACGGAAAATAACGGGCTCCGCCTGCTGCGCACCAGCCGCCAGCGCACACCCGATCATCCACACTATCAATGCTTTCTTCATAACAAAACGCTGCAAAAATAAGCTTAATTGACTTAACCCTGTTTTATTTGCACCACCATGGCAAGAATTCTCACAGGCATTCAAAGTTCAGGACGCCCCCATCTCGGAAACCTCCTCGGCGCCATTATGCCCGGCGTGCAGTTATCCGAACAACCAGGCAATGAAGGATTCTTTTTCATCGCGGACCTTCACTCCTTTATATCTATCAAGGACCCCCAGGTCAGGGAAAGCAACACCCGTGCAATCGCCGCAGCGTGGATTGCCATGGGCCTCGACGTCGAGCGAAATTACCTTTACCGCCAGAGCCGCATCCCGGACGTATGTGAACTCACCTGGTACCTGTGCACCCTCGCGCCCTATCCCATGCTGGCCAATGCCCACGCCTTCAAGGATAAATCGGACAGGCTCTCTGATGTCAATGCCGGGTTGTTCATCTATCCCGTACTGATGACCGCTGACATTATACTGTATGATTCAAACGTCGTACCGGTTGGCAAGGACCAGAAGCAGCACTTGGAAATGTGCCGGGATATCGCCACCGCATTCAACACCACATACGGAGATACTTTTGTGATCCCGGAAGCCAAGATTGAGGAAAACCTCATGACAGTTCCTGGAACGGACGGCCAGAAGATGAGCAAGTCCTACAATAATATCATCGATGTGTTCCTGCCGGAGAAAGAATTGAAGAAGCAGGTGATGTCTATCGTAACCGACAGTACGCCGCTGGAGTCTCCCAAGAATCCTGACACCGACAACGTGTTCGCCATTTACAAACTGCTCGCTACACCTGCCCAGACTGAAGCGCTAAGACAGAAGTACCTGGCCGGCAATTTTGGTTACGGACATGCCAAACAGGAACTACTCTCTCTCATCATGGATCATTTCAAAAACGAACGGGAGAAATTCCAATACCTGTTGTCAAATCCTGATGAACTGGAACGAATTCTTCAGCGAGGCGAATCCAGGGCGCGCAAAATCGCACAGGCGGTGCTCAACAGAGTAAGAGAGCACGTGGGGATCAGGTATTAATCAGGGAGCCTTCCAGACGATTTGTTGCTTCTCACTCCCGATGTTCAGCACAATACGAACGGGGGAAGGCAGTATTACAAGCTTTGTGTCCTTACCGGGATAATCATCCATTTCAACAAACACTCCTTCTGAGTTGGTGACGGAGTATTCATTCTTGTCGCTGATGTTATACTTCTTTGCGATGTAGGCTACAGGATGGAGTACATCGGAGTCGGGGCAGTACTCATCATGGACTTCTTGTAAAGCAGATTCAAGCTCATCACCGAACTTATCCTGAAAGGCATCCTCCAGGTCATGGAGAGATTCTTCCAGGTCATCGTATTTCGGATTGTTATAATCAACCTTTGCCAGATCCATTCTTGCCTTGATAATCTCCTGCAGGGCCTTATCCAATGCTTTTACGTCCATTTCCTCTTCAAATTTTTTCAAGATTAGATAAATGGTTTGGAAAAAGGAAATATTAGTAGCGTCACATTATATTCTAAATGCACCTGACTTGGAATATGGTCCACCCTGGAATTGTTCCAGTTCATGCTCGTCTGTTTTAAACTTGTTTTGGCTTGTCACTTTTCTTTGCTTGCCCAAAGAAAAGTAACCAAAAGAAAAGGCAGCACGAACGCTGCGCACCTCCCCGCTGCTAGCCGCCTTGCCACCGCACGTGCCTCGGTTTGCGCCGCGCCGTTCGTGCACGCCCACCGCACCCCTAGCTCGGTAAGCACAGTCTACAATTGAAGGTAGGTCTTCCTAAACCATAAGAGCTGACTAAACCCAATAGCAATCAGGTCTCACACCACACAAAATCCTAATCTCCACCAAACCTCTAATTTGATTAATTTTGGGTAACACAACGATTTAGGAGATGGAGAACAAACAGGATTTCTTGCCGATCAATGGAACAGACTACATTGAGTTTTATGTGGGCAACGCACGGCAGGCTGCCTTATACTATCAGCATTGTTTTGGATTTTCGCTTGTAGCCTATGCAGGGCCGGAGACGGGGGTCCGGGATCGTGCATCGTATGTCCTCCAGCAAGGCAAAATCAGGTTTGTCCTTACTACCTCCATGCAGCCCGACACGGAAATATCAGAGCATGTCTCTCGCCATGGCGACGGCGTGAAAGTGCTGGCACTTTGGGTGGACGATGCAGTGAAATCCTTCAGTGAGACCGTTTCCCGCGGCGCACAACCGGCATCACCTCCTCAGACTCTTAAAGATGAGTTCGGCGAAGTGGTGATCTCATCTATTCATACCTATGGCGAAACGCTGCATACATTTGTAGAAAGGAAGAACTACAAAGGAGCATTTCTTCCCGGATTCAGACGTGTAACTTCTGATTTCAACCCCACATCCATCGGACTGGAATACGTGGACCACTGCGTGGGCAATGTGGAGCTGGGCAAAATGAATTATTGGGTGGAGTTCTATGAGAAGGTCATGGGATTCAGCCTGCTGCTCACCTTCGACGACAAGGACATCTCTACAGAATACAGCGCCCTCATGTCCAAGGTGGTTTCCAACGGCAACGGCTATATCAAGTTTCCCATCAACGAACCTGCCTCCGGCAAGAAGAAGTCGCAGATCGAAGAGTACCTTGATTACTACAAAAGTGCCGGCGTACAGCACATCGCCATCGCCACCAAGGACATCATTCATACCGTCTCTGAATTGCGCCGCCGTGGCGTGGAATTCCTGCGCGTGCCCGATACGTACTACGACGACGTGATGGATCGGGTCGGCAGAATTGACGAAGACCTGAAAGAACTGAAGAAGCTCAATATCCTTATCGATCGCGACGAAGAAGGATACCTGCTGCAGATCTTCTCCAAACCCATCCTCGACAGACCTACCCTCTTCTTTGAGATCATTGAACGCAACGGTGCACGGTCGTTCGGCAAGGGAAACTTTAAAGCACTGTTTGAATCGATTGAGAGGGAGCAGGCGTTGCGAGGGAATTTATAGTAGTAGTCCTTAGTATTGAGTAGTTAGTCGTTAGTAAATACAAAATGAGCAATAGCGAACTTTTGGAACGGGCCAGGAAGACGGCCAATGAATGGCTGAACAGTTCCATCGATGAAGAGTCCAGGCAACAGATCAAAAAGATGCTGGAGCAAACGGACACTAGGCTTCTCATCGACAGCTTTTATAAATCATTGGAGTTTGGCACCGGTGGCTTGAGAGGCATCATGGGCGTGGGATCCAACTGCATGAATCCCTACACCGTAGGAAGCGCCACGCAAGGCCTTGCCAATTATCTGAAGAAGTCATTCCCGGATCAACCGATACAGGTCGCCATTGCGCACGACAGCAGGAACAACAGCAGGAAGTTCGCTGAAGTTACCGCGAACGTCTTCTCCGCCAACGGGATCACGGTTTACCTCTTCCCCGAACTACGCCCCACGCCCCTGCTCTCCTTCGCCATCCGCCATCTGAAATGCCAGTCGGGCGTGGTCATCACCGCCTCGCACAATCCCAAAGAGTACAACGGCTACAAGGCCTACTGGAGCGATGGCGCGCAGCTGGTCCCTCCCCACGACAAGAATGTGATCAAAGAAGTCAATGCCATCACCAGCTTCAGCCAGATAAGGTTCGATGCCGACAAGAGCAAGATCAAAACGATCGACCACTCTCTGGAAGAAGCCTACTATGCGCAGGTGCTTCCGCTGATCCCAAGAAAAGAGTGCATCAAAAAACATCACAATATTTCTATCGTCTACTCAAGCCTTCACGGTGCAGGTATAACCATGGTGCCGCAGTGTCTTAACCGGCTTGGCTTTACCAATGTGGCGATTGTCGAAGGACAGAAGACCCCCGATGGGAACTTCCCGACCGTAGCCTCCCCCAACCCGGAAGAACGCTCCGCCATGGATCTGGCTTTAAAGAAAGCCAAGGCCATCAAGGCAGAATTGGTGATGGCTACCGACCCCGACACAGACCGGGTGGGTATCGGGATCAGGAATGCATCAGGTGATTTCTTCCTTTTGAACGGCAACCAGGCTTTGAGCCTGATGATGTGGTTTATCCTCAAGAATCTTAAGTCAAAGGAAAACGCATATATAGTCAAGACCATTGTCACCACCGAGTTGATTGACGTTATGGCCGCTCAGCTTGGTGTAGAATGTGTCAACACCCTGACAGGCTTCAAGTATGTAGCTGAACTGATCCGGGAGAATGAAGGGAAAAAGAAATTCATTGCCGCCGGTGAGGAAAGTTACGGTTATATGGTGGGTGATTTTGTGCGCGACAAGGATGCGGTATCAGCCTGTGCCTTCTTTGCCGCCATGGCCGCTGCCGCCAAAGATGAAGGCAAGGATTTGTTTGCCTGGCTGGTGACGATGTACCAGGAATTCGGACTGTACCGCGAGGGTCTTGTCAATCTTGTAAGAACAGGTGCCGAAGGTGAACAGCAAATCAAACAGATGATGGAGCGTTTCCGCAACGCGCCGCCCCATATCATCGCAGGGCAAAAAGTCGTGAGGCTGTTGGACTATCAATCAGGTGTTGAGACCAGTCTGCTGAACGGGCGCAAGACACCATTGTCATTACCCAAATCTGACGTGCTTCAATTCTATACCTGGGATGGTGCCAAGATTTCAGTAAGACCTTCCGGCACAGAACCTAAGATCAAATTCTACGTAAGTGTCAATACCAAAATTACAGATGCCGCCCATTATGAATTGGCAATGGAGCATCTGGGTGAACAGATAAAGGCAATAGAAAACGATATAGTACGATGAGCGCTTTTGCAAAAGACATCCAGCAGCTGCTGGTCAGGGACCTGAAGAAACTGGAGACCGAGATCTCCCAATATGCCGATGAACAGAGCATCTGGAAGGTGGATAAGCTCATCGCCAACTCTGCGGGCAACCTGTGCCTGCACCTGTGTGGCAACCTCCAGCATTACATCGGCGCCATCCTGGGCAAGTCGGGTTACGTGAGGAACAGGGACAATGAGTTTGCCGCCAGGGGAATTGCCAGAGCTGCGTTGCTGGAAGAAATCAGGCGTGCCATTGCCGCAGTCGAACAAACCATGCCGCTCCTCAAAGACGCAACCCTCGACGCGATTTACCCACAGGAGGTTTTAGGCTATCCCATGACCACACGCTTCTTCCTGATTCACCTAAGCTCCCACCTCGGGTATCATTTGGGACAGGTAAATTATCATCGGAGATTGTTGGGGTAGGGAATAGGTTCAAGGCCTGCCCCGACATTATCGTCGGGGTTCCGGCAGTTGGCAATCCATCGCCCAGCTTTTGCTAAGAATACATTGCCACGGAAACACGGAGCTTTTACTTTGGAAAACTATTGTATTCATCCGTGCCATCCGTGGCAACCATTCATCAGCAAACGGAATACTGAGCTTTTGCTAAAAAATCATTGCCACGGATTTCATGGATCTTTTGCTATGGAACACCCCTGCATTCATCCGTGCCTCCGTGGCAAGTTATTCACCAGCAAACGGAATACATTGCTCTTGCTAGAAAATCATTGCCACGGATTTCACGGATCTTTTGCTCTCGAATACCACTGCACTCATCCGTGCCTCCGTGGTGAAAGATTCATTAGCAAGTAGTAACCTTCATCGATCCTTCTTACTCTGAAATCCCGGAGGGATGAAATTATTATAGAAACATGATTGCCATTTGAGCAAGAACCCTGAAGTGGTGACACAACTAACATTCGGCGCGAGCTTCGTGCTTGAGTTTCCATTGTTCATGGCATAATCCAATCCCGGAGGGATTGAAGGTCTATAGATCGTCGATAGTTGAGGACAACGACCCCTTCGGGGCCGCAGAAAATGAATTAACCGCTGAGGCACGATGACGCAGAGAAAATTTGCCTTTTGATGTGTACCATTGTATTCATCCGTGCCATCCGTGGCAACCATTCATCAGCAAACGGAATACTAAGCTCTTGTTAGAAAATCATTGCCACGGATTTCACGGATCTTTTGCTCTCGAATACCACTGCACTCATCCGTGCCTCCGTGGTGAAAGATTCATTAGCAAGTGGAAACCCTCCATCGATCCTTACTCTGAAATCCCGGAGCCTGTATGTTTAAAATAAAAAA
>JAFEAM010000004.1 GCA_018266395.1 Bacteroidota bacterium | reverse complement strand
CAAAGTCATATGCACCAACGTTGGCGGCCAGGCCAAACAAGAATTGAACGTACTTGACCAGGGAAAAATAGTTTAAACTTGAATGGAGCAATACGATGTTCTCGCGGGCTATTTCACAATTGGAATTGGTTTGATATTCATACTTATAGGTTTTAAAGTGATTAAGTGGTCGAAAGATGAAGAGGCTCAGAAGAAGTTTCAAAAACTAAAGAACTTTTACAGACTTGGAGGAATCATATTCCTAATCTATGGCCTGATGAAAGTCCTGTAAACATTTTAATAAGCCCAGCCGCCAACAAGGTGCATATGCCATTGCCGGGGTTCGAGCTAATTCGTAAATTAGTTTCTTAGCAACACTCGGCATGTACGAGGCCGTGGACCAGTCCCGGCAACGTCATATGCACTGGTCGTTGGCAGTAATAGGGCCCGGACAAATTTGAGTTTTAAAAAACAACGGACGACAAGTCTACTAACAAAGACTTCCCACAGGGACAAGTGAACAACTCCGAGACAATATTGATTTGACCTTCTTTTTTACATCCCCATTCCTGGACTACTTCAAAATTCCGAACAGAACACCCAAATATTAGCAATTGTCGCCCTCTCCCTACAAATGACGGGCAAATGACGGGTAAAAGCAGCATCTTTTTATTCGATACTGCTCGTTAAACGTGTAACATTGTGCTTTTAAAAAATTGATATGCAGCAACCAGAACTTGGCAGACAACTGACTGCTTTACGCAAAGAAAAAAATATGACACAAGAGGAGTTGGTTGGAAAAAGCCACGTGAGTGTTCGCACCATTCAGCGTATTGAAGCAGGCGAGGTCTTACCCCGCACGATTACTGTGAAAATTTTATTAGAAGCACTTGGAGAGAATTATGAATCATTTTTAACTAGACAAAACCAAGTGATGGAAACACAAAAGAGTACTTCACCCTCCACCAACAGAAACACGCTATTGATTGCCGTTCTGGCTGGAGCGGTATACCTGGTGGCTGAAATTATTCTCGGCACAATGGACATTGCCTGGTTCGCTGATGGCCGTGACTGGGGATTTCGTATGAATGCCATCTATATTAGCCTGACAACGGTCATGGTGATTTCGTTTGCGTTGTTTGCACGAGGATTTATTGTCTTAAGTGAGGTATTCGAAAATTCGTTGTTGAAGGTGAGCGCCTATCTGCTGATGGCTGTAACCTTTTGCAAGGGCATTTTAGATGTAAGTTCACTATCAGCGGCAAACGTGGAAAGTGTTTGGATTCCGTACACAGTAATTGCCATAGTCATGGGTGCGTTGGGTATTGTATTCGGAGCATCCCTCCTTCGACTACAAGATAGCATGGGCGAACTCTCGCGCATAGCGGGGATATTGGAAATCACAATGGGCTGCTTACTCATCACTGTGGTGTTATTCTTTATCTCGTATATAGTCTTGATACCTGCGGTAGTCATAGAGATACTAGTGCTCTATCGAGGGTATGAATACCTTTCCCGGTCCGAGTCTGTTCAAGTTGGCGAGGTATAAAGCAAGAATTATGAAAATTATTTTACTCTATATAGTAGGTGCAGTTTTGCTAATGCTCCTATGGGCTGGTGTTGTTTTTTTTGGCACTCTGGATGGTTGGTTTCATCAACCCATCGCCAAATCAAATACAACACAATCCTTTCTTGAAGCTGTTGATGCGGAACTAGACAAACAATTCGTAGGGAATTTTGCAATGGCGATTATGAGCGATGGAACCGTTGAAAAAGAGAAATTTTATTCAATAAGAAAACCCGTTGACAGAAATACTATTTTTCAGGTTTCTTCTTTAAGCAAGTGGATTTCCGCAGTTGGTATCATGAGGTTGGTAGAAGATGGTAAACTGGATTTAGATTCTCCGGTAAGTCAATACCTAACAAGATGGCAATTACCTCCTAGTGAATTCAATAACGAAGAAGTAACAGTACGAAGACTGTTAAGTCATACGGCAGGACTTACAGATGGACTCGGCTATTCAGGTTTTGAAACGGGCAGACCGGTACAATCCATTGAACAATCATTGACCAAAGCAGCTGATGCCGATAAGCATATTAGTGGAGAAGTACGTGTTGGGACTAAGCCAGGCAGCGAGTTTAAATATTCGGGTGGTGGCTATACAATTCTTCAACTACTGGTAGAAGAAGTGAGCGGACAATCATTTCCTATATATATGAAGGAAGCAATATTCATCCCTTTAAACATGCTACAATCTTCGTATACGTGGGAGGACTCATCCGACTACAAACTGGCAGAATTCTATAACAATGATGGAAGCAAAGCAAGTCATTACCGCTACACTTCACTTGCCGCAACGTCACTCTATACATCCTTAGCTGACTTGGAATTATTCTTTCAGACGCATCTTGAGGGCAAAAATGGGGAGCACGTTGGGAGAAATCTTGTTAAGGCAGAGACCATTAAAAAAATGAGAGAACCTCATGGACAATCAATGGGGGTAGAAATTTGGGGGTTGGGTACAGTGCTTTACGCAACCACAGAAAATAACGATTTCATCATAGGCCATGACGGAAAAAGTAGTCCGCCAATAAATACAGCGATACGATTGAATCCAGAAACAGGTGACGGTATCATAATACTTGAAACCGGCAATCCTAGGGTCGCAACAAAACTTGGCAGTGAGTGGGTATTCTGGAAAACCGGAAAAGTAGACACGTTCCTTTTTCCAATGTTAATTGACGGAATGGTTAGGACGATTGCAATCGGATGGGTAATGATATTAGTTGTTACAATTGCCATTGGTATTGTGAGAAGGCTACGAATGAAGTGAGGAGAAGGCCCTACTACTGCCAACAAAATGTTTGCGCAATGGTGGGGTTCAGTGTAAGCTATAAGTTTATATCTTCGTTCAACGTTTGGTCACGTGGGACAAATACGTTTTCAAAAGCCCACCACTGCGCAAACACAAACGTTGTGGGCCATGCCGTTGGACAAATTCTCATCAGACAAACAACCGATACTTTGAATTTTTTAGACATCACGCAACAGTTTGAAGAGAAACTAAAAACTGAATTCGACTGTGAGCTATTGGAACTGCATTATATCCCATACGCTTTTGGCTCAGGGACGAAATCGTACAAGATAAATGGTAGGAATATTCAAATTTCATTTGATGGACGAGACGGACTGATTGAGGTAAAGATTTCAGGACGACACGAAAAATATGGTACTAGCCCTCACCCCCCTAACGTCATATGCACCCTAAGCAGGCGTTTATTTTGAAAGAAGGCACTAACTTTCATGCCTACCACAACAACATACAGCAACATGGCAAAAACAAACATCTACCTTAATTTCCAGGGGAATGCTGAAGAAGCGTTTAACCTTTACAAATCTGTTTTCAAAACAGAGTGGTCAGCTCCTATCATGCGTATGGGCGATATGCCTCAGCAAGAAGGAATGCCCAAACTTTCGGACGCTGAGAAAAAAATGGTGATGCATGTCGCACTGCCCATATTGGGAGGCACGAACATTATGGGAACAGACATGCTTGAAAGCATGGGACATAAATTAAAAATCGGCAATAACACCACCATCAGTCTGGAGCCCGACACGAAAGAGGAAGCTGATAGAATATACAAGGCACTTTCCCAGGGAGGCACAGATTGTGTTGCACCTCATGATGAGTTTTGGGGCTATTGGGGCGTATGCCTTGACCGGTTTGGAATCCGGTGGATGTTTAATGTTCCTAAACAACAATAGAATCAATAGACGAGGCAGAGTTGAATGCTGAATGATGAACAGGGAATTCTGAATGCCGAAGTTCCCCAGGATCGACAATCAGCAATCTCAAGGCATCAAACCATTCCCTCCGCCCTCTTCGATCAGCAATATCAAATGGTACGCAGATCGATTGTCAGTAAGCCTTTGAAAAGAACGTGAGGGTTTGGGCTACTTGAAAGGCCGCACGTTTTTGGGTGAGTGCAATAAAAGCAAATACTTAACTTCGCTTTCCCGTCGACGCCGAGACAGGGCGCAAGTCCATAACCGTTATATGAAAAAGCACCTCTTAAAATACCTGGTTGAAATCGTCATTATTTTCATTGGAATTACATTGTCTTTCGTTTTTGAGGAAATGCGTGACAACCGCAAAAGCCTGCAAGACAGAAAGGAAATCCTCCAATCTCTGTTAGTTGATCTTGAAATAAAGGGCAAAGAAATCGCTGACGACCTGCTGTATTGTGAGGGGTTTATGAATTCCGCTGACACCTGCCTGGCGCTATCGATAATGGGCAAAGAAATCTCCCAAGAACAAATGGACAAGCTCATCGCCAGCATCGGCAATGATTATTCTTTTTTTGGCATGAATTCACCCTCCTATTTAGGCCTCTCGACTTCGGACGCATGGCAAGAACTGCCCGACTCATTACGGAGGGAAATCTTCTTTTTTTTCAATACTGACTTCGGATATATTGAACAGGCTTACGGCAAATTAACGGAGTATGCCAGCCATGTTAAGATCAACCAACTTACGTCCCATCACTTTCAATATTATGAGAACAGAAGCAAGTTGAAAAATATAAGTGTTCGCAAATCCGCCGAGGGATTAGAACAAATGCAAACCATTCTAAAACACCCAGACTTCAGAAGTGCCATTTTGCTAGTCCGAAATCAGTACGACCAGTGTATTGTCTTTCAACAAGCATTAATCCGGGATCAAAAGCGACTTTCCGACCACCTGCGGAACTATCTCAAATCCTTGTAATTGAACAGGTCCAATGAGCCGAATTAGAAGCTTCGATCATCGGAACACGTTAGAGCTCAATCCGCGCCCTTGGTCTTCCCCCGCCCTTGTTGATTTAAAGAACCACCAATCTTGGGCACTATCAAGTCGCACTCACTAATCTCACCCATCCGCGTGTGATAAGAAATCCCACTCAGTTTTATTGCATAGATAGAACCCGCACTGGAATATTTGTAATCCTGTGGCTACTTGCACAACTCTGCTCGAACAGGGTTATCATGGATAGGGCATCATCGTTTGCTTTCAGTACTTCTAATATTCTCTGGGATGTAAACCTCAGGAAGTCCCGTTGAACATCGCTGCGCTTGTGCTCACCCAACATTTCATTAATACAAATGCATAGATTAACACCCGTTCGTCCCTGGTCAGAAACCTCATACTTTCTATGATGATATTTTTGTTCCGATCTGAGGAAAGAATTGGCTTCAATTCAAGACAAGTGGCTGTGATGAAATCCGGATGTTCCCGAGCATATTTCACAAACCGAAGGTTGCAGGCTTAGTGGTTCAAAGCAATCCGGAATTCCTGATCAATTGCTTTGGCAATAACTATTATGACTGCAAGCATCAGGCTTTGCGGCCAGCATTGAATGAGCGCGGGGCTTGTGCTGCTTGAAAGTGCGCAGGCTTGTTGGCTTTAAAGACCAACAAGGGCGGTGGGTGCTATTGGAAGACCAACGAGAACGAAGGGCGGTGTGGGTGCGATTGTGAAACCAACGGGGCAGAAGGAGTTGAATGTTGAATGATGAACAGGGAATTCTGAATGTCGAAGTTACCAACAATCAGCAATCACGCAGCAATCACGTGGCCCAGGTCTTGCCCACCTCTGAAAGCGGCACACATCCGCGGTATGCGCCGGGAACAGCTTCGTACTGCAACACTTGGGTAGCGCCGGGCTCGGAGGTGAAGAATCCGACGAGCGTAAGTTCCTTCATCTTCAGAATGAATGGCCGCTCTTTCGAAGCGCCGCTCTTCATGGCTGCAAGCGCCTCGTCGTGAACTTTCTTCACATAAGCCACCTGCTTATCGTGGTCAAGGTCCATGAAATCATCGGCACCTTCATCAAATTCTTTCAGGCCGGCAAGGAAACGATCCTGGTCTTCCTTGGAATAGCACTCCTTCACCAGCTTGTCGATAAACCCTGGTACACCCACGTCTTTGGCACCAGGTGTATCTGTTTTGGGAATGATGATTTCAGCCACCTCGCTCACAATGGCCGCCTGATCGGGATTGAAAAAGTCGGGTTTGAAAGTGAGCTCGGGAGCCGCCTTGCAGCCCTTGAGTACGCCCGCCAAAACAGGAGCGGAAACGGCATAGCCGAGAACCAGTCCGGCCCGTTGCAATGCTTCTCTTCTATTCATAGTTCAATATTTTGATCAGAGGTTTCCTTTCTTCATTTCGTCCATCGCATAATTGACTGCCCTTGCCGTGAAGGCCATGTAGGTCAGCGAAGGGTTGACGCACGCTGATGACACCATAAAAGAACCGTCGGTGACGAACACATTCTTGCAGGCGTGCACCTGGTTGAATTTATTCAGCACCGAAGTCTTGGGATCCCTACCCATTCTCGCCGTTCCCATCTCATGAATGCCAAGTCCGGGTCCGATTTCCTTGTCGTATTCCTTGACGTTGGTAAATCCGGCCGCAGAAAGCATTTCAGCTGCCTCGCGTGACATGTCCTTGCGCATCTTGCGCTCGTTGTCTTTCAATTCCACGTCAAACGTCAGGGTAGGAAGTCCGTACTTATCCTTCTTCTCTTTGTCAAGGTAGACTTTGTTCTCGTGGTAAGGAAGGAACTCTCCAAATCCCCCCAGCCCGATGGTCCACATGCCAGGGGTCTGAATCGCTTGCTTCAGGTCGGCACCGATAGCCATTTCTGCCACCATACTCATCCACCCCTGGCGACTGGCTCCTCCCTGGTAGCCAAACCCTCTCAGGTATTCCCGTTTGTCCTTTCCTATGTTCTGGAATCTGGGAACATATACTCCATTCGCACGGCGTCCTGAGTAGTACATGTCGTCAAAACCAGGCGCTTCTGCATTGGCCCCCACGCTCAGGTGGTGGTCCATGATGTTGTGGCCGAGTTCACCGCTGTCATTTCCAAATCCATTGGGGAACCGGCTGGAGGTGGAGTTCAGCATGATATGTGTCGAGCCGAATGTGGATGCACAAAGGAAGATCACTTTTGCATAGAATTCAGTCTGCTCCCCTGTTTCGGCATCCTGGATGCGAACACCTGTCGCCTTGCCCTTCGTATCGTCGTAAATCAGTTCATAGACAATAGAGTTGGGGCGAAGGGTTATGTTTCCAGTTTTCTCGGCTGCCCACAAAGTGGAAGACAAGCTGCTGAAGTAGCCTCCATAAGGGCATCCGCGGATGCATCGATCCCTGAACTTGCATGTACCGCGCTGGGGGCTATGCTCGAGTTTCTCAGTGAGGTGGGCAGTACGGCCGATGGTAAGCATGCGGCCAAACTTGTCCATCATAGATTTCTTCAGTTCCCGCTCCACACAGTTCAATTCCATTGGCGCCAGGAATTTTCCGTCCGGCAACTGGTACAGTCCTTCATTCTGTCCGCTTACCCCGATATACTTTTCAACATAGTCGTACCAGGGAGCAATCTCCTTGTACCTGACCGGCCAGTCAATTGCCACACCGTCCTTCAGGTTGGCTTCAAAATCGAGATCGCCAAGTCGGTAGCTCTGTCGTCCCCATGTGATGGACCGGCCACCAACATGATAGCCCCGCATCCAGTCAAAGCGCTTAACTTCATTGTATGGGTTTTCGAGATCGTTGACAAACCAGTGTTTGGAAGACTGTTTAACAGTATAGCCAGTGCGGTTCTGCACGCCTTGTTGTTTCAAGTCTTCCTGTGTTGGCCTGTCTCCGTTTGGAAACTGCCACGGATCCATTGCCGCAGTAGGGTATTCCAAGTGCTTCACCATCCTGCCCCGCTCCAGCACCAATGTTTTCATTCCTTTCTCGGTCAGCTCCTTGGCTGCCCATCCCCCGCTGATGCCCGTCCCTACGACAATCGCATCGAATGAGTTGTTTTTCTGCAATTCGGTGTTGAGATTCATTTTAGGAAATTTGCGTTGGAAGATAGTGCATTTAAAAGCTGTGAATCAAGGGGTTTCGGGTGAAGGAGTTCAAATAATAGGGTAACAGGTACCCCGAACGGGTGGACGGCCACGGGAATTTCAGGATTTGTATTGCACTTCCTTTGCCAGGAACCTCCTGATACCATTTTCCGATTGAATACAAAGTCTTCCTTCAGAATCAATCCCTGAAATCATACCTACAAATGGAGCTCCATTCGTTTCGAAGATATGAGGTTGTCGATGCCAATATAGTCTGTCGATATACTGTTCCCTGATTTGCCTTGCCTGGCCGTTTCCCAACATCTGGTAGCATCTCTCGATTTCTGCAACGACCTCATTCAATACTTCATCCAGGTTCAATGATGTACCGCTGAACTGTGACAGTGATCCGGCGGTCGCGATTCCAAAGGAAGCCTGATTCACATTGAGGCCAATCCCAATCGTTACATCAGAGAGGGTTGTTCCGAGTATCGAATTTTCAATAAGTATCCCGCAAACTTTCTTGTCCTCGATCATGATGTCGTTGGGCCACTTTACCAGGGCCGCCTCATCCAGCATTTTGTTGAGCGCTGAAGCTATTCCCACTGATATCGCCATATTGAGGTCAAACTGATCCCGGGCCTCCAGGAAGGCCGGGCGAAGAAGAAAAGAGAACGTAAGGTTCTTTCCTGGTTCTGATTCCCAGGTATTGCCCCGCTGGCCTCGGCCGGATGTCTGACAATCCGTGATTACAAGTGTTCCTTCAGGCAGTTCCTTCTCATGCAACCATTCTTTAAGGAGCGAACTCGTTGAATGACATTCTGGCACATAAATCAGGTTTTTGCCCAGGAAAACGGTTTTGGCAGGGATTTTATACAAGGTATTTTAATTAATTTTGCGGATTGTTTATCCGTCAACCTAAGATAGTGAATGGCCAAGAGAAGGAAGCCTGAGCATTCCGAGAAACTGAGTCAGCTGATTGTAAAGGGAATGCAGGAAAAGAAGGCCACCAATATCGTCCTGATGGATTTGCGTCAAGTGAAGAATGCTGTGGCAGACTATTTTATTGTTTGCTCAGGCAACTCGGACAAACAACTGGATGCCATTGCGGATTCAATTGATGAGGAGGTTTACAAGGGTTTGACTGAAAATCCATGGCATACTGAAGGTAAAAACAATAAAGAGTGGATCCTTATCGACTATTCCACTGTGGTGGCACACATTTTCAGGAAAGATCGCCGCAGTTATTACAGCCTGGAGAAATTGTGGGGAGACGCCGAAATCACGGAGATTGAAGATTAGGTAGTCACCGAAGGAATTAAACTATTTTGACAATTAAGCATTAGAACACAATAAATAATGGCCGACAAAGAAAGACCTAGATTACCGCAACCTCGCCCCAACTATCAGCTTTGGATTATTCTCGGGCTGGTGGCGGTCATTTTAGCCATCAGTTTCCTTAACAGAACGGGCGACCTCGTTGAAATACAATTCAGCCGTTTCGAAGACATGGTCCAAAGCCGTGATATCAAGAAACTGGTGCTGAACAAGCAGGAAGAAGTCGTTATCATCACCCTGAAGTCTGAAGCGCTTCAAAACGCCAAGTACCGTCAGGAGATAGAAAAGAACAGTCCACTTGGGCTGAATGCCAATGGGCCTCACTACAAACTCAAGATCGGGTCTATCGACAAGTTTATTGACAAGTACGATCAGATCAGCAAGGGAATTCCCCGAGACCAGCAGGTTGATCTGCAAATCGAGCGAGGCGACGACTACAATTGGGTTTATTCCTGGGGTATCCTCTTCCTGTTGCTGTTTGGCTTCTGGATGTTGATGCGCAGGATGACCGGTGGTGGCGGACCTGGTGGCCAAATCTTCAACATCGGAAAATCCAAGGCAGCGCTCTTCGATGCAGAGAGCAAGGTGAAGATCACTTTCGAAGACGCGGCCGGACTTGATGAAGCCAAGGAAGAAATCATGGAGATTGTGGAGTTCCTCAAGAACCCTGGCAAGTTTACCAAGTTGGGAGGCAAGATTCCCAAGGGCGCTTTGCTCGTAGGCCCTCCCGGTACCGGCAAGACACTGCTTGCCAAAGCAGTTGCCGGTGAAGCGGGCGTGCCCTTCTTCTCGCTGTCCGGCTCCGATTTCGTGGAAATGTTTGTAGGCGTGGGTGCTGCACGTGTGCGCGACCTCTTCAAGCAGGCCAAGGAAAAGGCACCGTGTATCATCTTCATTGATGAGATTGATGCCATCGGTCGCTCACGCGGCCGCGGACAGATTCCAGGGGCCAATGACGAAAGAGAGAATACACTCAATTCACTGCTGGTCGAGATGGATGGTTTTGCCACCGACAGCGGTGTGATTATCCTCGCCGCAACCAACCGTCCCGATGTACTTGACTCCGCATTGTTGCGGCCAGGCCGTTTCGATCGTCAGATCAGCATCGACAAACCGGATATTGTTGGCCGGGAAGCGATCTTCAAAGTGCACCTGAAGCCGATCAAGCTTTCGAAAGAAGTTGATACCAAGAAACTCGCCGCACAGACTCCCGGATTTGCAGGAGCTGAAATTGCCAATGTGTGCAATGAGGCTGCACTTATTGCTGCCCGTAAGGAAAAGAAAGAAGTGGAAATGCAGGATTTCCAGGATGCTATTGACCGCGTAATCGGCGGCCTGGAGAAGAAAAATAAACTCATCTCCCCTGAAGAGAAGAAGATCGTTGCCTATCACGAGTCGGGCCATGCTGTGGCGGGATGGTTCCTTGAACATGCTGATCCGCTTGTAAAGGTGAGCATCGTGCCTCGCGGAGTGGCAGCGTTGGGTTATGCCCAATACTTGCCGAAGGAACAGTTTCTTTATCAGACCGATCAATTGATTGACGAAATGTGCATGGCCTTCGGCGGCCGTGTGGCGGAGGATATTGTGTTTAACAAGATCTCCACGGGCGCCCTCAGCGACCTGGAGCGCATCACCAAAATGGCTTATAGCATGGTGACTGTGTATGGTATGAACAAGGAAATCGGCAACCTCTCCTTCTACGACAGCAAGCAATCCGAATACAACTTCCAGAAACCTTATTCTGAGTCTACGGCTGAGAAGATCGACAAAGAAGTGAAGTCGCTGATCGATTTCTGCTACCAGCGCACGAAGAAACTGCTCGTCGACCATCGTGAGCAACTGGAAACAATTTCAAAGGAACTTCTCGAAAAGGAAATTCTGTTCCAGACTGACCTTGAGCGATTGATCGGGAAGAGGCCCTTCAGCCAACCGACTACATATGAAAAATTCACCAGCAGTGGTAACGGGGTGAAGAAAGAAGAGCCTAAAGAGGAGCAAAAGAAGGAGGAGCCCAAAGTTGAAGAAGGTTCCCCCTCTGCTGCAACACCACCCGCGACTACGCAGGTCTAATCCGTGGTGAATGCGTGCATTTCAGGATTAGGATATTCAATTCTAATTTTGGAATCTGAAGCCTGATATTGACTCATGACCGAGGTTACGATCAGCCTACCTCCCGGAAAGAAGATTTACTTTTCTTCGGATTATCATCTGGGTGTGCCTGATGCGGCCACGAGTCTTGAGCGTGAGAAAAAAGTCGTAGCATGGCTGGACCAGGTGAGCGCCGATGCGGCTGCTATCTATCTGCTCGGAGATATTTTCGATTTCTGGTTTGAATACCGCCACAGCATTCCCAAGGGATATATCCGCCTGCAGGGTAAGCTTGCCGAATTGAGGGACAAAGGAATACCTATTGCATTCTTTACTGGCAACCACGACATGTGGATGTTTGATTACTTCACGAGGGAGTTGGGCATCCCGATCTATCGTGAGCCTATCGTCATTAATAGTGGCTCCCAACGGCTTCTCGTCGGGCACGGTGACGGCCTGGGGCCTGGCGAACACGCATATAAAATCCTGAAGAAATTCTTCAACAGCGCACTCTGCCAGTGGCTCTTTGCCCGCATCCATCCCAATCTCGGCATGAGCATTGCTCACTATTGGAGCAGAAAGAGCCGTGCCGCAAACATGAAACGTGAAGAAGTTTTCAAGGGAGAAGAACGAGAATATCTACTAATCTGGTGTCGCGAACAGGAGCGACAGACTCATCACGACTATTACATCTTCGGGCATCGTCATCTGCCCCTGGACCTGAAGGTGGGTGACAGTAGCCGGTACATCAACACCGGTGAGTGGGTACACCAATACACCTATGCTGTTTACGATGCTCAGACTGTTTCATTGAAGAAATTCATTTAAGCTACTGTTCGATGAAACATCTGCTCTGCATCGGGCTCTGCTGGTTCGCGCTTACCCATTTGGCATTTGGACAAAAAACTGTCGCCGGCGTCGACCTTCCCGGGGATCTGCTGTGGGCAGGGATAGACCGGCCTGGTGATCTTACGGTGGTGCTCCGCTCAGGTGAGGTAATCAAGTATGACAAGAATGGAAGGAAGCAGGGTCAATACAGATTTCCGCTTCCCCCTACCCTGTACGATCCAATAGATGGTGCACAGTCATTTTTCTTTGACCGCGTCACCAATACCTATGGATTCCTTGATGCCACCATGACCACTGAGAACAGGCATCCTATGGATCCGGCTTTTGCCATTTCGCCCTGGCTGGTGTGCCCCGTGCTGCATGAACTCTGGATTCTGGATGCTGCCGATTTCAACATCAAGAAGACCAAGCTCCATGCCGCCGCCATCTCGCTGGAAATGCAGCTCAAGCATCTTCCTCAGAAGCAGGTGGAGGACTATACCTTCCTGAGAGAATATCAGAACTACACGTTTCTGCTGGACCAAACCAGCGGGATACACATCTTTAACAGTCTTGGCAAATATGTAAGGACTGAAGGCGAGCCAGGATTGGCTTATTTCAACTTCCTGGGTGAAGAACTCTACTATAAGAAAGGTGAGGAACTGATCATGATCGATCTTTATTCAGGCGAGAAAAGAAAGATCGGTCTCCCCCAGGCATGCAGCTTTGCCCTGCTCACAGACGAGCGCATGTACCTTGCAGATACAAGGAAGGTGACTATTCTGGAGTTCAAACCTTAATTGGAACCATTCAACTGTTATCCTGTAAGTCGTGAGTACCTTTTCCTAGATTCCGGAAAATCCATACTCATACCGAAGGCCCAGGCAAGGCCGGCTATCAAAGAGGCAGCCCATACTGGCCAGCTGATGTTCCAGTGAAGGAGCATCTGTTGATCTGATTTTATTGTTGTCAGAACAGCACCGAATATTACACTGACCAGCGCCATCCACTCAGTGCTATCAGCGTGTGCCGGAACATGATGAACATCATCTTTACAGCCCCGTTCGTTGATCGAAAAAATCATAACTTGAAAGGATGGATGGCGGCACGCTCGTAGCGCAAGTACTGAAACAGCAGGAGGTTCATACCTTGTTTACGCTTTGCGGAGGTCACATTTCACCCATATTAGTCGCGTGCAAGAAAGCGGGCATCCGGGTGATTGATACCAGGCATGAGGCAAGTGCGGTTTTTGCCGCCGATGCCAGTGCCCGGATTTCAGGGATAACAGGAGTCGCCGCAGTGACTGCAGGACCTGGCATCACGAACAGCATAACTGCCATCAGAAATGCGTTGATGGCCCAGTCGCCGGTTGTGCTATTGGGTGGAGCTGCACCTACCTTATTGAAAGGCAGAGGTGCACTTCAGGATATTGACCAGGTGAGCCTCATGCGTCCAAACGTAAAGTGGCTGACAGCAGTGAGGCAAAGAAAAGAGATACAGCCTTCCTTGACAAAAGCCTTCCGTATCGCAACAGAAGGAACACCGGGCCCCGTATTTGTGGAGCTGCCCCTTGATCTCCTTTTTGATGAGACTTTGGTTCGCAGTTGGTACATGAAAGCCGCAAGCGGAGCCTCTGTCGGAGCAAAGGTTACCTCCTGGTATATCAAACGGCATGTTGAAAAAATGTTTGCAGGAAGAACTGACTTGCCTGTTTCAACACCTGCAGTTCATATACCGACGCACCACAGACAGGATCTTACCCGGCTTCAGGCAAAACTTGATCATTGTCAGAGGCCTATCATGGTTGTAGGCAGTGGTGCCATGATGCAGCCGCAACTTGCCGAGAAGATGTCTGCAGCGCTATCCGCTGCGAAGATTCCACTCTATCTTTCAGGCATGGCCCGTGGGTTGATGGGGCCTGATCATCCGCTGCAATATCGTCATCACCGGAAGGAGGCGCTTCGTGAAGCGGATCTCGTCATCCTGTCCGGAGTGCCTTCTGATTTTCGGCTGGACTATGGCAGGCACATCAGTCGCAAGGCATTCCTTGTGGGGCTCAACCGGAGCAGAAAAGATCTGATCAGGAATCGAAAGCCGGACCTTGCCCTCCACTGTGATCCCATGCAATTCCTTATTGATTTCGCATCACACTTCAAGCCAAAACACAAATGGGAGAAATGGGGTGAGACGCTCCGGCAGCGAGATGAAGCGAGAGAGGCCGACATTATGAAGCAGGCCATGTCTGATGAAGAAGGGATTAACCCCATCAGGCTTTTCGTGGAATTGCGAAAGCGCATGTCACCCGATGCCATGGTGATTGCAGATGGCGGAGACTTCGTTGCCACGGCATCTTATATCCTCCGGCCGCCGCGTCCATTGAGCTGGCTTGACCCGGGCGCTTTTGGAACGCTGGGGATTGGCGGCGGGTTTGCGCTGGCCGCGAAAACGCATCAGCCAAGCGCGGAAACCTACCTGATTTATGGCGATGGGAGTTCGGCATATAGTATACTGGAAATCGATACGATGATGAGGCACGGCCTTCCCGCAATTATCATTATCGGCAATGATGCGAGCTGGTCTCAAATTGCCAGGGACCAGATTGAGATTCTTCAGGATGATGTCGGCACTACTCTCCGCTATTCCGATTATGAGAAGATTGCCGGATCCTTTGGAGCCAAAGGAAGACGCGTTTCCAACATAGAACAATTCCTGGAAGCATTGGAAGAAGCCAAAGCCAGTGTCAGGAACGGCGTCACCTTCGTTATCAACGCAGTCCTCGCCAAATCCGATTTCAGGAAAGGAAGTCTGTCCATGTGAACTAACCTCTATAGCATACGATGGAAGAAAAGGAATCAAAGAAAGGCCGACGTGGACGGGAAACCCTGTTCCGGTCGGCTTACCAGAACCAGAGCAACCTGATTCGAGTGGCTGACAACAAGGCGAATATGATCATCAGTATCAATGCGATGATAATCTCGTCCATCATTGCCATTACAGGATACGGCGCGGTGGCCAACAAGCTGGAGTCCGCGAATTCGCTGATGCTGGCGCCAATGCTGATGATCATTCTGGCCAGCCTTATTTCTGTTGTGCTGGCAATTCAGGCAGCACGTCCAAAATTGCTTAAAGCCAAAAGGCTGCCTTCGGGAGAGGAGAAATCAAGTCTATTATTTTACGGGGTGATCTCCACCTATACACAAGAAGAATACATAAGGGAGATCAGAAGTTTGCTTGCTTCCGGCGAGGATCTTTACGAGCATATGACCATCGATCTTCACAACCAGGGCAGGATTCTTAATAGAAAATACAAACTCCTGGCCTACGCCTACCAGGTCTTCATGTATGGGATCATTCTGGGTGTGTCCCTATTTATCTTCTTCCTTCTCTGGGGTAACCAGGCCTGATGGCAAACAGGGTTGTTCAGGAACCTGAAGTTTACTTAGCGTGAAAAGGGCACTGTAAAACTGCCGGCCACCTTACCATTGTTATGATGGATCACGATGCTGGCTTTTCTTGCGTCCTTTGCTGATTCTTCTGCAACTACGCCACCGCTGCAGTAGTTCTTCTCCCACGAAATTGAATTCACTGCAGCCACAACCAAACGCAAACGACTCCCGGGGGGCATTTGTCTTGAGAAGAAATTGAACCCATCAAAATTGACTTCACTTACCTCGCCGGGTTTCATCAACTTTTCCCGTTCCAAAGATTCACGATAACGCAGCCTTACCAAATCAGATGTCAGGTAAACGCTTTCACCACCTGGAGCAATCTCATACAACGTTGCACTGAGGTCTGCGTCCGGCGCATCGGAGGAAACAAACAATTTCAATTTCACGAATCCCGAAACCTCTGTAGTATCGCTGAATGCCGGAATATGGTACACCGCCATTTCAGGCCCTTCTCTAATTACGTCGAGAGGCGGAGCCAAACTTCTTAGCAGGTTCGTCTTCAGGAATGTTGCATCGGTGTCGATGTAAGCGGATCGGATCCCAGTTTCTGTCGAGAGTGGATCGTATGTCAAGGTGATCTGATCACCTTTGGGTGCGGGGGTCGTTGTGAGTGAGCCTGAGTGATACACATCATGTCCTGAGGTGCCGGCTGACAAAGAGTAGGTAATAGTCCGAACCGGTACATCCTCGAGGCGGTCGGCATATTTCCATTTCTCGGCACCCATCACATAATAGGCAACATTCTTCTTCAGGAATGCAGGGCGGGGCCCATTCTTCATTGTGAAGTCATACCACTGGACATGAAGGTCATTCATATCCGGAACTCCAGCAGGTGCAAAAGTTAGTCCGCCAAGTTCCCGCTGCGGCGTCCTGGTGCCTGCATGGTCCCACGGACCGATAACGAGAAAAGTCCTGGATTTGACCTCAGCCGTAACACTGCTCATGAAATTCCTGTAGTGACTCATGTTACCCAACTGGTCGTCATCATAATGACCCGTGATAGTAAGAACCGGCAAGTTCATTTTTCTGAATTCGTCCTGCGTGGGATTCATGGATTTCCAGAAGCCATCGTAAGCAGGATGATCAAGGAATTTCCTGAAGACCAGGGATTCATTGCCAACCAGTTTCCCAAGTGAAGTGAATGGCAGGTGGCTTGTGTACATCTCCAGGTATTTGGTCTTCCAGAAAGGTGCATCATTGAAGAAGTTGAGATTGGGTGTTTTACCGCTGATGTAAGTCAAATGGGAGATAACATAAGGTGTGAAGATGTTTTTTGGATTCGGGTAATCGATGCCCGGTTGAGCTGCTGCCACAGGAACAATAGTAGACAGGTGCGGCGGGAATTCCTTTGCTGTCGCCCACTGGGTGTAGCCGGTATACGATCCGCCCCAGGTGGCAACTTTTCCATTACAATAAGGTTGCCGTGCAAACCATTCCACCATGTCAAATCCGTCTTTGGCCTCCTGTTCAAACGGACGGAACTCTCCTTCTGAACTCCCCCGTCCCCGGCAATCGACAATTGCATAGACGTAGCCATGCTGGGAGAAGTATCTTCCACGGTTGTGGTAGGTATCGCTTACATAGGGCGTGAGGTCTACAATAACTGGCAGGCCGGACTTTAGGTCGTGGGGCTTGTAAACCGTTGCATTCAAACTGACACCGTCGCGCATCGGGACTTTGACACCCCACATAACGTCATAGCTTGTGAAAGTCTGTGCCCCGGCAGAACTGGCACCTACTGATACCCAAAACATAATTAAACAGATCTTCATCCTGATAACCCGGCGCACTTTACGGAAGACAAACCGGCTATTTAATATATGAGCTATCATGCAGTCAGAATTTTGTAGCGGGTAACCGAATAGGAACCTGTCACTAAAATAGGAAATGCAGAGGTTCCCCTCCGACCGTCCGAGGAAAGATTGATTTTACATTAAAAATCCATATACTTATGAACCCAAACCACTACACCCATGCCCTCCATCCTCCCTGGATACGAGTACGATATTTTTGTAAGCTACAGGCACAATGACAACAAATACGACGGGTGGGTAACAGAGTTCGTTGAAAAGCTCCACCAGGAACTGGATGCCACGCTCAAAGACAAGCTTTCCATCTTTTTTGACAAGAATCCAAGAGAAGGCCTGCAGGAGTCGCACCATGTGGACCAATCTATAAATACAAAGATCCGGGCGCTCATATTTATCCCCATCATTTCTCAAACCTACTGTGACGTCAACTCCTTCGCATGGAAGCAGGAGTTCATGGTATTCAAGAACGAAGCGGAGAAAGACCGGTTGGGAAGAACCATCAGGCTGGGCAACGGGAATTTTGCTTCGCGGATACTGCCCGTCAAGATTCACGAGATTGATGTGGAGGATGTCAGGCTTCTGGAGTCCGAACTTTCCGGTGTGTTGAGATCAATCGACTTCATTTACCGTGATGCAGGAGTCAACCGCTCCCTGCGGCCGGTGGATGACGAACTAGGGGTCACCGGCGCACGCGTCCTGTATCGCAATCAAATCAACAAGCTTGCCAACGCCATTAAAGAACTCATCCAGGGCATCAAGGTGGCGGAACGGGGTGATCAACCACCTGTGACCCCGCATGATCTTACTGCGCGTCAAATCGTACCCACGACCTTCACCACAAGCCTGCCCGCGTCGATAAAGGTTCAGGTGATCGACCGCCAGCGGCCCAGTGTCTACCTGGCCTGGACCTCCGGCGACCTGAAAGAACAACGCGAGGAAATGGCCATCATACTTCAGAAAGCGGGGTTTAATGTACTTCCTTCCACCGACTGCCCAGCAGATGATAAGGTCTTCGAAGAGAAAGTGAAGGAAGAAATGTCAAGGTGCGCCTGCTCCCTTCACATGCTGAGCGGAGAATTCGGCAGGCGTTTTGAATCGAATGACGAGATTTCATTCCCCCAGCATCAGTTCATGGAGGCGAAGAAACGCATCGACGCAGATGGTGACTTTCAGACCTTTATCTGGCTGTACCCTGAAAGCACAAACCAGATCAAGCCCTCCCAACAAAACTTCATCAAGTACATACGGAACAACATCACGAAGAACATGATGTTCTCCAACAGTTCAGGGCCCATGCAACTGGTGGACGACATCCGCGTGATCATGATGAAGAAAGACGTTGCCGTTTACGATTCAAAGGACACGGATATCTTCTTCATCTTCAACCAGCAGGACGAACAGGATGCCATCAGCATTACGGACCAGCTCAGTTCTGAGTACCCAGTCGAGATCATGAATATCATGCCGGATGGTGAGGACCAGTACAGGGATATCTCCTCGCAGCAAATTCCGAAAAGCAAATTGGCGGTTGTGTACTTCAAATACGCTGCCGATTGGGCATTACCCTTCATCAAGCAGATATGGAAAGAAGTAGGCGGCGCTTCCTCGCCCACTCCGCTGTTGCTGGTTGGAGAAGATGATCCCAAGACCAACCTCGCCAGAAACTTTAAGGCGCCCAAAGTCGTCTCGTCGATTGTTCCAAAGGACACCGTCCCTGCGGAGGTCAAGAAAGTCTACACTACCGTTATTAATCTTAGCAAGTAGTGCTCGAATCCGCACCCATTTGTCCGTATACCGGTCTGCGTTCCTTTACCGAGGAGGAGTCCCTCTATTTCAAGGGTCGGGAAGAGCACATTGAGCACGCCACTGAGCAGCTCCAGCGCAATAAGTTTCTTATGCTCACCGGGGCTTCGGGTGACGGAAAATCATCTCTGGTCTATGCCGGTATTATTCCCAATGCCCGCGCCGGGTTTCTCAAGAGCAAATTCAGCCGGTGGTGCGTGGCTGACTTCCGGCCGGAACGATCGCCTTTTGCCAATCTCGGACGCGCGGTTGCCCGGCAACTCGATATTTCGAATCCGTCTATTGCTGAATCAGAACTCCAGCACGGCTTCTCTGCACTGGTAGATCTGTACCGAAGCTCCAATCGATACCTTGATACTGATTCAGTGGCCTGGCAGCAGGCAGGAGATCAGGAGCGGAATTCAATGAAGCGGGACGCCGCCAATCTGATCATACTTGTAGACCAATTTGAAGAATTCTTTACCAACCCCGAGAACTATCATAATGGCGTCCCCTCGAAGGATTCCAATCTGGTTCTCAATCTGCTCCTGGAGACAGCGCGTATCGCCTTGGAAGAAAACCTTCCCATATATGTGGTTTTCACCATGCGCTCGGATTTTATTGGTCAGTGCGCTGCGTTCCGTGGGCTTCCCGAATACATTGGCTTCTCCCAATTCTTCGTCCCACGTCTTAACCGGCAGCAACTGCAACAAGTCATAGAAGAACCTGCTGAACTCAGCGGCAATAGGATAACGCGGAGGTTGACCGAACGACTCATTCATGATATAACCGATGGAGTGGATCAATTGCCGATACTCCAGCATGCACTGAACCAGATCTGGCATGCCGCCGACAATGGCAGGCAGGAGATGGACTTGCTTCACTATGGCATGGTGGGCGGGATGCCTGCTCATGAACTGCCGGATGAGCAGGTTGCAGCCTTTCAGAAGTGGTTCAATGCCCAGCCTTCCTCCATCCAGACCTTTTATAAGGAGCCCAACCTGCAGAATGTTCTCGACACGCATACCAACAAGTTGTTCGAGCAGGCTGCAGATTACTTTCAATCCAAAACAGGAAAGACCATCTCGCAGGAGGATGCGAAAGCCATTATCAAGAATGCTTTCACTTGCCTGACCAAAATTGATCAAAGTCGCGCCGTGCGCAATCGCATGACGCTGGAAGAGATCACTCAGATCTTAGGGCGCGCAGAATTCAATTCAGAAACCGTAGGCGGCGTACTCAATATATTCCGGGAGCCAGGTAATACATTTATCCGTCCCTTTATAACGGATGACCCTGAAACGATCAAATTGAAACCGGGCCAGGTGCTCGATATTACGCACGAAAGCCTCATCAGAAATTGGGAGTACCTTGAGAAGTGGGCCAAAGAGGAGTTTGACAGTTACTCTGTGTCGCTGGACTTCGGCCAACAGCTCAACCGGTGGGTGCGCAGCGGGAAATCCAATGCCCACCTGTTCTCCATCGGGCCCCTCACCTATTTCGAAAACTGGTTCAACAAGGCAAAGCCTAATACCTGGTGGATTGCACGCTACCTGCCCGAAGATGTCGATCAGGCTGAAAAGTTGAAGCGGGCCAATGTCATCCTCAGTGATGCACATGAGTTCCTTCTGCGAAGTGCAAGAAAGCATGTCGTTACCCGTACCATTATGAAATATGGTGCGAAGCGAATCGCGGCCGTGCTGGCAGTGGCCATCATCATCACATTAGGTGCAATTTCTGTCCGCAACTACCTGCTGCACCAGAATGATGCTGTGCTCAAAAACATCATGGCCAGGACCCTGTCCATCGCCAATAATCCCAAAGCAACTTATTCGGACCGCGTGTCGCTGCTGTGCGAGGAACTCCGCATGGGGCAAACCACAGTCGATAATATCCTGGAACAGATCAAAGACCCCTCGGAAAAACTTCATATTTCCATGGGAATTGCCTCGATGTTGATCTTTCAGGGGGGGGATGAACCAAAAGAAGAAATCCTGAGAAGCCTGATGTGGTCCGACAGTCTACTGGAAGCTGAGGGAATCCACGATGAGCAGCCCAAACGCGCGTCGCAGGCTCTACTGCGGGTGAATCAATTCAGGGCAACACTTGAGGCCGGGTACTACTATTGGCCAGATCCGCAGATCGCCAGGCTCATTACCCGCAACGGGCAGCGGTCAGCCAGGTGGGTGAAGTATCTGGCTGAAAAACAACCTTCATGGTTTAACAATCCGCAGCAATTCGGACTGGCGCTCGAGAACAGTTTGAATCTCAAGACGCTCTCTTCCTCTGAAATGAAAGCGTTGCTGAATACCCTCTCACCGTTTGAAAACCGCCAGCAAAGTTCCTGGATGAAGCAGAACTTCGGCAAAGACAACATGCTGGTCCGTGGATCGCTTGATTATGGATTTAACTTCGGAGGTCTATATCAATTCCTCGCCTACCTCTATGGAGCAACGGGCAGCGCAGACAGGTCCCTTCAATGCGTTGATACCTTACTGCGCTACAGCCAGAACAACTTCCAGGCGAATTATGCCAATGGTATAGATAATGCAACCAATATCGCCGCGGTCTTTTACATTCATGATAACCAGAAGGCCCTTGAAGAATTCGTGAAGGGCTACGTACAAAAGAGAAGAATCACTGTATCTGAATTCTATGAACAGGTAATCGCCAGGACAATCATTTCAAGTGCCACGGCGAGTACCATACACCTATACTTCTTTGGGGATGCTAATTCCAACCTCAATTTGCAATATGCCAGGCGCAGCCTGCTCAGTTTCTTCTTCAACCAATACCGGGAAAGTCTCAAACAGATTGCTTCCAGGGATGAGCAATTTTTCAAAACCGCTCTTGCATACAAGAACGAGGGAATTCAGAAATCCCTGAACCGGGAGCCTCTTTCAGAAGGGGAGCTGACAGTAGAACAGAACTTTGACAAGGCGTTTGAATATTACCGGCAAGTCAGCCCAACCTATCTGAAGGAAATCAAACCCATTATTGGCGTAAGCGCTGCGGACGAAATCGTTGTCCCCCGGTCCTACCTGTTTGCGTATCCGGATCTCAAGTGGCCGGTGCATCCGCTGGAACCGCGTTCATTCCATTTCTTTTATTCCGGTCCTGCATTTATAAAATATATCATCGGGCATGGCTTATTTGAATCGCTTTATCCTACAGATGCAGAGCTAGGCTGGTTCACCGATTGGTTCCGTGATTACAATTCAGAGATGTTTGCTCCCCGCTATTTCATGAGTGAGCGTCTGCCTTATGATGTAATGGCCATGATTGACAATGAAATCAGCAAGAAGGGAACAAAGGCGGATTTGAACTGGCTTTACCTGTATATCGGGGAAGCGGCACAGTTCAAAAAGGACAGCATAATGGTCAACTACTACCGAAAATTGAGGCCTGACATCCTTACCAGTTCGATGCGCTCCAAGGAATTTGGCAACAACATCAACAACCAGACCTTCAGGCTGATCGGTCATGCTGTAGAAGGGTTTGCCCGATACAGCAAGTGGGGAGATGTGAAGCATCTGATGACAGCCTTCCGGAAGCCATTGAACCGATCCACACTTTATGCCTATGCCGCCGCTGAACTTCAACGGGATGGAGTGAAGGGCCAGGTAATTCAGCAATTGATCGACTCGTCTTACGCTGAACTGGACCGTGTGCCGAAAGGCATTGAAGGCCAGCCCAACCGTCAGGTGCTTGCCTATGCACTAATGATGCAGGACCCTGAGAAAAGGCTTGAAGAAACGAGAAACCTTATTAAGAACCTGGGCGCCAAGTTCATTGCTTTGCAAAGAATGGTGCGCTCGCAGGGCTACCATCAGCATCTTTATGATGCAGTAAACAACATGCCTGAATTTCTTTCTTCCGGGGATGAGGCCATCTTCCTTGCCAATATTCAGATCGGTTATCAGGAGCGGGCTGTGAATTCTCAGGAACGATGGAAGACATATGAGCAATACTACATAGGTAACAACGACCGATGGATCAACTACGTGGATGAAAGCAACTGATTCAATTTGTCCTTACACCGGCCTTCGGTCCTTCACTGAAGAGGAGTCTCTATATTTTAAGGGGCGCGACCTTCAGGTCAGGCAGATAGCGTCGTTGCTGGAACAAAACCGCTTTCTGATGGTTACCGGTGCGTCCGGTGAAGGGAAGTCGTCCTTGATCTATGCCGGTCTTGTTCCGAATGCACGCGCGGGATTCTTTAAGGCCAAATACACCAACTGGATTGTTGCAGATTTCAGGCCGGAAAGAAGTCCTGTCCGCAACATGGCGAGGGCACTGGCCGAAAGTTTTGGACTGCAGCCTGCCACAGTGGAGACTGAGATCCGGAGAGGATTTTCTTCACTCACGGATCTTTACAGGAATTCCGGATTCTTCATTGATGAGGAAGATCCTGCATGGAAGTCCCAGCAGGATTCCGAAAAGGCAGTTCGTAAGAGAAAAGCCGCCAATCTCCTGCTGATCGTCGATCAGTTCGAGGAATTTTTCACCAACCCTGAAAACTTCATCAATGAAACCCCGTCGCAGGATTCTCAGGTGGTGGTTAACCTGATCCTGGAAACAGCAAGGATCGCTATCCGGCAAGGTCTTCCGGTCTACATTGTCTGCACGATGCGGTCGGACTACATCGGTCAATGTTCCGCTTTCCGTGGACTGCCGGAATACATCGGTTTCTCGCAGTTCTTTGTACCCAGGCTGAAGCGGAAGGATCTCAAGCAAGTGATTGAGGAACCCGCGATACTCAGTGGCAATCGAATCTCACAGCGGCTAATCGAGCGACTGGTTTATGATGTTTCTGAAGGAGTTGATCAACTTCCTATCCTTCAGCATGCGCTGAGCCAGATATGGCAGGCCGCCAGTCACGGTCAGGAGGAGATGGACCTGATCCATTATGCCATGGTGGGCGGCATGCCTGCTGATGAGTTGCCTGAATCCGACACCCAACGATACCACAACTGGTTTCAATCTTTGCCTGAACACGAACGGCCATACTACAAGGAAACCGGCCTGGGCAAGATTATTGAAATTCATGCCAGTACGCTGTATGAAAATGCCTGGATGTATCACAATGAACGGCATCCTGGCAAACTTGTCACGCAGCAGGATGCGAAAAGAATCATTGCGCTTACCTTCAGTTGTCTTACCAAGATTGACAACAGCAGGGCGGTCAGAAACAGAATGACGCTGGGTGAAATAACATCCATCGTCAACAGGCCCGACCTGGATTACCGGACAGTAGGGCATGTCCTTAACGCGTACCGGGAAGAAGGCAATTCATTCATCCGGCCATTTATCAGTGAAGACCCAACGGGCCGGGAATTGTCCGAAGACGCGGTATTGGACATCACCCATGAAAGTTTGATCCGGAACTGGAACAAACTCAACAAGTGGGCTACACAGGAATTCGATTTCTACTCCACTTATCTTGATTTCAAAAAGCAACTTGACCGGTGGAAGCAGAGCGGTAAAGACAGCGGCTATCTTCTTCCCATCGGCCCGCTCACGTATTTTGAGAACTGGTACAACACCTGCAATCCCAATGTCGGATGGATCTCCCGCTATATCGAACACTCTGACAGCGGCAAGCCCGTCGAAGATGCGTCGGTTATCCTGGCTGATACCCGGGAGTTCCTGAAAAGCAGTGCGCGCAAAGTAATAATTACGCGTGCCTTCATGAAATATGGACCTCAGCGTATCGCCACACTCCTCGCCATGGTCATCATGGTAGTCCTCAGCGGATTTTACTGGTATGATGCCGAGCAGAAGAAGGCGGAACGCGTCATTGAGAAGGTGCGTCAACAGGCGTACTCATTCCTTGACCGGACGGAAGTTGCCAATCCCACCAAGGCCGTTTTCCTGCTCACTGAAGAACGATACCAGCAGGGAACCATACTGCAGAATCTTAACAAGCTTCAGCCCAGGGACAAGCTTTCCATTTCCGTGGAGGCTTATACGCAGCTCGTGACGTATGACAAGAATCACGAGGACACCCTAAAGTCCTTGATGAGGAACTATGCCGCCGAAAGAATCCGGACCTCCGGGCCTGAGATCGAAAGTGACCTCTTGCTGAAGCAGTTAAACCGTTTTTGTCTTTTTCTAATTTGGGACAACTATTACAGCCCGTCCGATTCCGAGGCTGCTTTGCTACAGGAAATGACTACGTTGGGTCGTGATCGCGCACTCGCCTTTTACAAGGATGCCGCAATGTTTCAACCTGGAATTTCACCAGAGTTGAACCTTGCAATACAACTTTGGCTTAATTCCGGCAACGTCACTGATGCAGGTATTGACGAATTACTGAAGGCAATCTCTCCGGCAAGCGGAGAAATGGGACAGAAAGCATTCGACGTTTACTACAGTAAAGGAAGCACAGAGCCCAACGGCCGCCAAACCATGGACTTCAACAATGGCTTCCATATGCTGGCGTCAGTTTATTCGGCGAAAGGTGATCTTGATGGAGTTATCTGGGCGTTCAATAAGATTCTGGAAAGTAACCAGCGGTATTACTTTGAACTTGCCAGGATGTTCAACAACCATATCAACATTGTCGGATTCCTTTACCAGTTTGGTCACCGTGACAAGGCGCCAGAATTGATCAAGTGGCTTGAGAAAAATACCCAGGGCAATCCTGCTGTGACCATCCTGAGAAACGCTGTTCTGCGTGCCGGTTACATGGGCAACATGTACTTGTCGAACCTGACGCCCTTTGCGTTCAGATCTTACCGAGGATACTACTACCCCAACCTTTTCCTCGCCAACCACCGGATCTTTGACGAGTTGTGCGATGACTATGAGAAGGAGGTTGCAAAGAATTCCAATGCAAACGAACGCAACTATCTTATGGCCATGAACCTGAAGCGAAGGGCCATGTTTACACACAAGTACTGGTATGACCGGGGCATGCCGCTTAACGGTGATCAACTCGACATCTGGCTTTCCGGTTCAATGGAGCATTTCCGCAAAATAGACAAGGCTTGTCTGCAGGAGAAAGTACCAGTTACATTCAACTATTGGGGAGATGGTGTCCGCAATTTTGACATGACCAGACATGACCTATATGTGTACCCTGACTACCGTGACGGCTGGTTCAGCTTTACTTATCATTCCGACTATTTCTTCAACTACCTCAACAATCATCGGCTGTTACCTGAATTGTTTAAAACAGAATCAGACCTCAATCTCCTGCACACATGGGTGGCGCGGGGCTTTGCTGTAAGTCCCGGCCCTGCACCCGGAGTGGCTGACAATTTTTACGCGATACCAGATGAAACGCTGGAGGAGATTCTTTCTTTTGTGGATCAGCATCAAGAGCGTGCCTCCTTCGATCAGAACCTGCTGGTTCTCATCCTGTGCAACCGGGCCTTTGAAGCGGGTGACACAGAAAGAGGGATGAAATACGCGGCCAAATTTGATCAGGAACATATTGCCCGCTCGCTGGATCGTTACGAGTACATCGAAAAGACCTTTCTGCTGAATCAGGTGAAAGAGCTTTGCATCCACCTGGCCGAGTCCGGGAAATACGAAGCATCAGTCGCGATGACCGGCAAATTTCTGAAGCCCGAGGATAGAGCTTACTCTTATTTGCTGACCGCCGAGGAAATTTTCCGTAAGTCCTCCGACCCCAGGACCTTTATGTTCCTCGACTCCGCGTACAAGATTATTCGGGGTCTTGATTTCACCACACTGCCCTTCCCCATGGATTCAAGATATAACCTGATCCGGCTCATGTCTCGGATTGGCAGCGAGGAAATCAACAACCTCGCACTTACCGTGCTGAGAGAGATTCAGGAACAAAACAAATACTTCGCCATCCAGGGCCGGATCGTGGGTGTAGCGGCGGAAGGGAATTTCTACCGCGCATTGACATCCATTCCTTCCACGCTAACCGAAACGCAGGACCTTGAGTGCAGGACCATGATCATGGCAGAGGCATGCAAGGCAAGGGAGAAATCAGTTACTTCTCCGATGTGGCGCGCCATGGATTTATTTAACGAATGGGAGTGGCGATATATATTCTTCTTCCCCAACTGACCGGTCATGCGAAACTACAACACCTGGTACTATTTGCTTTTTGTTCTTCTTGTGATGGGGGCATTTTCTTCCATGGCACAGAATGACTACGGCAATACCATCATGGGTGCTGTGGGCATTAGTTTTGCAATACTCTTCGCCTGGCAAATGTACCGGCACCTTTCTTCCAAAGAAGGGATGAGACCTTTTGCTTTGTTGGAGGCGGCCTCTCTTGGTGTACTGTCGGCCCTCCTTGCTGCCCGTGTGTTATATATACATTTCACCTCTATTGAATACATACTTGTGGCCTGCGGGCTGATGCTGGTGATTATTTATGCAAGATCAGCGGCACAATTGTGGGGTGAATTATCAGGAAACACTATGAAGCCGGCATTGGTGACAGTTGCTTTCTATATCAGCATGATACTATACTGTCTGGCCGTGTCGGTGGCACCCTTTGCTCCTTCTCTGATCAGTGTCATGGGATCCGCCGCCCTCATGCTCCTGCTGGTGGTGCTGCTGTCCAACTTACTTATGGGCAGTTTTGTTGTTTCGGGAGAGCAGACCACCGTACTGGCCGTCATATCCGGGAGGCGGGACCGCTCACTGGTTCTGATGACAGCTTTCCTCCTCTTCACTGCCTATGCGGCTCTCACCCGCATGCACGTCATCCCGGAAATGTATTCTGATGAGTATCCACAGGTCTATCATCAATTGGTGCAGTCGGCTGAGTCAGGGAAAGAGAAGAAAGAAGACGGCCTTTACCGATATGAGGCTTTCAAGAAGGCTTACGATGAATTCGTTAGTAACCAGAAGTGAGCCACATGTCTATACTGAATTAATACAGGTTCTTCGTTTTTCATTGTCTGCGACTGGCTCATGGCTTCTGGCTGCAGGCAGGTGAAGTCACTTACAGTCCGTTCTTCGTTATCTTAGTACAATGAACAAATTTGTTCTGTGTTCCGTGCTGGGTCTAACTATTCTGTCGGCCAACAAAGATCGCCAGCACTATTATTCGGATGATCTCTTTGCCAGGGAAGAGCCTATTGAGATAACGCTTCGTGGTGACTTGTCTGCACTAATGAAGGACCGTGGTCAGGATCCGCAATACCACAACCTTACGTTTTCCTTTCGCGATGGGGAAAAGTCCGCAAGCATTTCCATCTGCTCAAAGGTCAGAGGTCATTTCCGGAAGGATGAATCCAACTGCAGCTATCCTCCTCTCCTGCTGAATTTTGGCAAGGCCCCCGCACTCGGGAACACGCCATTTGCCGGACAGGAGAAGATGAAACTGGTGATGCCTTGCAGGGGCGATCGGTATGTTGCACGTGAATACCTTGTTTACAGAATCTATAATCTTCTTACTCCAAAAAGTTTTAAGGCACGACTCGCACGCGTGACACTGGAAGATTCTGTCAAAGGAAAAACCACGGAGTCATTCTACGGCATCCTGCTGGAGGAAGAATCCCAGATGGCCGCCCGTAATGGGAATGTGCCAGTAGAGGGCAGAATTGTGAGACCCGAGAATACGGTTCGGGAGGATTTCCTGCGAATGGCGGTGTTCGAGTACCTGATCGGCAACACCGACTGGTCCGTGCAATACATGCAAAATGTCAAGCTGATGGCACCACGGCCGGATGCACAGGCCATTCCGGTTCCTTATGACTTTGATCACGCCGGTATTGTGGCAGCGCCTTACGCGAAACCATCAGAGATGCTGGAACTAGCCAGTACCCGCATACGCCGTTACCGTGGATTCTGCATAGAAGATATGACTGTCTACCAACCTGCCTTCGACCAATTCAACGCCATCAAGACGCAACTGTATGGCCTTTATACGGAGAGCAAACTGATCGATGCTTCTTACATCAAATCAACAACAAAATTCATGGACGAATTCTATAAGACCATCAACGACCCTAAACTTGCACGACGAGAGTTCCTCTATCCTTGCGACGGATCAACGGCCAATGTGGTAATCAAACCGCTGGACAAGTAAAGAAATGCTTATTCATTTTCAGTAATCAGTTGGCTGCTATTTTGAATGTGCGGATCCCATCCTTGCTGGTGACTGAAACAATGTATAATCCGGGAACGGGAAGTTGAACCCTTTCTGTATCCCTTGCCAGGCTTCCTTCATCGATTAGGCGTCCGAGCAGGTCTGTGATGCAATATCGCGAACCCGATCCCTCTCCAGTTTGAATGAAAAGTGTCCCGCCAGGTGCAGGATTGGGATAGACGTTTGCATTCAGTTGATTCTCAACCCCGGTGATCACTTCGGCAATAAACTGCTGCTGCGGATGATGTGACTGAATGGGCGTAAATACAATCCTGGAAGGAACAAACCGGTGTCCGGGCAAGTCCGGTTCAATAAATCCTTCCCACCCCTCTGCTACAACCAGTTCGAATTGCCCATTGTCTCCGGTAAGAACTTCATTTCAAGCCACCCCTGATTAATACATTTTTCATCGGCCTGCCCATGGCATCCAACACTGATCCGGAAATAAGATATTGATGCGGCGCTTCATACGCCACCCATAGAAGACCGGTCAGATCCGATTGGATCGGATCCACTCTTATGCTTTCAGGTTCAAACCTCAAGCCACTTGATGCGATGGACAGCATACCCGACCAGCCCTGATTCACCAGCGCTACAAATTTGCCGTCACTGTCTATTCTTGGAGCTTCACCAGGAAAACCGGTCAATACCGCGTTGGTGAGCGCCTTTCCATTCTTGTCTTTTACCCATCCGGATATGATAATCTTGCCATCGGGCCTCGCCTCAAAATTCAATGCATATACATCTTCGAATACAGGACCCAGCGCCATCTGCGAGGGTGTCAACTTCCATTGATCAAGATGGACCTGAATGTCTCCCGTCCATCCATGACTGACAGGTACGCTGAAGGAACCATTCTCATTTGTCCATGCCGTTGTGGCAAACCCGGTAACCTCGACTCCCTGCATCGGATTTCCGAAAGGATCCTTTACAAATCCCCACACGTAATGAACCCCCGTGTAAAGGCCTGAAAAGTCCTTCGCATCCTGATTTTCATTAATATGGCTCAACTCCAGATAAGCAGGAGAAAACTGGTGGTAGGAAGAAACCGGAGTCAGTCTTCCTGACCAGCCTTTTGGAATCTTTAACCTGTAATAACCCTCTGATCCTGAATAGACCGTCTGAAAGTCGTTGATCAGTCTCACGAGAAGTGGCTTACCCCGGTCGTCCAGAACTCGTCCGGTAACTTCAACCGCGTCGCGCATGCTCCGTGTGATCAGGTAGACTCTTTCATCAAGGAACTGCGACATAAAGATTCTCCCGAAGGAATCCTCGTAATAGAATTGTCTTTCATACTGTGACGAGGCAGCTATCCCCAGACCCGCTGTCTGCCTGACCCAGCTCTTGCCCTGGTCATTGGAGAAATACGTTCCACCCATCAAAAGTGTTGAGCCAACGGAAGCATACCAGTCACCATTCGACGCAAAGTGAATCGGGTTCAGCTTCACGTCCAGCCAGGACGAAACGGACTTCCTCACCTGCATCTGCCGCCAGGGGATATTACCAAGCAGATCATTTCTGTGTTTCACAATGTTGACACTCACTGAGAAATTGGTTACGCTTCCTTCAACGCTCACGATAACGGAGTCCTGAGGCGTAAGGCTAATCGAAAACGTGTTGAGCGTCTTTACAATACCCAGGTTGCTTACGTCAAAGGATACATGATGCCACAGCTTCCCCTCATCATCCGAAACGAAAAGACCGCCATTGCCCGTCACATACTCGTCTCCGATGGTAACATACCATCGACCGAACGAATCTGCATTGACATGTTCCGCGTAAAGTTGACCTGGGAGGCCCGTGTTCCTCCTTTCCCATGTGATCAAATCTCCGGCATTAAACAGGGCACCATCGCCGGTGTATCCTTTGTCGATGTCCAATATTCCCGTTATCCCCATGAATGCACCTTTACCGTCAGTTGCCAACTCCTTGATGGGATAGGCTGTGGGCAATTCTGCCACTTTGAAAGATTCACCCCTGGTCTGAGAATAGTAGACCCTGCCCTCGCCTCCCGCAAGCACGACTCCGTCCCTCCCGGTGCAGAGGGAGTACACGTCTGCGCCACTTAGTACCTTCTTCCAGTGCCTTCCAGCATCTCCTGACCTCCAAATCTCATGTGAAGTCGCGGTTATCAGGATGGAATCCTGATAACCAACAGTGGCGATCTTGGCACCTTGTGGAAAGGACTCTGTCAGAATCCAATTGTCCTGGGCCCCGGCGGGTAAACCCGTACCGCACGATACAGCTGCAATTGCCAGAGACCTCAATATCTTAATACTCATAAAAACAACCGACTGGACTGTTCTTACGCAAGGCCCTTCGAGTTGTTGCAAAACCACCCTTGTTTTGAGGTTATTAAATAACCATTAGAATTCGTTTACTTAAACTGAACAGCTTCTTTCCATTTTCACCTCACTTTTTTCACCTTGCTTGTCAATTTGTCCAGAACGCACAGATGAATAAGGATCAGGCCACCAGAAGCTATTCCATTGAGATTGCCAGTACACCTGAACAATTTCAGGTGGCAAGAGATCTCTTCAGAGAATATGCCGCAACACTCTCTGTGGATCTTTGTTTTCAGAATTTCGACAAGGAGCTTCAGGAAATCGACTTACAATATGGCAGTCCTACTGGAGCGTTGATGCTGGTTATGCGGGATGGCAGAGCCATTGGCTGCGGTGCCATTCGCAAACTGGAAGGAAAAGTAGGTGAACTGAAGCGAATGTATCTCCGCCCGGATGCCAGGGGCCTGGGAGTAGGAAGCAAACTATTAAGTAAGTGTTTTGAAGTGGCACGCCGGCTGGGCTATGATACGTTGCGACTCGACACCCTTCCGGAAATGACAGATGCCCAGGCGATGTACCACAAGCATGGATTTTACGAGATCTCGTCCTACAGGTCCAACCCGGTGAAAGGAAGTCTCTACATGGAAAAACGTCTCCCTTGACTTGTCCTCCCAACCAGAAACCAGAAGAAAATGAAATTCCTTCACGTCTTTTTTGCCCTTATGTTCCTGTCCTTCGCAGGACTTCAATACAATGATCCCGACCCCTATCTGTGGATTCCGGTCTACCTGGCCATGACGGTTGTTTGTGTACTGGCCTATTTTGGCAAATTCTACCGACTTGTTAATTACCTCCTAATCGCCGGCTACGTGCTCTTCAGTCTCATCTACATTCCAGGCGTCATTGACTGGCTGCGGTCACCCGACCCCATGTTATTGTTCAGTGAAGTGGCCAAGATGGATTATCTCTATATAGAGGAGACCCGGGAGTTCATGGGGCTTATGATCTGCATCGCGGTTCTATTGTGGTATGTCAGGTTTGAGAAGAAACAGGCAGGATCGTGACCAGCAATAAGAAATCAACTGGTTATTTCAACGATGGGCTTTACCTTTCACCATGGCACCAAAAACTGTCCCCGTTATTCTCCTTGGTCTTGGGCATGTCAACCGGGGTTGGCTGCAGATATTGAAGAACCATGCACAAGCTATCGCCACCGATCCCGGCTTCCGTTTCTCGATCGTAGCTGTTGCCGATTCTTCCGGCATTGCATCGCACCATGACGGCTATGATCCCGACGAACTGATTGCACTGAAGAAGAATAAGAGATCAGTACGTGAGTTGAAGGGCTTCCTTCCCGGTGTTCCATCGTCTGAAATAGCACGTCATGCACAGGCATCCCTCATGATTGAAAGTTCTCCGGGGAACATTCATACCGGACAACCAGGTCTGGATGCCGCGAGACTTGCTTTGCAGAAAGGCATGGATGTGGTATTTGCCAACAAGGCACCTTTGATTTTCGCTTACGATGAGCTACATGCACTGGCCTCAAACAACGGGCGGAAAATAAAATTCAGCGCGACAGTCTGTGGAGGACTTCCGGTTGTTAATGTGATTCAGCGTGACCTCAGGCTTGCAAGGATTCAGTCTGTAAGGGGCATTTTCAATGCCACCACTAACTTTATTCTGAGGGAATTAGAAAACGGCGGGGATATGGATGCTGCTGTCAAAGAAGCGCAGCGCATCGGAGCGGCGGAAGCAGATCCTTCACACGATATTGACGGGCATGATTCTGCGAATAAGCTCTTTATCGTTATGAAAGCCGCCGGATTGTTCAAAGGATCCATTAGCGACATTCAAGTGAGCGGAATACGCAACCTGAGGGCAGACCAGCTTTCACTCAGCACGAATGAGGGCAAAAAGCTAAAACTTGTAGCTGAGGCGGTTATTGACCCGGAAGGCAATTGGAGGCTTACAGTGGGACCAAAAGAAGTGGAGGCCACCTCCTTCCTCGGCACGTGCGATGGATGGGAAATGGGAATTGAGATTGAATCCGATTTGTACGAAAAAGTTTATCTGAAAAACTACGAAGCAGAACCGACCGGCACATCAGCGGCTGTGATGAGAGACGTGCTGCACACAGTGACCATCGACAACGACTGGTGAATATTCCCAAAAGTTAATTAGGTGATTTACCGATGCGCTTGATGCAATCGTTCGAGGTCGGTCAATGGGTAATCCCAATAAAGAGACTGGTATTCGACTAATTCAGATTTGTATTATAATATCGGATACTTTTATCTTTTATTATATTTGCTGGTTAATCATTACCAATGAACAATCCTGTCCACACCTTTCATATACCGGTCATGGGGCTGGCTTACACCATTGATACTCCCGTTAAAGTTGCCCGGTTCGGTATCTCCTCAGTTATGTCCATCATCGAGGACAACCTGGTGGAGCGGATGAGAGGCTATTACTATAACCTTGTCGGTGAACACTATCAACCCATTTCCAAATCAGAAACTGATTATCGCGCCAAACGCATCACCGACTACCTGAACCTCGTTCAACGTATTGTTTTAGACCAGATTGAAAAACTCCGTGCTGAACCGTTTACTGAGGGAAGTGAAATATCGAAATATTTTGAAATGTTGCCGGCCCACAACCGTCTTCGCCGTGTTTACAAGATTATGATGAGCTGCACCGACAAATCAAACAAACTCAGACTCGAGAACTGGCTGCGTAAAAGGGTTGTGCCAGGTTCCATTGATGTAAACATCATGACGAAGCTTGACAGGACCAAGACCGATAGTTCAGGAAATCCAATTGAAGACGGTTCAGATGCTGTAGCGGCACTCAGGGGATACGCCAAAAGTAATCTCTCCGATTCGTCGGTTGTCTTTTCGGCCGGTCTCAACCCAAGGCTGTTTAACTATCTCGAAACGCTGCCTGCCTTTAACCGGAAAGAGGATGGAACGTTTGATAAGAAGATTATTCTCAAGGTATCTGATTTCCGCTCTGCCAGCATCCAGGGCAAAATGCTGGCCAAGAAAGGTCTTTGGGTAAGTGAGTTCAGGATTGAATCGGGGCTTAATTGCGGCGGTCATGCATTTGCTACTGATGGAATCCTGATGGGACCAATCCTGGAGGAATTCAAGAATAAGAGACAGGCGCTCCGGGATGAACTATTCAAACTCTATGAGAAGGCCCTCGGAGAAAAATGCAAACGCAATTTTCCCTTTGCACCGCCTTTGGCGATTTCAGTGCAAGGCGGTATTGGGACGGCTGAGGAAGACCATTTCCTGAGAAATCACTATGGTGTTGACAGTACAGGCTGGGGTACTCCTTTTCTGCTGGTCCCCGAGGCGACCAGTGTGGACAATTCGACCCTTGATCTTTTAACCAAAGCCACTGAAGGCGACGTTCAGCTGAGTAACAATTCACCCCTTGGCATAAGGTTTCACTATCTGAAGGGCACATCAGGAGAGCTGGAAAAACTGGAACGTATAGGAAAAGGGAAGCCAGGTAGTCCATGTACTGAAAAGTATCTGGTATCAAATACAGAGTTCACCACGGAACCTATTTGCACCGCCTCACGAACCTATCAGAAGAAGAAATTGGCCCAGCTTAAGGATATGAATCTCCAGGAAGTTGAATATCAAAGGCAGAGGACTAACGTGCTGAACAAAGAGTGCCTCTGCACTGGCTTAAGCAATTCGGTTTTGATCAAGCATAATCTAAGGTCATTTGACAAGCGCCTGCGTGCGGTCAATATTTGTCCAGGTCCGAATATCGCTTACTTCTCAAAGGTAGTATCCCTCCATGAAATGGTTGACCATATTTATGGCCGGGGGAACATCATAGTCCATGAAAATCGCCCAGCCATTTTTGTCAAAGAACTTTCCCTGTATGTCGACTACCTGCGGGAAATGATTGATGGTGCGGCAAAATCATTGGATGAAAGAACCAAAAAGCAGATTCAGGACTTTTCAAGAAACATCATAGATGGTATTTCATATTACAAGAAACTGATCAGTGAAGTTGAGGAATCGGGTAAGCAATTAATGGTGCAAGTAAGTGATGGTTTGAAAAAGGTTGAGGAAAAGTTCCTTATTGAATGCTTGCAATTCAAGTGCACCTAAAGGCTCCCATGCGTTTGCGATGGGCTCACAATTTGATAAGGCCAAGCAATCAAATCAAACCTGATTCCTCTGGAATGGTCGGCCTATCTTAGCCCTTCGAGAGGCCTATGACAACCCTTCAAGAGGCCTATCCCAGCCCTTCGCAAGGCCTAGAAATACCGTTATTTGCCGTTGCCATGCCGTTCACAGGCCTAGCCATGCCCTTCACTTGACCTGAAAACCCATTTCTAAGCTACTCCAGGGCATATTTTTTACGATTTTGCCCTTGAGTAGCCCTTCAACTCGCAGCTTTTGTGTGGTTTATTTGAATTTCTACACATCATAACCTGGCCGAAGCTTGCATCGTAGCACAGTCAAAAGCGCAGAGCCAAAGTCATGGTTGTGTTCAAAAATGAACATCTTTGTACACCCCGGTACAGTTAAGGCATCCAAAACCTCATTTTCGGACACCCCCTGCACTGGCACGGTATTTCCATCTGTATTCCTGCACTAAACCATGAACTCCCGTGAACGACGGCAAAATCCTGATGATCGACGACGACGAGGATGTCCTCCTCGCCGCCAAAATGCTCCTGAAGAAATACAACTACCAGGTCATTATTGAAAAGAATCCCAACAAGATTCCATTCCTTCTTAACAACGACACCTATGATGTGATCCTGCTGGACATGAACTTCAGCAAAGACACCACCTCGGGTAAGGAAGGGTTCGAATGGCTGGGCAAGATCAAAGAACGAGACCCGCAGGCGGTGGTCATCATGATCACGGCTTTCGGCGATGTGGAGATGGCTGTGCGCGCGCTTAAGGAAGGCGCTACGGATTTCATACTCAAGCCCTGGCAGAACGAAAAGCTCCTTGCCACGATTTCAACTGCCATAAAATTGAAAAGGTCTTACAATGAAGTCGATAAACTTCGCAAGGCCAAGCAAATGCTGGAAGAACAAATCAGCCAGCCCTTCCGTGACATTATTGGAAAAAGCAGCGCGATGCAGGAGGTCTACTCCCTTATCGATCGCGTAGCGAAGACCGATGCCAACGTGCTGATACTGGGAGAAAACGGAACCGGTAAGGAACTTGTTGCGCGGGCCATACACCAGAAGTCACTGCGGAAGGACAACTCCTTCGTCGCTGTTGACATGGGAGCCATTACAGAGACCTTATTTGAAAGCGAACTTTTCGGTCATAAGAAGGGCGCTTTCACGGATGCCCGTGAAGACCGACCGGGCCGCTTTGAACTAGCTAACGAAGGCACCCTCTTCCTTGATGAAATCGGAAACCTTAGCCTGGCGCTGCAGAGTAAACTACTCAGTGCACTGCAGTCCCGCAAAGTAACACGCGTTGGATCCAATACGGCAGTCGATGTGGACATCCGACTGATTTGTGCAACCAACATGCCCATCCTGCAAATGGTGAAGGATGGAAAATTCAGGCAGGATCTGCTCTACCGGATAAACACGGTGGAGATCCATATCCCTCCTCTATGTGAACGGGTGGATGATATCCCCATGCTCGCCAACCACTTCCTTGACTACTATTCCAAGAAGTACCGCAAAGAAGTACTCAGTATTTCAGAATCGGCGCTTACAAAACTGAAGAAGTATGCCTGGCCAGGGAATGTTCGCGAACTCCAGCACTCCATTGAGCGTGCCGTCATCATGGCTGACTCTCCCACCCTCCAGGAGAGCGACTTCCTTTTCAGCCGGAAGTCTGACACCAGCGTGAATCCTGATACGCTCAACCTGGATGAAGTCGAAAAGGCTGCAGTGGTAAGGGCGCTTCAACTTCACAACAACAATATCTCCAAAGCTGCAGATGAACTAGGACTTACCCGTGCTTCACTGTACAGGAGAATGGAGAAGTATGGCTTATGACCCAAATGACAGGTGGCTGCAGAGCCACTATGTGAACCTGGTCGCCCACTGATGATCAACACAATGAACTGGCGCCATCCTACCACCACAAGAATTCTCATTCTCTTGGGAACCGTGTTTTTTTTGGGTTGGGCATTGAAGAGCGGATCGGTTACGCTCAGCGTACTGCTGATAGTCGCGGCTGGATTCCAGGTCGTCAGACTCCTGCATGTTTTGGAGTCTGGCGAAGGAACACCAGATCTGTCAGGCATTTACTTTGACGAGACCACTCAATCCTTCAAATCCAATACTTCAGACGGCGGTACCCAGTACCTGTGCGGAAAGATGAACGAGGCCTACAACGCCAGCAGGAACAACAAGCGGGACAAGGATTCTGACTACCAGTTCTTCCGCAACATTGTACAGCACGTTGGGATAGGACTGCTTACTTTCCGTAAGGACGGTGCAGTCCAGATCATCAACAGCGCTGCTCGCAGGCTTCTGCGTGTAACCCAGATACAGAACATAGCTGAACTGAATTCTGTGAGCCCCATGCTGGTGGAGGCATTTCAGAAGCTAAAGACAGGAGGGCGTGAACTCATCCGCCTGAAACTCGGTGATGAAACCATCCAGCTTTCTGTCTTTGCCATAGAATTGACCTTGCGGGGAGAAGAGATCAAACTAATCTCGATGAGCAACATCCAGTCAGAGTTGGAAGAGAAGGAGATGGAGGCGTGGCAGAACCTGGTCCGTGTTCTTACCCATGAGATCATGAATTCAGTAACACCGATTTCTTCCCTGGCCGGAACTGTAGAAGAGGAATTACAGCAACAGCTCAAAAAGGAAAAGGTCACCCTTTCCAAGGAAGAGATGGAAGATATGCATCTTTCTCTGAAGACCATCACACGCCGAAGCGAAGGGCTCATTCATTTCGTAAAAGAGTTCAGGAATCTTACACACGTGCCTCAACCCCGGCTGACAGAAGTAGCGGCAAAACCGCTTCTTGAAGAAATGGCCATGCTGCACAAGAAAGAACTTGCCGACCGTGGCATCACGATCAGTTGCTCCACCCAACCTACTGAACTCATCCTCCTCGCCGACAAAAATATGATTGAGCAGGTGCTGATTAACCTCATCAAGAATGCCATCCAGGCGTTCGATGAACAAACGGACAAAAGAATAGAACTCTCTGCGTTCACCAGCGAGAAAGGACGGCCGGTAATCAGTGTGAAAGACAATGGTCCAGGCATTGACTCGGAAGCCCTCGAGAAGATTTTCATCCCTTTCTTTTCCACCAAGAAGACCGGTTCCGGTATAGGACTCAGTCTCTCCAGGCAAATCATGCGGGTGCATGAAGGCCGCATTACCGTCAAGAGCGCCCTTGGCGAAGGGACCGAATTCCTGCTCAGGTTTTGACCCGGTGCCGGACACCTGAAGTCAATGGTTGAACAACCCCATTTTTCCCAAAGATTACCTACATTTGGGCACCTATGAAGGAGATTCAAAAGAAAATCACGACCATCCTCACTGATAAAATTGGAATCCCTGAGTCAGAAATCACACCCGATGCAAACTTTGTTAAGGACCTCGGCATTGACTCACTCGATTATGCCGAACTGGTGATGGAATTTGAGCAGGCTTTCGATATCAAGATCCCGGATGACGACGCAGAAAAGATGCAAACCATTGATCAGGCAGTGAAGTACATTGCCGAGAAA
>JAFEAM010000049.1:10167-20510 GCA_018266395.1 Bacteroidota bacterium | reverse complement strand
CCTTCAATTGAAAAGAACTGCCGAACTGCTCCACCTTGAGCGGCAGGCCGATCTTGAGTACTATCGCCAGAAGGTGTTAATGAGGTCTTTGCATCAACGGGTTCAGGAGGGGACCACCTGGTATCCTGTCAGGCTTAAGCGGGACTATATAGGCACTGGCGAACGGCTCATCCTGGAATTGGAGCGCAGTACCCATCTTGACCAACCCCACGCCTTTCAAAGCGGCAAATCGGTAAATGTCTTCTGCAATGCATCCGGTAAACCGGAAAAGGAGCACATGAACGGCGTGATCAACTACGTTCGGGACAACGTGATGGTGATCACCCTCAACGTGGAAGAGTTGCCAGACTGGATCGATGATGGACAGTTGGGTGTGGATGTGATGTTTGATGAGATGTCATACCGGGAAATGGAGCATGCGCTGAAAGAGGTAACCAAAGCAGAGAATAGCCGCCTGGCCGAACTGAGAGAAATCCTCCTGGGCGGCCGGCAAGCGCAACGAGTGGAATTACCCAGTTATGAACCAACCCCATCCATTGGGCAGCTCAATGCAAGTCAGAAAGAGGCGCTGGACAAAATCATAACCGCGGCGGATGTAGCCTTTATCCATGGACCGCCCGGCACGGGCAAAACGACTACATTGGTTCAGGCCATAACTCAAACCGTAAAAGTGGAAGGACAAGTGCTGGTAAGTGCACCCAGCAATGCAGCGGTAGATCTCCTCACTGAAAAGCTAAGTGATCAGGGTCTAAGGGTAGTGAGGATAGGCCACCCGGCCCGTGTTACGGAACAAACCCTGAGCAAGACGCTCGATGCCAGTATCACCACACACCCGCACTACCAGGAACTACGCGCGCTTCGCAAGAAAATGGAACAGCTGAAGACGACGGCACACAAGTTCAAGCGAAACTTTGGATATGCCGAAAGAGAACAGCGGCGAATGATGCTGGACGAGGCAAGAGCCATGAAGGCGGATGCCGACACACTCGAATTCTACATTGTGACCGACTTGCTTCAAAGTGCAGATGCCATTTGCTGCACGCTGGTGGGAACTTCACACCCCGTTCTCAGGGGAAGAAAATTCAAAACTGCCTTTGTTGACGAGGCCGGACAGGCATTGGAGCCAGCGTGCTGGATACCGGCATTACGTGCTGCCAGGCTCATTATGGCCGGGGATCATCAACAGCTGCCGCCAACGATCAAATCGGCAGAAGCAGCGAGGGACGGACTTTCGGTGACACTGTTTGAGAAAGGAATTCTCAAACATGAGAAGTATGCAACCATGCTTCGTGTTCAATACCGCATGCACGAAGCCATCATGAATTTCCCCAGCAGGTATTTCTACAAAGATGGCCTGCTGGCACATCCTACAGTAAAAAAGGCATTACTGAGACCGCATGAACCGCCGGTAGAATTCGTCGACACTGCAGGCGCTGGCTACCAGGAGTCGCAGGATCCAGAGACCCTTAGTCGCTTCAATGATGAAGAGGCTCACCTCGTCATCCGCCTCGCAGAAAAATTGATTGAACACATCGGCCTGGAGGCCTGGATGGAGGAAGGCATCACCATGGGCATCATTACTCCCTACCGTGCCCAGGTAGATCTTTTGCTCAAACTTGCGGAAGGCTCCTCCGTCGTAGAGCCGCTTCATAAGTTCATTACCATCAACACCGTGGACGCCTTCCAGGGACAAGAGCGTGATGTTATCGCCATCAGCTTTGTCCGGAGCAATGACAAAGGTGAGGTGGGATTCCTCTCGGACGTACGCAGAACCAATGTGGCAATGACCCGCGCCCGCAAAAAATTGATTATGGTTGGTGACAGCGCAACCCTGGGGGCCCATCCCTTCTATCTCGAGCTTTTGGAATACGTGCAGACCGGAGGGTTCTATAAGAGTGTGTTTGAGTTGGGAACAAGTGAGAAGGCAGGAAGCAGTGACTACTGATGATCGTCAATAGAAATGAGCCAAGTGACTGTTTCAGAGCATATACTTTCCTTCTTCAAGTCCTTAGGGATAGATGCTTCACTTCCCCGCGGAGTGACCGTAATGAATCCTTATCTGGATCCGGAAACTTTCACTTTGTGCCAGGCGTTCTTTGAGAAATATTACAGCGATCACAAGAACCGTAAACTCATACTGGGGATCAACCCCGGGCGACTGGGTGCCGGACTTACCGGTATCAGCTTCACAGATCCTGTCAGGCTCGAGAGAATTTGCGGCATAAAGAACCACTTTGTTAAAAAGCCCGAACTCTCATCTGAGTTTGTATTCAAGGTTATCGAAGAATTTGGCGGGCCTGAAGCATTCTTCGGTCAATTCTTCATTTCCTCTTTGTCACCACTTGGATTCATAAAGGGAGGCAAGAATGTAAATTACTACGATCTCCCTGCGCTGGAGAAGAAAGTGACTCCGTTCATTGTGCAAACCCTGACTGAAACAATGTCCTGGGGTATATTCGACAAAGAAGTACTTTGCCTGGGGGAGGGTAAGAATTACAGATTCCTTGAGAGGCTGAATTCAAAACACGGATGGTTTTCAAGCATCACGCCGCTTCCGCATCCCAGGTTTATTATGCAATACAGGAGAAAGAAACTTGATGAATACACCACAGCCTATCTTAAGGCCCTGGAATAAGGGAAATTAATTGTCGAACTTAAAGTAGAAATCCCCGATAATATTTGAATTGTCCCACGTGTTTTGCTTGCCATCGGACAACCTGTAAACATTCTGCCTTATTTCCTTGAAAACCTGTTCAATCGTAAGACCAGGTTTCCGCAAACTCTTAAGCAGCTCCTGTGTGTAAAGCCCATTCCTCCCTGAACCATCGGACGCGGTTGATCCCGGGGCGGTAGCATAAGCGATATACGATCCCCTCGCGGCTTTTGCCTGAGCAAGGCCGGATTCCATTGATCGGGAGGCCACGGGGAAGGGGCTATTTCTGCAAGCATCGAGAATCATGATATTCATCCTGGTATTGGCATACTCCATTCTGCCAAGAATTTTGTCAACACGGTTGCACACATAAGGGATGTCACTCGGTGTTACCACCTGAGCATCAATGGGAACAATAAAGTTCTCCCCCTCAAACTGAATTCCATGACCCGAATAGTAGAAAAGGCCCACGGTTTGATCCTTGGGACCTTCCGATAACTTCTTATAGAAATTCACGACGGCCACATCTACTTGCCGGTAGGTCGCGTTGGTAAGCAGTATGACCTCAAAGTCCGATTGTTCCAGTTCTTTGGCGATATCTGTGGCGTCATTTACCGGGTTGAGAAGTTGTCCTATTTCCTTTGGATAGGCGGCATTGCCAATTACAAGCGCGTACCGCTTCTCGCTGGCAAACATATCCTTCAGGCTTGGCTTCTTTTCTTCAACCTTCTGAACAGGCTGTTCTTTCTTGACTTCAGGCTCTTTCCTGACCTGCTCGCCCACCACTGCAACCTGCGTCGGCTTTACCTTGTCTGCCTTTTGGCGAACCCGAGAATCACCAGGTTTGAAAGTAAGATACTGTTGATAATCCTGGTAGGCCATGTCGTTAAACCCCTGCTTTTCAAACAATGTCGCCCGCTGCAACAAGATCACGGTCACAGGCACCAAACTTCTGTCGGAGGTGAATATCTTGAGACTTTCAGTCAATGAATTAATTGCCTCATCGGGATTATTGAGTTGCTCGTAACAAAATCCGAGATAATAGTTGGCAACTGCCCGATTATCCAGCGGCAAATCACCCTTCAACGCTGAGTGAAGATCGTCAACCGCATTCTGGTATTTTCCCAACAGCATCAAAGAGTATCCGCGAGCGAGGAAAGTAATGCTGTTCGGACCGACCGTTTTGGCAATCTCCTGATTCAGTTGATCAATCGATGCACCCATATCCCCCTTTCGATAAGCTTCACGGGCGTACTCCACTCTCTTGGGAACAGATCCACCTAGATAACTATATACGTCAGGCTCGGTTAACCTGAATGCAGGATTTCGGGCTGTCAGACTATCCAATGTTTGCTTCCAACGACCATCATCCGGTTTGAATTTGGTATACCTGATCAGATCAAAGTATGCCATAATCGATTCCCCACCTCTGATATACGCTCTGGCTCGTATGGCGATCACGTCACCCCTTGTAACGCTGCCGGCTACAATCTCCTCCGGTGCCCCGGATGCAATTATTTCAGAATAGTCTGCTATGGCCTCCTTCCGCTTACCGGATTTATCATAGGAAAGACTCCGGTAATACAAAGCCTGACTGCGGTATTTCGGCTCAATGGTCTTCAATGCCGCCGTCAGATCGGATGTAGCCTGGTCCCATTGAGTCTTTTGAGAATAAGCAATACCACGTTGCATATATAATATTGCATTTCCAGGATTGGACTGGAGTTGTTGGGTGTAACGGCTGATAGATTTGTCAATGTCTGATGACTCTGGCACTGCAACTGATGCTGCTTTTTCATCTGACTTGGCTTCAGTCACCAATGGCGTCGTCTTTACTTCTCCGGCAGATCCCTTTAGCCTGGCAGCTCTTTCAGCAATAACTGCATTGCCTGGATTGATTGCCAGGTAGCTCGAGTAATCGGCGTAGGCCTTGCCCTTTTCATTATTCTTTTCATAAAGCTCACCTCGCCGAACCAATATCTCAGAGGTGGGAATCAGGCTTCTTTCCGATGTAAAAATCTTTTCACTCTCCTTGAGCGCATTGATTGCTGAAGCCAGATCTCCTGTCCTGGCCTTACAGAATGAATAGTAGAAATTCGAAAGGGCACGTTGATTGAAATCAGTGGTTTGCCTTAAGGAGTTCTCAAAGTCAGTGGAAGCTTTCGCGAAGTCCATCTTTGACATGAATACATATCCTCTCAGTGCCGGTGCAACAGGTCCCCCCCTTGAAACTTCTCCGGATAACAAATCAATGGAGCGATCATACTCTCCATGAGAGAATAGCAGGCGCGTCTTGGCAAACTTGCGGTTGTCTTCCTGGGGATAAAGCGCAAATCCATTGAAGGACAAAACCCGGAATGCGTCGTCAGAGCGTAAAATACTGTCGATGGTAATGTCTGTTCTGGCATCAGACCTGTTGAGGGTCTTGTAGATTTTCAGGTCATTCAACATGGCAAATGCCAATCCCTGGTGCTTCCTGATGTTGATTCTCTTTTGCAGAACCATATCCCAGGAAATTTTGCCCTCGATCGTTTCATCCTTACTCATATCCTCAAGGATGTCGGTGAGGACAGTTCCTGCATCAGACCACTGACCTAGCTTCTCAAAGCTTGCAGCACGATAGTAATAGGCCTGCCATTTGTACCGCAATTCTATTCCCTTATCAATTGCCTTGGTGAAATCAGCTAAGGCCGACTTATAGTCCGCACTCTGATAATAGGTAAGACCACGTTGAAGGTACCAGACAGGTGCCGATGGGTTTCCCCCATCCCTGGTAAGCAAGTCTGTATATTTTTGGATTGCCTTTGCATAGTTGGCATCCTGACCATAAATGGTACCATACCCAAAAATTATTATAAAGAAGTACCTACGTAACATACCGTTAAACGTTAAGTATTAGGAAGTTAGAGATAAGTGCAACTAAAATCAAGAGGGCAATCCGCCCTGCCTCTCACTTCTTCACTTTCCTCACTCCTCTCACCGCTTCTGCCGTCCATGGATCTTCCGGCCAGGAATGTTTTGGATAACGCATGCGAAGTTCCTTTCTCACTTCATGGTAGGTGCTATGCCAGAAATTGCTGAGGTCCCTGGTCACCTGAACAGGTTTATATCCGGGTGACAACAAATGCATGACAATTGAGACCCTGCCCTCATTGACCGTGGGTGTCTGGGCCATTCCGAACAACTCCTGCAGGCGCACCTCCATAACGGGAGCACTTCCATCCTCGTGGTATCGAACCTTGATTTGAGAGCCACTCGGAACTTCCAATCGTGAAGGTGCCAGTTGGTCAAGCCTGGACTGAAGCTCCCAGGGAATCAGACCCATCAACATTCCGCTCTTGTCGAGTTTCTTTAATTCGGAGAGACGGGAAAGTCCTGACAAATAAGGAGTCAACCAATCTTCCGCTGTATTTAACAAATGTTCTTCAGAAACATCTGGCCACTGTTCTTCAGGACGCCACCGATGGAGGCTTTGGATCCTGGATTGCAAGTCACGAGATGACTCGGGCCAGTCTATCCAATTCAGACCATGTTCCTTTATCTTTTCAAATAACAATTGATTCTTTTTAACCTCATCGAGGGAAGGCGACGGTGTGCTTTTCAAAACAAGACCACCGACCATCTTTCTTGTTGCGGCAATCACCCTTTGGGCAGTGTTGTCCCACTCCACAACGACTGCATCCTGAGCCAGCAATCCCAGATCATCGGAATCTAAAGCGGCGGCACTAAAAATCCTTCCCTGCTTATCACCCAGATCCAGTTGAGTAATACACAACCATTTCTCATGTGAAAGGGGGTCATGATCCGGCAGGCGCGCTACTCTCCCATTGGCGAGTGTGTAGACCCCGCCCTGTACTTCCTTCTGTTGTGCCACACGCTCGGGAAAGGCATTAATTAAACATCTTCCCACTTCATAGTGGCCCGGTATTCCATTGTCTGCTTCAATTTTAAGCAGGCGGCGCCATTGTGCAGACAACTTCTCAATTCGGTCCATAACAGACCGTTCTGCGTTCACCCGTTCACCTTGCCTCCATTTCCTGATGAGCTCAATTCTCAGGCCGATATCAGTGCCCGCTTCTTTGCGCAAAGGATCCTTCTCCTCGATCACGGCCGCCATGTCACATACCAGTACTTTCTCCACCGGCGACCGGGCCTCAAGCAACATGTGTGCAAGTCGAGGATGTGTGGGCAGGCGAAGCATACTCCTCCCCCGTGATGTTATCTCCTTTTCGCTAATTGCTCCCAGCCATTTCAGCAGATCCTTCGCTTGTGCTACCGCTCCGGGAGGAGGAAGCGTAATCCAATCGAGCCTCTCAACTTCGTGACCTCCCCATGCATACAACTCCAGAACCAGCGATGCCAGGTCCGCTTCCAGAATTTCAGGCTTTCTGCGATCAACTAGATGGCGATGCGTTCCCTCTGTCCATAGCCGGTAACATGTTCCGGGACCCAGCCTTCCTGCTCTGCCGGCACGTTGATCCGCCGCGTCTCGCGTTACACGAACAGTCTCAAGCCTCGTAAGGCCACTGTTAGGATTGAAGCGCGGCACGCGTGCCCACCCTGAATCAACCACGGTGGTGATCCCGTCGATGGTCAGGGATGTTTCCGCAATACTGGTAGCCAATACAATTTTCCTGGAGCCGTCTTTTAGAGGAAGGATTGCTTCCTGCTGTTGGCGGAAAGGCAAATCACCGTACAAGGCAACCACCCGTGCACCAACCGGATCGGCTTCAAGCAGTTCCTGTGTTCTCAGTATCTCACCCGATCCCGGCAAAAAGACAAGGATGTCCCCTGATGTTTCCTTCAATGCCTTCCTGACTGCAGGTGCTACGCGGGCAGGCAGTGGTTGATCGCTTTCAATCGATGCATAGTGAATATCGACTGGAAATTGTCTCCCGGATGAAATCACCAACGGCGCATTACCCATCGCCGCAGCTATCCTTTCCGTGTCCAGCGTGGCGGACATGATCAGAATCCTGAGATCCTCCCGAACATATTTCTGCACCTGTCGCGCAAGTACCAGGGCAAGGTCGGCTTGCAGACTTCTTTCATGGAATTCATCAAAGACGAGAAGACCAACACCTTCAAGCATATTATCTTCCTGCAGAACCCTTGTCAGTATCCCTTCTGTAACAACTTCAATCCGCGTCTCATTTGAAACGCGAGACTCGAACCTCACCCGATAGCCTGCACGTTTGCCGGTTTCTTCTCCCAGCTCTTCCGCAAGCCGTTCTGCCACCGACTTTGCCGCCAGCCTGCGGGGTTCCAGCATAATCATTTTCTTTCCCTTCAACCAGGGAGCATCCAGCAGATGCAATGGTAAAACCGTCGACTTTCCCGCGCCGGGAGGAGCCTGCAGCAACACGGTCGGATGAACCGAGAGTTTCCGCAGAAGCTCCGGGATGATTTCGAGTATCGGATAATCCGCCATTCCTGCGGCAGCTAAAGCGCCTTGATTTTCAAAGTCTTCCCGGCACGAATATTGGATGATCGCAATCCATTTAGCTGCTTGAGCTGCGCAACACTGACCTTGTACTGCTCGGCGATTTCGCTCAGTGTTTCACCGCTCTTGATAAGATGTGTGAGATACTTCTGTGAAGTCTGATCTGCAGAAGACGGCACCGGTGATTTGGCAACGGGCTTTTGGCCTGGATGTATGACTAGATACTTTCCTTCAATAATCCGGTTATTGGCAAGACCGTTGTCACGACGAATGTCTTCCACTTTAACATGATAGTGCTTTGCAATCACCTTCAGCGTTTCTCCTTTCTTAATCTGATGACGAATGACTGAAGCATTCTTGGCATTGCCTTGAGCGACCATCTTTTGAGTCGAGTCCTTCCTCAAAGTATCCGGGAAATTCTTCCGCTGCCTGAATGGTTCGAGTGAAACCAGTACTGAATCGGGTCCGTTGTCGTAGTTCTTGACTGCCTCGAGAATAGCCTGACCCAGGAGCCGGCCTTTCAATTCATATCCCTGAATAGTGAGGTGAATCATGTCCTTCCGTGCAAGTTCCTGGTCGCGCCACTTCAGCATGGTTTCGGGACCTCCCGCCACCCAAAACCAGTCATACATCAGGCATTGCTGCTCTTTTGCGATCTGACGAATAAGATCGGAGAAATCCATAGATGCAGTGATGTTTTGATCCCGTCGGTACATATCCTGTGCGGATGTAAGGAGAATGGTTGCTTCCGGCACAGCCCTTCTGACTTTCCGAATGACTCCCTCTATCTGCGCTTTAAGATCCAAAGGGACTGCGTTCTGGTACAATATGTCATTGGTGCCAAAATCAAGAATAACCAGATCGGGAGCCAGTACAGGCAGCTGTTCCTCAAGCAATACCTGTTCAAGCAATGACCCATATTTGGATCCGCCGATTCCCAGACAATGATGCACAACCCCGGTCTTGCCAGGATCCTCCAGGCTCATACCGTAGAATTCAAATGTATTCTGGCTTTCTTTCTTCCTCGCCAGCTTCAATTCAATCACGCTGTCAGGACTATTGAGCAGAATCTCGATAGGTTTGGCAGGAGCTTGTGAGCCGACTTCGACCAGGGTCTCCTGTCCTCCCGAACGAAGAATAAAATCAAAACTCCGGGGCTCCACCTTACAAAAGATACGAGCCATCAAGGGACCTGATGGATAGGGCTTTTTGAAGCGGAGTGCAAAAGTCGCCTGAGGGTCAAAGGTCCTCGCCGTAGCGCCGGAGACACCCAAAGGAAGTTTTGGTTTTGGTTCTATGCTCTTGGAGTACAGCCACGTGCCCGTATGAACGGAACGATAATCGATCATGGAATAAGTTCGGACTGTAGAATATGGAAACGTCATGCCAAAGCCGCCATTCCCCCTTGCGGATTGCAACTCCTTGCGGACTGCCCCTGGGTAGATATCAGGCTGGACATGGGAATCTCCGAAATGGGTAATCACCAGCCGGTCGGAAGAATTCCATTTATCATGAAAGCGTTTCAGAACTTCTTTGTTGAAGTATTGAATCACATTCAGGTTATGATGAATGTAAGAATAGCTCCGGAGGGAGTCTCCAGGGTCAGCATGGGCCCATCCCTGCAGGATTAACACTGCCAACGACAGTTGAAATGCTTTAGTTAAAAAAATCCTCATGGCTTTTGTTTCCCTGGAAATTCACGGTTACCCTCAACCCTTGGTTCAGTGCCCGGCACAGAGGTGGTGTCGGTTTCCTCCGGCTGCCTTCTGTATACTTTTGCGTAAAGCAGGTAGGTCTCTTTTTTCGCAGTAAATTCCGCATTGGCCGCAAAGGTATTGTGGATGAAAATGAGATCGTGTATCCGGTTCGCCTGAATGAACGACAAAATATTCTTTTCAAAGGTTCGGTAGTCGATAACGTAAACGTTTCTGTAATGCATGGCAAGGAAAGGGCATACTGCGTTACCATAGGAGTCCTTAATCACCAACGCATTCCGGGTTGATCCATTGTCTGCCTCTATACGAATTAGCGGGTAGTCGCCTCCCAGGAAGGTCGTATAGTTCGGCGTTTCGACGAAAAGATTGGCCTTGACAGAATCTGTCAACTGGGGATCCGGAAATCTGTAGAGTGTCGTGGCGATGGGGAGACGAAAGGACTCCACACTGTCCTGGTGATCTTTCAGTCTTACATCTTTGGTAATCCCGTAAAGAGAGCCAAGGTAATTTCTCCTGACCCGTCGCTTAAATG
>JAFEAM010000049.1:0-10080 GCA_018266395.1 Bacteroidota bacterium | reverse complement strand
ATATTCCGTTCGATTTCCTCGTACGCATCCACTGCCTGTATTCCCGAATCGAGATACTCATGAACGTGTTGTATCATCGGTCGCTCAAGATTACGGGTCTGCTTTTCCTCCATCGGCAGGTGGAAATCGGTAGCCGTCGGTGCAACCATGCAGAACACACGGATAGAGTCGTGCAACTGCTCCCGATACCTGTTCACCATTCCGGCAAATGCTTCTGCGCGGGTTTTGGAGCCGGTGAAAATCTGGATGGCCATACCATTGTAGATCATAATGGTTCCGGCGGAATAGAGCGGTTTCTTTGTTGTATCAGCTGCTGTCCCTATTTTCAGCGTATCAATTGTCTTGACTTTAAATGTGTCCTTGTTGAGACCCTCGTCCAGCACAGCAAATTCATTATTAACTGTGTACAATCTCAAATCATTTGGCCGGTACCCGAAATTGTCTTTCAGCCGGGCCGTCCACTCCACCCAATCATCCCGGAAAGGGAAATTGTCCGAATAATGAAGATCAAGACTGTCGGTGTAGTGGCCCATGAAAAGGTTATCCCAGCTGAATTGGGGAAGCGGTGTGAGTGTCCTTTTCTCCACAGATGAAACATCCGATGAAGGCATCAGGACAGAGAATTCTCCGCCCAGCGCCAGGAACAGAAAGAAGATCATCCCATTCAAGGTGAGAAAAAGACTCTCACCTTTCAGTTTATTCCATATGGGATCTCTAAAATTCATCCGTCAGAATCTGAAATAGAGAAATGGGTTATAACTCTTGCCCACCAGCATGGAAACACTGATCAGCAGGGTGACCACGTTGAATCCGGTGTAGGCCAGCGTCAGGTTACCTGAAAGTGAGGGATGAAATCTTTCATTGATCCACCGATTCACGTAATGATACACAGGCAAGCAGCAGATCAGCGCAGCCAGCAGCCAGTAGAGATGACTGATCAAATCTATGCCCACCACATTATCCCACACAGGCTGCGGTGCGAGACATGTCAAAACGCTGAAGAAGGTTCCCAGTCGTTCCAGGTCTGTGAAGTAAAAGATGGCCCAGCCGATCATGGCAGCGAGGACCAGGTAGAAATGGGAGAATGCTGTCGGTATGCGGTCCAAAAAAGCCTTCAGCCAGATTCTCTCCAAGCCGATGAGCATCCCGAAGTACAAGCCCCACAGTATGAAGTTCCAACTGGCACCGTGCCAGAGGCCGGTCAGGAACCAGACCACGATAAGATTGCGGAACCCATTCTTCTGGTTGCCCCCAAGCGGGATGTAGAGGTAGTCGCGGAAAAAGGTACTGAGAGAAATGTGCCAACGCCGCCAGAATTCTGTCGCTGTTTTGGCGATGTAGGGATAATTGAAGTTTTCGTGATAGTGAAAGCCAAACATCCAGCCAAGCCCAATGGCCATATCTGAATAGCCGGAAAAGTCAAAGTAAATCTGCAAGGAGAACATCAGCAGTCCGAACCAGGCTCCACCGGTAGAAAGACTGGTCAGGTCAGCATCCAGGTATTGCTTGACCAATTCTCCTGCAACGTTAGCGAAAAACACTTTTTTGAAGAGCCCGATACAGAAACGGTTCACACCGTTGCTTAGATCTTTTAATGACGTCTGTCGACTTTCGATTTCATGCGCAATGTGAGCATAACGCACAATGGGACCCGCCACCAGTTGATGATAGAGCGATACAAACAGGAAGTACTTCATGTAGGAGTACTGTGCCTTCACCTCGCTACGGTACACATCCACAACATAAGAGATCGTTTGAAAGGTATAGAAGGAAATGCCAATGGGAAGAGCAAAAGAAGGAACCTCAAGGCTCAACCCAAACCACTGGTTGAGTGTCTGATAGAAGAAGCCGCTGTATTTGAACAGGAACAACAGCCCCAGGTTTACTGCGAGCGAGGAGATCAGCCCCGCTTTTGCCCAGACAGTTCCGCGGTTTCTTTCGATCACGATGGCATTGAGGTAGTCAACCGTTGCCGAGAGGATCATCACCAGGATCCAAACAGGCTCGCCCCACGAATAGAAGAAAAATGAAAAGATGATGAGGAGCACATTCCTGTACATCTGATTCCCGGACAGGTAGTACAGGAACAGGTTCAGCGGGAGGAAAAGAAAAAGGAATATCAGGCTCGCAAAAACCATATGGCAAGTTAGCACACTTGCCAGAAATGTTCAGCTTAGCGTGACTGGGTGTTTACATCAACATCATCTCAGCGCGCTTGATCGCTTCTGAGGCGGGAAGCTTGTTCCTGATGTTTTGGGTAATGGTGTCTACGAGTTCCTTGGCCTTGGCGGAAGGATAGCCAAATTTGATAGCAAAGAGGTGGGCCAGCTTCAATTCATCGGGATGAATATTGTTGTCCACGCTCATCATGTGCACCAGATCATACAGCTGGGTAAACTTTACTTTCTTATCCTGTGGAACTTCAAACTTGATACCCTGCGGATTCTTCTGAATTTCCTTCAGCTCAGACTCTGATATACCGTTCTCCTTTGCAATGGATTTCAGTAATTCATATTCAACATCCTGAAAATGACCATCTGTGGCAGCCATTTCCAGAAGATTCTTCATGTGGCTGCGCGCTGTACCACTGCCGGTACGAAACGCATTTAGAATATCAGCAAATTTCATGGGGTATCAGTTAAGTGCTATGAAGATAGCAATTCTAACTTCATCTGTGGAAGCACATGGAAAAAAATTGGGGTGATATATGCAGCCCCACCCTGATCCTAAATTCTTGCCTGGTAGGTGTATAGTTGATAGTACCGGCCCTGCTTTCCAATCAATTCTTCATGACGTCCTTGCTCCACCAGCTGTCCATGCTCTATTACCAGGATCTGATCGGCCTGCCTGATGGTACTGAGCCGGTGCGCTACTACAAAAGTAGTACGGCCTTTCATGAGTTCTCTCAGGCTTTCCTGAATGTACGACTCACTTTCGGTATCCAGGTTGGACGTGGCCTCGTCAAGAATCAGTACGCGCGGGTTGGCCAGTATTGCCCTCGCAATTGCGATCCTCTGCCTTTGACCCCCTGATAGCTTTACCCCCCTCTCTCCGATCAAAGTGTCCAGTTTGTCCTCAAACCGGTCAGTGAATTCATCTACGTGAGCCGCTTTCACGGCCGATTGCAGCTGTTCTTCCGTGGCCTGGGGCCTTGGGAACAGTATATTCTCTCTGATGGTGCCTTCAAACAAAAAGTCATCCTGCAGAACGACCCCCAACTGGCTCCTGTAGCTGTTGAGAGAGACCTTGCTGAGATCCTGGCCATCCACCGTTATCAACCCCGCCTGCGGATTCAAAAACGATGCAGCCAGTCCGGCGATGGTCGTCTTGCCGGAGCCGGAAGTCCCCACCAGGGCGGTCACACTACCCGACGGCGCTTTGAACGAAATGTTTTTCAGTACTTCTTTTCCCTCTTCATACGCAAAAGAAACATCCCGGAATTCAATATCCCCATGAATCGGACCAATCTGTATGGGACGTTCCGTGCCGTCGTCCTCCGGCCTCATGTTCATCAGCTCCTCCGTACGATCCAGTCCGGCAAATGCTTCCGTCAGCTGACTCCCGATATTGCTCATTTGCACGATGGGCGCAATCATGAAGCCGAGGTATAGAGTAAAAGAAAGAAATTCTCCAAAAGTCAATTGATGGTTTATAATCATATAGCCACCGATCCCCATGATCCCAGTGGAGGCAAGTCCCAACAAAAAGGTAGCAGAACTGGTAATGAGACTGGTGGCGGTCAAGCTTGCTTTGATATTCCGGAAGAGCCTGTCTACACCGAACTCAAATGACCTTATCTCTTGCGGCTCTGCATTGAAGCCTTTGATGACACGTATGCCATTCAGCGTCTCCGTCAGCCTGCCGGTTACTTCAGCAGTGATCTTGCCCCTCTCCCGGAATATGGGGCGAATCTTGGAAAACGCCTTCAGTGATATCAATCCGAAGATGGTCACCGGGACCAATACATAAACGGTCATCATGGGACTGATTTGAATAAGTAGCACCAGACAGATCACTGAAGTAAGAACTCCCCCAAACAATTGTACCAGCCCTGTGCCCACCAGGTTGCGCACCCCCTCCACATCGTTCATGATCCTGCTGACCAATGCACCCGACTTATTGTTGTCAAAGAAGCGAATGGGGAGTTGCAACACCTGCTTTTGAACGCTTGATCTTAATACTGAGATTAACCGCTGCGCCTCCACACTAAGAATCTGTGTAAGGATGTAGGATGTTACTGCCTGAACCAGAATTGACCCTGCAACTGCCAGCAGCACCATCTTGAGGGTATCCATATCGCCCTTGGCTATGACGTCATCCATCAGGTATTTCGTTGCCCCCGGCAGGACAAGGCCTGCCAGCCTGCTGATCACGATGAGGACAAGTCCTACCAACAGGATGCCTCTGCGCGGCCAAATAATAGTTTTAAAAACCTGGGTGAGGGTGACTTTGGGTTTACTCATGGGGATTAGTGAAGCTGCAAGATAGACGGATTGAACCTAAAAATATTGTGGATAGGTTCAATCAACGCATCATCAAATATTCACATGGTAAACATCCTTCTCATTTCTGGCGATTGCTTTTATAACGAATCCACCAGGCTGCGGAATTTCTTCCACCAGATCAAATAGTTTACAATTCTCCGGAAGCCTGGAGAAAATCAGCAGAAAGGAAAAATCACTTCTGCCCGGAACCTGAGTCCACAGAGGGGCGTACGTTATGTTCTCGGCATGAATAAGAGATGCCCTCGATGGAGAGTGACAGTCAATGAGAAACGTTGACTTCCAGATGCGAATTAGGGTATCATCATCCATCGCCTTGAAGTGGCAATGAACATATATATGCCCGTCTCCCAGCAATTCCGGATGCAGGGTAGCCAACACCTCCATGTCCACCTCAGGCTTTGCCTTGACGGGAGGCTCCTGAATTCCAGGCCGCGGCATAGGAAAAAATCAGAGACTGTTCACGATGGCAATAGCCTTGTCAATCTCGTCCTCATTGTTGAAGATATGCGTGCAGTGACGCACACCCCACTTATCGCCCTGGGACCTCGGCCTCATACGACCTTTGGCCCAGTAAGCCTCCTGGAGTTGTGCCCCGGTCAATCCTTCCACGTTATACACGGAGATGCCTGCACACATGCTTTCATCCAACGGTGAGTAGAATTTCACTTTCTTGTTGGCGCGAAGCCCGTCACGGAGTCGCTGGCCGAGGAATTTGATTCTTGCATAGACGCGGTCAGGACCAATTTCGTTGTGGAAGTCAATGGATGCCTCAAGGCCCTTGAGGATGGGAAAACTTCCCGTACCCCTTTGCGTGAAGCGGAATCCTTCGTCCTCATGGTTGTCCCACCGGCCGCTGGCCACCGTAGTCCAGATGTCTTTCATCCTGTCAGCACGCACGTACATGAACCCGGTGCCTGCGGGAGCGCCCATCCACTTGTGGAAGCATCCGGTATACGCGTCGCATCCGATATCGCGAACATCAATTCTGATTTGACCCAGTGTTTGTGCACCATCCAGCAGTGTGAATATTCCCCGCTTGGAAGCCTCGGCGCAAATCTCCTTCACAGGAAGAATGGCACCACTTCCCGAGATCATGTGTGACAGCATGATCATCTTAGTCTTTGGTGTGATGGCCTTGACGATAATATCATATAGTTCCTGCGGACTGTGTGCAGGTTTGGGGATGGGAACGGTTCTGAAGATAGTACCGTAACGCTTAGCTTTCAGCATGAAGCCTGACTGTCCGCCGCTGTGCTCCTGGTCGGTGGTGATGACTTCGTCACCTGGCTGCAGCGTGATGCCGTTGGCAACGTAGCTCATCCCGTTCGTCACGTTGTCCGTCATGGCAATTTCACCTGCATCTGCGTTGATAAGCTTGGCTACTTTGGTACGAATGCCCATCAGATTATTATAGCCGCTTATGAATTCTTCCTTGTTGTCGTCCTTGTAGGCCCAATCCGCCACGTCAGTTGCAATGTATTGCAGATGTGCAATCATCTTGTCGACCACCACTTTCGGCATTGCCCCAACCGTACCGGGATTAAAAAATACCTTGTCACGCGCGAGCGAGAACTGGTCGCGGATCTTTTTCCAGTATTCCTTGTCGTCGGCCACTGGCATGGGTGGCGTGCCGGCATTGGATTCAGTTGAGAGCATCGGCCAGGCCATTGTGGCCAGCCCGATCGATTGGATTACTTTTCTGCGGGAAGTCATTGGTGATTGCTTTGGAGCAATTTAATGGATTATTGAGTTCCCTGGACGCCAATCATGTAATTCGGTTAAATGTTCGGGGTGGTGACCGATCCCGACCCCATAACTGGATTTTCTACCCATGTCCCCTCAGGCTTGAACCCCGATTTCGCTCCGCTCTTCGGGCACGCCTTGAACTGCACTTTTCTCATACGTTTCTCAGTCAGTTCAAATTTTTCTCATACGGGTCTCAGTCTTTCTCATACGCTTCTCAGACATTTCTCCGACTTTCTCATACTCTTCTCATACTTTTCTCAGTCTTTCTCATACATTTCTAATACGCTTCTCAGTCTTTCTCATACATTTCTCAGACATTTCTCCGACTTTCTCATACTCTTCTCATACTTTTCTCAGTTTTTCTCATACGTTTCTCAGACATTTCTCCGACTTTCTCATACCCTTCTCATACTCTTCTCATACAGTTCTCATACTCCTCTCATACTCCTCTCATACAATTCTCAGACCTTGCTTCGACTTACTTCATACTTTGCTTCGACGCACATTAGACTCTGCTTCGACTCACTTTAGACGATGTCCAGAACTGTCCAGAGGGTTTACATACTTTCTCAGCCAAAGATGATCCAAAGGCACTTTCAGGCTCACTGTTATGTCTTAACCTTGAACCTTGAACTTTCAACCTTTTGACCACTCACCCCTCTGAACCGCGCCTTCTTCTAACCATCACCCACCCCGTCAGGATAACCACCACCCCCGAAAGGGCCACTGCCCACACGTTCATCTTTCGGCTCTCTGCGAACATCTCATAATCCATATATACGAATTTGTTCAGCATTGGCCGCCAGTACAAAATCTGGCCTGCTACGGAATCGGCATTCGAGTGCACTACCGTCCAGGGCATCTCGATTTCACTCTGATACCGGCCGTCACGGCAATAGCCCATGAAGTCCACACGGGTATTGAGGTCCTTGGAGCGCGTCTGAAATTCCAGCGTTGATTTCGGTTTGGGAAGGGGTATACCCAGCGTGTCTGCAATTTTCTCAGCCAAATCATGTTCCCCCTTGTCGCGCTCGATTCGTTTGTAGATATATTCCTGGTTCTTCTGCAGGGTGTCCAGCCAGCGCTTGCCAGGCAGGTTATTCTTCACCACTTCCTCCAGGATCTGATACGTTTCTTTATAAATACCCATGTTGCCGAAATGATCCGATATCTTTTCATTGAGCAATAGCAAATAGACACTGTCGGCCAGCGAAATCTCCTTTCCTTCTGCGGGGAGCCGCTTGATAAACGATTCATCCTCCTGGTTGAAGAAGTCCTTTGGGTCCACCATCCTGAACCGCTGCACCGGACGAATCGTTTCGGAATAACGGATGTAGGTATAGAACCATCTGAATTTCTTCTCAAACTTTGCATTGATCCTGAACAGCGTATCAGTCTGCTGGTCCAATTCAGCATTCATAGCGTTCGCATCCGCAAAGTGCTTTCTGAATTCAATCCTCACTTTGTTCTTGTCCGACTTGACAGCGGAATCAGTAGATTGTGTGATCTTGACGTCCCAGCCTTTCTCCTCGCCTATACCGAAAATGTTTCTTTCAGGTCGCACGTTCATCGAATCTGTTTTGTCCAGCACGAGCGTACGGTCCAGTGATCCGTCTTCATTCACCTTCGTGTGAAATACCATCGGGTTATCACAGGCTGTGAGCAGCAGCATTGTACCGACGGATAGGGCTACCAGTGTCTTTTTCATCATCAATTCTGTTTAAAGTGACTCCTCATACAATCTTTAACCGCGCCTGCCGAAGCAAGCGGCGTCCTGCAGTCTGACCAACTGAAGACCTTGGCCTTTTGACGTGTTGCAAGCGACCTGAACTCGCTTACATTTAGCCGAACGCCACTGAGCGTCTGCTCATTCGGCACATGGTAATCTTCCACCGATACTTCTTGTGCAAAAGTGGCAACAAGCATCAATGACACCGCCGCCATGGAAACAGCAAGCCTGCTCTCCCAAAGCATTGACCACAGGGTAAATGAGGGTTTTACCGACTCAATATTCTCCATGACCAGGCGTGTAAGGTTGGCCGTGTTCGGCGGCAAGGGCCTGTCTTCAGCCGCCAAGGAAATCGCTGCATTCAATCGCCGGATCTCAGCGAATACGGAACTGCAGCTCTGACAATTTGCAAGGTGTTCATCGATTTCGGCGCGGTCTGCAGCGTTCAACTCGCCATATAAATACATCAGCTCTTCACATTTCCTGCATTCCATATTATCTCTTTTTGATACCATTTTTCCAGGCCTTCCTTTATTTTCTTACGCGCGTGGAAGAGATTGCTCTTCATGTTGCCGTCTTGCATATCCAGCGCCTTGCACACCTCTTCCGGTTCCATCATTTCCAGGTCTCTTAGTACAAATACAGCCTTCTGTTTTGGGGTCAATTGCTCAGCTAACCGGAATACAGCGGACTTCAACTCAGAACTTTCGATAACTGTGTTCGCATTCATAGGTTCAGCCATATTTTCCACCAGTTCCAATCCACTCCATTTTTTGCTGCGTGGCGACTTAAGGTAATCGAGGCTCAGATTCGTGACGATTTTTGCAATCCATGTGCGAAACCGGAATCCGGCATCATATCGGTGAATGTTCTTCCAGACACGAACAAACGCCTCCTGCACGATGTCCTCCGATTCATCAACATCCCTTGTCATCCTGAAAGCTATCGTGTATGCAAGACCACTGTGCAATTCGACCAGCTGTCGAAAGGCACGGTGATCACCGGAAGCGGCTTTTTGAATACATTCTCGCTCTTCGGCGGGATTCATGACCTGAAGTTAATAGTAATACGAGTGAACCCTCTTTTGGTCAAATCGTTGCCTGCATGATCCAAGGCTCTACCGGCCCAGTCCCTGCTTTTCCTGATTTTTTCCCTTAGAAGACATAAGCTGACATAATGAAGCACCCAATCACCAAACCACCAATATCTCTCTCTGTGCCTTCCCGGTAAGTCCATTCGCGGTCAAATCCCATCCGTGCGACCCCGAAGGGGGCGGGTATTGACTCGTGCATTCAGTGACTCGTTGGAGATGCCTCCTCCGGCAGGCAGGCCGGTTACTGCCTTCGTTCCACTCGCATGACGGAGTGTAAGTGGGCAATGGGTTCCCCTGGATGCATGGATCAATGTGGTAGGCTGTATCATGAACACATCGGCGAAACAACAAAATCTTTCTCCGCGCCTCGGTTAATCTTAAATGTTAAATTTCGGGAATGAACATTGTCCGTCTCCGAAAGTTACCCTCTAACTCATCTGTTGCTATACGTAAGTCACAGCTACCCAACGCAGGGTACGGTCTTTTTGCAAGAAGAAATTTCCGTAAAGGAGAACGGATCACTGAATACGCCGGCATCAGGAAATATTGGGAGTCTGCCAAAAAGGATGATGGATACAACACCTATTTGCTGCGTGTAAACCGCAACGTTGCAGTGGATGCGAGACCAACACTTCAGCACCCCGGCCGTTATGCCAACGATGCGGAAGGTTTCTCACGGGTTAAAGGACTCCATAATAACTGTGAATATCTCACTTACGGAAACCGATGCTTCATCGTGTCGCTGCGTCCTATTGTCCGGGGTGAAGAAATCCTGGTAGGATACAGCAAGGCCTATTGGGATCTTCAGCGTAGAATCGCACGGGCTAACTCCCGTTAGCTTGTTCAGGGTGTTCTCCGTACTTTTGAAATGCTTTTACTATTATATAGAGCGACATGAGCCAGGCGACCGCAACAAGTGACCAAACGGAAAAAAAGAACCTTGCAGGACATCAGGCACCTCCCGCTTACAAACCCAGAAATAAAGTACGCATCGTAACGGCTGCCTC
>JAFEAM010000048.1:40753-50928 GCA_018266395.1 Bacteroidota bacterium | reverse complement strand
GCTTCAACCACCTATGAATAAGCTCATTCCCGTTGTTCCTTTGGCGCTGGTGATACTAACCACCTGTTCACCGCCAAAAGAGAAAATCCCGCCTGTACCTGAACCTGCCTCTCAGGGCAGCAAGTTAGTTATATACCAGGTGATGACGCGGCTCTTCGGAAACACCGTTGAATTGAACAAGCCGTTCGGAACCATTGCAGAAAATGGTACAGGCAAGATGGAAGACATAGACGCTGCTGGCTTGAAGGGCATCAGAGAACTGGGCGTAACCCATGTTTGGTACACCGGCATTATAGAACATGCACAGCTCACTGATTATTCTTCCTTTGGAATAGCCAAAGATGATGCAGATGTTGTTAAAGGCAGAGCGGGATCACCCTATGCCATCAAAGATTATTATGACATAGATCCTGATCTGGCCGTGGATGTCCGCAACAGGATGATGGAGTTCGAGCGACTCGTGGGCAGAACCCATGAAGCCGGCATGAAGGTCATTATAGATTTTGTTCCGAACCATGTGGCCAGGGCTTACCATTCTGATGCGAAACCGGAGGGCATTGCCGATCTGGGCGAAAAAGATGATCGAATGGCAGCTTTCAGTTCTGCAAACAACTTCTACTACATCCCCGGAAAAGCATTCGAGGTTCCGAGGAACAGCGCATGGCTTAAAGGCATTGACGCAGACCGTTTCGACGGTAAGTTTGATGAAAATCCGGCGAAGGCAACCGGCAACGATGTGTTTCAGCCTTCGCCATCAGCAGGGGATTGGTATGAGACTATCAAGTTGAATTACGGGGTTGATTATGCACATGGCGGCAAGAAAGCATTTAACCCCATACCCGACACGTGGATCAAGATGAAAGATATACTTGCCTTTTGGGCGGGGAAGAAGGTAGATGGCTTCCGTTGTGATATGGTTCAAATGGTTCCTGTGGAATTCTGGGAATGGGTGATTCCTCAAATCAAGGCCATCCGACCGGATATTATCTTCATCGCTGAGATTTACGTGCCGTCACTGTATCGTTCCTATCTCGACGCCGGACATTTCGACTATCTCTATGACAAAGTCCAATTGTATGACACTTTGAGACTGATGGTCAATGGGAAGGTTGGCTCACCATCGATTCCCAAAATCAGGGAATCATGGTCCGATATCCAGTCGCACCTGGTCCACTTTCTTGAGAATCATGATGAGCAGCGAATCGCGTCTGCACAATTTGCTGGCGATCCATGGAAGGCGCTTCCGGCGATGGTTGTGAGTACCCTCATTGATACCGGCCCGGCCATGATTTATTTTGGTCAGGAAGTAGGTGAGCCGGCAAAAGGTGCTGAGGGATTTCAGGGAGATGACGGAAGGACCACCATCTTTGATTATTGGGGAGTTACGGAATTCCAGAAATGGGTGAACGCAAAGAAGTATGACGGAGCCGGACTCAGTGACGATCAGAAGCAGTTGCGTCAATTTTATGGCGACCTTTTCAAACTTGCGGCGGAAAACGAAGCCATTTCCAAAGGCTCATATGCAGATCTCACGACTTACAATGTGGCAGCGCATAATTGTTCTCCTCAAATCGTTGCGTTTGTCAGGGCATCAGCCGATGAGCGCCTTATCGTGATCGCCGGCTTCAATACGAAAATGGAACATGCTAAAATTGTTTTGCCTCCTGAGGCGGTGAAGACGCTGGGGCTTCAGAGCAGCGAGGACTATGTCGGGCGGGACCTTCTCAGAAGTGGGCTGGATATAGGCCTTTCGAAGGACTACAGCTTTGAAGTAGACATACCTCCATACACATCATTTATTCTCAAAATCAAATAAGAAACACCTTGAAGAAGATTGGATTTCTGATTGTCCTTCTGACAGCACTGTCGTCATGTGGGGGAGATGAGACCAGGTCGGCGCGCTGGCCTTATGGCGTTAATTACGAGGTCTTTGTGAGATCATTTGCTGACGGTAATGGAGACGGTATTGGCGACTTCAAAGGACTCACCGCTAAGCTTGACTATTTTAAAGACCTTGGCATTGGAGGTTTGTGGCTGATGCCGGTCATGCCGTCTGATACCTACCACAAGTATCATGTTATTGATTACAGGAATATAGATCCTGAATATGGAACACTGGATGATTTCAGGGAATTTGTAAGGCAGGCGCATCAACGGAATATCCGGGTGATTACCGACTTCGTGATCAACCACACCGGCAACAACCACCCCTGGTTTCTCGAAGCCAGCAAGGGGAAGGATAATCCGTACAGAGATTACTACGTGTGGGCGAAGATGGACAGCATAAAGGGAACGTTGTACAAACAGCACATTTCAGAAGATTCATACAACCTGAGGAAATGGCATCCGGTAAATGGAGATACGCTGGGCGAGCAGTACTACGGCTATTTTAACGGATTGTGCCCGGACCTCAACATGGATAATCCCAAAGTAAAGGAGGAAATAGTTGACATAGCGAAGTTCTGGCTTAACGACCTCGGGGTGGACGGTTTCAGGTTGGATGCCGCGCGGCACATCTTTCCTGAAGACAGAACGGAGGACAATCACGCCTACTGGGTGTGGTTCCGCCAGGAAATGGAGAAAATCAAACCGGATGTTTATCTGGTCGGTGAAGTCTGGGCTCCTGCCAAGGTGGTTGCACCTTATCTCAAGGGTCTTCCGTCATTGTTTAATTTCGATCTTGGCGGTTCGATCATGACCGATGTAAAGACAGGTTTTGATACTGTTTCACTTGTGGACCAGTACAAGAAGACGGTTGATGTGTACAAGGCAATCACGCCGCAATACCTGGATGCTACTTTTGTGAGGAATCATGATCAGCCACGCATGCTCACGGAACTGAAGGGCAACCAGATGAAGTCCAGAATGGCAACCGGAATCCTCATGACCATGCCTGGTACGCCTTATATTTATTATGGTGAAGAGATCGGCATGCTGGGAGACAAGTCCATGAATTATGAAACGATCCTGGGGCCAGACATATACATCCGCGAGCCTTTTCTTTGGGATGATGACAGCAAGGATCCAGTGCAAACCCACTGGATGAAGGCTGAGTTCAGCACAGACGCCAGTGTCACACCCTATTCAAGACAGAAAGATGACCCGACTGCGCTGTATCAATTTTACCGCAAGTGGTTAAGTTATCGTAATAGAAATGAGATACTCACTTATGGAGACATTGTTTCAATAACACCGAAGTACCGCGAACTTGTGAGCTTTGTGCGCACCTACGAGGGTAAGTCCGTGCTGGTCGTACACAACATATCAGATGTGGAGGTGACGACTCGTATGGAAGGAGAGTGGGCGCCCTTTCAAAAGATTGATTTTGATTCCAATGGAAGTGCCAGCCTTGAAGGCGGTGCACTTAAAATTCCAGCCAATACCAGCCTTGTCCTTAATAAGCAATAATCTGAACTGACTGATGAGCGGCCAACAGCGAGTAATAATTGAAAACGTCCAACCGCAGGTCGATGGAGGCTTATATCCATCGAAACGCACCATTGGGGAGAACGTGATTGTGTCTGCCAATATTTTTGGCGATGGACACGATCATATAAGAGCGGAACTTCTATATAAGTATGGTGCACAGGGATCATGGAAAATTGTGGAGATGGCTCACCTCGTGAATGACGATTGGACCGGCTCATTTACGGTTGATCAGAAAGGGCAATACTTTTTTGCGGTAAGGGCATGGATAGATCACTTTGAAACATGGTATGACGGATTCAAGAAAAAAGCTGCAGCCGGACTGAACCTTAAGGTCGAACTGATGGAGGGCGCGGCATTCCTTAGGGAAGTGGCGAATGGCGATACCGCACTATTGACGATGGCTGATCAGTTCGAGAATTCCAGATTTTACGACAAGTCAATAGATACGGTAAGAGCTGCTGACTTTGAGAAATTGGTCCATCAGCGCCCGCTTCGGCAGTTTGTCAATCAGTACCCACAGGAATTTGAGGTCAGGGTTGAGCATAAAAAGGCGTTATACAGCACCTGGTATGAACTGTTTCCCCGTTCCAGTGCCTTGGAGTATGGCCGTCATGGCACCTTCCGAGACACCGCTCGGCTGCTGCCCCGGATAGCCGCTATGAACTTCGATGTATTGTACCTTCCTCCGATACACCCGATTGGAAAACTGAACCGAAAAGGCAAGAACAATAATGTGAAGGCTCTTCCGGGAGAAACGGGGTCGCCATGGGCAATCGGCAGTGATGAAGGCGGACACAAGTCAATCCATCCGGAGCTTGGGACCATCGACGACTACAAGAAACTGATTGAGGAGGCTCGCAAGCACCACATAGATGTTGCACTGGACCTGGCATATCAGTGCGCGCCCGATCATCCCTACGTGAAGGAGCATCCTGAATGGTTCCGCCAGCGCCCGGACGGCTCCATTCAATACGCGGAAAATCCTCCGAAGAAATACCAGGATATCTATCCTTTCAATTTCGAGACCACAAACTGGAAGGAACTCTGGGAAGAACTTAGATCGGTAGTATTCTTCTGGATTGAAACGGGCGTAAAGATCTTCAGGGTTGACAATCCCCACACCAAACCGATTCCATTCTGGAAGTGGCTTATTGAAGAGGTCAACAAGAAGTATAGTGATATTATATTTCTGTCTGAGGCTTTTACCCGGCCAAAGATTATGGCCTCTCTTGCAAAGGTCGGATTCACGCAGTCGTACACCTACTTTACGTGGCGAACGGGCAAACAGGAACTTACCGAATACATCGAGGAGTTGGTGAACGGCGCGTCAAGAAACTACTTCAGGCCCAATTTCTGGCCAAATACGCCTGATATTCTTCCATGGCAGTTGCAGTATCAGGGAGAGAATATTTTCATCATCAGGCTCGCCCTTGCCGCTACGTTGTCGGCAAGCTATGGTATCTATGGTCCGGCATATGAATTCTGTGACAACCAACCCATCGACGGGAAGGAAGAGTATTTCAATTCTGAAAAATTTGAACTTAAGCATTACGACTGGCGGCGAACCAATCGAATGACGGACATCATTACCTTGCTGAATAAGGCGCGCAAGGAGAATGCAGCTCTTCAGTCGACCTGGAATATAGAATTCTGCAATATTGAGAACCCGAACCTGATGGCTTATGTGAAAGCCACCGATGACCTATCCAATATCATACTTATGGTGGTGAATCTGGATCAGCATACGAAGCAGTCAGGCTACGTCGAGATTCCTAAAGCACGGCTGAAGATTAAGGGAAAGATTAACCTCAAGCTTGTTGACCTGATGACCGAAGAGATGTTTACCTGGACGCAGGACTGGAATTTTGTGGAACTGGAGCCCAACAAGATGCCCTTCCATCTGTTCAGAGTTGAAGTACATGAATCTTTAATGTAAATGGCAGCGAACACGAAAAGCGATCCCTTGTGGTTTAAGGATGCAGTTTTTTACGAACTGAGTGTCCGTGCCTTTTATGACAGTAACGGGGATGGGATTGGTGACTTCCAGGGGCTGATACAGAAACTGGACTACCTGGAAGACCTGGGCATAACAGCGGTATGGCTTCTTCCATTCTATCCTTCACCTTTGAAGGATGACGGATACGACATTGCAGAGCATTGTGATATCCATCCCGACTACGGCACCCTTGCCGATTTCAAGGCCTTCCTAAAGGAGGCACACCGCAGAGGCATCAGGGTGGTTACGGAGTTGATCCTCAATCATACTTCCGACCAGCACTCCTGGTTTCAGAAATCGAGAAAGGCAAGGTCCGGGTCGCGCTACAAGGATTATTATGTGTGGAGCGATACGCCGGACAAATTCAAAGAGGCCAGGATCATGTTCTCGGAAGAGACTTCCAACTGGACCTGGGATACGGAAGCCAAGGCTTACTATTGGCACCGCTTTTACCGCCATCAGCCCGAACTGAACTATGAGAGCCCGGACGTCCAGCTTGAAATTATCAAAGTGGCCGACTTCTGGCTGAAGCTTGGTGTGGATGGATTCCGCCTGCCCTCTGTTCCATTTCTATTTGAAGAGGAGGGTACCAATTGTGAAAATCTTCCACAGACCCATGAGTTTCTGAAGAAGCTGAGAAGCCATATTGATAAAGAGTATAAAGACAGAATCCTGCTGGCTGAAGCAAACCTCTGGCCAGAAGATGCGGCCACTTATTTTGGCAATGGGGAGGAATGTCATATGAGCTTCAACTATCCGCTCATGCCCCGGTTGTTCATGGCACTGAGGACTGAAGACAGCTACCCGATTATTGATATCATAGAGCAGACACCGGAGACGCCGCCCAACAGCCAGTGGGCGCTCTTCCTCAGGAATCATGATGAGTTGGGCCTGGAGATGGTGACTGAAGAAGAGAAGGACTACCTGTTCAAAGCCTATGCAAAAGATCCACAGACCAAACACAATATCGGAATCCGCCGCAGGCTTGCCCCACTGCTGAATAATGACAGGCGTAAAATTGAATTGCTGTACACCCTGCTTTTCTCACTCCCGGGATCGCCCGTATTGTATTATGGCGATGAGATAGGCATGGGTGATAATATTTACCTGGGAGATCGTCATGGCATCCGGACGCCGATGCAGTGGAACATGAATTTGAACGCAGGATTCTCGATGGCCAATCCCCAGAAGTTGTATCTCCCTGTCGTGTCGGATCCTGGTTATCGACACGAGTCCGTCAACGTAGCAACCCAGGAGGAGAACCCCACCTCGCTCATCTGGTGGGTCAAGAATGTCATCTCCATGCGTAAGCGACTGCAGGTCTTTGGGCGTGGCGACCTTGCTTTTATTGAAAGCAGCAATGCAAAGGTTCTGTGTTTTGTCCGCAGCATCGGGCCTCAGCGGGTAATTGTGGTGGTGAATCTTTCTCAATTTTCACAGGCAGCTACTTTCGATTTTACCGCCTTTAAGGACTGTGATATTACGGAGGCTTTCAGCCAAAACAGATTTTTCAGCGTTGCAGAAGGTGAGTACAGCATCACGATTGGTCCTTACGGTTACTTCTGGTTTCAGGTTGATGATCAGGATAAGAAGGAGCCGCATGGCAACGCTTCAGAGCTCCCACTCTTCAAGGCGACTGTTTCATGGGAAAAGGCATTTAATAACTTTGATGAGGTGAGGGTGCTCGAACGAAAAATTCTGCAGCCCTTCATGAAAAAATGCAGATGGTTTGGTGGTAAGGCCAAAGTAATTTCCAAGATCAGTATACATAAAGTCATACCGCTTAAAGTGGAGGGGGTAACCCATTACCTCTCGCTGGTGGAAGTGCACTATGTCCAGCGCTTGCCGGAATTCTACTTCCTGCCCATGACTTTCGTGCCTTCTGAGGCTTTGTTAGAACGAATTGAATACACTGCACAAAGCGTAGTGTGCAGGGCCGAGATACAGGGTAAGAGCGGCTTTATCCTGGACAGCAGCTATGATCGTCAGTTCCGCGACTTTCTTTTCTCTGCAATGGAAAAGGAATTGAGGTTCAAAGACCCGGAAGGTGTGCTCGAATTCAATTCCAGTGTCTTTTCCAGGATCAAAGCGGGTACAATAGAGTCCAAAATACTCAAGGCAGATTCAACGAACACGGCGATTCTGTATAATGACCAGTACTTTTTCAAGTTCTACCGTAAGATCGAGAAGGAGATCAATCCCGACATGGAAATTGTGCGCTTCCTTTCCGAGCATACCAGTTTCGCCAACAGTCCGCGGTACGCAGGAAGCATTGAGTATCGCGATGAGGACGGCAAGACCATGGTGTTCGGATTGCTTCAGGAGAAGGTGGATAACCAGGGGGATGCCTGGAATATGACAATTGATTCTGTCGGGCGGTTTTATGAGCGGGTGCTGGCGAAAGGAAGGAAGGAGAAATTGCCCAAACTGGTTAACAAGAACGCCCTGACATTTGAAGAGGCGCCGGAACTGCTACAGGAATTCATCGGAACCGGCTTCTACGAAAGGGTTGTCCGGCTGGGTCAGCGTACAGCCGAAATGCACCTTGCACTGGCCTCGGATACCAATGATCCGGCTTTTGCCCCGGAGGCGTTCACCAGCAATTATCAGCGGTCACTATATTCTTCGTTGAGAAAACTGGTGAAGGACCGCTTCAAATTGCTCCGCCAGTCCATGGGCAAACTAAACGATGAAACGAAGGCACTTGCCAACAGGGTTTTGGATTTGGAGGAGGAGATTCTGGAATGTTTCTCGGAAATCTACAAGAAGAGAATACAGGCATTGAAGACGAGAATTCACGGCGACTACCATCTAGGTCAGGTTCTTTTCACGGGTAAGGATTTCGTCATCATAGATTTTGAGGGTGAACCCGGATTCAGCTTCAGTGAGAGAAGACTAAAGAAGAATCCTTATAAAGATGTGGCAGGTATGATGCGCTCATTTCATTATGCCGCATTTGGAAAGATATTATTGAATGAAAACTACCGGGAACAGGATAGGGAGTTGCTGGAGGCCTGGGCTGAACAATGGCAGCACTATGTCAGCCGGTTCTACATGGGCGCTTATCTTGAAAGAATGGGGGTAGGAAAAGAGTTACCTGATAATGACAATATCCTGATCCGGACCTACCTTATCGAAAAAGCCATATATGAGTTGGGTTATGAATTGAACGGAAGACCGGACTGGACGGTCATTCCATTACGAGGAATAGAATACCAAATGAAGCGCTATGAAATGGAAAGAGAAGCCGGCAGGAAGTAGTGAAGTGAACTGAATTATAGGGACAAAACTTAAAACCATATTTCCGATCCATGGGAAAGAAAGAGAAAACAAAGAAATCAGCGGTAACTGGAGGATTTACTCTCCTGACTGATTATGATATTCATTTGTTTAAGTCGGGCAAGCATTTTAAGCTCTACGAGAAGCTGGGCTCACACCTTGCAGAACATGAAGGCGTCCAGGGGACATACTTTGCCGTATGGGCACCCAATGCGCGATCAATTTCTGTCATAGGCAATTTCAATCACTGGCAAAGCGGTGTTCATCCTCTGCATGCGCGATGGGATGAATCGGGCATATGGGAAGGATTCTTCCCGGGACTGACAAGAGGAGAGGTCTACAAATATGCCGTTGTGGGTCAGTCGGGTGAGTACATGGAAAAGGCTGATCCATTTGGAATCTATTCTGAAATCGCACCGAAGACAGCGTCGATCACGTGGTCAACAGAGTATCACTGGGGAGATCAGCAATGGATGGAGCGGCGCAAGCAATTGACTCACAAACCACAGACATATTCTGTGTATGAGGTGCACCTGGGCAGCTGGCGCCGGCGCCCGGAGGACGGCAATCGGTCTTTGTCCTATAAGGAATTGTCGGTTGAATTGGTCGATTATGTCAAAGAGATGGGGTTCACCCACGTGGAGATGTTGCCTGTCATGGAGCATCCCTTCTTTGGTTCTTGGGGCTATCAGTTGACAGGCTACTTTGCCCCCACGAGCCGCTTTGGTCCGCCTGAGGACTTCATGCACCTCATCGATGCATTTCATCAGGCCGGCATAGGTGTGATCCTGGATTGGGTTCCATCTCACTTCCCGGGCGATGCCCACGGTTTGTACAAGTTTGATGGCACTTATTTATATGAGCATGAGGATCCCAGGAAAGGGTTTCATCCTGACTGGAGCAGCTTCATTTATAACTATGGTCGTTCAGAGGTCAGAGCTTTCCTGATCAGCAACGCGTTCTACTGGTTTGAACATTTCCACGTGGATGGGCTCAGGGTTGATGCCGTGGCATCCATGCTGTATCTAGACTACTCCAGGAAAGCCGGCGAATGGATTCCCAACCAATATGGGGGCAATGAAAATATTGAGGCCATCATGTTCCTCAAGGAGTTCAATGAAATGGTCTACGGCGAGTTCCCTGATGTCATCACGATCGCGGAAGAGTCAACAGCCTGGCCTGGTGTTTCCAGACCAACGTACCTGGGCGGACTGGGCTTCGGGCAAAAGTGGATGATGGGGTGGATGCATGATACACTGCGGTATTTCAAGAACGACCCTGTGCACCGCAAGTATCATCAGAACGACATTACATTCAGCATCATGTATGCTTTCACAGAGAATTTCATGCTGCCTTTGTCACATGATGAGGTGGTTCATGGAAAAGGCTCATTGATCGGGAGGATGCCGGGCGATGAATGGAAACGATTTGCCAACCTGAGACTGCTGTTCAGTTACATGTACGCACATCC
>JAFEAM010000048.1:0-40685 GCA_018266395.1 Bacteroidota bacterium | reverse complement strand
AGCCTTGACTGGCACTTGCTTGAATATGACACCCATCGCGGTGTTTCAAGGCTGGTGAAAGACCTCAATCAATTATACAAAACGGAGCCTGCGCTTTACCACTTCGCATTTGACGCAAAGGGATTTGAATGGGTTGACTATGGTGACCGGGAGAATAGTGTGGTGATCTTTATGAGAAAGTCTGACAATCCGGAAGATGCGTTGGTTGTCCTATGCAATTTTACGCCTGAGCCGCGATACCTGTACCGGGTAGGAGTGGACACCCGGGGTTCATGGAAGGAGGTCTTTAATTCAGATGAGATGAAATACGGGGGAAGTGGTATGTTGAATCAGGCTCATATGAACACTTCGCCCGTCAAGTATCATGGAAGAGACTACTCTGTTACTGTTACCCTGCCGCCGCTTGGAATGTCAGTGCTGAAATTGCATGAAGCCGTGGAAGAATTTGAGATTGGAAGTTAGATCCATTAGTTGTTAATTAAGGCACTTTGGCAAATAACCATTATATCTGTATTCATGGTCACTTTTATCAGCCGCCGCGCGAAAATGCATGGCTGGAGGTGATAGAAATTCAGGACAGCGCTCACCCGTACCATGACTGGAATGAGAGAATCAGCGCTGAATGTTATGCGCCCAACACGGCTTCCAGAATTCTGGATAAAGTAGGGGGCGTAATTCAGAACATTACGAACAACTACGCCAGGATAAGCTACAATTTCGGACCCACCTTGCTCTCCTGGATGGAAGTGAACGACAAGGAAACCTACAAGGCAATTCTTGAGGCCGACAGGGAGAGTGCCTCACGCTTTGATGGTCATGGCGCCGCCATGGCACAGGTTTACAACCACATGATCCTGCCTCTGGCCAACCGGAGAGACAAGGAAACCCAGGTGATATGGGGCATAAGAGACTTTGAGAAGCGATTCAAGCGAAAGCCGGAGGGTATGTGGTTGGCTGAAACGGCGGTGGATACCGAGTCATTGGAAATACTTGCCGGGCAAGGCATTAAGTTCACCGTATTGGCGCCGCGCCAGGCAAAGGCGGTTCGTAAAGTAGGTGAAGCAGAGTGGAAGGAGGTCAATGACCAAACCATTAACACCACAAAGGCCTATCGCTGCAACCTGCCGTCCGGCAAATCGATCATTCTGTATTTCTATGATGGGAATATATCCCAGGCCGTGGCCTTTAATGGTTTGCTAAACGACGGTAAAAACTTCGCTGAGAGACTCATGGGTTCGTTTCATCATGATGATGACACTCCCCAACTGATAAATATTGCGACCGACGGTGAAACTTACGGTCATCATCATAAGCATGGTGATATGGCCCTGGCTTTCGCACTCGAGTATATCGACAAGAATCACAAGGTCGACCTGGTCAATTATGCATACTTCACTGCGAAATTTGAACCGCAATATGAGGCCCAAATTATAGAGAACAGTTCCTGGAGTTGCGTGCATGGAGTAGAGCGGTGGCGATCCAACTGCGGATGCAATTCCGGCAAGGGTTATACCCAGACCTGGAGGGGCCCCTTGCGTGATACCTTTGACTGGCTTCGCGATACCCTTTCGGAAATATTTGAAGTGGAGGGAGCCACGCAGTTTACTGATCCATGGGAGGCCCGAAATGATTATATCAAAGTCATACTGCATCGAAGGGAAGAGACTGCAAACAAATTCATTGCCACACACGCCAAGTCTGACGTCAACGTCAACAAGGCGCTCCGGCTGATGGAGATGCAACGGCACGCAATGCTCATGTACACCAGTTGCGGATGGTTCTTTGATGAGATATCAGGAATCGAAACAGTCCAGGTCATTCAATATGCGTGCAGAGCGGTGCAGTTGTCCAAACAGCTGACGAACCGCGATCTGGAAGGTGAGTTCCTGACCCGGCTCGCTACTGCCCCCAGCAACCTGAAGCAGTATGAACACGGTGCAGGCGTATACAAGAAACTGGTTCTGCCTTCCAAGACCAACCTGACCGGTGTGGGGATGCACTATGCCGTGTCGTCCATTTTTGAAGAGGAGCCTGAGAATCTTCCCCTCTTTAACTACCAGGCCACCAATGAATTTTTTGTCAAGAAGGAGGCAGGCGAACAAAAACTGGTCTTGGGCATAACTAAGGTCCGGTCGCTGGTTACCCGATCAGAAAAGCGTTTTGCATTTGCTGTTATCTACCTCGGCAAGCATGACATTATTGGTAACCTGTCGCTGGACATCGAGCTCGATATGTTTGCCGGAATGCAGTTCCGGATGGTGGATGCCTTTGAAGACGGAAGGCTTGGGGATGTGATCAGTATTATGCAGACTTATTTCGGACCGGAAAAATATTCGATCTGGTCACTGTTCAAGGAGGAGAAAAGAAAGATCCTTGACAAGATTGCGCGTCAGGGACTCGAAGAAATGGAGATCTCACTGCGCAGAACTTACAATCGCGATTATCCGCTCGTCAATGCGCTGTCCAACAACAACATTCCAATTCCAAATGCCTATCGAACAACGTTTGAGTACATATTGAACGCTGATCTTTTAAAGTGCTTTCTGCCTGACCGTATCAACATAAAGACACTGGAGCGGATTGTGGCTGAGCTTGCGCGATGGAACCTGAAGATTGAAGACCCCGACAGGGTCGAACGCATAGCAGGAGAGAGTATTTACCAGGAGTTACAGAGGATCAGGTCTGAAAAGACAGACCTAAAACGTGTACAGAGGCTCAACCGCCTCTTCCCAATGCTCGCAAAATTCAGCCTTGAGCCGAACCTCTACCTGTCGCAGAACCTGTACTTCCAGATGTACCAGGATCACAAGGAAGACCAGACGAAACAAGCGCCAAAGGAATGGGTGGCCCAATTCAAGGCGCTGGGGGAGAACCTCGGTATCAATGTTGAATAGAAGTGAGACGGGCGCTTCCCTCTTTTTTCTCGAGGTAATCCCACACAAGACTGCTTGCACCCAGAATGGGAGCGGCCTGGTTTGACATGGTTGAAGGGAGTATCTTGACCTTGCCACGGAACAATGGCATCAGGTTCTGCTCCATGTGGTAGTGCGTTGGTTTGAAGATATAGTGTCCCGCTTGGGCGAGTCCGCCGAACAGAAAGATGGCTTCAGGATCGGTGTGAACGACTGTATCGGCGAGTTTCATTCCCAGGATCCGGCCGGTATATTCAAATGCCTCCTTGGCTACGATGTCGCCCCGATCAGCAGCCTCCGTGATCATCTTGGTATTAAGATCCTCAAAGCTTATCCCTCTTAACTCGCTGGGTTCCAGGTGATCAGCCAGCAATTTGTAAACGGTGCGTTTAATGCCTGTTGCTGATACATACGTTTCAAGGCATCCGCGCTTGCCGCAGTTGCAGTAGCGTCCTTGCGGGTTGACCGACGTGTGACCCAATTCTCCGGCAATGCCGTGATGCCCGTTCAGCAGGATTCCGCCGGTGACGAATCCGCTTCCCAATCCTGTGCCCAGGGTGATCATCACGAAATCCTTCATCCCTTTCGCATTGCCATAAATCATTTCCCCGACTGCAGCAGCATTGGCGTCATTGGTCAGAATGCAGGGCACGTGGAACTCTGTCGTAAACATTTTGGCCAGAGGAAGTACGCCTTTCCATTTGAGGTTGGTTGCCCGCTCGATAGTCCCTTTGTAATAGTTTCCGTTGGCAGCACCTACTCCAATTCCCACCAGCTTGTGATCCTCAGGCACATTGGAAAGTGATTCACGAATGGCCTCTGCCATCGCATCAAAGAAGGCCTGGAATTCTTCAAATTCAGTAGTAGAAATATTTCCCTGATAATGTACGTGACCCTCCCGGTCGACCAGACCGAACTTCGTATTGGTTCCGCCGATGTCAATGCCGATGGTTAATTCTTTCATCCTGTTAGATGGATAGGATTTTGGCCAGACGCAGAGTCTCCGGGTCGATTTCGTGCTTGCGCCCTTTCATGATGTCATCAAATTTGTTGTACACCATTACGTTGCGATCAATGCCTACCATCACATCGGTCTTGCCGTCAATGAGGCCTTCTACCGCTGCTACACCCATCCTGCTGGCGAGCACCCGGTCGAAGTAAGTAGGGGAGCCTCCACGTTGAAGGTGTCCCAGTATTGTCACTTTGGTGTCGAAATAACTTGACCTCTGCGCAACCATCTTGGCAAGATCCATCGCGCCACCCATTCTCGATCCTTCCGCTACCACCACCAGGCTTGATTTCTTGTTGGTGCGTCCGGTCTGCTCGAGCTGGGCATACAACTGATCGAAGGTTGTGTATTCCTCAGGAATGATTGCTGCTACTGCACCACCCGCGATGGCGCTGTTCAGTGCAATGTAACCGGAATGGCGACCCATTACCTCGATGAAGAATAACCGGTTGTGCGAAAGTGCCGTGTCTCTGATTTTGTCGATCGCTTCAACCGCTGTGTTGGTTGCCGTGTCGTACCCGATGGTATAATCGGTGCCGGCTATGTCATTGTCAATGGTTCCGGGGATACAGATGGACGGCACGCCGTGTTCTGCGTAAAAATGATGAAGGCCTGTAAATGTTCCGTCTCCCCCGATGGCAACCAGGCTGTCAATGCCCAGTTTCTTTAGATTCTCGAGAGCCTTGAGGCGCCCTTCTTTGGTGCGGAAGGCTTCACTTCTGGCGCTCTTCAATATGGTTCCGCCCCTTTGGATGATATTGCCTACCGAGCGGGCGCCAAGCTTGCTGATCTCCCCGTCGATCATGCCTTCGTATCCGCGCATGATCCCGAAAACTTCCTTCTGAAAGTAGGTACTTGCCCTTACTACTGCCCGGATTGCGGCATTCATCCCGGGGGCATCTCCACCCGAAGTGAAGACGCCAATTTTTGATATTTTCTGTGTCATTCCTACAAAAGGAGGTCAAAAATAACCCTCTGCTGCGGGTTTACAATGGCCCATTACCTGGTAGCTGACTTCAATCGTTTGAAATGGGCTATGAGACCATTGGTCGAGGAATCATGGGTCTTCACTTCATCGGGATGGCTTAATTCGGGAAGAATCTTCTTGGCCAGCACCTTGCCAAGCTCAACACCCCATTGGTCAAAACTGAAGATGTTCCACAACGCGCCCTGAACAAATATTTTGTGTTCATACATGGCGATCAGGATGCCCAGCATACGCGGCGTCAGCCTTGCGAAGAGAAAAGAATTGGTGGGTCGGTTGCCGGTGAATACGCGATATGGAACCTGTGACGCCATTCCCTCCTCGCTCATGCCGGATGCTTTCAGTTCGGCCACAACTTCTTCCTCAGTTTTACCCATCATCAGCGCTTCGGTCTGGGCGAAGAAGTTTGAAAGAAGTTTGGCATGGTGGTCGCCGATCGGGTTGTGACTGATGGCTGGCGCCAGGAAGTCACACGGTATCATTTTAGATCCCTGGTGGATCAGTTGGTAAAAGGCGTGCTGCCCGTTCGTCCCGGGTTCGCCCCAGATGATGGGCCCGGTCTGGTAAAGTACTGGCTGGCCGTTACGGTCTACCGTCTTGCCATTGCTTTCCATATTACCCTGCTGGAAGTAGGCCGGGAAACGATGAAGGTACTGATCATAGGGAAGTATCGCTTCACTTTGGGCATCGAAGAAATTGTTGTACCAGATGCCGATAAGAGCAAGAATGACCGGGAGATTCCTTTCAAAGGGTTCTGTGCGGAAATGATTGTCCATTGCGTGGGCTCCTTCCAGCAGTTCGACAAAGCGGTCAAACCCAACGGTGCAGGCAATTGAAAGACCGATGGACGACCACAGGGAATACCGACCACCCACCCAGTCCCAGAATACAAACATGTTTTCGGCAGCTATTCCAAACTCCTTCACTGCCTTCTCATTGGTAGAGACGGCAACAAAATGCCTGGAAACATCACCCTTGCTCCCCATCTTTTCAAGAAACCAGCTCCTTGCCGACAGGGCATTGGTCATCGTCTCCTGTGTGGTGAAGGTCTTTGATGCAACAATGAACAGTGTGGTTTCCGGGTCGACACACTTCAGCGTCTCGGCGAGATGGCTGCCATCCACATTGGATACAAAGTAGGGCTGGACGTGATGATGATAGGGCCTTAATGCTTCTGTAACCATAAGGGGCCCAAGGTCGGACCCGCCGATGCCGATATTGACGATGGATTGGATAGCCTTTCCGGTAGCGCCCTTCCATTCGCCTGAAAGGATCTTTGCGGAAAAGGATTTCATTTGATCCAGCACCCGGTTCACCTCCGGCATGACATCTGAACCTTCCACCATGATGGGTCGATTGGAACGGTTTCGCAGTGCAGTATGCAGCACGGCGCGGTGCTCGGTTTCATTGATCTGCTGTCCCGAGAACATGGCGTCAATGGCTTCGGCCAGTTGGCATTCATCAGCCAGTTGCAGGAGATACCGGAGCGTATCGTCATTGATAAGATTTTTGGAATAGTCCAACAGAAGGTCTTCAAACTGCAGATGAAATTTCTCAAACCTGGAAGGGTCGGCAGCGAACAGTTCGCGTAAATGAGTGGCCTGCATTTCCAGGTAATGGGCGGTAAGCCTTGGCCAGGCCTGGGTATCAATGGGGTTGATATGAGGGAGCATAGAATTTGAGTATGGTACAAAAATACCAAGCACACAGAATTATTGCCCTGGTTTTTCCATTCATGGAGTTTTATTTCTGGGTTTGCTCATCAATTGATTTTTTTGCCTGTGCTTTTATACCGAAGTCTGGTTTTTCTTGCTGGTTGGCTCCTGGTTCTGAACTTGTCAGCCGATAACAAAGCCCCTGTAAGGCCCTCCTTTACCATCAGAAAGGCCGTGGACGCCATTAAGCTGGATGGAGAACTCGCGGAAGAGTCGTGGAAATCAGCAGAAGTGGTAAATGAGCTTTACCAGCAGTTTCCCTATGACACGAGCCGTTCATTGCTCCGGACCGAATTCAGGGCCACTTATGATGATCATTTTATCTATTTCAGTGCCATATCGTACGATAAACGCAAGGGCGGATATGTAGTGTCCTCGTTGCGTCGTGATTTCAGGGGTCCTGGACTGGATGGAGTTTCGGTCATCCTGGACACCTTCCAGGACGTGACCAATGGATTCTTTTTTGGATTGAGTCCGGCGGGCGTACAGCGGGAAGGACTCATTTCAAACGGATACCTGGTGTCGACCGATCTCGATTTGTCATGGGACAACAAATGGTACAGTCATGTCAAGGTGCATGATGGCTTTTGGGTGGCGGAGTGGGCCATACCTTACACGACGCTCCGATTCAAAGCGGGCGCCACCAAGTGGAACGTCAAATTTTATCGCCAGGACAGCAAGGAAAATGAGCGGGCCATCTGGCCAAGGACACCGCGGTTCTTCGAGCCGGGTATCCTCAACTTCATCGGAGAAATGAACTGGGATCATCCGCTGAAGCACCCAGGACCGAACATCTCCGTAATTCCATACATGGCCAATAATACGGCCCGCAATTTTCTTGACGACACACCCACTAAAAACAAGATTACGATGGGGGGCGACGCCAAGGTGGCCGTCACTTCATCGCTGAACCTGGATCTTACCGTTAATCCGGATTTCTCCCAGGTAGAAGTGGACCGCCAGGTCACCAACCTGGATCGTTTTGAGATCTTCTATCCTGAGAAGAGACAATTCTTCCTTGAAAATGCGGACCTCTTCGCCTCCTACGGACATCCATATGCCCGCCCATTCTTTTCGCGGCGGATAGGAGTGGCCAGGGATCCCAATACCGGACAAAACGTGCAGAATCAGATTCTCTTTGGCGCCAGACTCAGCGGCAACATCAATCGTAAATATAGAATCGGTGTGCTGGACATGCAGACAGCAGAAATTCCGGAGTCCAGCATTCCATCCTATAACTACATGGTGGCTACCAGCCAGCGAAGGTTAGGGACCAATTCCAACATCAGGGCCATCTTCGTCAACCGGCAGGAATTCAAAAACGATTCAGGACAATTTCGAATGGAAGGATACCACTACAATCGCGTAGCTGGGGTTGACTACAACTATGCTTTCAGGAACAACAAGTACACAGGCAATGTGTTCTTTCATAAACAATTCACACCCGAGAACCCCGGCAGCGAGTTTGCACACGGTGCGGGTTTTCAATACAACACGCAGAAACTGAAATTCAATCTATATGAGCAGATCATCGGCCTCAATTACAACCCGGCAGTAGGATATGTTCCGCGGAGCGGGTATAAGCGTGTTTCACCATCCGGATCATACCTGTGGTATCCAAAAGGATCGCGGATCAACAACCACGGCCCGGGTTACGACATGTTTTATATCTGGGATGACAGGTATGGTCTGACGGATTATCAATACACGCCGACATATCAGATCAATCTGCAGAGCCAGGCTACTTTGCTGTTTCAGCTTCAGCAGACCTATACTTACCTGTTCTTTGACTTCGATCCAACAAACTCACCGCCTGAGGAAGGAGCGGTTAAACTGCCGGCGTTCACAAACTACCTGTATACCAACGGTTCGATCTCTTACACTTCCGATCCCAAAAAGATGTTTACCTACCTCCTGGGCGGCCTGTACGGACAGTATTACAACGGGATGAGGACGAACATCCAGACCTCCATGAGTTATCGCCTTCAGCCTTACGGCGTGGTTTCACTGGATGCAAACTTTAACAGGATTATGTTGCCCGAACCATACAAGTCGGCAGACATCTATTTGATCAGTCCCCGCATCGACCTCACACTCACGCGGTCGGTGTTCTTCACCACTTTCATTCAGTACAACAGCCAGTACAAGAATATGAATATCAACACACGGTTTCAATGGAGGTTCAAACCCGTGTCCGACCTGTTCGTGGTTTACACGGACAACTATTTCTATTCGATGGATCAGCCTGCACAGAATTTCTCACCCAAGAACCGGGCGCTTGTGGTTAAGCTTACCTACTGGTTGAATCTGTAAGGCCGATGGCGGATCGACTAGCCGCCCACTACAAGTTTAAGTTTCTCCACCAGGCCATCCCACAGGTCCTGCAATTCTTCCTGGTCGGTGAAATCGGAATAGTCCGCGACACGCAGAAATGTCATCTGGGTCAATTCATTCACCTCAAGGGTAAGTTCGAAGTAGGAGGGATCGCCCTTATCCTCTTCGCTCTCGGGCAGGTACTCAAAATGAACGTAATGATTGGCGCGTTGGGACGTCAGCTTAGCCTTGTGCGACTCATTGTCCCAGACGAAAGTGAACACTTTTTCCGGGCTGATTCTCACGTCGTCGGCAAACCACTCTGCCAACCCGCTGGCAGTCTGTATGTACGGATACAACATTTTGACCGAAGCGTGCAGCTCATAATCCGTGGTGAAAAGTTGTTTGTCAGACATTACAGAAGCGTGTTGGAAGATATACAAATTTTGAAGAAGGTCAAATGATGCAGAACAGATGTTCCTGTAACGAAAAACGGAGGAACTTTCTGTTCCCCCGTCGGGTTGTAGCGAGGAGCAGATTTGAACTGCCGACCTTCGGGTTATGAATCCGATGCTCTAACCAACTGAGCTACCTCGCCTTCTCAGGTCTCGACCACGTTAAGCAGCTTTATTCCTGTTTAAGGAGGCGCAAATTTATAAACTTTTCGCATTTATGCGGGATGGCCTTATTTTTGAAGTAAGTCCGGCATGAAAAAAATTGACAAGCTCATCCTGTCCTCCTTCCTGGGACCTTTCGTGATGACTTTTCTTGTGGTGGTTTTCATCCTGCTTCTCCAGCACATGCTCAAGTACTTCGACGACATCGTGGGAAAGGACCTGGGTTGGGACGTAGTGGGGCAGCTGCTGTTCTACTTTGCAATCTTCATGACGCCGATCGCCCTGCCGTTGGCTGTGTTGCTCTCTTCATTGATTACATTCGGGAATCTCAGTGAACACTTTGAGATCACTGCAGTTAAGAGCCTTGGCATCTCCCTGAGCCGAAGCCTGAGACCGCTCTTCTTTTTTACAATCGGACTGACATTTCTTGCCTTTTATGCGAACAACTCCCTGGTGCCCAAAGCTGCACTGGAAGCGTATAGCCTCATGTATGACATCAAGCAGAAAAAGCCCGCGCTGGATCTGCAGGAGGGGACTTTCTACGCCGGAATTCCGGACATCAGTATAAAAGTTGGCCGTAAATTTCCTGATGGCGTTTCACTGAAAGATGTAATTATTTATGATCACCGGGGAAGGACGGGCAACAAGCAGGTGACCATTGCCGACTCCGGCAGGATGTTTACGATTTTGAATGAGCAGTATCTCAAACTGGAGCTTTACAATGGCTATGACTATACTGAGGGAAATGAGCAGAGTGTAGGGAATAACGGTGGCGCACCTGAAGCTCTTCGCAAGACCAGGTTTGGGAAGACAGAAATCGTCTTTGACCTATCTTCCTTCGGATTGTCCAGAACAGACAAGAAATGGTTTCAGGGCAACCGCATCATGCGGAATATTACGGAGTTGGACCTGGATATGGACTCCATGAATAACGAGGTGAAAGGTGCCATGCTGGCCGGCTACCAGAACAAGAACAACCTGTTCAATTTCCACATGAAGGAAGATACTGTTCCTCTTCCTGCTGACCTCAGAAACTACAAAAAGAGGATCGACTCCCTCGCTGCCCTGAAAGGCAATCACAATCCCCAGGGGGTGCCTGCTATTGGTGGCTCACCCTACAGAGTAACTCCCATAGCCCAGATCAGCGCCAAAGCCAGGCACGCATCGGACAGCCTGTTTCGCAGGCCCTTCACCGCAGATGAAGTGACCGGGGCCTTGAATGTCTGCAGAATTGTCAAGAGCCAGTTGCTTAATATGAATGCCAACCTGGACACCTATCATCATGAGTATATGGTCTTTCAGACGCAGTGGCATAAGATTCTTTCCTACAGTTTCGCCTGCATTGCGATGTTCCTGATTGGAGCACCGTTGGGAGCGATTATAAAGAAAGGAGGCCTGGGGGTGCCCGTCATCGTTTCCATATTCTTTTTCATTCTTTTCTACATTATTAATAGCACAGGCGAAAAGTGGGCTGAGCAGGACAAGGTTACCGTTCCGGTGGGACTATGGACAGCAGATGTCCTCCTTAGCCTTATTGGCTTGTTTTTCCTCAGGCAGGCCAGGGTGGATGCGCGTTTGTTTGACGCCGATTTCTATCGTGTGGTAATAGATAAGATAAAAGCCCGGTTTCGCAAGGCAACCCCGGCGGCAAAAGCAGCCTGAATTTGGTGTTTTGACCCAATTGGCTTACTTTTGCGCGATTAAAAAAAGACAAAAGCAGCGATGTACCTCGATTCAGCAAAAAAGAAGGATTTATTCAGCAAGCACGGGGCAAAGAAATCAGCAACAGACACCGGTTCACCCGAATCTCAGATTGCCCTTTTTACACACCGTATCAATACCCTGACGGAGCACCTGAAAGGGCACAAGAAGGATTTTTCGACCCAGCAAGGGCTTCTTAACCTGGTTGGTCAGCGGAAAAAGCTCCTCAGCTATCTCCAGAAGACCAATATTGAGCGGTACAGGGCCGTTATCGCAGATCTGGAAATCCGTAAATAATAATCTTCACCAGTGAACAGGGAACCCGATGATGGTTCCCTTTTCGCTTTTGTATCGGGTTGTACCCATCACTAACACTATGAAACCAAATCCAATTACAAAGTCCTGTAGCCTGCCCGATGGCAGACAAATCACTGTGGAAACAGGCAAGCTGGCACGCCAGGCAGATGGATCCGTTGTCGTCCGTATGGGCAACACCATGTTGCTGGCAACTGTAGTATCAAACAAGGAAGGCGTAGAAGGAGCAGACTTCCTTCCACTTTCTGTCGATTATCAGGAGAAATTTGCTTCCATGGGAAAGATCCCCGGTGGATTCCTTCGTCGTGAAGGCAAACTTTCCGACTATGAAGTATTAATTAGTCGCCTTGTCGACAGGGCAATACGCCCCTTATTTCCAGACGATTATCATGCTGAGACACAAGTCAATATTCAACTGATTTCCGGAGACTCGGATGCGCTGCCGGATGGACTAGCCGCCTTTGCTGCATCGTCTGCATTGTCGGTATCTGACATTCCTTTCCAGGGACCCATTTCTGAAGTGCGTGTGGCAAAGATTGATGGACAATACATCATCAACCCCACACTGGCGCAGAAGGAAAAGGCGGAACTCGATCTCATCGTTGCAGCCTCCGTTGACAACATCCTGATGGTAGAAGGTGAAGCCAGGGAAGTGAGTGAAGAGGATATGCTTGAGGCGCTCAAGAAAGCACACGAGGCCATTAAAGTTCAATGCCAGCTTCAGATCGAATTGACGAAAGAGACCGGTAAGACGGTCAAGCGCACATACAATCATGAGGTGAACGATCCTGCGTTCAAGGAAGAGTTGAACAAGCAATTGTACGACAAGGTGTACCAGGTTGCTCTTCAGCAAATCCCCAATAAGCATAAGCGTTCTGAGTTGTTCAGCCAGGTGCTGGAGGATTACTTGAGCTCACTGCCGGAGGATACCACTGTCGACAAAGACATGGTGAAGCGCTATTACAAGGACATCCAGAAAAAGGCTTGCCGCGAACTGGTTCTTAATGAAAGGGTTCGTCTCGATGGACGTAAAACCACTGAGATCCGCCAAATCTGGACTGAGGTTGACTACCTGCCATCAGCGCACGGATCAGCCATCTTCACCAGGGGAGAGACACAAAGTCTCAGCACCGTAACCCTCGGAACAAAGCTTGATGAGCAGTTGATTGATGGGGCGATGTTCTCCGGGTCAAACAAATTCATCCTGCATTACAACTTCCCGGCATTTTCTACCGGGGAAATAAAGCCCAACCGCGGGCCTGGCAGAAGGGAAGTAGGACATGGCAACCTTGCCATGCGATCCCTCAAGCAGGTACTCCCTTCTGATGAGAACAACCCATACACCATTCGCATTGTGTCTGACATCCTCGAGTCCAACGGATCATCTTCCATGGCTACAGTATGCGCAGGCTCTTTGGCTCTTATGGATGCAGGTGTTCCCATCAAGGCCCCCGTTTCCGGAATCGCCATGGGCATGATCTCTGACAAGGGACGCTATGCCATCCTCTCCGACATTCTCGGAGATGAGGATCATCTCGGAGACATGGACTTCAAAGTTACCGGTACGGAAAAAGGAATAACCGGTTGCCAGATGGACCTCAAAGTGGAAGGACTTACCTATGACGTACTCCGTGAAGCGCTTCTGCAGGCACGTGAAGGCAGACTGCACATTCTCAGTGAAATGAAGAAGTCTCTGCAGAGCCCTCGTCCTGATCTGAAGCCTCATGCGCCCAGAGCACATTCCATGATCATTGACAAGGAGATGATCGGTGCGGTTATCGGACCGGGTGGTAAAGTCATTCAGGATATCCAGAACACAACGGGTGCTACGGTCGTGATTGAAGAGATAGACAAGAAGGGTCATGTAAGCATTTTCGCTACCAACCAGACTGCCATGGAGGGTGCCTTGAAACGTATCAGGGCAATCGTGGCGGTCCCTGAGGTAGGTGCGATTTATGACGGCGTCGTGAAATCGATAATGCCTTTCGGTGCCTTTGTCGAGTTCATGCCCGGCAAGGATGGACTGTTGCACATTTCCGAAATCAAGTGGGAGCGCCTGGAGACCATGGACGGTGTTATGGAAGTCGGCGAAGAGGTCAAGGTCAAACTTGTCGATGTTGACAAGAAAACGGGCAAATTCAGGCTTTCAAGGAAGGTACTGTTGCCTAAACCGCCCAGAAAGGAAGAAACTGCCCAGGCTTAGGCTTGTCAGGCAGCAATTTTGGAACTAAATTGAATGCTTCACGTTACCATAAGTGTTTAAGAAACTAGATGAGACAACTTAAGATCAGCAAGCAGATTACGAACCGCGAAAGCCAGTCGCTGGACAAGTATCTGCAGGAAATAGGAAAGGTGGATTTGCTGACTCCTGATGAAGAAGTAGAGTTGGCCAAGCGCATCAAAGAGGGCGATCAGATCGCCCTGGAGAAGCTGACAAAAGCCAACCTGCGTTTCGTGGTTTCTGTTGCAAAACAGTACCAGAATCAGGGTCTTTCCCTGGGCGACCTTATTAATGAAGGTAACCTCGGATTGATCAAGGCTGCCCAGCGTTTCGACGAAACACGGGGCTTTAAATTCATTTCTTACGCGGTATGGTGGATCCGGCAATCCATCCTTCAGGCGCTTGCGGAACAATCCCGGATTGTGCGTTTACCCCTTAACCGTGTGGGATCGCTTAACAAGATATCCAAGACCTTCTCTGAACTGGAGCAGAAATACGAACGTGAGCCATCCCCCGAGGAACTGGCTGAAGTACTGGAAGTGACAACCGCCGAAGTGGTTGACACCATGAAGATCAGCGGCAGGCACGTTTCCATGGATGCGCCTTTCGTTCAGGGAGAAGAAAATAGTTTGCTTGATGTACTGGAAAATGACGGTGAGGATACGCCTGACCAGGGACTGATGACTGATTCGCTGCGCCGTGAAGTGCAGCGCGCATTGTCCACCCTGACGCAGCGCGAATCGGATGTGATCACCCTTTACTTTGGATTGAACGGCGAACACGCTATGACCCTGGAGGAGATCGGGGAGAAGTTCAATCTTACCCGTGAGCGGGTAAGGCAGATCAAGGAGAAAGCCATCAGGAGACTCCGCCATACTTCCAGGAGCAAGGCCTTAAAGCCTTATCTCGGATAAGTATAACCAAGCATTTGTAAGTAACAACAAAGGTCTCCTGGTGAGACCTTTTTTATATAATACCAACGAATATGAAGACTGAAAATGTTAAAGTATTGATCATCGGTTCAGGTCCTGCAGGTTATACTGCCGCCATCTATGTGGCGCGCGCCGGCTTGAGCCCCGTGCTGTATACCGGCGGACAACCGGGAGGGCAATTGACGATCACCAGTGACGTAGAGAATTTTCCGGGTTATCCACAGGGCATCGACGGTCCGCAGATGATGATGGATCTGCAGGCGCAGGCGGAGAGGTTTGGCACGTCCATCAGGAGCGGGTTGGTGACCAAGGCGAACTTCAGCGGTTATCCGTTGAAAGCCATTGTTGACGATGAAATTGAAATCACTGCCGAAGCAGTTATTGTAGCAACCGGGGCAAGTGCCAAATACCTGGGACTTTCAGGTGAGCAGAAATTTGCCAACAAGGGCGTGTCTGCATGCGCCGTTTGTGATGGGTTCTTTTTCCGGGGTCAGGAAGTGGCAGTGGTCGGTGCTGGAGATTCAGCCGCTGAAGAAGCCACTTACCTTTCCAAGCTGTGCCCAAAAGTATACCTGATCGTAAGAAGGGATGAAATGAGGGCGTCGCGCATCATGCAGCAGAGGGTGCTGAACAATCCCAAGATTGAAATACTCTGGAACACGGAGACTGAGGAGATATTGGGCGAAACAGAAGTAACCGGTGTACGGGTTCGCAATAATAAGACCGGAGCAAAACGTGATATCCCCGTGAAGGGTTTCTTTGTGGCAATTGGCCACCAACCAAACACACAAATCTTTGAAGGTCAACTCGACATGGATGAGGCAGGTTATATCCTTGTCAATCCAGGCTCCACGCGCACGAATGTGGAAGGCGTGTTTGCCGTAGGCGATGCTGCAGATAAAGTGTATCGCCAGGCTGTAACTGCCGCGGGGACCGGTTGCATGGGTGCACTGGATGCAGAACGATTCCTTGCCGCAAGAGAACTTGAACATGCGCATGCATGAAGCTTGACATTCTTGTTGTAGCGGCCCATCCGGACGACGCAGAATTAGGCTGCGGCGGAACCATCCTTAAACATGTTAAGGCCGGGAAGAAGGTTGGGGTGGTTGACCTGACAAGGGGTGAGCTTGGTACAAGGGGCACTCCGGAAGGACGACATAAGGAAGCGGATGAGGCAGGAAGAATTCTCGGGCTGTCGGCACGCGAGAACCTTGACTTGCCGGACGGATTTTTTCAGAACAGCGAATCGCATCAGATTCCGCTGATCAGGGTGATACGCAAATACCAACCTGATATTATCCTCGCCAATGCCATTCACGACAGGCACCCCGACCACGGAAGAGGATCTGACCTCGCTTTCGAAGCGTCATTTTTATCAGGACTTGCCAGGATTGAAACATCAATCGACGGGAAAGCCCAGCAGGCATGGCGTCCGAAAGCAGTTTATCATTATATCCAAAGTCAATTCATCATGCCTGACTTCGTGGTGGATATTACGGAGCAGTGGGAAGCGAAGATGGAGTCCATACGTGCATTCCGATCACAATTTTTTGATCCTTCAAGCAAGGAGCCGGAGACATTCATTTCCCGACCTGGATTCCTGAAGTTGCTGGAGGCAAGGGCAACCGAACTGGGTCAGGGCATTGGCGTACAGTATGGTGAGGGATTTACCTCCCGCAGATGGGTGGGTGTTAAATCGCTCTTTGACCTGGTGTAGACATCAGGAACCAGGCTGCTTGTTTCTGCATCATTGCATTGATGCGCTCGTACATTTCCATTTCCATTCCACTTCGATGATTATGCATTCAGCCTCCTGATCAGGACGTTACCGCAAAAGTGGTGACTTCCTTCTGCAGTCATTTGCGGATGGTATCAATTTTTGATGCTGGATTTGGAGGTGACCTGAATGAGTGGTTTATTTAGTGAGTATAAGGATGGACTTCTTCAAGTATCGTAATAAACTGAAACCGGAGAGAGGGAAGCTTCTTATCTCTGAACCTTACCTTCCGGACCCTAATTTTGAACGCACCATCATTCTGCTTTGCGAGAACAATGAAGAAGGGTCTTTTGGTTTTGTGCTGAACAAGCCATCCATGGCAAAAGTGACTGAGGTAATGGAGGATATCAAGGGGTTTGAGGGATTCGCGATGGTTGGGGGACCTGTGCAGCAAGATACCCTCCATTATATCCACCGTCATCCTGACCTTGAAGATGCAGTTCAGATCAAGGAAAATATCTATTGGGGAGGCAATTTTGAGCAATTATTATTCCTTTTGGAGTCCGGACAACTTTCGTCGTCCGATGTCCGTTTTTTCCTTGGATACAGTGGTTGGTCTGCCGGCCAATTGGAGGAGGAATTGGAGCAGGACTCATGGATTGTAAGCGATTTGCTGAGCGAGGAAATTGTATTTGATACCGAGCCCGAGGGAATGTGGAAGAAAACGCTAAAAGTGATGGGTGGCCGATATTCAATGTTCTCCAACTATCCAAAGGATCCCCGCCTGAATTAACCTATTGCATCCAATTCCGGGGTAATTACCTTTGTGGACATTGAATTGATTACGGCAAACCTGTACGGATGATTGAAATGGAAGAAACGAACGATGTAGCGATTAAAAGTTCTGCGGAGGAAGAAGGGAATTCCGTTGACCAGGGTTTGCATGGACCAGAGGCGGGTGAGGATACGCTGCCTCCGGTTAACTATTCCCATTTTAACAAAAAGGATTTTGTCGATTATCTGAAGCAGCTCACCCGCGAGCCCGATCTCCGGAAGGTGGACCAGGCCCTGCGTGAAGTGAGACTGCTGTTTGGCAACCTTCAGGACAAAGAACGCTCAGATGCATTGCAGCGGTTTGTGGAGAATGGCGGCGTTCCTGATGACTTTGAATTCAGAACAGACGCATGGGATGCTGCCTTTGAAGCCAACTTCAGAGTATTGCGCGAGCGCAAGGCAGAGTTTGTCAGGAATCAGGAAGCAGAAAAACAGGAGAACCTCCGCAAGAAGTCTGAATTGCTGGAGGAGCTGAGAAAGCTCGTAGACGGTGAAGACAACAAACGCAGCTTTGATCTCTTCAAGGAAATCCAGCAACGCTGGAAATCCACAGGAGCCGTTCCCCAGGCGCAGGTGAAACCTTTGTGGGCCAGCTACCATGTGCTGGTAGACCGTTTCTATGACAACAGGAATATCTACTTTGAACTTAAGGAGCTCGACCGGAAGAAAAATCTCGCTGCAAAGATTGAGTTGTGCGTGAGGGCGGAGAAGCTTGCAGAGGCAAAGAAGATTGGGGATGCCGTCAGGGAATTGAATGAACTCCATGAGGAATACAGGCATATCGGTCCTGTGCCGAGGGAGGAAAAAGATGCCCTCTGGGAGCGGTTCAAGAAAGCTTCTGATGCGGTTTATGCACGCCGCGATACTTTTGTGGCTGCCCTTCACAAAGAGTGGACCGACAACCTGGCGCTTAAAGAGCAGGTTATTGCAGAGGCCACGCAGTTCGCCGACTTTCAGTCCGATCAGGTAAAAGAGTGGAACAAGAAAACACAGGAAATCCTGGCGCTCCAGAAGAGATGGGAGGGCATAGGTGCGGTGGCCAGAAATCAGTCAAAGGAAATCAACAGGAAATTCTGGAGTTCTTTCAAGGCGTTCTATGGGAACAAGGGCAAGTTCTTTAAGAAACTGGATGAAAGCAGGCAGGCCAACCTTAAAGCCAAACAGGCATTGCTGGAAAAGGCCATAGCGCTCAGGGAGAGCCAGGACCAGGCTCTGGCCGTTAATGAAGTGAAGCGACTGCAGGCTCAGTGGAAGGAGATAGGGCCGGTGCCTGAGAAAGTCAGAGAGAAGATCTTCCAGGAGTTCAAGACCGCATGCGACTACTTCTTCGAACGAAAGAGAGCGCAACAGGAAGAATCAGAAAAGGTGCAGGCGGATAACCTTCTTCAAAAGGAGTCGATATGTGCCGAGGTGGAGAAGGCTGCTGAGGAAAAGACAAGTACGCTTGAGCAATTGAAAGAATGGCAGCGGAAATTCCACGCAGTGGGATTTGTGCCCAGATCAGCCATGGCATCTATCCGCGATCGATTCAATGCTGCCACGGAGAAACTGATGGCATCCATCAATGCCACTGACCAGGAGAAGGAAAAGGTTCTGCTGGAGATTCAGGTGGAGAACATAAAGACTGACCCTGAAGCAGGACAGAAGCTGTACGCACGTGAACAGGGTCTTCGAAAGAAGATATCCAAGGCGGAGAATGAGTTGGCCACGCTGCGCAATAATCTTGAGTTCTTTGGCCGTTCAAAGAATGCCGACAAGATGCGCGAAGAATTCAACCAGAAAATCGCAGAGGCTGCCAAAGAACTGGATCATTTGAAGCAACAGTTGAAAATATTAAGAGCTGCCCATTAGGCGCTTTGGACTGATTACTTCTTCACCCGCAGATCTTTTATCCTGCTTAGTTTTCCGCCTTCGCTTCTTGGTATTTTTCCGGGTGCCTGAAGGGTGACCTGCATCGTCAGACCAATTTCCCCTTTGATGCGGCTGATGAACCGGTTGCGGATTTCAAGGAACCTTTCAGGTGTGCTCTCGGGATCAGAAAGGGAGGGCTCCCCAAGGGCACGATAATGCTCCTTGTCGACTTCCACCAGGACCTCCACCTCATCCATGGCTTTGTCCCTGGTGACCACGAGCTGATAGGATGCCGCCAGTCCCTCCATGTTCTGAAGCAGGTCCTCTATCTGGGTATGAAAGAGATTGACTCCTCTGATGATCAGCATGTCATCAGATCTTCCAATGATAGGACCCATCTTGATGTGCGTGCGCTTGCCCGATTTATCATAATTCAGCCAGGTGATATCGTTGGTCCAGTAGCGGAGCAGCGGCATCGCTTCTTTCGTCAGTGTGGTGAATACCAATACGCCGTGCTTTCCTTCTTCCAGCGGTTCACCCGAATCCTTGTCAACGATCTCGGGGAAGAAATGATCCTCCCATACATAACTTCCTGACCCGCGTTCCTCATAATCTTCCTGCGATACACCCGGTCCGATAATTTCACTCAGGCCGTATATGTTGGTGGCCGTCACATGAAGATTCTTTTCCACGTCCGACCTCACAGCTTCAGTCCATGGCTCAGCGCCGAGAATGGCATAGCGCAGATTCAGTTTGCTGACATCAATCCCACGTCGGACTACCTCTTCTCCCAGCGTCTGGGCATAGGAGGGCGTACAGGCGATCATGTGAGGTTTGAAATCCTGTAATAGCAGCAGCTGTCGGTCTGTCATTCCACCTGAAACAGGCACCACCGTCATACCAAGTAATTCGGCCCCATAATGTAATCCGAGTCCGCCTGTGAACAACCCATATCCGTAAGCGTTTTGCAGCATCATACCCGGGCGACCGCCGGCTGCGACAAGACTCCGTGCCACTACTTCAGAGAAGATTGAAATATCCTTCCTGGAATAACCCACCACGGTAGGCTTACCGGTCGTTCCGCTGGAGGCATGAATGCGTGAGATATCTTCAAGGGGCATGGTCATTAACCCGTACGGGTAATGGTCCCTGAGATCCGACTTCTTTGTGAAGGGAAGCTTGTGGATATCTTCAATCCCTCGGAAGTCCTGCGGCCTGATGCCAGCTTCGTCCATTTTCCTGCGATAGAAGGGTACCTTGTCGTAAAGCAGGCCAAGCTGGTTCTTCAGCCGCTCACTTTGCAGCTTCCTCAATTGGGGAATGGGCACGGTTTCTATGTCGGGCTGGAACATGGGATTTTTAGATTTCAGATTTCAAGTGAGCCACAACATTTATCGTCGGGGTTTCAGATTTCAGGTGAGCCCCGACATTTATCGTCGGGGTGGTTGGGACCGACTAGAAGTACCCTTTCCGGACTAGTAATATAGCTATTCTTAGTTTCTCTTCGGATGCATGGGTGCAGCCATTCTACGACCCACTAACCTCACCGGGGCTGGTGACAAATGTCATTTCAGAACGGTGGTTTTAGTGATAACTAAGCCCTGTATTATTACCCCTATGAAGGCGGCCCGTAAGGCATCCATTCATGATCTGACGCAGGAAAAGGTCTCACAGCAGATATCGGCCATCATTGCCGAGATGCAGGAAGCGGAGAGAAAGTTTGCACCAGTACTCTCCCAGCTTCACGACAATTTCAAAATGAGTGGAGCCAATCTTATCGATTATCTCGTATTGCGAAGTAATGAAATCCGGGAAGCGCAGGAATATCTCCACCACTGCGGCTTGTCATCACTCACGAACAGCGAAAGCCATACCCAGTTTCAGCTGCAAAGTGTTTTGAATTGGCTTGACCTGGCCCGTCAAAAGCACCTGCTGCCTGCCTGCAATTTTGAGATGGCATCGAAACTGAGTTTGAACCACGCAGAGAACCTCTTGGGCGTCTTTCCTGTCCAGGACAGACCTCATATCATGGTGACCTTCTCTTCAGAAATGATGAATGATCACATGCTCGTGGAGGAGATGCTGAACGAGGGCATGACGGTGGCCCGAATCAATTGCGCACATGATGATCCGGAAGTGTGGGGAAGGATGATTGCCGTTCTCAGGAAAGCCATAGCCAAGACCGGACGCAACTGCAAAATCTACATGGACCTGGCCGGACCCAAAATCAGGATTCAATCTATAGGTGCCAGGAGGAAGTCTGAAAATGTGGCCCTGCCCGTAAAAGAGGGCAAGGAACTCATCCTGCGGTTCGATGCCAACGGGGAGACAGAACCTGGCAAACGAAGAAGGAGGATGTCGTCGGATACGCTGTTCATAGAGCCGATGGAACTCCTCAGCATGATCAAACCCGGTGAGCACATCTTCTTTGATGATGGCAAGTTTGAGGCGAAAGTCATGGAGGTGGAACCGGAACGCGTTATGGTGAAAGTTATGCGGATTTCCACCAAGAAACCCCTGCTAAAACCGGAAAAGGGAATCAACCTTCCCGACTCTGAATTGACCATCCCTTCCTTGATGGAGGAGGACATTAAGAATATCCCTTTCATCTGCCAGCACGCAGATATGGTGGGATATTCCTTTGTCAGCAATGCTTCTGATGTGGAGAAACTCAGAGCTGAAATCACCAAGCATTCCCGTAAGAAGAGGCCTGCTATTGTACTGAAGATCGAAAGGCTGAGCGCTGTGCAAAACCTTCCTGCATTGCTGATGAACGGAATGAAAGACGAGGCATTGGGCGTGATGATTGCCAGGGGCGATCTGGCAGTAGAAATAGGCTTTGAACGGCTGAGCGAAATTCAGGAGGAAATCCTCTGGGTCTGTGAGGCAGCACACGTGCCGGTCATCTGGGCCACACAGGTGCTCGAAACACTTAACAAGACGGGCTTCGCCACCCGGTCAGAAATAACGGATGCCGCCATGGGGGTGAGGGCAGAGTGCGTCATGCTGAACAAAGGGCAGTATATCGTGAAGACCATCAAGACCCTGGCCGATATTCTCACACGACAACTAGGCCACGTAAACAAGAAGCGCTACATCATGAGGCCCCTGGGGGTAGCTAAGGCGTTTATACAGCAGTAGTTAGAATAATGAGAGGCTTTGTCCGCCGAAGCTTCAGCGCAGGCAGGTGAGTGGTAAGTGGTAAGCGGTAAGCGGTAAGTGGTAAGCGGTAAGTGGTAAGGTGGCGATCTATTCACTCGTATCTGAGTGCTTCTATAGGATTCAAACCAGCTGCTTTTTGTGCAGGGTACCAACCAAAGAATAATCCGACGGCGGTTGAAAAGACGAATGAGAGCACCACGGAAAATGGAGTGATGAATACCGGCCATCCGCCAAAACGAGCCACCATACTGGAGGCTGTAACCCCGAATGCAATCCCCAGAACACCGCCCAGGAAGCTGATGAAGATAGATTCAATCATAAACTGAATCAATACATCCCTGCCTTTGGCGCCGACAGCCATTCTAATACCTATCTCCCGGGTCCGTTCGGTCACAGAAACGAGCATGATGTTCATTATGCCAATCCCGCCAACCAGCAGCGCAATGCTGGCAATGCTGGCCAGGAGGATTGTAAGTACTTTGGACACTGAGCCAAAGATGTTACTGATGTCGGCCTGGGTTCTCACGGTGAAATCATCCTCATCAGTATCCTTAAGATGGTGCCTTGACCGGATCAGCTGAATGATTTCGTCGGTGGCATCGTCCATGGCTGCCGCTGTGCTGCTGGAAGCCAGAATCTGGTTCACATTGGTGGTGGACAGCATCCTCTTCTGCACGGTGAGGAACGGAGCGATGATGACATCGTCCTGGTCTTGTCCAAAGGTGTTCTGACCTTTCTTTTCCATCAGGCCTATGATGCGGAAGGGGATGGTGTTGATCCTCATGTATTCTCCCACCGGATCGTGGCCTTCCCCAAACAGGCTGTTGGACACTGTTAGCCCTATGATGCAGACCTTGGCAGCTGATCTGTGCTCGGATGCTGAGAAGAGCCGGCCATTGGAAAGATTAAGACCACGAATGCTGAAGTAATCATTATAAACGCCGATGCACAGTGTACGCCAGTTCTGGTTTGATGCAATCACCTGCGCGCCTTTGGTGACGACGGGCGAGACGTAACTAATCAGATCACACTGTTGGGCGATGGCCTGCGCATCCTCCTTGGTCAGGCTTTGGACGGATCCGGCTTCCATTCTTACGCCGCCGTGACTGATGGCACCCGGAAAGATCATGATCGAGTTGGTACCCAGGCTGGCGATGGAGTTCTGGATATTCACCCTGGAACCTTCACCGATTGCCAGCATGGCGATCACAGACCCTACGCCTATGATGATTCCCAGCATGGTCAGAAAGGTTCTCATCTTGTTCCGTGCAAGAGACCGAAAGGCAACCAGGATCAGATTTGCGACTCTCATACTGTTTCTTCCACTGCCAATGCAGGCATATGCTTCAACTCTTCTTCTGCGAACTTCCGGTTTGTGATCTTTTCATCCACGGTAATCCTGCCGTCCCTGAAAACGATTTTGCGCTTGGCAAACTGGGCGATATCCGGTTCATGGGTGACCATCATGATGGTGATGCCCTTGTCATTGAGCGACTGGAACACCGCCATGATTTCATAGCTGGTGCGGGTGTCGAGGTTGCCGGTAGGTTCATCTGCAAGAATCAACCTCGGGTTATTGATAAGGGCCCGCGCAATGGCTACCCGCTGCTGCTGTCCTCCTGAAAGCTGGTTGGGCATCGATGTGATCTTATCTTGCAGCCCCACTTTGATGAGCGCATCATGCGCACGCTGGCGGCGGTCCTTTGCGTTGACGGTTCGGTTGTACAGCAATGGAAGTTCCACATTCTCGAGGGCGGAAGTCCGGGGAAGAATATTGAATGATTGGAAAATGAAACCCAGTTTTCGGTTCCTCAATTCTGCAAGCTGGTTGCGGTTAAGCTTCGATACATCCTGGCCATCGATCCAATAGGAACCGGAAGTGGGGATGTCCAGGCAGCCCAGGATATTCATGAAGGTCGACTTGCCTGAACCGCTGGAGCCTGTCACCGCGAGGAACTCGCCCTGTTCCACTTCCATGGTAATGCCCCGCAATGCTCTGACTTCCACTTCGCCAGCCTTGTAGACTTTGACGAGATCCTTTGCACGAAGCAGCTTATCGGATCCGGGACCAGCCATATCATCTTCCCCGCCGTGTGGGCATCTTAGGCATAAATGGATTGCTTGTTGAAGTTGATGTCTCTGTTGAGTGATTTATTCCGGTGACAATCACATCATTAGACTTCAATCCGTTTCCAATAACTTCGATATAAGTACCGTCATTTATACCCGTCTGTACTTTTTCAGGATAGATTTCCTGGCCATCGGATAGCCATAAGACACCTTCCTGAGGATTACTTCCAATAGTTTCAGTTGTCCTGATCCGGTTCACCTCTCCATTCTTCTTTATAGAGTCAGTGTTTACTCCATATCCTTCCGGAGGGGTGAAACGCAGTGCGCTGATGGGCACCTTCAGCACATCTTTGTGTTCCTGGACCTTTACGCTGATGTTGGCGGTAAGTCCAGGCATGAGCTTCAGGTCGGGGTTGGGCACGTCAATGATGACCACGTAGTTCACCACGTTCTGGATGGTCACCGGCTGCAGCCGGATCTGCTGCACCGTACCCTTGAACACTTCATTGGGATAGGCATCGACAGTAAAGCTCACATATTGTCCAACCTGAATTTGGCCTATATCCGCTTCATCAATGTTGGCCTGCACCTGCATGTGGGTGAGGTCGTTGGCGATGGTGAAGAGGGTAGGTGTGTTGAAGCTCGAAATGACCGTCTGTCCCACGTCTACATTTCGCGATATCACCGTGCCGCTGATAGGTGCGCGTATGGTGGCATACTGGAGATTGATCCGGGCGCGGTTGAGTTGCGCTTCAGCAGAACGTAGATTAGTTCTGCCCAGTTCCAGGTTGGTGAGCGCCAGGTCATAGTCGGCCTGTGCATTAACCTTCTCATCAAAGAGTTTCTTGACCCTGTTGTATTCCCGCTGATACTGATTGTATTGCGCACGTGCCTTTTCAGTGTTCGCCAGCGCATCATCGCGGGAGGCCACCAGGAAAGAGGTATCGAGGATGGCGATGATCTGTCCTTTGCGGACCACTGAATTGAAGTCCACCAGCAGCCTGGAGATAGTACCCGTGACCTGTGTCCCCACTTGAACAGTAGTGACGGCGCTGAGGGATCCCGTGGCGGTGACGAGGGTAGTGATGTCACCTCTTTCAATTTTGGCTGTACGCCATTGGAAATCCGGTGAGGCAGAGTGTGAAAGCGCGTACCAATAATAGGCTCCGCCAGCCAGTCCCACGCCCAACACTATGAAAAGCCACTTCTTCACGGCCGATTGCGCATGCTAAGCAAGCATCCGCTGACCGCAATAGATATGACGTTTGATAGTGATATCAGATGAGAATAGGCACATGAAGGGCCTGTGGTGACTCAATTCAGGCCCTCAGGGGAGTTTCAAACGAGTTCGGCGCAGGCATTTGCAAAACCTGATGTTTCAAGTATTTTTGTGCCCGCTTTTGCCCTAACGGGCAATTTGCCGCCTCCTTAGCTCAGCTGGTAGAGCAACTGACTTGTAATCAGTAGGTCGTTGGTTCGATTCCGACAGGGGGCTCAGTTCATTTGGTGATGGGGTGATTTGGTGATTGAGTGATTGTGGGACACCCAAAACGACAGGCTTCAGCCCAACTTTCGTCTGGTTATTAACCGCAGTGGCGCCGAGGCGCTGAAAATCTTCTGGGAATATGTTAGGGATATCTGGAATCTTACTCTGAGGGGAGTGAGAGTCCAATAGTTTTGACTACGCAGGACTGGGAGGTTCCTCGCAGAGTCTCCCGTCAGGGGACTCTGCAGGTTGACACCCACACGGTAATCGATGGGTGTGATTTGAAAGTGTGCAGGATTGTTGGTTTTGCAAACCAACAATTGCCCAAGAAGTACTCTTCAACGCGAATTTTGGTAACTCTCGAGGATTCCATTCTTAAAATAAAGGTAGATATCACGGCTAACATATACCCATTGCTCTGATCTGACAGTAGCAGTCACCGTACTATTGATCTTATCCGGTTTGCCAAGTGCATAAACAGCCATTTCATCGGTCATCCCAATCCAATACTCGTGCTTTAGAATTTTTGCAGAAATATCTTTGCCAAATTTCGAATCAAGAGATTCTGCATATTTCTTGGCGATACCACTCTCTATATCACGGGTTTTCTTTTCTATGTATTTAATTAAACTATCAAACTCATCTTGGTAGGAGATTATTTCCTCAGAATTAACATAACCAAACTCTCCCGTCTTTGCCTCAATGAAAAAAAGATGAGGTCTCCAGCGAAGGATATCCACAGACTGACGTCCCTCCAAAACTCCAATGGTAATTTTCTTCTGGGGGTCCTTATAAATGTAAACGTTATCCCATTTCGCCTGAGCTTTCATGGGTCTATTAAGGTCAAATTCCAGTGGCTGCCCAACTCCTGTACGTGCTATTAAAAAAAGCAATAAAATGGTAACTGATCTTTCCATCAAGGCTCGGTTTGTGTATTTTAGGATATACCAAATTAGCAACGATTTAGTCATGAATGCCTACCAAACACCAAACTATTAGTTTTGGAGCCAAACTCTTCAATGACCACCGAACCTGGACCCTCCGCATCTTCATGGAGGAAATACGCCTTCGAATTTCTCATGCTCTTCCTCGCCGTCTTCCTTGGCTTTGTGGCGGAGAACTTCAGGGAAGACTATGGCGAACGACAGCAGGCCGCTGAACTTGCAAGGAACTTTGTAGGGGAACTCAGGAACGACTCCATTGTGATTGCCGAGAAATACAGGAACAGGCTTCGCAAGGAAGAGGCGCTGATCTATCTCATGACGTACTTCCGGGACAGCAGCCTGAGTCGGGTGCCCAAGGAATTTGCAGTCAACTTCTTTATCGGCGTGAGTGCCAGAACCCCGTTTGTCTTTGAAGCCAGGACGGTGGTGCTGGACCAGCTGAAGAACTCAGGATCCCTCAGGTTCTTCAAAAGCAATGATATCCAAAACCTCATTGGCGATCTCACGGTAACGATCCGCAACATCAACGACCGGCAGGAGGTGGAGACCAATGAATTGCGGGAGTTCGTCACCCCGTTGTTGATCCGTCACTTTGACTATGATTTTGAAGTGCAACTCGGCAGGAGGGACACCACCCTCAACTTCAAGGCCATACTTGACTATGAGAAAAGCAACGAGGTGATCCCGTTCCATTTCAAGGGACTCGATAAGTTTCAGAAGGAAGAGGCCATCAACTCCCTCGGACTCTACTATGGCTCTGTCAGTTCCACACGAAAAGGACACTTCCGCAAGTACATGGAAGTGAATGCAAAGCTGCTGGCAGCGCTGAGAAAGGAATACTACTAGACTTTGATTGAGAGTTGAAGAATTGGTATTGCTATTGATTTATTGTAATCAACTGAATGCTTAACTCTGCCCTTAATTGCTAATAATTCTTTTGCTGTAGAGATAAGAAATTCCTTAGTATCCATTATTAGTCAATTTCAATTTTTTCTAAGCAACTGAGGCAGACTCCTTCGTCACTTATTACGTTACCTTTGCATCCTTCGCTTGTGCATTTTTCTCTGGTCACTTCAAATTTATTTTGACAACTATAACACAACAGAGTTGTACCAGTTGGTTTATTGGGATTTAATATCGCCCATTTTGTAATCTCTAAATTGTCTTGACCTAAATCACTTAAGTAATGAGAGCAGTATGGGCAATAATACTTTCTTGCAGTGAGGTCAAGATCTGAATGCCTATTAAGAAATTTAAGTCCAACTTTATCCTTTATGAACTCAAGTCGATATGTTAGGTTCGCTAATTCATAGTCATAGTCTCCATATCCAAATAGTGGATGGTCTACAATATTTTGTTTGATTTGATGCCACCATTGATCATTACCCTCAAAAAATGTGAAGCATTTAATACTTGATTCAATTAGGTATTGTGGGGTAATTTTGAAGGTGGGAGATGAATGGGTAATAATATTCCTTTTTTTTCTGACGTCATTGAATAACTTGTTTATCTCCTTCTTTTTTTCTGTTACAGAGTAGATTGCGTTGAAGGTTCTGAGCAGCTGATCTCCAGAAATAGTGAATAATTCATTGAAGTCTTTGTCCAAACTTTCAGGATTTGTAGGCCAATCCTGTCTTGGAGTGTCAAGAAGTAAATATGGGGATTCATTGCAAATTTCTCCTTTTAGATACAGTTCAAGTGCTTGGTATATTAGCACTAAGCATGTCCTCAAATCCCCGCGATGGTGTTCCCAAAGTTCTACTTCGTCTAAGTCGGAATAAACATCATCCTTTAATTCTGTATAGTCCTTCGTTATTTCAAACAAGTTATTTATCGTTTGAATTAAACATTCCTGCGCTAGACTGTTAAAATTCTCTCGGGTGGGTAAGTTATTTATCATCAGTTAGCAAATAGTCTTTGTTGGCTGCAGACTTGCTAGTCTCCTCTCTTCCTCTTTCTTTCAAGATAATCCTGAATCTCTTGATCTTTCATGTTCCATTTCCAGGTTCCTGCCCTCAACATAGAGTCGAATTCATCTAATCTATTGCCTTTCGTAGCGTAATACTTCCATTTCCTTCGATCATAATCATACACAACCGCCCAGCCCAGTGAATCTGAGGTCTCCTTCGTCCAAATATGATCAAAGTGTCCCTTTTCTCCTGAGGGTAGTCTTACCCAATAGGCGGTTGTTCCCCCTTTTGTGTACCTGCTATTTATTGTTACCCAAAGAGTATCATTTCTCATATCATCAAGCCGATACATGGGTATAAATTCGCAATCTTTGCCTATACCGAAGCACTTGTATAAGGTATCGTTTCGAACAAAATAACTTTGAAGTTGACTTTGGCCCATCAATTCTTCTTGATAGTACAGCGCTGTATCATTTACGTATATCTCTGCATAGTTCATCACTGTGTCAAACGCTCCGTTACCATCTTTCAAGTCCATATACCAACTACCAACTATGTTCCACTTCTTGGGTTGTGATTGCTTGTTTGAAGGTGCCTTACAAGCGGTTAATATCAGAACGCTCAGTATAGTAGATAGAACTTTCATTAAGAGGCAAAATTACCGCCAGCGTTAATGTTTTATAACGCTTGGTTTTTCGAATCGTGTCACTGTCCCGCGTTGCCGAATGAAATTAAGAAAACGAATTTTAATCCACACAACACCTAAGCTGGCATAAACATTCTGTTAGGCGTAGTTTCTTATTTTCAATTCTTCAAAGGTTAGTTCCTTGCCATCATCAATAAGTCTGACATGTCTTCCTCCAATTTGGAATGCGAAGTCCGTAAAGATCATTTTCTCTGCAGGAGAAAGGTTGCTTAATTCATTGTCCAAAGGATGACATATCACATTCAAAGATCTTGTCTTTAATTGTGTGGCTGAGCAGACTCGATTTAGTAATTCTGTCGCCAATTTCTCTGCAATTATTGGATCGGCTATTAGGAGTCGTGAAGTCGAAAATTCCCTTTCAGCGTCTCCTGATGCAGCCAGCCCATTTTCAAGACTTACAACTTTAATATAGTTCTTGGAAACAATTATATACACCGAAATAGGAGTCCGAAAATTTCTGATTATCCAAAGCCCCAAATCGTATAGGTCATTAAGCCGGTTCATTTGGTGATTTGTGTTTGGGGAGCTGTTTCCTAAAATTGTGCACAACGTCCAGTGCATATGACGTTGCCGTAATCGGAGCGCCTGGCAAATGATCCGCCGGTGGTGGGGAATGCCAAGCGCGACTACTGTACGGCTTCGTAAAGGCGAGTATTGCGAAGAAACTAATCTACGAATTTACACTGAACCTCCATTGATTATGCAATTTGTTGCCGATATGTTTTCTTCACCTTCTTTTTTAGAAAGTCCTTCACCTTATTAAACTCGTCGTTATTGGCTATGTCATCAATCTTAATTGTCCAGAGTACATGGTGTCGAGCAAAGTAAAGACCCAAGGTCTTAATCTTAGTGTCTTTATGATTGTCAACTCCGCCAATCAGAAATAGTAAATAGTAGCCAAGGACTTGATTAAAGTGAGGCCTTGTCAGCTTTAATTCTTTTGTCACCTTAATATCAATTAACATGTCGTCCACTATCATGTCGGCATCTGCTCCACCAACCAAATTTGAACCCTCACCAAATGTGGGGTTAAGAATTATTTTTTTCATTGGCTTAAATACTTCTAAGTCACAAGTCTGCGTCAATTGTTTCAAATCATCTATGTCCAAATGATTCTCTGGAAGGAAATTGATATATTCCTTCATCATCGGCCCGGCTCGGATAACATCGTCAAGTCGTGCGAGAAATAGAGCTGATTCTATTAGATCTGTCTCGTTCTTTAATTTCGATTCAATAAACTGTTGATGTATTTTCTGACACTCAACAAATTTCTCTTTTACTTTTTGGTTCCTTAGTTTGTCTCTCTCTTCTTTGTCATCGAACAGTTTTCTTAATTCGTCGTATGTAAGGTCGGAAAGTTCATCTCCTCTAGAATGAATAAGCCCATTGTTTCTGTCGTTGAAATATGTCAGTGCTGACTCTGCAACCCATTTGCGAGCAGAAACTTTCTTGCCATATTCTTTCTCCAAATGAAATCTCAATAGATAATCAAATGCTTTTCCGATAAGCATGTAATTTGTTGTCGCAGGAGCAACCTTTATTTCTTGGTGGAACTTTATTCGCGGAGCAGGAAATGACTCGGTCAGTAATTCTCTAAAACCCTTAAAGTCCTTATTATTGTAACTAAGTATTGATGTCAAACTCATGGGTGTCCAATCTCGTGAGAATTTACCGCCAATGTTTGTACATAGGCAGTGGTGGGTCTTCGAAGCGCTTCATTGCCCACTACAGCAAACGTATTTTGAAAACTAAGCTACAATAGTTCACGGACCCCGCCATTGATTTTGCATTTTGTTGGCGGCCGGGCATCTCATACTTAATTGCTATTTAATCCAAATGAATTTGTCCCTAGTTTGTTTTTGAGAAGTCTTTCCTTCTCAATGGCTTGGTCGGCCGTTATTGTCTTTGGAAGAATCATTAAAATAGAAAACTGGAAATTGTCCGCATAGTCTTTCTTTTTTCCCACTAACTCTTTCAGCTGTTTATTTCCGCCATGTCCGTTTGTTGATACATAAGAATTCCATCGTCCCCAAATTCCATCTTCCCCATAAGCCGAACCAACATAGAGCTTACCTGTTTTTGTGTCGCTTATCAAGTATATTCCTTTTACTCCGGACAGCATTCTTTTCCAGTCATTGTACCCGTTTGTTATGATTTCTTTTAATTCGCTGAAATCTAAAATAAAGTCAGAATAGTCAGTGAAATGTTTGTAGTGCAGCCCCGGATGAATTTCAATAACTTCCATTTCGTTCTTAATCCACTGGTGCCAAGAAATTGCATTACTCCATTTTACCATTACCCTTTCCTTTAAATCGTCGAATCTCAATATCTCTTCAAAGTCGTATTCAATTTGATACGGAGTTTTGATAACACTTATTTGTGTTTTTGGTAATTGTCGGCATCGCAATACTTTATAGACTCCTACAAATCTTGACAGAAGTCCTTGTTCTCCAATGAATGAGATAATGTAGTCAACGCCAGTAAAAACTTCTTTGCTTTGTTGTTGTTGGTATTTGAGAAACAGTTCTCTGTTAGTTCTGTAAGCATTGTAAAGATCAATCCTTGTGTCTTTATGTCGAACAAGTTTTGTTTTGGCTTGTCGGTCGAGTCCACGATTGAATAGTAGCTCTTGTATTGTTATCATTTATTTGCCCGTTACAAGTGACCACTCTCTATATGCGTTGCCGCCAACGCCTAACTATAGGTTCGGTGCCGGAATAGGAGGGCTTGAAAATCGAGCGGACCGAAATATCAAGCCCGACCACTGAGAATTTCCCCAGACCTTCTCAAGCATCAACAGACGCACCACTCACTTCTTACCACTTACCACTCACCCGCCTACGCTGAAGCCTCAGCGGACAAAGCCTCTCACCACCACTCACTTCTTACTCTCCCCAACATCACCATCACCGTAAATCTTCGCGGCAAAGAAAAGGAGCAGTGAGATGGGTTTGCCAACCTTTTCAATGATGGTCTTCACCTGTTTCGGGGTGTAGAAGTTACCGATGCGGGGGCCAATGGCTTTCTTGTGCTTGGCTACCCACTTCCTGAGTGTCTTCGTGGAAATCTTCAGACGATTGGCCAGCTCCTTGCTGTTGTAGGTCTGAACGGGAAATTTTTCGTCATCCTCCATGGCGATGGTTTGGGTTAGGTGTTAAAAAATAAATACTTGGCATGCGGCAACCGCATGCCTGGAGGGGTGTTGGCTAAAGATAATAATCGGAACTCATACGAGCCAAATTATTGCAGTCCTAGAACTGTGGACTCTTAAGGCCACCGTACACGACTCGTTCGAAGCCTATCATAAACCCTATCCTTGCCGTTCACAAGGCCTAGATATGCCCTTCCCAGGCCTTGATCAGCCGTTCGAAGGCCTAGCCATGGCCTTCACTTCCTATCAAAAGCCGGTTTTTAGGCCTACAGAGGCCGATTTTAGATGATTTTGCCCTAGACAAGCCCTTCAACTCGCAGGTTTTAGTGTCGTTGCCAGGGTGTCCGGAAACGATACAAGTGAGCCAAAGTGTGCCATCTTGTGCCCAAGTGTTCCCAGGAGTGCCAAAGAGGGAACCCGTGTCGCCGCGCTCTTTCACATTTGACCCAAGCATGGCGGATGAACCTGCCCGCTGCCCCGTCGACAGGCAGGACAGGGGTCAACGACCATGTGATAACTAACCAAAACAAGTAATGAAAACTAAAGTGAAACAAACCGAATTCAGCGGTATGCTGGGTGAGGAAGTCTCGGTACGCAAAGTCAACACCAGGATCGTGGTGAAAAACAGGCCTGCACGGAAACTGGGACCACCGACAACCAAAATGTTGCTGGTCCAGCAGAAGTTCAGAGAAGCCTCACAGTATGCCCTGGACCAGATGGCAAATGAGGAGAGCAAAGCGCAGTATGCAAAACGGATCACACCCAATGCGCGTTCTGCATATTTCGTCGCTATGCAAGACTACATGAAGAATCCTGTGGTGGATCGCATTGAGACCCGCAACTACCATGGAGTTCCCGGTGACCCCATCATGGTAAATGCCGTCGACGACTTTATGGTCGTGCGTGTCGAGGTCTTCATCAGGGACAGCAGTGGCGCTCTTCTTGAAAAAGGAGAGGCCCGGCAGAGTGCCCGTGCAAGTCAGTGGATCTACACGGCCACCGTCGCCAACCCTTCCCTGGCAGGTACCACCATCGAGGCCATTGCCTTCGACAAACCCTTGAATGAAGGTTCGCTGGTGATAACGTTGTGATCGTAGATTATAGCGCGCGTAGTGTGAGGTAGAGGAGGTGCCTGTGGAGACACAGGCACCTATTTTTTTGTGGTTAGGTCGCTTCGCTTCGCTCGCGATGAGATGAGTAATAGGGGTCGACACTTGGAGGATTGCGTCGCTTCGCTCGCAATATCAAGGCGGGTTCAGCCAGAGGAAAATCGACCTGATCAATGACATGAATCCAATGGGTAGGACCTGTTTGAAGTCCGGGTAGGTATCAGAGATAGATTGCGAGCGAAGCGACGCAATCCTCTGCGCATCCAAAATTTAGAACCAAACCGTCATCGCGAGCGAAGGCGAAGCGAACCCCTCCTCTCTCCATCGCAGAGTCCCTGAAGGAGACTCTGCGGCGAAGGCTCTTGTTAAGCTTGGTTAGAACACGAGGCGAATGCGTGGGGGTATCAACTTATCTTGCATTCGACTATTCTTAATTGTCGCAACTTAATTTGTTGCGTCGCTCCATCGCAGAGTCTCCCGTGAGGGGACTCTGCTGGGGAGGAGATAAAAACCTCGCCCTTTTAGCGCAGCACAAGCGGGCTGGGTCCGTATTTGTGGTTGGGAATTACAAGCCCTGAAAGGGCGCAGTTCATTAGCGGTGCGCAACGCGCACCGCTAATGTCATTGAGGTCCGTGGAGCCCTGTAAGGGCGGGGTTTGTCGAGAATCATTCAAAACCCACAAACCCCAGACCCGAAATTCAGTGGCAACAAATTACCTGATCGAACAATATTGAATTGAACATGGCTGCCTGCTCCATGTGAGGCAGGTGCCCGGCCTTGGGCAATACGAATAACTCCACTTTCGGAAAACGTTTCATCAGGTTTGATTTCACGTCAGCCAGTTTTACCACCTGATCATGCTCACCCCAGAAGGCGAAAACCGAAATGCCGGAGGCAGCGATCTTTAGTTGCTCATTCTCCAGGCTTGAGCGGTTCTTTCCTGTAGAAATCAGGGCCCTCACAAATCCCTTGTATTTCATGAACGTTTCGTATTTCCTGTCCCATCCCCTGAACCGGGTCGAATCGTAGAAATCGCCCAACTGTCCGGCGGCCATATGTTTGTATTGGTCGCTCTTTTTGAACGCGTTGATTTCTTCATCGGTAACAGTTGCATTCACTTCATTTTTTTCCGGGAGACTCTCAAACCCGGCTGCGTCGACATAGATAAGGTTGCGGACCATGAGCGGGTATTGGGAGGCGAAAGCTGTGATCGTTCTGCCGCCGTCGGAAAGACCCAGCAAATTGACAGGTTTATCGATTTCAAGATTATCCAGGAGCTCCTTTAATTGTTGGGAGTACAATGCGACGTCATACATAGTGTCCGGGTTGTCGGAATAACCCCTGCCGTAGGTGTCATAACGAAGCGCGCCAAAGCCGCGGCTCACAGCGGCGTGAAAGGTGGAATCCCAGATGTATGATGGCACAGAGAATCCATGGACCATAACCAGGATCGTATCGGCAGATGGATTGGCATATTCGTAATAGGTGTATCCCTGACTTAGTTTGGCGAATTTTCCAGAAGTAATTCCCGCCCGGAAGGCGTCGTCCTTGGCAGTGGTCTCAAGATCGGGCGATTCCTTCGAAGTGCATGATAGGATGAAACTGGCGATATACAGGATAGGGATTACTTTCCTCATTTTAGTTTGCTTTTGGGTTCAGGTAAAATTAGTGTAACGAATGACAATAACTGCCAGCTATAACGATTCAGTGTTTGCCAAATATTGAACTCCGGTTACTTTGACTTAACTCTATCGCAGAGTCCCTGAAGGAGACGCTGCGGGGAAGGATGGACCCTCGCCCTGAAGGACAGGGTTCCTTCAGGGCTTCGGTGCGAGAGATTCATTTTAACGGCACGCTTGGCGCATGCCGTTAAACAAACACTGCCCCTGAAGGACAGAGTTCCTTCAGGGCAGAGCGGGAATTACAAGCCCTGAAGGACAAAGTTCCTTCAGGGGCTGGCTTTACCAACGGTGCGCAACGCGCACCGCTAATTGATAAACCCGCAATGTTTGTGTGCAATTGATTAGTTTAGCCAATGTGGGAACGGACACAAACAAAATTCAATCAGACAGGATGCCAGCGATCCGTGCGCAAGTGATGCTTCCTGTTGTAAACCTCGCGGAAGAGATGTCATTTTTTTCGGGTCTTGGTTTCAGGCTGATGCAGATTTTCCCTGATGACAGCCCGGAAGTGGCTGTGATGGAAGGGCATGGGATCGCCATTTGCCTTGACAAACGCGCGGCCACTCCACCGGCTACCCTGCATTTGCTTACTGACGATGTTGTATTGCTGGAAAGGAAGGAATATGTTTCACCGGCCGGCACCAGGCTTTTACTCCAGCCTGAATCCTACCGGGTTGTATACCCACCGGTGCCCAACCGTTTTGAAGTCAGGAAGCTCCGCGACAGTGACCCGTGGGTTATCGGACGGGCCGGCATGCAATACCGGGATCTGCTTCCCAGCCGGCTTGACGGCAGCATCATGGCTTCCCACATCCGCATTCCGAAAGGAGGGCCTGTTCCGGACATGGTGCATTACCATACGATCGGGTTCCAGTTGATCTTCTGCTATCACGGTTGGGTGAAACTCGTTTATGAGGATCAGGGACCACCTTTCATACTGGGGGCGGGCGACTGCGTGACACAGCCACCCGAAATCCGGCACAGGGTATTGGAAGCGTCCGATCAGCTGGAAGTCATTGAGATCGGCGTCCCCGCACAGCATATGACTTCCATTGACCATGATATGGTGTTGCCCACGAATACGCTCAGGCCGGACAGAAAATTCCAGGGACAAACTTTTTGTCACCACCGCGTTGCGGAAGCGAAGTGGAAGCCATGGAAGATGACCCAGTTCAAATACCGTGAAACCGGTGTTCTCAAGGCAACTGGTGACCTGGTCTCTGTTCAGGTTGCGCAGTATGCCGGGAATGGTCAGACCGCGGCGTACCACCGCCACTCCAATGAAATTCAATTCACGTTTGTCATGAGCGGTCAGCTTGAATTACACGCAGAGGCACAGTCGCCCCAAACCGTAAAGACCGGCGAAGCCTTTGTAGTTCCGCGTGACGTTCCTTATAAGTTTGAAAAGTGCTCAGGCGACCTGGAGCTGCTCGAGGTGGCACTGACAAGATCACTTAGCGTATAGTTATACTTTCAATATTCATAAGCTATCGCGTCAGGGAGAAACTTCGTCACAGAGTCTCCCGTGAGGGGACTCTGCGGTAGGACTCAAAGTTGTTGAACGAACTTGAAACCACGGGGTCTCCATCGCAGAGTCCCTGAAGGAGACTCTGCGGGGAAGGCGACCGGCGAAGCCTTCGTGGTTCCCCGCGATGTTCCTTACAAGTTTGAAAAGTGTTCAGCCGACCTGGAGCTGCTCGAGGTGGCATTGACAAGATCACTTAGCGTATAGTTATACTTTCAATATTCATAAGCTATCGCGTCAGGGAGAAACTTCGTTGCAGAGTCTCCCGTGAGGGGACTCTGCGGTAGGACTCAAAGTTGTTGAACGAACTTGAAACCACGGGGTCTCCATCGCAGAGTCCCTGAAGGAGACTCTGCGGGGAAGGCTCTTGGTTAGTTTGGTTCTGACACGAGACGAATGCTTAGTGTATCAGTTTGTGTTGAGTTGGACTACTAGTTGTCAATCCCCTATTAAGCGCATCACTTCGTCGCAGAGTCTCCCGTGAGGGGACTCTGCGGGTGACTCAAGCTATTGAATGAAACTTGAAGACACTTGGTCTCGATCGCAGAGTCCCTGAGGGAGACTCTGCGGGGAAGGCAACTGGTTAACTTGAGTGTAACGGGAGGCCAATGGTTATGGGAATCACCTTGTCTTGTATTGGACTATTCTTCGTTGTCGTAACTCGATTTAGTGAATACCTGAGATTGTCACTCAGAGCGAAGTACTTTGGCCGGATTAGTATGTGCTCCACGAAGGATTTGAATGCTTACCGTCCCTAATGCGATTACTACCAAAACCATTAAGGGTATAATAAAGAGGTCTGCTGTTATATCAATCCTGAAAGCAAAATGGTCAATCCATGTGTTTCCCGCATACAACAGAATCGGCAATGCAATGATACTGGAAATAAGAAGTAATCTCACAAATTGACCAGACAATAGATAGATAATGTTGGTAACAGTTGCACCCAGTACTTTGCGAATACTAATCTCTTTCAATCGCTGTGCCGTTGTAAACGAGGCTAAACCCCACAATCCGAGACACGCTATGACAATAGCGAGAATTGAAAACATGCTGAATATTCTTTCAAATTGTTCTTCATCTTTGTATTGACTATTGAAGAAATCGTCAAGAAAATAGTACTCGAAAGGATTTCCAGGGAAGTAGCCTTTGTATATGCGTTGCACTTGTTCTACTGATTCATGAATATTTGAGTGGAGTTGTATAGAGAATAGCTTGTAGTTCGCCTCCTGGGGGCGAAACAACATTGGTACATATTCCGATTTGAGAGAATTCCAATGAAAGTTTCTCAAAACACCTTGAATGGAAAATCTGGCTTCTCCTCCAATGATAATCTTCTCATGAAGTGCCTGTTCAGCAGTCCCAAAACCAAGACGGTTTAGAGCTGCTTCATTTATGAAGACGGATTCCATCGCAGAAGCGCGGTTGGAATCCCATGCGCTGCCCGATGCAATTTGTAATCCGTAAGTTTTAATAAAATCAGTATCGACCCATACGACATGGATGGACTCTCTGAAGCTATTTTTGGGGCCTTTCCCCGCAATCTCCATTCCTGTTGTGAAGCTGTAACCTCCACCTGGTATAGCTCCGGAAGAGGTGACATTCCCTACTGACGATAATTTTAGTAGTTCATTCTTAAAAGAAAGTATTCTCTGATGTCCCGTTTCTCCTTCAATATATTGAGGGCCAGTGACAATCAGCATTTGATTCATATTCAATCCTTTGTCATGCTTTACCATGAAATCCATTTGGCGGTAAATGATAAATGTCCCGGCTATTAAAAGGAGAGATGCTGTGAATTGAAATACGACCAGGGTCTTTCGCAAACCCAGCCCTCGTCCAACTTTTCCCGGGTTCCCTTTAAAAGCATCTGTCGTCTTAAAGGATGATAATACCATCGCTGGGTAGATACCGGAGATAAGCGACCCAATCGCAAATAATCCGAGCAAAATTGCCCACAGTAAAGGCGAAGAGAAATCGAATAGAATCTCGTTCGCAATAATATTATTAAGGACCGGAAGCAGTACGATCGCAAGCCCGACTGCAAGTACTATGCTGACAAAATTGATCAACAACGATTCCAGCATGAACTGCGTTACCAACTGACTTTTTAAAACACCTATTGCCTTTTTAACGCCAACCTCCTTCGCTCTTTCTGTGGCACGGGCAGTTGAAAGGTTGACATAATTTATCCATGCAATAAAAAGGATGAAGATGGATATCAATATAAAAAAATAGAGGGTGCTCAAATGACCATTGGTATTATCGAGATCAGGCGAATAATTGATTTCCCGAAGAGGCTGATAAGAAAGTTTCACGCCCAGCGGTTCTGTCCCAACATGTTTGTCCATAAAGCGCTTCGTTTTTGCATCAAGAGATTTCGCATCTGTGTTTTTCGACATTTCCACATAGGTGATGAAATTATTGGCCGTCCAGTCCGAGCCTGCTTCGCGATAATATCCTATTTGCAGCAAATCATGCATAGAAAGTAAAATATCGAATTGCAGGTGAGAATTTCGCGGCACATTTTGGATTACGGCCGTCACAGTAAAATCTCCATTAACCCAATCTTTTGTTCTTACATGGAGAGTCTTTCCGATGGGATCAGCATTGCCGAAATAGCGATTGGCTATTGTTTCCGTAATAACTGCTGAAGACGGCCTGGCAAGTCCGTTCGACGCATCACCCTTGACTACATCATAAGTAAAGACACTCAGAAATGTAGAGTCTACAAAGTAAATGTTCTTTTCGAGAAAGTTACCCTGCGCTGCATGTTGATTTTCAAGGCTGATCAACGCAGCGTCTCCGTACATGGGATGTATACGTACAAAGTTTTTTATCTCCGGAATTTCGTTGATCAACGCTGGCCCCAATCCGTAACCGAATTCAGCAGACCAATCCTCTTTCCAGTTCTTTCCGTACTCAGTAAAAGTGGCTCGATAAATATTGTCGGCATGCGTATGAAATTTGTCATAGCTTAACTCGAACTCAACGTATTTCCAGATCACTAAACATGCGGCAATTCCTATTGCGAGTCCCGAAATGTTAATGAAAGAGTAAATCTTTCTCTTGCTCAAATTGCGAAGTGTCAGAATAAGATAGTTTCGTATCATAAACCTCTTTAATTGGGTCTTGAAAAGGTACTTGTAATAATCATCGAACTACCTGGCCCGATGCAGAATTGCCCTCAAGTGAACTTCCGCCGAAGGTCTGTTTTCATTTAGCCAAAATCCAAAGGAAGACGCAACATTTACTAATATATAATATATGGAACAAATCAGTCGTCTGCCACAAATCCCCTTTTTCGCAGAGTCCCTGAAAGTGACTCTGCGGTGAAGGCTCTTGGGAAATTTGGTTATTACACGAGTCGATTGATGTTGGGATAAAATAGGAAGATACGGCCTGATAGGACACAGACCTGTTTGTCCGATGGAGAGATTTGCCAAGGGAATAGATGCCTGTGTCCTCACAGGCATCTTAGAATCAATCACATCAATTCTTTTTCATATCCTATCGCAGAGTCCCTGAAGGAGACTCTGCGGGGAAGGCTACTGGTGAATTTGGTACAACACGAGGCGAATGAGTACTGGCATCAGCTTGGCTTGTATTGGACTATTCCTGGTTGTTGTTACTTGATCTAGTGATCCCTTCGTCGCAGAGTCTCCCGCGAGGGGACTCTGCGGGGGAGAGATTTAAACGGCACGTTGGCCGCGTGCCGTTTAAACAAACACTGCCCCTGAAGGACAGAGTTCCTTCAGGGCAGCACGAGAATCACGAGCCCTGAAGGGGCGTAGTTTACTAGCGGTGCGCAACGCGC
>JAFEAM010000047.1:8021-15290 GCA_018266395.1 Bacteroidota bacterium | reverse complement strand
GCCGTCATCGAGAGCGAAGCGAATGATCTCATCCTGTAACTACTTGGTTTTCTGAAGGCGGAGCATCAATTTGACACTAAAATTGTCAATCAAAACAACAAATGAATTCTTTAACTTTGAATTCCAAATTGAAGAATATGGACATAGCTGTAAAGAAGGTTGAGTTGATTGAATGGCTGGCCAGACTGCAAGACGAGAAACTTATCCAGCGGATCGAGAATCTGAAGAAGGCATCCGCAAAGGAGCTGTATGAGCAAAGAATGCCTAAAACAAGTAAAGAACTTGAGCTTAAACTGAGCCAATCGAATAAAGATATTGTCGACGCAAAGGTTCACTCCCAGGAAAATGTGGAGCGTCACTTTGAGGCCAGGTTCAAGAAGTGAAGAAAGCGAGGGTAATCTGGTCAGATTCAGCACTAAACGATCTGGACACCATCTACGATTTCATTGCAGAGAATTCTCAACCGGCAGCCAGGCGAATTGTAGAAGGCATACTAAGCAGGTCCGGGCAATTGGAATCCTTCCCTGAATCTGGGACAATGTTCCAAACTGTAAAGTCAAACGAAAGAGCATATCGGTACCTTGTTGAAGGCAACTACAAAGTCATTTACAGTTATCAACAGGAAAGGCATACAATTCATATCGAAGTAATTTTCGACACCCGTTATGATCCGGAGAAGTTAAGTGTGTAAGTGTATTCCACAGAAGTTTAGTACGTAAGATTGCGAGCGAAGCGAAGCAATCCTCCACGCCCCCAAACATACAATTATGCCGTCATCGAGAGCGAAGCGAACGATCTCCCCGGTCCTGTATGTCCTTGGTCTACTGAAACCAACGAATTAGAGCACTACGGGATGTCGGCTTTCGGATACCCGCAGCACTGAAGGAGCAGATTGCTTCGCTTCGCTACCAATGACGCGCTTAATGAACTTTACACGTGGAGGATTGCTTCGCTACGCTCGCAATCCTCCACGCTCCTAGACATACAATTATGCCGTCATCGAGAGCGAAGCGAACGATCTCCTCCGGTCCTGTGAATTAGCAGATTGCTTCGCTACGCTCGCAAATACGGCGCTTGAGAGCTTGACAGTTAGATGATTGCTTCGCTTCGCTCGCAATCATCCGCATTCCCAACCAGAAAACCACGCCGTCATCGAGAGCGAAGCGAACGATCCCCTCCGGTTATCGGTTGCAAAACCTCTTCCTGTCTTTCACGTTTAAACCATAATCCGGCAACCGAAATAGAAGGAGTCGGATCTGACCTTAACCTAAAACCCCAACGACATGGCCAAATTCATTCAATTCGGTGAGAAGGTAGAAGGATATGAAGTGCCCGTTCTGAACGAGCGTGAAATAAGGGCATCAGCGGGAATTCTTTTCCTCATAGTTTTCATTTCGCTGATGCTTATCCTTTTCAAAGGCAATTTTGTGCCTGCGAAATTCTTTATCTTCTTCTTCCTTATTGACTTTACCATCAGGGTCTTTATTAATCCGAACTTTTCACCCTCCCTCATTCTTGGCAGAATGATTGTCGGTAACCAACGGCCGGAATATGTGGGCGCCCCCCAGAAAAAATTTGCATGGATAATCGGATTTGCGCTCAGCGCACTGATGTTCGTGTTCATGGTGCTTCTCAATACGTACAGTATTGTAACTGGCTTGATATGTCTCGTTTGTTTGATCTTTCTGTTTTTTGAATCGGCCTTTGGGATTTGCCTGGGCTGTATATTCTATAATATGATCTACAAGGAGAAAGCCAAATTGTGCCCTGGTTATGTCTGCGAGCCGGAGGAGAAGCAACCCATCCAAAATATTACCAGGTCGCAATGGATGCTGGTTGTTGCTTTTATTGCGTTTGCTGTGGCATCAGTCTATTTCTTCCGGGGTTCATTTAGTCCCCGTCCACAGAATCTCTGGCTTAAGTATGGCATCATAAAGGGGCACACGTCTCCCGGAGAAGGTGCAGTGAAAGTCAATTAGATCTTCGCAGTTTTTTACTCCTTGACCCTCTTGGCCTCAACAGTCATCCCTCTGTCTTTATAGATAAGCCCGCTAATGGCACCGGCATCTGAAGTAAACTCAATCGTGACGAAGCTGTCTTTCTTGAAGAACTTCCTGTCCGCGTAGGGATAGATCTTGTTTGCCGGACCTCCACCAGAATAAGATAGTTGGCCATTGTCGAAGGTCACGTTAAAAGGCCCCTCGTCAGTCGTGTACTTGCCGGCATAACGCTTCAACGTTGCTTCATCTACATTGATCATGGCAGGATTGCTGTGTGGTTTTCCAATCATGCTGGCCGCAATCAGCGTGGATAGCTCCTGTGGGCTTAGACAATTGCAGTTGGCCAGCGCAAGAACCAATACGTTTTCCTGAGGAAGATAGACCCCGTTGGTCAGATAGCCGAAAATGCCGCCACTGTGCTCGATGGTTTTGCTCCCGGAGATCTCGTCCAGGCCAAAACCAAATCCGTACCGTGTGGACTTTCCGTTGTTTAGTAGATAAGCTGTAGTGGCTTTATCCAAAGTCTCTTTCTTCAATACTTTATTAGACCACAGCGCCTGGTTCCACTTGAGGAGGTCATCCACGGTGGACATCAGTGAGCCGGCCGCATAGGGTATTGTGAGGCTCAGGTATTCGGCATTTACAAATCCCTTAGTGGCATCGCCCTGGTAGCCTGATGCACGTAAGGGGATAACCTTGCTCTGACTGCCAAAATAAGAACTACTCATCCCCAGGGGTTTGAAAATATTGTCCTCTATAAACTGTGCGTAGGGGATGCCCGAAATCTTCTCGATAATGACGCCCAGCAGGAAATAGCCTGAATTGTTGTAACTCCATTTCTCGCCAGGCGCAAAATCCATGGGCTGATTCTTGAAGAAATCCAGGAACTCCACAGGCTTGTAGTCCTTTCTCCAGACTTTCGAAAAGTCTTCCATCGAGGTATAGCTCTTGATTCCTGATGTATGGGTGAGCAAATGCCGGATAGTAATCTTATGTCCGTGAACGGGATAGTCGGGTATGAACTTCGTGATCTCGTCATCCAGTCCAAGCTTATTCTGCTCATAGAGCATGAGAATGGCAGCAGCCGTAAACTGTTTGGTAATGGATCCGATTTCAAAGACCATCCCGGAAGCCATGGGCACCTTATGCTCGAGATTAGCCATCCCGAAGGCCTTGCGATAAATTACTTTGTTGTCTTTGACGGCAAGCACCACCATACCGGGTTGATCCGGCTTGAATCGATCCCCAATAATGGCATCGATCTTCTTTTCTTCTGTCTGGGCCAGTGCGGAAGCCACACAAAGCAACGAGATGATGAGCGAGTGAATTAAGCGCATAAATCGACTTTAATGATGGTTAGGCAGTGTAAGATATAGCTAAAGTACTTGTATTAGTGCACCCGTGCGAAACCGGGATTTTACTAGTGCAGAATCCTCCCGGATCCCATTTGTTCCAATGCGATCCCTTTTGTTTCCGGCATGAGACGCCAGACAAACAGGCTTTGCAGCACCATCATGAAGGCGAAGAAACCAAATATGGCGGCACCCCCGAGCTGATTTGCAAAGAATGGAAAGGTCTGACTGATGATCGCAGCAAAAGTCCAATGGGTGAGGGCACCAAAGGAAGTACCTGAAGCGCGAACGGAATTGGGAAAAATTTCAGAAAGGAAAACCCAAATCACAGATCCCTGTCCGACGGCATGCGCTCCAATGAACAGGAAGACAAACCAGACAATACCTCCGCTTATATAACCCGCAAATGCCAATGTCATGCAAGTGAGGGAAATGATGTACCCCGCCGACCCGATATACATAAGTGTGCGTCTTCCGCTCCGGTCAATAAGGAACCACCCGATTACGGTGAAGGCAAAGTTCACGAGACCGATTCCGGCACTGGACAGGAAGGCGGCACTTTTCTCCATTCCCGCCATTCCAAATACCCTGGGAGCAAAGTAAATGATGGCATTGATACCGCTGAGTTGATTGAAAAAGGCGATCAGAAAGGCGAGCAGCAACGGTCGGCTGAATTTGCCCGAGAAGAGTGACTCCTTTCTTACTTCTGTCGCATTACGGATCTCCCTGATGAGCGTGTCAGGATCAGCGCCGCTTCTTTGAAAAATCCTGCGCGCTTCCCCTTCTTCATTGCGGTAGAGGAGCAGCCAACGGGGACTCTCAGGAGTGAAAAGCATCATCACAGAGAAAAGAAGAGAGGGCACGGCAATGAGTCCCAGCATGTAGCGCCAATCGTTGTCTCCGCCAACGCCCTGAAGCAGGTAGTTGAAGAGATAGGCAAGCAGGATGCCGACCACCACATTGAGCTGGAAGGCAATGCCCATTTTGCCCCGGTGTTCGGGCGGTGCGATCTCTGAGATATAAACAGGCGCCACCACAGATGAAGCACCGATACACAAGCCTCCGATAAAACGGAATACCATGAATACATAAACGTCTTGTGCAACTGCACTCCCGATCGCAGAGACAAAAAATAGAATGCCAATTGCTATAAGTGTCTTCTTGCGCCCAAACCGATTGGCGGGAATGCCACCGGTGCCTGCGCCGAGGATCGTTCCATAGAGGGCTGTGGCGATAGCGGTGCCGTGCAGCCAGTCGCTAAGCTGCCACAGCTGCTGGATGCGCTGCTCGGCACCGGAAATATTGGCGACGTCCATACCAAACAGCAACCCGCCCAGGGCAACCGTTATGGACCATAGTATCAGGTTTGGATTCATAGGTTCGGTATGGTGATCATACCATTGACCTTGAAGATGAATACAAAGAATGACATTGACAAGTGGACGTTGTGGTTCACATGATACTTTGAAGCTACAATCCTGTCATCTTCTCCGCCTGCTCTGTGTATCGTGCCCCTGTAATGGTAAGGGCTGATGCGGCTGACTCGATTTCTTTCAAGTCATCCACCGACAACCGAATGGAAGCTGCACCAATATTCTCCTCGAGGCGGTGGAGTTTTGTAGTTCCTGGAATGGGAACAATCCAGGGCTTTTTTGCGATTATCCACGCCAGGGCGATCTGCGCAGGTGTGGCGTGCCGGGCGTCGGCCTGCTCCTTAAGTACAGCGATGAGGTTTTGATTGGCTTTAAGGGCCTCCCTGGTGAAGCGCGGAATCGTATTTCTGAAATCGGCTGCATCAAGTTGGATGGTTTCATCAATCTTCCCCGTAAGGAAGCCTCGACCAAGCGGACTGAAAGGTACCAGCCCGATGCCCAACTCTTCGAGTAACGGCATAATTTCCTTTTCGGGATTTCGCGTCCATAGAGAGTACTCGTTTTGCAGCGCTGCCACAGGCTGAACCTTGTGAGCCTTTCTTATCGTTTGGGCACCGGCTTCAGAGAGACCAAAGTGTTTCACTTTGCCTTCGCGGATAAGATCTCTGACCGTACCTGCAACTTCTTCAATCGGAACTGCGGGATCCACCCGGTGCTGATAAAACAAATCAATCCTGTCAGTGTTCAACCGGCGGAGGGAAGCCTCGGCCACTTCCCGGATGTGTTCAGGGCGACTGTCCACGCCTCCCATTTTCCCGCCTTCAAGTTTAAAGCCGAATTTGGTGGCGATGATTACTTTGTCCCGATAAGGCTTCAGCCCTTCGCCGACGAGCACTTCATTGGTGAATGGACCATAGGCTTCAGCTGTATCAAAGAAGTTTATGCCCCGCTCCACAGCCTCGTGAAGCAGCCTGATCATTTCATTCCTGTCGGGCAGCGGGTAGTAGCCATGGCTCATTCCCATGCAACCCAATCCTATGGCCGACACCTCAAGGCCGCTGTTTCCCAACCTGCGCTTTTCCAAATCCTGAATTGTTTGCAGCAAGATAAGCATAATGAAATCTGTCACCCATACAACAGACTCACAAACGGGAAATAACTTACCTTTCATTTGCAACGTTACTTCCCACCTATGTATCGATACTCACAAGCCGCCTTCCTCATTCTGATAATCTTGCTCACAGGTTGCAGAACTAAGGAAACATCCCGAACACCGGAAGCCTGGGTGGACCAGACTATCGCTGGGCTCTCATTGGAAAAGAAAGTAGCTCAACTGGTCTGCGCCGAGATCTCCGGTAACTATATCGCGGAAGGTGATCCCAAGCTTCAATCCTGGATTGCGCTAGCCAGGGATCACGGGATCGGCGGCTTTGTCGTGTACGGTGGCACGCCTCAGTCCATGGCCATTTTACTGAATCGTCTGCAGCGTGAAGCAGACATCCCCATTCTCATATCCACCGACTTTGAAGGAGGACCAGGACAGCAAGTCAACGGTGCCAGCGAGTTCCCGGCCAACATGGCATTTGCTGCCACCGGCGATGACGACCTTATGTACAGGGCAGCAAAGATCATGGCAGAGGAGGGACGCTCCATGGGCATCCACCTTTCCTACACTCCCGTGGCAGACATATCGCTGTCGCCCGACAACCCACAGGAAAGCGGGAGGTCTTTTGGCGGTAACATCCCTTTGTTGGGTAAAATGATTGCCGCCTATGTACGCGGCTACCATGAGATGGGGATGCTGACCACTGCCAAACATTTCCCCGGAAGGGGAGACATGAAAGGAGGTCCGGCCTATCCATCGTTCACGAAAATCGACAAGGACAGTGTGGCAATTGACTCACTTGAATTCAGAGCCTTCAGGCTGGCCGTTGATGCCGGGGTGGACTTTATGATGACAGAACACATTGCAGTGCCGGGTGTCACAGGCAATGATATGACCGCCAGCGTGGAACCCAAACTGGCCCGCGATGTGGTTCGCGGCAAACTTGGCTTCAAAGGCATTCTCACTTCTGATGATCTGTGGTATGATCACGTTATCGAGCGATTCGGCAAGGAGGATGTGGCAGTGAAAGCCATGCTTGCCGGGCATGACATCGTACTGAAACCAAAAGATCCCATAGCTACCATTGCAGCCATCGCCGCAGCTGTCAGGGAGGGGCGTCTTCCTGAAGCTCATATTGATCAGGCTGTCCGGAAGCTATTGTTTTATAAAGCGAGACTGGGACTGCATGAGAACCGGTTTGTAAAAGTGGATAGTGTAAGCAGTCATGTTGGTACGGTTCGACACCGCCAGGTAATCCAGGAAGTGGCCGACCGTTCACTTACCATGCTCATCAACAACGGTGGGTTTCCTGTGAAGGAATTCAAACCGGAGAAGTCTGTGCATATCCTGATTCAGAAGGACGAGGAATATCCAAATGGCAGGGTGTTGCTGAAGGAGATGACGGCAGCCTTCCCGGGATTGAAACAATTTACCCTGAG
>JAFEAM010000047.1:0-8003 GCA_018266395.1 Bacteroidota bacterium | reverse complement strand
ATTGTTTCCTTCATGGTGCAGCGCGACCGGCATGGCGATCCTGCGCCATTGAGGAAGGATGATATTACGTTGCTGCAAGAGATCATAATGAAGAAGCCGGGCAGCGTAGTGGCCATGAGTTTTGGCAACCCGCATCTCTCACGTCATCTGAAAGGAATCGGCGGATTGATCGTTGGCTACGGTGAAGGAGGCTTTTACGGCAACCAGGTTGTGTATTTCAATACCTGGATCAGGCTACTGAAGGGAGAGTTGGAAGCAGGAGGAAAGCTGCCTGTTAAGCTGTAGGCTCAAAGTTTCTGGTTTCCGGTCAATTTCAGAAAATGAAATAAACTTTCTATTTTTGAAACCACAATATCTGTGTGGTTGTTATATCAAAGACGGTACTAAACGAATTTGGGATAAAGCACCCGGATGCGATTGAAGCTTTGAATGACTGGTGGGAAAAAGTGAAGAAGTCCAACTGGGCAACTCCAAATGATCTTAAGAAGACTTTTGGTACAGTGGACTATGGTATGTGTTCGACATCAAAGGAAACAAATATCGCCTTGTCGCAATGATATTCTTTGACATTCGAACGATGTACATCCGTTTCATGGGAACCCACGCAGAGTATGATGACATTGATTGTGAAAGTATTTGATGAAGATTTATGATAACCAGAATTAGAACGGAATCTCAATACAAGGCTGTCATGAAAACAATTGAGACCTTGTTGGCCAAAGCAACACGTATAGGCGGCTTTCACAAGCTTTCTAAAGACGAATCTGCGATGCTTGCCAATCTTTCAAGGATGGCTGAAGCGTATGAGGATAATGTTCTAAAACTAATGCCCATACTTCCCAAAACTTTAGCTGAGGCGATTGAATATAAACGTATGGAGCGACAGTGGACTCAAGCAGAACTTGCTAAGACGTTGGGAATAGGTGCGCCTAAACTTTCTCAAATATTGTCGGGCAAGCGAGAGCCCGATTTGAGTTTCCTAAAGGCGGTTTACAAGAAGCTGAAAATCGATGCCAACTTTTTGCTGACGCACGCCTAATGTTAGCCAGACTTGGAGATAAATGGATGTCTAAATTCTCCAATTAGGTTTCAGTAACCCCCTGTATCCACAAACCAGTGGCCAGCAGCCAGTACCCAGCAGCTATTTCGCCTCATACACCACTTTCCCATTGAATATCGTCATCACGCACTTCATGTCTTTGAGTTCATCAGTGGTGATGGTATAGGGATCCCGATCCCATACTGCAAGATCCGCAAGCTTGCCAGGCTCGAGTGACCCGATCTTGTCCTCCAGGAACATCTGATGGGCTGCCCAGATGGTGACGGCCTTCAGGGCTGTCTTCACGTCCACACTTTCTTCCCTTCCAAATGGATCCCCTCCAAAAGTTCCCAGTGCTGGCTGCCTCGCAATAGCAGCCCAGATCCCATAGCGGGCAGGGAAAGGTGTCACGGAATAGTCTGAACCGTTGGCCCAGGTAATTCCTTTCTTGACAAAAGTTGTGAAGGGGTTCAACCGTTTGGTGCGCTCTCCGAAGCTTCCGGCATACATATCACCTATCCACCACGTAAATGTCGCCGATGGTTCAGGATAGCCGGCATCATATTGTGTTTGCAGTTGCGATATGACTTCGATGGCATGAGGCGTGGGGATGTTGCAGTGAATGATGCCGTGGCGAAGATGTGGCGTCGGGTTAGACTTCAGGACTTTCGCGTAACTGTCGACCACCACATCAATCGTATGATCACCGATGGCATGCGTGCTGACATGAATACCTTGGTCATGGGCTATTCTTATCATAGCCTTTAGTGTATCGGGTTGGATATTGGGGAAGCCAAAATTCCCTGCGTCCTTTTCTGTGCGATTCTTATTCCACTCTTCATGAACCCACGCAGTACGAGCGCCCCCGCTGCCGTCACCAAACAGTTTGATGCCGCCAGAGATCAGCAGTTCATTGCCAATCCTGTACTGAGCAGGAACGGACTGCTGCAATGCGATCGCCTGCTGCATTGACGCCGTGGACTTTCCGCCCATCCATAATCCAAATACACGGAGCTGCAGTTTGGCTGAATCCGCAAGATTTTGATAAGCATCCCATTCCATCTGCGACAAACCGGGATCTTTTGCCCCTGTCATTCCTTCCTGATGCAGGTTGCTCACCATTTGCATGATGCCTCTTTCAATATCACTGACCGTGATAGGTGGCAATTTGCTGACAACAAGTTCCATGGCACTCTCTTTCAGTACACCAGTCGGCTTTCCGGTCTTGTCCTTGTCAATAATGCCTTCCGTTGGATTAGGCGTGGAAGCGGTAACCTCTGCCAGGTGAAGGGCCTGGCTATTAGCGACACCATAGTGCCCTGTTGTGTTCGTCAGCCAAACGGGATTGGCAGGGGAGACCTCATTCAGGTCCGCAGCAGTTATAAGTCTTTTCTCTGCTAGCTTGCCCTCATCCCACCCTACGCCTCTTATCCATTCACCAGGCTTGACGACTTTTACTTTGGCAGCAATCAATTGCTTTACATCGGAGATGCTCTTCACTGCCGGGTAGCTGAGTTCAATCATGTTGGGTACGCTCCAGGGGGAGCTGCTGAGATGAATGTGTGCGTCAAGCAAGCCTGGCGTAACAGTATGTCCCTTAAGATCAATGCGTTTGGTGGACGAAGAAGCCAGTGCTTCTATTTCGCCATTCTTACCCACTGCTATTATCCTGTTCCCAGTTATAGCCAAAGCCTCGGCCAGGCGATCGGTGCTGTCGACGGTGATTACATTACCATTGAAGAGTATAATGTCGGCTTGCGTCTTTTCTTTTTTACCAGTGCAAGAAGACCAAACTATGATGGCAGGTATTAAGAGGCATTTTACTGGATTCATAATAGTCTTGGAATTGATTTCATTTGGTTGGCGAATCCTGCTTAGACTGCATCCAGTGCTCGAGTTTTTCGTGATCTTTCTTCACCGTTGTTGAGCCGGCAAACAGAACTACGGCAAGTGCCAGGCAAACCGCAGGTATAACCATTATGGCAGACTGCAGCCCTTCGGCCTTGAAAGCTTCCGTCATCTCAATGGCGCCAGCCGCTTGCATGGCCTGCTTGGCGTAATGATCGCTTAGGTACCCTGTAATAACGGGACCTATACTTCCTCCAAGCAAATACATGGCAAAGAAGTACAATGCCATGGCTGTCCCGCGAAGTGCCGGCTCCACGACGTCGTGTATGGTTGCGTATACGCAGGAGTAATAGGCGTAAATCATCACCGTGCCCAGTCCCAACAAGGTGACGAACATAGTGGTATTGCCGGGTTCCATCGTGATGGAGAAATAAATGCACGGGCCTGACAGGAGCATGGCTACGGCGGCGAGAAGCAACTTTCCATTTTTGAGTTTTTTTCCGAGGTAATCACCGACCCAACCGCCACCGAGGAGTCCGATGATTCCCATGCTTGTGACGATCGACGAAATGGTGTTTGCCTCCTTTAGCGGAAGTTTGTGCACACGCATGAGAAATGCAGGAAGGAAGGCACCGAACGTGTACATATTGAAATTGTGCAGCGCTCCGGAAATAATGATCCAAAGCACTGTGGGAATGCCGAGCACCACGAAGAAGGGAAACCCCGGACGCCGTCGTGATGCGACAGCGTGTATTTCCGTTGCGCCTCTTTCAGGCTCAACTATAAATAGTGCAAGCATCCCAATCAGTAGCCCAGGTATGGATGCGAAATAAAACGCCTCCCGCCAGCTGTAAGCTTGCGCGATTATTCCACTGATGCGGTAGCTGAGAAACAATCCAACTGGCAGACCCAGCATGAAGATGGCCAGAGCGGTAGCGCGGCGGCGTGCAGGGAAAAGATCGCCGATCAGTGAATTCGCTGCCGGCGCGCAGCTGGCCTCGCCGAACCCAACACCAAGCCGGCTTGCAAACAGACCTGCATAATTCCCGGCAATTCCTGAAAGAGCGGTGAGTAAACTCCACAAGATCACCCCGATGCTCAGTATGTGCTTGCGGCTATAGCGGTCGGACAGTCTCCCGAACGGCAGCCCTACAACGGCATACATCAGAATGAATGCCGTACTCAGCACCCCGAGTTGCATGTCTGACAACGACCATTCTTTCCGTATGGGTTCCGCAACCGCTCCTATGATCTGGCGGTCGTAAAAGTTCAGTGCATTGATAAGAAACAGGACAAAGAGAGCATACCAGCTTTGTCGTGCAGTGGTGCCTGTCATGGATTTGTAGGGTCGAGCTTATTTGGATCCAAATACATACTGCCATCCCTGACCCTGTCGCATCACCAGTGTTGCAATTCCGGCTTTTACTGTATGGCATCCGGCAACCAGTTGCTCCTTTGTGACACCTGCTCCAGCCATGGAGTTCTCGCACGCTTCAAACACAATTCCATTACCCATTAATTTTTGAATATCTGCAGCAACTATACTTGAACGGTTCACGAGTGTGAACAGCCCTGTGCCATAACATACCACGTGAACCTGAGCGTCAGGCAAAGCTATTTTTAGATTGGTCAACTGCCGCACCATCCACTTCTGGTTGGTTGAGTCACTTTGATTGATCGCCATGACAACCCTGTATTGAGGCAAATCTTGTCCAAGGCTGGAAGATGCGATGAACAAAAGCAAACCAATTGCTCTCAGGTTTCTTGTGATCGTCTTCATGGGTACCGGTTAGGTGATGTTTTTATGTCTACTTTCTCAGATAGGCATCTGATCCGTCGATCCAGTCTTTTCTTGGAGGGGAAAAGGTATCGGTTGCCACCACGTGTCCGATCATCAGTGCTTTGTGGGGACGATTGCCTTTGATGACATAAGATTCCCCCGGCTTGAGGTCAAGATATTTGGTCTCATCGTTATCAAACCAGAACCGGATGGTGCCTTCAAACACTTCTGATATCTGTTCATTCTCATGCTGGTGCCAGGGTACGAGGAAGCCGTCTTCAAAAGTGAGTTTGGCAATCATGATCTTTTCACCGTAGATGAACTTTCGTGTCATCTGCGGGTTGACCTGTTCGGCGGGGATGGACTTCCAGTGATGGTGCATAACAGTTGGTTTCTGGTTGGCAGTATGAATCTGCGGATTTATTTGAATATATCCTTATCCCAACCCCTGAAATCATAATACCTGCCTTTCGGTTCGCCGGTCCATCCGTTGATGCCCTTGCCTGGAAGGATGATTCCATGGATATAAATGATGGGCAGAACGGACAACCCCAGCAACCCGAAAGCATATACTCTTCCCGCATAAGAAGAGACGGCTGCAGTAATGGCCAGCGTAAGTGCATATTTGGTCACCTTGCGCCATTTTGGAGTTCTTTCTTCGAAGTGACCAAAGTAGATGTTGCCCAGAAGAAAGAATACGGTTACAACTGAAACCTCGAACCAGAGTGTTTGCGTAGACCACATGGTGAAAATTTTAGAGTGAGCAATTGCTGAAAATCTATATCGTCATGTATCACCTGCCTAATACACCAGGCACTACAGGTAGGCTCTCATTTCCGGACTCATTCACGGATTGTACTGCGAAAAAGTAGTTATCCTTTGAGTATGGAAGTGTATAGCTAAGCTCTTTGGTGAAGATTTTTCTCTGCCAGGTAGCGCTGGTGGTTTCACGAAGAAGAACATAGTAACCCTTGACCTGTCCACTCTTTGGTGCCTTCCACTGAAGCGAAGTTGAATTGGTCAGATTCCTGTTATCCAGTTTTACTTCTTCAGGTATGCCTGGCGCTTTAGCGAGATTGGCAAGATTGGCGAGGTTCATTGCGGTATTCTTCCGCAAGTATTCAAAGTCCATAAATTCAGGCAGGTCGCCGTATTTGATACCGTTCTCCTGACGCACGTCCTGGTGCTGGTGATTGAAGTTTTCGTTCATCTCGGTAAAACGCACGGCCGCATAATCGTTATCAACATAGGGGGTATGGTCTCCGCCACGCAGGAATCGGTCATTGCGGTAGATCATGACAACCTGGAGATTATCCACATATCGTTCTCCGACCTCTTTGGTGTATCTGGCCAACTGTCTGGACTTGCCGTCGTTTTCCAGTCCAAACTGGCGGATGGACTTCGCTCTCTTTTCGGTCTCAAAAGAGGGAAGGCCTTCGCTGAAGACCCTGATGCGGGTGTTATCGATAATGTTGGTTTCATTGGAATGATTGCTTCCCATGATGTCATTGTTCAGCACGGCATCAATGTTCCAGTTCTCTTTCCGTGCCTTTGAGGCCATGAAATTGGCGCCGAGCAGACCTTCTTCTTCTCCACTCACGGTCACGAAGATGATCGTGGCAGGAAAGTTGTGACCGGAAAGGATGCGGGCGCATTCAATCACAGCCGCACATCCGCTGGCATCATCGTTGGCGCCGGGTGCGTCATTGGTGCGGTCGCCGACATTGGTCCGCCTGCTGTCAAGGTGGCCGCTGATGATATAAATGCGATTATCATTGGGATCAGTGCCTTTAAGAACAGCCACCGCATTACCCAGGAGTGTCCTGGTATCAATGCGCCGGCTATCCGGCTTGAGGGTAGTCGTATCCAGGAACGCAGTCATTCTGCCATTGGAATTCTTTGAATACTGTTTGAATTTTCTCACCACCCAGCTGCGGGCTGCACCAATTCCCCGTTTGGGATCGGTGATGCTGCTTTGTGTGTTGCGCGTGCCAAAACCCACCATCGTGTTGATGTAGGATTGCAGCGAATCGGCAGAAACCTCCCTGACCATTTTCTCGATCTCGGGATCCCGGACGATTGTGGTCTGGGAGAATGAGAGCAGGGGGACGAAAAGCAGAAAAATGACCGTGTACTTCATGGACTGGTTTTGATGGTGAGTATAAATATAGCACCATGCAGTGAAGACACCCTGAAAAACAAAAGCAGGATGCCATTTGACATCCTGCTTTTATTAAAAGTGCGATAATATCTAAGCTTTCATCTTTGAGAAGTCAAAGCTGGTCTCCAGGAACTTCGTGGTGAACTTTCCGCTCCGGAAGGTATCATTATCCATCAGTGCAAGGTGGAAAGGAATGGTGGTCTTGATTCCCTCAATCACAAACTCACTCAAGGCACGCTTCATGCGGGTGATTACCTCGTCACGGCTTTGGCCTGTACAGATGAGCTTTGCAATCATGGAGTCATAGTTCGGCGGAATGGTGTACCCTGCATACACATGGCTGTCCACCCGCACGCCATGACCGCCCGGGAGATGAAGATTAAGAATCTTTCCAGGCGAAGGACGGAAGCCATTCATCGGATCTTCCGCGTTGATGCGGCACTCCATGGCAAACAAGTTCGGGAAGTAGTTCCTTCCTGAAATCGGCACTCCGGCAGCAACCTTGATTTGTTCCTTGATGAGGTCGTAGTCGGTCACTTCTTCCGTGATAGGATGCTCCACCTGGATACGGGTGTTCATCTCCATGAAGTAGAAGTCGCCATGCTTGTCGACAAGAAACTCGATCGTTCCCACGCCTTCATAGTTGATGGCTTTTGCACCCTTGATGGCCGCTTCACCCATGCGCTCGCGCAATTCCTGGCTGACGATGGGAGAGGGTGTCTCTTCGAGAAGCTTCTGGTGGCGGCGCTGGATGGAGCAGTCACGCTCAGAGAGGTGACAGGCTTTGCCATACTGGTCGCCAACCAGCTGGATCTCGATATGGCGGGGCTCTTCAACAAACTTTTCCAGGTAGAGTCCGTCGTTGCCGAATGCTGCGCCCGCTTCGCGTTTTGCATCATCCCAGGCTTTCTTGAATTCAGACTCTTCATTGATGATGCGCATGCCCTTTCCACCGCCACCGGCTGTCGCCTTGACGATGACAGGATACTTGATCTCTTTCGCAATGCGCATGCCCTCTTCCATTGAGCTCAACAGCCCGTCGGAACCGGGAATGACGGGTACGCCAGCCTTCCTCATGGTGTCTTTGGCGGTGGACTTGTCGCCCATGGCGTCAATCATGGCAGGAGTGGGTCCGATAAACTTGATTCCGTATTCCTGGCAAACGGCCGAGAACT
>JAFEAM010000046.1 GCA_018266395.1 Bacteroidota bacterium | reverse complement strand
CGGCTTTGCCTTTGGCCCGGCCTTCTGGGGGTTTACACTGGCCATGGTAATTGGCGGACCTATTGCTGACATCGTCGGGCTAAAGCGATTGATCTGGATTGCTTTTATCTGCCACACACTGGGCATCATCCTCACCTTAACAGCTACGGGATTCATGTCCTTATTTGTCGCCGTGCTGTTTACCGGACTCGGCAATGGAATGGTCGAGGCTGCCTGTAATCCCCTCGTCGCCTCCCTGTTCACCAAAGAAAAGACTAAAATGCTCAACCGGTTCCACGTGTGGTTTCCTGGTGGAATTGTGATTGGAAGTTTGGTGGCTTATCTCATCATCGATTCGATGAATCTCAGCTGGCAGGTTCTGGTTGGAACGCTGGCCATCCCGCTGGTGATTTATGGATACCTGTTTATGGGACAGGAGTTCCCGAAGACAGAGAGGGTAACCATGGGGGTATCTACCGGCGATATGTGGAAAGCGGTTGGTTCACCTCTGTTCATCTTCATGATTCTCTGTATGTTTCTCACTGCCTCTACTGAACTTGGCACCAACCAGCGCATTGCTTCACTACTGAGTGAATCCGGTGTTTCAGCCATCCTGGTGCTCGCCTTGACAAACGGCATTATGGCCGTGGGGCGGGGATTTGCAGGTTCTATTGTGCATAAACTAAGTACGCCGGGCATGCTTCTGTTCTCTGCAGTGTTCAGCGGTATTGGTCTTGTGGCCCTCAGCTATTCTTCAGGCTCCATGACTTATCTTGCCGCCATCGTATTCGGAATCGGCATTTGCTACTTCTGGCCGACGATGCTCAGTTTCGTTTCCGAGAAAATACCCGCCAGTGGCGCTCTTGGTCTCTCCCTCATGGGCGGTGCCGGGATGCTTGCCACTTCTATTGTGCTGCCCGTCATTGGTGGCTTTCTTGATACGGCCTCAACAGGATCAGAAACGCTCCGGTACATGGCAGTACTCCCGTTGGTCCTTGTATTTGCCTTCACCTATCTGTATTCGAAGCACAGGAAGTAGGCAGAGAGGGTGCGTATGATTTAGCCGGGGTCGATTTCGCAGAAAAGGTCATAAAATAGAACGGGGAGCATCAATTGCTTGAGCTCCCCGTTCCGTTATGCATTCACCGTAGCTACAGCATAACCCTAAATTATCTTTTGATTGAATGAAGCCTGCATCTTTCACCTTGCGATGTCCGACGGTCTGCTTCGGCCTTGCATCAGGTTTCCCTTGCGGGTCCCGCGTGCAAACACAACTCAACTTCACCGGCTTTTTTGTAAATCAATTTCCGTAGAAATTAACCCTTTGTTTTTCCGGTCAGTGACTTAATCTTTCAACGATCGACTTAGTGATACGAATGTATTCTTGGACTTCTCAGATACAAAACTTTTATTCAAAAAGTAGTAAACAACTTCTCCACCATTTTGTGCACAAAATGAGACTGGGCTCATCCTTTACTTGAAGTTGAAAGTTGTTTCTTGCTACCATTCACAACGATCTCCACTGGCTCACCGTGTTCCAATATTGTCTTAACGTGGTCCTTCGTGACCTGTATCTTGATTACCCTGCCCCGGAATTCAAGTCTGAAAGAGTATGAATTCCATTGTTTGGGTATGAACGGATGGAAGTGAAGCATGCCATCGATAACCCGCATCCCTCCAAATCCCTTTACCACGCTAAGCCAGGTGCCAGCCATTGAGGTAATATGACACCCATCCTCGGTGTCATTGTTGTAATCGTCCAGATCCAGGCGGGCGGTGCGCAAGTACATCTCATAAGCCTTTGCTTCATAGCCCAGTTTGCTCGCCAGAATCGCATGCACACAAGGTGACAAGGAAGACTCGTGAACGGTCATTGGCTCGTAAAAGTCGAAATTCCTCCTGATGGATTCCTGATCGAAATCCTGTTCAAAAAGATATAGGCCCTGGAGCACATCGGCCTGTTTGATGAAACAGGATCTCAAAATGCGGTCCCATGACCATTTCTGGTTGATCGGACGGTCCGCCGGCTTCAGGTCATTAACCGTAAGCAGTTCTTTGTCAAGGAACCCATCCTGCTGAAGGAGAATGCCCCTCTTCTCGTCCTTGCCGTAGTACATCTTGGCGACAATCTCCTTCCAGGTGCCGGTCTCCCGGGCGTCATGGAAATTGAGCTTCTTCGCCAATGCCTCATACTTCTTGTGGTCCTTCTTCCGGACGTAGTCAAGTGACTCAAGTGTGAAACGAAGCGTCCAGGCTGCCAAATAATTGGTGTACCAATTGTTATTGACGTTGTTCTCGTATTCATTGGGACCAGTTACCCCCAGGATAACATAGGAGTTCTTTTCCTTGGACCAGTTGACCCGTTGAGTCCAGAAACGGCTGATCCCAATGAGGACCTCGAGACCATGACTGACCAAGTAGTCCCGATCACCCGTATAGTCGATGTAATCCCGCATCGCATAGGCCATGGCGGATGTGCGATGGATCTCTTCAAAAGTGATTTCCCATTCGTTGTGGCACTCCTCGCCATTCATGGTGACGAATGGATAGAATGCGGCCCCTTCTGTAAACCCAAGCTTCCTGGCATTCTCAATAGCCTTCGGCAAATGCTTGTAGCGATAAACAAGAAGATTGCGTGCTACCTTGGGATCCGAGGTCCCCAAATAGAAGGGCAGGCAATAGGCCTCTGTATCCCAATACGTGCTGCCACCATACTTTTCGCCAGTAAACCCTTTCGGACCAATGTTGAGTCGCTCATCCTCTCCCGTATAGGTCTGCATCAGCTGAAAGATGTTGAATCTGATGCCCTGCTGAGCGGCAATGTCACCTTCAATGCTGATATCACACTCGTCCCACTTGTGCGACCATACCGCCACATGATTTGCAAAGAGTTTGTCAAACCCGGTGGCTAATGCCTTCTCCAATTTTTTCGCAGCTACTGCCGTCAATTTTGCTTTTGGATGATTCTCCGAAGAAAGTACAACCGCGTATTTTTCAATTGTGGTTGCAGTGCCTTTTCGGAGGCTGACCTCCACCACGTTGTCGGCGTATTGCGGTTTCTTACTCACCTTAGGCTTTACTTTATCCTGCTTGCCGCCGCTGCTGATACTGTAGGTCATCCCGGTACAAACATGAAAGAATGTCTTCTTGGTTTGTGCCGTTACAATAGCGCGGCCCGACTTTGCTTCCTCACTTACCGGCTCCCAGAATTTCTCATCGTAGTTGGAATCCTTGTTAACAACATCGGCGTCTACGGTCAGTCTGATGCTTGCTTTCGCACTAAAATTCAACGGTGTAACCTCATACCGGATGGCTCCAATTTCACCATCGGCCATGGAACAAAAACGCTTCGCATCAACAGCTACCTTCTTGCCGCCTGGCAAAGTTGCAGTGAACGACCGGTGAAGCAATCCTTGCTTCATGTCGAGCACGCGCCGGAAGTTTTCAATTTTGGCAGTAGCCAGGTCAAGTTCTTTACCCGCAATCTTTATGTGGATGCCGATCCAACTGGGTGCATTGAGAACTTTGGCAAAGTATTCCGGATAGCCGTTCTTCCACCATCCTACTCTTGTCTTGTCAGGATAATAGACCCCTGCCACATAGGTACCCTGGTGCATTTCCCCTGAATAAGTCTCCTCAAAGTTGGCACGCTGTCCCATCCTTCCGTTCCCGATACTGAACAGACTTTCAGAGACGCGGTTCAGATGGGGGTCAAATCCTTCTTCAACAATATGCCAGGGATGATGCTTGATGTAATGCTTCATAGCAGAATTGAATTGCTTTACAGTCCTTCCAAATCTTCACTTCTAAAATCACCGGTTGTGACTACAACCCTATGTGCCTTTCTTAATGCCGTCACCTGCCCAACGCCTACACACTTCATCCCGGCGGCCAACGCCGCCTCCACACCTGCTTCCGCATCTTCAAATACGACACAATAAGAGGGATCTACTCCTATTCTTTGTGCTGCCAGCAGAAAAACCTCCGGATCAGGTTTTGATTTCTTGATCATAGTACCATCCACCACGGCATCAAATAGCGAGGCAATTCCCAGAAGCTTGATCACCCTTTGGGCATTCTTGCTGCTTGATGCCAGGGCCAGTTTGATCTTCTTTATTTTGAGGTCCTCCAGAAGTTTATGCACTCCCGGGAATATATCCTTTGGAAGGAGCGTGTCAACGTATTCAACAAACCATTGATTCTTTTGGGTAGCCCACTTCTCCTTCTGTTCGTCCGAAGCGCTGATGCCTCCAAGTTCAAGGATGATTTCGAGTGACTGCATCCGGCTCACGCCTTTGAGTCTCTCGTTTTCCTTTTCAGAAAATGATACGCCAAGTTCCCGGGCCAGCCGTTGCCAGGCGAGAAAATGAAAACGGGCCGTATCCACAATTACCCCGTCAAGGTCAAAAATGCATGCCTGGATCAATCCTGCTGATTTTAATTGCCGCGAATATAGCCTAGTTGAATGATCTTACGGGTTTCTTCCAGCGGCTTGAAAACTGCAAACGTTTTCCCCTGGGTCCTGAGGGCACCCAGGGCATTACCCCATTGAGCGGCGCCTATGTAATCATTCGGCTTTTGAAGGAGTCCAAACCCGATTCCTCCCGCAAAGGAGTCTCCACAACCGGTGGTATCAATAACGTTATTTACTTTAATGGCTGGCACCAATTCCTCCACCACCTTACCCTTCCTCTTGAAGTATACCAGACAGCCTCTGGAGTCCATGGTGATATACACGCACTTCACTCCCTTGCTCAGGCAGTGTTCTGCAAAAGCCCGCAGTTCTTCGCGGTTAGGTTCTTCGCTTACTTCAAAATCGCTGCTCTCGTACTCCTTCTTGAACCATGATGCCTGCGCCTCTTCGAGATTCATCTTCAGCACATCAATGTATGGCAACCATAGATCCCGGTCGATCCAGAATTTTCTTTGTCGCTCACCATTGAAGAGACAAGCCGTTGTCGGGCCATGGGCATCAAAGACTATGAGGCCGTCGCTTTTCTTTTTGAGGAACATCAGCGCTTCGAGCGAGACTTCGTAGTCGCTTATGGGAATAAAAACAAACACCTTGCAATCCAGGAGTTTTTTGAAGTCATCAGCTACGATGGGATCCATGAAGCCCGTCTGACGCTCGAGACGGTTATTCATGTCCACGAATTTCAGGCTGATGATATCGCCCTGATCGTTTCGGGTGGTCAGATGCTGGAGACTGATTCCCTTATAATCCTTGAATACATCTTTCACATTGTCCAGGTCCACCGAGCGCACGTGACAGACGGGTACGATGTCCATCTTGTCGCCGGATAGTACCGACAAGGCAATAACCGGATGGGTCACACAACCCCATTTCTGAATGAGATCGCCGGTATGTGTCACAATGTGATCCCTGGGAATAGGGCCTACAATAGCTATGCGTTTCATAAGTTCAAATCGTCAAATATGCTGCACCAAATACGCCGGCGCTGTCTCCCAGCACAGGCTTCACGATCGGGGTTTCCACTACCCCGTTGTTGAAGATATGCTTCCGGATTTCAGCAACGCCCTCGGTATAGATCTCATCAATATTTCCCACTCCTCCACCAATGACAATCACGTCCGGGTCTACAATATTGATGATGACACTGATCGCTTTCCCAAAGAAACTCGTCAGCCGCTTCATCGTTTTCACGCCATTCTCATCTCCCTTTTTGTAGAGGTCGTAGATTTCTTTCAGCCGAAGTTTATTGCCGGTAACTGAAGCATAGTAGCGTTCCAGCGCCGGGCCGGCAAGAACCTTTTCCACGCAACCGCTCTTCCCGCAGTAGCATGGTCCACCAGATTCATCGAGGAAATTGTGACCCCACTCACCGCCAATCCCGTGTAGGCCGTTAATGACACGGCCGTTAACCACGAGCCCTCCCCCCACGCCGGTTCCCATGATCACACCAAACACCACCTGGGCCTTGGGGAATTTCTGCGCCACTACTCCCATCCTGGCCTCTGCCAGCGCAAAGCAATTGGCATCATTGGCTATAAAGACTTTCATTTTCAGAATGCGCTCCAGATCATCCTTCATCGGCATGCCATTCATGCATTCAGAATTACATCCCTTCATGGTCTGAATCTTGGGATCCAACGTGCCAGGGGTACCGATGCCGAGTTTCTCAGGTCGGTAGCCCAGCTTTTGCTCCATCATACCTACCAGTTTTTCCAGCTGGTCGAGGATATGTTGATATCCATTTTCCGCACCTGTGGGAACACGGTCACGGAAAAGGATGTCGTTCAGTCCGCCCGGGCCAATGACAACACCCTCGGCTTTTGTGCCCCCCAGATCTATACCCCACAAGTGATTCACGTCTTTCATAATTGAATTACAATTGCCTCCCAGGAGTTCATCCGGTCCTTGGTCTGATTCGCATAGTTGCCAATCAACACCTGCCCGCGAGCATCCCTGACGGCACTTGGAAATTTAGTATCCGTATCCGACATATTCAGTATCACCAGAATCTTTTCTTCCGGTGATTCACGGTAATAAACGAACAGGTGTTCGTTGTCCGTCTCGACAGGCTTGTAAGCACCGTAGGTCAGAACGGGGTGGGCTTTTCGTATCCCGATCATTTTCTTCCAATAGGACAATACGCTGTCCGGTTCATGCTCCTGTCGGCTTACGTTAATAGCGACATTGTTGGTATTGACCGGCATCCAGGGAGTTCCGGTTGAGAATCCGGCATTCGAGGAGTTATCCCATTGCATGGGCGTTCTGGCATTGTCCCTGCCCGAATAGTTGGCCACACGAAGAAATGCGGCCTCAGTTATTCCCCTCTTTTGCGCTTCTCTCCAGCCATTGATGGTCTCGATATCCCTGGACTCGCTGATGCTTTTCAACTGAAAATTAGTCATGCCAATCTCGTCGCCCTGAAATATGAATGGGGTCCCTCTCATCGTCAGGAGAAGCGTACAAAGCAGCTTCGATGACTGCTCACGGAAGGTGGAATCGTTGCCCCACCGGCTCACCATCCTGGCAAAATCATGATTGCCAAGAAAAATACTTCCCCACCCGGACTTCGCGAAGGCATTGTCCCATGTCATGAATACTTTCCTGAAATCTGACTTGGACCAGGGCACGGGATCAAACCTCCCGCCGGGTCCCTGGTCCATGAACATATGCCCAAAATGAAAGATCATGTTCAAGCCTTGCCGCTCGTCCAGGTAATCAAGTGCATTATCGGGCGTGATGCCTGGCCCCTCCCCAATGGTCATTACGTCATAGTGATTCCAAACCTTCTCTCTCATCTCCCCGATAAACTCGCTCAACCTCGGACCGTTTGCATAATATTTTCTGATGGTCTCATTGAAGTCCGGCGTATCTGCATCCGGAAAGGATGTCCGTTTTGAAATGGCTGAGATTACATCAAGCCGCAGTCCATCAACTCCTTTGTCGAGCCAGAACTTCATCATATCCCGGACTTCTTTTCTTAATGCAGTGTCTTCCCAATTCAGATCAGGCTGCTTCACTGAGAAAAGGTGGAGGTAATACTCTCCAGTTGCCTCGTCCAACTGCCATGCACTCCCGCCAAAGAACGACGGCCAGTTGTTAGGTGGCCCTCCATTCTTACCAGGCTTCCAGAAATAATAATCCCGGTAGGGACTTCCGGCAGATTTCCTGGATGCATGAAACCATGGATGCTCGTCAGATGTGTGGTTCACGACGAGATCCATGATGAGTTTCAGTCCCCTCTCGTGCATCCCCTGGATCAACCGATCAAAGTCCTGCAGGTTGCCGAACTCTTTCAGAATGGAGTAGTAGTCACTGATATCGTACCCACCATCCTCGTTGGGGGATTGATAGATGGGATTCAGCCAGACGGCGGTAACACCAAGCGATTTGATGTAATCCAGTTTTTCTATGATCCCGGGAAGGTCTCCGATCCCGTCTCCGTTACTGTCCTTAAAACTCCGGGGATAGACCTGGTAGACTATCGCCTCCTTCCACCAAACTCTTTCCATGTCAGTGATTGAAAGCAGTGGTGTGCGGCCTGAAAGTTCGCCAGGAGTGCCAGTATTCCTGATAGGATTGAATGGGTGTGAGTGACTTGCCCTTCAAGGAACCTTCCAGGCAATGGCCATTCAAATCCCAGGCACTTTGAGTCTTTGTATCGTGCATGGATGAAAGGTCGGGCACTTTATCAAACACAAGCGTATCGCCGTCGATTACTCTGCTGAAGGTGTGGAAGGTCATGGAATCCGGAAGCAAAGTCAGTAAGATCGGCGTGTTGCCAAGCACGTCCTGTATCACCCTGGTTGCAACCAGCTCATTCCAATCATAAGCACGGGCATCCAATCCAATCTGAACACCTACGACCCAGGACTTGTCCTTCCACGACAGTGAATCCCTTCGTGTCAACCGGCCTTTCCTGGTTCCTTCGTCATAGTCAGACAGATCATCATATGCCTCCTGAAAAGTGTCGTCAGGTTGCAGGATCATCGTGTCTGGATGTCCTGCTATCCATGCTTCCAGCGTCATTTGTTCCGAGGGTATTTCCTTTAGCGCATTCCCCTGCAAAGGCCCGATCACAGCCTCTCCGCTAACCTGCCTCCACCATGATCTTGTGCGACCGTCCTCGAACATTGCGTTGTAGTGGTCCATTCCCACCAACCGAAAATTCTCAGGCTTTCCGCCCACTTCCGGGATATAAACCCGCCCTGTCCTGCAAACTGTACAATACGTAACCATAACCAAATGCCCTTCCACTGTGTCGCGGACCTGGTGATGATAGCCAATAATTTCGATGGGATAGGCCCGGCTTGAAGATCCAATGGTGATGCCGATCACCAGCTGGCGCGGCTTGACTTTCTTATTTTGTTCGGCTGACAGGAAGGATACATTTTTTGGCGGAAGAAAAATACGATCGGCAAGATACCTGTAGTTAAACATATAGAAGACAACTACATAAAATCCCGCCAGCACCCAAAACGTTATCCTCACCACCTTTGAGCCCGACATCTGAATGACATAAAATGGATAGACAGTCAGGGCGAGGCCGAGCAATCGAATCCACGCAATGTTGTTCTGAATGAAGTAGGCCAACTGCAGCGTCTCATCCTCCTGGCTGCCTGGAAATGGCATGATATAGTATACGCGGAGAATTTCGGTGAACACCAGCAGGAGGAAACCAATAAGAAATATTACAATCCGAAGCATGGGTGCATTTATTAATTTTTAATGTAAGGGTTCATCTTGTTTGAATCTAAGTGTAGCGGTGATCCACTTATCAAGTTCAGACTTCTCCTGAAGCAAACGGTCTTCCGTCCATTGGAGCAAACCTCGCATTTCCTGGAGGACGGCGTCTTTGACATGCATCAGCCTCGGAAGATTAAAGTAAAGGAGGCCGGTTCTGCGCACAAAAAAGTCAGTGGCCCTGCATATCATTTCTTGATTTATAGCGAACCATAATTCAGCAAGGGCAAGTGCAATGTCCGAATCATGGAGACGGGACGACCTCAGGCGGCCAACGATAACATCGGCTTGTCGTCCATACAAATGAATGAGGTAACCGGCGTCCTCCCCTTTCAAACCCAGCTCCGCGATTTCTCCGGCCAGCCTCGCCGTGTGCTGCTTCACTTCTTCAACTGACATAAGAGCAGGCTGCACCAGCATCAAGGATACGGTCGAACACGCTGGAAGTTTCTTATCCGCGAAAAACTCCTCGGCAATAAGATCAACGACCCTCTCGGCCATCTTCCTGTAGCCGGTCAACTTTCCTCCTGCCATGGAAATCAGTCCTGACTCCGAACGAAAGATCTCGTCCTTCCTGGAGAGTTCTGAGGCCGACTTCCCCTCCTCGTGAATCAACGGCCTGAGCCCTGCCCAACAGGATTCCACATCAGCCAATGTAAGATGGGCTGATGGAAACGTAACATTGGTGCCCTTCAGAAGATAATCCACGTCTTCCCGTGTTGCGAATACTTCATTCTTGTCCCCTGAGTAATCTGTATCGGTAGTCCCTACATAAGTTACCCTCCCTCTGGGAATAGCAAAAATCATCCGGCCATCAGGTACATCAAAGTAAATCGCCTGACGCACGGGCAACCTGTGATAGGGAACTACAATGTGTATGCCTTTTGTGAGATGAAGCCGCTTATGATCCAGGGAGTGATTGATACCCCTTAATTCATCCACCCAGGGTCCGGCGGCATTGACAACAACCGCAGCATGAATGTCAAACTGTTGACCCGTCAGACTGTCGGTTGCTCTCACGCCACGCACTTGTGACCCGTCATAGATAAATTCAGTAGCCTGAACATAGTTTGCCGTCAAGGCACCCTGTGCAAATGCCTTCTTCATGATCTCTATGGTCAGCCTGGCATCATCGGTACGGTACTCGGCGTAAATGGCGCCTCCTTTGATTTCCTCCTTCATAAGGAGTGGCTCGTGCCTGAGTGTTTGCAACGAGGTAAGCATCCTCCTCTGGTCCTCCGGCTTGACGCCTGCGAGCCAGTCATAAATCTTAAGCCCGATAGAGGTAAGCCAGTATCCCAGTCCCCGCTTCTCATAAAGAGGCAAGAGCATTTTCTCAGGGACTACCAGGTGTGGCGCCAGTCTATGCACTATTGCGCGCTCACTCCCCACCTCCTTTACCAAAGCGAACTCCAACTGCTTGAGGTATCTGAGACCTCCATGAATGAGTTTCGTTGACCGGCTGCTGGTACCGAAAGCAAAGTCATTCTTTTCGATGAGTGCAGTCTTCAACCCCCTGCTGGCTGCATCGAGCGCTATGCCTGCACCTGTTATGCCCCCGCCAATAATGATTAAGTCAAACGGACCCGTGCGCAGTCTTTCAATGATGTCATTTCGGGAATACGCTGAAAAATTCACGGCTTAGTCCTTGTCTTCCAAAGTCCACTGCATCGTCCTCTTTACTGCCTTCTGCCAACCCTTGTAGAGATTGGTTCTATCACTATCCGACATGGCCGGCTTAAAGGTACGCTGCACCTTTCGCTTCCTGATGATATCATCCTTCTTCCAGATTCCGGACTGTATGCCGGCAAGATAAGCCGCACCTACTGCGGTGGACTCAACTACTTCAGGACGCTCCACATCCGTTCCCAGGATGTCGGCCTGGAATTGCATCAACATATTATTGGCACTTGCGCCGCCATCTACCTTAAGGCTGCTCAATTTTAACCGGGTATCATCCTGCATGGCATTCAGAATATCTTTTGTCTGGTACGCTAGTGACTCGAGGGTAGCCTTGATCACATGTTCCTTACCAGTATCCCTGGTCAGTCCGAAAATGGCGCCGCGTGCATACATATCCCAATAAGGTGCTCCAAGACCTGCAAAGGCAGGGACCATATACACTTCATTGGACCCAAGTGCCTTGGTGGCAAAGTATTCAGAATCTTTGGCCTGATCGATCAGGTGCATCGCATCTCTCAGCCATTGAATCGCAGCACCCGCAATGAAGACACTTCCCTCCAGAGCATATTCAACCGTTCCTTCGAGTCCCCAGGCGATCGTAGTAAGCAAACCATGTTGAGATTCATGGCGATGGGAACCTGTATTCATGAGCATGAAGCAGCCGGTACCGTAGGTATTCTTTGCCATGCCGGGATTGAAGCATGCCTGGCCAAAAAGAGCTGCCTGCTGGTCTCCTGCCACTCCGCAGATGGGAATGTCCACTCCATCAAAAGTCCAATGCCCGTACGCCGCCGCTGAAGGACGAACTTCAGGGAGGAGTTCATGAGGAATCTGCAGAACATCCAGCAGTTTGGCATCCCATCTCAGGTTTACAATATCATACAAAAGCGTTCGGGATGCATTGGAGTAATCAGTGGCATGAGTCTGTCCGCCTGTCATCTTCCAGATCAGCCAGGTATCGATAGTGCCAAAAGCCAGCTCCCCATTCATTGCGCGATTCCTTAAACCGGAATCCTGATCAAGAATCCATTTTACTTTCGTTGCAGAGAAATAGGAGTCAAGTACCAAACCCGTTGTGTGTTTGACGTAATCCGTGAGCCCCTTTGCTTTCAGTTCTTCACAGATAGGTGCAGTCCTCTTGTCCTGCCACACAATCGCATTGTAGACCGGTCTTCCGGTTTTACGATCCCATATTACAGTCGTCTCCCGTTGGTTTGTAATCCCGATGGCTGCCACCTGGGAAGGCTTGATCGCATTCTCGACCATGACCCTGATCAAAACGCCCACCTGCGTCTTCCATATTTCTTCGGGATCATGTTCTACCCAGCCCGGGTTTGGATATATCTGCCTGAATTCCTGTTGTGCGATCCCCCGGATCTGCCCTTCCATATCAAACAAGACAGCCCTGGAACTTGTCGTTCCCTGATCCAACGCGATGATGTATTTCCCGGTCATAGTCAGTAGTCCCTAAGGTACTAATATCGCACCGGTTTGTGGAAGAGATCAAGAGGCTCAGCGATTTAGGCTGGGTGGGATCGTGTCGGTTCGCTTACGAGGTCAGAATGATTGCGAGCGAAGCGAAGCAATCTTCTAAACACCAGGTTTAATTAGGCGTCGTCATCGCGACGCGTAGCGAAGCGATCTGCTGCTTACGGTGAGGGCATCCAAACCCATATGATTGCGAGCGAAGCGAAGCAATCTTCTAAGAGTGTTAGGCTAACCCAGCGCCGTCATCGCGACGCGTAGCGAAGCGATCTGCTCCATAAGTGGTGCGAGCAATCAAGGGCCTAGATGGCCATCTCAAAGTCCGTCAGGCTATCAAGAAGGGTCAGTCTTACTGGCTGGCTGATCCGTTTGGATACGGGCGATTGGCTCTCTTCAGAAGACCAAGTACTTAGAATCTACTGGACCGGGTGGATCGTTTCGCTGCGCTCAACGATGACGGTGCGATTGCGAGCGAAGCGAAGCAATCTTCTAGGAGTTAAGCTAACTAAGCGCCGTCATCGCGACGCGCAGCGAAGCGATCTGCTTCTTGAGCGGCGCATGCAATCACGGGCCGGGATGGCCATCTCAAAGTCAGTCAGGCTATCAAGAAGGTTCAGGCTTGCTGGCTGGCTGATCCGTTTGGATACGGGCGATTGTTCTCTTCAGAAGACCAAGTACTTAGAATCTACTGGACCGGGTGGATCGTTTCGCTGCGCTCACGATTACGACGTGGCTGTAAGGTTGGGGTAAGTAGAAGATTGCGTCGCTTCGCTCGCAATCTTAAGTGTCAGGTTTATTTGCCGTCATCGCGACGCGTAGCGAGGCGATCTGCTCCATAAGTGGTGCGAGCAATCAAGGGCCTAGATGGCCATCTCAAAGTCAGTCAGGCTATCAAGAAGGTTCAGGCTTACTGGCTGGCTGATCCGTTTGGATACGGGCGATTGGCTCTCTTCAGAAGACCAAGTACTTAGAATCTACTGGACCGGGTGGATCGTTTCGCTGCGCTCAGGATGACGGTACGATTGCGAGCGAAGCGAAGCAATCTTCTAAGAGTTAAACTAACTAAGCGTCGTCATCGCGACGCGTAGCGAAGCGATCTGCTTCTTGAGCGGCGCATGCAATCACGGGCCGGGATGGCCATCTCAAAGTCAGTCAGGCTATCAAGAAGGTTCAGGCTTGCTGGCTGGCAGATCCGTTTGGATACGGGCGGTTGGTTCTCATCATAAGACCAAGTATTTAGAATCTACTGGACCGGGTGGATCGTTTCGCTGCGCTCACGATGACGACGTGGTTGTAAGGTTGGGGTAAGTAGAAGATTGCGTCGCTTCGCTCGCAATCTTAAGTGTCAGGTTCGTTTGCCGTAATCGCGATGCGTAGCGAAGCGATCTTCTCCTTGCGGCGCATGCAATCACGGGCCGGGATGGCCATCTCAAAGTCAGTCAGGCTATCAAGAAGGGTCAGGCTTACTGGCTGGCTGATCCGTTTGGATACGGGCGATTGTTCTCTTCAGAAGACCAAGTACTTAGAATCTACTGGACCGGGTGGATCGTTTCGCTGCGCTCACGATGACGGAGTGGTTTTAAGGTTGGGGTAAGTAGAAGATTGCGTCGCTTCGCTCGCAATCTTAAGTGTCAGGTTTATTTGCCGTCATCGCGATGCGTAGCGAAGCGATCTGCTGCCTACGGTGAGGGCATCCAAACCCATATGATTGCGAGCGCAGCGAAGCAATCTTCTAGGCGTTAAAACTAACTAAGCGCCGTCATCGCGACGCGTAGCGAAGCGATCTGCTACCTCAATTGGGAGCGCCTGGTCGGCCATTACAAAGTGTTTTGAGGTTATCAAAGAAGCTCGGACTTCTGACCGGCTGATACGTGGATACAAGGGATCGCTTCCTTTCAGAAGACCAAGTAAGGCAAGGCCACCTGGATCGGAAGATCGTGTCGCTTCGCTCACGATGACGGCGTGGTCTTAAGATAGGGATACTTAGAAGATTGCTTCGCTGCGCTCGCAATCTTAAGTGTCAGGTTCGTTTGCTGTAATCGCGACGCATAACGAAGCGATCTGCTGCTTAAGCGGTGCGAGCAATCCCGGGCCTAGACGGCCATCTCAAAGTACTATGAGGCCATAAAAAAAGGTCAGGCCTACCGACTCCGAAAGAACCCGGTTAGGTAAAGTACGGCTATAAGTGACCCTATTAAATAAGCAACAACAATCCCGCCTCTAATGAATCTTACTCTCCTGGTTTCAGATTCCCATCTACTAAAAAGGGAATCAACAGGTACCAGCCAGCTGTACCTTACAAGGTTCATGATCACAATTCCAGTAACGAGCCCAAACTCAACTCTTCCACTAGACAAGTACGAACTAGTTATGTTCATTTGGACCAGGATCCTGTCTAAACACAAAACGTTGAAATATTGTGACATTGAAATGGCAGGAATCCCATAAAAAACCGGATCAGCAAAACCACCGGTATAGAATCTGTATATTCTGCAGTAAACGTAATCGAACAACCTCATATTCTATCTGACTTACGTTCACCTGTACCTCCAATCCTGTGAGATGTAGTGTTACAACCCTCAATGCAACAATCCGTACACCCAAACACCAAGAAGTCCGCCAAGAATAGGACCCACTACGGGTATCCACGAGTAGCTCCAATCGGAACCTCCTTTGCCATGAATGGGAAGGATGGCATGCGCCAACCTTGGACCGAGGTCACGGGCGGGGTTGATCGCAAAGCCGGTCGTGCCTCCAAGACTCAATCCGATTGATATGATCAGCAACCCCACCACAATAGGATTGAGCCCATCCGTAAATTCATTTGCGCCTAAGAAAAGGAGTCCGCCTACCAGCACGGCTGTGGCTACTACTTCGCTGACAAGATTTGAAATCGTATTGCGTATTGCCGGCGCCGTACAAAAGACTGCCAGTTTTGTTCCCTGATCGTCGGTGCGCTTCCAGTGCGGAAGGAAATGCACCCACACGAGAATGGCGCCAACAAATGCTCCACCCAACTGAGCAAAGACATATCCTGGCACTAGGTCCCATGCAAAGTCACCCTTGAACGCTAACGCGATAGTGACGGCAGGATTCAAATGAGCGCCAGAAATTTTACCAACTGCGTAGATGGCGATCGTTACAGCCAGTCCCCAGCCAACTACAATTGCAAGCCAGCCCGCATTTTCGGATTTGTTGCCTTTCAAAAGCACACCGGCAACCACACCGTCACCAAGAAGGATCAGGATCATGGTTCCCAGAAATTCAGCGAGGTAAGAATCCATATTTTATTTAATTCAAAGAGTTAGATTCAAATTGTTAGTGACCACCTGATGGAAGATTTACTTCCTCTTCAACAGCCGATGGGGCAACCTTAATAAGGGTAGTCGCGATGGCAGCAATCAACAGCAGGGCACCGGCGAACATGATGGCCACCCTGGGATCATTCCCAAGAAATTCCCTGTATACGAATCCAAAGGTGAGGGTCTGGAGAATCATCGGCACCACGATCATCATGTTGATAATACCCATGTACACCCCGTAACGTTCTTTGGGAATGCTGCCTACCACCATGATGTAAGGTACTCCCATCATACTGGCCCAGGCAATTCCAAAACCGATCATGGGCGCGAACAGGAAGAACTTATTGTGGATTTGGGGCATGATGAATAGCGACAACGAAGCCAGCGCAAGACAGATGACGTGGACATATTTGGCTGAAATCTTCTTTGCCAGCCAGACGAGTCCGAAGGCAGAAAGGAAGGTGACAATGTTATAAAAGCCATTCACGAGTCCTGTCCATCCCACTGCCTGTTGATACAGGTCAGGACTCTGTTGGGCTGTCGTCCCCCATACAGATTGGGCAATACTGTGAGAAACGAATTGCCAGTAACAGAACATCGCATACCATTGAAACAAGTATACCAGCGCAAGTTGCCACAGCGTGAGAGGCATATCAGAAATGGCACTGAAGATTTCCCGGAATGGAGCTAACAGTCCGCGGGGAGCAGACTTCAAATGTGCAAGCTCTTCAGTTGTGGGCGGAATCTCCGGCGTTGTGGAGGTCGACCAGAGAACCGAAGATATCGAGCACACAGAACCCACAAAAAAAGAACCGAATACCCAATATGGAATTCCTGATGCGGGATCTGATCCTGTGATCCACTGTTGAAACAAATACAATGATATGTTCGCGAGGGTGATCCCAAACCCGGTGAAGAAACTCTGAGTAAGGAATCCCATGGCGCGTTGCTCTGAAGGAAGTTTGTCGGCAATAAATGCACGATAGGGTTCCATCGCCGTGTTATTGGCCGCGTCCAGTATCCAAAGCAATCCCACCGCCATCCATAATTCGCGGCTGAACGGAAACAGGAAAAGACAAATGCTGCAGGCAATGGCGCCGATCAGAAAATATGGCTTCCTCCTTCCCCACCTCGGGTGCCACGTCTTATCGCTAAGTGCACCGATGACGGGTTGGATAAGAAGTCCGGTCATTGGTCCAGCGAGATTGAGCAAGGGCAGTTCCTCAGGTCTGGCATCCAGAAAAGTATAAAGCGGGTTGATGGCGGATTGCTGGAGACCGAAGCTGTACTGAATTCCAAAGAAACCCACGTTCATATTGATGATCTGGGAAATGGAGAGCTGCGGTTTGGGTAAGTCCATCTTGAATTGCACAATAGCTGCCTAATATATGGAGAAAGAAGCTACTGGCTACTGGCTGCTGGCTGCTAGGCTAGTCTTCCGGGCATTGTCAGATGCTGACCTATTGAAATCCGTTGTAGTTTACTTCAACATTCAAAATTCATCAGTTCAGCATTCTAAGTGGCTACTGGCTACTAGCTACTAGCTTCTGGTGTCTGGCAACTGGCGGGCAATGGAGATATTATGCACGACTCAAACTGCAAATGGTTAGTATGCCGAAACCATGGTTGCCAGTAGCTAGCAGCCAATGGCTATTTTTTTCCTTCCCCTCTTGACAATGTCATCGCAATCCCATTTACTTTATACTTCATCAAAGGCTGTACCCCCGGCTGCTCAAAAGGTGTAGACGGCGGAGATACTAAAACCTAATAATTAGAGTGCCTGCAAGGTTTTTTATCTCGAATACAGGGTTTTCAGCATCAAAACGCAATATTCGATCAAAAAGTCCGGAGCGAGTTCGGAGAAAGTCCGGACAAAGTCGGGTGAAAGTCGGGTAAGCCCCCAAGTATTGAAGGCAATAGATCGCAAGTAGCAGGCCTTAAGTACTAGTTAATGCCAAAAAAGAGTTGATTAACCACCCCAAATCTGACAAATAGGGGGCCAAAAGCCAGCAGCTAATCCCCAGAAGCCATTCCCACCCACCCTTATAGTGACCTTATAGTGACCTTATAGAGACCCTATAGTGATATGTGTTAAAGAGCAATATGCTGGCGACAGGGGAACGACTCACTAACGCCGTAGGCACCCACTTGCTGCCATTAAGTGCCCCCTTACCACAGTTCTGAGCTATTCGAAAGGTTTTGTAGGGGCCGATACGTCCAATTCACCTGTGACGCATATCATCAATCTCCATATCTTTATATAGCAAAAGATGAGACGGTACCGGTTCATAGGAATCCTCGTGGCCTGGATCCTTCTGTTCTCCTGTCATAAAGAGCAGTTGGACGCTGTTCCAGACGCTCAGTTCAAAAACCTGAAGGACGGTGATATGGTGTGGAATACCGTGAGCCTGGAATTGCAGGTATCCAACGCTCAAACTGCGAGTAGTGTTGAGTTGCAGATCAGTGGCAATCATCTGACCACAATTGCACATCCTCCTTTTCAGTATTCCTGGGATACACGGTCTTTGCCTGACGGCTCATATGACTTGAGGGCCACATTATCATACCAGGCAGGCCGGGTAAAGACGGCGAGCACCAGTGTCCAGGTAAGGAATCAACTATTGACGCTTGCAGTACCTTCTGATCACCTTCGTTATAACGAGAAAGGATGGATATTTCTTTCCTCCGGCAACGGATCAGTAATCAATATTCAAGAATTGAAGAACGGAAACTCAATTGTCCTGTCCAATCCTGACTATAACGAAAAGACATTTACACTTAGTGAAGCTTATCTCGTTGACGGCCGCTATTTGTCTCTGACAAGTTTTGAATACGTGCCGAGGGGGTACTGGACCTTAGACCTCTCACAGAGTGATGACCCTGTACTGGGAAGTCTTAGGGTAAGCTTCAAGGATTCAACAGGCACGCATCCTTATTTCATCAGTACGAGCGGTGATTCAAAAGTCTTTCTGGATGGCGGGAATTCAGTTTCACTGGATGTAACTACTGCCCCCACCCGTCTCTTTATCCGGGAAATTTACCAGACCGTAAATCACTATGAACTCATACCAGGGCTGGGTGCCAACGATCAATACGTCGGGAAGTTCTCTGACCTGAAGACC
>JAFEAM010000045.1:11770-24327 GCA_018266395.1 Bacteroidota bacterium | reverse complement strand
GACAAATTCATCTTCCCCCCTTACGACTTCAAGATCTGCAGCGGGCTGGTGACCAATTTCCATCAACCGGAGTCCACCCTACTCATGATGGCATGTGCCTTTGGCGGCTTTGATCTTATTATGCAGGCGTATCAGGTTGCCAAGAAGGAGAAATATAAATTTCTCACTTATGGCGATGCCATGCTGATTGTGTAGGCTTGGAGCACTTAAAGCCTTGACGGCATCCTGAACAGGTAGACAAATACAAGCAGCCCGACGGGATAAACGACCCAATATACGGGTGTGGGCTTGATGAACCCCATGATCATGACCACGGGTAGAATGATCAGCAGTACACCCGCGATCAGTGTAATGGTCCTTCGCATGCCTTTGTCCATTTGGTCATATACCCTGAACAACTCAAAAATCAGGAAGGCGAATGCCGCCGCGTTCATCAATAGCAGCAAGATGCGGATCATAGGATGAAGTTACGAATTCTTACTTTTGAATCTTAGCCTAAGTTAGGTTGGACAAGAAGGAATATGCTTTGGTTGTAGCAGGGGGCAAGGGCACCAGGATGCAGAGCAGCCTGCCCAAGCAGTTCATTGAAGTAAATGGGCTGCCTATTGTCATGCATACCCTCAACGCCTTCTTCAGATACTCCGACAAACTGACGGTGGTGCTGGTGCTCCCTGAGGATGATTTTCACCTGTGGGATGAATTGGTCAGGAAGTACAGTTTCACCCAGCCGGTCATTCTGCAGAAAGGCGGGGATACCAGGTTCCAATCTGTGCGCAACGGACTTGACAAGATGCAGGGACCCGGACTGGTGGCCATACATGATGGCGTGAGACCGCTGGTTAATGCAGACATCATTGGCGCCTCATTCCGGCTGGCTGCAGTTCACAAGACTGCCATCGCTGCAGTACGTTTGAAAGAGTCACTGAGGGTGACAGACCAGGACACGACCCATGCGGTAGACCGCTCCAAATACAGGCTCATCCAGACTCCACAGACTTTTGACCTTGACCTCATCAAGAAGGCCTATCAGACCCGGGAGGATCCGGGTCTAACCGATGATGCCAGTGTGGCAGAACGCGCAGGCCATATGATTTCTTTGTTCGAAGGAAGCTATGAAAACATCAAAGTGACTACTCCAGAGGATCTTATCATCGCGGGAGCCTTGCTGGGCAGAAGAGATTGAATGAATTGAGATTGGGTGATTTCGTGATTTGGCGATTGCCACTTCTACATTACACGCTAAGAATGAATAGGTTCACGCAGAGGCGCAGAGTACGCAGGGATTATTGAAGTTATAAAGGGTAGCCTGTACTTTTATTAGACACACCAAATGAATTAGGGCTATTTACTTTAAATGCATTACTCTGCGCTCTCTGCGCCTCTGCGTGAAATACATTAGACATCCAATTTTGAAATGGCGCCTCCACATTTGACATTGCTTCCGCTGGGAACAGCCACTTCTACATTATACGCTCAGGATGAATGAGGTTCTCGCAGAGGCGCAGAGTACGCAGAGATTATTGAAGTTATAAAGGGTAGCCTGTACTTTTATTAGACACACCAAATGAAGTAGGGCTATTTACTTTAAATGCATTACTCTGCGCTCTCTGCGACTCTGCGTGAAATACATTAAATGCAGAATAATATAGAATGTCCAATTTTGAAATGGCGCCTCCGCATTTGACACTGCTTCCGCTGGGGACAGCCACTTCTACATTATACGCTCAGAATTATTAGGTTCTCGCAGAGGCGCAGAGTACGCAGAGATTATTGAAGTTATCAAGGGTAGTCTGTACTTGTAATAAGGCGTAATTGGCATACCACTTGAAGTAGGGCTATTCATTTTAAATACATTACTCTGCGCCCTCTGCGCCTCTGCGTGAAATCAACAAGAAGCAATCTATCAGTATTCGTCTTCATTAAAGAAGAAGTCTTCCTTCGTCGGGTAATCGGGCCAGATCTCCTCGATACTCTCGTAGGGCTGGCCGTCATCTTCAAGTTCCTGGAGGTTCTCCACCACTTCGAGGGGTGCACCAGAACGGATGGAAAAGTCGATCAGCTCGTCTTTGGTGGCGGGCCAGGGAGCATCCTCGAGGTAAGATGCCAGTTCCAGTGTCCAGTACATAGTCGGTGGTTAAAATTTCCGCAAAAATAGAATTTAATCCCCCATAGTCAATAGCCCAGGTGGGATACTCAAGAAAGGTGCCTAAACACACTGATTTGGGCCTTCCCGGGCTTCCATTTGGTTAGGCAGTATTAACCAAAACAGCCATATTTGCGCTTCCAAAAAAATACGATGGCAGACGAGAAAATCATCTTTTCGATGACGGGGGTCAACAAGATTTATCCCCCAAACAAGCAGGTACTGAAAGACATCTACCTCTCCTTCTTCTACGGAGCGAAGATCGGTGTACTCGGTTTGAACGGTTCCGGTAAATCCACCTTGCTGCGCATCATCGCCGGCATCGACAAGGAATTTCAAGGTGAAGTGGTTTCCGATCTTTCTTTCACCGTCGGCCTGCTGGAACAAGAGCCTCACCTCGACAAGAACAAAACAGTGAAAGAAGTGGTGGAAGAAGGAGTCCAGAAGGTCGTGAGCCTGCTGAAAGAGTTCGAAGCCGTCAACGAGAAATTCGCCGATCCGGAGGTTCTGGAAGATCCGGACAAGATGGAGAAACTTATTACACGCCAGGGGGAGTTGCAGGAAAAACTGGATGCAGCGGATGCCTGGAATCTTGACCATAAACTGGAGCGCGCCATGGATGCATTGCGTTGTCCTCCGCCTGAGGCAAAAGTTGACGTCCTTTCTGGTGGTGAGAAACGCCGGGTGGCGCTGTGCCGCCTGTTACTGCAGGAACCCGATGTCTTATTGCTCGACGAACCTACCAACCACCTTGACGCCGAATCCGTTTTGTGGCTCGAGGAACACCTGCGTCAATACAAAGGCACGATCATCGCCGTTACGCACGATCGTTACTTCCTCGACAACGTAGCGGGCTGGATCCTTGAACTCGACCGCGGAGAAGGCATTCCGTGGAAGGGCAACTACTCATCCTGGCTGGATCAGAAGCAGAAGCGCCTGGTGCAGGAAGAGAAAACCGAATCCAAACGTCAGAAGGCACTGGAACGCGAATTGGAGTGGGTGCGCATGAATCCAAAAGGCCGCCATGCCAAAGGAAAAGCACGTCTGAGCGCTTACGAAAAACTATTAAGCCAGGAAGCCAAAGAGCGGGAAGAAAAACTCGAGCTCTACATCCCGCCCGGACCACGACTCGGTAACAAGGTGATTGAGGCCAACGGCGTGTCCAAGGCCTTTGGAGATAAACTCCTGTTTGAGAACCTCACCTTCTCTCTGCCCCCTGCCGGCATCGTCGGTATCATCGGTCCCAACGGCGCCGGTAAGACAACGCTTTTCAAGTTGATTACAGGAAGTGTGAAGCCTGATGCGGGCACCTTCTCCGTGGGTGAAACCGTGAAGATTGCCTATGTGGATCAGGAGCACGATGACCTGAAGCCTGAGGAGACGGTTTGGCAGGCCATCACCGGTGGGAATGATCTGATTCTGCTTGGCGGAAAGGAGATCAACTCCAGGGCATATGTGAGCAAGTTCAATTTCAGTGGCACGGATCAGCAAAAGAAGGTGAAGGAACTCTCAGGTGGTATGCGCAACCGTGCACATCTCGCCATTGCCCTGAAGCAGGGAGGAAACCTGTTGTTGCTTGACGAGCCTACCAACGATCTTGATGTAAACACCATGCGAGCCCTGGAAGAAGCGTTGGAGAACTTTGCCGGCTGCGCCGTGATTATCTCGCACGATCGCTGGTTCCTTGACCGTGTCTGTACGCACATCCTCGCCTTTGAAGGTGACTCCCAGGTATTCTGGTTTGAAGGAAGTTTCTCCGAATACGAAGAGAACAAGAAGAAGAGACTCGGTGACGATCAGCCACACAGGATTAAGTATAAGAAGCTGGTTAAATAGTTCGTGGTTTCTGGTTTCAGATTTCTGGTTACCTCGAATAACGTATAGGATGGACCTAATCGAAGAAACTAGAAACATTTCCATATGAAAGCACTCTACACCATCCTCCTTCTCATCGCTTCCAATACCTTCATGACATTTGCCTGGTATGGACATCTGAAGTTCAGTGAGATGTCGTGGAGCAAGAGCCTGGGGCTGTTCGGGATTATCCTGGTGAGTTGGGGGATTGCTTTCTTTGAGTATGTGCTGCAGGTTCCCGCCAACCGGATCGGCTTCAAGAGCATGGGCGGGCCTTTTTCCCTCGTGGAGTTGAAAGTGCTCCAGGAAGTCATCACCCTGACTGTCTTCACTGTTTTCTCGCTGGTATTCTTCAAAACGGAAACACTCCGTATGAATCACCTGATCGGATTCATGTTCCTGGTACTCGCAGTCTATTTCATTTTCAAGAAATAGCCGACCTGGCCTACAGTGTTGCCATGTCAATCACAAACCTGTACCTCACATCTCCTTTGAGCATCCGCTCATATGCTTCGTTGATTTGCTGAATGGGGATCACCTCCACATCCGACACGATTTTCTTTTCAGCGCAGTAGTCCAGCATGTCCTGGGTTTCCTTCAGCCCGCCAATCATGGACCCGGCAAGAGACCGCCGCCCGTCGATGAGAGCAAATGGATCCACGGGCACTGATTCAGGCGGCAATCCCACGAGGGCAATCGTCCCGTCAGTCCGAAGCAACTTGAGGAACCGGCTGATATCGTGAGGTGCCGACACACAGTCAACAATAAAATCAAAGTGCTTGCGGTACTTCTTCATATCGCCGTCGTTACTAGTGACGACAAAGTCATGAGCGCCAAGTTTGGAAGCATCTGCCTTCTTGGATACTGAGGTACTGAGTACTGTAACTTCAGCGCCAAGGGAGGCCGCCAGTTTAACCGCCATGTGTCCGAGACCTCCGAGGCCCATGACACCCACACGTTGACCTTTGCTCACCTGCCAGTGCCTTATCGGGGACCAGGTAGTTATGCCTGCACAAAGAAGAGGTGCAACGCGATCCAGGGGAAGATTATTTGAGATCTTGTAGGTGTAGGCTTCAGCTGTGACAATGCTTGAAGAATAGCCTCCGTAAGTGAGGGTCTTTCCGTCGTATTCATACGCATTATAGGTTCCTATCATACCCTGCTCGCAATATTGCTCCATGCCCTTCTTGCAATTGTCGCATTTACGGCAGGAATCAACAAAGACGCCTACTGCAGCCAGGTCACCTGCTTTGAATTTTGTGACTGCAGAACCAACCTTACTCACTGTTCCCACAATTTCATGTCCGGGCACCAATGGGAAAATGGAACCTCCCCACTCATCCCGGACCTGATGAAGGTCGGAGTGGCAAACGCCACAATATCTTATATCAATCAGTACATCATGGACACCAACCTCGCGTCTTTCAAAACTATAGGGACCCAGGTGGGCATGGGCATGTTTGGCAGCGTAACCTTTGACGGCAATCATAGAATATGGAATGAAAAATTAGTCGCTTTAAGATGGCAAGGCCGGAAACGTGAAGCAAGACCTGGTTTCAAATTACACGATCTCCTCGCCCGGCTTGGTTTTCCACCGTTCGTGCAACCAGACCCACTGGTCAGGATGCCTGCGTATGGCCTCTTCGATAACATCAGTGAAGCGCTGGGTATTGGATACCAGATCTTTCTCCTCGTCACCCGTCAGGACCAAAGGTATTTCAGGAAGAATCTCCATATGCTGATAATGGTCGTCACCCAGGTAGATAAAAGTCGGTACAACAGCAGCGCCTGTTTTCATCGCGAGGACAGTGGCACCGACCGGTGTGGCTGCCGGCATGCCGAAGAAGTTGACGAAGCGACTTTTTACTTTGGTGTCCTGATCGATGAGGATCGCCACTGAACCCTTGCTCTTCAGTGCCTTGATGAGTCTGAAGGTTTCCTTTCCCCTCTCCACAGCTACTGCCCCGTGTGCATTCCGGAAATCAAACAAAAGGTCATTGAGCCGGTCATCTTTCAAGGGTGTGCCAATGATGTTGGGTTTTAATCCCCGCATCGACATCACGGTAATCTGCAGGTCGAAGGCACCCAGGTGACCGGTGAGGAATATCACCCCCTTATCTTTTGCCGTGGCGGCTTCGAAGTTTTCATATCCATGAACTTTGATGAATTTGTCAAGGTCCCCGAGGGTCTTTGCATTGCGTGACCTGATGATGTCGCCTGCATTTTTTCCAATCATAACATATACGCGCTTGCTGAGTGCAAGGATTTCCTTCACGGACAACTCGCGGCTGAAGGCCAGTCCGAGGTGGAAGATTACCCGTTCCTTGTACACAGAGGGAAAAGCATAGGCTATCTTTCCAAAACAACCAAAGAAGGCTAGCCACAGCCGGCGCGGCACCAATCCGGAAAGAAAGATCATGAACCGCACCGACCAGTAGATGGAGGCGTATTTGATCCTTTTGCGGAGCGGTCGGTTGTCCATGGTCGGCAAAGATAATTCCTGCCATCATAATCCGCCTGTCATTGACATTTATCATGTACTTGCGGGCCACTGACTATTACATTTGGCGCATGAAGCTTTTACTCGCCATGCGTCACGCCAAGAGCAGCTGGGACGAGCCGAATCTTGACGACTTTGACCGGCCCCTGAACAGCCGTGGCGAACGCGATGCGCCTAAAATGGGCAAGCGAATAGCAAAGAAAGGAATCCAGGTAGACCACATTTGCAGCAGTCCTGCCAACCGGGCGATCAGCACGGCAAAACTTCTGGCAGAGGCTATTGACTATCCATCAAAGAAGATACAGAAAGAGCAGGCGCTCTATCATGCAGGGGAAGATTCCATTCTCAAAATAATATCTTCACTTCCCGACACAGCAGACAGGGTGCTGCTGGTGGGTCATAACCCCGGTCTTACAGACTTTGTGAACAATTTTCCCGGCACCTCCATCGAAAACATTCCAACGGCAGGTCTCGTGATCATCGAGTTTGATATCAGTGAATGGGCAGCCGCTGATTGGAAAAAAGGAAAAGTGATTCTGGTGGATTCACCCAAGAAATAGTCACTTTCCATTCGGATCCCGGAGGAATGCCGGCAGCAGGCTCCACACACTCTTCTTAAGAATGCCGCTTTCCTTGAATCGCCAGCCGAACAATATCCGGTAGGTGCTGCTGTTGTTCCCAAAATGAATATCCTGGAAAACCACGTTACGTGCCTGGGTAACGAGCGTTACCCCCGTGAAAAAGCGGTCGTTGCTGTAGCCCGCACTAAAGCGGGTATCCACGAAAGTATTTACCGTGGTGGTACGGTGTTCGGTAAAATTAATGTCACGGTATTGCACCCACTGAACGGCTGGACCAATCGCCAGGGTCGCATTGATGAAGAACTTTTTGATGACCAGATTATATGAATATCCTGGCGCGAGGCTGAGGGTCTGATAGTCGACCGACTGGAAGGGTTGAACAAGGCTGATCTTCTGTGCGTAGTGGCTGTTCAGGAGGGCTGAATCGGCGGTGAGGCTGAACGAGTTGAAAGCTCCGCTCACTATAAAAGAGCCTGCACTCCGGAGCTGTCGGTCTGCAAAGGTGTATGATGACCGCAGGGAAAATTTCCCATGATTAAAAATATAGACCCCTGACACACCCAGGTTCTGCGTCTTCACATCCGGCCGCTGAGGGTAGGCGCCAGACAGCGGAAGCGGAATGTCGGGATTGGAGAGATAGAAGCCCTGATAGCGCTGATAAAAAACATCGGCGCCCCACCTCTTGCTGAGAATGTTGAGCTGAAGGTCTGATGCTTTGGTGGTGCCGTAGAGGTCATTCTTTTTTTCGTCCACCGGTACTGCCATTACCAGTTCGATCCCAAGGTCGAATACATACACCCCTACACCCATACCGACTGAATTATTGGGCCGGAACCGCAATACGCTGCTGGGGTTGCCGGGGTCGGATAACTCAAATGACAGTTGCCGTTGTTTCAGTACGGGCCAGATGAAAAACTTGTCTGGGTAGGAAACAAAATAAGGATTTGCCTTCAGCGCCTTGAGGCTGTCCTGGCCAAAGGAAGCAATATCACAACAACCGTGCAGTACCAGTACAAGAATGTACCGACGCATGTATCAAAGGATGTATTCGCTCAGGTCTTTATTCTTCGCAAGGCCCTGCAAGCGCTGCGTCACCATGTCACCCGTAATGGTGATGGTGCGACCCGCCTCAATCTTGTCCGGGACGTCGAAGAGAAACTCATTCAGCAGGCGGCTCATCACCGTATGTAACCTTCTGGCACCGATGTTCTCGACTTCGGCATTTATGGAGAAGGCCATCTCAGCGATGGCGTCAATGGCATCTTTGTTGAATTCAATATTCACTCCCTCCGCCTCAAACAAGGCTGTATACTGCTTCGTCAACGCATTTTTCGGTTCGCTGAGAATTCTGACGAAATCCGCTTTGGTGAGGCTGCTGAGCTCAACACGTATGGGAAACCTGCCCTGTAATTCCGGAATAAGATCGGAAGGCTTGGACACATGAAAAGCCCCTGCTGCGATAAAAAGCACATGATCGGTATTGATAGCACCGTGTTTGGTGTTCACCGTACTGCCTTCAACGATGGGAAGCAGATCTCGCTGCACACCCTCGCGGCTCACGTCCGGGCCTCCTCCCTTGCCATTGGCAGATGCTATTTTGTCAATTTCATCAATAAAGATGATGCCTGCCTCCTCTGCTTTGCGCAATGCCTCTTCCTTCACCTCATCCATATCGATGAGTTTGGCAGCTTCCTCTTCAAGCAGGATCTTCCTGGCTTCCGAGATAGTCACTTTCTTCTTCTTGGGTTTTTTCGGCATCATGCCGTTGATCATCTCCTGAAGATTCATCATGGAAACCTCGTCAATCATGCCGGCCCCAATCATCCCTACATTTCCGCCTCCACCCTGCCTGATGTTGATTTCAATCTTGCGATCTTCGAGATCGCCCTGTTTAATCTTCTCGCGAAAGAGATTCCGCGTCCGCTCATTCAGTTCCTGGTCGCTGCCTGGTTCAGCATTGTCATCTGCAGCCACAGCATCCGTCCGAACCGTGGTGGAACGGATGGGCGGTATGAGCGCGTCAAGGATAATTTCTTCAACTGCCTGGGCAGCTTTCTGACGAACTCCCTCCTTCTTTCTCAATTTCACCATGTTCACCGACTGCTCCACGAGGTCGCGGACCATGCTTTCCACATCCCTGCCCACATAGCCTACTTCCGTGAATTTGGAGGCCTCTACTTTTACAAATGGGGCATCGGCAAGTTTTGCCAGCCGGCGTGCTATTTCTGTTTTGCCCACGCCTGTCGCGCCAATCATCAGAATGTTGTTAGGAACAATTTCCCTGCCGATCTCTGATTTGACATTCATACGGCGCCACCGGTTGCGCAGCGCGATGGCCACGTTGCGCTTGGCATCATCCTGACCAACGATATACTTATCAAGTTCTGAAACAATCTGTCTGGGCGTGAGATGGGTAGCGTCCATTCGTGATTTTTTTAATATAAAACAGTCAAACGGCGAAAAGTGGAATTAGCTGGCCTTTGGTTCTGTAAACGTGAACTCCAGCGGGTGCTTCACCTTTTCCCTTAACAACGCAACATGAAGTACTTCATCCACCGTGTTCACATAATGGAAATTTAATCCTTTGAGATAGTGTTTTTCAATTTCCCCAATGTCCTTCTTGTTCTTGTTGCTAAGAACGATGTCCTTGATACCACCACGCTTGGCAGCGAGGATCTTCTCCTTGATCCCACCTACCGGCAACACTTTCCCGCGAAGGGTGATTTCGCCGGTCATGGCAAGCTTCGACTTGACCTTTCGCTGGGTATAAATGGAAGCCAGTGAAGTAAGCATTGTGATGCCTGCCGAAGGTCCGTCCTTGGGTACCGCGCCGGCCGGCACATGCACGTGGAGATCATATTGCTGGAACACACGGTGATCAATTCCGAGAGACGCCGCATTGGATTTAAGATAAGACAACGCAGCCATGGCCGACTCTTTCATCACATCGCCAAGTTGGCCAGAAAGTGTAAGTTGACCTTTTCCCCTGCTCACACTTGATTCGACAAAAAGAATGTCACCACCTACCTGTGTCCAGGCCAGGCCTGTCACCACACCTGCTGTTTCGTTGTCCTGATACAGTTCCTCATCAAAGATTTCCGGGCCAAGTACTTTTACAACGTAGTCCCTGGTGATTTCCTTTTCATATTCTTCTTCCATGGCCTTAGCCTTGGCTACGCTTCTCACCACAGATCCGATCTTCCTTTCGAGGGACCTTACGCCGGACTCACGGGTGTAGTGGCTGATTATTTCCAGGATCGCCTCTTTGGTGAATTTGACTTCACCTACTCCGAGTCCGTGTTCGGTCAGCTGTTTGGGAACAAGATGTCGACGGGCAATCTCCTGCTTTTCCTCTACAGTATAGCCGGTGATTTCAATGATTTCCATGCGATCCCTCAGAGCAGGCTGAATGGTGTCCAGCGAATTGGCCGTGGCAATAAACAATACCTTGGAAAGATCGTATTCCACTTCGAGGTAGTTGTCGTTGAAGGTATTGTTCTGTTCGGGATCCAGCACCTCCAGCAAAGCAGAGGAAGGATCGCCACGGAAGTCGCTGCGTATCTTGTCAATTTCATCCAGCACAAAGACAGGATTGGAGCTTTTTGCCTTCTTGATATTCTGGATGATCTTTCCGGGCATGGCGCCGATGTAGGTCTTGCGGTGACCCCTGATCTCCGCCTCATCATGAACGCCGCCAAGCGACATTCTTACATAGTTACGCTGCAATGATTTGGCAATGGACTTTCCGAGCGAAGTCTTTCCCACGCCAGGAGGTCCGTAGAGACATAGGATGGGGCCCTTCATATCCTGCTTCAGCTTCAGCACTGCCAGGTATTCAAGGATTCTGTTCTTGACCTTTTCAAGGCCAAAATGATCCTTGTCGAGAATCTTCTCGGCCCGCTTGAGGTCGAAGTCGTCCTGGGTATACTCCTCCCAGGGAAGGTCAAGCATAAGCTCGACGTAATTCATAGAAACAGGAAACTCTGCTGCTTGCGGATTCATGCGTTGCAGCTTTTCCAGTTCTTTGTTGAAATGTGCGGCTGCGGTCTTTGGCCATTTCTTATCAGCGCCGCGTTTGCGAAGCTTTTCGATTTCCTTGTCGGGACCGTCATAGCCCAACTCATCCTGGAGCACCTTTATTTGCTGGCGCAGGAAATAATCACGCTGCTGTTGGTCGATGTCGGTATGAACCTTCTTCTGGATTTCATTCTTGATTTCCAGCATTTGAATCTCCTTCATCATATACTGAAGCAGAAGGGTGCCCCGGTCGATGATATTGGAGGTCTCCAGTATTTTCTGTTTTTCAGTCACCTCCACATTCAGGTTGGAGGAGAGAAAATGAATCAGAAAGGCCGGGCTCTGAATGTTGTCGAGTGCCATCTGTGCCTCCTGGGGTATTTCAGGATTGAGGCGCAGAATCTTTGTGGCCGCATCTTTCAGCGACTGGATGAGTGCCTTTACTTCCTTGCTGTTAAGGTTGAGCTGAGGCTCGGCCTGTAATTCAATGCGGGCGGTGAGATAAGGATCTTCCTGGAGGAATTCTTTCACCAGGAATCGATTTTTGCCCTGGATAATGATAGTGGTGTTGCCATCCGGGAGGACCAGCATCTTGATGATCCGAGCGATGGTTCCTATGCGGTACAAATCCTCGACGGCCGGTTCTTCCGTCTGTTTGGTCTTCTGGGCCACCACCCCAACAATGCGGTTGCCTGAATAGGCCTTCTTGATAAGCTTGATGGACTTCTGCCGGGTCACGGTAATGGGAATTACGACACCAGGAAAAAGAACGGTATTCTTGATGGGAAGTATGGATAACTCTTCGGGGAGGTCTTCGGGTTTCAGGTCCGATTCCTGTTCGGGGTTGATCAACTGTACCAGTTCCTCCGAATCTTCCTGAACGAGTGGAGTTATTGCGAGTGATTTGAACGTGCTCATTATGCCATTATGACACCAACCGGATTAGGCGGAAGGCGTCCAAGTAAGTCATCCAATATGGTCAATAGGGATGCCAAAGCGTTGATTATCTATCAAAATTATTTGAACTTTCGGTAATCGCTAAGGTGGACCAATCCTTTTCAAAGCTTCTGAATGTCCGGTTTTTCCTTCTGATTGTACTTTTTTTCGCGATTGAAACCCCGAATGCGAGTGCCCAAAAGCCGGGCAAAAAGTTCAAACAGGGCGGCAAAATCCAACTCAATGATTCGCTGACAACCTTCAGCCAGTCTGACATATTCGCCTTCCCCAATGTTAACCGCATCCCCTACTACTATGATGCTGCCAAAATGGAAAAGTTGCATGCCTACCAGAAGGCCGGGCCAAGTCAGGAATATTATGATGCGCTCAGGTCATACGTGGCCCATTTCGGAATAACGAATTTTCATGAGAACACTGCGATGCTTTGGGAACTTGCCAAACTTTCACAAACGTACGGACCCAAAGGTGAATCGGTATTGCTGTACAAGTTGGTGTTGAAGCACCA
>JAFEAM010000045.1:0-11723 GCA_018266395.1 Bacteroidota bacterium | reverse complement strand
GGATAAGCGCCGGTACTATGTTCCATTGGAACACTATTATCAGCTGGTTGATTTCAGAAAAGAGATTGATACCCTGCGTCCGCCGCGCGCGGTGCTCGTGAACATGGGGGAGGACATCAATTCCAGAAAAGAGGATTACGGACCCACCATCGGAAATGTTGACAACCTGATCTTATTCACATCCAAGCGAAACAAGAATGACGAGGGCGGGAGCACCTTCGATGAGGACCTTTTTTTCAGTGAGAAGCTTGAAGGGTATTGGGGGAAGGCACAGGAGTTCAGGAAAATCAACACGCATTATAACGAAGGGTCGGCCTGCCTGAGCCACGACGGAAAGCATTTGTACTTCTCACGCTGCAATACACCCGAATCGCTGGGCAATTGCGATCTCTACAGCGCCGACCTTGGCCCCGACAGTGCATGGGTCAACATTCATAATCTCGGACCTCAGGTAAACAGCACAGGTTGGGACTCACACCCCAGCCTGTCGCACCACGATGACACCTTGTTCTTTGCATCCAACAGGCTCGGCAGCTTTGGGCTGTCTGATATTTACTATGCAATCCATGATGCCAAGGGGAATTGGTCAAAGGCTATGAATCTGGGCCCTGTTATCAATACTGTGAACAGTGAAGTGAGCCCTTTCTACCATCACAAATTCAACGTGCTCTATTTCAGTTCCAACGGAGAGCCGCTCAGCTTCGGTGATTTTGACATCTACAAATCCTATTGGAGGAACGGAATGTGGGGCGAGCCGAAAAATATCGGCCCTTTGGTGAACGGCGCCGGCAGTGAATACTATTTCACCATCGATTCGCAATCGAAGGACTTGTATTATGCGCGGTCCGAAGAAGCCGACAAGAAGAACCTTGACCTGTTCTCCTTTCCGGTTCCGATGGAAGCCCAGCCCGAGGCAGTAACTCAACTCAAAGGTTCGCTGAAGAACCAGGAAGGAAAGCCAATGAAGGGAATTGTCTCTGTCATCGATCTGGACAATGGGGTCGAAGTGGCCCCAAAGTTTCTGAGGGAGGACGGCACCTTTGATTTCAATCTCATCAACAAACGCAATTACCTGCTCATCATCCAGGGAGACGAGTTCTTCAGAATAGAAGAATTGTTCTTTTTGAATGGCGACATGGAGATCAACAAGGTTGCTGAGCCCATCGAAAGCAAAATTGCCTTTGAATCACTGGAATTCGAAAATGGTAAGGCGAATATTCTCCCTTCCATGCATGCCGATCTGGACAAGCTTGCAAACTTTCTTATCGACCATCCGGAACTAAAACTTAAGATTTCAGGCCACACGGATTCAGCAGGCAAGGAAGAAGCCAATCTCAAACTCAGCCAGGCACGGGCCGACGCAATAAAAAAATATCTGGCCCAGGAATTCAAAATAGACGGTGCGCGCATTACCGCCATCGGATATGGGAGTGCGCGACCCCTGACGAAGGAGGTAACCGATGAGCACAAGCAACTCAACCGTCGGGTAGAATTCGAAATTTCCAGGTGACGTTTAACCGCCAAAGGAGCCACTCAGCCCACTGGCTCTGGCAATCCCTGCAATTCCTTCGTATAATTCAGAACTATTTTCTACCTAAATCTTCAACTGCGATGAGTATAACGCATTCAATGAGTGGCCCCTGGTCCCAGTCGCCAGGCACCAGACCCTCACCTTCATCTCTAAGACCTTTCCATTGGCTCTCCTGCTTTACCATGCTGATAATTGCACCCTTTTGTCAGGGACAGGAAATCAATCCAAAAGTCAAGCCGGACAAGAACAAGCAATTTGTTGCACAGAATGTTGAAGACCACAAGGCAGAATATACCAAAGTGGCAAGGGACATATGGAGTTATGCCGAACTGGGCTTCTACGAAACCAAGAGCAGCGCGGAACTTCAGGATCTGCTGAAGGCGAATGGTTTCAAAGTTGAAACAGGCGCATCCGGCATGCCCACGGCATTTATCGCTACTTATGGTAGCGGTGGACCTGTGATTGGCGTCCTGGCAGAGTTTGATGCCTTGCCCGGACTCTCCCAGGATACGGTGTTCAGCAAGCACCCCATTGTAGAAGGCGGAGCCGGACATGGCTGCGGGCACAACCTTTTTGGTACTGCATCTGCCGCAGGTGCCATCGCGATAAAGACCTGGCTGGAAAAGAATAAGATTCAGGGAACCATCAAGGTATATGGCACTCCTGCTGAAGAAGGCGGCGGCGCCAAAGTCTATATGGTGCGCGATGGGCTGTTCAATGGCGTGGATGCAGTGCTTCATTGGCATCCGTCTTCCGCCAATGATGCAAGTCCCTCCTCCTGCCTTGCCATCAAGCAGACCATGTTCAGGTTTCATGGCCGTGCTGCACATGCGGCCGCCAATCCCGATGCAGGGCGCTCAGCACTAGATGCCGTGGAAGGCATGAATTATCTCGTCAATATGATGCGCGAGCACGTACCTCAGGATGCGCGCATCCATTATGTTATTTCCAAGGGCGGCCTCGCTGCGAATGTAGTACCCGACTTTGCAGAAGTGGAGTACATGGTCCGCCACCCCGACGCCAGGGTGGTGGATCAGATCTGGGAACGCATCAGGAAATGCGCTGAAGGTGCGGCCATGGGTACGGAAACGACCATGGACTATGAAGTCATATCTGGCTCGTACAACCTCATGCCGAACGAGACCCTTGCCAAACTGATGTATAATAATCTCCAGACTGTAGGCGGAGTAAAATACACTCCGGCCGATGTCGAATTCGCCAAACAACTTCAGGCTTCATCAAACATGAAGCCTGTGAACATAGCTGAGGCGGGCCAGGTGCAGCCCTTCAAGACTGGTGGGTTCTTCCCGGCCTCTACGGACGTAGGAGATATTACCTGGATTGTTCCCACGGTTGGGTTGGGGACAGCGACCTGGGTGCCCGGCGTTCCGGCTCATTCCTGGCAGGCGGTTGCTACCGGAGGCATGGACATTGGATTCAAAGGCATGATTAACGCCGCCAAAACACTTGCGATGACCGGAGTCGATCTCTATCTGAATCCGGCCGCCATCCAAAAAGCAAAAGCGGAACTCAAAGAACGAACCGGCAATGAGTTCCAGTATAAGTCCATGATTGGCGACCGCAAGCCGGCACTTGATTTCAGAAAAGGCAAATAAGTAATTCCCAGAAGATGAAAATACTATTCTCCATCCTCCTTCTCCTCCCGGCCGTTGCATCCATTGCACAGACCGAGGTCAAGCCCAAAATAAAACCTGATCCCGACAAGCAGTTCGTCCAGACCGACCTGGATCAGCGATTCGGACAGTTCAGAAGTGTTGCGCGCGATATCTGGGGCTATGCTGAACTGGGTTACCTGGAAACAAAGAGCACTGCCCGTCTCCAGGATGAACTGAAGAAAGAAGGATTTACTATTGAAACGGGTGTGGCAGAAATCCCCACTGCCTTTGTTGCCACATTTGGATCAGGCGAACCTGTCATCGGCATATTGGCCGAGTTTGATGCTCTGCCCGGATTGTCACAGGATACAGTGCCCGTGAAAAAGCCACTCATTGAGGGCAGACCTGGCCATGGTTGCGGGCATAATCTCTTTGGAGCAGCATCAACCGCAGCGGCTGTCGCAATGAAAGACTGGCTGGTAAAGAATAAGAGGCCTGGCACCATTAAGGTATTTGGAACGCCTGCGGAAGAAAGCGGTGGCGGAAAGGTGTATATGGTTCGCGCCGGGCTGTTCGATAAAGTTGACGCGGTCCTGCATTGGCATCCTGCCGATCACAACCAGGCTAATGCTGAAACCTGTCTCGCGTTCAAGCAAGGCAAATTCAGATTCTACGGGCAGTCTGCCCATGCAGCAGCCATGCCGGATGCCGGACGTTCAGCGTTGGATGCCGTGGAGTCCATGGACTTCATGGTCAACATGATGAGAGAGCATGTGCCACCGGATACACGCATTCAATATGTCATCACGCAGGGCGGTCTTGCTGCCAATGTGGTGCCTGATTTTGCAGAAGTTGAATACATTATTCGCCATCCTGATGTCAGAATGCTCGAAAAGATCTGGGACCGCGTGGTGAAGTGTGCAGAAGGTGCTACCATGGGTACAGAAACCACCATGAAGTATGAAGTCATCTCGGGCCTTTACAATCTGATGCCGCTTGAAACACTTTCCAAAGTAATGTACAGCAACCTGGAATCTGTCGGCGGTCTGAAATATTCTCAGGCGGAAACGGCTTTTGCCAAGCAGCTGCAGTCCAGTTTTATCGGCAAGGTGCCTGACTTATCCCAGGCTGAGAAGGTGGAGCCCTACAGCAACAAGGCGTATTTTCCTGCCAGCTCCGATGTAGGTGACATCAGTTGGGTGGTGCCTTCGGTGGGACTTGGTGTAGCCACCTGGGTGCCCGGTGCACCTGCACACTCCTGGCAGTCCACATCAACGGGCGGCATGAGCATCGGGTTCAAAGCCATGCTCAATGCATCAAAAGTTCTTTCGATGACGGGCGTTGATCTCTTCAAGAATCCGGAGATTATCAAGAAAGCCAAGGCTGAACTTGAGCAGAAGCGTGGCGCCGATTTCAAATACCGGGCCCTGGTGGGAGACCGAAAGCCGCCACTGGATTACAGGAAAGGACTTTGAAGAGTTCCGGGTTCCGAGTTTAGGGCTCACCCTGACATTTATCGTCAGGGTTCCGGGTTAACCCCGACATTTATCGTCGGGGATAACCCAGACATTGATCGTCGGGGTTTCTAATTCCCGGTGATCACTTTGCTGATGTCGTTGTAGAAAACAAAGACCATCAGCACCAGGAGGATGGCCATGCCGATCTTGAGTGCGGTTTCAAATACCTTCTCATTCGGTTCACGGCCGCTGGCCATTTCATATAGCAGGAACACCACGTAGCCTCCGTCGAGTCCCGGGATGGGAAGAAGGTTCATGAACGCAAGCACCATGGACAATAGTCCTGTCATGTGCCAGAAGCGTTCCCAGTCCCATTCAGGGCCAAATGCCTGTGCCATACCTACGGGGCCAGACAAAGACTTGCTGAATGAAATTTCGCCGCTGAAGATTTTCTTGAATGCCTTCAGCTGGTTGAAAATGACGCCAAAGGCTGTCTTGGTTCCGATGCCAATAGATGGGAAGAACCCATAAGAGATGTGCGCAAGATCTGCCTTGTCAAGGCCTTTGGGAAGGAATCCAATAATTTCCTGATCAGCAAAAGGTACGGCGAAAGCCAATACCTGTCCGGCCCGCTCAACCTTGAACGATAACGTGTCTTTGTGGGCGCTTGCCCTCACGATCTTTATGACCTGATCCTGGTAAGTGACGGGTTGACCTTGAATTTCGACAAGTTTGTCACCCGGTTGCAGTTTCTGGCTGGCAATGGAAGCAGTTTTTCTGCGCTCCACCACAGAGTCACCCTGGCTGTTGACAGCATACGTTTTCAACTCCACTTCCGGAGTGATATAGCCCACCACTGCAGGTACGCGAGGGGATACAAATGCTCCGGCTGCGCTCTTGCTGTTGAAGTTTTCAATGAAATTACCCGGGATATCAATCCTTACTTCCTGTCCATCCCTCAGCACAGTGTAATATGAATTTTGGGACAACAGAACTTCGGGCTTTACCATGTCCTGGAAATCCACAAAGTCATGCCCGTTGATCCTGATGATCTGATCACCTGATTTGAGTCCCAACTGCTCCCCTAACTCCAAAGCGTGAATGCCACCATGTGAATTGACATAATCTTTCGGTATGTAGGTGTCTCCGAGGAAATATGTGATACCAATAAAAATCAGCACACCAACGATGACGTTGACAATGATTCCGCCCAGCATGACGATTAGTCGCTGCCATGGCTTTTTGGATCTGAATTCCCATGGTTCAGGGGCTGCTTTGAGCGCCTCTTTGTCCATACTTTCATCCACCATGCCAGCGATCTTCACATAGCCGCCCAGCGGAAACCACCCCACACCGTATTCTGTGTCGCCGCGCTTTAACTTGAACAATGAGAAATTCATCACATTGGCCATCGGGAACAGAAAATCAAAGAAGAGGTAGAATTTCTCCACCTTGATATCAAACCACCGTGCAGTGATGAAGTGGCCCCACTCGTGAACTACGATCAGTATGGATAAACTCAGCAGAAGCTGAGCTGTCATAATCATTCCTTCCATTATTGCATTTCTGTTTGTACTACTTTACCAGTTCCCTGGCTTTTGCTCTTGCCCAGCGGTCAGTTTCAATGTAATCCTCCAGACTCGGCTCCTTTATATAAGGAGATTTCGCCAGGCATTGTTCCACAACGGTTGATATTTCTAAAAATCCAATTTGGTCTTCCAGAAAACCGGCTACAGCCACTTCATTGGCTGCATTCAGTACGCAGGGCTTGTTTCCGCCTTGTTCCAATGCCTCAAAAGCGAGCGCAAGATTACGAAAAGTTTCTGTATCCGGCGGCTCAAAGGTTAGCGACGGATAACGGGTAAAATCAAATCTCGGAAACTCGTTTTTCAGCCTCTCCGGATAGGTCAGGGCAAACTGAATGGGTAAACGCATATCCGGCAGTCCAAGTTGCGCCTTGACGGAGCCATCGGCGAAATGAACGAGTGAGTGAACAATCGACTGGGGATGAACAATGACTTCTACCTGCGATGGCTTCAGTCCAAAGAGCCACTTGGCCTCAATTACTTCCAATCCCTTGTTCATCAGCGTCGCGGAATCGATGGTCACTTTTGCGCCCATGGTCCAGTTAGGATGCTTCAATGCCTGGGCTTTTGTAACCTGAGCCAGTTCATCACGCTTGCGCCCGCGGAAGGGACCGCCGGAAGCGGTAAGGGTAATCTTTTCGACGGGGTTGTGAAACTCCCCCATCAAGCACTGGAAAATGGCCGAGTGCTCCGAATCCACGGGCAGCAATGCCACTCGCTTTTCCGCAGCTTTCCTGGTCACAAGATCGCCGCCCACCACAAGGGTTTCCTTATTGGCCAGGGCGATATTCTTTCCGGACTCGATGGCGGCAAGTGTTGGTCGCAGGCCGGAATAACCAACTAGTGCAGTCAGCACCAGGTCAATGGTATCCATGGTCACCACCGACTGCAATGCCTTCTCACCGGCATAAACTTTTATGGGTTCAGATGACAGTGCCCCTTTCACCACTTCGTAGTAATCTTCATTGGCGATCACCACCGCATTGGGTCGGAATTTTTTCGCCTGCTCGATAAGCAACGCAGCATTATTCTGGGCCGTCAGCACTTCAACCACAAAGTTGCCCGGCAATGCCTCCACCACTTCCAGTGTTTGACGACCAATGGAACCGGTTGAACCGAGGAGGGCGAGACGTTTGGGAAGCATCAATTAGTGGGTGTTACAAATATGCAACAGAATGTTGAATGATGAATTCTGAACAAGGAATTCTGAAGGTGATTCAATATCGATGCCTGCCACAAACCTTATAAGAATATTAATGTTATAAATGACCTTCGGCGGTTTGTATACTTTTGACAAAGATAGAAATCAATTCGTGTCATTCCCTGACGATCGGCCTGGCTTCACTCAAATACTTTGAACGGCACAATATTTTGATGCAAATATTTGTCTCCCTTAACTCCTTCAGGCAAATCCGCATCTTGTGTATGAAATCTTTCCTGGACTCAGCGCCAAGGGCCTCACCATAATTGAGCGCAGGCGAGGTTCCGGACCTAATCAACTGCTGACCCAAATAGTATGTAAACCTGTCTGATGGCAATGACTTTACCGTATCAATTACAATACAGGCAAAGTCAATCAATCGACCCTCCAGGTCGAAGGTCCTTTTCTTCTCTACGACATTCATTTCCCAAAGAATGAAAATCGACAACAAGAAATACCATTGAGACAAAAAGTTTCCCTATCAAAAAATAGTCATGTTAAGAATACTATCAGAATCAGGACTATAAGAGTACTCACGATACCCACATTCAAAAGCTGGTTCAAATGTCAGTGCATTGTAATGATTCCCATGACAAAAGAGCATAGGCGGGAACACCTCAACATTCCTTGTTCAGCATTCAGCATTCAAAATTGAATTTTGAATATTGGACATTCCTCACGCCTTCATTCTCCCAATCTCCTCCGCAATCTTCCTGTCATTGGACAACCGGGGCACCTTGTTTTGTCCTCCCAGTTTGCCCTGGGATTTCATGAAATCAATGAAGGCATTGTGACGAAGGACGGTGATCTGGAGAATGGAAAGGATGCTTCCTGAAATCAAATCATCGTAGTAGCTGTTGAGGGTGCGCAGATGCTGGTCGAGTTGTTGCCGAAAGGCCTCAAGGTCGTAGGGAGGTTTTGAGAATTCAACCAACCATTCATGATGCGGAAGACCGTGCACAGGCGTTACCTGCGGAGCGACTGTAAATTCCACCAATTCTGTTTCCGGGAAACGATCCATGGTCAGTTTCATGGCTTTCTCCACCTCCTCACCAATCACATGCTCACCGAAGGCCGAGATAAAGTGCTTGATCCTTCCGCTAACCACCAGCCGGTAAGGGTTCTTCGACACAAACTTCACCGTGTCACCGATAGAATATCCCCAAAGCCCTGCATTGTTATTAATGATCAGTGCGTAGTTTTTGTCCAGCTCCACCTCACCTATCGTCAGACGCCTGGGATTTTGATTGAAGTATTCTTCAGCGGGGATGAATTCAAAGAAGATGCCGGCATCCAGCAGCAGCAACAACCCTGGCTCCTGCTGGGAGTCCTGGTAGGCAATGAACCCTTCTGAAGCAGGATAGAGTTCTATGGAATCCACATCCTTCCCGATGGACTCGCGCAGTTTCGCACGATACGGCTGGAAGTTGACGCCGCCGTAGACAAACAGGGAGAAGTTTGGAAACACATCCTTGATCTTCTTGCCGGTTCTGGCGGTGATGCGATCGAAATACATTTGCACCCAGGGCGGAATCCCGGAGATGAGGGTCATGTCGGCAGTAATCGTCTCGTCGATAATGCGGTCAAGTTTCTCCTCCCAATCCTCGATAATATTTGTCTTATAACTTGGCTTCTGGTTGGTCCGGAGGTAGCCGGGCACGTGGTGATTGACAATTCCGGAAAGTCTCCCTGTCTTGATGCCTGCCTTCTCCTCCAACTCAGGACTTCCTGAAAGAAAGATCAGCTTGCCGTCGGTCCATCCCGACTTCCCTGTTTCATGGATGTAACTGAGGAGCGCATTTCGCGCACCATTGATGTGATTGGATATGGATGCGCTGGATATGGGAATGTATTTCGTGCCCGAAGTGGTGCCGGAAGTTTTGGCTAAATAGATCGGCTTGCCGGGCCACAGCACATTCTCTTCACCGTGCAGAACCCTGTCGATGTAGGGTCGCAGTGCTTCATAATCCCGGATGGGTACCTGCCGCACAAAATCAGCATGGGTGCGGATCATGTCAAAGCCGTGATCCTTTCCGAACGCAGTTTGCGTTGCACTCTTAACCAGTTGCTCAAATACTTTCTGTTGAGTGGCAACAGGATTACCAGACCAATTGGCAGTCTGCCGGGCGATATAATTGGCAAAAGGCCTGGCCAGAATAGATCGAAGTCCCATTCCTGATAGAAAGTTGAGCCACAAAGGTCATCACACTCCTGAACTTAATAAAATCAGCACCGTTTTATATTTGTGCCTCCAAAGGCAGAGTTATTATGGGAAACATGTTCAGAACCATCATTGTGGGATTCCTTGCCGGGCTGGCAGGATCTTATGTCTTTTACAAGTATCAGGTCAGGGAATCACAGCTACAGCCGGCAACCGCCAGCTATCAGTCGACATCCTACACGCCTGAAGAGACCTACCGCCCCACCATGGTGATGCCGTCTAATCCAGCCACGATGGAAAAGGTTGACTTTAGTGACGCCGCCACCAAGGCCACGCCCAGTGTAGTCTACATCAACAGCATTACACAGAGCGGTGTTTCCTATTCCTACTGGGATCTGCTGTTTGGCGGAGGCCAGCAGGCGCAGATCAGCAGCGGTTCAGGAGTCATCTTTACATCGGATGGTTACATTGTCACCAACAATCACGTGGTGGAATCTGCCGAAAAGATTCAGGTGATCTACAACAAGAAGATCTATGATGCAGAGCTCGTGGGTACTGATCCTTCCACTGACATTGGCGTACTGAAAATCAAGGAGGCTAACCTGCCGGCGATTACCCTTGGCACTTCAAAGACTCTGCAAGTGGGCGAATGGGTCATCGCTGTTGGTAATCCTTTTTCGCTGTCGTCTACCGTAACCGCCGGAATTGTGAGTGCCAAAGGCAGGCGAATCAATATTGTTGAGGATAAATTTCCTATTGAGTCCTTTATTCAGACGGATGCAGCGATCAACCCCGGCAATTCGGGAGGGGCACTCGTGAATAAGAACGGTGAACTGGTTGGGATCAATACTGCCATTCTTTCACGTACAGGTTCATATACCGGCTACGCCTTTGCAGTTCCGATCGATATTGTAAAGAAGGTCGTGAGTGACCTGATCAAATTCGGCATCACGCAGAAAGCATTGCTGGGCGGTGATGTCATTGATTATGATCAACAGACTGCCCTCAAGTACAATCTTGATGCAAATGTCAAGAACTTTCAGGGCGTGGTTCTGGCCGAACTTGACAAGACCGGCGCCGCAAGAAATTCCGGACTCAAACTCGGCGATATCATAATTAAGATTGACAACACCTCCATCAACAGTCAGAGCGAATTCGAAGAGGAACTCAGCTATCATTACCCCGGCGATAAGGTAACGATCACCTATCTCCGCGAAGGCAAGCAGGCAACCACGTCGGTCACGCTGGTGAACAAGAATGGGGACACTTCAGTTATCAAACGAAAGATTATCAATGACGGCACCCTGGGTGTTTACCTTGAAGCAGTTGAATACGGAGTGAAAGTCTACAAGATCAAGGACGGTCTCTTCAAACGCATCGGCATCCCGGAAAACTACACCATCATTTCCTTGAACCGTCAACGCATCAAAGACCCACAGGAGGTCATCGACTTCTTCACCCGCTACCACGGCCGCGTGTACATGTATGGGATCAATGCTTCTAAGGAGGAGTTGCCGCTGCAGTTTATGCTGCAATAGCTAGGAAGTCCGCCAAGATTCCTGGAATGCGCTGCTCTCATCTCTTGGCGGGCTCCGGAGCCTGATTTGTCCGCTATTGTCTTCATTTGTCCCGGATGGCCAGTCCGCCTCTTCCTGTTATAGCCTGATTTTCAATGGTTTGAGTCTCTGCCGGTACTGCCGTGCAGCTGTTTTATGCGACGCGCATGCGACGTTCATGCGACGCGCTAGCGACGCGCAAGCCTCGTTCAAGCCTGGTTCAAGCCTGGTTCATGCGACGCTCATGCGACGGGTATGCGACGTTATGCGACGGGTATGCGATGGGTATGCGACGTTATGCGACAAATTCGCTGGAAATGAGGCCCTGAAGCAAATCGACAGACGTCGATTGCTTCAGGGGACGAAAGGCTTGTCTGGTTTAATTGGTAGAAGGGGGTGTTAGAAGGGAGACCGTCCACCAGGCGGTTCCCAATAAGAGAGGACCGGAGAAGGTTGCTTCACTTCGTTACCAATGACGGTGTAGAAATTATGTTGGGTTGCGTGGAGGATTGCGTCGCTACGCTCGCAATCGTCAAAGGACGTGCAGAAATCCCAACTGTACCTTGAGTCAAACTTGACATATGAGTCTGCAAGGGGCTGTCTCAAAAGTGAGAT
>JAFEAM010000044.1 GCA_018266395.1 Bacteroidota bacterium | reverse complement strand
TCACCGCTTCGCGGTTTTTGCGTTTCATGTGTCATACCTCTTACTATAATAATTTCAACCCTTCGGGTTTTTGGGTTACCAATTTCTGAGAGCAAATGAAGCGGTTAGATTCAGTAAGCTCTGCAAACAGTTTAAAGGGACGGTGACCTCAGAGCGATCTATGTACCGACCAGCTTGTAAGAACAGGACCAAAGGGATGTTGAATTCTTACGGGCTTAAAATCCCGCTCGATTTTCCCCCTACACAATGGTCCAGAGGTTGGTTTTGATTTGCATAATAATTTCAACCTCGGGTTTTGCGTAAGCCATTTCTGCGTGAGAGGCAAAGCCAATCGAGCCTTTATGCTCAGATGGAAGTGCCCACCGGCAGTTTTCTGATTCGTTTTCCCGTAGCAGCGAAAATCGCATTGCACAGTGCAGCCGCAACCGGAGGCAGCGACATCTCTCCCAACCCTTCCGGCGACGCATCACTTTTCACAAAGTGAACCGTCACCTTTGGCCGGTCTTTCATTCTCAGCAATCGGTAGGAATTGAAATTGGAAGCAGTCGCTTTCCCCTCTTCCACTGTCATTTCCTGATATAAGGCCGCGCTCAATCCGTCCAACACCCCGCCCATAGCCTGGGCTTCAGCGCCGGAGAGATTGACCACCACCCCGCAGTCGATGACACAAACAACCTCCTCCACTTTGATCTTCCTGTCCTTGCCAACAGACACAGTAACAACTTCCGCCACATAAGCTCCAAACATGAAATGGGCTGCAAAGCCACGGAACATTCCTGGTGGTGGTGTCTCGTTCCAGCCGGATTTTTCAGCGGCCATGCTGATGACTTGTTTCAATCGGGCTGTCGAATAGAATGGTCCGCCGTGATCCTGGTACGGCATCAACTTGTCGCCTTCACCCAGCAATTCCAACCTGAACGCTACAGGATCTTTGGAGGCGAGGTGTGCCATTTCATCAATGAAACACTGATCGACAAATGCCGTGGCATTGTGCCCTGGCGCACGCCAGGCTCCCGTTGGAATCGGCGTTGCAACGGGCGTATACTCCATTTTGAAGTTGGGGACGAAGCCAGCAGGGAAGCCATCTGGAAAGACCTCGGTAGTGTGGTGACTGCTCTTCGCTTTGGCATAGGCGTAGCGCGAGGTAGTGGTGGCCTGGAGTTGCCAGGCAACGAGGCGATTATTTTCATCAAGGGCACCCCGTAGTTTGTACATGCCGGCCGGCCGATAAAAATCTTTTGTAAAATCATCTTCACGAGTCCATAGTACCTGGACCGGCTTGCCCATCTTCTTTGAAATGAAGATGGCTTCTGAAGAATAGTCGGTGGCCAATCGCCGTCCAAATCCTCCGCCAGACCGGCTGATGGCGATCTCGATGGCCTCAGCAGGCAACCCCGTAATAGCCATCGCATTGTCCCGTGCTGTTTCTGGATCCTGTGTCGATCCTGAAAGGATCACTTTATCGGCCCGGACATCGGCAAAGTAATTCATTGGCTCCATTGAGGCGTGCGCCAGAAAGGGCACCTCATACAATGTCTCTGCGGTGCGTGTGCTTTTGACGAAGGCGTCGTCGAAGTTACCGTCGTTGCGCAGCGCAATAGTGCCTGCCGTTTCAAGGTTCTTTCTGAAAATGTTTTGAAGCTCCTTCGTGCTGATGAGATTTCCTTCCGGGTTACTCCATGTTACTTTCAATGCTTTCCTGCCTTTCATGGCGGCCCATGTGTCGGTTGCGACAACAGCAACGCCAATCACAGCCTCCCGCGGATCACCATTGGGTTGATCTACAGTAAACACATCAACGACTCCCTTGATCTTAAGCGCTTCGGCAGCGTCGAACTCCATTACTCTTCCGCCAAATACCGGGCTCCTTTGCACAACTGCCACAAGCGCACCTGCAGGTCTGGCGTCTGAACCGTAGAGTGCCTTGCCTGTGGTTATCAACGGATTGTCCACTCCCCTCACCCTGCTTCCGAGTAATCTGAATTCAGATGATTTTTTCAATGGTGGATTTGAAGGCGCTCTCAGCTTTGATGCAGCCTCCGCCAGCTCTCCGAAGGAATAACTGCGGCCACTGGGCCGGTGATTGATACGGGAAGACGATGCTTCGCACTCATTCAAAGGAACGACCCATTTCCTGGCTGCTGCCTCGATCAGCATCTCGCGGGCGGCAGCACCAGCACGCCGGATGGCTTCCCAGTTGGACTTAACCGCCGTACTGCCTCCTGCAAACTGATCTCCGTAAACCCTCTTAAACGGAGCCTGCACCACTTTGATTTGTTTCCAGTCCGCGCCAAGTTCTTCGGCAATGATCATGGGCAACGACGTCTTCACCCCCTGCCCGATCTCGGGGTTCTTGGCAATGATAGTTATCTCACCATCGGAGGAAATGGTGAGGAACGCATTGGGCTGTAAATTGGCAGGTGCAGATCCCTGACTGAACCCAATACCAAAGAACAAACCTGTACCGGTGAGCCCCGTAAGCCGGATGAACGAGCGGCGGGTTAATAGCGTGAAATCTTTGTTCATTGCTAATACTGTTTCGTCGACGACTTCAACATTCTCCATTCAAAATTCAGCATTCAGCATTCTTCAGCTTCTCCTGACCATTCTGCCTTTCAAAATCACCTGCATAACCTGGTCCCTCATTTTCATCCCCATCGGAACTGAGGCGTGTCCCAGCCTGATTTCATTTCCTTCAATGGACTTTACCTTGGCTGTGTTGATGGCAAAGGACTTGTGTACCTGGAGAAACCGGTCTGCTGGCAGCTGTTCCAGCAGGCCCTTCATGGTCATATATATAATGTGTCTGCCGGAAGTCAGATGAAGAATGACATAGTTGCCCATAGACTCAGCGTATTCGAGCTCATTGAAGGCCACTTTTTCAATTCTTCCCTCTGTTCGCACAAAGAAGAATTCCTCTGGGTGCGCACCATGCTTGAGTTCATGGTACTCGAGGGCACGGCCGCAAGCTAAAGCAAACCGCTCATACGGAACCGGCTTAAGGAGATAATCAAGGATATTGAGTTCAAAACCCTGGACCGCATAATTGGGATAGGCTGTGGTGATGATGGTCAGGAAAGTATTGTCTGTCTTTTTGAGGAACTGCATACCGGTCATGCCGGGCATTTCAATATCCAGAAAGATCAAGTCGACCGGATGTGCAAGGATCAGCTCTTGCGCTGAATGCGCATCCCCTGCTTCACCGACGCACTCCAGGTATGGAATTCGGCCCACGAACTCGCTGATGATTTTCCTGGCAACCGGTTCGTCGTCAATGATGAGACATCTCAGGATCATATCCGGGCAATTTCAAATGCACTGTAAACAATCCATCTGTGGTATTAATGACCAGTGAGGACTTCTTGCCGTACATCAATTCAAGCCGCTTGCGCAGATTGGAAAGACCTATTCCACCCGGCTGCAGCGGGGCCTCCCCTTTTGCTTCAACGGAATTTTCTGTAATCAGTTCTATGCCCTGTCCATGACTTCTGAGCGTAATCGTGATCCTGTTCTCGTTCACGTCAGATTTGCTGACGTACTTGAAGGCATTTTCCACCAGTGGTGCCAGCAGCAAGGGGGGGACAGGTCTGCCCAGGATGGCCTCTTCTATTTCGAGGACCACATTAAGCTGCTTGCCTGTGCGGAGTTTCTGGAGATCTACAAAGTTCCGGATATAGGCAGCCTCCTTTTCGAGTGGAACCACGTCATCTGCGCATTCATACAACTGGTACCGGAGCATGTCCGAAAGCTTGAGAAGAATAGCGCGGGCCTCCTCATTATCCTGCTTGATGCTTCCATACAAAGTGTTGATGGAATTGAAAAAGAAATGAGGATTCAGCTGTCCCTTCAGGAAATTGAGCTCGGAGGCGATACGCTCTTTGCGTATTTCCTCCACCTTTCGCTGCGATTGCAGCCAATCGATGGCAATCCTCACACCGCCCACGGCCATGACCACGAAGGTGGAAGTGGTTAAGACATAGACGATCGATGAAACACTGATCCGGAACGGCATGCCGAACAACGAGGATATTTGTCCATAGGCATAGATGCGCATCAAGCCAATGATGAGAACCAGTAAAATAAATCCCTCTATGAAATAACCCATTCGTCCTTTTGCCAGATACCTGGGAAAAAGTACCATAGCCACCACCAGGTAAGCTAACGCATAGAACAGTGTGTCCGTCAGCGCCATGGTAATTGAAAAGCTGAAATTCCGGTTGTTGAAATAATAATAGGCAAACCAGAACAGCACCGCAGCTGCCACCAGCGCAAAGGCGATCACAATAGTCCTCCGCATTTTCATACAGTCAATTTAGGTCTAACCTGGTTGAACGGCAATCCGGGTCCTTGATTTACGTCACGCTTAAATCCACGATCGTCATGTTTCCTTCTGTGATGGTGTAACAAACTTTGCCAAGATCGTCTCACTCGTCATATTTGGCTATGAATAACACATTTCAACCCGGCGGGCGAAGAGTATTCCTTAAACATCTTGGAGGCCTCGCCATGCTCTGGCCCCTGACACTAGCGGGGCAGGATCGGCCACGTCCTGATCCGCTCAAACCGGAAGTGGTCAAAGACTTTGTGATTAAAGGACACGGAGATCTCGATGGCGTCAAGCGCATGTTGGAAGAACAGCCCGGACTGCTGAACGCCACGTGGGACTGGGGTGCAGGGGATTTTGAAACCGCCTTGGGCGGTGCAGGACACATGGGACGACCGGATATTGCTGAATATCTGATCCAAAAGGGTGCGCGAATGGACCTGTTTGTAGCAACTATGTTGGGAAAACTGGAAATTGTAAAAGGCATGACGGAGGCTTATCCGGAATTACTGCAAAGCCGGGGGCCTCACAAGCTCAGCTTGATTCACCATGCTGTAAAAGGAGGATCGAGCGCCGCGGAAGTTTTGGAATACCTGAAGTCGAAGGGATTAACAAAGTAATCTTCATGGATATCAGCGAAGTCACTTCACTCATAATGGCCGGCAAGACAAAGGAAGCTGTCAATGCTATCAGGGAAAATCCGTCACTTGCAAAGGAGCGAACTAAAGATGGCATATCCCTCCTGCAGTTCGCAGTGTATTGCCGCAACAAGGAGGTGGTGGATACAGTGCTTCCACTGCATAGTGCCATCAACTTTTATGAGGCCTGCAGTCTCGGCATGAAGGATAAAGTGAGGCGCGAACTTGAAAAGAACCCTGCGCTACTCAATTCCCATGCACCCGATGGCTTCACCGCCTTAGGCCTGGCCTGCTTTTTCAATCATCCCGACCTTGCGGCCTGGTTGTTAGAAAAAGGAGCAGACCCAAAACTACCTTCCAGCAATTCCTTTCATGTCGCTCCCATTCATTCAGCCTGCTCGGTGGGGAGCATAGATATTGTGGCTATGCTGATCCGGCACGGCGCCGATGTCAATGCTAAGCAGCAGCAGGACTATACACCCTTGCACCAGGCTGCACATGCCGGGAGGGTCGATATGTGTGAGCTGCTGCTGAAAAACGGGGCAGACCGCAATGCAAAGACTTCGGCAGGTCAGACACCAATGGACATGGCCAGGGAAAAGGGCTCCAAAGAAACCGCCTCACTTCTGGAGCGCTGACGCAGTTATCTTTCATCGCAAACGAAATTCGTGTACAGGACTTAACTTCACATCATGAAGTATGTCTGTGCCCTTCTGATCACCTTTATCGTCTTTGTTTCTCACGCCCAGGAAAAGAGAGGCCGTGCCCGCGACTTTGGCATCACCATAGGTGTGATGCAGCCGGGTGCCCGCAACATGATCACGGATGTCAGCGGCGTGAAAGTGGGACAGTCGACCAAAGTGGAAGGAACCTCCATCCGTACTGGTGTGACCGTAATACTTCCTCATGCCGGCAATCTCTTCCAGGACAAAGTGCCGGCCGCGGTCTTTGTGGGAAACGGGTTTGGCAAACTGGTCGGCACTACGCAAATCCAGGAGCTCGGCAATCTGGAAACACCCATAGCGCTGACCAATACGCTGAGCGTTCCAGCCGCAATGGAGTCCCTGGTCAGGTACACCCTGCAGCAACCTGGAAATGAAAAAGTGCAATCCGTCAATGCAGTCACGGGCGAAACCAATGATGGCTGGCTGAATGACATCCGGGGAATGCATGTCCGTGGTGATGATATACTACAGGCGATCGCGCAAGCATCTGACGGAATTGTAGCAGAAGGTTGCGTCGGAGCCGGGACCGGCACGATGTGTCTTGGATTCAAAGGTGGTATCGGTACCTCGTCCCGCAAGCTTCCGCAGGTCGCAGGCGGCTACACCGTGGGCGTGCTGGTACAATCCAACTTCGGAGGTGTATTGCAAATTGATGGCGTGCCGGTGGGCGAGGAAATGGGAAGGTATTACATGAGCAACCTTTTGAATGAAAAAGCAGATGGATCCTGTATGGTAGTCGTGGCCACAGATGCTCCTCTTGATGCCCGCAATCTTCGTAGGCTGGCAGAGCGCGCTTTCATGGGACTTGCGAAAACGGGAGGCATCGCCGCCAATGGAAGTGGAGACTACGTCATTGCATTTTCAACGAGTCCGGCTGTGAGGGTCGCATACGAATCAAAGGAGCTGACCTATTCATCCACCCAGCTCTCCAATGACGCCATGTCTCCTCTTTTTATGGCTGCCATTGAAGCAACAGAAGAGGCCATCATCAACTCACTTTTTCAGGCTACCTCGATGGAAGGAAAAGAAGGGCACAAGGCAGAAGCACTGCCTATAGACAAAGTGCTTGACATTATGAGAAAGCACAATGCCTTAAAGAAGTAGTTTAGGCGAAGCAAACTTTTCGGGTTATTCGTTGGTTATCCCATAGCCAATTTTCAATTTTCGACTCAACATCCTTACAAACCAAACCATATGAAGCCGCTAGATATTTGCCTCCTCCAGTGGGACGCCTATCAGAAGTACATGGAGAAAGAACTCAGCACGATTTCGCCTGACCACTTTAACAAGCCCATTGTAGATGGGGGCAATTCACCATCGTGGATATTGGGCCACCTCGTGGACACGGATGACGCTCTGCTTCCGCTTTTGGGAATCGGGCAACGGCTGTATCCCGACCTCAAGAGCATCTATCATCACGAACGCGGCACCAATCAGCAAGGACATCTCTCCAAAGAGGAACTGACCGAACGATGGAGAAAAGTGAGCAAGGCCCTTGACTCTGCTTTCCAGTCCTGGACTGAGGCAGACTGGTTGAGCAAGCATACAGCAGTGTCGGAAGAGGATTTTGCAAAAGCGCCGCAACGAAACAGGCTGAATGTCATGCTCAGCCGGGTTTCACACAAAGCATCTCACCTGGGGCAGATTGCCCTGGCGAAGTAAGTCTATTCAAGAATTAATTTACTTGAGCTCTGTCAGCCAATCGGAAGCTATCTTCCGGGCAGCGTCTACACTTTCCTTGCCGCAACGGTACAACAGCTTCCAGTCGGACGATTTATTGGATTCATAATCCTCGTTGACGAATACCATCTTACCGTATTTTCCCTGGGCTATTTTGGCATTGAAGTCAACCGTAGATGACAACTCAAGAAAATACCTGAGTCTTTCTTTTATCAGCTTATCCGGTGACTCTGGATAATCCGTCTGCCACTTGGCCAGTTTCGCCTGATAGTCTTTCATCTCCTGCTCCTTGCCTTGCTTCATCATGTTGTCCATGTCTTTTGAGAACATCGGATTATTGGGATCATCCAGCTGCTTCAACTGTTCCTTGAGTGTCGCAATGACATCCTGATAAACTTTGCGCAAGTCGCCAGTAGCCGTTTTCAGCGCCTCTTCCGATTCGTGGAGTGATTTTTGAAGAGCATCCTTCTGCTGTGCCTTCAACTCAGCAGTAGTCACCAGTGGCTCAGGAGCATTGGGTTTCTGTCCTTCCCTGTATTCTGCATATCGCTTTTTGAAATCGTCGGAACGCGAATATGATTTGGCGAAGGCCCCGATTTCTTTGATTAGGGATAGTCTCACCGGAACGGCCAGTTCGTGATATGTTTTGGAGGCAGGACCGGAATAGTTTCCGCCTGAGAAACTGTACCATATCCCGGCTTGCGCGTCCTCCCTTGTAATTTTCAGTGTTTCAAGGAACACTTCGCTGAAGACAAAACTCAGCGACAACAACGTCACCAGGTACCATAGTTTACGCATATACATGTTGGTTCAGGTATTCTTTCATTTTGCCAAGACCCTCGCGAATCATACTCACGTCAATACCGGAATAGGCGAGCCGGATGTAGCGCTGACGCTCACCTTCCAAAGGTCGTCCAAAATGAAGCCTGGTGCAAAATGATACACCTGTATTTTGTAAGATGTCCTTTCTGAAAGTTTCATAGTCATTGTAACCATTCCTCTCCCATAGGCCCGTTACATTCGGGAACAGGTAGAAAGTGGTCTGTGGCAGCAGACACTTGATACCCGGAATGGAGTTAAGAATTTCATAAGCCACATCCCTTCTCTCCTTTAATACATCCAATTGTTGTTTTACTTCCGGCGGTGACGTGCGCAACCCTTCCAGGGCTCCATATTGTATGAAGTGGTTGGAGCATGACTCGTCGTTGACATTCAGTTTTGCCACAACATTGATTACGTCGACCGGACCTATGGTTGCACCAAGACGCCATCCCGACATGGCGAACTTCTTGGAGAAGGTGTAGAGGATGATGGTGCGTTCCTCCATTTCGGGCAGACTGGCAATAGAGTGCGTCTTTCCTTCGTAACGGATGTCAAAATAAGCTTCGTCGCTTAACACCAACAGGTCGTGCTTGAGTGCAAGGGCAGCAAGCTTTTCCAGTTCTTCTCTTCCATACTCGGCAGCCGTGGGGTTTTGTGGACTGTTGATTACCAGCATCCGCGTTCTGGGGGTGATGCTTCTTTTCAGCCCTTCAATATCGAGACGAAACTTATTTCCCTCTTCGATGAAGGTGTAGGGCACAGGAACACCGCCGTTGAATGCGATTTGCGATTCGTAGATCGGATAGCCGGGATTGGGATAAAGCACCTCATCGCCCGGGTTCATGAGAGCGAGCACAAACTTGCCGATGGTAGGTTTGCCTCCCGGTTGAATAGCGACACTATCTATCGTGTAATGAGTGCCTCGCGCAATGTTAATGTCAGCCGCCAGCGCTTCCCTTAAAGGTGTAATTCCACGTGTGGGGCAATAGCCCGTCTTTCCCTCTTCGATAGCTTTCAGCGTTGCCTTCACAATGGCTGCCGGAGTTTTAAAATTAAGGTCACCAAGGTGAAATGGATACACCTTGTTGCCCAACGCAGCAAATGCTGCAGCTTCCTCTGAAACAGCGAACGCCGTTTCAGTTCCCAGCGAATTGATCCTTTCTGCAATTTTCATTGTACTGCGGTTTTAATTGAATGTGGTTACCAAAGCCTCTCCTGATGAGATGGCCATTGCTTTTCTTCCATTGATAAAGTTCATTATGGCGTGGAATTGGCTTTCACCATCCAGGCCAGCTTCTGAGACAACAGACTCTGCCTTTCCGCTACCCAGGTAATGACCTTTCCTGAACGGATACAGGCTGTGCTCCCTGCCATACTGGGTGGGTACCCAACGATAAAGCGTTGGAAGAGTAAAGCCACTGATGCCCATGGCAGCAAGTGCAGCGCTTTCCGGGAAGATCATTTTCTGTTCCTTCTCTGGCAGCGAGTCAAATAACTCTGCGCTTGAAACATAATAAACATCTACATCGACATGCGCCTTGGTCAGTAAAGGCAAGGCTTGTTCAACAAAGGCATAGGCAACTTCACTTCCCTGCAAGACCACCACACCGTCGGGCTCACCCTTGGAAGATTTCTTCAAGAGGTAAACTCCTTTTGATGTATCTGCAACCGGAGCAAGTCCGAGGGCCTGGCGATCTATGATCTTCTCATTAGGCCTGGTCACAAACGGGCAAATGACAGAAGGTCTTTTCTGCAACGCCGACGTCATCAGCGGCCACAGTTCAGCCGGATCCCATGGTGTAAGGGTAATGCATGTTCCTTTGGGGAAATTCTCCTGTATGAGTTGCAGCGGTTGTGGGTCAGCGTGGGTAGGCCCATCTTCCCCGGTCTTGATGCCGGCATGGGCCGACACTATTATAAAAGGATGGTATGGTCCAGGCTGAATCACCTGCCTGGATTGATCACCAATGGCATGAAGACGTGAAGCGATGTGTCCGAGGGCAACAATAAAGGCTCCGTAAGAGGAACACACTCCCATATGCCGGCCGAAACTCGAGATGCCGGACATCGTGCCCGCCATGGCATCTTCGCAGATTCCTCCGATCGACAAGGTTCTTGATCCGGCATTGGTTGCAGCATTATAGAAGCCAGGTGCAAAATCTTTGGCGATAGTGTTGACACTGGTCGATCCCAGCAAATCTGCTGCCGCCGTGAAGATGGCACCGTTGCTGACCTTGTTGTAGTAGGCCAGTACTTTCCCCAGTTCACCTCGCAGCGTGGTGGTTGAGCCTGGCTTCAATTGCAATTCTGCAGGAGTTTCCTGCGATGAATTCTCACTCCGTTTGAACACAGATTCTATATCCGGCGCCTGTGCCCTCTTTTGCCTGCTGAGTTTGTTTAGTTGATCACCGGATGCCAGGACTTTCGCTGCAAGTCCTCCCGTCAACACGGTCTCTTTCTCAAGGATATGACGAATCACCAGCAATGCATCCCACAGACATTGTTCCACGATAGTCTGGTCCGCACCTCCCCTGCAATCCTGAACGTCCTTACAAACTTTTACTTCCATGCCGGCCATCTTTAACACCGGTTCCAAAGCATGATGAAAGCCTACGCTGCAAAGCGGGTGACCTGCACCATGGGATTTACTTCCTTCAATTCCATAGTTCCATCCTTTGATGGTCTTGTAGACAATGGCTGTCGGCTGATGATTCTCGAAAGACGTCGCCAACTTCTGCGCTGTGAGAATCTGGGAGAAGTCCTTACCATCTTCGACGAGAATGGTATTCCAGTCATGGAGATACGTCAGTTCGCATGGATCCCATTGAACATAATCGCCGGGATGTCCATTCTCGCGGCAAACGAGATTGCTGTCGATGGATGCCTGGTTCCAATCAATGTGCAGAATAGCATTTCGCAGAGAGGCGGTGCCGGCGGCTGCCAGAGATTCTGCAACCCGGCCAGGGGTAAGTCCGCCTTCACCTTCCACAATGTGGATGAAGGGAGCTTGTTCCCCGTAGTAGTCCGCAGCGGCAAAGGCCAAGCCGACAGAAGATGCCATGCCGACACCTGAGGCTCCAGTTGAGAGTTTAACGAAGGGCGTTGCCGGCGTAGGGTGGCCATCCAATGCTTTCGACCGGAATTTTTTGAATAATGGCGTGGCAGTTTCGGGGTTCCTCCTGAATCCAAGGAGGTCTTCGAGTCGCAGCTGATATTTGAAATCAGATGGAAGAGCATCAAGGCGGGCGATCCTTACAATTTCGTTGCGAAGAGCGAGGGCGGCATAGAGTCCTAGTGCCTTATGCCCTGCCGAATAGGATAGTACGTCTGCATCTGTGCGCAATGGATCGGAGATGTCATGCAGCAGTGAACTGTAAAGCAATGCATTGACAAACCGGCCTGAAGAAATTGATCCGCCGGGGTGGCCCGACAGCGGGGCATAGTTGTACAGGATTGCGCAGAGAGATCTGTATATGGTGTCCAGGGTTTCAAGCCTTGAGATTTCCTCTGGGGAAACCGGAGGCTTTGCAGAGGCGCCGACTACTTGAAAGACAGCGCGTCTTGTTCCGAAGGGTAGCTGATGGGTTGCCATAAAACAAAGTAGGGAATCCCCTACCGGCAGGTGATGATGTTGGTATGTGGGGAGGGGTGATTTTTGTCAAATTGATGGATTATGCGTCACATTAACGTGACCTGCCCAATTGCAGGGCCTCGCCAAGAATAAATTGACAGTATACAGGCTCCGGGTGATTTTTGGCTTTGTTCCGCAGTGTCTGATTGTAATTCTGGTATCATTCACTGTACCACATACTAGGTGGTAAAGCATTCTAATGAACGATGCTGGAATGTCATGAACTTGTTACCTAGGCACCGACAACGGCATAAAGCAGTTGAGGGTGAAAATGAATGTCAATTCTCACTCGATCAGTATTTATTAAATCCTTGGATCGTTAGCCATTGCCAACTTAGCTATATTTGTCATTAGGTATTTTCTGGGGTCACACCCTAAACACCCTTTCATGAAGAAATCACGACTATTAGTATTTATAGTCATGGCTTGTCCATGGTTGGCCTTTGGTCAAACAGTAGGAGACTATCAGAGTAATCTCAGTTTTGGTGCAACCGGAAGCTGGTCTACCCTGGCTACATGGCAAAGATGGAACGGTGCTGCATGGGCAGTACCCACAGCATTGGAAGGTTATCCAGGACAGTTCAACACGCCTACCAATGTCAGCACAGGTGGTTTCTTCACAACAATTAACTTTGACGTATCACCACCGTTTGCTCTGAATAACTTAACCATTGGGGGCCTTTTGTCTACCGTCACAACTGCTGCGTTCAATCCAAACCTTACCATTAATGGTGCCCTGAGTTTGAGCAATACAAACGCCTTTTCGTTCGGTGGGACAGGTAACCTGACAGTACTTGGGGGCAGCTCCTTCGCCGGGACTTTTACCGACAGCAATGATACTGGCACGACCACATTCACCGGGCAGGTCACTGTAAGCAACTCAATGAATACCACGTCTGTGACCACATCCAGTCACCTCATATTTCGAGGGGGGATCAGCAATACCGGAACCGTTACAGCGGGGGGAGCCACCTTTGACACTAACAATCAGAGCATCTCTGGAAGCGGAACAATATCATTTAGTCAGAATGTGGTCATCACGGGCATTACGCTCTCGTCACTGAATGCCGGAAATCTTACCGTCAGCGGAACCACGACAGGCACCGGAAGTTTCACCAACAACAATAACACAGGGGTGGACACCTTTGTAGGCAATGTCAACCTCAGCGGCGCATTCACATCCACTGTGGCGGCATCTACCAGCCTTGTATTCCGCGGCGGGATTACGAGTAATGGAACCTCATTTTCGGCAGGTGGAGCCACCTTTAATACCAATAACCAGGCCATTACAGGCTCCACAGCGGTAAGTTTTGCAAACAATGTTGTAATCACGGGGATCACCCTGACGTTTTCAAATACAAACAACCTGACCATTACAGGAACGACCTCAGGGACCGGAAGTTTTACTGACAACAGCAACTCAGGCATAGACACTTTTGTAGGGAATGTTTCCATCACGGGCAATTTTAACACCACTGCAGTCACCTCATCCTCCAATCTCGTTTTCAGGGGAGGCATCGCGAATAGCATGACTTCCTTCACTGGCGGTGGGGCCACATTTGACACCAACGGCCAGGCCATCAGCGGAACAACGGCCACCAGTTTTGCAAACAATGTAGCTATCACAGGGATTACGCTGACTTATTCCAATACGAATAATCTAACCATATCCGGCACCACCACAGGTACAGGAAGCTTCACCGATTCAAGCAACAACGGCATCGACATTTTTGCGGGCAACGTCAATTTGGGTGGAACCTTTGACACCTCCGTGGTTACCACTTCAGCCAATGTTGTTTTTCGCGGGGGAATAACCAGCAGCGGGACTTCCTTTGTGGCCGGAGGAGCCACTTTCAATACCTCTGGCCCGCAGTCCATCTCGGGTACGACTGCGCTTTCCTTTGCAAATAATGTAATTGTAACCGGGGTTACAGTCACCAATGACAACACAGGAGGGATAACCATGTCCGCAACAGCTGGCGCAGTATTGTCCGGCACGGGAACCTGGACGCAGGGTACCACGACCAATACATTGAATTACGCAGGGACAACTATTGCCATATCAACCTTCAATGCATCGGGGATAAATAACACAGTAAACTACAATTCGGCTGCGGGCGGTCAGACCATTTATTCCACGACGTACCATCACCTGACTCTATCAGGGGGCGGTAGTCAGACCAAGACGTTGGCGGCAGCAACTGTGGTAAACGGAAATTTGTCCATTCAAAACAATTCCGTGTTCAGCGTCAGTACTTTTGGATTACAGGTTAAGGGCGATTGGCTGAACTCCAGCTCAAACGCCGATCCATTTACACAAGGTGCTCAGACCGTAACCTTTAATGGTACTGCAGCACAGAATATTACCAATACTGGAAATGCCAACGGAACGGTCTTCAACAATGTAACACTGAACAATTCCGCCGGTTTTACTCTCAACAGTGGAAACACAGTCGTCCAGGGAACTTTGACCTTCACGGCCGGCGCAGGAAGCAAAGTGAACCTGAACAGTCTGACATTAACCATCGGAACCTCTGCGGCCAGTCCGGGCACTCTGGTTCATACGCAGGCATCAACAGATGGCTGGGCCTACAATGGCAGCCTGACACGTTTTGTGAGCGCTGCAACAATTGCCGATCTCGCCGTAACCGGATTCTTCCCTCTGGGTAATGCAACCAATTTCAGGCCTTTCTATATTTCAAGTCCGGCAACCGCCATTGCCACAGGTGGTTCATTCACCGTGACCCATAGCCTGGCCACCAATACCATTATTCTCCCGCCTGCAGGTACCGGAATTGCAGATGCCAGTCCTCCAGCCAAAAATATTCTGTTGCAGCACCAGGCATCCTGGAGCGTGAGCTCATCAGGTGTGGTGGGTGGAGCAGGGACGCCATTTAATATTATTGCTGGAGGAACGGGATTCGGCGTTGTCGCGTTGCTTTCTGATCTGAGGCTCTGCAAGTCTGCATCGGTAGTCGGAACATACGTTCTGGCGACGGGCACAATTGCTGACCCCAGGCTGAAGAGAACTGGACTTACTTTGGCAAATATTACAACAACGGGGGGAAGCCAATGGTTTGTCGGCTCCACAGATGCTGTAAATACTCCTTTGCCCGTTACACTTGTCAATTTTTCAGCGGAATTATCCTCAGCGAAAGTATTGCTGAAGTGGAAAACTGAGTCGGAACTTAACAATGATGCCTTCACTGTACAGCGCACATCAGATGGTGAGACCTTCGTGGACATTCAGACCATCAAGGGCGCCGGAACAACCACCATACCCAGATCATATAGTGCCATGGATGAATCCTCAGGTGCTGGCCGTCGCTATTATCGCCTCAAGCAAACCGATTACGACGGAAATTTCAGCTATTCAAAACTGGTTATGGTGGACGTACCAGAGTTCGCCAGCTCTTCCTGGATTGCATTCCCTAACCCCACATCAGGGGCATCGTTCTCTGTCCGGTTCAATGACAGTGATGTGGGAAAGGAAGTGTTCATGAAACTCCAGGACATGAACGGAAAGGAGATTCTGGAAGACCATAAAGAGTCTCTCGAATCCATTCAGGCACATATCGTACCGTCACAGGCACTTGCTCCGGGTATTTATGTGCTTTCCATTGCCATTGAAAATCAGGTGTCCAGAATCCGTATTGTTGTGAAGTGAAAAGCGACCCGTGATGCACGCCTCGACCGGTGGCGTGTGGGTCGTTAGTCGGGTTAAGTGGATTAGATGATCAAGCGAATTGTACCTTCTTCAGGAGAGTCTTTGCCGGTTGTCGGGGTCGGAACCTGGCAGACTTTCGATGTAGGAGAATCACCAGAAACAAGAAAGAACCTCACGGATGTTCTTCACACACTGGTTGAATGGGGTGGAACAATGGTGGACAGTTCACCCATGTACGGCAGATCAGAAAAGGTTGTGGGAGATCTGTCGTCAGGAGCTGGCTTGAACAAGGAGCTGTTCATGGCTACCAAAGTCTGGACTACAGGAAAGGAAGAGGGTATCCGGCAAATGAAGCAGTCGATGGAATACCTGAGAAGGTCCAAACTCGACCTCATGCAGATACATAATCTGGTGGACTGGCGGACCCATCTTGAAACATTGCGGAAGTGGAAGGAGGAGGGAATTATTCGCTATATCGGCCTCACCCATTATACAGACAGTGCCCATGATGAGATGGCAAAAATCATTCAGTCCAATCCTGTGGATTTCATGCAGATCAATTACAATCTCGCTGACAGAAATGCTGAGCGGCGGCTTTTCCCCCTGGCCCAGGACATGGGCATCGCTGTGATTGCAAACCGTCCCTTCGAGGAAGGGGCATTATTCAGCCGGACCAAAGGGAAGGAACTCCCAACCTGGGCCGGAGAATTTGATTGCCAAAGCTGGGGGCAGTTCTTCTTGAAATTCATCCTTTCCCATCCAGCCATCACCTGTGTCATTCCGGGCACAGCCAAAGTCACACACATGATTGACAACCTGAAAGCCGGTATTGGTAAATTGCCGGATGCTGCACAGAGACAAAAGATGGCAAGCATTTTGAAGTAACCCCATTGCAATAACAAATGGATACCAGACCCTGGACCCAATCGCTTGATGCCGTAACTGCGGACGTAGAGAATGAATTCGGAAGCTTAAGTCATGATCAATTGAACTGGAAGGTCAATGACTCCAAATGGAGCATTGCCCAAATACTGGACCACGTGATGGTGACAAACAGGACCTACTACCCAATTATGGAATCGCTCAAGCAGGGAACTTATGAAGTACCCTGGATTGGCAAGGTTGGCTTCATGGTGAGGTTCTTCGGCAACTTCCTGTACAATTCTCTTCAGCCGGACCGAAGGAGGAGAATGAAGACTTTTCCCCTGTGGGAGCCGCGTAAAAGCAACCTTCCTGCCGACATGGTACAGCAATTCGTCCTGCACCAGCGTGAGTTCAAGGAAAAAATCGACGGGTGTGCTGAGCTTCTTGAGCAGGGGGTCGTAATTTCATCTCCGGTGAACCGGAACATAGTCTACACACTTGAAAGAGCTTTCGACATCCTGATCGTTCACGAAAAGCGCCATCTGGAGCAGGCCAGGGAAGTCAGAAGCATGATGTTAAACAGCAAAATATGAAACGCAAAGAATTCCTTCTTACCCTGATTAAGGGAGCAGCCCTCTCGCCCCTTCTCGCAGCCAATGCCACTGCCATGAATAACAATAATCTTCAATTCATTCAATTGTGGCGGCATGCCACCATGACATTGACAATGAACGGAAGGAAGATACTTATTGATCCCATGCTTTCTCCGAAGGATGCCATGGATCCGGTTCAAAACGCAGGAAACACGTTACGCATTCCGATGGTTGAGCTTCCCTTCACCCCAGAAGAACTCACCTCACAGTTATCGGATCTGGATGCCGTGTTTGTAACCCATACTCATCGCGACCATTGGGACGATGCGGCTATCAACATGCTGGACAAAGGAACACCCATTTTCTGCCAACCCCCTGACTACGAAAAGATTCAGGGCGCAGGATTCCTCGATGTTCGCAAAATCGATAAGGAGATTGAATGGGGAGGTATGAAAATCTACCGCACCAAAGGCCGTCACGGTACCGGTGAGATCGGCCAGAAGATGGGAGAAGTTTCAGGCTTTGTCTTTCAGATCAATACCACCACGGTGTACCTCGCCGGCGATACGATATGGTGCCCTGAAGTGGAGGAGGCTTTGAAGAAACACCATCCCGATGTGGTTGTCCTTAATACGGGGGGAGCAAAGTTCCTGACCGGCGGCCCTATTACTATGACCCCGGCCGATGTGAAGGAAACCCTCAGGCACACGGGGGAGGCGGTAGTAGTAGCCGTGCACATGGATACAATCAATCATTGTGTGGTGAAGCGCACTGATCTGCGAGATTCTCTTAAGACAACCGGTGACGCCGGCAAGGTATTCATACCCGCTGACGGCGAACAAGTGGCTTTCTGAGCCAGGTTGAAGGGCCTTGCTATTTTTTTTGAACTCCTTTTAAACCGGGGGTGCCCTTCCGCGTCTAAACCGTATAAATCGAAACTAAAACCAAAAATCTATGAAAACTGAGCTTGTGAATTTCAACAAAATTCACTCCGCAGTCCTCTCGCTGACGATGGGATTTCTGATTGCTTCCTGTTCAACCTCCTCCGACCCGGTAACCACCAATGTTTCCAACAGTGTGGCAACCGAATCCGCAGAAGATTCTTACAACAATGATACGGAGGATCTTGCCAGCGCGGCCTCTTCTCAGTCAGACGTTGCCTTGGGTGCAAGAACCGACGGCTCCCGTACCTGGTCTGATGACCGGATATGCAGTTCCACTGTAATAACGATTGCAAAAAAAGTGAACACTAATCCCGACACACTGACTATCGATTTTGGTACCGCCGGGTGTACGGATGCCAAAGGCAATATCCGTAAAGGGAAGATTATTGTGATTTACTCCCCTGGCGACGGCCGGTGGAAAATTGGAGGTGGGTATACTATCACCACAAGCAATTTCAGCATCAACGGCGTGACCGTAGAAGGTACCCGCACGGTTAAAAACGTCTCTCCCAATCTTGACGGTGACATTACATGGGAAGTGACCCTGACAGGCGGCAAACTCACTTTCCCGGATGCAACAACTGCAACCCGTGAGGCACATCACTTCCGTCAATGGTTCAGGAACGGTACGCCTCTGGTTTTCACCGATGATGAGCAGAGAATACTCGCCTCGTTTTCCGGTGCCAACGTGAGCACCTCCACCGCAACAGGAACAAACCGGGATGGCTATACGTATGCCATGCAGGTGACGAAGGATATTTCATACAAAGTGACCTGCCTGCTTGCCAAGATTTTTGTCGCCACCTCCGGCACCAAAACCTATAATATTACGAAAGGCTCTGAGGCAGCCAATATTACGGTGGACTATGGTGACGGTACCTGCGATAAGACCATCACCATAACGGTGAATGGAAAATCCAAGACCGAGACAGTGAAAAGGGATGACAACGGCTGAAAGCAACTCTTCGGGTTTTTAAATTCAGGAAAGGAAACCTTGAACGGTTTCCTTTCTTTTTTTTAAATGCAGAAATGTGAACCACTGGCCCCTGTATTTCGTTATACATTTTGTGAGGCAAGTCCTCCCATCCAGCCTCGATAATTACCCGGAATTAATTGAACTATGATAAACAACAGCACAGTCCGTCTGTTGAAGGCGATGGCCTTTGCAGCGGACAAACATCGTTTCCAGAAGCGTAAAGACTCTGCAGGTACCCCTTACATCAACCATCCCATTCATGTTGCGCAGATATTGGCCGAGACAGGCCGGGTAGAAGATGAAACCCTCCTGATCGCCGCCATTTTGCATGACACGATAGAGGACACTGAAACCAGGCCAGAGGAAATCAGAGAACTTTTCGGACAGGATGTGCTCGATATTGTTATGGAAGTAACCGACGACAAAAGCCTCCCGAAAGCCGAGCGGAAAAAACTACAGGTAACACAGTCTTCAAAGAAATCGGAATCGGCCCGCAAACTTAAAATCGCAGACAAAATCTGCAATGTCACCGATATCATCCACCATCCTCCGGGGAATTGGGATACGGAAAGAAGACTCGAATACCTCGATTGGTGTGAACAGGTCTTACATGGCATACGCGGAACACATGACCAACTGGAAGATCAATTGATCCGCATCATCAATGAAGGCAGAGCCATTATCGGTTCGGAACAGACAGTACATTAGCCTGTTCACTTCCGTACAGAAGGCTGTACAAATCTGTAACGCAGCACACTCAATTTATTGCTCTGGGGTCGTTCATAGGCCATTATGGCTAGTGGCCCCATGTTTGCAAGTCAGCATCCAAAGCTGATTCATGAGAACCTTCATCGCACTAGTCCTATGGTTTCTTTTACTGGTCGTTTGCTGGCCCCTGGCGCTGATCGCAATCTTCGTTTTCCCCATCTTCTGGTTATTGCTGCTGCCTTTCAGGATCATCGGGTTCAGTATTGAACTTATCTTCCGCTTCATAGGTGCCCTGCTCATGTTCCCGTTCCGGGTGCTGGGCGTCAAGGCTTAAGCAAGCATCAGGTTTAGTATAGACCTGCACTTTACAGGAGGTTTCTCACTATAAAGTTTCTATATTTCAATATGAAACTGAAGTGGGCACTGACTATCATTATTGTTCTCATTGCCGGCATGCTCGTGAATACCTTGTACGTTGCCGGAGTTTTCAAAACGCTCCATCCCCATCTTGAAGGTTCACTTCAAATGATGTACAACCAGATGCCGGGGCCGGAGGATATGGATGTCGACTACGAAAACGGACTGCTCTTCATCTCCTCGACAGACCGGTGGAAGAGCATGAAGGGTCAATCCGGTGATGGAGCCATCTGGCTGCTGAAGCTTGAGTCGAGCGCCGAACCGGTGCGGCTCATGAATACGTATTCAGGTGAATTCAATCCTCACGGGATTTCGCTGTTAAAGAAAGACAGCAACACCTGGTTATTCGCCGTCAACCACAACGCTTCGGGCAACTACGTTGAGCGCTTCTCCTATCGCAACGACACGCTATTCCATGAAAAGACCTTTGCAGGCGATGAAATGTGTTGCCCCAATGATGTGGCAGCTGTCGATCCGGATCGCTTTTATGTCACCAATGACCACGGCCTTCCAAAAGGATTCATGAGAACGCTGGAGGACTATCTCCTGCTCCCCTTCTCCTCTCTCCTGTATTTCGACGGAACGTCCTTTTCAACCGTGGCGAAGGGGCTTCACTATGGAAATGGCGTGAATGTTTCAAAAGATGGAACGATCGTCTTCCTGGCTGAAACCACAGGTCGCGACATTCAGGTCCTTCGCCGCGATCCACAGACCGGTCAGCTGGCACCTCGATATGAAATTGACCTCGAAACAGGAGTGGATAACATTCACATCGATGATGAGGACCAACTATGGGTGGCGGCCCATCCCAAAATGCTGGCATTTGCCGGGCATGCAAAAGACCCGCAAAAGAAGTCGCCTTCGCAAGTACTGAAACTCACTCCGTCTGTCGATGGGTATTCAATCACTGAAGTCTATCTTGATGATGGCAACCAGCTTTCCGGATCCAGCGTGGCCGTACCCTATAAAGGCGACCTGTTCATCGGCGTGGTATTTGAGCATAAAGTGCTGAGGTTAGGGCTCAAGCGATAACGGAGATGCAAAGGATAGGCCTGCTGGTTCTGCTTCTCTGTCCTTGCCTCCTGTGGGCACAGCCTGAAGTCAAACTCATTGAATTGGATTTTGGGATTACATCTGCTGATATCGAATCAAAGGAAGAACTGGTGACCTCTCCGAGTGAAAGCCATCTCGTAATGGGTGCGCTTCCCCACTTTCTGAAGAAGACTGATTCCATTCCAGCCATTCTTGGTACTCAATTCGCCGTGGCGTATCGCCTTGAGTATGAAAAAGAGATCAACATCCCTGTCACCATTCGCTGGACGTATCCTGAAGGCATGAAGGATTCCAAAGGCAGGTCTCTCCACAAAACCGAATACCAAATCGAAAGGCCGGTAAAAGCAGACCTGTCGACTTTTTATGTATTTGAAAGTGAAAATGAACTGGTGCCTGGAAAATGGACCCTCACCATTTTATACCAGAGACATATCCTGTACAAAAAGGACTTTTATGTGTTCAGGCAGGCTTTTTCTCACAAGAACAACCGATAATTTTTCACGATGAAAGCGCTGTTGTGTCATTCATTCGGACCACCTGATAACCTGATACTTGAAAATGTTGCCGATCCCGTTCCTTCCACAGGAGAAGTCGTCGTTGACGTGCGGGCATGCGGCGTCAACTTTCCTGATGTGCTTATCATCCAGAACAAATATCAATTCAAGCCACCACTGCCCTTTTCTCCCGGAGGAGAAGTGGCAGGTATAGTCCGTTCCGCAGGTGATGGCGTGAAGCATGTGAAGCCGGGCGACCGTGTAGTTGCCCTGTGCGGATGGGGTGGGTTCGCAGAAAAAGTATTAGTAAAGGCGAACAGGGTTTTCCCCATGCCCTCAGGAATGGATTTCATTCATGCCGCCTGCACCTTGTATACCTACGGCACTTCCTACCACGCGCTCAAGGACAGGGCACAGCTCAAACCCGGTGAAACACTGCTTGTCCTGGGTGCCGCAGGAGGTGTGGGCCTGGCTGCTGTGGAGTTAGGCAAGGTGATGGGGGCGCGGGTAATTGCTGCCGCTTCGACGCCTGAAAAGCTGGAAGTGTGCAAGGCAAAGGGTGCTGATGAGGTCATCGACTACACCCATGAAGATCTGAGGACAAGAATCAAAGAACTCACCCAAGACAAAGGTGTGGATGTTGTGTATGATCCGGTGGGTGGAAAATATGCAGAGCCTGCCCTTCGATCAATGGCCTGGCGTGGCCGTTACCTAGTGGTCGGATTTACAACTGGCGAGATACCAAGTTTTCCTGCCAATCTTCCACTGCTCAAAGGATGCAGCATCGTTGGAGTATTCTGGGGTAGTTTCGCCGAACGTGAACCCGCACAAAGCATGGCTAATTTTAAGGAATTGGTCAGCTGGATAAATGAAGGCAAAATCCAACAGCAAATTCATAAGGTCTATTCGCTGGAAGAAGGCGCCGGAGCATTAAAAGATCTGATGCAAAGGAAAATTATCGGGAAGGCGGTTGTTAAGGTTGGAGAATGGTCCGAAGAAATTTCCGTGCAGGCAGAGCAAAAGAAAGTTCTGCCGTTAGTAAAAGACAAGCCCCTGACGATCCCCCTGAGTGACCTCAAGAATTACGTGGGACAATCACTTCCTGTGAGCGAGTGGCTGACGGTGACCCAGGAAATGATCAATGATTTTGCCAAAGCGACCCATGATTTCCAGTGGATCCATGTGGATACCGAACGAGCCAAGACATCCATGCCTGGCGGCAAAACTATCGCCCATGG
>JAFEAM010000043.1 GCA_018266395.1 Bacteroidota bacterium | reverse complement strand
TAAGTCACTCTGCGGGTCTTCCCGCCTCACACAAGCTTTCTCTTTTTAGCTAGTTTCTCGTTCCGAGTTCTAAGTTCCGGGTTCCGAGTTTCGAAGTTCAAGGTTCAGCGTGAAGGTGTTTACCAAATGAAAATAAATCAACAAATAATCCGCGCCTCCCCGTCTCGGCGGTTAAGTCACTCTGCGGGTCTTCCCGACACTTTAACTATTTTCTCGTTCCGAGTTCTAAGTTCCGAGCTTTAAGTTTCAGACATCACAGGCAATAAAAACTGCGCCTCCCCGTCTCCGCGGTTAAATCCCTCTGCGGTCAATTCGTCAGGGTAGGCAAGTCTTTCCTGAAGAACACAACAAACAGTAACAGCATCAAAGCCGTGTGCAGTGTGATGAACAGCGGCGTGCCCATGATCCACGGCTTGGCAAGAAATCCGTTGGCCAACAGTTTGTTCAGAAGAAAGAAGCCATAGATGCCCAAGACCAGCAATGGCAGTACCATGAAGCCAATATTGTACAGCCAGCCATAGCGGTTCTTCACCGCCCTGAAAGACCCGATGATAGGCGGCAAAGCCATTAGAAATACAAGAAGGATGGACAGGATCTTGAAATGAGGTTCGGCAAATGTCCCCTTTGTAAAATTCCGCATGACCACCATTTCATCTCCACCTCCCATGAGTACCGTCATGATCCTCGCCTGCGGCACGTCTGCCCAGATCAGTGCAAAGCCGACGGACTGCTTTCTTGTGTCGGGGCTCCTGAGCATGAACATGCCAATCCATGCCAGGGTCATACTGAACACCGGACCCGCTATGGTAGGCCAGTACCAGTTCGGATTGGTGTCCTTGCACGACTTGCAAAGGCTCCAGGCGTTGAAGTCCCTGCTCTCGGGCCAGCATCCGCAGATGATTTTACCCACAATGAAATGCGCAATTTCATGGCTCTCGCCCATTAGCATGGCGAATACAAGGAAGGCAAGGATGTTTTTCCAGGTGAGGTGAAGAGACATGGTAGCTGGTTCCGGGCTTGCCCCGACATTTATCGTCGGGGTTCCGGGTCTCGGTGGATGTAACTCTGAATCCTTGACCACAGATTATTTAATCACTTTAAAATTCATCTGTTCAGCATTCATAACTCTACATTCAATTTCTTCTGCCACCATCAACGCTCCACCTCCCTGGTCCGGCGAAGAGAAACAAAAACCCAAGCATAAGGAACATAAACGGATGCTGATCTTCGTACCAGAATTTGCCGTTAGCAACAATGAAGGTGATGAAGGCAAAGGTCCCGATCACAATGACAGCGCCCAGTCGCGTGAATAGCCCAAGCAACAGCAGGATACCGGCCACAAACTCAGATCCTTTGCCAAAATACACTTTGACCTCTCCTCCTGGTCCCTTGAACATGTCCCATTCCAGGTAGCCCTTCATGGTTCCCGGCTCAAAGATTTCCTTTCCATGATAGATGAGGAAGATCCCCGTAATGATTCGCAACACGGCTAGCACCTCAGCCATAAAAATGGGCTCATGCTGGAAGAACTTGTTCATAGGTCAGGTATATCCCTCAAGTTAGCAATGCACAACCATATCTGCTGCGCGACTTTGAACCTTGAACCTTGAACTCTTTGAACCTGAACCCTGTGAAATCTGAAACCTGAAATATGAAATAAATTCAACCTATTTCATGCCCGCCTGCTCCTTCACATACTCCGCCGCTTCCTTGTGGGTTGCGAACCAGACCTTTCCTTTGGACTTCATATGTTGAATGAGTTCTTCGAGCACAACAATCCTTGAGCGGTGACCGATGTAGTGCGGGTGCATGGTCAACAAGAACATGGTCCCTTCTTCGTAGGCCACATCAAATTCATCTTTCTGCACCTGCATCCAATCTCGCGGTGCTGTATAGCGATCACCACGTGGATCGAGCAGCGGGGCATCATCAAGAATCCATTCAACAGGAAGCTCCACAATACCACTTGGCTTCCCTCCGATCACGAGCTCATACGGACGATCGTCTGACATCATGGAACTCTCGTAGATGAATTTCATATCCTGAATGATTTGAGGTGTGACTGGACTGAAATTCCATGAGGGAGCGCGGTAGCCTACAATGGTTTCACCGGTCATGTCGCTCAGCTTCTTGTGCGCATTGACAATCATCTCCCGTTCCTTGTCGGGAGGCACTTGCGTATTTCTTTCATGTATCCATCCATGGACGGCAAATTCATGCCGTGGGAGCCGTTTGATTTCATCTGCCATCTGGGGAGAGAGATGAAGGCTCAATGCAGGTATGAAGAAGGAGGCCGGTACGCCCTCCTTTTCAAGAAGATTGACAATACGCTTGAGTGCGACTCTTGAACCATATTCTCCACGCGACAGCTCTGAAATCGTAGGCTCGCCCTCCCACCAGGCTATCGTCTCGTTGTCCACATCAAAGGATAGCAGCACCGCCACTTTAGCCCCGTTCGGCCAGGTTTTGGGCGTAAGGTCCTTCCCTGCCCTTACCTGGGCGACAGCTTTCTCCAGTCTTTCTGTGGACCACGTCCATTTCTGCTCTGGTGCTGCGGGTGTGGCCGATTGATTGTTCGCAGCCGGTTGATTGCAGCCGGCCAGTATGGCGATGACTGCCAAAAGATGGATATGTTTCATAGGAGATTTGGTTCTTCAATAAATATAGAGTCGAGTCGGAAGAGTAAGCATACCGCTGGAATAAAAGCCGGGTGAATACAATAGCCTTTCAAAGCAAACGATCCGTGAAATCCGTGGCAATATTTTATTAGCGTAAGGTCGGTAATCCGTTTGCTGAATAACAGTTGCCACGGAGGCACGGAATAATGCAAATATTCTGCTGAGCAAAAGCTCCGTGTTTCCGTGGCTAAGTATTCTTTGCAAAACCCCGGCAATCCGCTTGCTGATGAATTAGTTGCCACGGATGGCACGGATGAATACAAGGCATTCCAAAGCAAACGATCCGTGAAATCCGTGGCAATATTTTCTAGAGTAAGCGCGGTAATCTGTTTACTGAAAACAGTTGCCACGGAGGCACGGAATAATGCAAATGGCCTTCCGGGTCAAAGCTCCGTGTTTCCGTGGCTAAGTCTTCTTTGCAGAAGCTCGGCATCCGTTTGCTGATGAATTGCTGCCACGGATGGCACGGATGAATACAAAAGAAGTCCAACGAAATCTCTCAGCAATCAAGTAGGTTCCACGCAAAGGCGCCAAGCCGCAAGTCGTTTAATAATGAATAAGTAGCCCTCGCATGGCTCCAAGGTTTACGGAATGCGTTTTTTCCATCTCTTTGCGAACTCCCGAGCTTGCGAGGCAAACTTGTCTTTAGAAAGCGCATTTTGCGCCTTGGCGCCTTTGCGTGAAATGAATTTTTCCCGAGCACAAGCTCCGTGTTTCCGTGGCTAAGTTTTCTATTGCAAAAGCCCGGCAATCCGTTTGCTGATGAATTGCTGCCACGGATTACACGGATGAATACAATAGCATTCCAAAGCAAAAGATCCGTGAAATCCGTGGCAATATTTTATAGCTAAAGCCCAGTACTGTTTACTGAAGAACAGTTGCCACGGAGGCACGGAATAATACAAATATTCTGCTGGGTCAAAGCTCCGTGTTTCCGTGGCTAAGTTTTCTATTGCAAAAGCTCGTATTGGATATCTATATTCAGCATTGAATTCACTCTGCTTTATGAAAATCCGCCTTCATCTTCCAATTGTCTTTTTACTTCTTCTTCATTTCTCACTTTCGGCCCAATCCCACGTGGATCCCAAATCCATCAAAGGCAAAATGCAGTGGTTCGCCGACGCAAAGCTTGGCATATTCATTCACACGGGCATCTACTCGGTCAATGGTGTGGATGAGTCGTGGAGCTTCTATAACCGGAAGATTTCCCATTCGGATTACATGAAGCAACTCAAGGGCTTTGAAATGAAGCAGTACGACCCCGAGGCATGGGCTGATCTGGTGAAAGAATCCGGCGCACGCTATGCAGTCATCACGACCAAGCATCACGATGGCGTGGCGATGTATCCGACTAAGGTTGGCTCCCTTAGCTCGGTCAACAGCACGCCGGCACGCAAAGACATAGTCGGGCCTTTTCTGACCGCGCTGCGTAAACGCGGCCTCAAAGCAGGTACTTATTTCTCGCTCATCGACTGGACTCATCCCGACTACCCGGAGTTCATCAAGGACAGTGTCAAATACAAATTATATACGGACTATGCACGGTGGAACCGGTTCAGAACTTTCATGCAGAGTCAAATAGCAGAGATCAGTTCCATGTACAACCCGGACCTCTTCTGGTTCGACGGCGACTGGGAGCACAGCGCCGAGCAATGGGAAGCAGAGAAGATCCGGCACATGATCCTCGAAAGGAATCCCGCCGCCATCATCAATGGCCGGTTGCAAGGATATGGCGACTATGTCACGCCAGAGCAGAACGTTCCTGTTTCAAAGCCCTCCTATTCATGGTGGGAGTTGTGCATGACCACCAACAACAACTGGGGATATCAACCTTCAGACACAAATTGGAAGACTCCTTATGAGGTCATTACCATCTTTGTCGATGCCGTATCTCATGGCGGCAACCTCTTGCTTAACATGGGACCGAAGTCTGACGGCACTATCCCGACTGAACAGAAAAATGTACTAAAAGAACTTGGCGCGTGGAACCGCAGAAATGGAGAGGCGGTATTCGGCACCATTGCGGGCATCTCGCCTGGGCACTTTTATGGTCCCACTACCCTGTCAAAAGATTCGACTATTCTGTATCTGTTTCTTCCGGGTCGGACTTCGGGTCAGGTTGTTATCAAAGGACTGGACAATCATATTGAAGACATTACCATGCTGGGCAGCCCCGCAAAACTGACACACAAGGTGGTTGGCAAGATATCGTGGAGTCATGTTCCCGGCCTGGTTTACATCGATATTCCCTCTGAAGGCCAGGATCCTTACGTCACGGTGCTTAGGGTGAAGCTGGACAAGCGGATAAGACTGTACAGAGGTGAAGGGGGATTTGAGTAGAGTGGCCTGGCGATTGGCTCCTGGCTGCTAGCTTAAATGATCAGCGTATGCAAATGAATGCGGTGAACAAGATCAGGAGATGGAGTATAGCCGGATTTTTCGTCATTTCAACTCTGGGCGGCCTATATCATTATGTGTTTGATTGGGCAAATCACAATTACCTTATTGGCGCCTTTGTTCCTGTGAACGAAAGTGTTTGGGAACACTTCAAACTTGGCTTATGGACAGTGATTACCTTTTCAGTGTTCGAGTATGTTGCAGTGGGTAAAATGGTGAGTAACTTCTTTTTCACCAAAGCCATTGGCGTGTGGATCATCACGTTTACCATTCTTTTTGTCTACTACTTTTATACCATGTTCACAGAAGGCAATGTTCTTGTACTGGACATTGGTTCTTATGTCATGGGAGTACTGTTGTGTCAGGTCTATTGCTACAAGATGTTTCAAAAAGAACATCACCCGCGGATGAACCGCTTAGGGATAATTCTACTTATTATAACCTGCCTGCTTTTTGCAATCTGTACCTATCGCCCTCCGCACATGGAGATATTCAGGGACAAGAATACGGGCAAGTTCGGAACGGAAAGCAACAAATGATTTTACAGCAGGCGTAAATCAATGGAACATTTGTCTATTTTGGACCAATTCAAAAGGATCCTTCAATTACAAAATACGTTCAATGAATTTTCTCAGAAAACACTGGTATGATGTTGCAGGAGTATTGGCAATAGGGATAGCCCCGTTCCTTTTTCAGGCAGAAAACCTCACAACCTATGATTATGTGGTTTGGGGCAGCCTGATATCACTTTTTCTGCATCAGATGGAAGAGTACAGGATCGTCGGCACCTTTCCGGGAATGGTAAACCGGGTGATGTATAAGAGCGAACTGCCCGACAGGTATCCTTTGAATACAAATACCGCAGTCTATGTCAACGTCTTCATGGGTTGGTCCACCTATTTAGTGGCCGCACTTTTGGGAGAAAAGGCTGTGTGGCTAGGGATCGCAACGATTCTGGTATCGGTTGGAAACGTTATCGCACATACAATTGTCTTCAACATCAAAGGCAAAACATTATATAATGCAGGGCTTGCTACAAGCTGGTTTCTTTTCGTCCCCTGCGCCTGGCTGTTTTTCAATACCATTCACAGTGAAGGACTAGTCACCCTAAGTGATTATGTCATTGGAATCCCCCTGGGTATTCTTCTTAATGTGGTGGGCATACTCAAGCTCATCGACTGGTTTGCCGACAAAAACACACCCTATGTTTTTGAATCAAGAAACCTTTTGCCTGTGGACAGAAGAGCGGCGAGTGCAGACCAACAATAAGTTGCGTGCATCAAGGTCAAAGGGCTTCAGAGTTGCAAGTTCGAATACAAAAGAAACTCAGCGAAATCTCTTAGCAATCAAGAAGGTTCACGCCAAGGCGCCAAGCCGCAAATCGTTTAATAATAAATAAGTAGCCCTCGCATGGCTCCAAGGTTTACGGAATGCGTGTTTTCCATCTCTTTGCGGACTCACGAGCTTGCGAGGTGAGCTTGTTTTTAGAAAGCGAATTTTGCGCCTTGGCGCCTTTGCGTGAAATGAATTTTTCCCGAGTAAATGCTCCGTGTTTCCGTGGCTAAGGTTCTTTAGCAAAGACCTGGCAATCCGTTTGCCGATGAATGGTTGCCACGGACGGCACGGATGAATACAAGAGCATTCCAAAGCAAACCATCGGTGAAATCTGTGGCAATATTTTTTTGGCTAAAGCTCGGTAATCCGTTTGCTGAAGAACAGTTGCCACGGAGGCACGACCATACATGGACAACAACGTTGAACATTTAACCTTCAACAACTCACTTCTCACCACTCACCTTCTACTTTTTCGCCACCGGCTTCAACTCATTGATGGCAACTTTCGGAACAAGTACCTTATTGGTCTTCTCCACTACAATATCCTTAGCCATTTTAAACGTTGCAGATTGGAGAGTGTTCTCGGAGGTCCCAACCCTGACCGTATAGGTACCCGCATCGGCCACCCAGGAATTCACTTTAGTTTGATAAGAGGCAAGATCTCCTGCCGTTAGCGTGAAGTCGATAGTCTGCGACTCCCCCGGATTCAGAAGTCTGGTCTTGGCAAAGCCCTTCAGTTCAGAGGCTGGCTTATCCAACTTCCCGGTCGGAGAGCCCACGTACAACTGCACTACTTCTTTCCCGGCAACCTTGCCGGCGTTGGTCACCGTAACGGACACACCAAGTTTGTCGGTAAACGTCGGCGAGCTCAGAGTTAGGTTGCCATAAGTGAACTGGGTATAGGATAGCCCGTAACCGAATTCATAAGCAGGCTTGACTTTGAATGTATTGTAATACCGGTATCCCACATACACGCCTTCAGCATAAACAACTTCTGCTTCATGTTGCTTGATGCCGAACATTCCCGGAACTTCGCGGTCCTTGAATTCTATGCCTGGGAAATTCTTCGCAGTTGGATCATCGTTGTAGCTGGATGGGAATGTAGTGGCCAGCTTGCCGGACGGATTCACTTTACCGCTAATCACATCTGCCATGGCGTTGCCTCCTTCCATGCCGGGCTGCCATGCCAATAAGATGGCATCCATCTGGTCTCTCCAGCCTGTTACCTCAATGGGTGCAGCAATATTGAGTACAGCAATCACCTTCTTGCCTTTGGCATGGAATGCATCGGCTACGGTTTTGACAAACGCCTTTTCATCTGATGTCAGTGTGTAATTCCCTTCCACCTTGCGGTCAGTTCCTTCCCCAGCATTTCGTCCGATGGCGATGACAGCAACTTCCGAGGTGTTGGCGGCGCGGGCTACCACATCATTGCTGACAAACAATTCGTTGATGGGAGGTGTGGGGTTCATGAATTCCTCGACCATGGTCTTCTTTGGACGTTTCCTGTTCTCTTCCTCGATGTATTGCATGTAGGTAAGCACAAGTTCCGGGTTCACGCCATAACCTGCCCTATACAGACCATCGGCCAGTGAAATGGTGTACATCCTTGTCACGTCACCGCTGCCGGTACCACCAGCGATCAACTCATAACCGTTGTTTCCGAAGACAGCCAGGGAAGTTCCGGGCCTCACCGGAAGTGTTCCATCGTTTTTCAGCAGGACCATGCTCTCAGCAGCAGCCTCCCTTGCAATCCTAGCATTGCCCTTCAGGTCGGGGTTGTCAGAAAACTTATAGCCTTTGTACGTGGGCGAGAGCAAAATGATGTTGAGTATGTCCGTCACATTCTGGTCGAGGATCTTGACATCCAGCTTACCGTTCTTTACGGCCTCGATGATAGCCTGCTTCTGCGGCGGTATTCCGGGCATAATGAGATTGTTGCCGGCTCTCTGAATTTCTACGGCGTCCCTTCCCCCGAACCAGTCACTCATGACGAATCCCTTAAATCCCCATTCCTTGCGCAGGATGGTGTTAAGCAATTCGGGATTTTGAGAAGTCATGGGACCGTTGACAAGATTATACGAACTCATGATGGTCCATGGGTTTGACTCCTTTACCATGATCTGCCAACCTCTGAGGTAGATTTCACGCAGGGCTCTTTCACTCGCAATCACATTGACTGTGCTGCGGTTGGTTTCCTGGTTGTTGGCGAAGAAGTGTTTGACGGAAACACCAACCCCTTTGCTCTGTATGCCTTTGATCATGGCCGCTGCTATGTGGCCGGTAATGAGTGGATCTTCAGAATAGTATTCGAAGTTGCGTCCGCCAAGTGGATTGCGGTGAATGTTCATGCCTGGCCCAAGGACGATATCGATGCCATAGTCTTTGACTTCCTGTCCGAAAGCTGAACCCACTTTCCTGACCAGCGTGGTATCCCAACTGGAAGCCAGCAATGTACCGGTTGGCCATGCTGTTGCATAGTAAGCGCGCGACATCGGGTTGGGGAAAGGATGCACGCCGGAAGGGCCGTCGCATACGACCAGGGAAGGAATACCCAGCCTGGGTACGCCTACGATAGTACCGGCAGCACCGCGAACACGTTTCTGTGCCTCAGTTGGTTCGGCCGCTGCGCCTGGCATGCCAGGCATGTTGAGGCCTCCTCCCACCACGAGGTTCACTTTTTCTTCCAGCGTCATGGCTGCCACCACGTCTGCAGTGGAGCTCTTGCCCAACTGGGGCAGATTCTGCGCATTAAGTATGTAAGTTGTGATGGTCAATAGCAAGGCGATTGCCCATCGGAAGTTGCGGTGTGCCATAGGTTTGAACTTGAAAGGTATTAATGAGTCAATATGACACAATAGTAGTTATATTTGGAAACAAATCAAACAGGAAACCCCACTGCCACCCAACGAATGAAACAGAAGGAGAACCAGCTGAAAGCCTTTCTTCAGAAGGGCCACCTGCACTATATGCCAGGAGTATCGGTCGACAATGTCATTTTTGGCTTTCATGAGAACCAACTGAAAGTATTGCTGCTTCAGGCCAACACGGGAAAATTCTGGATGCTGCCGGGCGGATTTGTGCAGAAAAATGAACATATCGATGAAGCGGCTGCCCGTGTTCTGCAAACACGAACCGGGCTTGACAATATCTTCCTTCAGCAGTTTCACACCTTCGGGCAGCCCAGACGGTCGAGCAATAAGGTACTGATCGAAACCTTTCACTCCCTTGAAGTCCCCTTTGATGAAGACCACTGGCTGCTTCAGCGTTTTGTGTCGATTGGGTACTACGCCCTCGTCGAATATGACAAAGTGCATCCCGAGCCGGATGAATTGTCCCGGACATGCACATGGCACGACCTCGACAGACTTCCCTCCCTCCTGCTGGATCATAAGGATATCATCATGAAGGCACTGGAAGAATTGCGACTCCGGCTCAATTACCAACCGGTTGGCTATAACCTCCTTCCGGAACAGTTCACAATGAAGAATCTGCAATCCATTTACGAGACCCTCCTTGGCCGCGAATTGGATCGCGCCAATTTCAGCCGCAAAATTCTTTCTTTCGGCATACTGGATCGCAAGCGGAAACAATTCTCAGGCGGTGCACACAAGGCACCCTTTCTCTACAGCTTCAACAAGAAGAAATATTTCAGGGCACTGGAGAAGGGACTTGGGCGGGACTTCTAGATGCGATGTTCATAGATTAAACATTGTACTTAAATTCAGGCGTGTTCAGCATCAGGAATATCTCACGTAACCGGGTCCCTCTGTTCCGGAATCTTTCATGGGAACCAGGAAATGATCATTGGGTGATCTCAGGTCCCGCAGGCAGCGGGAAAACTTCGCTGCTTGAAGTACTGTCTGGTAAAGTGCTCCCTCATGAAGGAGAAGTCCACTATGATTTCATACCCGAAACGGGAGATGATCACCGGTTTGAGGCCAGGAGGGAACGGATCATATACGTCCCGGCAGGAGAAGCACAGGCATTCAGTCAGCATGACCAGTATTACCAGCAGCGTTACTACAGCCTTGGCGATGAGCAGACACTCACAGTTCGGCAGTGGCTGGGAATGAGAGAAGAAGTGGGGTTGGGCACGCTCCCACCCCACCTCGGGATTGGAAATCTGCTTGACCTGGAAATGGCTAGGCTATCGAATGGTCAACTCAAGAAAGCGATGATCCTGAAACACCTGATCGGCCGTCGTCCCCGTTTACTCCTGTGGGATTACCCGTTTGAAGGATTGGATATTCAAAGCAGAAAGGATTTGTGCTACTTCATGGATCAGTTGGCACTGTCTGCAGGTGTTCAGTTGGTGCTGGTTGATCAACGTCATGTTCTTCCAGCCTGCGTTACAAGACGGTTGTTGCTGTCCGACATGAAGGTCACCGGCGAGGAAAGAGTTGAACCATACCGAACGGAGTCTATCTCATACAGGCCTTCAAGGAATTTTGAGAGACATGGAGAACCTGTCGTGGTGATGAAGGATGTAACGATCCGGTATGGGGAAAAATGTATCATAGAGGGAATCAACTGGACCATCCGGCGCGGCGAACGCTGGGCCCTGACGGGTCCCAATGGTTCGGGCAAGACTACTTTGTTCAGTCTCATTTTCGCCGACCATCCCCTTGCCTACAGCAACCAAGTCTGGATTTATGGCAAAAGGCGCGGCACCGGCGATTCCATCTGGGATATCAAGGCGCGCATGTCTTACCTGGGACCAGAGGTAATGCGCTTCATGTCACCGCAGGAAACCATGCTGACGGCACGGGAGTTTCTTATTCAAAGTGTCCCGGAGGAGTTGATGATGGAACAGGCATCCTGGTTTGAGGTTACAGAATACCTGGACCGTCAACTCAGGAAACTTTCTTCCGGGGAATTGCAGATGATCATGCTGATGAACTGCCTGCTTAAGGACAGGGAGCTATATCTTCTTGACGAACCCTTTCAATATCTCGATGACCGCGCACTGGCATTGGTGCGTAATTATATGCAGTCACATCTGGGTTCAGACAAAACCCTTGTTCTCATCAGCCATCAGAATGAGGAACTCAATGGCTGGACGCGGGAGCGATTGGACCTCGGAGCGTTGGGGCCTGGTTGACTTATTACGGTGTGAAGGTAAGTTGATACGACGCTCCTGGCTGCGTCTGGAAGATTACGTAAGACCCGCTTCTGGTGTGCCGGATCGACTTGCCATTTTCAGTGATGCGAATTTTCGCGGCACCAACTTTCAATCTGACAGTGGTTCCTTTTAAAGATCGGATGACAGAGGAGAGGGCTTGTCCATTTTTCCATTCCAGATTGAGTTCAAATGCGCCACGAACCCGCATCCCCGTTAATGATCCTTGTTCCCATTCCTTTGGCAGAGCCGGGAGGAGTTCAATGAAATCCTCATTTGATTGCACCAGCATCTCTGATATCCCTGCGGTCACACCCAGTGTTCCGTCTACTTGTAACGGTGTGAAGCATTTGGCGAACAATTGCGGATAGGACTGATCATGGAAATAGCCATTGAGTATTTTCAGCGCGCGCTCGCCATCATGCAGTCTTGACCATAGTGCGACCTTCCACGCACGCGACCAGCCTGCGCCGCCGTCACCCCGTTGCTCCAGTACTGCCTTGCAGGCATCCATGAGTTGGGGAGTCTTCACCGGTGAAAGCACATGACCGGGGTATAGTCCATAGAGATGGGAGAAATGCCGGTGATTGGCTTCCAGCTGTCCCCAGTCGTCTGTCCATTCTCTTAAGGATCCATCTTTGCCCAGTTGCGGCGGCACCAGCCGGTCCATCATGACCTGGACCCTTGATGCAAGTTCAGCGTCAGTGTTGAGGAGTTTGCTGGCCACAATGAAATTGCTGAACAGGTCGTGCAGTATCTGCATGTCGATGGATGACCCTGCACATATGGTGGTACCCGGCAGATAGCTGCCCGTAGTCTCATCAAAGTACCGGCCATTGCCAGGGCTTAAAGGGAAGTTTTCGGGTGATGTTGATGGATTGGTTATTAGATACTTATGCGATCTATTCTCAACTAAAAAATCACTAAAAAATTCAACACTCCCCTTGAGGGCTGGATAGATATCGGCAACAAATTCCAGGTCGAGTTGGTACTTGTATCGCTCCCAAACTGTGTTGAGAAGCCAGGCGCCTCCCACGGTGAAAGTGCCCCAGGTTGGGCCATCCATTGGGGCAGCGACTCTCCACTGATCTGTGTTCTGATGGAATACCCAACCCTTCGCACCATAGTGCTCTTTCGCCACCTGCCCACCCTGATCGGTCAGTTCCTTGATCATCTGAATGAGGGGATCCATGCATTCAGAAAGATTGGCGCTTTCTGCCGCCCAGTAATTCATCTCAGTATTGATGTTGGTGGTGTACTTGGAGTCCCAGGCCGGGTTCATGTCGTTGTTCCAGATCCCTTGAAGATTGGCAGGCTGTGTGCCGGGCCTTGATGAACTAATGAGAACATACCGGCCAAACTGGTATGCCAGGGCAGCAAGTGATGGATCGGCTCGAAGATGAGCGCGGCTGATCCGTTGATCCGTTGAGACGAATGAACTGTCATTGGATGTGAGGGTTAACAAATTTCTATTGAACAAAGACTGATAGTCCTTGATGTGGCTTGCGCGAATCTCATCAAAGGATTTCGCTGATGCTTTACCCAAATACTCCGCCACACGCTGGTGTGGGTTGGCAGACACATCTTTGTAGTTGACAAAACTGGTTGCTGCCGAAAGGTATATGGTTACACTGGTTGCCATGGTCATCTGTAGTGAGGAAGAGGAAACCGTCACCGTTCCGCCATCTGCTCTAATCTTGGCCCTGGCTTCATAGGTAAGTTGTCCCTCTATCCCGAGATAGTCTGCCGATTTCCCTGTTACAACGAGTTCATCATTGCTATCGCTGTCCATCCGGAAGTAATCCGTACCATAGTTCGAATGTGCCTGGTTCCTGGCACCCTGGAGCTCTGCCCTGAGACTGATGGCCCCAGGCTGGCTTGCTGTAATTCGGATGACGATAACCTCATCTGGGTGTGAGGACAAAAACTCTTCTCGATACTGGACTCCATCCGCTACAAAGTCTACGCCGGAAGTGGCAGTACGTAGATCCAGCCACCGGCGGTAATTCTCAGGCTTTGAAGTACCTAAGTCAAAGAACAGCCGTAGATTTCCCATGGATTGATATTTCTGCTGTTCAACCGGGTAGCCCATGAGGTATCTGCCAAACAGCTTCTGAGCCTCCTGCATTTTGTTGTCGAAGACCAGTTCCTGAATCTCCTTTAATTTCTCATGACCACCTTTAACTACAGTAGAATAAGGTCCACCCGTCCAGTAGGTTTCTTCATTGAATTGAATAATGGCTTCATTAACGCCTCCATAAATCATGGCTCCCAGGCGGCCGTTACCGACTGGCAGGGCTTCTTCCCATTTTGAGGCGGGACTACGATACCAAAGAAAGGTGCCTGGATCAACAGACTTGCCTAATGCCTGAGCCCGGCAGAAGCCAGGTGCGATGATCAGGGCGAGAATGGGAAGAATGTATCTCATGGATAGTGAAAGATAGGAAAAGAGGCAGGCCTCATATACATTAGAAAGTTGAAAATTCTGTTGTGATTATCAGGCAAGGCCGATGAATAGATTCAAAAGACTTGGGATTCAATTGCTACTGGCCATCGCAGTAACATCGTGTTCTTCAGAAAAACAAAATATGATACAGCACATCCTGGTGGGTACTTATACAGGCCATGGCAGCGAAGGGATCTATCAGATTTCCCTGGACACGAATACTGGCCAACTTTCAGCCGAGGGCCTGCTGATCAAAACACCCAATCCATCTTACATGGCGGTTAGTTCGGGCAAGGGTTTGATTTTCGCTGTAGATGAATCGGACACAGGATATGTGAGCTCCTTCAAAAAGGCTCCGGACGGAAAATGGGGCGTGACGAGCCGGCTGCCAGTAATGGGATCAGCTCCATGCTATGTGGATATCTCACCTTCAGGTTATATCCTCGCTGTCGCCAACTATATGTCTGGAAACGTGGCATTTTTCCCGGTTGATGAGAACGGTAGCATTCAGTCAAATCCCACAATTTATCAACACACTGGCAAGGGTCCGGTCTCCGACAGGCAGGAAGCTGCTCATGCGCATTGTTCTGTTTTCGATGCGGCCGGCAAGTATGTCTATGTTGTCGACCTTGGTATTGACAAAGTGATGGCCTATCCTGTTTCAAATTCAGGTGTGAGTGAAGGGCATGTAGCTCTTTCCAGTGATCCAGGCGACGGTCCACGGCATATAGTCTTCAGCATTGAAGGGAATGTTGCCTACCTGATTAACGAACTATCCAACACAATTTCAGTCCTCTCTGTTGACCCTGACAAAGGCTTGCTGAATAAGGTGCAGAAGATAAGCACCCTTCCTTCTGATTTCTCCGGGAAGAGTCAAAGTGCTGACATTCACCTTTCAAAGGACGGCAAATACTTGTATGCATCGAATCGCGGTCACAACAGCATTGCAGTGTTCAGCGTGGCGGAAGACGGCAAATTGTCTCTGCTTGGAACGGAACCGGTTCATGGCGACTGGCCCAGAAACTTCCTGCTTACACCAGACGGCAAGTATCTGTTGGTTGCCAACCAGTATTCAGGAAATATTGTTGTGTTTAATGTGCTTCCTACCGGCGGGCTGTCTTTCGCGGGTAGCGAATTGAAGATGGATAGCCCGGTGTGTTTGAAAATAGTCGACTAGTTATTCTCACCTCTCACCACTTACCACTTACCACTTACCTCTCACCTCTAATCTGGATCTGAGTCTGATTTCTAATTGCTTTCTTGTGTGCTGGCTTCTTGGCAATTATACCTGCCCTGTTTCCTTTACAAACTGGGAGATCTTGTCATCAAAGACTTTGAGATCTCCATGTTCAATCTTGTAAAAGGTTTTAAAGCGAGCTTGTTGATGATGACCTGATGGCAGCAGGTCATTTACTTTTAGTTCACAGAAGGCTTTTGGTGCACGCCCTGCAGCTGTTACAAGCTGATTGAGTATTTTTTCTGCCTGACTTTCTTCGCCTCCGCAGATGGTAATAAACGAATAGTTGGTGAGGTGATCGCGTTCCTGCTCGATAAATACCCTCATGGGCGACGCAACGCCAGACTCCCAGATGGGTGCAACAAGGATGAAATAATCATAAGCCTGCCAGTTGATATCGGCCCTTGCAACCTTGGGAGGTCGCTTGATAAAGAAGTCGAGTAAAATAGAGGGTCCGATGGGCTTCTTCAGTTCCGTAACACGATACTCCTCACAGTTAAAGCGTTTCTTAAGATCCTGCGTGAGGGCCTCGTTATTGCCGGTAAAAGAATAGCTGATGATGAGAGGCTTCATAATCCTGGTAATTCAGCTGCAAGTAAGTTCACCACGTTCCGCACTGTATGGTATGACGTACGTCAGTCAAGGTAATGATTTTGGGAGGATTGACCCTACATACAGGTCACACATGAAATTAGAATTATATTAACTCCGATGCTGCATCATTACCTTTTACCCGGCGTCGCCATCGCGTGGGTGAAAAGAGTTCGCTGCACGTACTGCGTTCTGACAGAGCTGGTGCCCTGAAGCCTGAAATTCCCTTTCTCAAATAGCCATACAGTACCCGTACTTGTCTCATTAAGCTAATAACTCACCAATCGCGTCGATACGACTCACGAAGCGATGGCCATGGGCTGTTGGCCATTTTCAGACTTCTCTTCAGGTCTGATAATACGGAATGGCATATGGTCCTCGTGGCAGATGATCTGCGCAGTTTCCCGCGCCGAGTTCATCACACCCGGCAGCCCGCCTCCGATGGCTACCCACTGTCCGCACATAAAGAAATTGTCGAGGCCCGGCAGCCGGTGCGGCAGGTTTCGAAAACCGGTTTCAGGTGTCATCAGCCATCCTTCAAAACTTCCTTTCCAATTTCCTGAGAAATTTCGGAATGTTACCGGCGTGGATAGGTCTGTCATCTCCACATGGTCCTTTATTCCACCCAATCGCTTGTCGAGGATATCAATGAATTCATCCATTATCCTCTTCTTTTCCAACTCGTACTGCGCGTGGTTGTTCTTATATAGATTAATCCAATAGTCCACATTATAGGTTTCCATCATCGCCGTTATGAGCGTACATCCCTTTGGTGCCAGCGTAGGATCCTGGTGGTGGATGTACAGATTCGCATCGTCGATGGTGGTCTGCGGATCGATGTACAGCGGGCGGTGAGCGGGGAAGCGCAAAATCCTCGGCTGATCGCCAAGGTCTTTCTTTACGCCGATGGCGGCAAACACCAGTGATGGGAATGTCTTTGCTTTAAGATAGAACTTGCGCAGGGGATCGTCGGCATACAAACCATTAAGCATTTCGAAAATGGTGGCGTAGCCATCGGCAGCCGACACTACATAGTCTGCCCGTATCTGCTCACCGCTGCTCAACTGAATACCGACAGCACGGTGATTTTCAACCAGTATCTTCTGCACCCGCTTTTCAAACTCGATCCTGCCACCGAGCTCATTGTAGCGGCTGTAGACTTTCATCGCAAAATTCAGTGACCCTCCGATAGGGTACCCGGCCGTTTTGTTATGGAACCATGCCAGCGTAATCATTCCAAAGATCACCGACATGTCAGGTTCAAACAGGTTCTCAATGGTTTTTCTCAGCAACGGGTTCCTGAATTTCTTGCTGTACCACCTGCAACTGTATCGTATGTATTTTCCGAAGGTTCCCATGTAAGGGAGTATCTTCCATGCCGCCTTCATCTTTTCCCAGATGTTAGCCACCTCTCCCGCCTTGTCGGGAAGCTGATCAAAACTGGTGAGTTTCCTCACGGCGTCTATGAAGACCATGATCTCCTTCTGATCTTCCGGCGCTTTTGTTATGAACTCCTTTTCAAGACGGTCCAGGTTGGTGTAGACTTTGATATGATTTCCTTTGCCGTCTTCCACCCGGAAGAATTCTTCAGGGTCGACAAAAGTCAGTGCCGACATGTTGATCAGCTCGCTCCAGCGATTGTAGAAGCTGCTCCCGGGTCCGCTGCCTACCAGCCAATGGATACACAGGTCCACTTTATAATGACCCCTGTCCCACGTGGTGCAAAGACCACCGGGCGTGGCATTCATTTCATAGATGGTGGTATCATAACCGTTCATGCGGAGATAGGTACCGGCTGACAAACCCGCCATACCTCCGCCAATGACCACTACCTTCCTTGGATTCTTATGCATAACGATGGTTTGAGTACCTATCGTGCAAATCTCAATCACCTGCAATAGCCGGATGATGACGGAAGTCATCACAGATCAAGACTTGCGTTATCAGATACTCAGGATGCACTCGGAATTGTGATTTGCCTCATATCCAATTATCCCTCAACTTTGAATCTGTCAACCTCTAACGACCTATGCCTACCTCAATCCTTTCTGAACAGAAACTGGAGGCCTACTTCAGCGGGATCAGCCAAAACATTATTGGTCACGATTACGAATTTGAAGGGCCATCCGGCCGCAGAAGGCTTGTTTATGCCGATTGGATTGCCTCGGGGAGGTTGTTCGAACCCATTGAGGAAGCACTCAGCCATCGCTTTGGGCCCCTTGTGGGCAACACGCACTCTGAATCAAGTCTCACAGGTGAAGTGATGACCCATGCCTATAAAATGGCACATCAGATCATCAAAGAGCATGTACACGCCGGGCCGGAGGATGTTATCATTACCCAGGGCAGTGGCATGACTGGCGCCATAGCCAAGCTTCAACGGCTGCTTGGGTTACATTTACCTGAAAGAGCAAAGCCATTCTTCCATCAGCCGGCAGAAGAACGTCCTGTCGTGTTCCTCACGCATATGGAACATCATTCCAACCAGACTTCCTGGCTCGAATGTGAAACAGATGTCGTGGTGATCCCCCCCGGTGACGATTTGCTGGTTGACCCGCGTAACCTTGAATTGGAACTGCAGAAATATAGTGACCGGAAATACAAAATCGGATCGTTCACAGCCTGCTCCAACGTGACCGGCATCTTTACTCCCTATCATGAATTGGCGGCGATCATGCACCGTCATGGAGGTTTGTGCTTCGTTGACTTTGCTGCATCAGCACCCTATGCGGACATGGACATGCATCCCGCTGATCCGGAAGAGTCGCTCGATGCCATCTACTTCTCCCCCCACAAATTTCTTGGCGGTCCCGGCAGTTCAGGGGTACTTATTTTCAATAAGAAGTTATATACGAATCGTGTTCCCGACCAGCCAGGTGGTGGTACCGTGTTGTGGACTAACCCCTGGGGCGAACATCATTATTTTGATGACATTGAGATGCGTGAGGATGGCGGTACCCCCGCTTTCATGCAGACCATTCGCACGGCGCTGGCTATCCGCCTGAAAGAAAAAATGAGAACGGATCGTATCCGTAATCGCGAAGAGGAACTTCTTAAGATCGCATTCGAAAGACTGCCAAACATTCCTGGCCTTCATATTCTTGCCCCCGCTATCACCAAGCGTTTGGGCGTGATCTCATTTTACATTGACAGGATCCATTACAATTTTGTAGTAAGGGTGCTGAGCGATCATTTTGGCATTCAGGTTCGCGGCGGTTGCTCCTGTGCCGGAACTTATGGTCATTACCTGTTGCATGTGGACAAGGAGTACTCCAAACGCATAACCTCCATGATCGACCATGGAGATCTTTCCGAAAAGCCAGGGTGGATACGGCTCTCGCTTCATCCCGTGCTCACGGACAAAGAACTTCACTTCATTATTGATGCGATAGATCAGATAGCGCGTCACCCGGAGAAATGGCAGAAGGACTATCGCTATGACCTGCACACCAATGAGTATATGCCGCTTCATGAAAGCCCCGAGCTGCAGGAGAAACTTCAAAAGTGGTTCAGTGCAATTGGCGACAGCTGATGCGATCGGGAATTAGGAATTAGCACTTAGTAATTCTTATAGAATTTATCATGAAACACATACCGCGCATCATGATAGCCTTTCTCCACATGACTGTTCACATCAATGATCATCACGGGCGGTGTGGCATCATCAGGTGAGGCAACAAGCCAGTCAGGAAGTTTTTCGCCGTTGGGGTTACCGGTTATGATGAAGTTTGCGAAATAATTCATCATGGTCTGGGAGACTGCATAATCCTCAGGTGTCCATACATACTCCTTGTTGTAACTCAGGTTCCCCATACAGTACTCAATCTCGCAGGCGTGTGGCGCCCCGATAAGGAATGGCCGGGCGTTTTCAGGCCGGATCGTGGCCGGCAGTTTTTTGCTGTAGAGATACCGGTAGACCGGCTTGGTACTGTTTTTCCGGTGCAGGTCAAACCACTTCCATGTTGAATAGGCGATGAACCGGTCAGAAGCCAGTGCCGTCGCAGAAACTTCAATTTCGGTTGGCGAAGTATGCGGGTACAACTTTAATACCTCATCGGCATTGTCAGGATAATCTTCCTTCACCCTCTTGATATAAGCTTCATCCGTGTTGGGTTGACCATGCATAAAGGCCATGGCGGGTATCTCGGCCGAGTTCCATCCAACCAGGAGAGGCACCTGGGCCTGTTCCCTGGCTTTGAAAATTTCAACCGGCGATTTCGGAAAGAAATAGTGATCAATGACCAATGAAAAGCCGAACCGCTTTGACTCTCTGTAGATCTCGTAAAGCTCTCTCGTGCTAAGTGCTCTTAACTGTGCAAGTTTAGGGAACCCTGCCTTGGTAGCAAATTCAAGCCCCTCCTTCTCTGCGTCAGCCAGTGCAACAGGAAATAATGTTGGACGGATGGCTGCTCCACTCTCACCTATTGCGCCCGCTATCAAGCCTTTCGACAATGGAGAAACCATTTGCGCACTGACAGATACAGACCCTGCGGATTCTCCTGCTATTGTCACCATTTTAGGATCCCCTCCAAAGGATGCAATGTTTCTGGATACCCAACGAAGAGCAGCATGCTGATCCAGCAATCCATAATTTCCAGAAGCCTTGTAAGGTGACTCCTTACTAAGTTCGGGATGAGCGAAGAATCCAAATATGTTCAGCCGATAGTTGACGGTGACCACCACAATACCTTTTGCTGCCATTGCCGCACCATCGTATCTCGGTTCAGAGCCGTCGCCACCCACAAAGCCGCCACCATAGAAGTAGACGAGCACCGGAAGGCCTTTTGTGTTGCGGTTGGCGGGCGTCCACACATTCAGATAGAGGCAATCTTCACTCATCCCATCCGACCGGAATACCATGTCATCAAACACCCTCGCCTGAATGGGACGAGGGCCGAAAGACTTTGTTGACTTTACGCCTGTCCAGTTGTCAAGCGCCTGAGGCGCTTTCCAGCGAAGCAAACCGATCGGAGGCTTTGCATAGGGTATTCCCAGGTACAACTGGAGTCCAGATTTCGTGTCATACACTCCTTCTATCATTCCGTTCTCAATCTTCAATTGTACGGGAAACCCGTCAGGTTTGACTGATTGGGCGATTGCAAAACCGGGCAGCACAGTTATAAACGCTATGAGGACAAATGCTTTCATAGGCGCGATGATGCGTTTTTGAAGTTATTCAAGTCAGAAGTTAGCAATCATCCAGCAGAAAACAATCCTCACATGAGTTGCAACTCTTCATCCAGTGTTTTGACTGCCACACCGGGCTTCTTCGGGATCTGAGTCATTGCATATTCACTCAGAGCCGCGATGGTCAGGGAAGGGTTTACCCCAAGGTTGCAGGGCATGATGCTGCCATCCAGGATATAGAAATTTGGATAGCCATGTACCGCAAAATTCTCATCCACTACTCCTTCCTCTCTCGTCTTACCCATTGGGCATCCGCCCAGGATATGCGCCGTAGAAGCAAGCCCGAACATCACTTCGCTAAATGCATTGTGAGGAACACCGTTTACTTTGCGCGCATACCGGTACAAGGCCTCCTGACCTACCGGGATGAAGCTGGGGACTTTCTGACCTGATTGATTGTCCATCACGAGCCTTGAGCCGAATAGGCCGCGCTTCAGCCTGAGGCGCATCGCATTGGGCAACGACTGCATGATCAGGAAGATGATGCTTGTTTCAGCAAGCTTAAGGTTGAAGACGGACCGAAGAAAATCCCATGGATGGGTAATGATGTTTCCAATCATCTTCAGCGTACGCACAGGGGGTGTACCATTGCCTGCCGCCATTACTGCCAACCGGGTCATTGCCCCCGACCCATCAGGAAACTTACAAAGCTCGATGTGGGTGTGCTCGTCCGGCTCAAAGACTGAACTTATTGCGATTCCATGATTGAGTTTACGGTCGGCGGCCACCACGCCTGAAAGCATTTCAGAATTGGTGAGAATGTTTTCGCCGAGGCGGTCAGAAAGGCCGGTTAAGGTTCTGTCTACATGTTTCTGTTTGAGAAGAAGATCAAGCGTGCCAAGAACCCCGCCGCTGCAAACAAGTCCTGAAGCGGTGAACACCGTGTTTTGCTTTTCGCGGAAAGAAGTGCTGCTCTGGCAGTGTACGTGATAGATGTCGTCTTTGTGCTCAATCCTGGTTACGAGGGTTTCTGCAAGGACCTGGGCACCAAATCTGTTTTCTGCAAACCACAGGTAATTCTTGTCCAGGGTGTTCTTTGCGTCATGCCGGCATCCGACCATGCAACCGGCACATTCGGTGCATCCTTTGCGAAGAGGGCCGAGTCCTTTGAAATAGGGATCTCTTGCCTGTTTGGTATCACCCTGGTACACGCCTACATAATCCACCCTTCCGTACGAACTTCCGCGCCCCATTTCTTCTGCCGTAGCTTTCAATATGCGGTCTTCTTCATATTCCTTTTTAAACTTTTCACTCCCCAGCATGAATCTGGCCTTATCAAAGTAGGGAGCCAAAACAGTCTTCCAGTCTTTGAAGTGCGACCAAACCGGATTGTTGTAAAAGGAATCACGCGGCAGCATGTGCGTGTTGGCATATACCAGTGACCCTCCGCCTACTCCAACTCCGGAAATGATGAAGACTTCTTTAAAGAATGTAAGCTTCTGAAAACCGAAGCAACGCAGCAGCGGGAGCCAGAGATACTTGCGCGTATTCCAGTTGCTGGTCGGAAAGTCAGATGACTTCCAGCGTTTGCCCTTTTCAATGACGAGAACTGAATATCCCTTTTCAGCCAACCGCATGGCAGAAACAGATCCGCCAAAGCCGGAGCCAATAACGATGTAGTCAAAGTGAGTTTGCACAGGGTAAAGGTAAAACGTGTTTGCGACAAACGTGGCGCCTATCGGTTCTCTCTGCGCAATACTCGCTGAAGTTGTGATCCAATAATAATGAGCCAGGCCAGATCGCACAACACCATGAAACGGTTGGTGTAACCGATCCATGCAATAACATCGGCTGGGATGTATTCCGGTGCCTCTCCTGACTCGGGATGGAACAAGCCTGCCTTCTGCAGCCCTGAAATAAAGAGCATCATCGTGATAGCCAGCAGGCCAACCGAAATCCAGGTGAGATGACTGGACCACATCACCACCCTCCTGTTGATCGGATAATGTATGCTGAGATAATATCCAATCAGCATTGCGGCTACCGGGATGGGAGGCACACCTAGCCCAAAAGCTGCTCCATGGAGAGGATGTCGGATGTCAAACAAGCCTCCCATCAATTCCCCTACTCCGGAAAGCAACAAAAGAAAGAGTCCAATCTTTGACCATATGTTGCCAGTCAGGGGAAAGATCCCCGCCGCCAGGGCGTAGGTTGAAGCGGCCCACGCAAAGAAGAATACCTGCAATAGCCAACCATGGCTGCCATATGCATATTCACTGATCATCCTCCACGATGGATCAAACTCCGGACTCAGGAAATGGAGTAGCAGAAGAGCCGCAATGGCCAGGTAGCCGAGGTAAACGGATGTGCGGAAGAAAATGAGGTTAGGTGTTGCGTTCATGGGAGTGAATGTACACAACTAAGGGATTGGACAATAATGAAAACTTCAGCTGGTATTGATAGACTACAGCTGATATTTGACCCTGAGAAGAATGAGAATCAGCGTATTCAGAACACATAGTATAATGTTCAGCTTATATTGTTTTTTGATGTGCAAAATTACCATCCCCCCTAAGACGAGGGCTGATACGAATGCGCCGTATAGGAATGGCTCGATTGCCGGTAAGGGTACTGGTTCCGAAGAGAAATGCTGCAACCGGAGTGGCTCGGCAATACACCTGATCATGGCCAGAAACACAACCAGTCCGCAAATACCAGATATGGTTTCAGTTTTCATGTCAGAAATGTCCGGCACGCTGGTATTGCAAGGGCCAGTCGATCTTGCCGTCAAGCACATCGGAAGCCAGGTGCGGGAAGTTGGGATTGCGGAGGCTTTCTCTGGCGATGAATATCATATCCGCCTGACCTGCCTGAAGAATATCTTCCGCCTGTGCCGGAGCCGTAATCATACCCACCGCTCCTGTGCAGATGTCTGAATATTTCCTTATCCGGGCAGAGAAGTCCACCTGGTAGCCGGGTCCAACAGGAATCTTGGCGGACGAATTACCACCAGACGACACGTCGATGAGATCCACACCCTTTTCTCTGAGTCTCGAGCACAGCAAAATACTGTCATCGATAGACCAGCCACTGTCGGTCCAGTCCGACGCAGATATTCTGACAAAGAGCGGCTTATCCATCCATTCCGACTTCACTGCATCCACGACTTCCAACAGCAGTCTGATACGATTTTCAAAACTTCCACCATAATCGTCACTTCTTTGATTCGACAGCGGCGAATAGAACTGGTGAATCAGGTATCCGTGGGCGGCATGAATTTCTACAACATCGTATCCGATGTGGACCGCTCTCCTCGTGGCTGCCTTAAACGATTCAACAATTCTGCTGATCCCGGCTCTATCCAGCTCAATCGGCGCAACCTGATCTTCTTTGAAGGCTACCGGAGATGCACTTATGGTTTGCCAGCCATTTGGCTGGTTAGGTGCAAACTGATGACCGCCCTTCCATGGCACTTCACAGCTCGCCTTTCGGCCGGCATGCGCGAGTTGTATTCCCGCCTTTGCTCCATACGCATGAAGGAAAGTAACGACCTCCTTTAACTTTTCAGTTTGACCATCTTCCCACAGTCCCAGATCGCCATATGTAATTCTTCCTTCCGGACTGATGGCTGTTGCTTCCTGCATAACGAGGCCTGCTCCGCCTGTAGCACGGCTTCCCAGGTGAACGAGATGCCAATTGTTGGCATAACCGTTCCCGGCTGAGTATTGACACATCGGCGATATCACAATTCGGTTGCGAAAGGTGATGTTCCTGATGGTGAATGGAGACAATAGCAGACTCATGGTTATGATTAGAAATCATCTTTGACTAAATGCCTGAGAGGTTTCTCTTTGAATTATTCAGATGGTGCTCGGCATGGTAAGCGGTGAAATACAGCATCTCTCTCATCGTCAGGGGTCCCAGCAATGGATGTGGGATGAGAAGCGAGTCCAATTCTGATTCTTCCCGTGAGACAGTCCCCTTGCAGATGGCATCAACGATTTGGTTGAGTTCGTTAATCAACCCAGTCCTTTGATCAAAGGTAACTGTAGATGGGGTAAACCTGGGTGGGGCTTCAACACCGTTCCCCAGCTTCGACTTGTAGAAAGTCACTGTCTCAGTATAAGTTCTTGACGGATTGATCGCTGTGCCAAATCTGGCTCGAAGTTCATCAGCGGGAAGTGACAAAGCCTTGATCATTGGCTTTGCAGAAAGGATAATATGTTGCAGTTCCTGCCCTGCCGTCCATTTGCCGTTCTTTGAAAGGTTGAATTGCTCCTCACTCAGTCCGCTCAGATAATCCGCAAACTTCTGGTGGCTGCCCTGCAGCAAGCCGGCTAATTCTTGTCTCCCCATTGGATATATTCAGCCTGTGAAGATAGTTGTTTTTAGCAGGACGTTCCTCGGGGCAGCATGTCCCCGGTAATGCTCCACTAACTAATCCTTCTTCACATAATCCATTGGCAGGTCATGATATGTACGGGCCAGAATGGCAATGTTTCTCTCATCATCCGAAAGGCTGTCCACCGGATTATGGAGATAATAGTCAACAGGTTTCATCATTGAACCTTCGACCGGTTTGGTGAAGCCATACAACCCGACATGCTCTTTCATGGCTGCGGGTACAACTTGCTTTGGATCCTGCTTATTCCATGTTGCAAGACATGTGACAAGCCGAGTGTGGTCCCCCAGTTTGCTACGAACAGCCGCCGTGGTGGCAATGTCACCGGCTTCGTTCAATACCCAGTCCACTTCCCTGAGCATGTCCGAACCTTCGATCTCTTTGCTGTTCAGATTGTTTGAGGTGAGCCAAATCAGGCATTCCGGATCAGCCGCTTTTGCAGTTTCCCTGATTCTCTTCCATGTTCTGGCAATGGCTTTCCTTCTGAATTGCAGCTCTGTATCCGGAGTGATTTTATCAATTCCGGGAAAAGGTTCATTCATCAGCTCTTTGTACATCACCTGCTCGCAGGCCATCCATTTCAGAGGTGGTGTAGGCTCTCGCGAGCCACCAGGATTCCAGAACCAATCAACAAAAATACCGTCCATGCCGGTCTTTCGAATTGCATCGTCGATCGAAGAGCAGAGGTAATTAATATATTCCGTAGTATAAGGAATATGGGTCTCGGAGGGTGCGCCATAGCTGAGATCCGGGTGCTCCAGTCCCCATTTGGTATTGGCGCCCGCACAGAAGTATCCGAAGATGAGCATCTTCTTTTCATGGGCAAGCTTGACCTCCTCCGTCAGGAAATCGTATTTTAATCCAGGCTGTTCCGGAACGATCCCGTTTTTGTACCACGCATAGCCATTACATGAGACGGCAAAGGATTGAATGACATTGCACCCCATGGAGGCATACCAGTCAACGTGCTCCATGGGATTGGCATCTGCCCAGAGCCCAGGCTTGGCAAAACCGTTTGGTCCACCTGGCCCCCAGTTGAAATCAATGTTATAGGCCTTAATTGGAGTCTCGATCGATTCCCCCGACGGTTTGGCGCAACTCGCCATAGCGAAGACGATCACCAATAGCAAACTTCTGAGCATAAGGTTACTTTGTTATGTTGAAGTTAACCGGCTTCTGTGTATTTCTTGAAATTATTGAGGATACTCTGCCATCCACTTCTTTGCATCTCGACAGGGTTGGTGTTCTCTGCCTCAAACCGTATGGAGATGTGGGTCTGTCCCTCCACATCCTTCCATTCAATCGTCACTTCCCTGCCGTCGCCAAGATGCGATCTGATCTTCTTGTAGGGAACCACCTCATCATAGGTGGCCTCCAGGTCAAACCCGAAACTTCCATCCTTTGCTTCCATCCTGCTAACCAGCTTGCCACCAACGCGAAGGTCGTTTTCGGATCTGGGACAACACCAGTCGTCCGTTGCGAAATTCCAGCGTGTGATATGGGCGGGATTATTGTAATATTCCCAAGTCTTTTTGATGTCTGCACCAACAAGAGCTTCAACCGTAATATTTGTTCCGGGCATGGATGTAGGGTTTAGTTACCGTTCTCTTTCGTTTCGTCTTACCACAGTAGTGTTCCTGTGGAAAAATGTCATTTATCGATTTCAATGTTGTATTTGCTCAGCAAGCCCAATGCGCCTTCCACCGAGAACATCGCATCCTTTATACGGTTCCTCTCCGGATCCAGCACGATGTTGAACGAACGCGTGAAGTCGCATTTCTCCAGTGAAGTGTCTTCAAACACAGCCCGGTTCAGGTCGCAGTTGTTGAAAATTGAGCCGCTCAGGTCGCACGCTGTGAAGTCAGTTTCAATAAGCTGACAATTTGTAAACAATGTCTTTCTGATCTTTGTCCCGAAGAAGCTTGCATGATTCAGCTGACATCCCTCGAAGGAAAATGCCATCCCGAACGCATTGCAGGTATCAAACCGCAGGCCCAGTAGTTTACAATCTTTGAACTTCACCTCCCGAAGTAATACCCTGCTGATGTTGGCAAGGCTCAGGTTACACGCATCAAAATTGCAATCGATGAACTTGCTGTCTGATAAATCGGCCGAAGACAGGTTACTGTTCCTGAAGGTGCAGCACTCATACTCACCTTTGACAAAGCCCGCGTTTGAAATGTCAATCGCATTGAACTCTTTCTCAGCAAAGTATTCGTTGGAGGCTGCCTTCAAGTGCTAACGGTATTTTAGTGCAGTGACAAAAGTCCTTCAATATACGCAGATGTCATTTTTTTGTTATCAGGAAAGAATCTGGTAGACGCGTATCCAAACAAATTTGGGATATTTGACAATGCGTAAAATCTTCCTGTTCCTCCTCATTACCAACTCTTTTACAGACACTTCCGCCCAGTCGCTGAACATCATCCGTGAAGAGGTGATGATCCCCATGCGGGATGGCATCAAGCTGGGTGCCATCCTCTATCGTCCAGAAGGTGACGAAAAACATCCCGCAATTGTTTACCGGACTCCCTATGGCGTAGACGACTATGATGCCTATGCCGAGTTTCCACTTAAAGCAGCCAGACAGGGTTACATGGTATTCCTTGTGGATGTGCGTGGACGCCTTCGCAGCGAGGGTGAATTTGAGGCCTATCGCAATGAGAAACAGGACGGTTATGATGTGATTGAATGGGTCGGCAAGCACCCATTTTGTACCGGAAAAGTGGGAACCTATGGAGGATCCTATCCCGGGATAGTGCAATGGCTGGCAATGTCACAGGCACCACCGCATCTGGCAGCGGCCGCCCCGGAAATGACGCCGGTAGGGAGTCATCACTTCATGTATTATGGCGGCGCCTTCTCGCATCCCTGGCTGGACTGGTTCATGCCGTACATCCTGGCCGATAAACGCAAGCGTGCCAACGACATGTCGGGTCCCTGGGATGACGAGCCGGCTACGGAAGAATGGGAACATAGCGACAGAAGAAAATGGTATGCCTATCGCCCGCTTGCAGACATCCCGATTCTGAAGAAATATGCACCGGAATACTACCAGTGGCTTAGCCATCCGGATTCCAGTGCCTGGTGGAATTTTCTGAATGTGGAAGGAGACTTTTCAAAGTTCAATAACCCTGTCCTGTTGCTTAGCGGCTGGTATGATGCCTCCTACGGTCCTGAGGGGGTCCGCCGCGGCTTTAACCGCATGATGAAAGAGTCTCCCAGTGAGACAGCCAAGCGCCAAACGCGCATGGTGCTTGGGCCATGGAATCATACTTCACTGAATATGCGCAAGACAAAATTTGGTGAGGTGAACTTCGGCACTAATGCAGGGTTTGATTACGATGCCGAATTACTCAAGTGGTATGATGGTATCCTGAAGGAAGGCATGGGAGGCAGCCAGCTTCCGAAGGTCAGCATCTTCACTATGGGTGAAAACAAATGGCACAGTGAGTCTGAATGGCCATTGGCGAGGTCTGTCAATCAGTCGTTCTATTTGCATAGCAATGGAGCAGCGGCATCTGATAAGAATGAAGGCAAGTTGAGTGTGACACTGCCCTCGAATGAATCACCCGATACGTACGTATTTGATCCGTCCAATCCTTTCTGGGACGTGTCATATGAGAAGTCTTACCCGTATGATCAGCGCAATAATGAATCGAGAAGCGATGTGGCAGTTTATACTTCAGCAATTCTGGATAAGGATCTGGAGGTAACCGGTGAACTCATTGCCGATCTGTACGTAAGCAGCTCTGCACCGGACACCGACTTTTCATTCACTCTTTGTGATGTCTTCCCGGACGGGAAGTCCATCAACCTCCATGGACTTGACGCTGGATATTTGCGTATGAGATACCGCAACGGGACAGATCACCAGGAACTGATGAAGCCGGCGGAAATCTATCATGTGAGAATTCACCAGGCTTACACTTCCAACCTGTTCAGAAAAGGACACCGTATCAGGATTTATATCACCAGCAGTAAGGCGCCTCATTACGATCCCAATCCCAATACCGGGACCGAGATCGCAACCGAAAAAGTATTAAAGCCTGCTACTAACAGGATCCACCATGATTCAAAGCACCCATCCAGGATACTTCTGCCAGTAATCAGTAATCGATAGTTACTTATACAGCTTTTCGTAATACTCCTCCAGCATTCGCTTTACGGCAAACTGATCTTTTGTAGTAAGGATGCTGGCGCGCATCATCTGCACCCATCGTTTCTTGTCTTCGTAATACGTCGGAATCACTTCGTTGAAGAGCACCTTGTAGAGCGCCTTCTGATCGTTGGAGTCAAGCTTCTTTTCATCCTTGTGTTCATACCCGTCCCCAAACTGCCATCCGTTTACACCATGCTGACACGCTTCAGGCCACCACCCATCGAGGATGCTGAGGTTCAGGGCACCATTCATTGCAGCCTTCATGCCTGAAGTGCCGCTGGCCTCCTGCGGTCGGCGAGGGTTGTTCAGCCAGATGTCCACTCCCCGTGTCAGCATTGCCCCAATGGTCATGTCATAGTTTTCAAGGAAGACGACTGACTCGGGATATTGTCGTGTCCATGCCAGGATATTCTCTACAATCTGCTTTCCGCCATCATCCAGAGGGTGCGCCTTTCCTGAGAAGATGATTTGCAGCTTTCCGGTTTTGAACAAGGCATCCACTTTCTTGCGGTCGCTGAATATGAAATCGCTGCGTTTGTAACGCACGGCACGGCGGGAGAAACCGATGAGCAGGGAATCAAGTTTTAATTGAACGCCAGTGCGCTCTTTCACAAAGGCAAGCAACTTCTTCTTGTTTTCCTGATGCGTCTTCCAAAGATCGCCCCCATTGACTGCTGCATCAATCATTTTCGAATCCACCCATGTGGGGCGGTGTATGGCATTGGTGATGCCAACGATCTCCGAACGGCGCTTTACCTTGCTCCACATTTTGTTGGCCGTATCAGCGTGAAGCTGGGCCACGGCATTGGACTTTCTAGACAGCCGCAGTGCACCCACGGTCATATTGAAGGGCGAGCCTCCGAGTTCTTTCAACTTCTTCTTGCTGAACACCTCATTATCGGCGCCCATGTACAACAATCTTGAAATATAATGTGACTCATTACCCTGGACAACAGGAGTATGGGTTGTAAACACAATCTCCTCACGGGTGGCCTTCAACGCTTTTTTGAAAGACTGCCCTTTCTTTACCTTTTCTCTCACCAACTCAAAACCCGCAAACAAGGCGTGACCTTCATTGAAATGATAGACATCGGTCTTGATACCCAACGCCCGAAGTGCCCTGACTCCTCCGATCCCGAGCACCATTTCCTGTGCAATACGCTCCTCTCCAAACCAGCCGTACAACTGACCCGTGATCCAGCCATCTTCATTGCCGGGTACATCGGTGTCAAGCAGGTACAGTGGCACGTTGCCATGGGTATTATCCAGCCAGACCTTACACTTGACATCCCGGTTGCGGATCTTTACGGTAACCGTAACGCCGGTGTCTTTGAGGAAGGGATACTTATAGATGGGGAAAGTGTCGATCACCTTGTCACCTGTTGTTATGCGCTGATCCGTGTAACCTTGCTTCCACTTGATGCCAATCCCCACCATGGGATACCCGTGATCCTTTGCTCCTTTGAGGTAGTCACCAGCCAGTATGCCGAGACCGCCGGCGTAGATTTTAAAGTCTGACTGAAGGCCATACTCCATACAGAAGTAGGCGACACGGGGTAGTTTCTTCTTGGCCATTGCTGATTGCTTATTGTGAATTGTTGAATCGTTGAATCTTTTTTACCAACTGTCCTAACAAGGACAATTTTGGACTTCAATATAGCAAGCTTTTGGTTTCCGGATGATAGCGATGCCTGGACTGAAGATTCGGCGGTGCAGCATCAATCTACGCTCTTCATTTAACTTTGTTCTATGGCACGATCATCCTATAAGCTTTTTGACAACCTGGCCAAAGGCCGGAGTTCCTTAAACATTTTTCTGCGCATACCTCACCCCTGGACGGCTGAAATGATCAGCCATCAGGATTTTGATTCCATCACGCTGGACCTTCAGCACAGCCTGATCGGCCGTGAGACTATGGCGCTGATGCTGGCTGCCCTGCGAAAGGAAGTCTACCCGATGGCACGCCTAAGCTGGAATGATCCGGCACAAATCATGTATGCACTTGATGTGGGCGTAAAAGGGGTCATTTGTCCCATGATTAACTCGCGGCAGGACGCAGAAGCTTTTGTATCTGCATGCTTCTATCCACCCAAGGGTATTCGCAGTTATGGAAGCATCCGGGCCAACCTGCCCCCCAGGGAAACCTATATGAAGGATTATGACGAAGACATCCTCACCATAGCCCAGATAGAAACCAGGGCGGGGCTTGAAAATATTGAGGCAATCGCTTCCACCCCTCACCTTTCCGGTCTTTATCTGGGTCCCTACGACCTTAGCATTGACCTCGGATACACAAAGCTTGCAGATTTCTCCAACCCTGATTTTATGAAGCAGGTGGAGCGAGTGCTTTCCGTCGCAAAGAAGCACAAGTTGCTCACCTGTGTCCACGCATTTGGGGAAGAAGACGCAGGGCGCCTCGCTACCATGGGATTTGATATCATTACCCCCATGGACGAAACTTCGATGATGATGCAGGCTATTCGCGAAAAGCTCGGGCGGGTAAAGTCGAAAATTCGTTAGAATGCCAGAAAAAAAAAGGACCAGCGCATCACGCTGATCCTTTTTCCTTTTCACCACTGGTGTGGTTTATTGTTTCTTAGGCAATACGATGGGCTTGATGTTGTTAGCATCACGAACCTTGAAGAACTCAAGCAAATCCTGGTTCATGATTTTGGTCCATTCGTTCTGCACTTCCACCAATCGTTGCTTCAATACCGTATAAACTTCTTTGTATGAATCCCCCGGCTTGAAGTCTGCAATGGAAGCGGTGTTGGCCAGATACCCCATTTTCCCCGCAATCATTTCGGGATAACGGGTTGGGTCCTGACCGGTGCCGCTGTATTTCAACTGCACAACTTTTCCCTCAACCTTCTGAATGGTGCTGTCCAGGCGTTGTGCCGCTGCAATGAATTGCTTGGCACCTGGTGTTCCGTTCGTCTTCACCATGTCGGCCATATCAAGAATCTGACGGCGTATGACCTCGGCCTGGTTGACGATGTCGGCGGCCGTGTTCAGGTCGTTATAGATGCCAATAATAAAGTCGGTTTGCGCCTTGATGTCCTCCACGGTTCCATCAGAATTCGGATCTTTTAGAATATTGATGGTAGAATTGAACGTTTGACCGCCGGCGACGAGGGTTACGTTGTACTTGCCCGGAGCAACGAGGTAGCCGTCAAATCTACCGGCAATAGTTGCCTTCCGTGTACGGTTCTTGTCCAGCTGAACCCAATCGCCTCCAATAGGTGGTGTGCGGAGAATGAAATTCTTGGTCGGATTGCTTTCCAGATCCCACCATACGCGGTTGATGCCCGTCTTTGGCTTCATCTTGAAAGTACGGACCGTATCACCAGGTGCACGTGTGATGTAAAGCTTTGCACTATCCTTGTCTGCATTTACCCAATAGTTGATGGAAGCCCCATAAGGCGGGTCCTGTCCCCAGTGAGGCTCAGGGGTGTACTGCTGCAAGCTGGTCTTTGGCCTGAAGCGATACGCGTCCTTCGGGCTGAAAAGCATAGCTGCAACCGATGCGGGATTGGCAGGCATTTGTTGAAGAGGACTGATATCATCCAATATGTAAGCGCCTCGTCCATAGGTACCTATAACCAAGTCATTAAAGTGTTCTTGAACCTCCAACCAATAGAATGGTGTGTGGGGAAGGTTGTTCATGAACACCTGCCAATTCTCTCCTTCGTCGAAGGAGATGTACAAGGTGCTTTCGGTACCAAGGTACAGGAGGCCTTTGCGAACCGGGTCCTCCTTTATGCTGCGGCAATAGTTGAGATTCCCAGGCTCAATGCCTTTGGTAATCTTCTTCCAGGTTTTGCCGTAGTCTGTGGTCTTGTAAACGAACGGCTGGAAATTGCCAACCTCATGCAAGTCCACGACAAGGTAGGCCTTCCCTTCACTCCACTTTGACGCTTCGATATTTCGTACCGTACCCAGTGGTGGAAGTTCAGGCAGGTTTTTGGTTACGTTGGTCCAGTTCTTCCCATTATCCTGTGAAATCTGAACAAGCCCGTCATTGGTACCAGCCCAGAAGAGACCCTGCTTGAGCGGTGATTCTTCAAAGGCATAGATCACATTGGCATATTCCACGCCAATGTTATCCGGTGTAAGTCCCCCTGAAATCTGCTGCTTGCTCTTGTCATTCATGGTCAGGTCAGGGCTGATGACTTCCCAGGTCTGACCGCCATTGTTGGTACGATGTACCACCTGGCTCGTGGCATAGACAAGATTGTGGTCATGTTTGGAGACCAGTACGGGGAACGTCCATTGGAAGCGATATTTCACTTCAGCAGCGGGGTGGCCGCCGGCATATTCAGGCCAGATTTCCACCTGGCGGAACTGCATGTTCTTCTGGTTAAAGCGGACCATCACGCCACCAAGCGCGCCAGATCCTGAGGCACTTGACCAAATGATATCAGGATCCACGGGGTCTGGCGTAGCAAAGCCGCTTTCTCCACCGCCGAGATCATGCCACATTCCAGAGGTGATCAATGGTGGGCCGAAGAAGCCGGCATTACCGCTCCTGCTGGGGCCCTTCATACTTGGACCATCCTGACGATTGGTAAGAACGTTGTAAGGAATTTTGTTGTCAACGGTCACGTGGTACAACTGTGCTACCGGCAACTGAATTTTGAACCAGGACTTTCCACGGTTGTGAGAGATCGATACACCACCATCACCGGAAACGGCCATATGATTGCCATCTGTAGGGTCAATCCATACGTCATGGTGATCCCAATTGGGCTGGGCTGCTCCAGCTTTAAAAGTCTTCCCACCATCTATGCTGGTGAGGAAACTGGTATTGCAGAAATAAACTTCATTCGGATTGTCGGGAGAAACCCGCACCCTGGTATAGTATGCCTGACGACCGCCCAGGCTGTGGTCGTAGCTGACGAGATTCCAGGTCTTGCCCTGATCATCAGAACTCCAGAATTCGCCGTTATCGGGCTTGGCTCCGCCAATGGATTCGATACCATCGCCGGTTTCAATGATAGCGTAAACCTTGTTGGGATCTGCTTTGGTTGTGGCCACAGAAATTCTGCCAACAGGCCCTCTGGGCAAACCACTACCCGTAAGTTTGGACCAGGTCTCTCCACCGTCTGTTGATTTATAAATCCCACTTCCTGGCCCACCGCTGGTGCGGTTCCAGGTGCGAAGTGCGATCTGCCAGGCACCTGCATATAGAATGCGGGGATTGCTGGGATCAATCGCCATGTCGGAAATCCCCGTATTCTCATCAACAAAGAGCACCTGCTTCCAGGTCTTTCCCCCGTCTGTAGTTTTATATACTCCACGATCTTTTTGAGGCGCATAGGCATGCCCAAGTGCACCTACCCAAACGATGTCTGCATTATCAGGATGGACAATCACTTTGGAAATGCGCCCGGTGTTTTCCAGCCCCGAGGAACTCCAGGTTTCACCCTGGTCGGTCGACTTATACACACCATTACCGATGGAAACGTTGGAGCGGATAAAGCTTTCACCCGTTCCGGCATAAACTACTTGTGCATCAGAAGGTGCAATGGCCAGTGCACCGATAGAATGTACCGGCTTGTCGTCAAAAACCGGTTTCCAGGTTATCCCACCATCAGTGGTTTTCCAGATTCCGCCCGTGGCAGCACCGGTGATGTAGACCATCCGGTTGCCAGGTATTCCCACGGTCCCGGTAACCCGGTTTCCCACAGGGCCGATATAACGGAATTTCAGTTGCTCAATGTCCTCCTTCTTCAGCGTCTGCCCGGATGCAGTCACTGTCCAGAGAAAGACCAGCAACAATAAGACCGGACGGAAGGCCGTAACAGTCCGCGTTGTGAGTTGATTCATAGTAAGGAAAGGTTAAGGTTTTATTATGTTATCAATCTAGCGATTCCTTCAGGCATCCAAAAGATCAATCTTTCCTGTGGTTGATTTAACTTGCGAATGGCAGAGCAATATGAAAATCGAAGCGTTCAGGCTGGAAAGGTTTTACAGCCGATTTGAATTCACCACCCAATACCTTCTTTGCAGCTCCGACTGCGAGGCCATGCACATTCATGACCTTCTCAGCCTGGAAGAGGGTGCGCATGTTAAATTCATGAAGCAATGGCTGGGTTACACGGAAACACTAGGCAGTCATAAGTTGCGGGAGGAAATAACGAAGCTCTATTCGTCGGCAAGTCCCGCTCAGGTATTGGTATTTAGCGGTGCAGAAGAGCCGATCTTCCTGTTATGGCACGCCTTGCTTGAAGCCGAAGATGAGGTGATTGTGCAATTCCCCTGTTATCAGTCGGCTGCCTCGGTACCCGAGTCCATAGGATGCAAAGTGAAGCCATGGCGGGCCAGGTTTGAAAATGGCGCTCCCTTCTTTGACATCTCTGAATTGAGAAGATTGATTAGTCCGAAGACGAGGGCGGTATACATCAACAGCCCTCACAACCCAACCGGTTATCATTTTGATGAACGGCAGTACACGGAGATAGTATCATTATGCCAGTCTGCAGGAGCCGTTCTGATCTCTGATGAAGTTTACAGGGAATTGGAGTTGGACCCTTCATCACGATTGCCTGCAATTGTCGATGTGTATGAAAAAGGCGTGTCGATTGGTGTGATGTCTAAGGCTTACGGGTTGGCTGGCCTGCGCATTGGCTGGCTGGCATCAAAGGATGATACACTGTTAAGACATTGTGCCATGCTGAAGGAATACACCACCATCTGCAACGCTGCGCCCAGTGAATTTCTGGCCGAGGTGGCGTTGCGTAACCGGCATCATCTGCTGAACAGAAATCTCGATATCATCCGTCACAACCTTCCCCTGCTCAACGACTTTTTCAGTCGGTTTCCTGATATTTTCCATTGGCATTGTCCATCGGCAGGTTCCATCGGCTTTGCCAAATGGAAGTTGGACCTTGATGGCATGGCTTTGGCCGAAGATATTGTCAAAAAGAAGAATGTATTAATCCTTCCCGGAGAAGTATATGATGAACCCGGCTTTTTCAGGGTAGGTTTCGGCCGGAGAAACATGCCTGAGGCGTTGGGCCGCTTTGAAGAATACGTGATGGAGGAATTAATCAGTAAACACCGGTAATGCAGCACAACGCACTTTCAAAGAAAGCCCGCATCAGCATTTGGGCTGGACTGCTTCTTGTGTCATTCGCATTGGCCACAGCCGTTTATCTTTTCCACGACACCCCATTTCCAACTGTTGATAAGGATAAACTTGTCCTGACCCATTCAGTTGATATCCAGGCAGGACAATCAGTCGATTTTGTTGGTGACAGCCTTACCAGGAACATTCACAGCGAGGGAATCTGGTTTAAGGATGCAGCAGGGAGAACCATGATCCTCAACGGGATCAATGTGGGCGGAAATGTAAAAGTGCCGTTCAAGCCTTCCCTGCCCACCCACGTGAAGGAGAATTTCCTGGAGTGCGCGTACACAGTCTCCTTTACCGGAAGGCCTTTCCCGATTGAAGAAGCCGATGAACATTTCTCGCGCCTGAACCGGTGGGGATACCGCTTTCTGCGACTCCTCGTATCTTGGGAGGCTGTTGAGCATGCAGGGCCGGGGATTTACGATGAAGAATATCTGGAATACCTGAGAGCGCTTGTCATCAAGTCTGCTCAATATCATATCAATGTTTTCATTGATCCACACCAGGACGCGTGGAGCCGATTCACAGGCGGCGATGGTGCCCCTTATTGGACCCTTGAGGTTGTAGGGTTCAATCCTATCCATATGCACGAAACAGGTGCTGCGGTATTACACCAATGGGAAGGTGACCCTCTGCCATCAATGCTTTGGTCTACGAATTACTTCAAGCTTGGTACTTCAACCATGTTCGCCCTGTTCTTTGGAAGTGAAGACTTTGCACCTGACCTCAAAGTGGGGGGAGTAAGTGCGCAGGAGTATCTGCAGTCACACTATATCAATGCCATCAAGCAGGTCGCATTGAAATTGAAGGGGCTTCCCAATGTAATTGGGTTTGATGTAATGAACGAGCCGACCTCCGGACTGATTGGTGCAAGTGATTTGCTGGCTGAAGGGATTTATAAAAATGGAGCGATGCCGACACCTTTCCAGGGAATGGTTGCCGGCGCAGGCATTCCGGTCGAAGTTCCTTACTATGAATTTGATGTACCCACAGCAAAGGAGATTGGGAAAGTCAAACTCAATCCCATGGGCGTCTCGGTTTGGAAAAGCCCCGAGGCTGACGTGTGGCGAAAGGCAGGCGTTTGGGGATTAGATGCAGCGGGAAAACCTGCCTTAAAGAAGCCCAGATATTTTACCACGGCAAAAGGCCGTGACGTGGAATTTTCGCTTGACTATTACCGCCCCTTCGTTGTGCGCTTTGCTAAAGAAATGAATTCGATTGATAGTACCTGGCTTATTTTTGTGGAGCGCCCGTCTCTTCTCAAACTCCCCCGGTTTACTCCAGCCGAAGCCAGAACGCTTGTGCATGCAAGCCATTCTTATGATGTGGTCACACTGCTCACAAAGAAATACAACAGCTGGATGAACGTGGATGTGAGAGACTTGAAGGTGGTGTTCGGCAAGACAGGTATCCGCGAAATGTTTCATTCACAGATGCAGGACCTCAGGAAAGAAACGGAAGAAACCATGGGATTGCGTCCTACCCTTCTCGGTGAATTTGGTGTGCCAATGGATTTGGGGGACCGGAATGCATTTAAGGATGGCGACTACGCCGATCAGGAGGACGCACTCGACCGGTCTATCCGTCCGCTTGAGTCCAACCTGATGAGTTATACCCTATGGGTCTACTCGTCTGATAACGATCATGAACGAGGTGATCAGTGGAATGGCGAAGACCTTTCCATCTACAGCAAGTCTGAGCAACAAGCTGCCGTTTCTAGCTATTCAGGTGGGCGGGCGTTGGCAGCGGCAATCCGTCCCTATCCTTACAAGATCGCAGGACAACCGCTGCGGTATTTCTTCGACAAAGACCATCACCGTTTCTATCTGAAGTACAAGGCGGATCCCCTTATCCAGGCCCCGACCGAAATCTTCGTGCCTGAATTTCACTATGCCAAAGGGTTTAAGATCTACAGTTCACCTGGGAAGTTTGCATGGGATGAGGAACAGCGTATTTTGATATTCCGGCCAGAGAAGTTCGGAATACAGGAATTGATTATCGAATAAGGAGATTCAGCATCTGTAGCATCGGTTATCCTGATTCCCCTTCTTCATTCCCAATCAGCCCATTCCTCATCTTCATGATGCAGTCTTCGACATAGCCATTGTCAATTGATGCCCAAATTCCTACTTTGAGCGATTATGGTGGCCCGGGGTATCCTGTTAATTCTTCTTGTTTCTGGAACCTTGATGTTGTCTTCATGCGGAAGGCAAAGCTCGGAGCGCCTGCCCGATGTCGTCGAATACAACTTTCACATCCGGCCCATTATCTCTGACCGGTGCTTCAAGTGTCACGGTCCTGATGCGAGGCAACGAAAAGCAAACCTCAGACTCGATACGGAAGACGGCCTTTATGCTGCTTTGAAGGACAATCCCGATGGCAGGGTAATTGTTCCAGGCGAACCAGATCACTCTGAATTGTACCGTAGAATAGCTTCGGGTGATACTGCCGAAGTGATGCCTCCTCCCACTTCCAGACTTTCTCTCACAGACCATGAGATAAAGCTCATAGGCAAATGGATCAGCCAGGGTGCAAAATATCAAAAGCACTGGGCCTTCATTCCTCCCAAGCCCGTAATTGTTCCTGAAATTAGTGATCGGCAATGGGCGCGAAACGAGATCGACCGGTTCATCTTTGAGAAGCTTGAAGAGCACGGACTGAGTCCTTCTGATGAAGCGGGTAAGGAACTGCTGCTTAAACGAGTCTCATTTGACCTGACAGGCCTTCCGCCTTCCTTACAGCGACAGGAATCATTTCTGAAGAATGAGTCAGCAGACGCTTATGAAAAGATGGTGGATTCCCTTCTGGCAGATAAGCATTTCGGTGAGCGATTGGCATTGCCCTGGCTTGACGTTGCCCGCTATGCCGATTCGCACGGTTACCAGGATGACGGGCTTCGCACCATGTGGCCATGGCGCGACTGGGTGATCCACGCATTCAATGAGAATTATCCCTTCGACAAATTTGTAATGTGGCAGCTGGCCGGTGACCTGCTCCCCAATCCAAACAGGGAAATGCTGCTGGCCACCGGTTTCAACCGCAATCATAAGATCACACAGGAAGGCGGCGTCATCGATGAAGAGTACAGGGTAGAATACGTCACAGACCGCACGAATACTTTCGGCAAGGCATTCCTTGCCCTCACACTTGAATGCGCGAAGTGCCATGACCACAAGTATGATCCCATCAGCCAGAAGGACTATTTCAGCACATTTGCCTTCTTCAACCAGGTACCTGAAAAAGGTCTTGTTGGCGATATCATGCTTAACTCGATGGCCGACCCGCCAAAGATGTATATCACAAAAGAAGACGTTGACGGTATTCTGAACTTCATCAACAGGAAACAGCAATTTCCGGTTGAGGTTATGATCATGAAGGACAGCAGTGTTGTCCGTCCGACTTACCTGCTGGTGAGAGGTGCTTATGACAACCATGGCGAAATTGTGCATCAGGGCGTGCCTGCTGCGGTGCTCCCGTTTGATACGAGCGCCTATCCTGCAAATCGCCTGGGGCTGGCTCAGTGGCTTCTGAGCAAGGATAATCCCCTTACCGCCAGGGTATTTGTCAACAGAATCTGGCAGGAGTTCTTCGGCAGGGGAATTGTGAAGACTGCCGGTGATTTCGGCATGCAGGGAGATCTGCCAAGCCACCCGCAGCTTCTTGATTGGCTCGCCCTGGATTTCATGAATAATGGGTGGAATATAAAGCGGTTGGTGAAACAGATTGTAATGTCGTCAACATACCGGCAGTCAGCTTCAACTACAGAAACGGCAAGAGAAATCGATCCTGAAAATATCTGGCTCTCACACGCACCAAGAGTTCGATTAACTTCAGAGTCCATAAAAGATCTCGTTCTAGCGAGCAGCGGACTTCTGACAGACGAGATTGGCGGACCCAGTGTGAAGCCCTACCAGCCTCCTGGCATCTGGGAAGCCTCGACATCGGGCCGGGGGCTCTCCCATTATATCCAGGATCATGACGAAAAGTTATATCGCAGGGGTATGTACAATTTTATAAAGCGAACTGTTCCGCCTCCGTCCATGCTGATGTTTGATGCGAGCAGTCGCGATCAATGCGAAGTGAGACGTTTGCGTACCAACACTCCCCTGCAGGCATTGGTGATGATGAATGATCCAATGGTATTGGAAGGGGCACGTGTATTGTCTGAGCGGATCATGATGGAGAAACCCGCAAAAGATGAGAGTATTGAAAAAGCTTTCCGCCTGATTCTGTGCCGTAATCCGAACAGCAAGGAGAAATCTGCTCTTAGTGTCTATTATGAGGGGGAAGTGAAGAGATTCAGGGAACATCCTGACCAGGCCGCAGCATTTTTGCAGGCAGGAGAATACAGGCATGAAAATATGGGTGATGTTCCGGAGACAGCCGCATTGATGCAGGTGATTCACACCATTTACAATCTGGATGAGGCCATAACCAAATAATCATGGCAAGGGAATTTTTGGAGAACAGACTCAACGTAAACCGCAGACATTTCCTGGGGAAGCTCAGTCTGGGTGTGGGCTCGGTGGCACTGGGGAGTTTGTTGATACCCGACTTGTTCAAATCAGGTGATGGAGAGGTTACCTCGAGCCTCGGGCTGCCGCATTTCGCACCGAAAGCCAAGCGCATCATATATCTGTTTCAAAATGGCGCGCCATCACAACTGGAGAGTTTTGACTACAAGCCTACACTCAATAAAATGCGGGGACAGGATCTTCCGGAGTCGGTTCGTCAGGGTCAGCGGCTGACCGGGATGACGTCCAACCAAAAGAAGTTCCCTCTTGTGGGCTCTTATTTCAAGTTTCAGCAGCACGGGCATTCTGGGGCCTGGGTGAGTGAGATGTTTCCCAACATTGCCGGCATTGCCGATGAACTTTGTTTCATCAAGACCATGCATACAGAGGCCATTAACCATGACCCTGCTTTGACCTTCATGCAGACAGGTGCACAGCAGGGCAATCGCCCGAGCTTTGGCGCCTGGATGAGCTATGGCCTTGGTAGTGAGAACAGAAATCTTCCTGCCTTTTGTGTGTTGCTGTCCCGTGGTCGTGGGAACGGGCAAGGTGTGTATTCCAAACTGTGGACAAACGGATTCCTGGATAGCGTTCATCAGGGTGTCCAATTCAGCAACAGCGAAGAGGCAGTCCTTTATCTAAATAACCCTGCTGGCAGCGATAAACAGAGCCGCAGGCAAATGCTGGATAAGTTGGGTGAATTGAACGGAATGGCGTTTGAAAATTTTGGCGACCCTGAGATTAACGCCAGGGTTCAGCAGTATGAAATGGCCTACCGGATGCAAACTGCAGTGCCTGAATTGACGGATGTATCCCGTGAACCTGATCATATTGTGAAAATGTACGGGCCGGAATGCCTGATCCCCGGCACGTACGCTGCGAACTGCCTTCTTGCAAGAAAATTATCAGAAGCCGGCGTCCGTTTCGTGCAGTTGTACCATCAGGGATGGGACCAGCATGGCAACCTTACCGGGGAAATGCCCCTTCAGGCTAAAGATGTGGACCGACCTTCAGCAGCACTCATCAGGGACCTGAAGCAACGCGGACTGCTGGATGAGACACTGGTAATATGGGGCGGCGAGTTTGGCCGTACGAACTACTGTCAGGGCGACCTGAGCGATAAGAATTACGGAAGAGACCATCACCCCAGGTGCTTCACAATCTGGCTTGCCGGTGGCGGCGTAAAACCGGGTATCACTTACGGCGAGACGGATGAATTCGGTTATAATATTGTAAAAGATCCCGTGCATGTAAATGATTTCCATGCGACTGCACTGCACCTGATGGGTCTGGATCATGAACGGTTGACTTTTAAACACCTGGGCCGGCGTTACAGACTTACCGATGTTGCGGGGAAGCTGGTGCCCGGGATAATGGCTTGATTGAGATTTCTGGTTCATAGTTATGCGACGAAGAGATTTTCTAAGTAAAGCGGGCTTGTCAGCAATTGGGAGTGTTTCCATTTTCCAACATCTCATTGCTCGCGACAAGGGCCTTGTATACGGGCACAATGGGATGCAATATGTCCTCGACAACCAATGGGCGAAAGCTGATCCCCTCCGTAATCCTGTCAACGACTGCCATGAAATGGTGCAGGATGCAAAGGGACGAATCATTTTGCTGACCAACGAGACCAGGAACAATGTTCTTGTTTTCAATACTTCAGGAAAACTGCTTGAAAGCTGGGGTCACGATTTTCCTGGCGCGCATGGTCTTACCTTATCCGGCGACGTACTGTATGTTACGGATACCGTGAGGCATCAGGTATTCAAAGTGAGCATGAAGGGAGAGATCCTGTTAACCATTGATGCCCCAAAGGAAGATGGTCTTTATCCTAAACCTGAGTTGTTTGTCCCTACGGAGACCACAGTAATGCCTTCCGGAGATTTCTTTGTCGCAGACGGCTACGGATCCCAGTATGTACTTCACTACGATGCCACCGGCCGGTTGCTGGGTTATTTCGGCGGACGTGGTGAGGGAGATGAGAAGTTGGACAATGCGCATGGCATTTGCCTTGATACCCGCCAGACATCACCAACTCTTCTTGTGACGGACCGCACGCGTACCTGCTTCAAGCGATACAGTCTTGAAGGTAAGCTACTGGAAGTCGTTCAACTACCTGGTGCCTGTGTCTGCAGGCCGGTCATCAAGGGTGATTATCTGTATGCCGCCGTACTCCGCTCACCATCCCTTGACGCGGAGAAGACAGGATTCGTCACCATTCTGGACAAGCAAAACAAGGTGGTATCCAACCTGGGTGGATCAGCACCGCAGTATAACAATGAGGGCAAACTTCAGCCCATGTCACAAGCCGAGAAGATTCTCGTGCATCCACACGACGTCTGCGTAGACGCCGACGACAACCTCTACGTGGCACAATGGGCTTCGGGCAAAGTATATCCCTACAAGTTCAACCGGGCCTGACCTGAAGTTCATCGTACATTGATGCAGTCCTTCAAACGAATTCTTGAAAATGCGGTCTTCGCGCTGAATATACTGGCAGTATTTCTGCTATTCACCAATCAATGGTTGGTGGTGCCTTCGTGGCTGCAGATTGGCGGCCGACTTCACCCCTTGCTGGTTCATTTTCCTGTAACCCTGGTTTTGCTGGGAGTCGGCTTCCTGATATTTGCACAATCGGAATCCTCACGTCCGCTTTTGCAGACGGTGCTTCTTGCTGCTGCTCTCACTTCATCGCTCACTGCAATTTCCGGATTCTTTCTGTCAAAGGAGGGCGGTTATGATGATGATGTTCTGACCTATCACAGATGGGCCGGTGTGATGCTATCCATTCTGAGTGCAATTCTTTACTACGCAATTTCCAGTGGGCGCTCACGCCAGGTGATTCGATCATCTGCTGCGCTCTCCACTCTCGCAGTAGTCATTGCAGGTCATCTGGGTGCAACCCTGACCCATGGTGAAGGGTATCTTACCGCTCCACTTTTTGGGAAGTCAGGATCGGAGACTTACAAAGTGGACAGCACGATGTTCAGCCAGTCCATTGGCAAAGTGATGGAAGCCAAATGCTTTGGATGCCACAACCGGAGCAAGGCTAAGGGTGATCTCGTGCTCACTTCGGCTGAAAGTATCCTAAAAGGTGGCAAGCATGGATCCCTGTGGAAACCGGGAGATCCGTCCGGCAGCCTGATCATTCAGCGCCTCGAACTCGGCATCGACGAAAAGAATCATATGCCTCCAAAGGACAAGCCCCAGCTGACTGCGTCTGAAATGAAGTTGATTAATCGTTGGATAGCTGTGGGAGCTGATATGAACATCAAACTCAATGCTATGCCGACGAATGACTCTCTCAGAGGGTTGGCTCTTTCCGTTGGCTCTACTTATTTAAAGAAGCACACAGCAGATCAGCGATACCATTTTGCATTTGCGTCCGCTGAAGAGATACAAATGCTGAATACTCCCTTCAGGTTTGTGTCACAGGTGGCCATATCTGAACCAGCTCTTCAGGCGGACTTTTTTGTAAGGCAGGCCTTCAGGCCGGAGTCCATCGAAGAACTTTCAGCAGTAGCTGATCAAATTGTATCTATCAACCTGACGAACATGCCTGTGAAAGACGAGGATCTTAGCATGATGTCAAAGTTTGTGCACCTTGAAAAGCTCATTCTCAATAATACCGATGTAACAGACAAAGGAGTGCAGGCACTGAAACGCATAAGCTCACTTCAATCACTCGCACTTTCAGGAACCGCAGTTAGCGAGGCAGCAATTGATCAGTTGGCTTCAATGCCCGGATTGCGCGATGTCTTCATCTGGAATACGAAAATTACCCAGGCGTCTGCTGATGCAGCTGGCAGGAAGTATGCTAACATCAATTGGCAAACCGGATATGTTCCAAATTCAAGGGAGGTATTGCAATTGAGTGCGCCGCTTGCTGTCAATGAGAGTCAATTGCTACAACCAGGTGAACCCATCAAACTAAAAGCAACGATTCCCGGAGCAGTAATCCGCTACACAACAGACGGATCGGAACCTGATAGTGTGAAGTCTCCGGTCTACAATGGCCCTGTTTCTATCAGTTCCTACACGCTGATCAAAGCAAAAGCATACCGGGAAGGATGGAAGAGCAGTGCAACGGCAACATTAGGGTTCTTTTGCAAAGGACTGGCTCCTGAAAAGGCAACCTTGCTGACACCATCAGACAAGAAGTATCCAGGCAACGGAATTAACACATTGATTGACAGTCGCAAAGGTTTCATGGACTTCTTCAGAGATCCCTCCTGGATGGCCTTCAGGGATAATCCACTTGAAGCGGTGTTCCACTTCCCTACTCGTCCCAAAATCAATTCAGTGACGATCAGTTTCGCAAAGGATGTTGGCGCCGAGACCATGCCGCCCGAATGGATGGAGATATATGGAGGGAACGATGACTCGCATTTGACGCTCATCCGCAAGGTGGTACCCACCCAGCCTGCTGAATACGGAACGAACCAGAACGAGGGGATTGTTGTTCCCCTTGGCACGTCTTACACAACTTACAAAGTTATTGCAAAGCCGCTGACCAAACTTCCTGCATTCAGGAAGGCCCCAAAAGACAAGGGGTGGCTAATGGTTGACGAAATATTCTTTAACTAGACAAACTAGTTTTTTGCTCCTATTCTCATGGACTCTCCCTGCTTCATTTCCAGAACGATGAGACCCTCCGCAGTGAATCCATCAATCAACTTCCCATTTGCGTAAATACTGGTCGAAGGTGCGAAAGGATTTTTTAACAAGATCCTTCCAGCCTGCCTGGCAGTCAATCTGATTTCTGTTGTTTTGCCTTTCTTCCATGTTGCGCCGACTACCACATTACCGCGTGCGACCAGGCCATCGAAGCGGCCGTCACTCCAGTCATCCGGGATGGCAGGCAACACATCGATGTACCCGAGATGGCTTTGCAGCAGCATCTCTGCAATGCCGGCTGTACCGCCGAAATTCCCGTCTATCTGAAATGGCGGATGTGCGCAAAAGAGGTTTGGGTAAGTCCCTCCCTTTCCCGCGTAGCTGATGGTTCCTCCGTCTTCTGTATAATGAAGAAGTTCTTTGAATAGCTTGTAGGCATGTTTGCCGTCATACAATCTTGCCCAAAGACTGATCTTCCAGGATTTAGCCCAGCCGGTTCCGCCGTCACCTCTTTTCTCCAGTGCCTTCTGGGCGCCAAGTGCAATTACGGGATCAATGCGTGGTGATATCTGTCTTCCGGGATAAAGTCCCACCAGATGCGACAAGTGCCGGTGCTGCGGATCCACGTCTTCATAATCCTCATACCATTCCTGCAACAGACCCGCACTGTTGATGGTCAATGGAAAGAGTTTGGCCCGCTGCCGTATGAGATCTTCTCTTAATTCTTTGTCTGTGGAAAGCACTTCAGATGCTTCAATCACATTCGTATAAAGGTCCCAGACAAGGGACATGTCGCAGGTGGACGCAATGGACGTCTGATAATGCTCTTTGGTTCCAGGTTGGTAATACTCATTTTCCGGGGACGTTGAAGGTGCCGTCACCAGCCTGCCTTGTCGGTCTGAAATCAACCACTTGCTCACAAACTGTGCCTGTGATTTCATCAAAGGATAGGCAACATCTTTCAGATATGCCTTGTCGCCGGTGAACTGATAATGGTCAAACAAGTCCTTGCAGGCCCAAGCACCACCCAGCGGAAAGGTGGCCCATTGTGGAGATCCTTCACCCTTATTTCCTACAGGATTGGTTGTGGCCCATAGGTCACTGTTGTGATTGAGAGACCAGCCCTCATTGATTCCGTAAAATTCCCTGGCCGTGGCGGCGCCGGTTATAGCCATGTTCCCGATGAGGCCGATCATGGGCAAATGCATTTCAGTCAGGTTGCAAACTTCCGCGGGCCAGTAGTTCATTTCCGCGTTGATATTGGTGGTGTAGTTGGAACTCCATGGAGGCCGCATCAATTGATTCCAGATTCCCTGAAGATTGGACGGAGCACCTGATGTTCTGGAACTGGAGATCAGCAGGTATCGACCATATTGCAGATAGAGAGCAGCAAATGAACGGTCTGGCGCACCATTAGTGTGAGCCTTTAGCCGCTCATTGGTGGGAAGTTTGGAATTGGGGTCAGCAGGGAGCTCTATGGCTACGCGATCAAACAGGTGACGATAATCGTGCTGATGGTTCTGCAATAAGGCGTCATATGTCTTCGCAGATGCATTCTCCAACGCTGTCTGAGCCAGCGCAGATTCATCTTTTCCGTCTTTGTCGGGACATTTGTCAAACCCGTTGAAGCTGGTTGCAATGGAAATCAGAACGACGACCGCCGAGGCGTTATGCACTTCCAACGCTCCGTCTTTTCCCCTGACGGTTCCATCGGTTTGAATCACCTTCAAGCGGGACTCAAATCTCACTCCCCGGCAACCTGATGGATCGTTCCAAATGATGGCCTCCGGTTTTTCGCCCAAGTAGTTCGGGTCTGCGTGTGCAGGAGACTTCCCTTTCATCACCAAGCCGTTTTCCATTAAAGCGAACTGAGGCTTCAACTGGCTTGATTGCCTCATGGATAAGTTAAGGGCACCTTTGCTGCTGCTTCTGAACCGAATTACCGCCACCTGATCTGCGGCACTCACAAACATTTCCCGGGTAAAAGCCACAATGCCGACTTTGTATTGAATAGTTGCAGTTGCATTACGGAGGTCCAGCGTCCTGGTATATTGTTGTATGGCCCCCGTATGTTGAAAATCAATCTGCAGATCACCCAGCGGTGCATATGACTCTGTGTAGAGTCCCTGAAGTTTTTTGGTAAGCGAGTCTGCCTTCCTGAGCTCATGATTGAAAAGTGCCCTTCTAATTTCTGGCAAATACTGATACACGCCAGGATTCGGTGCGAGGGTGGCTGGTCCACCCGCCCACAGCGTTGCTTCATTAAGATGTACTTTCTCGTGCAAGGGATCACCATAAACCATCAATCCGATTCTTCCGTTTCCGAGCGGCAATGCCTCCCCGAATTGTTTGGCCGGTTCCCGGTACCATATCCGGTCGTCTTGCGCCTGTGCCGAAAAGGCAACAAGGCATGATAAAACAAACAGGAAAGATCGCATCTTAATTTTGTTTTGATAAACTCGAATACTTAGGAGCAGATGAACAACTATCCCTCATTCTTGTTTTCCTTGCCATGCTCCTTGTGCACCCAGGTACTCCGGCTGTGCTCCAGCTCCATTGCAACCAACCGGGCGACCATTACAGTTGGATAGAGCAGCCCGATCATACCTTCAAAAACAACAAGCGAGCGCGCAATGGGGTGAACAGCCGTAATGTCGCCGTAGCCCAATGTTGTCATGGTCACAAAGCTGAAGTATACATATTGACCATAATCAAGCGTAACAGGACCTTTCATCGTGGCGAACGAGCCTGGATTGACGTCTTCCAGGAGGTGGTACAGAAAGGCCCAGAAGAAGCCCATAATCATAAACACGACCAGTGAACCCTGAATGCGGTAGAAATTCACCGGCCCGTCTTTGAAGATGTGATGCAGAACAAAGTAGCTAAGGAATACGAAGAAAAGGATAGTCAACGCATCATTGACTGCATTCAGGTTGACGCTGGGTGTAAGAAAATTGACTACCCGCAGTGCCGCCGCCAGGCTAGCGAGCCCGATGAAAAACAGCTGCCGTTTCCAGTTGGTCAATACCGAATATACGCCTGCTACGGTGATGAGAATGAAGAGAAGGTCCTTGAAAATAAACTCCAGCCAGGTATGTCCTGAGGCCGGCATCCATAGAAGGAGCATGAGAGACAAGTAGATGAGCAAGGCCGAAAGGCTGCGCTCATGAGTCCAGAATTCACGGTTTCTGCGAAGGAGGTTCATAAGGCGAACATAGTGAGGCAGACCACAAAAACTGATGACGGATGTCAGGAAGCTCCTATTACAAATCCAAATCAATCGTCGTCATCCCCTTCTTCCCGTGCATTCACAAAAGCCGCCCTCCGGGGAACGGGAAAGTTGGTATTGCCATACACAGCATACCAAAGTACCTGGTTGAACTCTTCGTCCGGTGCGCGATCCTCTTTGTGGAAATCGAACTTTTCGCTCTTGCGTTGCCAGATGTTCATGGCCACATTCCTTTCGGTAAGATCAACTCTAGCGGGGATTGATACAAACGGCGTAGCATCAGGCTGGTTGTTGAAACTTCTCCAGATGGGTTCGGCAGACGCATCATACTGACTCATGGGAGGCAGCCCCAGGATCAATTCAATGGTTCGCAGCACGGAAGCCGTGGAGTACATGGTGTGGTCTACATATTTTCTTTTGACCATTCCGCCGGCCACATACAGTGTACTTCTGTGTGCGTCGACATGATCGGGACCATTTTGTGCGTCATCTTCAACGATGAACACAACTGTCTCATTCCAAATGCTGCTCTTGCTAAGATATTCAATAAAGAGCCCTACAGCATAGTCATTATCGGCAACATGTGCTTTTGGCGAGTGTTTACCGAGGCGTAACCCCTCCGTATGATCGTTTATAAAGCGTAGGGTGTTGAGTCTGGGAATTTGATGGATCGCTTTAAGGGAATCGAAGTCACGGCGCCACTGGTGGAAACGTGTAGTGTCCATCACGCTCTCATCCCAACTCGTATACTTCTTGCAGAAATGACCTTCCAGAACGGGTAGGTTGGCTTTCCCATTATCAGCAAATTCTCCATAGGTCCGGTAGCTGACTCCTGCCCGTTGGGCATAATCCCAGATGAATCCATTCTTGTTGTTGGCAATCTTGCGGTTGCCCTCCGCTGAATAATTCCCACCCTTTCCACCGTAACTGGTGGGCCAGGTTTTCTCAAGGTAATCATCGGCGTAAGCCCCCAGGCTCCAGTTGTGGCCATCCGCACTGACCTCACCGTTTACATAGAAATTATCAAACAGCACGAACTGTTGGGCCAATGCATGCTGATTGGGTGTCACATCTTTTCCAAACAAGACGAGTGAGGGGTCACCATTACCGTCCGGGATGTCTCCTAGCACCTGATCGTAGGTACGGTTCTCCTTCACAATGTAAAAGACATATTTGATGGGCGACGAATCTCCTACTTTTGAAGGAATCGGACTTTGACCTGTTGGCGATGTCAATTCGGTTTCCTTCCGATAAGGCGTGTTGGCGTAAACGGCTTTGGAATATTCAGCAAGTTGGGCAGCATCAGGAATGAGGATCGTACTGAGGGTGCCCAGCAGCATACCACCAATGTATTGCACTTCCATCTCAGTTGTGTTAGCCTGATGCTGTACACGTTGTCTTCGCACGGTTGGGTTTGGACCATGTGGATTGGGGAATGACGAGAACCCCTTTCCGTTGGCTACCAACAACTCATTGCCCAACACCCGAACCGAAGTTGGGTACCATCCTACCGGGATAAATCCCTTGCCCTTGCTGGCGCCGGGCCTGCTCACGTCAAAAACGGCAACACAGTTGTTGTCCGCATTGGCTACAAAGAGAGACTTGTTGTCTTCGCTGAGCGCAACGCCGTTGGAGGTACTTCCGCTCGGCGAACCTGGATAGAGCGCGGCATTCAACACTTCCAGCAATTTGCCTGAGCGGGCGTCCAGAACAGCAACCGCATTATCGTTGGCCACCGCGGCGTACAGGTACTTTCCGTTTGAAGAAAGCACCATTTCATTGGGGTTGTCACCCACCTGAATACTTTTTCTTATTTGACCTGAGCCTATGTCATACAAAAGTATCTTGTCACAACCCCAGCATGAAATGTAGAGGGTCTTATGATCTTTTGACAGCAGGCAAGTATAGGCCTCTCCCTCCAGCTGGGTCCTGGAGAGAATCTTCTTTGTTTCAGTATCGAGAACATAAAGGGCACCATCGTCATGAGTCACGGCAAACAACCTGTGTGTTTTGTCGTCAAGTGCAAGTCCTGCCACACCTATCTTATCGGGCCATGGCTTTCCAAGAGGGATGGAATCAACCACAGACAGCCGCTTTTCGCGGATTTGCACTTTTACGACCTGGTTGTTATAGCCGCCAGAAGCATAAATAGTCTTTGAGTCCGCAGAGAAAGCCAGTCCGTACCATGCCTTTCCTATGTCACGGGTGTCGAGAAGGGTCTTTGTCTGTGCATCCAGAAGTTGCAGCGTATGAGCACCATACCCATTGTTTGTGGCAACGATGTATTGCTTGTCGGGCGAAATGGCAAGGTTAAGGGGCAGGTCGCCCAGGCCCGTACTTTTGCCGGCCGGTGTAAGTTTCCAGCCGTTGGGAAGCATGATGGGTCCCGGGACTTGTGCCAGGACCACAGATTGAATGATCATCAGCACACAAAACAGAAAAGGCTTCATAGGAAATTCGGTAATGGCTCAATTTCCGGAATCCTTGTCAGAATCAAAAGCAGGATATGATCACCAAAGTATTAAGAATGATTCACTGCGGCCTCCACAGTTTCATTTACAGTGGCCACTGGCAGCGTGACCTGGAAAGTGGAACCTTTACCATAGTCTGATTTGACCTCAATTTTTCCTTTCAGGCGACCCAGTGCCTCCCTTACAATATAGAGACCGAGACCGCTTCCATTTCCACGATCGTGTGCTTTGTAGAACATGTCAAAGATTTTTTCATGGTGTTCAGGCTTGATGCCAATCCCGTTGTCTTCGACGGAAAAGGACCACCAGCGGCTTAACCGCTCTGCGCAGATCCTGATATAGGAACTCTTTGACTGATCACGGTAGTTCACCGCGTTGGCAATCAGGTTGCTTAACATGACCTTAAGCCTGTCCGGGTCCGTTACCACCTCAAGTTCGGCGGGAACCTGGTTAATGATGTCCACCTGGTCAAATCCCTGCATGTGGCTGAGACCCTCGAGTACTTCAGCCACTGACTGCCGTAACAGAAGAGTTTTATATTTGACTTCCACACGACTATTACGGGAATAATCAAGCACCTCGCGTATGAAATCGTCCAGGGCAAAAGCGCGATTGCTGATCATTTTGACAATTTGATCTCTTTCCTGTGAATTGTCCGTCAGCGAATAGATGTTTGTTAACCCCAGGATGGAACTCAATGGCGCCCGCAAGTCGTGTGACACGCTGTAGACAAAGTAGTCAAGTTCCTGATTAGCCTTTGCAAGCAGTTCATTCTGCTGCCTTATCTTTTCTTCGGCTGTTTTTCGTTCCTGAATATCAATCAGAGATCCCACGGACATGAGCGGGACTCCCTTATCGTCGGTCTTTACGATCCCGCTGTCCAGGAACCACTTGTAGTCACCGGTCTTTGTCTTCAGTCTGACTTCGTTCTGATACAGGACGTGATGAGTGTCCACTACATTTCTTACTGATTCGGTCGTTCGTTGAAGGTCATCCGGATGCACACGCTCAAGAAAATTCTCAAGTGTAACAGTCACGATTTCTTCAGGCCGGTAACCGAGCAGACTCTTCCAATAGTCACTCACGTAGACGTGGTTGGTGACCATGTCCCATTCATAGATTCCGGCGCGTGTTCCTTTTAAGGCAAGTTCGAATCTTTCTTCACTTTTTCTAAGTTCATTGGTAGTGTTTACCAGATGACGCTCACTTTCAAGCAGTGATTTTTCGGCCAACTTGTTGCGCCTGATCAGGAACTGAACGGAGAAGACCGACACCGCCAGCCCAATAGTGAAATTGGACAGGAAGTTGATGGTCAGCATGTCCAGGTTAAACGAAGGTCTTGGGATGATATTGAAGGGTATCAGGTAGGACAAGTACCCCAGGGCTATCGGCAACAGACCAGCAAGCCAGCCTCCCAAGGTGCTGTAATATCCTACGAGCACGATTCCGATTACAGAGCAGGCGGCATAGAAAAAATACACCCCGCCTGAAGGATGATCGGCATCGGCGAACAAAAACACAACAGTATTGGCGGTCAGGAGCAGTACAGCAGTGGACCATTTATAGTGTTCAATTCTGTTGAGGTGGACGATAAGGAGACCGGAAACAATGGCGGACACATAGAATGGGATGAATTCAAATACCCCATTTACGGAATCAAGTATGATGTAAAAGATACAAGCCAGTAGCATGATTAGTGCATACTCCCCGCGAAGCATGGCATACTTGAATTCCATCAGGGAAGAGATATTCTTCTCTCCTACCAAAAGGTTCCGAAGGAATTTCGTCATAGATTCTGGTGCAGGCGTACTACAGTAAAGGCTGCAGACTGCTAATAAATTTATCGATGTCCTGCATCGAAACGAAGAAATGGCATGAAATTCTGATTGCGTTATGCTGAGGCAATACTTTGACAATGATGTCCGCTGCCTTTAGATGCTCGTAAATCTCGTGGTTCTTGGCGGACTCAAGAGAGAAACTGACAATGGAGGTTGATAGAGGTCCGGTTTCCGGGCTTATCATTCGGAGACCTTTTAGTTTGGCTAGTTCCCTCTGACAGTGATCTCGGAGTTTGGTTGTGTATTGAAGCGTTTGATCCGGGCCCAATTGCTGGTGCCAACGGATGGCTTGACCAAGGCCAATAATCAAAGCCACATTCCTTGTGCCAGAGGATTTTGAGTAGCTGTCAAACCCTGATGAAGTGAATACCGGATTAAAGAGTGACTGTGCGTCTTTCCTGATGTAAAGGAAACCTGTCTCCTTTGGACCTAACAACCACTTATGCCCTGATGAAGCATAGGCGTCGACATTCAGCTTCTTTACATCAATGGGTGTGAGCCCTGGAGCCTGAGCGCCGTCACATAACAGGAATATGCCTTTAGGTCTTGTCAGGGCAGCTACTTTGTCCATCGGCATCAAAAGCCCGGTCACGGTGTTGACATGACTGAGCATAACCAGGCGGGTTTTCGGAGTGATGGCTGCCGAAATGGCCTTTAAAATCTCATCTTCCTTGTTGGGTGGCAAAGGCAATTCAACCTTGCGCACAACGGCACCCTGTATCTTTTCCAGAAACTCAAGTCCCACCTCTCCACCGCCATGCTCAAGGGTAGTCGTAAGGATTTCATCTCCCGCACCAAGACGAAGAGACTGACATACCAGTTCAAGGCCCTCTGTTGTGTTTCGTGTAAGAATGATCTCATCCTTTTCCGCATGGATGAATTCTGCAACGATGCCCCTGACTTCCTCCATCCGGGTGCCTAGAGGCCCCCAATTTTCGGACACAGGATTCTGCTCGAGCTGCTGCATCAACGCGAAGATGTTGTCCAGCAATGGCTTTGGCATGGGGCCAAGACTCCCGGTATTGAGATAGATGCGCCCGGGAGGTACAAGAAGGGATCGCCTTATTTCTTCAGGCGTAAAGGAAGGCGAAGTTGGGTCACTTCCGGGCATCAGGTTATTACCCTCCGAAAGAAGAGGCAATGCAGCCAGTCCGCCGACAGCGCCAGCCCTTTTCAAGAATTCCCTGCGGGAAGTCATCCTCAGCCTGTTGACTAAATTTCAACTTTTTCAATGGCAGAAAAAGGAATCGCATGACCCCCTTTTAATTCTACCAAATGGCCCTGGAGGGTGATGAGGTTGGAGAATACTTCCGCCCTTTCACCACTTTCCAGCCTGACGATAATCCCGATATCTTCGTGATCCTGGTGCGTCTCGGCTGTTGCAGCTTTCAGGTCCACCATTCTGGAGGCCCTTGCCATTTCTGTGGTCAGAACGTCATACTTTGGAAACTTCTGCTTGGCAATTTCTGCCGGGGTCATCTTGACGAGATTTTCCCCCTTCTTCTGGAAGGTCTCCAGTTCTGACTTGAACCACTTCTCGGCTGCCTCGGTCCATTTATAATGCCCATACAGATATTCCACGGTCTCCCGTTCAACATCTGAGTAGGCATTGTCATACAGGATGGCCGCCAAAAGCTTTTCGGCATCAGCCTTCGAAATTCTTCCGTCTCCTGCACCCTTGATGGCATTGTCTGCCATGTCCAGCAAACTTCCGTCAAGGGTTTTGCCATTGATTGTCTGATAGTAACTCATATAACACGTCTTAGGTCCTAGTAATCTCTACTTCTATTAACGCATTCCAAACGTCAAAGGTGCAATGTCACATGCGCTCTCCCAGGGTCACTCCTTTCATTTCTTCCTGCCTGATAAAAGGCTGATCATGAAGGCGTTTCCCGGTTGCTTTGTAGTACGCGTTTGCTACCGCACCGCCTGTGGGAGGCAACGCAGGCTCACCAAGTCCTGTAGGATCAATCCCGTTGTCCACAAAATGCACTTCCACTTCAGGTACCTCCTTCATCCGGATAAGCCTGTAGTTGTTAAAGTTATTTTGCTCAGGCACGCCATTCTTGAACGTCAGGCTTCCAAACATGGCATGTCCAAGCCCATCCACTATTCCTCCTTTCACCTGTTGTAGTGAGCCACTTTGATTGATCACTACGCCGCAGTCGGCTGCAGCATAAATTTTCTTCAGCACGGGTTTGTTCTGCTTCATTTCTATTTCAGCCACCTGTGCCACATAGGAACGGTGAGAGAAATAAACACTGAACCCCTGAGCAATATTGGGCTTCTTACCCCAGCCCGCCTTGTCTGCTGCAAGTTGGATAACAGCCTTCATACGGTCGATGTCATACTTGATTGCTCCAACCGGGTTCTGCTTGGCGCGATCCAGGAGTTTGAGACGGAATTGCACCGGATCCATGCCCACGATCTGGGCCACTTCATCCAGGAAAGACTGTTCTGCAAACGCAAGGAAATTGGTAATAGGTGCGCGCCACGCCCCAGTAGTGATCGGCGATTTGTACTCCACCGATTCAATCAGAAGGTTGTCAACTGCCCCTGAAGGAAAATTGTCTTCTCTGGTCGGATTCCCACTGTTTATGCCCACACCCCTAAGGCGGTACCCTGTCAGGTTGTTGGAAGCATCGAGGGCTGCTTCAAAACGATAACGTACTGCTGGTCTGTAGCTGCCACCAGTCATGTCATCCTCGCGTGTCCATATTACTTTCACCGGAGCCTTCATGAGCCTCGAAACCTCGACGGCCTCCAGTACATAATCAGCCTTTAATCTTCTTCCAAAACCGCCACCTAATCTTGTGAGTTCCAGTGTGATATTATCAGGAGGAATACCCAATAGTTTAGCCGTCTCCTGCCGCGCCATGTCCGGAGTCTGCGATGGGCCGATCAGTTCGCAACTGTTCTCCTTCACATGGGCAAAGAAGTTCATGGGCTCCATTGGAGAGTGAGAAAGGAAGGGACACTGATATTCTGCCTTGATCACTTTGGCAGCGCTCTTAAATGCAGCCTCTACATCGCCATCTTTACGACGTGCAGTAGCGTCCTTGCTTTCAAGCAGGTCTTTGAAGAGTTTATCATGATCGGGTGTGCTCTCAAGGGGAGTCTCAATCTCGTACTCAATCTTCAGGAGTTTCCTGGCCTTGTTGACTTGCCAGGTTGACTTGCCAACAACCGCGACACTGTTTTTAAAGGATACAACATCGATAATCCCGGGGACAGCTTTGGCAGCGGTAGCGTCAAATCCTTTCAATTTCTGACCAAAGGCTTCCGGCCTCACCACCATGGCATAGAGCATCCCTTCCCGGTAGAAGTCAAGGCCAAACAGAGGTTTCCCTGTTATCATTGCCTTGTTGTCCACCCCCCGCACAAACTTGCCAATGAGTTTGAAATCCTTCCGGTCTTTCAATTTCACATCGGCAGGGACTACGCCTTTTGCAGCGTCTGTTGCGAGCGCACCATAAGTCAATTTCTGGCCGTTGGATTTGTTGACCACAAAGCCGTTGTCGGTTGTCACATTGTCAATGGAAGTGTTCCAGCGTTTGGCGCCTGCCTCCATCAGCATTTGACGGGCTGTGGCTCCGGCCTTTCGCAGTCTTTCCCAACTGTGCGGAACTGCTCCGCTTCCACCGGTGAGTTGCCGTTCATATTTCTTGGTGTCCAGGGCAGCCTGGACCACTTTTACCTTGGACCAGTCTGCATCCAACTCATCGGCTACGATCATCGGGAACGATGTCTTTATGTTCTGACCCAATTCCGGATTTGGTGAATAGATGGTGATAATATCATCGGGCGAAATAGCGAGGTAGCTGTTAAAGGTCAGCTCACCTGCCGGTGCCAGACCATCCACACTGTCGGCCATGGCCTTCATACTCCACGTGAAGCCTAACATAAGGCCTCCGCCTGCAGCAGCGGTCAATTTCAGGAAGTTACGCCTGCTAGATGTATAGTTGGTTTGCATGGTTATTTCATTTTAGTGCTGGCGAGAACAACTGCCTCGTGAATGCGGTGATAGGTACCGCAACGGCAGATATTGCCATTCATGGCATTGTCAATTTCCTCTCCAGAGGGCCTGGGATTCTTGTTCAGTAAGGCAGCAGCGGTCATGATCTGACCAGCCTGGCAATAGCCACACTGTGGAACATCGACCTCATCCCATGCCAGTTGCAGGGGATGATCTCCCTTCTCGGAAAGCCCTTCAATCGTGGTGATCTTGTTGGTACCCACTGCCGAAACCGGGAGGCTGCAGGACTTTACTGCGTTCCCGTTGAAGTGAACCGTGCAGGCTCCGCATTGCCCTATACCGCAGCCGTACTTGGTGCCCACCATTCCCAGATGATCCCGGAGCACCCACAACAACGGGGTGTCTGGTTCAACGTCCGTCTCAACCGACTTGCCATTGATCTGCAACTTGTAATGCGCCATGATAGTTGTAGTTTATGCTGGTGAAAGTTAATAAAAAAAACAGGGGCGCGCGCATGACAATTGTTATGAGTGGAAGAGGATTTTGGAAGTCATCGGTCATGAAAGCTGTAACTTTGGCACGTCCGTATAAAAGGGCAAAAAATGGGCTTTAACGTAATCATTACAGGTGCGACAGGGATGGTGGGAGAAGGAGTCTTGCATGAGTGCCTTCAGCACGCCGATGTTCAATTGGTATTGGTAATTAACCGTCGCAGTTGCGGGGTACAACACCCCAAATTGAAAGAGATAATTCACTCAGACTTCCATGACATCACTCCTCTTCAGGCTCAGCTGTCAGGATACCAGGCTTGCTTCTTTTGCCTGGGTGTATCTTCGGTTGGCATGAAAGAAGATCAGTACCGTCATCTTACTTATGACCTGACCCTGCACGTGGCCGGCGTACTGTCAAAGCTGAATCCGGACATGATTTTCACTTATGTTTCAGGTGCAGGTACCGACAGCACCGAACAGGGCAGGGTAATGTGGGCACGCGTTAAGGGAAAAACTGAAAATGACCTGATGAAGCTCCCGTTCAGGAAAGTCTATAACTTCAGGCCTGGCTATATGCACCCTACTCCCGGGCTGAAAAATGTCTTGTCGTTCTACAAATATATCGGATGGATGTACCCTGCTTTGCGTAAACTATTTCCGGGAAGCGTCAGTACCCTTGCTGAATTGGGAAAGGCAATGATCAACTGCGTGCGGCTGGGTTATGACAAATCCGTGCTGGAGGTGAAAGACATTGTTGAGCTTGCTTCAAAGAATTGACTTACTGTTTCATCTGTAATCAGCACATCCTTATGCGTGTAGTACTTCTATATCTCCTGGCACTTACGCTCCTATCGTCTTGCAGCAAAGATTCAGCTGCACCTGACTTGGTCCTCACTAACGGAAAGATCTGGACCGCCGATGATGAAGGATCTTTTGCAGAGGCTGTTGCCATCAGGGGGAACAAGATTCTTCAAACCGGAAACTCCGCAGAAATTTCGAAGTTGGCTGGAAAAAACACCACGGTGGTTGATCTGCATGGCCGCCTCGTTATTCCCGGATTCAACGATGCACACATTCATTTCCTGAGCGGGTCCCTGGGACTGGCCCGGGTGGACCTGAATGATGCCAGGACACCAATGGAGATCGCTGAAAAGGTACTGGCGTTTGCGAAGGATCATCCTGAATCGCAATGGATTATGGGCCGCGGATGGCAATACACAAGTTTTGAATCCGGAATGCCGGATGCAACCACCCTTCATGCCATTGACACTGTTCACCGCCCGGTGTTCCTTACTGCTTATGACGGTCACAGCGCATGGGCAAATCGTGCTGCCCTTAAGTTGGCCGGTGTGGACAGTAATACCCCTTTCGATGGTTTTGGCAAAGTCATCATTGACACCAGGCGACAGCCCACCGGTGCTCTATTGGAAGGTGCCAAACGACTTGTAAGTAAGTTCATTCCTGACCCCACCCGAAAAGAAAACCTCGATGCCATCCGGCTGGGCCTGAAGATGGCCGCCCGTCTTGGCATCACCAGCGTACACAATGCCAACGGTGATCCTGCTGAACTGTCGCTTTATCGCGAATTGCTTTCCGGCAATGAATTGACCATCCGCTATCGTTCTTCTTTCTCCATCGGTAAGGACGCAACAGATTCATACATGGACAGTGTAGTGCTCATCCGTGATTCATTGGGCACCGCCAACCCGATGCTCAAGGCCGACGCGATCAAATTCATGATCGACGGTGTAATCGAATCACATACCGGTGCTATGCTCGAGCCCTATAGCGATGTGAGTCACGGCGAGAAGGGAACGCTCTCCTGGCCTGCAGATCAATACCGGTCAAGGGTTCAGCAACTGGATGCAAAGGGATTTCACTTGACTGTTCATGCCATCGGCGATGGCGCGGTCAGGGAAGCGCTTGATGCTTATGAACTGGCGACAAGGCAGAATCCGGCGCGAGAGCGCAGACACCGCATAGAGCACATAGAATCCGTGTCGCCCGTTGATATTCCACGATTCAAGACATTGGGTGTTTGGGCCAGCATGCAACCCATCCATGCGGATCCAGGCACCAGCGCGGTCTGGACCAGGGCTGCAGGCCCGGAGAGAACCAGGTACGCGTTTGCATGGAATTCATTGATGAAGGCCGGCGCATCACTGGTTTATGGAAGTGACTGGCCGGCCTGTATCAACGTGGATCCGCTGCATGGCATTCACATTGCAGTGAACCGCAGAACGCCGGATGGATATCCGGAAGGTGGCTATGTGCCTGAACAGGCCATCACAGTAAAAGAGGCACTTCTCGCCTATACACGAGCCGGTGCCATCTCATCATTCGAGGAAAACGTAAAGGGTCAGATCAAGCCGGGCTATCTCGCAGATCTTGTAGTGCTTTCGCAGGATCTTTTCACCATTCCTCCGATGGATATTGCCAAGACGAAAGTGTGGATGACCATCTTTGACGGCAGGGTTATCTACCAATCTGAAACCAGAAACTAGAATTTGAAATCTGAGATATCTGAGATCTGAAATATCTATAATCTGAAATTTAGACTACAGCCACCCTGACTTCTTAAACCTCAGATAAAGCGCCACGCAAAGCCCCACTGTGACTGTCATCACTGCCGGGTATCCATATTTCCAATCAAGTTCAGGCATGTACTTGAAATTCATACCGTAGATTCCTGCCACCATGGTTGGAATACCGATCAGCGCCGCCCAGCCTGCAAAGCTTTTTGATATTTCACTTTGTGAGATCGAGAGCATGGAAAGGTTGGCTTCCAGCGCCGCAGAAAGCAATTCCCGCGTATTGTCGATCATCTCATTGATCCTGATGGTGTGGTCATAGATATCCCTGAAATACGGCTTGGTATCATCATCGATCATTTTGAGATCAAACCGCATCAGACGGTTGCAGATATCGATCAAGGGTGATACGATCCTCTTTATTTCGAGTACCTGCCTTTTCAACCGGTAAATCTTGGCTGTCGTTTCACGTCTGAATTTTTCCCGGAACACTTTCGCTTCGAGGTTGGAGAGTTCACGCTCCAGCTCGTCAATCACCGGGAAATAGTGGTCTACAATGGAGTCCATTACGGCATATAACGCGAAGCCCGGGCCCTTCTTCAAAAGGTTGGGTGAACTCTCGCAGCGTTGACGTACCTCGGAGTAGGAAAGTGAAGAGCCATGGCGTATGGTGACGATAAAGTTCTTTCCCAGGAAGAAGTGGGTCTCTCCCATTTCAATACGCTGATCTTTCATGTGCGCTGTACGCATCACTATGAAAAGCGACTCACCGTAGGACTCTATTTTGGGTCGTTGATGCGCACTATGGGCATCTTCAATAGCCAGTTCATGGAGGTCGAATTGTTTCTGGATCTTGCGGAGCATCTCGGCGTCCGGTTCACGCAGGCCAATCCATACAAACCGGTCCGGTTGCTTTAGAACCTCACTGATCTGATCGATCTCAATACTCCCCACCCTCACACCCTCACAATAGGCGGCACAATTGATTACGCTCTCTGAGGCTGGCAACTCTATGACACTGTGTTTCTTCTCCATGACCATGATAAAAGTAGGAAATTGCAGCATGCAGGTAAAGCTTCTTCAACCTCTATTGTAATTCTTACCTTGCACCATGAGCCGCGCTTTTGTTACCGACGGAGACGAGCCTTCCTGGCTGGATGAAATTCCACCTACCCTGCCCGCCCTCCTGAAGTTCCTGACCAGGGAGAACAATGGTATTCCAGTGTATGAGAGGAAAAGCCACCGGGACAATAACGGCTGGACAATTTTGGAAATGAGCAACGGGGTGTCCTATACAAAGGACCCGGATGGGAAATGGAAGGTAATGGGTTGAGCACAGGTCACCCTTTGTACTGTAACAATGGACCATTGAAATAATCTGCAATTATTTCTTATTGTTGCCCAGGTCTGTTTAGTTTGGCGGTTGTTGTCGGATTCTCAGTCCAATACCTAATACCTGCCTGTGCAAACCTTGTATTTCTACGGCGTCTACGCCTTGTTCCTGACTATATCTTCTTTGCCATTTTTTCTTCTTTACGCTCTCTCGGACTTCTGTTTTTACATTCTTTGGGCAACCGGTTATCGTAAGGAGGTAGTGCTTCAGAATCTGCGAAATTCTTTCCCGGACAGGAGTGATGAAGAGATCCTGGCTCTGGCCCGGAACTATTACAGGTATCTCTGCGACCTCGTTGTTGAGACCATCAAAACCCTGAGGATGCCCGAGCATGAGGTTCGCAAAAGAGTCACCTATCATACGACCGATTTCATGGAACGATTCCGTTCAGAAAAGCAGAGCGTCATCCTTGTTTTAGGACATTATGGAAACTGGGAATGGGCAGGTCCGGGCTTTACGCTGAACAGTGGCTTCCAATTGGTAGTGATCTACAGACCGCTGTCCAGCCTTCCATTTGAAAAAATGATGGTGCGCATGCGGACCCGTTTCGGCACTAGGATTACCCCTGTGGCCCAAACGCTCCGGGATATGGTGGCAAACCGGACCCTATTGACTTCTACCGCATTTATTGCCGATCAGTCAGCACCAGCCGACAAGAGTTATTGGATGAACTTCCTGCATCAGGATACCGCTGTATTTACAGGGTTTGAAAAGCTGGCAGCGAAATTTGACTACCCGGTGGTTTACCTTAAAATCAGCCGCCCGCGAAGGGGTTACTATGACCTGCATTTTGAGTTGATCTCTGAGAAGCCATCACTGGAACCTGAGAATACAATCGCCCATACCTTTATGGCAAAGCTGGAGCGCGACATTATTAAAGACCCGGTACCCTGGCTCTGGTCCCACAAAAGATGGAAATACAAACGACCGCCAGTTGAATAATATATTAGGTGAAATTGGTCACGTTAGCCTAATATTGCTGTCTTACTCTTACCTAAATGCCGGTCATGCGATCCGAGAGAGAACTCATACTTGCCAGCAAGGAGTTTGCTGTTGAAAGCCCCATCCGAAGCTGGCTGGAACTCCTGATTACGTTGGCAGCGTTGGCGGGCACCTTGTCGATGATTTTCCTGTTTGATAACCTCCTGATAAGGATTCCCCTCAGTGTTCTATGCGGGCTCCTTTATGTCCGTCTCTTTGTGATCTACCATGATTACCGGCACAGGGCCATCCTGAAGAATTCAATTATTGCCCCAGTCCTGATGAAGTTCATCGGATTGTGGGTGTTGGCACCTGAACAAATATGGAACAGGTCGCACGAACACCACCATAACAATAACTCGAAACTGACCATGTCGGGAATTGGATCTTATCCTACTATCAGCAAGACACGGTTCAATACCCTGACTCCCGCCCAACGCAAACTCTACCTTGTCAACCGGCACCCGCTTACGATCCTGTTTGGATACCTGACCCTGTTTGTATACTGGCTCAATCTTAAGTCCTTCATGGAAAGCCCGCGCAGGCATTTTGATTCCTTGGGTTCATTGTTGCTGCACGGGTCGGCCATTGCAATAATTTGGATGTACGCAGGTCCGGCAACGGCACTGCTCGCATGGGTCGTGCCATTCTTTATCATGTCTGCCATGGGGGCCTATCTCTTTTATTGCCAGCACAATTTTCCGGGCGCCCGCTTTGCAGAAGGTCAGCAGTGGAGTTACATCAACGCAGCACTGCAGTCGACCAGCTTTATGGTCATGAGTCCCGTAATGCGCTGGTTTACTGCCAGCATCGGTTTTCACCATGTTCACCACCTCAATTCCAGAATACCATTCTACCGCCTTGAAGAAGCATTGCATACCATGCCTGAACTTCATGGCGCAGGCACCACATCGTGGAATCCTCTGGAAGTTTACCGTTGCCTCCGCCTCAAAGTGTGGGATGAAGAGAAAGGTGAACTGACACCACTCTGACCGGCTGAGTTATTATTTGTCATCCTTCTTCGAACCCTTCTCCTCCAGTTTCTTCGCATATTCCTTCAGGAAAGGAAATGAGAAAGAGAAAACAAAACGCCATCGGTCCCAAGTCACATCTGCGGTGTCCCCTGTTCCGAAAATCTTGTCGCCGGCCTTTTCAGGAAAATTAACTGGCCTTGGAATGGTTTGCTGAGCACCCGTATGTGTGGCACCCAGCGTCAAATCGGCCCACTTGAAATCGAGGACGAAGCCGCCGCCCACATGATAGAAGTCTGAATTCCAGGTACTGTTGCTGGCCTCGGGAGATCGTTCGCTGAACCGTACCAGGTCGCTTTGTGCCGCACTGAAGTCAGAGCTGAAACTGAGAAATCCTGATATCTGGGGATTGATGTAGATCTCGGCACCCACACCAAAGTTCCAGACACTTTTCACCTGGTCCGTCAGGCGAAAACTATTGATGCTGTCCGGACTGCTCTGGGTGGCAAAGTCAGCAGCTGTCATGACGGTATACTTGTTGATGGCCTGAAACCATTCCGTACTCAAATGAAGTTTGTTCTTGCCGATGTTTCTGGAGGCGCCAAAGCCCACAGAAAAAGGAGAACGGGTGTTTATGGCCAGCCCTTTTTGATAGGTTGATGCATAAACTTCCGGCTTCGGCCCAAGCCCGGGAATGGTGCTGTAGAATTCTTCATACCGGTAGTTGCCTTTCCCAGTCAGGGATAACATCGGCGTGGTCATGGTCAATCCAAGTTTCCACTTACCCAGTTCTGAAGCCAATGCCATTTTCCAAAGAAACCCTGTCTCTTTATAGTCGTAAGAACGGTTATAACGGTAAACGGCAACTTCATTAGCTGCCGACATGGCCTGGAGGCTGATGAGATTATTCCGACCCTGGTTGTTGATTACGTAATTCGTGGTCACCCCCACACTGAGTTTAGGACTCACACTGTAAGCCCACGTTATCCCCGTCCACTGCTCCATTGAGGTACCTGTCAGCGAAATTTCAGCCCCAAAATATTCGTTTCCTGGCAGCGTTGGGAATACATCTTTATAGACCTCATCACGATAACCAAATGAGAAATCAGAACTCTGGCGGGTCAGTATCGCATAGGCAAAGTGATGCTTGGGCCACTGCTTAATCTTGAACGTACCTGCTGCCAGGGTGGGAACACCTTTCAGTGTGGACTTGGAGCTGTTCTTGGCGTTGCCAAATGCATCGGTCACACTCAGACTGTTGTATTCATATACATTGGCACTTAACAAGAAGGCAGGATTTTCGATGGTAGCCAGCCGGGCAGGGTTATAGTACACTGCGCCGAGGTCTTCCACACCCCCGATAACCGAACCACTGAGCAACATGGACTTGGTACCGTATTGCTGTGTCCAGTAATGAGAATCCTGCGCCTGCAGTCGGCAGGCAGCAGAAAGCATGATTGCAAGAATAAGTAGAGATCTGATCATACATGCGGGTATTTAGGACAAAGTCAAAATAAGGAAAAGTAAATACCAGCACCAATGACTTTTGGCAATTAACCGTAAAATCAGGCAACACCGAGCGGCGAGAAGTAGGTGAAAACGATGATGACAATGACGATCACGATCAGCGAAAGCACCACATCACTCCTGTTCCAGCTTGCACGTGAGCGCTCACGGTCTTCGGCTACAGTGGTCGCGTAAGTGAGGCCCTTGATCTGTTCCCCGGAAGGCGGCGGTGTCGCGAGGCTGACCACCACCAATACTGCTATGCTGAAAAGAAATAACAGGATGCAGAAATAGAGGAAATTGATTGTGGCAAAAGCGTGGAAAAAGCCGCTCGTAATGTCTTTGTTCAGTTCCAGAATGATGCGTAGCAGGCCTATCGCAAACCCCGTCGTCAGGGCGGCCATGGCACCTTTGGCATTGAGTCTTTGGTAGAAGATGCCAAGCAGGAAGACGGCAGCAATAGGCGGAGCGAGATAGGATTGAACGCTCTGCAAATACTGATACAACACACCGGATATGTTCTTCATGATCGGGATCCAGATCATACCGAGTACTACAGCAATCCCGGTGGCAATGCGGCCCACAGTAACTAGTTCGTGGTTGCTTGAACCGGGTTTGATCTTCTGGTAAATGTCCATCGTAAACAATGTGGAGCAGGCGTTGTACACAGCGGCCAGCGAACTCATCAGCGCGGCCAAGAGCCCTCCCGCCAGCAAGCCTCTCAAACCGGTCGGCATAAACTCTCTCACCAGTGTTGGAAACGCCTGGTCTGTGTTGGGCAGGTCGATCTTGCCCTGCTGTGCAAGTGAAAAAGCGATGATCCCGGGGATCATGAAAATGAAGAAGGGGAACAACTTCAAATACGCAGCGAAGATGGTACCTCTCCTGGCCTGCTGTTCATCCCTTCCTGCGAGACATCGCTGAACAATATGCTGGTCGGTGCACCAATACCAAACACCGACGATCGGTGATGCAAACAGAATCCCAAGCCATGGAAAATCCGGATCAGATAAAGGTGGGAACATGTTGAGCTTCTCTTTGGGCAATGACGTAATGAGGGCATCCCAACCTCCAACTTTGTCAAGCCCTATGATCATCAACGTCAGCGAACCGATTATAATGATGATCGCCTGCAAAGTCTCAGTGTACACAACTGCATGGAGCCCGCCAAGTACAGTATAGATTCCTGTGATCACCACCAACACGATGGCCCCTGTCCAGAAGTCCACTCCAAGGAAAGTGGTAACCACCAGCGCACCCGCATAAATGGTCACCGATACTTTGGCGATGATATAACTCAGCAGCTGGATGATGGATAAAAGCATTCGCGACTGAGAATTATACCTCCGTTCCAGAAACTCCGGCATGGTGTACACGCTGCTTCTCATGTAAAAGGGAACAAAAACCCAACCCAGCATGAGGATCACCCAGCTGTGCAGTTCATAGTGCCCCATTGTGAGTCCGGATCGTGCAGCGGTGCCGGCGAGGCCGACCACATGTTCAGAGCCAATGTTGGAAGCAAGAATGGAGGCGCCAATGACGAACCAACCCAGATTACGGTTCGCAAGAAAATAGTCGGAGGGTGAATCTTTGCTCTTGCGGATAGACCACACAGAAATCGCAGCAATAACAAGGAAGTATCCTGCTATGACAATCCAATCAAGGGTGGAGAATAAATTCATTGGTTCTGGTTTCTAGTTTCTGGCTAACCCGGCAGTCAGGTCTTTGATGATTTCTTTCATAGGTCTGACCCTGTGAACATACTCGATGGCCGGACCGGCACACCATATGTTTTTATAGGTGGCGCCAAGAGCAGATTTCCTTATGAGGTTCATTCCCTTATAGGCCAGCACCATCTTGGCCCACTTCTTCAAGGTGCGGTTGTTATTAAGTATCCACTCGAGCCAGTTGGCCTTGGTTCCCATTTCCTGCACGGCCGGCGTGTTAATCACGGTTAGTGGAGACCCCGAGAGCTTCGTTGTGCGCACAATATCTTTTTCGCCGTAGTCGATTAACGCCTGTTTGTACTCAGGCGATATTTCCGCTTCTTCGCTGGCGATGAAAATGGTGCCGACCTGAACGCCGGCTGCTCCCCATTCCAGAGCTTCTTTTACCTGGTCAGTGGTCCCCACGCCGCCCGCAGAGATAATGGGAATGGAACAGTTTTCTTTCAGAAGGGTTACCAGTTCCTTCGGTGGGATACTCCCCGCATGACCTCCTGCCCTGCTGTTTACTGCTACCAGGGCATCTGCACCAAGCGCTTCCACCTTCTTTGCATAGTTCAGGTCTGTTACGTCACAGAATACTTTTATGCCAAGCGCATGAGCCTTTTGAATCACCTCACTGGGGTTGCCCAATGACGTGATGATAAACGGCACACGAAGCTCAAGCAGTGTTTCCAGTTGCTTGCGATACTTCGGATTCGATTTGTTTACGATTAGGTTGACGCCGAATGGCTTGTTTGAAGCTGCTTTGATTTCATTGATAGCGCTCCTCAATTCATCATCTGTCCGGTAGTTCAGTGCGGGAAAAGCAGCAGTAACGCCACTGGCCAGCGCAGCTTTGACCATCTTTACATTGGAGATCAGGAACATTGGGGCGACAATAATGGGATCATCTATCCCCAACAATTTATCCAGCGTCATGATGCTTTCTTTTTTCGACGCCGGACCTCCACCATCCAGTCCCACGGATAGGGCGCCTGCATCCAAACTGGCGGGTCAGCAAATTCTGTGTTCCAGCCATACTCGAGTTTCTGGATCGAGACTACAGCCAGTCCGCATTCGGGGAGCATGGCCTCAATTTCCTCTCTTGAGTAGTGTTTGGTGGGGACACCATCAATATGAATAATGCCGTTGACAATGTCGCGCTTCGACGACTTGAAATACTGAAATTCGTCGTCAGGGATATCCTCTGGTCTCACTTTTTCCCTGCGGTACCAATCCATCAGACGCCATGAGGCAAACATCATGGATTCCAGCGAAGGCAAAACTACCGCTGCATGGCCATCTTGTTTGAGTGCGCGTGAGATGTTTGCAAACATCTGTCTGTTCTTTTCCACTTCAGGAAGCATGATGACATTGCAGCAGAAAAGGAAGTCCGCCATTGGTAATTCAACTTTCCTGTCAGACAAGTCTGCCTGACGAAACTTAATATTGGAATAGTTCCTCTCCCTGGCGGTGCGTATTACGCCTTCTGAAATATCCAACGCCAGTACTTCACCAAATGCAGGCGACAACATAGGAAACGCCTTCCCGGTGCCGCATCCGAAGTCAATAGCCAGGCCCTTTTTCTTTTCGTGCCTCCTGATTATGGAGGGAATGAGCGAATGACGTTCGCTGCGGAAGACATCAAAAATCTCTTCCTCGTAACTGGGAGCGATCTTGTTCCAATGGCGCTTTTGATCCATTACTTGTCGCCAGGATGATAGGTCCGCTCAGCCTTCTTCTGGATGTCTTCCTTGTAAAAGAGCACATCCTTGAACTCACCCTTTGCATACATGGGCCCCTGATCATTGAAGTGAGGCGAAGCCGGGTCGCTGCTGGAACCGCCGGTAACAATGGATTTGGCTTTCACCCTGGGGCCAAACTCAACAGCGGCCACAAAACTGTTGCCGACGTTCCCGTAAAGTTTCTTTGTATTGGGATAGCGCTTGCTCGAATAAGCCGCTAACGACCCCCAAAAGGCGGAAGTGAATCCAACCGCCACGCTTGGCTTATTGTCTTCGAAACTGGGTTCAATGTTATTGGTGATGCGCTGGAAGCGATTCAACTCTCCCCATGGCTGCTTCCACGTTCCGAAATCACGCTGCAGCCTCGCGGTCGCCGCTGCAAGAGCCTTCATCTTTTCCTGGTCGGTGGTTTGAGTTGCCAGGAAGTCCAGCAGACCGAGATGGGTGGTGCCTGCCGGAATGCGCGAAAGCACATCATTTCGTAATTGTTCAGCCCAGTAAATTGCAAGAGCCGTCGGTATTGACGAAGCAGAGAAACGGAAATTCCACTGCCTTAGCATCTGCATGGGCTCCTTGTATTTCACTTTGAGCGTATCGGACTGCAGTGACTGGTTATCATAAGCTTTTACCAATGGCGGGATGAGTGTTTCAAATGCAGGCAGGTATGAGTCGTAAGCAGCCGCGATAAGTTTGTCGATGGTGAAGGCCTTCTCATCCTTCAGCACGCGTACGGCGTGTATGCCTCGCGGATTCTCATCATCAGGAGCCATATAGACTGGAAAGGATTTTGGATTCGGACTGCTGGGACCTGATACGGTGAACGGAGTCGAATTGCAGTTCTGAATCCAACCGCTGGCTGGATTGATTACCTGGACTATCTCATCGAGCTTGTGCAGACCTTGCCACTCTGTCGATGCATCATTTCCATCAACCGGCTTCAACCAGTTGAACCGCTGGTCACGCTTTGGCATAAAGTCTCCGTGCCAATACGCGATGTTCCCTTTGTCATCGGCGTAGACCGTATTGTTGGATGAATTGGTGTAGTATTCCATTACTTTCCTGAAGTCTTCCAACCCAGCCGCCTTTGTCCTGAGATAAGATTGCGACAATGCTTTGACAGGCTCGTACATCATCTTTGCTGCCACCCATTTCCCATCGCGATCTCCTGTAATGGGTCCATGATGGGTCCTGTAAATGGTGAAATTGCGGCTTGAGCCTCCCTTTACTTTTAACGTCACTGGCTCTTCTATCATCTCGCGCTGCATACCCCCATACAGGTAGAACTTCTTGCCGTTCTTGTCAATAACCGTTTCCAGGTACTCATCAAATACATCCGCCCTGCTGCTGGTGTGCATCCAGCCACAGTGCTCATTGAATCCCTGGTAGATGAAGAACTGCCCCCAGGTGGAAGCGCCATAGGCGTTCAGCCCTTCCTCACTCGCCATATGAAGCTCAGACCGGAAATAAAACGTCGTGTGAGGATTGATCATTAAAAGCGAATGCCCCCCAGTCGTTTTGGACGGGGCGATGGCAAATCCATTGGATCCCCTGGGATTGCTTTCGATGCCATCGTCATTGTTCTCCTCTTTCACCTTTCCCTTTTCCTTACCGTAGAAAGCCCTGACTTCGTTCACGGAAATATTCTCAATGTCGCCACCGATACTGCCTTCACTGAAAAGGAACGGCATCCAGGGTTGGAACCGCTTAAGCAGTTTGGGCTTGACCTCCGGATGAGTATACAGGTAATAGTTCACGCCATCAGCAAAAGCGACGCATAGTTTGCTGAGCCAGGGAGGACTCGCAATGTATTGCTGAATAGCTTTTGTTGAATCCTGAAGTAGCCTCATTCTAAGATCATTATACAGATAAGCTTCACCTTCCGCTTCAGCAAGTCTTCCTTCGGCCACTATGTAGTTCCGCTCCACCCTGGGGAAGTCGTTTTCACATTGGGCGTAAAGCATGCCGAATACAGCATCCGCGTCCGACTTGCCATAAATATGCGGTACTCCCCATCGATCCCGGATAATGGTTACGCTGGCAGCTTGCTGCTTCCAGCGCGCAATTTCAGCGTCTGTGAAAGATTGTGCACCGGCCGGAATAGCCAGGAGCAGCAGAAAGAAGAATCGGTATGATTTGGTTATATGCATGAGCCAAAATATTCAAAATTCCCCATCTCTCAGACAGGAATTATCCATCTGGCTTAAAGAGCATGGGTTCGGTTTCCGGATCAGGACGGGCTGGTTTCTCCGTGAAGACCGGTTCCTTTGCTCACCGACATCAGCTCACGCATGGTTCTTTGCATATTATCGGAAGATCCATCAAGGAAGATCGTATTACCCTGCCCTTGCTCTGCGAAGTGCTTGATGGATTCCGTCCACATGGAGAACAGAATAAATGAGGCATCCAGGTTGGCACTCTGCATTTCTTTAGCCGCAGACGACATGCCTTTGGCAACTTCTTCGCGGAACAGCGCCACACCTTGTCCTCTCAATTGCGAAGCCACCCGTTCCGCCTCGGCCGCAATCTTGATGGCATTGCCTTCTGCTTCGGCAGCCTTCGTTTTGGTGATCAGCAAAGCCTGACCTTCGTTTTCAGCAGCGGCCCTCAGGTTATTGGATGCCACGACTTGCGCCATGGACTTCATGATGGCATCATCAAAGGCGATATCATTCAACTGGAGATCCAGCAGGTGGAAACCCCAACCCTCCAGGGTGTGATCGAGCTGGCCCTTGACTTCCTGAACGATTTCAGTTCTCAGGGAAAGTATCTCGGCCTGCTTCTTTGTTGCAACAAAACTCCGGATGGAGCCCTCAATGGTGCGGATAAGCGCCTGCATGAAGCTCTTCTCATCCATAAACTTGAATGCCACATTCTTGATGGTCTCTTCCTCCTGGTTCAAAACAGCATACAGCAACATGGCCTTGAAATTCACATTAGCCTGGTCAATAGTAGTGGCCTGAAATTCAAGTTCAACAGAACGGTTCTGAATTGAGATTCTCTTGTAGACTCTCTGAATGAGCGGAATCTTGAAGTTCAGACCCGGCCGCATGATCTTGTTGTACTTGCCAAAGACGGTGATTACCGTGATGGTGCCCTGTTTGACGGTCACGAAACAAGAAAAGAAGAAAATAATGACAATGACGAATAATATGAGGGGTTCCATAAGGTGGGATTTTGATGACGTACTAAATGTGCAAAAATTTCAGATGGAATAAAATGATCCCGGCTTCTCGGCCACTTGATGCTTTATAAGATTCCGGTCCCTATTGTCCTTCCTTTCCCGAGAAGGCAAACTTGAAGTAGATCAGCATGAGACTGAGTATAAAGACTATACTGTTGGCAAGAATAACCGGCCAAAGCATGAGCGCAAAAGCATAGGTAAGCCATACAATTGTGCTCAGAACTACGATAAGCATCATGGCCAGGCTCAGGTCCTTGACACTTTTTGTTTTCCAAACCTTATACACTTGCGGAATGAAGGTCACACTGGTAAGCAATGCGCCGAAATGCCCCATGGCTTCAATCCAATTCATAATCTCTTCAGTTTGTTAACCCATTGCATGGCTTTCCTGTGTTTGTCGAGTTCTCCTTCTTTGATGAAGGAGGCCAGGCGCTCATTCATCAATCCAGAGGAAGTCAGATGGTATTGTCCGCACTCTTCACACCGGTAAATATTCACCGGTCCTGTCGTTTTGCCAAAATCATAACGGATGTGTGTCTCCAGCAGCGCCTCTTCGGCTATAGATGCCGACGGATAGCCTACCTTATTGGAAACACACTTAATCATTATCTTCGCGCCTTAATTCTAATTCGTTCAATAATGAAGGTAGCTGAAATTCACACAAAAAAGGGCGTCATGAAAATTAAGTTTTTCGAAAAGGATGCTCCCAAGACCGTCAAGAACTTTATTGATCTTGCCAACAAGGGCTTTTACAACGGACTTATATTTCATCGTGTCATTCCCAACTTCATGATCCAGGGGGGATGCCCAGACGGCATCGGCAGCGGCGGCCCCGGATATACCATCGAATGTGAACTGACAGGTGACAATCAATACCACGATCGAGGAGTCATCTCCATGGCCCACCGCGGACGAAATACCGGCGGCTCTCAATTCTTTATCTGCCATAACCGGGAGAACACCAAGCACCTGGACCGCAACCACACGGTCTTCGGTAAAGTGTACGAAGGCCTGGACGTCATCGATCAGATCCGCCAGGGTGACTTGATGGAATCTGTAAAGATTGTCGAAATCCCGGACTGACAATCATGGGGATTTGACTCCTGCTTCCTGGAATTGCGGACAATTCGTAACTTATTGATCCCAACCAAGTCCAGGATTCATGATTCACTCTTCGTTAGTCGAGAAAAATCCCCATCTTCTCATCTTCCTCCCTATCCTCCATACCGTGTGGTCGGATAGCATTCTTACACCAAGTGAGATCAAGACACTGCGCTGGAGCCTGGATACGCAGCATTGGCTTTCTGGCGCCGAGAAGCAATTTCTTCTTCAATTACTGGACCCTGCCAACCCTCCCACTCCTGATGAGCTCAAAGAATGGAGTGCTCGGATCAAGAGCGTCATTAAAGATGCTGATCGGCATTCTTCAATAAAGCTCGTCGACCTTGGCATCATGCTCACACGAGAGAAAGCTAATGGAGCCTTTAGGCAGGATGTTGCTGAGTCAGCACTATCAGGCCTCTCCGATATTGATGATCAACTGGGACTCATTCCGGGTGAACTGCTGTTCAACTACTTCCCGGAAAGAAGGAAGACGATTACTGCCACCCATCAGACGACAAGCAGTTTTGATATTGCTGCCATGAGTGTCCTGCTGGACGGAAGCCAGGCCGAAACCATCAGAAAAGTAAAAACCCTGCTCACGGATCCTGCCTTTCGGTATATCGAAACTGACAGCCTTCTTGAATACCGCACGCAGGTGCTGAAGTGGTGCAAACTCCTTGCCGAACAAGGTTATGGCGCAGCCGCCTATCCGAAAGAATATGGAGGCTCCTGCGACATGGAGAAATACTTCACCATCATGGAAACACTCAGCTACCATGACCTCAGCATGGTAGTGAAATTTGGTGTGCAGTTTGGTCTCTTCGGTATGAGCATCTACTTCCTGGGAACAGAGAAGCACCATCGGAAATATTTGCAGTCCATCGGTACACTCGACTTGCCTGGCTGTTTCGCCATGACGGAAACCGGGCATGGATCGAATGTACGAGGCATTGAGACCACGGCAACCTTTGAACCTGCCACGCGAACATTTGACATTCACACACCCAATGCCCTGGCAAAGAAGGAATACATTGGTAATGCTGCACTCCATGGCAGGATGGCAACCGTGTTTGCCAAGCTGTTGCTAGATGGAAAAGACTACGGAGTGGTCGCCATTCTTGTTCCCCTGAGAAACATCGATGGCAGCTTATTCCCGGGTGTCACCATCGAAGACTGTGGAAGGAAAATGGGATTGAATGGTGTGGACAACGGGAAAATTCATTTCGATCATGTCAAGGTGCCTTATGACAATTTGCTTGATCGCTTTGCATCAATCTCTGCTGAAGGGAAATTTGTAAGTCCTATCGCCAGCGACAACCGTCGTTTCTTCACCATGCTGGGAACACTCGTAGGCGGACGAATCGGTATTCCGCGCTCCGGACTGAGTGCATCCAAATCTGGATTGACCATTGCCATACGTTACGGAGATCAGCGCCCCCAGTTTGGACCTGAAGGAAGCCCAGAAGTCCCAATTCTGAATTACAGAACCCACCAGCGCCGGCTGATGCCTTTGCTGGCTAATGCATATGCATTGCACTTTGCGTTGCAATACCTCACCAGCCGATTTATTCACAGGAAGGAAGACGACATGCAGGAGATTGAAGCGCTGGCGGCAGGATTAAAAGCCTTTGCCACCTGGAATTGTACCTCTACCCTCCAGGAATGCCGCGAGAGTTGTGGCGGTAAGGGATACCTCTCAGAAAATAGAATAGACCGCCTTAAGAACGATTCCGACATCTACACCACCTTCGAAGGTGACAACATGGTTCTAATGCAGTTGGTAGCCAAGGGGCGTCTCTCTGAATTCAAAGAGGAGTTCAGCCACATGAAACTGAGGGGGGTCATCAATTTTATGGCCGAACAGGCGGGAGATTCATTGTCCACACTCAACCCGTTCTTTGCCCGGAAGACGGATGAAGATCACCTTATGGATTTCAAGTTCTTACTTGAGGCTTTTGAATACAGGGAAAGACATATCCTGATCTCAGCGGCAAACCGGCTGCGAAAACATATCAAAGGTGGGATGGATTCATTCGATGCCTTCAATGTGAGTCAGCACCACCTCGTTCAGGTTGGGTTCGCGCATGTGGAGCGTGTCATCCTCGAGCGATTCATCGAACAGGTGAATACCACACAGGATGCCGGCTGCAAATCAATCCTTACAAAACTTTGCCAGCTTTTCGCACTCAGCCAGATTGAAAAGAACAAGGGCTGGTACCTGGAAACAGGTTACATGGAAGGGAGTAAAACAAAAGCGATTCGCAAACTTGTAAACCAGTTATGCTGGGATATCCGCCAGGATGCTGTTCCCTTGGTGGATGCTTTCGGGATTCCGGATGGGTTGCTTGGTGCACCGATTGCGACAAGATCGAATATATGATTGCTAATAATTGCTAATTGTGAATTGTTGATATTGTTGATCAAGAATGATTTCAGATTTCAGATTTCAACATTCAAAAGGGCTGCTCGCTTCTGGGTTCTGGCTGCTGGTAAATGATCTAAAGGTTTTAAGTGAATCAAATTGCACTATTCTGGCGCGGCGTCTTCGACGCGTGCCTGAGCTACGCTTGTAGAAGACTAAGAACACCCATGCATGATCAGGGGACTTTTGAATATTGAACAGATTAATTGACACCCGACTACCCTGGACTTGGAAATTCAATATTCAACATTAATTCAAAATTCTTCTGAATTCTTCTGTTCAAAATTCGAAAGGGTCCTGGCTACTGGCTTCTGGCTTCTGGCCAGTGATCCAATAATTGTACGCTCCCAATTAATTGACACCCGACTACTCTGGGCTTCGAAATTCAAAATATTCAAAATTCAACATTCATCTGTTCAAAATTCTCCAGTCCACCACGCCCGCTGCTCTCCCACGCTCGCAAGACTTTGCATCTGACCAATCGGTGGAGTAAGCAACGGAACATTAAGTTCTCCAGCCTTTTTCACTGCCCGCACAATCGGATCCTTCCATGCATGATTGGCAAGCGCAAATTTGCCCCAATGCACCGGCATCACCCTTGCTGCCTTGAGATCTACTCCTGCCTGTATCGTTTCTTCAGGCGCCATGTGAATCATGGGCCACATCGGATCATATTGTCCGCATTCCAATATGGCAAGATCAAAGGGTCCGAACCTTTCTCCCAATTCCTTAAAGGTCTGACTGTAACCTGAGTCTCCGCCCAGGTATAATTTTATCGACGAGGTCTTAAGGATGAACGAAGCCCACAACGATTTATTGCGGTTGAATGTGCGGCCTGAGAAATGCCTGGATGGCGCAGCAGTGAGTTCGGCTCCGGGCCAAAGCATGGCTGACTCCCACCAGTCAAACTCAACGATGCTGGATTTTTCAATCCCCCAATACTCCAGGTGCTCACCCACCCCAAGTGTCGTATAGAATTTTCCCACCCGCGGGTACAATCCGGCGATGCTTTCATAATCCAGATGATCATAGTGATCATGCGTGAGCAGCACAATATCGATGGCGGGAAAATCTTGTATGGTAACCCTCTTCACAAAGGGAAACTCCTTTACTCCCACCAGGCTGAAAGGTGAAGCGTGCCCGCTGAAGACAGGATCGACCAGTATTCGTTTTCCGTCTATGGTGAGCAGATACGATGAATGTCCGAACCAAACGATGGAGGGCTCATCCGAAGCACGTTGGTGAAGATCGCCATGAACAAGAGGAATAGGCTTGACAGGCTCCCTTTCAGGAGTACGTCCAAAGAAGAATTTGTACATCAACTTCGGGTAGGACGCGCCCGGGGCAAGCATCACGGTCTCCTGCACATTGCGGAACTGGCCGTCCACAAATGCCCTGGATTCCCTGATACGCTCAAGTCTCTTTCCGCTGGGTAGTTTTCCGAATGGCTTGTACAGCATGCGAGCAATTGTTTTATGCTAACAATGACGCAGTATAAATGGTTTTATTCTAAGGCTCGACTCAATCAAATTCGCTCAGCGAGCGACAACCAGCGTTCGGTCTTGTTATCTATTTGCTTTTGAACTTCCCCAATCTGAACAGACAGCCGGTTGATGGACTCGAAGTCACCCTGAATACTATTCAACTGCGCGGACAGGTTGTCTTTCTCTGCCTCCAATTCCTTAATGGCCTGGTCAAGTTCTTCGTACTCCTTCTTCTCCTTGAATGACAACGACTTCTTCTGCTCTTTTGAGGCTGAACCGTTTTCTGCCGGCACTTTAACTTCAGACTTAACCGGTTCAACGTAAGTCTCTTCCTCTATCGAGGCACGGTAGTCGGTGTAGTTGCCGTTGAACAATCTTATCTTTCCATTGCCTTCAAATACGAACAATTGGTCCACCAGGTGGTCCATGAAATACCTGTCATGTGAGACCAACACCAAACAACCTGTAAACTTATCCAGGAAGTCTTCCAGTACATTGAGGGTATCAATATCAAAATCATTAGTGGGCTCGTCCAGCACCAGGAAATTGGGACTGGTGACCAGCAGTTTCAATAACTGCAACCGCTTCTTCTCTCCGCCGCTTAACTTTTCAACAAAAGTGTATTGCTTCTCCGGAGGGAAAAGGAAGTTATCCAGGAACTTTGATGCTGAAACCTGGCTGCCGTCCGAAAGTGTGATAAACTCGGCAATCTGCTTCACTTCCTCGATGATCCGGTTATTCGGATTCAGACTCATGGTGTCCTGGGTAAAGTAGCCGAATTTGGTGGTCACCCCGGGAATAACCTCGCCCTGGTCGGGCTTCATCCGCTGTGTGATGATATTCAGGAAAGTGGACTTGCCGATTCCATTCTTGCCCACCACACCGATGCGATCATATTTCTTGAAGATGTATGAAAAGTGATCGATGACTTTGTTACCTCCAAAACCTTTCGAGATATCATGTACCTCCAGGATCTTCCCTCCTTGGCGGGATTCTTTAATGTCAAGCTCCAGCCTGTCTTTGCGCAAATCCTGGTTGGCCTTCTCCTGCAGTTCGTAAAAGGCTTCAACTCTGTACTTGGCTTTCGTGCCCCTCGCCTTGGGTTGTTTGCGCATCCACTCCAGCTCCTTCTTCATCAGGTTCCGCGCCTTGGCCACCTCTGTCTTCAACATTTCTTCCCGTTCCGACTTCTTCTCCAGGAAGTATGCATAGTTGCCCCTGTAAGTGAAAAGCTTTCCGCGATCCAGTTCTACAATCTCATTGACGACATTATCAAGAAAATAACGGTCATGCGTAACCATAATGAGTGTGACCTGCGGACTCGCCAGGTAGTTTTCAAGCCATTCGATGGCGCCCAGATCAAGATGATTGGTGGGCTCATCCATAATGATGAGATCGGGCTGAGCCAATAAGAGCTGGGCCAGGAATATTCTCTTCTTCTGACCCCCGGACAATTCACCAAAGCGTTTGTCCAGATCAGGCACGTCCAGTCGTGCGGTAATCTCCTGCACTTTTGCGTCATAGTCCCACGCTCCGTATTCCTCCATCTTCTCCAGTGCCGCCTGCATCCGTTCAGCGCCAACATCCGGATGGTGAAGACAGTCTTCATATTCCTTGACGGCGGCGGCGACCTTGTTCGAAGGATCAAACAAAATGTCTTTCACCGGCACATCCGCCGCCACCTCAGGCTGCTGCGTAAGAAAGCCCAGGCGGATGCCTTCCCTGACGACTACTTCGCCTGTGTCGGTCTGAAGTTCCCCTGTAAGTATTTTTAACAGAGTGGATTTCCCCACCCCGTTGTTTCCAACCAATGCAATTTTCTCGCCCTGGGATATCCCAAAACTGATGTCTTTAAACAGCCACTTGTCGTGGAATGACTTTGATACCGATTCGGCAGACAGATAATTCACGCGCTTTTTTCCAAAAATGAGGCGCAAAGATAACAAACCTTCGGGCTGGACAGCTATGGGATTGACGACCCGCCGATCAAACCCATTTCATTGGTTCTTCTCATAATTCCCAATATTTTGCAGACTGCGAACCCTAAACCCTATGACCAGATATCTTGTCCTGTTGCTGTTTGCAACCATTTCCTCCCTGATACCCTCCCTTGCTCAAAAGAAGGGCAAGTCTTCAACTGCCACCCAGGTGCAGCAATCACCCGTTGATACAGCCTTCTTCAAACCAATGCTGTGGCGCAATGCGGGGCCCACAAGAGGCGGGCGTGTGACGGCAGTTGAGGGAATCCATTCAGTCCCATCAACCTATTATATGGGTGCAACAGGCGGAGGACTCTGGAAAACAGAAGACTTTGGTGCCACCTGGAAGAATATTTCCGATGGCTATTTCGCTACGCCATCCATTGGCGCAATCCGGGTATTTCAGCGCAACCCCGCGATCGTCTATGTGGGTACAGGTTCTGATGGAATAAGATCTAATGTAATCGCAGGCAAAGGTGTGTACAAGTCTGTGGACGCTGGCAAGAAGTGGAAACATATCGGACTGGAACGTGTGGGCCAGATTGGCGCAATTGAAATCCATCCCCAACATGCAGACACGGTGTTTGTAGCTGCAGTCGGCCAACCTTTCCAGGCCAACAAAGAAAGAGGAGTTTACCGTACGCGCGATGGAGGCAAAAATTGGGAGCAGGTTTTATATCTGGCCGACTCCATCGGCGCGGTGGATCTTGAGTTCGCGCCTGGCAATCCCGATATAGTATATGCCACCATGTGGCGCGCCGAGCGTAAGCCGTGGACCATCATCAGCGGTGGAATGCAAACTGGAGGATTCTACAAATCTACCGATGGCGGCAGCACATGGAAGAAAATAACTGCGGGACTTCCTTCCAAACTTATCGGTAAAATTGATCTTGCTGTCAGTGACGCCGATCCCAAACGGGTTTATGCCCTAGTAGAAGCGCCAAAAGGTGAAGGTGGTGTTTACAGGTCCGACGATCTCGGAGAATCATTCAAGCTGGTCAGCGACAAAAAAGAACTGGTTGATCGCCCCTTCTATTACTGCAACATCGAAGCCAATCCCCTCAATGCCGATGTCATTTTTGTGATGGCTACCGAGTTCTGGAAGTCCGGCAATGCTGGCAAGTCGTGGAAGAGAGTCATTCCTCCGCATGGCGACAACCATGATCTCTGGATCAGCAAGCGCGACACCTCAATCATGATTCAATCCAACGACGGCGGAGCCAATATCACTGTTAACGGAGGTAAGACATGGTCCACACAACACAACCAACCTACCGCCGAGCTCTACCAGTTGGAAACAGATGATCAATACCCGTACTGGTTATATGCAGGTCAGCAGGACAATACCACCATAGCGGTGCCTTCGTTGCCGCCGACCGATATGGTGAGCGGCGCAGCAAGTTTCTGGATGTCGGTCGGAGGATGTGAGACGGGACCGGCAATTCCCAAGCCTGGCGATCCAGACGTGGTGTACTCCAATTGCAAAGGAAGATTTGGGGTCTTTAACAAGAAGACCGGGCAAGAGAAACTGTATGTGGTTGGAGGTGAAAACTTGTATGGGCATGATCCTGATGAACTCAAATACCGATTTCAAAGAGTGTCCCCCATTCACGTATCTCCACATAACTCGGGCGTCGTGTACCATGCGTCACAGTATCTGCACAAGACAACGGATGAAGGCGTCACATGGGAAACCATCTCGCCTGATCTCACGGCGCATGAAGCAGACAAACAGGTTGTCTCCGGGACACCCATCACCCGAGACGTTACCGGTGAGGAATTCTACAGTACCATTTATGATGTAAAGGAATCTGTATTAAAGGAAGGACTGATTTGGGTGGGCGCCAACGATGGCCCTGTGCATGTTACCCAGGACGGCGGCAAGAACTGGCAGAATGTTACGCCGAAGGATTTGCTCCCTGGCGGCCGCATCGACTGCGTGGAGCCATCACCTCATCAGGTGGGCAAGGCATACTTTGCATCACTGCGTTATCAACTGGGTGACTGGCGGCCTCTGCTTTACAAAACAACAGATTATGGAAAGACATGGGCGTTGCTGACCACAGGCACCAATGGGATGCCTGCCGACCAGCCGGTCAGGGTCATAAGAGAAGATCCTCAGATGGAGGGACTCCTGTTTGCAGGAACAGAAGCAGGGATTTTTGTTTCGTTTGATGATGGACAGCACTGGCAGACTTTCCAGCAAAATCTTCCTGTTACTCCCGTTACGGACATCAAAGTATTCAGAAATGACCTCATCGTTTCGACCATGGGCCGTTCCTTCTGGATACTGGATAACATCTCGCCATTGCGTCAGCTTGCAGCTGCCAGGAAAACAGATGCCTATCTATTCAAACCTTCCGATACTTATCGTTACCACTACCAGGGCACAGGAACGACTTCGGTTCCCTCCTATCCGGCACCTTCGGTAATCATTGACTACTATATTAAATCAAAGCCTGCGGGTGACATCAAAATTGAAATTCTCTCCGGTGGAAAAGTCATTCGCACATACACCAGCATCGTCCCTCCAAAGGACACAACAAAAGCCGAAGGACGCAATGGGTCTTCCACAACTGTGAAGGCAGATCTTGATAAGACAGCAGGTAACCACCGCTTCCGCTGGGATATGCAGCATGAAGGACCCTGGGACAAGGATCCGGCAAGAAGAAAAAGAGGTGGAGTACCGGTGAGCCCCGGAGAATACTCAGTGCGTTTAAGCGTAGGGTCTCAAATACTGACTCAACCCTTCAAGGTGCTGGCCGACCCAAGGATAAAGGGATCGGTGTCACAGGAAGATATGCGGGCACAAGAGGAACTGGGTCTCCAGGTGCAGCAGTTGGAAGACAGCTGCAAGCGTATAGCGGCGCACATCAGCAAACAGCGTGAGAGCATCGCCAAACTGGTTAAGGAACAGAAAGCTACCGAAGCGCAAAAGACAGCGGATAAAGACTGGGCCCAGGTTGAAGAGCAGTTGATCACAAGGGAGGGCTCCTACCAAAAGCCCATGCTGATCGACCAGTTGAATTATTTACGGGGCATGCTGGATCAGGCAGATCAAAAACCAAATAAGGATGCCTATCAACGTTACGCTGAATTGAAGACCCGGACAGAAACAGTGTTTCAGCAATTCGGAAAACTCAAGAGCATGCAATAGACATGAAGTGCACAAGTGTTTCCGTTGATTCAACCGGTTTACAGCTTCAGAGTGTACCGGATACATCTCTTCCGGAACTTTTGCAAACGCACCCCGTGCTTTGGGTGGACTTTTGTTCAGAGGACAGGAAGGCGGTCCAGCAAGCACTCACTCCTCTTAACATCAGAACCGACATCCTCGAAGCACTTCAGCATCCTGGCCAGCATGTTCGCCTTCGTGGCGCCGCAGATCAGGGCATAGTGGATTTGAATCTGTTTCCGGATCCGAGGGAGGCCCGTTCGCACTTTATTACCATGATCTTCCTGAAGGACATGGTCATTACCGTAACACCCGAAGGAACCAACTATCTGGAGCAGGCCAACCGTGAATGGCAGAGCATCGGGCAAAGCGCGGGATTGACTCCCAGGCTGCTGGCCTTCGGTTTCTTCAATTCCGTCATTGACAATGATACGCGCCAGGCTCAGGATTTGAATGCGCAGACGGCGCAATACTCGCAATTGGTTCTGCAGAAAGGCGGAAGCAATCAGAGTTACTCCGGGGAAGTACTCAGGCTGAAGCAGAGAACCATTCTCTACCAGGAAGTTCTGGAGAATCAATATGCTGCATTCGGATTGCTGCCCGTTCACTTCATGGCACAAGATCAGGGCAACGCAGAACGGTTGGAAAGGCTTGTGAAAGCTGTGGAGCATCTTCAGCGGATGGCGGAACGCATCGAAGACAAACTGGATGACGTTCATGAGAAATATCTATACGACATCCAGGACCAGACTAACCGGCGGATCAATTTACTAACAGTGATTCAATCTATTTTCGTCCCCATCACTTTTGTTGCAGGTCTTTATGGGATGAACTTTGCCAACATGCCGGAACTGCAATGGCAGGGTGGCTACTACTATGCAATAGGCCTGATGATCTCCATTACAGCAATAGAGCTTTACATCTTCTACCGGAGCGGATGGTTTAAGTGAGGCTAGGCTACTACAGGTTCAGCCGAAATTCTCTTCATCCAACGCCAGTGAACGAAGAAGAGCACGATGCTGATGAAGATCAGCATACCGGAAACAGTCATACTCTTGATGGCCTGGCGACGCTCGGTTGCAATCTTGTCATTTTTAGCCGCCTCGTACATTGATTTGAGTGTTTGGTCATCCGGCACCTGCACACTGCCTCCGGATCCCTGCAAGGACCGCTGGACATCCAGTTTGTAGGTGTCAAAGGAAGCCAGGCTTAGTTCGGAAGATCCATACGAGCCACTGACATATTGTGAATCTGACATGCTCATGAGCGCAGTGACGAAGGCCGTCATCGCCATGATAAAGGTTACGACAGCAACAAGGCACACGGCATATCCATAGATCTGTGCGCCCATATTCTTGTTTGAAGCCATAGGTTTTGGGTTGGTGAAGTGTAAAGCTTACCAAAACCGTTAGGTCTGGTCAATGACATTCGTCATCGATCAGGGCTACTGTCCCTTCAAAGGAAGCTTCATCATGATGTCCGTCTGCTCGTCATCGCCGAGCTTGAAAATGTGTTTATCAAACTCAACAAAGCCGTTTTTGCGGTAGAAGCTGATCGCCCTGGGGTTCTTCTCCCAGACCCCCAGCCACATATAGTCTGCATTCTTCTGCCTGGCTACCTGCAGGGCCTTGTCGTAAAGCACTTGCCCTACTTTCTTGCCATGGAACTCCTTCAGCACGTATATCCGCTCAATCTCGAGGGCCTTGGTGTCTTTCAGTTCCGTCTGCGATTGCCCGGAATTCAGCTTCAGGTAACCAACCACCTTGTCACCCAGCATGGCAAAGTAGAATTCTGATTCCTTGTCATTGAGTTCTGATGTGAGTTTTACCTCGGAGAATCCTTCTTCGAGATAGCTCTTCATATTTTCTTCTGTATTTCCTTCAGCAAAGGTTTCGGAAAAAGTCTGCCTGCCGATCTCTTGTAACAAGGCAAGGTCGCTGAGAGTAACCCTTCTTAGAATTATGTTGTCCATGGCAATTCTCCTCGTTTTATAGCCAAATTTACTAATAGCCTTCCCCTAAGAGTCTCCTTCAGGGACTCTGCGACGAAATATTTGTCACTCTTGTCGGGAGAATGCCAAGCGCGCTACTTAGGCTTTTTCTTTGGATTCTGCCTTACATCAAAGAGTGAAAGGATTATGATCTTTTCACGTTTTATCCGATAAAGGATTCTGGATTGCCGGGATAATTGAAAGCCGCGGATGTCATTATTTTCAATTGAGCCCATCTCAGGAAAGTCTTCAAGGAGTTGAAAGGTCTCATCAGTCTTTCTAGTGAAGGCCTCTGAAGTCTTTGCTCCGAATTGTTCAGTGATATATTCTTTATAGCGTTGTAATTGCGAAGGGCTCTTCTCGAGATGAATACTTTCATTTCATATTCTTCTTCACTTCTTCCCAGCTTATGAGGTTGTTGTCGTCCTCAGATTCTTCGTATGCAAGAAATACTTCTCTTTTTTGTTCCTCTGTAAGGCTTTTCCAGATTCGGCCTTCTTTAGAATTCTCGCGCAATTTCAAAAAGTCGTGGATTGTCCGCAGCAGTTCTTCATTCTCTATTTTGTCAACCATCTTATGAAGGTTGGATTTCAATTGTATTGTTCCCATGCGACTGATTTTATTTCGAATTTACGAATTTTCCTTGTCGGTTGGTTCGTCGATGTCTATGCCCCACAACGCCCAGCGCATATGACGTTGCCGGATAGGAGCGCCTGGCAAATGATTCCGAAATCTATCGTTGGGGGAATGCCAAGCGCGACTGGTCCACGGCTTCGTGCATGCCGAGTGTTGCTAAGAAACTAATCTACGATTTAACTCGAGCCCCGGCAATGGCATATGCAATGTTGGCGGCTGGTCTTGCCAATTAAGAAGCTAATCCAAACATTGGTGTCTATGATTATTTTACTTGGCTTTTGACTTGGCATATAATTCAGCTCTTACAATTTCAACTTCTTGGTCAATTGTTGCTTGGTCAAGCTCGTCCGTTTTGAAGGCTTTTAATAAGGAAGTCAGTTTTACGTCAATTATCTCTTTTTCAAGCTCCTTTGACAGTCTGATTTTTTCCTTTTTTGATAGCTGTCTGACCAACTCCAAGATTTGGCTGAATTCTAAGTCTATATTATATGTCCCTGTTTTCATAGTATCCAAATTTAATAAATTTTGGCGTCACTTTTTTGTCCGGCCGCCTTGCGCTCAACGTTCTGTGCATATGACGTAGCGGGGTTTAGGAGGACTTAGCAATGACGTTAGGAATGCTAAGGCCGACCTGCTGCGTACTGTCCCATGCACCGAAACGAAATTAAGAAACTGAAACTACTTAGGGGGCTAAGACAAGGTCACCTGTCAACGTAGCTGTCTTGGGTTTGCTGTCGCAAGCCACAATTAAAATAAATATTATTGGTAGGAGTATTTTCATTTAGCTGCTTGCTGCCAACGTGCGCGCATATGGCGCGGCTGGTTTTCGGAGCTGCGTCTTTATCCACGGCACAGAACAAATTTAGAAAACCAAAACTTTAAATCAACTCTTCCGCCAGACGTGGCATATGCGCTGTGTTATGCGTTCGGCTTTTTATTCTCAGCATCCGCAACCTCCATAGAACTTAATAATTTCTTTTAGTCCGTCTTTACTTTGAATAGTTATGGTTCCAGTATTTAGCCATCCTTCATCTCCTTCTTGTTTCAAGTATTTTATGTCCAACGTTATTTGATAATCGTCAGTCTTATAAATGTCTGTATGATCATTGTCACCGAAGGTATTGGGTTCTCGTCCAGTTGAAACCAGTTTCAATTTTAATAGTTTATTGTCAATAGAAATGAAAGCTGTGCTGTCAAAGCCCGCAACAAAAAAGTATTCATTCTTGAGATGTTTATCTTCTGACTCAGAATAGAAGCATGAACACCCTTGAATCTCATCAGGTATGTTCGTAAAACTGTCCAGAATAATTTTTGTTTTTGGTGACTCGTTATTTACCGCTTTGTCTGCGGTTACTGAATCAGTTAGAGGGCTTTCCTGCTTTGGTGTCTTTTGTCCGCAGCTCCATAAAAAGATTAAAATCAGTAGTCCGTGAATTTTCATTTGTTTGTCTTCTTTGTCCAAAAAGCTGACGCATAACGGCCCGTGTTTGTGACGGCTGCGGCTTTCGAAGCTGCGTCTTTTCCCACGTGCCGAAATGAATTATAAGAAACTAGACCTCAATTTAACACTTCACCCGCAGCTGGCATAAACACAATGTTGTATGCAGTGCCCCTTACTTCCTAATTTTTGTTTTTAAGTCCTCGTCATAATTGTCCCAAAAAAGCGGATGGTCGTCAGGAATAAATGTGAATGTTCTTCCAAATGAATAGTCCTTAGTCAGTTGTACAGTCGCGATGTACGGAGGAGTCCAAGGTCTCAGTATCTCTTTAATATCTCCATAAGGTATCGATTCAACTTTCTGTCCCTTAACAATTATTACTTTATTCTCTTTGTCCAGAAAAACATTCTTAAGATTCATCAACATACTCCGAGTGAAACCAATGATTGGTGCTCCGACTATTATTACTCCAAGTCCCAGATAAAATTGTCCCGCGACAAATGCCCCAATTGTCCCTAAGGTCAGGAAGAAAATAATTGCCCACGGAGCAACATATTTAAGAAGGGCTGTAAAGTCTGATGATATTTTTCTCATTCAATTTGTCCCAAGGGGCATTGCATACAACGTTTGTGTTTGCGCAGTGGTGGGCTTTTGAAAACGTATTTGTCCCACGTAACCAAATGTTGAACGAAGATATCCCTTTGAACTTACACATCACCCCACCATTGCGCAAACATTTTGTTGGGTGCTGTGGCCGCTACACCAATCTCATTTCGTGTCATCAACAATTATTGGATAAAAAGAATTGTCAACCGTGTCCGTCTTTAATTTTTGTTTCATTTTTTCCCTGTCCCACGTTAAGTTTTCATACCAACCTGCCTCGTACAACAGGTTATACGCGGAAAGATTCAGTCCAACTTTTAGCAAGTAGTTAAAGTTGTCAGTTGCCTCTGCTTCATTGTCAGGTTGCTTAAACTTTATTCTCAAAAGATTATATATGGTGTCGTTTGTTTGTCGGTCGTTGAACGTCACCTTGTTCTTATTTATCAGTTCGTCTTTGACCTCTTTAAGAACTGCAAAAACAGTCGTGTCATTCTGTTCTGCTTTTCGTCTATCCCAAAACTCTTTATAATATTTTGGTGCTTTGTCTGATTGAGGATAAGTTAGAATTAGGCTGTCAATCAATGTCGAACATGGTTTGTTTATGTAACTCCAGATCATGCACGGATTCGATGACAAGTCGTAGTCTGAAAATATTTTACTGTAACCGTACTTTTTAAATGTCTCGTGAAGAGTCCGAATGTTTTCAGGTTTTCTGATCCAGACATTCAGACTAAAATTTTCGTCTGACGGGTCGTAAAAACTGAGTCTTTTGTCTGTGTAGAATGAATTGTCAACCGTCTCAGTCGGTGTCCCGCATGAAACAAGAATTAAAAGTCCAATGTTTATTAGTTGTCTCATCTGTCCTGCGGCCATTGCAGCCAACGTCTGGCTATAAAACGTATGCCTTTAAGTACGCACGTCTTTGTCCCACGTTGCTAACTAAATTTAACACCACGCACTTTAAGAACCTACGATACAGCATATGTTTTATAGCTTTTGTTGTGGGCAGTAAAAACTTTACTCAATTATTTACAATTTGTTTTTTCCTTTTCAGTTTCTTCTTGTTCAGGTAGTAAGTCGCGGTCTTAGAAGAAATGTCAAAGTAAATTGAGTCTACTGGCCTTATTATTTCCAAAGCTGTGTACGGTCCCAAGAAACTAATCTCTATTGTTTTAAATTCTTGTGGTATTAGTAACTCAGCTTCTCCATTCATGTCCGAGGTTGTCCCTTGCGGGGGATTGGAGCCCTTAATTAGTAGAGTCGCGCCTCTTAGTGGTTCCTTGTCGGCCATTAATTTTATTTTGACTTTGTCCCCAGTAGTTCCTTGTCCAAAGAGTCCGAACGGAATTATGAGTAGTAAAATTAATGTGGCCTTCATTGTCCCAAGTTTTTATTGCCCACAACGCCCAGTGCATATGACGTTGCCGGGACCTGGTTCACGGCTTCGTACATGCCGAGTGTTGTTAAGAAACTAATCTACGATTTAACTCGAACCCCGGCAATGGCATATGCACATTGTTGTAGGCCGTTCGCGTCCACCGTTACTTCATACGGGGCCGTGGTCATGTCTTTACCTTATCCAGTCGTTTACATCGAACCTTGCTAAAGTATCTTTTTTGTCCCCGATCAAATAGTAAATATTTCCGCCTGAAAAATCTGTCTCGTACTGTTCAATCCTTACTTTTTTAACCTTTGATTTTGTTTTAGTGTCGACAATAGAAAAATCTATAGACTGCAATAGGTCAAATGTTAAATAATAGGTTTCTGTCAATAATGAGTCGGCCTCTCCGTTTTTGATATTTATTAACTCAGCCCTATTTATAGTTAGCCGGTCAACAAGTCCAGGCTGGTCTGAGGTGTTAATATCTCTTGTAACCTTCTGAATAACATCATCAAGGCAAAAATAGAAGTGCACTCCGTCCTGCTTTATTTTTAATTTTTTAGAACAGGTCAGGTCAGTAGTGTTCTTAGTAGACCATACTGACTTAACAGTAAAACTGTTATCAAAGCCATCGTCTGTAGTTCCTTTTAGGTCAATTCTATGTTGAATGACTGTATCCCCGTGGTACTCGTAAATGACTTTTAATGTGTCGCCAAAGACTTCGGCTTCTTTTCTTAAAATCATGTCGTCTTCGTCTCTATCCGATTGAGGATTGTTATCTGTTTTAACTTGGCAACTGGTCAAAGTTATTGTCAAAATGATGTAGAAGTACCTCATTTAATTTTATGTGTCGGTTTGTCGCCTGTGCCGACTCTTTCTCAGTGAATGGCCTACAACGTGAGTGCATGAGCCGTAGCGGGGTTTAGGAGGACTTGGCAATGAAGCGAAGCGGAATGCCAAGGCCGACCTGCTGCGACTTGTCCCACACACCGAAACGAATTTAAGAAACAAAACTACAAGTAACACTGAACCCCGCTATGGCTCATGCACATTGTTATGGGCAGCCTTTTTTTACTCCAAGTCGGCAATAACTTTTGTCGGGAATCTTTTTAGTCTGAATGCTTCAATGTGTCCGTCCAAGTCACCAAATATATTTTGGAAGCGGTCAAAACTGGATTCGTAACTTAGTGTACCAACTTGCTTGAGGCTTTCAATTATTTCCAATGTTCCAATCTTTTCAAAATTGTCCTTGAAGGTCATTACATCCTTGTGTGGAACAGCCATTATCGTTAGTCCAAAAAAGAAATTTCCATGTCCAACATAGTCCCAAATTTTTTCAATTCCGGGTTGCTCCGATCTGATTCCAGCTTCGTCTGAGCTGGCGCTGATTTGTCGACCAAGTATCTCGCTATTCAAAATGTCCTTAAAATCTGGCTTCTTGATAGCGTTGTAAGTTGTCGGAGTTAAGAAATAATTACAAGCTCCTCGATACTGGTCAACTGCAGAGCAAATAACGGCTCTATACTTTTTATCTTCAAGTTGGAAAGTTAAAATGTCACCTTGCTGAAAGTAAAGATTTGCAATCTTTCTGTATTTTTTTCTCGCCCTTACCTTTTTATTTGGTTGACTTATCTTTTTCAAAAACTTGTCAAGTTCCTTCTCTCGCGCTTTTCCTTCTTTCTCATTTTCTTTGGTCCACTCGGCAATCGTTGCTCCTTTGTCCACGACCTCTTTTATAAATTGTCGATCGCTAGTTGAAAGAATCCCTAATTCCCAATATGCAAGCCCACAACTGGTAACATAAACTTCGTTGTCAAAATTATCAGCGTAGTCATTTTGAATGAGTGGAAATTCTTTTTTGATTAGTTCAAAGTCCGCGTCATTGTCGTACAAGTCCATGATGCCCCAATAAGTATCATGAGCTGTGTCCCCGTCAATTATTTTTATTCCGTCAGTTGCCATCTGTCCAAAAAAGGTTGCCCATAACGTCGATGTATAAGTCGTAGCGGGCATTGGAGGAACTGGTAAATGCGAAGCATGCCAGGGCCGACTGGTGCGAGCTGTCCTACGACAAATACTCTGAAATGAAAGATAAAACTAAAAATTTACAATACTCGCCCGCTATGGCTTATACATTTTGTTGTCAGCAGTGCGTTTTCTGCGCATATATTTCTTGAACGTCTTTCCTTGTTCGTAGAAACACAAGCACATATCAGTATTGATCATTAATCCATACTCCGCCTTTATACTATCCTCAAATTGTCTTTCGATTGCAAATTCAGTTTTCCTTATTTGAATAATTTCCTCGTCAGTTATTGTATCTGTTGAGTCAAACTGAAGTATTGGAGAATAGACGTCCATCGAATCGTACATATGTTCCCTTTTCTTTCCAAATATTAAATAACTATCGCCAAACTTAAACCACATGGTACAGCTACTTCCGTCTTGGATTATCGCTACTATTTCCTTGTCAATGGTTCCTTTCAAGACTTTTTGAATCTGAAAAGAAACGTTTCCTCCACCTCCCTTAAGATCAAGAAGTTTCCCGACCATTGAGTCTAGGCGTAGATTCTTTAACGCTCTTCCAATAATGACATAGTCAGAATCCTTATACATTTTCCTGCTCTTGACCTTGTTGCACATACAAGAAAAGCTGTCAGTAAAAACAGCTGTCATAAGTACCAGGGTCAGTCCAAATAACTGAATCTTCATAAACGCATTGCTGGCAACGTTGGTGCATATGACTTTGC
>JAFEAM010000042.1:57308-61447 GCA_018266395.1 Bacteroidota bacterium | reverse complement strand
GCCCTTTTGAGACAGCCCCTTTTTGTTTCATAAGTTCTTATCGCTGAATCGTATCGCAGATCGTTGGTACTCATCCAAAAGCATGATCGCAAAACTTAAAAAATTGCCAGCCGTTAACGGTTGCGGCAAAATAATGAGTGGTTCGCTTGTTTACGGGTGCCCGTCACACATAATTTTGTGAAACTTAACCGCATAACACATGGCGAAAGCAGCGTCCAAACCAGCCGTGAAAAAGGAAACGAAAGCCTCTTCACCAAAAAAGAAGTCCAATACAACTCCTGAAGTTCATATTCTGAAAGCTTGTGAGACTGCCTTGAAAAAATTGAACGAACTGGATTTGGATCATCAACTTCAGTCCGAGATCAACTGGTGCCTGGGCAGCTATCATGCAGATGGTAATCCCATCGGGCTGTATCAAATGGCTCAGCGATCCCTGGAACTTTTCAGAGCGGAGCAATCAAAGAAAACGAAAGGCATTACAGCGAAACTTGTCAGCGACATCGAGAAAGCGCTGAACGGAAAGTAAGCATTCAGATCATGTGTGTCACGTTATTCAGTGTGCCTGAATAGCGTGTGCACAGGACTCCAAACCTGTTAAGAAAAACAACGCCCTCATCTTCAGGCAGACCTTTGTACTCGGCATAGGAATTCAGGTAGATAACCTTGCTGATGCCCATGCTGTATATGATTCTGGCACAGGCCAGGCAGGGTGAAAGTGTCACGTACAAAGTGGCGCCATCGACTCCAGTCTTGTTACGGACTGCGTAGAGTATTGCGTTCTGCTCCGCATGAATGGCAAGGGAACACCCTCCCTTCGAGTCTTTCGGGCAACCGACATCAGGCCACTCTTCATCGCAATTGTGTGTACCGGCGGGTGGACCGTTATACCCGATAGATATGATCCTTGTATCCCTTGTTAGCACCGCACCCACATGACGCTTAATACAATGTGAACGCTTGGCCAGGTTTACAGCCAATTCCATGTAGATATCATCGAACGCAGGTCGCATCGTCATGCAAAGTAAAGAATGCCGTCAAATTCTTAGTTTTGTGAGATAATTTAGTTCAATGATTCGCCTTGTCCCGGCATTCTTGATCATTACCTGCATGGCTGCCTACGGCCAGGAGTCCTTCAAATCAAGGCCCAGCCCTGTCGCAATTGCCTCTGCCCGATACAAGGACTCTTACGTAAAGATTGTGTATGGCCAGCCTCAAAAGAGAGGGCGACTCATTTTTGGCGGCCTGGTACCCTTTGGACAGGTATGGAGAACTGGCGCCAATGAGGCGACCGAACTCACAGCCACGAGGGACATCAGGATCAATGGCTTTGATTTGAAAGCAGGAACTTACACCTTGTTCACGATACCCGGCCCGGATCAGTGGACCATTATCGTCAATTCGGAACTGGGTCAATGGGGTTCATATAATCATAACCCAAAACTGGATATCCTGCGGTTTGATGTGCCGGTCCATGGCCTGGGCGATGCAGAATACGAAGCACTCACCATTTGGACGGAGCCAAAGCTCGATCAGGCAGAAATCCATATTGCATGGGAAAGAACCATGGTAACACTTCAAGTTCAGTTTACAGAACCCAAACAATGAAACAGATTCTATTTCTGATCATGACTTTCGCCTCCCTGGTGCTGTACGGCCAGAATCTGGAAGAACTGGATCGCCGGAACGGGTTCAAGGACATTAAGCTTGGCGATTCCATTGACAGCGTCAAGGGGGCAGAATTCAAAAAAGACATCAAGGAAAAGAATGAGTTCCCGGCCAAGCTCTATGAAGTTGAAGGTGACGGTTACAAGACTATTGGCGAGGTGAAAATTCGTCGTGTTGAACTCAAAACCTACAAAAGCCTCATCTACGAAATAGATGTCATCACAGACAAGGATACCCGATTGATGAAGGGACTGGAAAAGTCATTCGGAAAGCCCGTCTATATCCTCACCACCGATACCTATAACTGGAAGACGGAGAAACTCAGTCTCACTTTCAAGGATTATTCGAAAGGGGAATTGCGGCTAACCTACCGATGCTATCCGGTTATCAAGATGATGGCTGTAGATAAGGGTAAGAAGATCGACGCGATTGCGACTGATTTCTGATTCAGCCCTTATACGTTACACGGTAAATAACCCCGGCCTTGTCGTCACTAATGAGCATACTGCCATCTGCAACGACAAGTACATCCACCGGCCTGCCCCAAGAAGTCCATTTATCCTGTTCCAGCCAGCCGGTGATAAAGGGTTCATATGATTTCACCTGGTTGTTCTCGACTTTCAGGAAGACAAGCCGGTGACCCGTATGCCCAGCGCCCTTGCTCCTGTTCCATGAGCCATGCTCTGCAATGAATAAATTTCCACGGTAAGGTGCAGGAAACATGTTGCCTGTATAGAATTTCAGGCCAAGTGGCGCCACGTGCGGTCCCAGGTTTTGCGCCGGCCTGGTGAAATCACTGCAAGGTTTCCGGTCACCAAAATCAGGATCCTTTATCGTGCCACCATGACAATAGGGATACCCGAAATGCATACCTGATTTTGGGGCGAGATTCAGTTCACATGGTGGAACGTCGTCTCCCATCATGTCCCGGCCATTGTCGGTGAACCACATCTCATTCGTATCAGGTTTCCAGGTAAACCCGACTGTATTGCGCACCCCGCTGGCAAATATTTCCATTCCTGATCCATCGGGGTTTATTCTTGTTATGGATGCATATGGGCTTTTAGGTTCACAGATGTTGCAGGGTGCGCCTACAGGAACGTAAAGTTTACCGTCAGGGCCAAAAGCAATGTATTTCCATCCATGATGGCCGTCCTTTGGATACTTGTCATACACCACAACAGGTTCGCCAGGATTTGAGAGTTTTGACTCCACTCCCTGAATCTTCAGGATTCTGTTCACTTCAGCTATATATAAATCCCCGCCTCTGAAGGCTACTCCGTTGGGCATGTTCAAACCCTTGGCCAGCACCCATTTCTTATCAGCCTTGAAGTCGCCATCCGTATCTTTCAGCGCATATACCTTGTCACTATCCTTATTGCCTACGAAAAGTGTGCCCGATGGCGAAATGGCCATGGATCGCGCATCCTCAACTTCTGCATAAACGCTGATTGAAAAACCAGGAGGTAATTTCAGTTTATCAAGCGGAAGAGAAGCGCTCCATTCCGTCAATGCGGGCACAGAACCGTCATTGACTGGGGTGGAAACCCTGCTCTTGATCGTGTAACCGGAAAGCAGGGTGACAGCACACAATACAAGGATGAATCGCAGATTCTTCATGGATGAGATATTTGGATACAAGTTAATGCCCGGCATGGTAGGGTAGTTTCCAATCATGGATTTTTTTGGCCCTCCCAAACACTATCTTTGTGCCGTTTTTGAAGTTGCATTTGAATGGTATCCATATCCAACATATCCTATTTCATCGGTGGAAGGCCGCTTTATGAGAACGCTTCCATGTTCATCAAGCCGGATGACAAAATCGGGCTCATCGGGCTGAATGGCCGCGGGAAGTCCACATTACTGCGACTTATCAATGGCGAGATGAAACTGGATGCAGGCAGCATCAGCAAAGCCAAGGATTGCACGATCGGTTTCTTGAATCAGGATCTCCTCTCCTTCCAAAGTGAGGATGCCATTGTCACGGTGGCCATGGAAGCCTTTAAGGATGCCGTGGACACCCAGCGTCAACTGGAAAAGGTGCTTCACGAACTCGAAGTGAATTATTCTGACGCACTTGTTGAGAAGTTGACCAAACTCCAGGAAAAGTTTGAGCATCTGGATGGATACACGATGCAGGCCAAAGCCGAAGAGGTTCTGGAGGGCATTGGATTCACGACTTCAGACCTGCACAGGCCATTGAAGGAATTTTCTGGCGGTTGGCGCATGCGGGTAATGCTGGCCAAACTGCTCCTTGAAAAGCCCTCGCTGCTCATGCTTGATGAGCCTACCAACCACCTGGACTTGCCTTCCATCGAATGGGTGGAAAACTATCTAAGGAATTATGAAGGTGCTGTCGTCATAGTTTCACACGATCGCACTTTCCTCGACAATGTTGTTACCAAGACAGTAGAAGTGACCCAGCAGCAACTGGTCACGTATGAAGGAAACTATTCCTTCTTCCTGCAGGAGAA
>JAFEAM010000042.1:0-57232 GCA_018266395.1 Bacteroidota bacterium | reverse complement strand
AGGTTCATTGAACGATTCAAGGCAAAGGCGAGCAAGGCACGGCAGGTTAAGTCAAGGGAAAAGGCACTTGAACGACTTGACCTGATCGAAGAAGTGGTTGACGATACAGCCGCTGTAAACTTCAAGTTCAAATTTCAGCAACCCTCGGGCAGGCATGTGGTAACGCTCAACGAGGTTTCAAAATCATACGGCGACCTGCAGATCCTGAATCACACCACGGCGCGGGTGGAAAGAGGTGACAAAATCGCTCTTATTGGTGCCAATGGCAGAGGTAAATCAACCTTGTTGAGGATTCTGGCAGGTACGGAGCCGGTCGATGGTGACAGAACCATTGGATACAATGTAATCCAGGGCTTCTTTGCCCAACATCAGCTTGAAGCATTGAACATTGAGAATGAAATTCTTGAAGAACTGAAGCAGGCTGGCAGTGGAAAGACCGAGCAGGAACTCCGAGGGGTACTCGGTTGCTTCCTGTTTTCTGACGAAGATCAATTCAAGAAGATCAAGGTGCTGTCGGGTGGCGAAAAGTCCAGGGTTGCGCTTGCAAAGACCTTAATTTCCGAGGCTAACTTCCTGCTTCTCGACGAGCCTACTAACCATCTTGACTTTATCTCAGAGAACATTCTGATCCAGGCTTTGCAGCAGTACCAGGGAAGTTTCGTTGTGGTGTCCCACAACCGTCATTTCATCAGCCAGATAGCAAACAAGATCTGGTATATCGAAAACCATCAGCTCAAGGAGTATCCCGGCACATACGAAGAATACGACTATTGGCGAACCCATATCAGCAAGGAGAATATTACCAATCAATCAACTCCTTCACCCGCTCCCGCCCCAGCGCAAAAGAAACCTGAGCCGGCGACTGCCCTGAAGGAAACCCAGGTTGAGAATTCGCAAACAGCCTCTTCCCTCAAGAAATTGAACAAAGAGTTGGCCTCGGTGGAAGATCGGATTGAAAAATTGCGAAAGGAACAGGAGCGCATCGAAGGGGAAATGGCAAAACCTGAGGTTTATTCAGATTTTCAAAAGTTGGCCGCCTGTCAGCAGGAGCTCAGTCATGTACAAGGAGAAATCCGGTCCCATAATGCCCGATGGGACACCCTTGTTAATGAATTGGATCAACTTCAGCCTAAATCCTGATGATTTCCAGCAAGGAACTTATCAACAGAATCCCGGCAATAAATAACGCTGCATCCAGGAAGCGGGCTATTCGCTTCTTTAACGTGGTCGGAACTACTTCCATAATGCATTTGATATGGTATGTATCTTGCAACGTGGAAACCGGTAACCCACACTAATGAAATTCACCCTTGGTACGTTACTGCTTCTCTTGAGTGCTGCGGCGGCGGGACAGAAAACCCTTACCCTTGATGACAGGACTTACGAGCCGCAAATAAGGACTGTATTGTGTTATTCACAGAGGGCACCGGACCTTTCCATGATGCCGCCTGCCGTGGCCGGACTGGATAATCAGGATTTAATGCTCGAATTTGATGACTTGCAGGACAATCGCCAGAATTACTATGCAAGGTTGGTCCATTGCAATTTTGACTGGACGAAATCCACTCTTATGGACCTGGATTTCATTCAGGACTATAATGAATTCCCGGTAAATGATTATTCATCCTCCATTAACCAGCAAACTGCTTATATCCACTATCGGTTTGCGATCCCACCCGTAAAACTTCCCGGAAATTATGTCCTGATGATTTACCGTGATGGGAATCGCAATGATCTCATCCTCACGCAACGTATCATGCTGGTCGATCCACGCATCGATCTTGCCACCGACCAGGATATGGCAGGCCTGGGAAACATGCGAAGTACCAATCAGGCCCTGAACTTCACCATGAACTATGGCAGAACGGAGGTGATCAATCCTGCCTCCAGTATTCATGTTACCATCAGGCAAAACCAAAGATGGGACAACGCGAAACAGGATGTCAGGCCAAGTTCTGTGAGGGAAGACATCAATCAGATTGAATACCATTTCTTCGATCTGGACAAGACATTCAAGGCAGGCAACGAATTTCGATTTGTTGATTTCAGGTCCCTGAATTATCCCGGGCAGAATACAGGCCGTCTTCAGAATAACACCAAGCCCTACACTTTGTGGGTCGCCCTTGATGCACCAAGGGGAAATCAGGCTTATGCCCTTTATAACGATATGAATGGCAGCTTCCTCATCGACAACAAGGACTATGGTCAGGAGCCATGGGTAAGTGCCAACTACCTTGCCGTCAATTTCACACTAAAGTCCGAAGCGCTAAAAGGTGACCTGTACGTAATGGGTGCATTTAACCGTTGGCAAAAGAATGACGAGAACAAAATGGCGTATCGTGACGGAGTTTATTCCGGCTCCGTCCTGCTAAAACAGGGTTTCTACAATTATCAGTATTGGCTGGAAAACGGAGGCGGTGACGGGAACCAGGTGGAAGGGAATTACTATCAGACCGAGAATTTCTACGAGGTATTTGTTTACTACATGCCTTTTCAGCCCAATGCCGACCTACTGATCGGTTACTACGTAGTCAATGTGAACCCGCATTAGACGTATACCATCTCGCGACTTTGCGCTTTGCGCACAGATTGATGGTTGGCCATATCCAGCATGCCAAAGCCCTTGTGGGTAAATTGGCCAAGACCGTGCTCGTACACAAATTCCTGGACAGCAGGCGGTGCAAACAAAGTAAACGGGAAGGTATATCCCCTCACCTCATACTTGATGTCAGCATCATACAGTGGATAAATGCGTGCAAATTTCTTGTGGGAACTCTGAATACGCTGGAGATAGTCCTTGTCGGGAACCAGTTGAAATTTGTAGAACTCCACCAACTGCTCTGCTGTAAACTTCCCGGAAGTCTGCATCTGATGGATTGTTGTTTCATACAACAAGTCAGAGAACTCATCTGACTCCGGAGAAATAAAGCGCTTACCTGACTCATCGTTAAATGCAGCCGGCATCACCACGATTGGGGATATGCACAGAAATTTAACAGCCTCTGAGACTGACACAGGTTCCTCCTGCTCCACCAACTCGGGTACCAGTTGCAGTGTTCCGATCATGATCTCTTTCTGATCAAACAGAATTCCTAGAAAATAATCTAGGAAGGGTTTGTCAGACGATGAGAATACAAGTGTGACCCGTGAGGAGTAGAAATGAAGTCCCTTCCGGCTGATTTTGGTCTGACCTTTCAACCCGGAGAAATTATAGTGGGTAAACTGCTGAAACTTCGGATCCTGGCCCGCCACCAGCAAGCCCTTGATGGTCTGCGCCAACAAGAACTGATGGTGAAAAGGGACAAAAGCGCCCTTGTTTTTAAGCCCGAATACAATCCTGATTCTCACGGTTTGTAATCCAACTAGTTGGGAAAAAATGAACCCTGCCCGCAAAAAATTGAAACGTGCGGATGGCTAAAATACTAAAAATCAGGCACCCAGCGCGACTACTTGAGGGATAATTTCAATGTCAAACGTAAATGATTGATATTGAAATATTTATGATGCCATAAATTCATCTAAACATTAAACCGGAAATGCATTACATCTCCGTCTTCAACAACATAATCCTTGCCCTCAACCGCCAATTTTCCAGCCTCACGGGTCGCTACTTCAGTCTTGTATTTCTGATAGTCTGCAATTTTTATGACCTCAGCCCGGATAAAGCCTTTCTCAAAATCTGAATGAATAACACCTGCCGCCTGAGGCGCTTTCCACCCTCTGTGGATGGTCCAAGCCCGGACTTCCTTCTCACCTGCCGTGAAATAGGTAATCAGGTTAAGCAAATGATAGGCAGCGCGAATCAGTTTATGAAGGCCTGATTCCTTAAGCCCATATTCAGCAAGAAAAGCATCCCTGTCTTCCCTGGTCTCTAATTCCGCGATCTGAGCCTCAATTGCAGCACAAACCACTACCAGCTCTGCACCCTCATCTTTGGTCAGATTGGCGAGTTTATTCACAAATTGATTACCGGTGTGAATTGAATTCTCATCCACATTGGCAACATATATTACAGGCTTGTCAGTCAGCAACTGAAGGTCCTCTATTGCCTTTCGTTCTTCAGCATCAGTCTTTACCGTTCTTGCATTCTTCCCGTACTGAAGGGCCTGCTGAAACATTTGCAGCGTCTGATACTCCTTCTTGGCTTTGGGATCCCCGCTCTTGGCTGTACGCTCAACTTTTGCAATCTTTTTCTCTACCGATTCAAGGTCCTTTAATTGAAGCTCTGCGTCAATAATTTCCTTATCTGCAACCGGGTCTACCTTACCATCTACATGGATTATGTTGTCGTTTTCAAAACACCGAACCACATGCGCAATGGCATCCACTTCCCTGATATTGGCCAAAAACTGATTACCGAGCCCCTCCCCCTTGGAGGCACCCTTGACCAATCCGGCTATGTCCACAAATTCAAATGAAGTCGGAATAACCTTCTGAGGGTGCACCAGGTCGGAAAGGATATTCAGACGTTCATCCGGAACGGAAATCACCCCTACGTTTGGTTCAATGGTACAGAAAGGGAAATTTGCCGCCTCCGCCTTGTTGTTCGAAAGAGCATTGAAAAGAGTGGACTTACCAACATTAGGGAGTCCAACAATACCGCATTTTAAAGCCATAGTCAGGTGCTTTCAGGCCTGTATAAGGAAACCTTCCGCCCAAAAGCGCTGCAAATATAGAAATCAACAGTTGCCTGAAGTGCCAAAAAAGAAACCCTGCCGGATTTCCGGCAGGGTTTAGGTTAGGTTAGGTAAGTATAATGCTAGTCCCACTTCAGCTCTGACTCACCATTGTTAGGTTTCGCTTCCAAGGGTTGCACTTCGCGATCCTCCTTGGGGTGGTCAAATTGGCTGAAGTCAACTTCGGGCATCAATTCGTTCTTTACATGATTCACCGTATTGTTGAGAGCTTCCATGAATTTGTTAAAATCCTCCTTATACAGGAAGATTTTATGTTTTTCATAGGTAAAACCTTCATCATCCTTGTTGAATCTCTTCTTACTCTCTGTGATTGTAAGGTAATAGTCATTGGAACGGGTCGACTTGACATCAAAGAAATAGGTTCTCTTGCCTGCTTTTACCTTTTCAGAGTAAATCTCATCTCTGCTATTCGTGTTCTCTTCCACTTGTCGTTAGGGTTAGGCGTTCTAAATTAGACTTTAGAATTAGTCGAAGGTAGTATTTTGGTTAAATTTTGCAAATGAAGCTGATTAAAATCAGCCTGTTATTACTAAAATGGACGCAGTCAGGCACGCATAACGGTCATTTTTGTCTTTTTTTGTGAAGTGTCAACAGGATTGGAAAATATAAGGCAGGCCGCAGGGCTTGAATTACTTGCCCGGCAACTTGTCGAGGGGTTCATCACGGGGCTGCACAAGTCACCGTATCACGGATTCTCAGTTGAATTTGCTGAACATCGTCTCTATAACGAGGGGCAAAGCACCCGCCATATTGACTGGAAAGTCTTTGCCCGGACTGACCGCCTTTACACCAAACAGTACGAGGAAGAGACGAATCTCCGGTGCCTGATCGTCCTTGACACTTCATCCTCCATGAGATACCCTGTTGACACCCAGGCAAAACTCAGGTTCAGTGTTCAGGCAAGTGCCGCACTGGCTTATCTCCTTCATCAGCAGCGTGACGCAGTGGGTCTGTGCCTGTTTTCAGACAAAATAGATGAACTCACCCCTGTAAAGTCCACGTCCACACATCTCGAAAAGGTATTTGGGCTGCTTGAGAAGACACTTCACTCAGAAAAGAAGCAAGGCAAGCCTACCAATGTTCCCGATGTACTGCACGAAGTAGCCGAAAAGATTCACAAACGGTCTCTTGTCATTCTATTCAGTGACATGTTTGACGGCAACCACAGTATAGAAGAGGTCTTCAAGTCATTGCAACATCTTAAGCACAACAAGCATGAGGTGCTTCTTTTCCACGTCAGTGATCATGAAACAGAATTGGCGTTCAACTTTGAGGAAAGGCCTTATGAATTTGTTGACCTGGAAAGCGGAGACAGGCTGAGGCTCAATCCGTCAGAAATAAGAACCCAGTATGTGTCCTCGCAGGAGAGCTTCTATAAGATGCTTCAACTAAAGTGCAATCAGCTAAAGATTGATTTCGTGTCCGCCAATACACGGACAGACTATTTTGAGGTACTTCAGGCTTATTTGATCAAACGATCCAGGATGAAGTAAAGCCTCAGGCTTGAAGTTGCTCGTTATGCAGCCACGCCTTCTTGGCCATCAGTACTTCCTTGGTCTCGGTGTAATCAGGATCGGGGACACAGCAATCTACAGGACAGACAGCTGCGCATTGCGGTTCCTCGTGAAAGCCGGTGCATTCTGTACATTTCCCTGATACTATATAATAGAACTCGTTCGAAACAGGGCTTTGCGCAGTCTTGGCATCAACCTTGGAACCGTCCTCCATTTCTACAGATGTCAGTTTAGTACCACCAGCCCAATTCCATTCCCTCCCGCCTTCGTAAATGGCAGTGTTAGGGCATTCAGGCTCACAGGCCCCGCAGTTTATGCACTCTTCCGTAATCTTGATCGCCATTGCGCTTCCTTATTCCTAACTTCGCCGCAAAAATACGGCTGAAACACTTACTCTCAAAACAACCGGCCGGGCCGAAAGTTTAGCCTAACCATGAATTTGGATCAAAGAATCAGTGCTTTTGGAAGACTGGGGGCTTTGCTACGCAAAGAGGAAAGCAACCTGCTCCTCGACCTTGCACCTAAGGCAGCCAATGAAAATCCGTGGTTCACCAGCGATAACGTTTTTCTTGCCATTCAGGGGCTGCAAATAATGCTCGATGAGCAAAAGATCAGATCCTGGATTGCACAATACCCAGGTTCAGGTCAACCCAAAACAGTTGGTGTTGCTTTCGCCGGCAATATCCCCATGGTAGGCTTCCATGACCTGCTGTGCATATTGATGGCCGGCCATCGGCTGCAGGGGAGATTAAGCAGCAAAGACTCGGTCTTGATGAAATACATGGTAACCAGGCTTATTGAATTGGAACCAGCATTTGCCGGTCGGATCATCTGGTCCGATCATCTCAAAGGCGTCGATGCCGTGATTGCAACAGGATCCGATAACACTTCACGCTATTTTGAATACTACTTTCGAAACATTCCTCATATCATAAGGAAGAACAGAACTTCCTGCGCCGTGATCAGGGGAACTGAGTCGTCAGCTGAATGGCATGACCTTGGCAAAGACATCTTCAGCTACTTTGGACTGGGTTGCAGGAATGTTTCCAAAGTGCTGGTGCCCACCGGGTTTGACCTGACAAAGCTTGTCGAAGGGTGGCGCTCCTTCGAGGGAGTGGCCCAGCACCATAAATATGTCAACAATCTTGACTACCAGAAATCGCTGCTGCTCATTAACCGCACACCCTTCATTGATGGCGGGTTTTTTCTTCTGAAGGAGGACACCCAACTGGCCTCCCCCATTTCTGTAATCTATTATGAACAATACGAAAGCCTGGGATCACTGACCGGAAAACTGACGGCCTTCAGCGACAAACTTCAAGTTGTCGTTTCTTCTGATGCCTGGTATGAAGGAAGTATTCCGTTTGGAACGGCCCAGTTGCCGGAACTCGATGACTATGCAGACGGCAGGGACACAATGGAATTTCTGACCCGACTATAACCAAAAGAACTGCAGTTCAGAATTTTGGCCGCAGAATTTCAGAGATAATGAAGGCTTTGCGAAAACTCTGCGGGTCTTTCAGATTGTTGATTATCTCCTCACCCAGGCGATTCCTTTCAGCCTTCTCATATGGCTTGAACTGCTTAAACCTGACAATGGTATCCGTGAGGTGCATGGTTTCCTCCAGCGAAGGACGCTGAAACGCCTGCTTTCTGGCGTCTTCATAAACCTGATAAATGCGGTCCTGATCCCGATAATCATATGACACATCTTCAAGAGGTCTTTCCTCCCGAGGTGGTGATACTGGTAAATTCTTTGGCGCAGACGAAGTCTTTGATGTAATTGGAGTGGGTGTCGGGATAACTGGACGGGCAGGTTCCTCCTTCTTCTTCATCCCCTCGATCTCCCGGAGCAGTTCTTCAAAGGTCATGGGCTTGGATGGCTCCGGTTGTTGTTCGTCAGGAACTGCTGGGCCGGAAGGTGCCTTCTTCCTTCCCCTTGTGAAGAGATAGATCAGCCCGATGATGATCCAAAAAATGACCCTGAAAGGAATCTCATCCATACCGGCAAAGTTATCAAAAATTACTTGGCTGGATGTTCGTAATTCATTTAAAGTGATGCTTTAAGCAGGGAAAAAAACTATCCTGGCGATTCAGATTTCCTTCTATCTTTGCCAACTTTATTAAGCGAATAATCACTACACAGCAGAATGCAGTTAGCCAAGTTAGAGATCAAGGGATTCAAGAGTTTTGCAGACAAGATCGTTATCAATTTTGATGAGGGGATTACAGGAATCGTAGGACCGAACGGTTGCGGAAAGTCAAATGTGGTCGATTCGATACGTTGGGTATTGGGTGAGCAAAAAACCAGTGCCCTACGGTCCGAGAAGATGGAGAACATCATCTTCAATGGTACCAATCAGAGATCTCCCTTGCAGATGGCAGAGGTTTCTCTCACCATCAATAATACAAAGGGGTTGCTGCCTACCGAATATTCGCAGATAACCATCACCCGCCGGCTTTACCGTTCTGGCGAGAGTGAATACCTGCTGAATGGGGTGGCCTGCCGTCTCAAAGATATTACTAATCTGTTCCTTGACACCGGAGTTGCCAGCAACAGCTATGCTATAATTGAACTTGGAATGGTCGACGATCTGCTCAATGACCGTGATAACTCGAGGCGGGCACTTTTCGAAGAGGCTGCAGGGATTTCCAAATTCAAGAAGCGCAAGAGAGAAACGCTCAAGAAACTTGAAGACACCGATGCCGACCTGGAACGTGTAGAAGACCTGCTCTTCGAAATTGAAAAAAATATGAAGAGCCTGGAAAAACAGGCCAAACAAACCGAATCATATTACAGGGCCAAGGAAGATTACAAAGAAAAGAGTATCCAGCTGGCCAAGGTTGTTGTGAACAAGCAGCGCCACAGGTTTGAAAGCGTTAATCATCAGATTGACGCCGAAAACGCAAGAAAAGCTGAATTGACCGCAGACATTGCCGGGAAGGAAGCCTCTATTGAAAAGGAAAAGGCAGATCTGATCGAAAAAGAGAAGACCCTGTCCACAAGACAAAAGGCCATCAATGATCATGTAGCCACCATCCGTCAGCGGGAGAGCGACAAGCAGATCAACAATGAGCGCCTTCGATTTCTGAATGACCGCGCAGTCAGCCTCAGAGACCAGATAGAGCAGGACAAGAAGAGCAATGAACGTGCGCATTTTGCGATTCAGAGTCTGCAGGGAGAAGAACAGTCAGCCCAGTTGATCCTTGAAGACATCAGTCAGAAGGCTGAACTGATCAAAACGGAGTATGAAAGCCAGCGGGCAGCAACTTCACAATTGCAGCTTGATGTCGATACGCTGCGTCAGCTGCACCGCGCCAAGCAGGAAGAGTATTTTCAGACCAACAAAGCTGTTGAAATACGGGAGATTCAGATCGCCTCGCTGCGCCAGGAGGTAGACCGGACGGCCACAGACACGACTCAACAGAGTGCCAGTCTCGTCGAGTTTGAGAATAAATTGATTGTGCTCCAGGAAGAAATCCGTGAAAAGAACCTTCACCTGGAAAAGATCAAACAGGAAGAAAATGAAGTCCTGTCACGGATCAGTTCACTGGAGAAGACCATTGACCTGATCCGGGAGGAACTCACAGAGACAGGAAGGAAACTCGACGCCCGTCAGAATGAATACCAGCTGACAAAATCACTGGTCGAAAACCTGGAGGGATTTCCAGAAGCCATCAAGTTTCTCAAAAAGAAAGTTGAATGGACCAAGAATGCCCCCCTCCTTTCGGACATCCTCACATGCCCGGAAGAATATCGTGTAGCCATTGAGAACTACCTCGAGCCCTATCTCAATTATTACATTGTGGATCATGAGGCTGAGGCGTACGAAGCCATCAACATCCTCAGTGATGCCAGCAAAGGAAAAGCGAATTTCTTTATCCTTGACGCATTTGAGAAGTTCGTCCCCAATCCGACACAGATTTACCCCAATGCGTATCCCGCAACACAAGTCATCGAGTTTGACCCCAAGTATGGCAAACTCATGTCTTTCATTCTGGATCGCGTCTATTTCGTCGAGGGAGATACAAAACAGATATCCATAGACGACGAGAATACCTTTATCACCAAGAGCGGTAAATATACCCGACGTCGCTTCAGCCTTTCAGGCGGTTCGGTGGGATTGTTCGAAGGCAAGAAAATTGGTCGCGCAAAGAATCTTGAGAAACTCGACAAAGAGATCCGGGAACTTAACAAGAAACTTGAAGAAGTAAGGTATTCCCTACTGGACCGCCAGCGTGAACTCGAGCGGCTCCGGAATCATAACCTCAAGCATGCCATTGAAGAAGCCCAAAATGGCATCAAGCAGGTTAACGACGAATATATCTCCGTAAAGACCAAGAAGGAGCAGTTCGCCGAAATGATCAGCAACGCTGACCTTCGACGCGAAGACATTCTGGAAAAAATTGATGGTCTGCTTAAGGAACTCAATGATCTCCAGCCAAGGGCACAGGTGCTATCGCACGAACTCCAGGAACTTGATGAAAGACTGAAGCATCAGACCAATGAACTGTCGGCACAAAATGAGCTGCTGGGACAGAAATCCAATGCCTTCAACGAACAGAATATCTTCTATCACCAGCAGGCCAACCGGGTCAAGAGCCTATCGCAGGAAATCAAATTCAAACAGGAAGCTGTAGAGCAGAGCAATATCCGTATCGAGGCCAACACTACCGAACTGAGAACAAGTGAGGATGAAATCCGGTCCATTCAGGAGCGGAACCAGTCTGGCGATGAGGAACTGACTCAGCTCTATGGTCAGAAGGAAGAGATGGAGCGCGGTCTCAACGAAGCTGAACGTGACTATTACGCCGCAAGGGGTGACATTGATCAGGTGGAAAAGGACCTGCGTGCGGTCCAGCATCAACGCGAAAACATAGACAGTCTCCTGATGCAACTCCAGAATACATTAAATGAGAGTAAGCTGGAATTGAACAGTGTCAAGGAGCGGCTGTCTGTCGAATTTAATGTGGCGATGGATAGCATTCTCAGCCAGTTATCAGAGGAAGAAATCGTCCAGCTGGAAGAGATGGATGAGGAGAAACTGCGCAACGACGTAGCCCGGATACGTGAGCGCATCGACAACATGGGACCCATTAACCCCATGGCCATGGAGGCTTACAATGAGATCAAGGAACGAAATGACTTCATCCTTACTCAGAAAGAAGACCTGGTTAAGGCCAAGGAATCCCTCTTCAACACCATTAATGAAATTGAAGGCGTTGCAAGTCAGACCTTCCTGGAGGCTTTCCAGAAGATCAAGGAACACTTTGTCAGCGTTTTCCGGTCATTGTTCAACGAAGGGGATGATTGTGACATCAAACTGGTTGATCCATCCAGACCCCTGGAGTCAGAGATTGACATCATTGCCAAACCTAAAGGAAAGCGCCCCTTAACCATCAATCAGTTGAGCGGCGGGGAAAAGACATTGACTGCTACTGCCCTTCTCTTTTCGATGTACCTCCTCAAGCCTGCGCCATTCTGTATTTTCGATGAAGTGGATGCCCCTCTGGATGATGCCAACATCGACAAGTTCAACAATATCATCAGGAGCTTCAGCAAAGACTCACAGTTCATTATTGTTACGCACAACAAGCGTACAATGACAACCACGGATGTGATCTACGGCATCACCATGGTGGAAAAGGGAATCTCCAGGGTTGTGCCCGTTGACCTGAGGGAGCTGGCCTGATTTCAGATACGTTCGCCTGATGCCCAATTGATGGAGTACCAAAGTGCGGCATCCGGCAGCGTGGACCATTCTTCAATGCCTTTGATGCCAGCTGTGTACTCGTTTTGCGCAATCAGGTTTTTATTCAGCATGAGATCCCTGGAACCCTCCAGGATACCAAGAAGGTTATTGGCATAAACCTGAAAAGTCTTCATTCCAGCACAGTCACCAAAAAAGACTACGCCATTCTGAATCCGGCTCAGGCCTGCATGGTGCAGCAGCGACACCAGCTTGCGACCCACAACAGGATCATTGCCCAATGCCTCATATGATTGCATGTAGGCCGTCCACAGTCGTTTGAATCCTGCAGGCTCTGGAAAGAGCCTCATGGTGTCATGATCGTCATCAAGTAACAGAACCTTGCCCCCAGGCTTAACCGCCTGGCGCATCGCCTGTACAACCTTCTCAGGATGATTGACGTGTTCCAGGATAAAACGGGCATGCGCCAGATCAAAACTTCCCTCCTCATCTCCCAGGCTGATGTCTTCAACATTGCCTTGACGGTAATCAACCTGGGTCAGTCCGGAGTCTGCCAGATTCTTCCTTGCCTTGGCTAATTGGGCGCTATCCTGCTCAATTCCAAGACAATAACCACCAGGTCCTGTGAGTATGCCCATCCTCATCGTAAACTGCCCCAGACCGCTGCCAAAGTCGATAATGCGCTCACCCGTTGTAATGTCAAGCAGGGAGATACACCTGTCATTGATCAGTGTATTCAGAAGTGACAGCCTTTCCTGTTCCTCAGGATGGGTTCCATGAATGTAAGTGGACATTGTCAGCGGCTTAAAGAATCAGAAGGATTGAGTACATGTCCCTTGCCTAATATCACTTTTGGATTATCATAAGTACCGGTGACATGAAACGGTATTTTAACATGGAGGATTTCAAGTTTAACCAAATACCGGAGCGCACCGTTGATTTCACTCACACCCTCAATATCAGCATCCATACCCGAAACCCTTATGCTGAATGGCTTCACAATGATTTTATTGTCCCTGATCTCCGTCTTGACGGTAAAGTCACGTAAATGAGGGTCATTGATTTCCTGTTTCTTCGATGCCTTGCTGAGTTCCTCGAAAATCTTCATACCATTCACCTTTGCATCCTGAATTCTCACTTCTCCTCCACCTACAAGTGTTTCTGTCTTTGCAGTAAAATCATGCTTGAGTTCGCCCTTCAACTTATAATCAAGTGAAAAAAGGCCATACGTGTCGGCGGCTGCAGAAGCGAGTTGTCGCACAAGGTGTAATTCACGATAGGCTTTGTTAATGTCAAGATCTTTAATGCTCAAATCCACATCAAAAGCCGCGTGATCCATGTCGCGGGTGTCATAGTCACCTGAGATATTGAATTTGGCATCGAGCGTATTGAAACCCGTCTCATGCAGGGTCATCACCCCATCCTTGACCCTGATTTCGCCATCCAACTTCGAAATCCTCATGTCATCATATATGACATGGTCAATTTCAGAATCAAATGTCATGTCCAGGTTTTTGGGCACCTCCCAAAGCGACAGCACTGAAGAATCACCCTGTTGCTTTACATTACTTGCATCATTGCCCAGCCATTCGTTTACATCCAGGGTATCAGCCTTCAGGTCAAGGTCGCATCGGATCAGGTCTTTGGTTCGCGTGGCAAAGGCCATGTAATTGTACATGTCCCCGGTCAAGGAGACGGAACTCTTCCCAAAATGACCATCCATGTTTTCTATGATGATTTTGGAAGGCGAAAGGGTAAAGAGTGCAGACTTAACCGCGACCCTGTTCCGTAGAGCAGGACTGATGATCAGCAAATCCCTCACTTCGATTTGACCATTCGAAATTGTTCTTTCATACATTCCGGCTTCAAGATCCGACAGCCTCCCCTTTGTCTCGACATCAGAAATGATAATCCCTTCGAGCCGGATACCCGTAAGAGGATAGAGTTTCGCTATCTTTTCCAGATTAACCAACCCTTTGATTTGAAGGTCATAGTCATACTGTTCAAGATTGCTTAGGGTACCTCTGACTTCAAATGGTTCATCATCGAGATTGTAGGTCAGTCGCCGGATAGACAGTCTTGTATCCTTGAACAACCCTGTGCCATTTACCAATTCCCCCGAAAAGTGAATATTGTCAACTGGCGCTGGGTACCTTTTGTCAAGCAGTCTGCCGTTGGTGAGCTCCATCTGCGCATCCACAATGGGAAACTGTCCCCTTGCCTTGTCAAAAATGCCATCCGATTTGACATCAAGAGACAGTTTGCCCTGCAACTGGAGACTGTCAAGAGGAAACATGGATTCAAGATCTGCCAGATCGAGGTCGAATTTCAGATCCGACTTGATCTTAAAGCTCTCGTATCCTTCCACTCTGGCAAATCCATGAAGCACATTCTTATCAAAATCGGCATGTATGGCCCGAAAATCAAAACTAGATAATTCAGGCGCCCCGCTGGGATTCTCAGCAATAAGGTGAAAGTGTATGTTTTTGACTGCAGCCGGCAGGTGTTCATATTTGACTCGGGCGTCCCCTACCTTCATGTTCAGATAATATACCGGCAGCTGCTTCAGCACTCCGTCTGTCTCCTCCAAAGAGCCGCGGGCCTTAAACTCAAAATCCGCTGTACCGCCAAGGTCAAGCCCTTTGACCGGATACATTCTTTCCAGTTCAGACAGATCAAGCTCAGCCTTAACATCCACATCTATCCAACTGCCTTTACCAATGAATTTAATCCGACCTGCTACAGGATGATTGCGCATGTCGAAAGCAAATTGCGAAATATCGATTACGGTACTGTCTGGATTGCCGGTGCTGTTTCTAAGTTCAAACTCCAACCGGATGTTTTCAATGGGATCAGGCAGTGTGTCCAGTTTGAACCAACCATCCTTCACACTTAGCTTTGTTGAGAATGAAGGCCACCTCCCGCTTTGGGGTGAATAATTACCCCGAATGAAGCCTTGAAAAGCCAACTCCCCCCGCGTGGAAATATGCTGAAAGTCTCTCATGAACACCCCGGGTATCAGGGAGACGATATTCTTGAACTCAGTCTCAGCGCTGCCATACTTGAGATCCAGCACAATCCCGTCCTCTGTCTTGGAAACGACTCCATCCAGTGCAAACGAGAAGTGGTTGATCCGGATATTGTTTTGCTTGACAGTATATCTCTTTTCAGGAAGGTTTAGTTCTATCGTCAGATCGATGTTTACCTCTTTGTCAGCCAGATAAACGATGCCGCCGTTGCCGAATTTCATATGTCCCACATGAGCCTGAGAGACAAAATCAAAGATATCTTTCTCAAAATCACCATGTCCCCTGTAGGAAAGATCATCCATGTCGAGGTGCGTGCCGGTGCGCTCGTCCTGATAGGAAAGCCTACCGTCCTCAATAACGATTTCCTCAATGGCCAGATTGATACTTTCTGTGGATTTCACATCCGTCTGGCTCGTATCACCTTTCAGGATATTGAAATTGGTCAGGCCATCAAGACGTGCCTTCAAGTTCACCGCAGGTTTGATGAAATGGATACTGTTCAAGTCGATTTCCTTGCCCCACAGGAAGCTTCCAGGATTGATGGCAATATCAAATTCATCCACGTGAGCCAGCGTGTCGCCAGCAAATGAAGCCACCCCGACTATCTCCACTTTATCCAACGTAATGGTAACGTCCGGAAAATGACGGGTCAGCGACAAACGGATATCCTCAAAGAATATATTCGCATTGATCTGTTTGTCCAGTTCCTTCTCAATCCTTATCCGGACATCGTCACGATACACAGAAAACAACATCCATGGAACGATGACCAGAATGACGGTTACACAGAACAGCCCCAACAGTATTTTTCTGAACCAGGAATTCATGAGAAGGCTAAAATAGGAATCCAGCCTTCAAGATGGAAGGAAACTTTTACTTCCTGCTTCGATAGCGCCTTATGACAGACAGGGCATCTAAAACAGATTTTCTTAATGTTTCCCAGTCATTACGTGAGATTATTTCCTTAGTAAACAGGTTAGATCCCAGCCCAAGGCAAAAGGCTCCTGCATCAAACCACCTGGTAATACTCTCCTCTGTCGGCTCCACACCACCTGTAATCATCAGTTTAAGTTCCGGAATGACAGGGAGAATGGATCGCACAAACTCAGGGCCAAGTACAGACCCGGGAAAAATCTTGATAATTCCTGCACCATGATCCCTCGCCGTTACGATCTCGGTCAAGGTTGCGCAGCCCGGTATCCAGGGAACCCCGGCAGACTTGCACACAGGTGCCATTTCCGGCTTCATGACCGGTGAAATAATAAAGTCCGCACCGGCTTCAATGTATCGTTCAGTCGTACCGGCATCAAGGACTGTTCCTATTCCCAGAAGCAAATCCGGATGGTTAGCCCTGACGTGCTTATTCAATTCACGGAAGATTTCAAAGGAGTTGGAACGGCGATTAGTGAACTCGAAAGCCCTCACCCCCGCCGCAGCGCATGCGTTGATAACCGCCAGTGCAGTGTCAGGTTTATCATGTGTAAAGAGCGGTACGAGACCTGTCTCCTGCATGGCTGTTGTGACCCTATGATAAAGTGTCGGATTCAAACTAACGGAGCAATTTACCAACATTTACGCCGCTGACCAGATCCTGGATCTCCATTGCAGATACCATGTTGGCATCACCTTCGACAGAATGTTTCAGTGCACAAGCCGCTGTTGCAAAGTCGACCTGTTCCTGGGAAGTTCTGTTATTCAAAATGGAATATATCCATCCAGCCATGAAGGCGTCACCTGCTCCGATTCTGTCTACGATATGGGTCAGGTCATAGGTCTTGGAACGGCTTAACCCTGATTCAGTCCACAGTGCTCCCGCTATCCTGTTGTGCGATGCGTTCACAATCTCCCGATCCACGTTGGCTATGGCAACAACGGAAGAAAAGTTTTTTTTCAGCAAGATGGCAGCCTCCTCAAATGATCCTGCCTTCAGGCCTGTACAATTTTCAATATCCGATACCCCCCCTACAATGTAGTGGCTTTTCGCAATCAATGAAGGCATCACATCGATCGCGTTCTTGCCATACTTCCACAGCACCCTCCGGTAATTGATGTCGCCAGAAATTTTTACACCCGATTGAAATGCCTGAGTCACTGCTTCCATGCACGTATCTGCTGCACCTTGCGAAACGGCAGGCGTTATGCCAGTCCAATGCAGCCAGGAAGCGTCTTTCAATACGTGCTTCCAATCAACCATCCCTGGTTTTATATGTGCAAAAGCGGAGTCATACCGATCGTAGATGATCCGCGAAGTTCGTTGCATGGCTCCATTTTCGACAAAATAGATTCCCATCCTTTCCTTCCCGAAAAGAATATGACCGGTATCAACGCCTTGCATTCGCAAACTATTTACAGCAGCACGTCCCAAATCGTTGTCTGGAAATCGGGTGACATGTGCTGAGTCAATTCCCATATTGGATAAACCAACAGCTACGTTGGCTTCTGCGCCGGCATACACAACATCCAGGCTGGCAGCCTGCACCAACCTCGCATGACCAATTCCTGAAAGGCGCATCATCAATTCTCCAAATGTCACAACTTTCTTTCCCATGGCTGTGTCCAAGATACAACTTGAACTTCATATTTAGGGGAAGCGAAAGTGCTGAATGCACTTTTTTAGTACCTTGAATTCCTCAGTATTTACAGCCCTGTCAACAATCTCATGAGCCATACCTTTGTACAAATTCACTCATCAGACAATGTTCTGGTCGCCCTCCAGGAATTGCCAGCCGGCCAAAGTGTTTCATGGTCGGGCCGAGACCTGCTTTTGAAGGAACGCATTGCCCCCAAACATAAGTTTGCAGTTAACGACCTTAAACCGGGCGACCATGTCATCATGTATGGCGTGGTGGTGGGAAAAGCAATTGTCCCAGTCCCCGCCGGCTCTGCCATTACTACATTCAATACAAAGCATCAATCCTCTCCATATGGTTCTAAGGTAGGAACGTACCATTGGACGCCCCCGGACATTTCAAGGTGGAAAGGGCGGACTTTTATGGGTTATCATCGAAAAGACGGACAGGTGGGCACCGCCAATTATTGGCTGATCATTCCTATGGTTTTCTGCGAGAACAGGAATGTGAGCGTACTCAAAGGTGCGTTCGATGCAGTTCTGGGTTACCAAAAACCTGACCCTTATACGTCCATTCTTCAAGGGCTTGTGAAGACGCATCTTGGTGGCAAGCCGGATGAATCGACCCAAAAAGGAGAAAACAGGTCGCGCAAACCAAGAGTGTTTCCAGGAATTGACGGTGTGAAGGTCCTCCTTCACGAAGGGGGTTGCGGAGGTACCCGTCAGGATGCCGATACGCTTTGCACCTTGTTTGCCAACTACATTCATCATCCCAATGTTGCCGGCGCCACGGTGTTAAGCCTGGGTTGTCAGCATGCACAAATTGAACTGCTTGAAAGCAAGATCAAAAACGTAGACCCAGGAGGAACCAAACCTGTATTCATCTTTGATCAACAACAGTCTGGCACGGAAGAAGAATTAATTACCCGGGCCATTCATAAAACATTTGAAGGAATCACAGAGGCGAACAAGGTAAAACGCCAGCCGGCACCACTCAGTAAGTTGGTAGTGGGTTTGAAATGCGGAGGCTCTGATGGATTTTCAGGCATTTCTGCAAATCCTGCAATCGGCCACACCTCCGATCTGTTGGTTACACTGGGAGGCAGCACCATTCTGTCAGAATTTCCTGAACTATGCGGCGTCGAACAGGAGCTCATCAACCGGTGTGAAGACCCGGCTGCCGGCGACCTCTTCATGGAATTGATGAAGACATATTCAGCCGCTGCCGAGGCCGTGGGCTCAGGGTTCGACATGAACCCATCTCCCGGCAACATAAAGGACGGATTGATTACGGATGCGATGAAGTCAGCAGGTGCTGCACGGAAAGGTGGAACCGCTCCTGTCGCTGATGTGCTGCGATACGGGGAGTACATCAAGAAGCCTGGACTGAACCTTTTGTGCACGCCAGGAAATGACGTGGAGAGCACGACGGGAACTACCGGTTCAGGTGCCCAGATTATACTCTTCACAACAGGACTGGGAACGCCAACCGGTAATCCGGTATCGCAGGTGATAAAGTTGTCAACCAATACCCGTCTTGCACAGCGTATGCCGGATATTATTGACTTTGATACAGGTGGGGTGATCGACGGCCTTCTTACTATTGAACAATCTGGGGAAGCAATCCTTGACTTCGTTATCGAAGTAGCAAGTGGCAACATTATTCCAAAGTCCGTCCAGCTTGACCAGGATGATTTCATTCCATGGAAGCGCGGTGTATCACTTTGAGATTATTGTGTTCCGCTTTCATGCTGCACGGAGCTGGCTCCAATTGCAACCCATAGCAGTCCGCCCACAACTGCAAGCCCCGCCGCAATATGGAGTGACCCCTCCCACCCGATCCTGGACGCCACCCATGGTGTAACAAGTGGCGACAGAAGGCCACCAATGTTTCCTCCTGTGTTCATGAAACCTCCTGCGGTGCCGCTTCTGGCACCCGCAACTCTTGTGGCAGTCGTCCAGAAGGGGCCTTCTACGCAGAGGATAAATGCTGTGGCAAATGCAAGGGAAACTGCCGCCATAATAGGATTGCCGGTGTGTGCGCCAATGGAAATAAGGACTCCTGAAAAAATCATAGCTACCAGGGGAACCAGCCGTAGTCCCCACACAGGCCCCATTCGTGAAAGCACCAGCCGATCGGTGATCCAACCTCCCAGAGGTATTGAAACAATGGAAAGGATCCAGGGCAGACTGCTGGCCCAGGCGCCATCGAGCAGACTGAAATGACGCTCCTGAACGAGGTAGATATAAAACCAACTTACGAATACATAGCCAACATAGGATTGCAGACTGTAACTCACAGTAAGCAAGATAAGTCTTGACCAAGGAATTTGTTGAATTGGAGCGGTGTGTAGTTCCTTCGACTGGAATACAATTGGCGAGGGATCCTTAACCCACACCCAACCGATCGCCATCAAAGCAGCAGGTACTGCTGACACGATCATCCCCATACGCCACCCGCCTTCAACCATCGCGTAAGTTACCAGCAATGGTGTGAGTGCTGAACCCAGTCCTACGGAACTGAGAATTATTCCGCTGGCCGTCCCACGAAATGGTTCATCAACCCATGATGAAACCCCTCTTGCGGCCGCAGGGTAAGCCGGAGAAGCGCTTACACCAACCATGAACCTAAGCAGAAGAAATACCGGAAGTGAAAATGCTACCGAACTTCCAAAACTCCCCCATCCCGGAACGAGTTGCAGGACAGTCAACGCAACCCAAAGCACAGATGAAAGGGTCAAAACCTTTTTTGCTCCCCATCGGTCCGCCAGCATTCCGGATGGCAGCTGAAATATGGCATAGCCAAGAAGAAACGCGCTGAATACCCGACCCATATCCACCTGGCTCAGGCCGAATTCATCCATCAGGAGCGCCCCTGCAGTGGAGACGTTGACCCGGCACATGTACCCCGCCGTGGCCGTGAGGCAAAGCATAAGTACGAGGCGCCAGCGGCGGGTTGAGACGCTCATTTCAATCTCTTGTGCATCAACAACTCTGATTCACCCTCAATAATATAGTCCCTGAATTCCCCCACTTGTTGATAGCCCATTTCTTCATACAACATGTGCGCACGTTTATTAAAGGAAGAGACACACAGAAACATGTGCCGCGATTTGGACTTGAACAGGTTCTCTCCAAACTCAATCATTTTAGCGCCGATTCCGGCACTGCGGTGCGCATCGACCACACAAATAGATTTCACATAAGGTGACCCCGCCAGTCCGTGAGGGTGAAAGATGATAAATCCAACCGGCTTCTTGTCCAGATGCGCTACATACACCTGGTGTTCTGGATGATGACATGAGGCACGTGCCTGGGCCATCGTAGTTCCCAGTTTTGTCCATGGAGCAGAATGGACCATCAGTTCGGCTGCCCATTCCTTTTCATCCTCGGTTGCATGTTCAATAATACACTCCCTCACCTGCCTAATATAGGCAAAAAGTGCGGCGTTTTTCCGCAAATGGAAGTCAAAGGTGCGGAAGTTCATCCACGAAATCACTCATGTTTGAGCGTCTCAGCAGGATTAAGTAATGCAGCTTGTAGTGCATGGTAACTGACTGCCAGCAATGCGACGAATAGTCCTGACCCCATACTCACTGCAAACACCTCCCAGCCAACCGGGTTCTGGAATTTGAAGTTGGTCATGAACCATTTTTCAATAATCATCCATGAAACCGGTGTCGCGAAAACAAAGGCAATGAGTGACAGCCAAACGAACTGACGATTGAGGAGTACAAAGATCTGAGACAAGGAAGCACCCATCACTTTTCGGATTCCGATTTCCTTCGTCCTGTTCACAGCATTGATGCCGGATAATCCGAACAACCCCAGGCAGGATATCAGCACGGCAAAGCCGGTGGCCAACCCGGTTATTTTCATCCACCGCTCATACGACTGATATTGTCGCGCAACATCTTCATCGAGAAAGGTGTAATCGAACGGCAGGTCATCTGCCACATCTTTCCATGCGGCCTTTAATTTATCAACACTTTCTGAAACGCCAACAGGAGCAATTTTGACCAACATTGTAGTCAGATACCCGACATCCTTCTTGTTCATAGAAAGGAACATGGGTTCAATTCCTGATTCCAGGGAATTGAAGTGGTAATCTCTTATTACACCGATCACGGGTGACCCAAGGCCAACCGTATCCTCCCTCCAGTTAAGGTGCTCATTCAATGGATCTGACCATTTCATGTCCCTGACCAACGCTTCATTGACAATCACGCCAAGGCTGTCTGACGCTATGTTGCGGTCAAAATTCCTGCCCTGCACGACGGTTATTCCAAGCGTGGGAATATATTCCGGATCCACACCATATACATAAGCAGATTTTTGTTCACCCTTGATCTTGTAACCGTAACGTGAAAATCCCTGATTGAAGGAAGTAGTCGTACCTGCTACCGATATCACGTCCGGATCATTCAGGGTTCGCGATCTGAATCGCTCCACCATCTTGTCTGCCTCGACATTCCAACCAGTCTGGGTCGGGATAACAAGTATCTGATCTTTGTGATATCCCAGGTCTTTCGTGGATATGTATTTCATCTGACGGTACATCAAAACTGAACAAATGATCAGTATGGCAGATGCCGTGAATTGAAGAACAACCAACGGTTTTGTAAATCCTGCTTTCAACCGTGATGTACCTGTTCCCTTCAGCACCACGGAGGGCCTGAACCCGCTCAGGACCAGAGCCGGATAAATACCTGCAATCAGACCTACAATTATGGAGATTCCCAGCATCGCGAGGATAAAGGGGGGCATGGCTATCCCCGACCACGTAATTCCTTTCCCAGTGAACGTATTGAAATACGGCAGAAACAGCGCGAGGAGACCGATGCCGAGAATCATGGAAATTACCGCCAGCATGACCGATTCAAACGCAAATTGCCTCAACAGTTGCCCTCCCTGGGCTCCCACGGTTTTCCGAATTCCCACCTCAGTCCTGCGTGCCGCTGATGTGGTGAGCGCGAGGGAAATGTAATTTATGCAGGCAATAACAAGAATGAGTACGGCAATAGCACCCAGTATATATGAATACTGCGGGTCACTTACCTTGTACCACGACACCTCCTTCTTCATGTGGATTTCTTCCAAAGGCGTAAAACGATATTCCAGCATCTTCGCACCCTCAGGCACAGGAATCGCCGACTCCTTTCTCCACTTCTCCAGTTTGTCTCCCATGTACTTTTTTGTCAGCTTCTCCATATTCAACGAAAGTGATTGAAGTGTTGCTTTTGGGTACAGCTGTACGAAAGTCGGTGTGCTGAAATTACCCCACTGCTTTACATGCGAAGCAAAGTGCGGCCTGTTTTGCTGGGGCATAAGGATCTCAAAATTGAGACTTGAGTTGGCAGGGGGTGCCTCTATTACACCTGCCACCAGGTAGGAACGGTCTCCTTCACAGTCAACCCGGACCAGCTTTCCCACGGGGTCCGTATCACCAAAATATTTATTTGCAATAGCAGGGGTCAGAATAACTTCTTCAGTGGTGTGAAAGAACTTTTCAGGATTTCCATTCAACACCCTGAAGCTGAACATGCGAAAGAAGCCTGAATCGACAAAAGTAATTTTCTCTGTAAACGCCTTATCCTGATATCGGAATATTCCATGATAGTCCGCATTGAATCGGGTGGCGTACTGAACTTCAGGCAAATCTGATTGCATGGCTTCCAGTAGTGCCGCTTGTACCCATGCAGACTGCCGATAGGGCTGCGCAGGATCTTGCTGCCATGTATCAAAGCTTCTTTCCTCGACCCTGTAAATCAGGCTTTTGTTGGAATGCCACTGATCAAAACTCGCCTCATCCAGAATATAGAGATAAATCAACCCGCAAAATGCAATACCTATAGACAATCCAAATGCATTAATCAGGGTGTACAACTTGCGTTTCTGAATGTTTCTCAAGGCTACCTTGAGGTAGTTTTCTGTCATCGAAGCATTTATCATTCTCATCCCTATTTTGTTTCTTAAAACAATCCCTGGCCGGAAAAAAGATATAACATTCAGCAATAGAAGCAAACGGGCTATCCGCCTTCCGAATCGCAAGTGGTCACGCTCAAACTGCTCCGTAAGGTCGCCGTCAATGGCCTCATAAAGCTGAGGTGGACAGAACCATTCCAAAATACGCAACATCCAATGAGGGGGCCTGTTCATATCCGGTTGTTTCAACTCAGCAGAAACCTGTATTCATATTCAGCTGCGGAATCATCTTCCATAACTGCACTTTTGATTCTTTTATTGATCGCAATAGGGCCAGGCCCGAATTGGTGATCCGGAAGATTCGCTTCCTCCTGCCCCCCCGTGTCTGGGTTGCACCTCCAAGGTAGGATTTCACGTAACCTTTGTCTTCAAGGCGGTAAAGTGTCACATGAACTGCGCTCAGCATTACGTCGCGGCCCACCCTCTCCTTTATCTCCTGCACAATGGCATTGCCATAGGCTTCATCCTGCAGAATACCAACCATAATCAGAACGAGTTCCTCAAACTCTCCCAGATAGTCTTTTGTCATGTTGAACCTATTAGTATGAACTTTGCTAAACTAATATACGTATTATTATATAATTTGTTTAACAAATATGGTAAGCGCTTAGTTACATCCGACAAAACTGCCGATATCTTCAGCCGGTTCGTAAGCTTCATCAATGGTAAGGTTGGTCAGGAGGCGGTGGCAATCCTTTGGCGTGGTGGCAAATGATTGTGTTTCTTTCAATCCCTGGTCGATTCTCCTCCTCCACGACTGAAAAGCGTTTTCATCCTTTTTGGCCACAACTTCAAGGCTGTAGGCTTCGGCGGCATTCTGGTATCCGATACAATATTTGTTCATTACCCTAGAGTACATCAGCCAAATCACACCATAGTGATGTGCCGAATCCAGGAGGTGGGCAAACTCCTGCCTGGCCATCCTTGAAAACCATTCGGCCAGGTCAAAAAGCAGGCGCTGTTTGTCCAGTTCATGCTCATCCTTTGTAACGGAGATCGAATTAAGCTTGTAGAAAAACGGTGAGATGTAAACCTTCTCCATGGAGGTTGCCCTATCCTTCTTCTTCTTTGGCACATCCATAACCGAACGGATGGCTACTTTGGCTGTTGCCTGTAATCCACCCTCCCTGTTCAGTCGTTTGAATTGATCATCTGGCCGCCCCCGAAAGTCCGAAAGCGTTAGCCTGGTACCGGTCAGCCATCCTTTCAATTGAGCGTTCTCTGTTGTAAATGTCTGCCCAAGCGCAGCTGAACAAACAGAGATTAGCAGTATCAGAAGCGGTATGCGCAGAACGGTCATGTTCGCCATCAATCCCCCGAATATCACTTTCCAAGTATAGTTTTCAAAGTCCCTCCTCATTCATGCCGGAGGGAATCCACAGGATTCATGGAAGCGGCCCTCAGCGCGTGATATCCAACTGCAATCCAGGCGATCAGGATGGATGCCACCACCGAAACCGCAACTGAGAGGACAGATATCTCCACGTGATAGGCGAAGCCATCCAGCCAACGGCTTGCCAGAAAGACCGCAGATGGTATTCCCACAAAGGCCCCCATCAGAACCAATTGAGAAAATCGTTGATTCAGCGTGATGATAATGGTGGACGAACCAGCGCCCATGATCTTTCTTATTCCGATCTCCCGGACACGCTGCTCTGCCGTGTATGCGGATAATCCATAGAGTCCCAGGCAGGAAATAAACATGGCAAGGAAAGTAAAGAGGTTAATCGCCTTCGCAAGTACACTCTCCTGCTTCAGCATCTTTCCAAAATTATCCTCCAAAAAATGATAGCGGAATGGTTCATCGCCTTTGAGCTCCGTCCATTTACGCTCGGCCAACTCAACCATTGAATGAGTTGCACCAGGCTCCGTTCTCAGTCCCAGCTGATACTTCTCCTTTCCGATAATAATGGCCGTCGGAGCCACAGCAGTGCGAAGGGACTCCCAGTGAAAGTTATGAGTGATGCCAATGACTTTCAGATGGTCGTTAAGGGTTGCCCCAATAGGTTCATCGCCCAGACTCAGGGCTTTTGCAGCAGCCTCATTAAAAATAACAGACGCGGTGTCGGAGGCAAGTTCTTTCGAAAAATTCCTCCCCTTCAGGAGCCGGATGCCCATTACAGTCAGGTAATTCTCATCCCCGAAATAGGTGGGTATGGTAATGGAATGCTGCATGACTGGGGTCTGGTAGGTGTATATTGACACGACATCTTTGTTCCCCGGCTCACCCATGTAGAAGGAAGAAGAAACCACTTTGGTTTGGGCAGCCAACTCGTTGCGGTAGCTATCTGCCTGCTCACCAAGTTTATCCACTCCGTCAATTACCAGTACATTTTGCTGATCAAATCCAAGGTCTTTCGTAGACATATACTGCATCTGCCGCTGCACGGTCAGCGCACAAATCATCAACGCAATGGAAACAGTAAACTGAAATACTACAAGTCCGTTCCTGAACAAACTGCGCGAATCACCGTGGATCTGACCCTTCAATACACGTGCGGGCAGAAACGACGAAAGAACCCAGGAGGGATATATTCCTGACAGCAATCCTACTATCAAAGAAAAGCCTGCAAATAACATTACGGTACCAGGTCTTCTCCAAATGGTATCCATGAGCGGATGGCCTGTCACGTAGAGGAATGCCAGCAGGAACAACTCAGCCAAAACCAACGCCAGGATCATACCGGCCACCGAGGTCGCGATAGACTCCAGCATGAACTGCATTATCAGACGCAGACGGGAAGTGCCCAATAATTTTCTTATCCCAACCTCGCGCGCCCGACGTGCAGCCCTCGCAGTTGTCAGATTGATGAAGTTCACCCCAGCGAACAGAAGGATAAATAGCGCGATGGCACCAAAAATGTATGTATTTGATTCGTTTCCTCCCGGAGATAGTTCAAAGTTCAGATCTGACTTCAAATGAATATCCTTTAGCTGATGAGCGTAGAAATGAACAGCATTCTCATTCTTGAGATAGTCTTCAAGTGAGCGAAATCCCATCGGACGACCTGATTCAGGATAAACGTACTTTGCCAGCACCTGTGCCAGTGCTGTTTCAAGCTCTGATGCTGTTACATGTTCTTTGAGCAGGACATAGTTATAAAAGGCGGCTGATGTCCAGACAGGCTCACCCTTCAATCTGGAGTGCACTGAGAGCCAACAAGACGCGGTAAAACTGGTGTTGAAATTTGGGTCAGCCACGATCCCTGTTACCTGATAAGGCTTTTTGTCTTTACCCACAAGCAAAGTCTCTCCCAGAACATCCGTCTTTCCGAAATACTTCCTTGCTGCAGATTCACTCAGTACAATTTCATTTGCCCCCGTCAGTATTTTATCAGGGTTTCCAGCCAGAAATCTGAAGTCAAAAATCCTGAAGAATGCGGAATCTGTATAGTAGACCTCAGACTCGAGAAAAGATGATTCACCCCTTGCTATCGGCACATGCAGATCTTTTTGGATTCGTGTAGCCGACTCAAGTCCCGGGAATTCCTTTGGGAGAATTTCCAGAAGGCGCTCAGGACCGTTGGCAAACCTTCCAATATTGAAAAACGAAATTCCGATGCGGTAAACGCGATCGGATTTTGCGAATGCGCGGTCATAACTCCACTCTCCATAAACAAAGAGGAAAATTACCAGGCTGCAGGCGATACCCACCGCAAGCCCGACAATGTTGATCAGTGAGAACATCCACTGCCGGGTGATGTTTCTCCATGCGACCGTCAAAAGATTTCTTATCATAAGGCAATCCGTGTCACTCGAAGTTAAGAACTACTCGTATTTCAAAGTATCCGCAGGGTGACTCCATACTGCCTTCAGGGTATGATAACCGATGGCGATTACAACAATCATAATTGCCAGACCTCCGGCAAAGGCAAAGATGGACCAACCGATCGATACCCTGTATTCGAAAGTCGTCAGCCATTTGTTCATCACCAAAATGGTGACAGGTGCCGAAAGCAGAAGGCAAACGGCAACCATCAGCAGGTAGTCCTTTGAAACCAGGAGAAGCAGAGACTCTTCCGTGGCGCCCATTACTTTCCTGATGCTGATTTCCTTGGTCCTGCCCTGCATCGCCAATGATGCTAATGCATACAAACCCATTGCTCCGATCAGAATGGCCAGTAACGTTGCCACCGATACAATGCTCCCCAGGTTGGTGTCACTTCTGTACTGCTGGGCCAGTGATTCATCGACGAAAGAAAACTGCCAGGTGCTTCCCGCCGACACTTTTTCCCAGGTTGCCCTCATGTGATCCAGTGCTTCTGTAATCTTGCTCGCTGCCACACGAACCATGAGCTTGGGAATGGGTGAATTGTCAATATTAATGTTCTCACTGCCACTCAGCGCTATTTCAGGGTTTATCACCAGCACCAATGGCTCAACGCGATTATACAATGACGCAAAATTGAAATCACTCACCACACCTATAATTTCATGATCAATGAACTTGCCTGGTATCTTTTTACCGGCCCCATCGGTCCAGCCGAGATCCCTGAGGAACGCCTCATTCACCAGAACTGCGCGCCTGGTATCGGATGGATTGGAATTCGAAAAGTTTCGCCCTTCCTTCATCCTGATCGCAAGCGTTGGAACAAAACCGGCATCCACAATATTCAGATTAAAGTTTCTGTAGGTTCCCTTTTCATCTGTGTACCCGATCTGAGTCCACGCTCCCTTGCCGAATTCATGGGATGATCCGCTTACCTGGAGTATCTCAGGGTACTTTGAGAGTTCGGCCTTGAGCAATTCAATCCTCTCAAAGCCGCTCATTATCCGGTCCTTCAGGCCGCCAACCCTGGGCACCTGAACAGGCACGGCAATCAACTGTTCCTTGGAAAACCCGAGGTCTTTGTTCCGGATGAAATTGAGCTGGCTGCGCATCACCAGCGTGCTGGAAATGAGGAATACGCACAAGATCAACTGAAAACCAACCAACAACTTCCTAAGTCTCTGTTTGTCGCCACCTGTCTGCAGTTGACCCCTGAAGATCGCCACAGGCTTGATCCCTGAAAGGACCAGGGCCGGATAACTTCCTGCCAGTACACCGATAATCAGAAGGAGTAAGAGTATAGTCAGCATGGTGAATGCATCAAAATGCATGGCCAGTGCTTTTCCTGAAAGCACATTAAAGCGCGGCAATGTCAACAAGGCAAGAAAAATTCCGAGTAAACTTGACACCAGCGTTGTCAGGATGGCTTCACCTAAAAACTGACCCAACAACTGACTTCGCTGAGCACCGACGGCCTTTCTTATTCCCACCTCCCTGGCCCTTGCCAATGAACGACCGACAGACAACGTGACAAAATTGATACAGGCCACAAACAAGATCAGCCCCGCGATCGCGGCGAGAATATAAGCGTACCTGGGGTTGCTGACTTGTGCAATGCCCACAGGAAAGGACGTATCGGAATGAATGTCCGTTAAGGCCTGCAAGCCAGGTCCATATTTGCTTTTCGTGAACTCCTCTTCTCCCAGTATGGTCCGGAACATCGAAGGGAACTTGGCTGTCACTGAAGCAGGGTCTGAGCCTTCTCGGAGCAGGACATACGTCTCTACCATGGTATTGAACCAGGATGAAGTAATCAAACGCTCACTGTACAGCTTTGGGTAATTGAGATCTGAAATAAGAACATCAAAACGGACACTGCTGTTGGATGGCAGATCTTTTACCACTGCCCTGACAACAAACTCTTCAAACTTCTCACCCAACTGGATAGCGAGTGGCTGATTAAGTGCTGAAGATTGCCCAAAATATTTCAGTGCCTGACGTTCTGTAAGGATCACGCCATCCTGACTTTTCATTGCTGTCGAAGGATCACCAGACAGCGAGGGGAAATCGAATACCTCAAAGAATTCTGTGCCTGCAACCACCACCTGTTCAGAATAGACCTCTTCACCTGCTTTGATTTGAGAGCCGATGTTGCCTAATCTCACCTGCTGTTCCACCTCTGGAAAATTCGCCTTCAGCGCCGGACCCATGGGCAGCGGCGTGACTGTATTGAAGAACTGCTGGTTTTCGCCCCAATCCTCCTTCACGTAGACTCTAAAGATTCTGCTGGCTTTGGAATGAAACTGATCGTAAGTCCATTCATCCCTGACAAATAAAGCAATCAGCAGACAGCATGCGACTCCCAGTCCAAGACCTGAAATCGTGATCGCGCTATGGACCCTGTTTCTCCACAATGACCTCATCGCGATGAGGTAGTAATTTCGAATCATTTCTCCTCGGGTTTGTTCTATTTGAATTCCATCATCGGACCCGAATCTGCGCATTTTGCCTGATAAATGGCCCGGAGTCTGACTACAATTTGAATCAAATTGTCAATAGGATGAATTGAACCGGGAATAAGTTTTAAGCAGCATGGCTAAAAATACCGCAATATTCCCCTGTGCAAAGTTGGCCCCGCAGGTTGAAAATCAGCTGAAGGGTGCCTGATTCCAAGTCTTGGCAGAGTGCAAACTTTGTTATTCGTATCTCAAAGACTTCACTGGATCTGCCAGTGCAGCCCGAATGGTTTGGAAGCTAATAGTAGCCAATGTCAGCCCGATCGTGATGATCAGCGTGATCGCGAAAATGGATCCAGATATTTCCATGTGATAGGCAAATCCCTGCAGCCACTGGTTCGCACCGTACCAGGCCAGAGGACATGCGACAGCAAAGGCAACAATAGCCATAACCACAAATTCAGATGACAAAAGCCACGTCAGAGAATGCAAATTGGCTCCAAGAATTCTTCGTACTCCGATTTCCTTTGTTCTTGCATTTACCATAAACGCAACCATTCCAATCAGTCCGATCATGGCGATAAAGATGCCCATCCCGGTAAAAATCATAAAGACCTCTGACAGTTGTTTTTCTGCCTGATATTGTTTCTCAAAATTCTCATCGAGAAAGAAATAGTCAAATGCAAAAGCTTCGTAATGGTTCTTCCAAAGACGCTCCAGCTCAGGAAGCAATTGCTCCATCCCGGCCGACTCGACCCTGATGGCATAATACCGGCTGTATTCAGGGGCGTAATCCATTGCCATTGGATAAATCTCCCTCTGCAATCCAAATTCATGGTAGTTCCGAACGACACCTATAACGGTGCCCTCAGGTTTTCCTGAAGGTGAGGCGATCTTCTTGCCAAGCGCATTATCCGGTGAACCCCAACCCATCTTCCTCACCGTTTCTTCATTCACAATGAGTCCTTCAAGTAAGGATGCCTGACGGTCTGTGCTGAAATTGTCGCCGGCAAGAAGTGACAACCCAAGTGTTTTGAGGTAATCTTCATCGATACTCATGTATTCGACACCTATCGTTTCATCTGCAGACCGATCCGCCGCATGGGCCCACTGACCAACCCAACCTGGCTTGCCGGGCAAAGCATTGGTGAACGTTACCGATCTGACCGCAGGCAACTGCAGCAAGTCTTGCTTGAACACTTCATACTTTATGCGGTTGTCATGAGGAATTCTTGTAATATTCAGAACGAGTATCTGGTCCTTGGCAAAACCAAGGTCACGACCTTTCATGAATTCAAGTTGACCGCTTACGATCAACGTGCCGACAATGAGGCTGACAGAAATGGCAAATTGGAATATGACCAGTGTCCTGCGGAGATTTCCTCCTCTTAACCCGGACTGAACGCTGCCTTTCAGAACCTGGGCTGGTTTGAAAGAAGCCAGGATAAGGGAGGGATAATAGCCCGAGAGAAACGCAATGCAACTGACGAGGGCAGCATAGCCAAGGATAACCCGAGGTTCAAAGAAGGCATTCATCACAAATGTCTTGCCCATCAGTTCATTAAATACAGGCAAGAACAATACGGCCAGCAGCAAGGCAAGGAGAAAAGATAATAAGGATATCACACAAGTTTCGGTCATGAACTGACGTACCAGTGCCGCACGCGTGCTGCCAACCACTTTACGAAGTCCTACTTCACGTGACCTGTAAACAGACCGCGCCGTTGACAGGTTTATAAAATTGATGCAGGCCAGTAATACTATGAATATCCCGATGCCCGATACCATATAAAGCCTGCTCCTGCTCCCGACAGGCCCCATGCCATTGCCGCGTTCAGTATCCAGGTAAAGTGTACTGAGGGGCTCAAAGGAGAGGTACAAGTACATGCCATACTTCTCCAAATCCTTTTTGATACGGTCGGTATAAAGATTCCTGGCCTTGACAAAAAAAGATACCTGGTCAACGCCTTCTTTAAGCAGGATATAGTTTCTGACGTCGAGGTTCCCCCATCCGTCGCTGTAATCAAATTCTTTATTCAGTCGTTCATATGTCTCAAATGAGACCAACATATCAAACTGCATGTGTGAACGAACAGGCACATCTTCCATGACACCGCTGACCTGAAACAGCAAGGAGTCCGCAAACAGCAACTCTTTACCCATCGCATCCTGGCGCGGAAAGAATTTTTCTGCCATTGAACGACTGATCACCACTTTATTTGGTCCCGCCAACGCCTCACTGGGATTTCCTGACAGCAGTGGAAAGGAAAAGATGCAAAGGAAGTTCTTCCCTGCAAAAAACACCCGTTGTTCAAACCGGTGCCCCTCATGCAATACAACCAGGTTGGAAGCATTGCGAACGTAGGTCATTGCTTCCACCTCAGGGTACTCCTTCTCAAGGAGAGCTCCCACCGGCCAGCCATTTGTCTCTATTTTTCCATTGACAGCTCCCGTCTTGATATCTGCCATATCTGTGCCCACCCGGAATACCCTTTCCTTGTTAAGATGAAAGCCATCGTATTGCAGTTCATCCATCACAAACAACAGAATGAGAATACTGCTCGCGAAGGCCAAACAAAGTCCTGCTACACTGATCAGGGTGTTGGACTTGTATTTCAACAAATTCCGGATAGCAATCTTGATATAGTTATGGAGCATGGAGGAGTGGGGTTGTTCTAGTAATGACGGTTTTAACATTAAAATGGTTGCACCTGACTATCCCTGGGTCTGGTGAACTTGAATTTCATGGCCTTGATTGGTCCTTACAATTGGCTATCTTTGACCCGGCAAATCGGGCACGACCAGCTCCTGCTGAACTCCCCCAGGACCGGAAGGTAGCAAGGGTAGGCGGTTGTAGCGGTGCGATGTTCGGTTTGCCATTTTTGTTTTCCTGACACCACCTCATGTCCTGCCCAAAAGTGATAGTTTTGTAAAAAAATACCCCCATGAAGTTTTTTATCGACACGGCCAATCTCAAAGAAATTCAGGAAGCCTATGACCTCGGTGTATTGGATGGCGTAACAACCAACCCGTCGCTCATGGCCAAAGAAGGGATCAAAGGAGCCGACAATATCCGGGCCCATTACAAGGCCATCTGCAATATTGTGGACGATAACGTAAGCGCGGAGGTAATTGCCACGGATTTTGAAGGAATTGTCCGTGAAGGGAAAGAGTTGGCCAAAATCGATTCCAAAATTGTAGTGAAGGCACCCATGATCCGCGACGGAGTCAAGGCCATCAAAAAGCTTACATCCGAAGGAATACGGACCAATTGTACGCTGGTCTTCTCACCAGGACAGGCGATTCTCGCCGCCAAGGCAGGCGCCACTTTTGTGTCTCCCTTCCTCGGGCGACTGGACGACATCTCGCAGGATGGCATCGAACTTATTGCCCAAATCCGGAACATTTACAACAACTACGGATTTGGCACACAGATACTGGCCGCCAGCATCCGGCACACCATTCACCTGGTCAAATGTGCAGAGATTGGAGCTGACGTAGCCACTTGTCCGCTTAAAGTCATCACCGACTTACTGAACCATCCCCTTACGGATATTGGCCTGGCGAAGTTTCTTGCCGACCACAAGAAGGTAAATGGATAAAGCTCCCACCATGTTCAACTCGGATCCTGTTGTTCGGGTAAAGGAGGCAACTATTTTCCAGGGACAACAACCCGTACTCAGCAACATTTCCTTTGACATTGATAAGGGGGACTTCGTTTTTCTGGTGGGTCGCACAGGATCAGGCAAATCTTCCCTGCTCAAGACTTTGTATGCTGACCTGCCGTTAAGACTGGGCGATATCAGTGTGGCAGGGTTTTCTATACGCGGGATCACCAACAGGCAGATTCCCATGCTGCGACGGAAGGTAGGCGTCATTTTTCAGGACTTCCAGTTGTTTACCGACAGAACAGTTTCAGAAAATCTGCATTTCGTACTCCGCGCCACCGGCTGGAAGGACAGTGTCAAAATGAAGAGCCGGATCGTGGATGTGCTCATGCAGGTGGGTCTTGGCGCCGTGGAGAAAAAGATGCCGCATCAACTATCGGGTGGTGAGCAGCAACGGGTGGTGATCGCCCGCGCCATGCTGAACGAACCGCACATATTGATCGCGGACGAACCCACCGGCAACCTTGACCCTGAGGTGTCCATGGGTATACTCAAGCTGTTCCAGCAGATCAACCGCAGCGGTACCGCCATTTTGATGGCGACCCACAGCTATGGTCTGATTAGAAAATTTCCGCACCGTATCCTGAAATGTGAAGACGGAAGAATACTGGACTCCAACAAGGAGCTGATCGAACTCAAAAGTGAGGACGACTTTTGAACAGGGTTCAGATTACCTTATCCTTCGTTTTCTTCGACTCCTCCAGTTTCTGGATCTGCTGATTGAGCAGGTCAATCCTTACGAGCATATTGAGCACCAGGGCATCTTTCACTTTTTCCGAAGGGTGCTTTTTCATCTCATCGGCCAATACCGCATACATGGCCTCCAGTTTCTGAAAATCCTGGGTAAAGGAGTCGTCGGTTTGACCTTCTGATGACAACAGGGAGACCTTTTCCATAATCTGCCCCGAGTAGAAGGATTCAATATCCCTGAACTCCTGCTGGGATACCTGTTGGGAGTTCACTGCGGGTGCCTTGCTCCAGAACGCGTAGATCGACAATCCCAGCAGCACCAGTGCCGCTGCTCTCCATACAACCACTGAATTCCAGATCGAGAACTGGTGCAGACCCAATGTTCTTTCAATGGAGTCCCACACCCGCTGAGAAGGCACCTTATCATCCAGGGCGTCGCGATGGTTCTTAAACCACTCTTTCAATTGATCATCTTTCATATCATGCCTCCTTCCAGGATTTCCCTGAGTTTGCGTTTCGACCGGTTAAGTTGGGATTTTGAAGTGGATTCTGTAATACCCATTATTTCGGCAATTTCTTCATGATCATATCCTTCCAGCAGATAGAGCGACATCACAGAGCGGTATCCATCCGGGAGCTTTTGAATCGCTTTCCTGACCTGGTCGGCGGTGTAAGGAAACTCGGCCTCCGCGGTTATCTCTTCCGCCACATCAAATCGGTCGTCATCGGGTAACCGTTCCCATTTCCTGGTCTTGATTACATTGATCGCCTTGTTTACCACGATCCGTTTGAGCCAGGCGCCAAATGTGGCGTCGCCGCGATAATGGTCAAGATTCCTGAAGGCACTGATAAACGCCTCCTGGAGGACATCCTCGGCCTCTTCCTGGTTGTTCACGATCCTGTACCCGACATTATACATACTCCTGGAGTACAACTTATACAGCTGATAATGGGCATTCCGGTCGCCGTCTTTGCAGCGCTGAATCAGGTCGGCGTGCAATGAAAGGGAAGCGCTTTCCGGGCCCATGCTTATTGCAAAAGACCGTCTCTATTCAGAAAGGTTGCATCACTTGAGATTGGCCAGATTCTGCTTGGCGGGCTGAAAATCAGGGGCAATCTTAAGGGCTTCATCAAAGGCCTTCTTGGCGTTAACCTTATCCGCCTGCTCGCGATAGGCCATTCCCTTCAGGTTCAACAGTCCCACCCTCATGGCATACTCTTTCTCCTTGTTTTGGGCATCAGGGAATATCAACTTTTGGGTATCTGCCTCCGGCTTGGTGAGAAGTATTTCAACGTTGGTAAGGCACTCAGGATAACGCTTGAGTTGAAACTGCAGGAAGGCCATCTTATACAGGGTGTTGCTGTTATTGGTCAGCAGGTACAGGCTCTCGTAGTTCTGCAACGCCCGATCAAATAGATTGAGTCCCTCGTAACCCAGGCCTGCCAATTCCAGCGCCGCCACATTCTTCGGGTTCCTGGCCAGCAGATCCTGACAGATCAGCACACTGGACGGATACTTCTGGTTTTCATAGTACAATACAGCCAGGGCATGAATCAACGAGTCACTGCCCGGGTACTCGATGATAAGATCGTACATGGCCTCTTTCACGATATCAAAATCATTCCATCGTGATGCGACGGCATATTTCTTTGCAAAATGTTCTCCCAGGGGGTTAACCTGCTGCTGCGCAGGCTGACTCTGTTGCTGAGGCTGCTCTTCCTGTTTCTGAGGTTGGACCTGCTCCGTCGTTTCTTGTGCAGGCTGGCTTTTCTTCTTACCCTTCTGTGCAACAGCGGGCAGAATACCTATCAGGGAAATAAAAATGAGTAGTACTGGTTTCATTAGTGATCAGGGATTTAGTTCTGTTTTAAGAATGCCTTTTCGCTGAGCTATGGTGTGAAGGAGCCGGAGTGCCTCCTCCCGGTCATTGCGGATATCACCTTCAAGAATAGCTTCTTTGATCTCTTCTTTGATCTCTCCAATAATGCGGCCGGGCTGCAATTTATACATCTGAATGATTTCATCGCCGGTCACGGGCGGCTGAAAATTCCGAACCCTGTCCTTTTCCTCCACCTCCCGCATCTTGGCTTCCACCAGCTCAAAGTTCCTGAGGAACTTCTTTACTTTCTCTGCATTCTTTGAAGTGATGTCTGCCCTGCACAATTGCATCAGTGCGTCGGAATCATCTCCGGCCTCAAATAACAACCGTCTGACCGCAGAGTCCGTCACTTCATACGCCAGTGAAATCGGTCGCAGATGCAATCTCACCAGCTTCTGCACAAAATGCATGCGGTCGTTGAGGGGCAGCTTCAGACGTTTGAATATCCTGGGCACCATACGTGCACCCTTGTCTTCATGGCCGTGAAAAGTCCACCCATGGCCCGGCTCGAATCGCTTGGTCAGTGGCTTGGCAATATCGTGCAGAATGGCGGCCCAACGCAGCCAGAGGTCATTCGATGCTTGCGCCACATTGTCAAGCACCTGTAGGGTGTGATAAAAGTTGTCCTTATGTGCCTTGTTATCAACGTACTCCACACCATGGAGCGCCACCATTTCCGGAAAGAACTGATTCAGCAGTCCGCACTGGTAGAGAAGTTTGAAGCCATACGACGGCTTTGGCGAAAGGATGATCTTATTTAATTCGTCGATAATCCTTTCCATAGATACAATCGAGAGCCGCTCTTTGTTGCGGATGATGGACTGAAATCCGTCCGGATCGATATCAAAGTTGAGCTGGCTGGCAAAGCGCACCGCACGCATCATTCTCAACGGATCATCGGAGAAGGTGATGTCAGGATTGGTTGGCGTTACGATCATCTTCTCGCTCAAATGCTGCCTCCCGTTGAAAGGATCAATGAGCTCGCCATAGTTGGCAGGGTTGAGACTGATGGCCATGGCATTGATCGTGAAGTCCCTGCGGATCTGATCATCCGCAAGTGTCCCGTCCTCAACAATGGGTTTCCTCGAATCTGCCCGATAGGACTCCTTCCTGGCGCCCACAAATTCCAGTTCATACTCACCTGACCGGATCATGGCGGTGCCAAAGTTCCTGAAAACAGATACTTGCGCCCCACCCAGCCTTTCCCCCACCCTTTCAGCCCAGGCAATGCCGCTGCCCACACAGACAAAATCAATGTCCTTGTTCGGCCGATCGAGAATAAGATCACGGACGAAGCCGCCTACAACATAGGCCTCGTATCCACAGTCTCTGGCGGCCTCGGCCGCCAGTTTGAATACCGGATTCGCTTCAAGTTCTTTCCTGAACTGCATCGCTCTTTGAGAACTGCAAAGGTAAAGCTTTTGATCCGGGTGAGAGAGATTGTACTTTCTTTACTTCCAGAAACCTTCCTGCCTACCGCCGGTAGGACATGGAATCAGCCGGTTCCTTTTCTTGACGCCCCGATGAATGGGCTTGGCTGTGAATTCATACACTATGGAAAGCTCATGCGCGCCACCAGATGCAGCCGCCATGCCGGAAGTGGTGAAATCGTAACTATAACCTATAGTCATCTTATCCAGGTAAATTCCCATCTGAAGTACTATGGCATCCTGCTGAACTGTACCCAGCACATTCTTCTGGAATGGTTTGCCCCTGTACCAGAAGCCCACAAAGACAGGGTCAATATGATAGCTCAGACCCATCGCCAACTGCGTGATACCTCCCTGGGACTGATAGATAAAAGACGGTGTCAAATAGGAAACCTTGGACGCTGTTCGAAGTCCGTTAAGCAGTGGAATCCTTCCGCCACCATGGATGGTCACCTTCATGGGGAGGCGGGTTACGTCATTAAGGATAGACAGGTTTGGCTGATTCATGTGGGCAAATGAGGCGCCAACCCACCATGTCTTTGTGTAGGCCAGCAACCCAGCACCAAAGTCAAAATACTGCTGATTGCCGATCTTGTTCAGATCCGGGTCAAGAGACTGACCATTGAATTCCAGCCCATCGCCCATCACCAGTTTGGTCCGGTCAAGGCCATTGATCCCGTATCCAAAACTCAGGCCTGGTGAGACGAGCAGCTTCTCACTGACTTTGATGGAGTAACTGTACAGGAGGCTGGCAGTGGTGGTACGCCATCCGGCAGATCCCATCTTATCGGTGGTTGCCAGAACTCCAAAGCCGCTGTTAAGTTCATCCACACGGATATCATAAGACGCAGCGAAAGTGGAAAACGCCTGTGGAAGATTAGGCCACTGTATCCGGTGATTGAATGCCACGCGTTGCTGGGGAGTAATGCCTGTGAATCCCGGATTCAGATATAATGGCTGCTGGTAATACTGAGAGAAAAGGGGGTCCTGCGCAGTCGATCGAAAGGCAACTGCCAGCAACAAGACGAAACCAAGAACCCACCTCCTCATATGCATCTAAAGTTACCGGATCATAGTCACATCACCAATCTGTGTAGACCGCTGACCGTCTGACAGCCTGATGGTAAGCTTGTACACATACACCCCTGCAGGGAGAATCCTTCCATCCTGATTATAGCCATCCCAGCCGACGTTCTGGTCATTGCTCTCGAATATCAGGTTACCCCAACGGTCATAAATCTGAAGATTGAATTCTTCAGCGCCCTTCACAATCGGCAGGAACACGTCATTGAATGTTCCGGTGCCGCCTGCTCCTGCACCACCTCCGCCTGAGACACCTCCTGAAGGTCCGGCGGGGTTAGGCGTGAAGGCATTCGGCACTTTCGTGATACCGCCCTGCTTGGCCACCACCTGGTGCTTCAGTGTATCGGCGCAAACGAGGTTGTTGCCATGATCATACTGTGCATAAAGAGTTATGTCGTAGATGCCCTCGATCTTATACGTATGTTTGGGTTCTTCATCCGTAGAAGTGGCACCATCGCCAAAATCCCACAGCCATTGATTGGCGTCTGTACTGAAATTAAACGTACTCAACTCAGTATCCGGTACGTAAACTACATCAGGTCGCGCATCGAATGAGGCAAAAGGCTTACCATAGACAGTAACCGTTTGATTGGGTGCAATTGCTACCTGGCCTGTCATTGAGTTGGATGTCTTTAGTGTAATGGTGTACTTCCCTTCTGCAGGAATAGGGAACGACGGCTGGAATCCCGTAGAAGTAGCCACTACACGCCCATTATTGTCATATACCCTCCAATCCACGACGTCTCCTGTGATGTTGCTGCTCACAATCTTGATCGTGGAAGGATAGCAGGACTCTGTAGGCGATGCCACAAACTCTGCCACCAATGGTGGAACATCGATCTGGATAGTCTTCTGGAATTCAGACTTGCACAATGTCCTCTGTGTATTGGTTACCGTAAGTGTTACCACCTTAGGCCCCGGTCGCACATATTTCACCGTAGGCGGTGTTGTTCCGGTAAAGGTCTGAGGTTGTGAATCAGAACCGAAGTCCCAGTCATAAGTAAATGCTGTGCCGTCAACAGGTACCGTTGTATTCGTGAAGTTTACATTCGACTGGCCGTTGATAAACAACGGCACTGTGCCTTCATTGAAGCCTGCAGTAGCGCTGCGGTACACCATAATGGGAAGTATCTGATCCGGTGTGGGACAGTTGCCATTGGTACCCCTGTAGATAACCTCATAGGTAATCGGGTTCGACGTTGTCGTGTTGGTGAACACATAGCTCAGATTCAGAGTAGTACCCATAGCCGTCTCGGCGGTCTGACCTTGCACACGATAACTCCAGGTCTGTGAAGTGGCGCCAACACTCTGGTTCATGAACAAAACTGACTCACCGCTGCATATCTCAGTCTTATCAGAAAGCACATTGGGAATGATTTGCGGGTAGATCGTAACCGTTTTGGGTGAAGAAGACTTCACGCAACCAGGGAACGGCGCAGGCAATTCGGTTTGTAGTGAAACCGGATAGTTCAGCGTACTGGTAGGGCTCAGGTTGACATACGTATGCTTGATAACCTTGTTCGGAACCGTGGTAGTGGCTGTGAAGACCGAGTCTGCCGAGTCCCCGAATCTCCAGGTATAGATGGTACCCGCCACCTGGTTATACTGGAACGATACATTGTTCGGACTACAGGTCGCAGCAGGCGAAATGATGCTGAACGTGGGATCGGTATCACCCACATTCACGGTAAACGGCACATTAAACGCTGTGGTACAACCGAGGGCATCTTTCACAGAGGTAATGGTAAAGGTCGTGGTAGCCGTCATATTGGGCCTGGCTATAACTGCCACGTTGCCTTTCTTGGTCACGGTGATAGGCGTCGATCCTTCTGTATACGTGAAGTCAAACGGCGCCTGACCACCAAACTGGAAGATGAGGTACTCGGTATTGCCTTTACAGATGTAATCCGGTGAAGGTGAATTCAGCCATGCAGCGGTAATCTGCGGAGCCACTGTCACGATCATGATCTTCGATTCACCCACACAGCCTGCACCAGGGCCGGGGCCAGTCGGTGTGATGGTATAGGTCAGGGTCGCCTGAAATCCAAGGGTATTATTCATCACCTGGTTGATCACATTACCTGAACCGGTTGCAGGAACACCCAATCCATTTGGATCATCCACAGTCCAGTCATAAGTCACCCCTGCCGCCACATTGCTGCTGAGTGGCACATTGAGCGTTCCGCCGTGACAAACTGTGGTCGTAGTGGGAACGCCGATGATCTTGGCCTTGGGACTTACCTGAACAGCCACAATCAACGGAGTACCTGAGCAACCGCTGGCCTGAGGTGTTATGGTATAGGTTACAGTCTCAACTATGTTTCCACTGTTGAACAGCACCTGGAATATACGGTCACCGGCTCCGGGGCTGGCACCTGTGACTGTGCCCGGAGCGGAAACTGTCCAAGTTGAAACAGTATTAGCGACATCTGCCGTGAGTGAAATGTCAATCTGGTCACCGCTGCAAATCGGTGCCTGCGGTGTTGCTGTTATCGTCGGTCTCGGGTTCACATTGATGGTGACGGTTACATCATCCCCGATACATCCTGCACCTCCTGTCATTCTCGGGCGCAAAGTGTAGGTCACCGACTGAACTGTCGTAGACGGGTTACTCAATACATCGTTGAGTGTCGACGGGTTCGCGAAAATGGTTCCGTTGGGTGATGCGCCTGTCACTCCGCCTGTTGCCACTGCGCTGACCAGCAGGAATTGAACACCGCCTACCGACGGGATGGTCGGTGAGGACAAGGCTATTCCGGTTGCAACACCTTCGCATACGGTCTTGACTGTCGGCGCAGCAACAAGCTTGGGCTTCGGTTCAATTGTTACCGATACCGTCACCGGTGTACCGATACATCCAAGTCCTCCCCTGGCACCGGCCGCTACGGGTGTGATGGTATAGGTGACGACAGAGACAGCATTGGAACTATTGATCAGGTTATCCTGGATGTGATAGTTCTGTGCAAGGTTGGTGAGACCGGCTGCTATAAATCCTGTTGTGTTGGAACCTGAAGTAAGTGCAGCTGTATAATTGAATGTGATCACACCTGCCGATGGAACGGACGGCGACGCCAAAACAATATCGGTTGGATCGGAGGTCGATCCGCTGTTGCTGCAAATGCTGGGCTTATTGTTCACCGGCGCCGCACTTATCGTCGGCTCCACACTCAGTACAACATCTTCGGCAGGGCCAAAGCAGTTGGCGCTTGAACGAGGTGAAATGTTGTATATGACTGTAAGTACTCCTGTAGTCGGGTTGGTGAACACATCAGCAGCCAGGGCATTGGATGCCTTCCCTGCGCCAGGTGTGGCATTGCCGCCAGCGGCTACCAGTGCCGGAGCTTTCGTCACAGAGTTAAGGGTATAGTCTCCCATCGCCACGCTGTTGGCAATGGCAAGTGAGATTCCGGCAGCGCCTCCCGAACAAACGGTCTTGTTCAGATTGTTGGCAAGGTCAGGTGCAGGATTGATGGTCAGGATAACGGTGCCCGTCGGACCTGCGCAACCTGCAGCCGAAACAGCCGTGATGCTGTAAGTGGCGGTTAACGGATTGTTGGTCACGTTGATGTATGAGTCATTGAAGATGTAGTTGGCCGGCTTGCCTGTACCGATACCCTGGTTGGATGGCCCAGCAGTTAATCCAGGGAATACCACTGAATTGATATTGTAGCTCGCAGCGGCAACAGAACCTGCAGCAACGCCCAGCGTTACGCCTGATGCCACACCACTGCATACAGGAGTCGGGCTCAATGCAGGATCGAGAACCGGGCCGGGATTGATGATGAGGTTGATGAATGCTGACTCGCCTGTGCAACCCGCCGCACTGATAGCACGGATCTCATAAACCACTGTAACAGGCGCAGCAGTATTGTTGGTGTACTTATCATTCTTGATCAGATTGATACCACTTGTGGTGCCCACAGCGGTGTTGCCCGGATCAGCGGTAATGGTACCCGGCACGGTCACGTTGATCAATTTGTAAGAAGCCGCACCCACAGAGGTACCGTTGGTTGCGAGAATGATGTTCGAACTGATGGTCGTACAAACTGTATTCGGCGGAACACTTACCACCGGTTCCGGATTAATCAGTACGGTAATATCGAAGGCATCGCCGTTACAGCCGGCAGCTGATTTAGGCACAACCGTATAAACCACTTTTAGTTGCGCAGCCGTAGTGTTGCGGTACGTATCATTCATGATAGCATTCGAGAATCCGCCTGCAGCAGGGAATGTACCGGTGGTCGGCGTTCCGGTCAATCCCGCATCCTGACTCTTCAGTGTTACGGTGAATGAACTTGCCTGAACCGATACCCCATTCGTTCCAAGCACCACATTAATTGCATTTGTTGACACGGCATTGGTACTGCATACTGCCGGAGGATTGGCCAGGGCAGGATCCATAACCGGCTCAGGGTTGATCGGTATGGTGATGGTAAATGTTGGCCCGACGCAACCTGATCCAACTGCAGTCGGTGTGATCGTGTAGACTGCATCCTTGGAATTGTTGCTGGTGTTGGTAAATGATCCCGTGAGCAGACCCGTGCCTCCAGGGATCGGAGAACCGTCATAGGTAGCTGTCCACGTAAACGTACTGTTCACGGCAGGCACAATGTTAGCCTGAGGATCCACACTGAACGAGACATCAGAGCATACCGCCGGCTTGGTGTCACTCACGCCGGTAGGCTTGGGACTGATGGTCACATCATACGTGAACGTCGCAGATCCCACGCAGGCAGGGAATGCCTGGTTGAACGCGGTGATGGTGTAGGTTACTACAACGGGACTGCCGGTAAGATTGACATAGCTGTCAGTGATCGGATTACTCGAGGCGACCGTGCGGTCAGGAGGCAGAACCAGTGCAGCAGCGGGCACTTGCGAAATAGTATACGTGAACACACTCGCCAGTCCATTGGTGATCTGTGTCTGGATACTGTGGTTAAGAACAGTGTTGCAGTTTGGCTCACTGAAGTTGCTGCCTACAGGTTCGGGATGGTAGACCACCTTGAATGTAAATGGCGTGCCTGGGCAGTTGCCAATAACACTGATCGGCGTTACCGTATAGGTTAGTGTGACATCGTGATTGGAATAATTTGAGAATGTCTCGGTAATCGATGCTGCCGAAGCCACCGTCCTGTCATAAGTGCCGGGGAAGACCGCCGGCGACAGGTCAAGCGGGAAGTCGGCCACTACCGAATACTTGAATACACTGTTCACAGAGTTGCCTCCGACAAACGGCGCCACGTTGTTGATAATGTCTTGCAGATTGAAGTTTATAGGCTGGCCGCTGCACCGCGATATGGAAGACAAGGCCTGAGCAACCGGCACCGGGTTGACCGTAATCACCACGGTGAAATTCGCTCCCACGCAATTGCCTGCAGCGCCCGATGTAGGAGTCACCGTATAGGTTGCAGTTTGGGCAGCATTGGTAGGGTTCACCAGTGTCTGGCTGATAGATGCTTGTCCAGACTGTGCGCTACCACCAGTGATGCCCCCTGTGACAATAGGCACGCCCCAGCTGTAGGTAGTACCCGCAGGTACTACTGTAGATGACGTAGGCACTCCGTCTGCCGGAGAAATAGTAAAGGTGCTGCCACTGCAAATAGTTGCCGACTGGGCTGGAATGACCGGCTGAGGATTGACGGTCACCACCAGGGTAAAGCTTGCACCAACGCAGGAACCGGCTGCACCCGACGTAGGAGTAACCGTATAGGTGGCAGTTTGCACCGCATTGGTAGGGTTCACCAACGTCTGGCTGACATTGGGCTGAGCTACCGCCTGGGCACTGCCGCCGGTGATACCGCCGGTCACAACAGGTGCTGTCCATGTATAGGTAGTACCGGCAGGAACAATGGTGGTGGGTAATGAATTTGCAGGTGCCACATTGAATGTGCCACCGCTGCAGATCGTTGCCGTCTGTGCCGGGATGACGGGAACAGGATTAACAGTGACCGTTACGGTAAAGGTTGAGCCCACGCATGCACCGGCTGCACCGGAAGTAGGTGTAACAGTGTAAGTGGCCGTTTGATTTACGTTTGTAGGGTTAGTGAGTGTCTGACTGATGTTGGATTGCCCGGTCTGCGAACTGCCACCCGTCACCCCGCCCGTAACCACAGGCGCGGACCATGCATAGGTCGTACCAGCCGGCACAATGGTAGCTGCGGTTGGCACTCCATCAGTAGGGCTAATGGTGAATGGCAAGCCGCTGCAAACGGATACCGTCTGAGCCGGAATAACCGGTTTCGGATTTACTGTAACGGTAACCGTAAACGTGGGTCCCGTGCATCCTCCGGCGAACGGTGTCACCGTATACGTAGCAGTCTGATTGACATTGGTCGGGTTTGTGAGCGTCTGGCTGATCGGGCTAACTCCAACAGCCTGGGCGCTGCCACCGGTGATGCCACCTGTTACAAGAGGCGCTGTCCATGTGTAAGTAGTGCCGGCAGGAACGATGGTCGCCGCAGTAGGGACACCATTGGTAGGCGTTACAGTGAATGCAGATCCACTGCAAACCGATGTGGTCTGAGCTGCGATGGTCGGCATCGGGCTTACCGTAATTACCACTGTAAACGTCGATCCGGTGCAACTGCCCGCCACGGGAGTTACCGTGTAAGTCGCACTCTGAACTGTATTGGTTGGATTGGTCAGTGTCTGGCTGATGGAGGCCACTCCTACTGCCTGAGCACTTCCACCTGTGATACCTCCTGTAACCACAGGGGCAGGCCAGGTGTACAAGGTTCCGGCAGGGACAATCGTGGCAGATGAGGGCACTCCATCTACAGGAGTTACTGTAAAGGCATTGCCGCTGCAAACCGTCGCCGACTGTGCTGGAATAGCCGGCATCGGATTGACAGTAACTGTGATGGTGAATGTTGCACCGGTACAAGTTCCCGAGACTGGCGTAACGGTATAGGTTGCAGTCTGTGCTGTGTTGGTTGGATTGGTCAGCGTCTGGCTTATGGAGGTCTGTGCTACACCCTGTGCACTTCCACCGGCAAGACCACCGGTTACTATCGGCGCTGTCCATGTGTACAAAGTTCCAACCGGAACAATGGTAGCGCCGCCATTTGAAGGCGTTACCGTAAAGGCACTGCCGCTGCAGATCGTTGAAACCTGATTAGGGATAACCGGTGTGGGATTAACCGTAACCGTGACGGTAAATGGTGCACCCACACATGAACCTGCTGCTCCGGAGGTGGGCGTCACGGTATACGTAGCGGTCTGCACAGTATTCGTCGGGTTAGTCAGCGTCTGGCTGATATTGATCTGTCCAGCCTGTGCACTGCCGCCTGTGATTCCACCCGTGACCACTGGCGCCGCCCAGCTATACGTAGTTCCAAGAGGCACTACCGTTGCGCCGCTGTTCGCAGGAGTGATGGTGAACGTTCCTCCACTACAGATCGTGGCAGTTTGATTAGGTATAGCTGGTGTCGGATTCACTGTTACGGTAACCGTGAATGTTGCACCCACACATGCGCCTGCTGCACCGGAAGTCGGTGTTACTGTATACGTCGCAGTTTGAGTTGTATTGGTTGGATTGGTCAGCGTCTGACTGATGTTAGCCTGACCTGTCTGAGAACTTCCTCCCGTAATACCTCCTGTCACCACCGGGTTCGGCCATGAGTACGTGGTACCGGCCGGAACAATTGTTGCCGCTGTCGGAACTCCATCAGATGGCGAGATCGTAAAGGTGCCACCGCTGCAGATGGTGGAAGTCTGAGCCGGAATTACTGGCTTGGGATTGACCGTTACTGTGATAGCGAATGGCGTGCCTACGCAACCGAGCGTTGAAGTCGGCGTGACGTTATAGGTCGCGGTCTGATTTACGTTGGTCGGGTTGGTCAGCGTCTGACTGATGGAAGTCACTCCCACCACTTGTGCGCTACCGCCTGTCATTCCGCCTGTAACCGCAGGTGCAGTCCAGGTATAGGTTGTCCCTGCCGGAACGATGGTTGCTGCCGTTGGTACACCATTGCTAGGCGTGACAGTGAATGCTGATCCACTGCATACCGATGCGACCTGTGCAGGTATCGTAGGCATCGGGTTAACTGTTACCACTACCGTAAATGCTGTGCCGGTGCAAGAGCCTGCCACAGGAGTTACGGTGTAGGTAGCACTTTGAACTGTATTGGTGGGGTTCGTAAGGGTCTGACTGATCGACGCCACTCCCACTGCCTGGGCACTGCCACCTGTAATTCCACCAGTTACCACAGGTGCCGGCCATGTGTAGGTTGTTCCGGCGGGCACAATGGTTGCAGAAGACGGAACGCCGTCAGCCGGTGACACCGTAAACACACTGCCGCTACATATGGTAGCCGACTGTGCCGGGATTGCCGGCAGAGGATTGACCGTCACCGTGATCGTGAATGTTGCACCAGTGCAGCTACCCGCAACCGGAGTTACGGTATAGGTTGCGGTTTGCACAGCGTTTGTAGGATTGGTCAGCGTCTGACTGATTGAAGTTTGGGCTGTAGGTTGAGCACTGCCGCCAGTGAGACCACCGGTGACAACCGGAGCAGTCCATGTGTACAGGGTTCCTACCGGTACAATCGTTGCACCCCCATTTGCGGGTATTACAGAGAATGCGCTTCCGCTACAAATCGTTGCCGTCTGATCAGGAATGACAGGTGCAGGATTCACTGTCACTGTAACAGTGAATGTTGCGCCCACACATGCGCCGGCTGCACCAGATGTCGGTGTCACCGTGTAGGTTGCTGTTTGTACCGTATTGGTAGGATTGACCAGGGTCTGGCTGATGTTGGCCTGACCAGCCTGTGCGCTTCCACCGGTGATGCCACCGGTAACTACCGGCGCGGCCCACGTATAAGTTGTTCCACCGGGCACTATGGTCGCTGCAGTTGGTACCCCATCAGTGGGGTTGATGGTAAACGTTCCGCCACTGCAGATGGCCGCAGTCTGATTGGGGATTACAGGCTTCGGATTAACCGTTACGGTAACCGTAAATGTTGCACCCACGCAAGCACCCGCAGCTCCTGAGGTGGGCGTTACGGTATAGGTTACAGTTTGCGGTACATTCGTCGGATTGGTCAACGTCTGACTGATGTTGGCCTGATTCGTCTGGGCACTCGCACCGGTTACACCGCCCGTAACAATAGGCGCACCCCATGTATAGGTGGTTCCGGCAGGCACGATGGTGGCTGCGGTCGGAACGCCATCAGTTGGCGAGATCGTAAATGTTCCTCCACTGCATATCGTTGCAGTTTGAGCCGCTATGACAGGCTTGGGATTAACGGTAACAGTGACCGTGAATGTTGCACCGGTGCATCCTCCGGAGACAGGCGTTACCGTATAAGTAGCGGTCTGCGTTGAATTGGTAGGATTGGTAAGTGTCTGACTGATAGTAGCAACACCGACCGCCTGACCACTGCTTCCGGTAAGTCCGCCTGTAACAACTGGCGCAGGCCAGGTATAAGTAGTGCCTGCTGGAACTATGGTAGCCGCAGTAGGCACCCCATTTGAAGGAGTAATGTTAAAGGTAGCGCCGCTGCACACTGTTGCAGTCTGTGCCGGAATCGCTGGCATCGGATCCACTGTCACCAAAACGGTGAATGTGCTTCCCACGCAAGTGCCGGCTGTAGGTGTAACGGTATAGGTTGCAATCTGTGAAACATTGGTCGGGTTCGTCAGCGTCTGGCTGATGTTAACCTGTCCTGCTTGTGCACTTCCTCCGGTAATTCCACCCGTGACTACTGGCGCAGGCCACGAATAAGTTGTCCCTGCAGGTACAATCGTAGCCGCTGTGGGCACGCCGTTGGCAGGAGCTATTGTGAATGTTCCCCCGCTGCAAATGGTTGCCGTCTGTGCAGGGACAGTCGGCATCGGATTGACGGTTACCGTTACAGTGAACGGTGTTCCGGCACAACCGCCTGATGACGGCGTCACCGTGTAGGTCGCAGTCTGAACGCTGTTCGTGGGATTGGTTAGCGTCTGACTGATGCTGGCCTGGTTGCTCTGCGCACTTCCTCCTGTTAGTCCACCTGTAACGATCGGCGCGCCCCAAGTGTAAAGCGTTCCTGCCGGAACAACAGTTGCCGCGGTGGGCACACCATTGGCAGGACTCACAGTAAATGCCGTTCCGCTGCAAACTGATGCTGTCTGTGCCTGGATAGCAGGCATCGGGCTGACCGTTACTGTAACGGTGAATGTCGCTCCGACGCATGCACCTGCTGCGCCTGATGTCGGTGTTACGGTATAAGTTGCAGTCTGCGCTGTGTTGGTTGGATTAGTCAGAGTCTGACTGATATTAGGTTGTCCTACAGCCTGCGCACTTCCACCCGTGATGCCACCGGTGACTACAGGCGCAGTCCATGTAAAAGTCGTTCCCCCGGGCACAATGGTTGCTCCGGTAGGAACACCATTGGCAGGCGTAACCGTGAAAGTTCCTCCACTGCAAATGGTGGCAGTCTGTGCCGGGATAACAGGTACCGGATTAACGGTGATAGTTACCGTGAACGTCGATCCTACACATGATCCTGCAGCGCCAGACGTAGGCGTCACCGTGTACGTGGCGGTCTGAGGGACGTTAGTAGGATTGGTCAGTGTCTGGCTGATGGAAGCAACGCCCACCGCCTGTGCACTTCCGCCAGTAATGCCTCCCGTTACCGCAGGTGCGAGCCATGTATATAATGTTCCGGCAGGAACAATTGTCGCGGCAGTAGGTACACCATCAGCCGGTGTAATCGTAAATGTTCCTCCACTGCATATGCTTGCAGTCTGAGCTGGAATGACCGGTTTGGGATTGATTGTTACGGTTACCGTAAAGGTTGCTCCCACGCATGCGCCGGCAGCTCCTGAAGTTGGTGTTACAGTATATGTTGCTGTCTGCGGAATGTTAGTCGGATTGGTCAGTGTCTGGCTGATGTTCGCCTGATTGACTTGTGCGCTGCCTCCTGTGATTCCTCCAGTAACTACCGGAGCACCCCATGCATAAGAGGTTCCGGCAGGGACTATAGTGGCGGCGGTCGGAACTCCGTTAGCAGGAGAAATGGTGAATGCACTGCCACTGCAGATAGTCGCTGTCTGATTAGGGATTACCGGCGCAGGGTTAACCGTTACTGTTACCGTGAACGTTGAACCGGTGCAAGTGCCTGCAACCGGCGTCACCGTGTAGGTCGCTGTCTGCGGAAGGTTGGTGGGATTGGTGAGTGTCTGACTGATTGAAGCCACTCCTGTCACCTGCGCGCTCGCTCCTGTAATTCCTCCAGTCACCACAGGCGCAGGCCAGGTATACGTTGTTCCTGCTGGCACAATCGTAGCTGCGCTGGGAACGCCATCCGTGGGTGTAACGGTAAAGACAGTTCCACTGCAGATGGTAGCAGTCTGATTCGGGACAGCCGGCTTCGGATTCACCGTAACCACGACCTGGAAGGTAGGTCCAACGCACAGGCCGCTTGTGCCTGAGGTGGGTGTAACCGTATACGTTGCCGTTTGTACAGTATTGGTAGGATTCGTCAGCGTCTGACTGATGCTTGGCTGGCCAACGGCCATGGCAGTACCTCCGGTGATCCCGCCCGTTACAATGGGTGCTGTCCATGTATAGGTGGTCCCCAATGGCACAATGGTGGCCGCAGTGGGAGTTCCGTTAGCCGGCGTAATCGTAAATGCAGAACCGCTGCAGATGGTTGCAGTCTGGTCCGGAATTGCAGGTCTGGGATTGACAGTAATGACAACTGATTGTGTGGTGCCCTGGCAATTGGGCGCTGCAGTAGCAACGGGGGTCACATCAAAAGTGACGGAACCAACCGCAGCCGATGTATTGGTAAGGACCGCAGCACCATTAAATGTAGCCGACAAATCTCCGCTTCCTGTATTTCCAACCGCGAGTACCGGAGTGGTTGCGGCAGTGATGGAGCCTGTTATGCTCGTGACTTTCCAGTTGAATGTGCTGGGTGGCGTTGCTGCGAATGACAGTGTAGTCACATCGCCGCTGCAGATGCTCTGGCTGTTGGCCGAAGTCATTACAGGGCGGTCGTTGGCCACCACGTTCAGTGTAAACGGCGAACCGGTACAGCCGGAGACACTCACTTCACTCACTGAAATGGATGCGGCACCAGAAAGACCGAAGTCGACAGTGATAGTTTGCAGGCCTACACCAGAAGAGGCGCTGACGATGGTTGCACCCGACGCAGTCCAGTTATAGGTTGAAGTAGGCGTGAAAGACCCGGCAGGAACAGAATATGTCACACCGGTCTGGTTCTTACAAACCGGATTCTGACCCGTGATGCTCAAAGCGCCGGGTGCGCTGGCTACATTGATCGAGAGGGTATTCGGCGAGCCGACGCAGCCATAGGAGTTCGTCTCCGTCATCTGCAATGTGGCGGTGCCTACGGAAGGGAACTGCAGCAGGACAAAGAAATCACTGGGTCCGCCACCGCCAAACTTGGTAAAGAGCGGAGGCACGACCCAGTTGTAGGTTGAGCCCGCATTTGGGGTAACCTGATAGAGCAAAATGCTCGAGCCAGAACAGACGGTCCCGCCGCCGGTAATGGTATTGGCCGCAGGGAGAGGATTAACCGTGACGACCACGCTTTGGGTGGCACCTACACAGCCAGAAGCACTGGTTGGCGTCACCTGGTACGTCACCGTCATCGGTGCTGCACCGGCATTGGTCAAAATATCCGTAATATGTTTGGTGCCTGCCGGGTCTGCAGCGATCGTCTTGGCCGTCGCCGGACCTCCCACGCCATCCGGATCAGGCCAGCTTAGCATGGTGCCGGCAGGAAGGTTGGCTGGACTTAACAATATCTCATAGTTCACCGACTGGCCGCTGCAGATCGTTTTTGTCTGAGGCACAACCAGCGCAGGCGCCGGCCTTACCGTAACAGCAACAGTTTGGGCTGCTCCCACACACCCCAGTCCGCTGGTAGGCGTAATCACATAGTTAACCGTGATGTTATTGCCTGTTGTGTTGGTGAGAACATCGTTGATTGTTACTGCATTGGCTTCGGGAACGGCAACCCCTGCTGTAGCTGGCCCTGCCCCATCGGGATCAGGCCATGAATACAGCGTACCCGGAGTATTGGCACCGCCGGTGAGAAGAACTTTGTAACCCAGTGCCAGTCCACTGCAGACAGCAGGAACCTGTCCGGCAGTGATCAGTGGCGCCGCATTGATAGTGACTGTTGTCGTTGACGAAGTTGGAGGACACACGCCCAATGCACTCGCTGCCGTCCACTTAAGTGTGGTTGCAATGGCTGCTGCGCCTGCTGCCGGTGCCGGGAGGTTGGTGACGACAGCGGTCGGGCTATTGGGGTTGTCGAATGTGATGCTCGAAGCAGGGTCTTTCACCACCACGTTGCTGATGGCAATCCTTTCATTGGGATTGTTCACACTGATCTTCACGAAGATCTGCAGCGTGTTTGGCGCTGACGGCACAAGTGGAGCGCCAAAGGCCGTTGCGGTGACAGAAGCACCTGAGAAGGCAAAGGCGGGGACTGTGGTGGAGTTTACCAGACCGTTAGTGCTGAAATTTGTTGGTGCTCCACCGTTAACCGAGTAGTAAACCTGGGCATAGTCGGCATCAAGGCCTCCATCCAATGTTTGGCCACCTGAGGAATTGTTGAAGAGATTGACCGTAGCCTGAACCGACGCCATGCCTGAGATGTCGATCACCGGTGAGCTCCAGATCACGTTGCCCATATTGCCTGCACCACCGCCCAGGTCGCCGTTGGTATTGTTTGCTTCAAAACGGTTTGATCTTACTTCAAAATATCCGCCAGTAGTATTAGCCTGGTTGGCGAAAGTGGTGGCGGCGCTTACATCACGCGAAAATCCATCAATGCCGGCAGAAGAGGTTGTGCCGTCGGCGAAATTCTTAAAGTTCTGGAAGTAGGCAATCTTGCCGGGGACAGTCCATCCGCCGATGCCGCCGTTATCAACAGCTACAGCCGCCATGGTTACACTGGCCGCACTGGAGCAGATGTTCGGCTGATTGGGACCGGCATTGGCTGCAGTAGTCTGTGTATCCATAGTGGACACCACTGCAGTGCGGGCTGTACTTACGCAGCCGGTTGCTGTATTTCGCGTTTCAGCGTAATAGGTTCCTGCTGAAGGAGGTGTATACGATAGCGTTGCTGTACCTCCTGCAAGGACTACTCCACCAGCCGGATTAGCATACCAGTCAATAGTGAGCCCGGCACCAGGGTTGGCCACGCTAATTGCGGTCGGCGCGCCTGTTGAACAATATGTTGAACCGGTGGCGCCCGTGGGGGCATTTGGTCTAGGATTAACTGTGTAAGTAACGGTAGCCGGGCTCACGCAACCGGTGACATTATCAGTAACACGCGCATACACTGACACAGCGTTGGTTACTGTTGCGGCGGTTGGTGTTGCAATAGGTCCTGAGAAAACCAAGGTACCCGCATTGTATCCGGTAAACCAAGCCAAAGTTACCGCACCCGGATTAATGGCATTCTGCAACGTGGTGAGGTCTACCACGGCTGTTGAACCTCCCGCTGCAGTGGAACATACGGTGGGTGTTTGGTTATTGGCAGTAGGCAGCGGATTGACAGTTACATTTTGGGGATTGCCTCCGGCACCCAGGAAACTAAAACCGCACGCATCCACTATCACCGATGCTGAATATCCAATGGTGCCGACAGCCGAAGTTGGAACTGAAATGCTGGCCGGAGCTGATGGCGATATAACATTAAATGGTGCTCCTACTGAAGGGGTGACCGTAATGGTATATGGCGCAACTCCGCCTGTAATGGACAGTGAAAGATTATAGGGAAGATTCAAACAGACATTGCCACCGCCGGAAAGTGTGGCGGCTGAAATTGGCGCACCAACTGAAATTACTGCACTGCCGGTATTGGATGAACTGGTACAACCAATGCCATCTTCAGTAACACTTGTTAACGTGTAGGTAAGCCCAGGGCTGGGAAGGTTCGTTACCGTAATGGCATTTCCGCTCACGTAACCAGCACCCGTGGAGTAGTTGTTCCCAAGGTTATCCTTATAATTAACAGTGTATGTAGTCAGCGGGTTGCCATTGGTATCTGTAATGGTTGTTTTGATTGTCGTGCTGTTAGGCGGTGGGCATAGAGAAGTGGCCCCGTTGGTAGAGATGGCTGCCGTTATCGCTTTTACGCTTATCGTGACGGATCCCACCAGTGTAGTTGCTGTACAACCCTTCGAGTCTGTTACTGAGAACAGATCATAGGTAGTGTTAACAATGGGCGATACTGTAATATCGGCACCTGAAACATAGTTATTTACAGCGGGCTGATTTACCCCGTTGGCCCGGTAAACTATAGTGTAATTGGGAGTTCCGCCGCCGGCCCCAACAGGTGGCATGTCAATCTCAATGGCTGTGGATCCACCCTTGCAAATAGTGGTTGCACCCGTGCCCAGCGCGATCGTGGCAGTGGTGGGCTTGGGATTAACGACGACCGTTGCCGTTGTACTTGTGGCGCTCGCACACGGACCATTCTGAACCACTGCCTGGTATTCATAAGTAGTTTGAAGTCCCCCGACAATTGGAATAACAGGTGTAATGGTCGCACCAACACCAAGGCTCGCATCGGGCACAAATCCTCCAGCTCCATTGATTCGTTTCTGCCAGTATTGAATGGTGCCCTGGAACCCTCCCAGGGTTATGTTAGCAACAGCACCAGTTTCGCAAATGGTCTGACTGGCAGGTGCAGGCGTTCCTCCTTTAGACACGCCATAGACAGTAACGGCGAGGTTAGCGGGGTTAGTCGAGCATAGCTGTGAAGCAATATTATAGGTGGCCACACTATTAGGCGCAGGATTAGGGCTAATCACTGAGACCGTAGTGGCCTGGTATCTTAGTACCGTACTGAGATTTCTCGTAGTAATAGGTGTGGGGTCAGTAGCCAAGTTATAATTGACGCTAACTGGTGTTCCAGTTGTTGGAGTAATTGTAACTGTGGCTGGAAAATTATTGGACCAAAATATCTCCGTTGGGAAGTTAATAAGGGCGCCATTTGTCGCTGTACTGGCTGCTATAGATTTAGTAGGGGTTGCAGTTGCATTAGTATAAGAGACACCATTTGTTCCATTACAAATGGAGGTGCTTCCAACCGGAGCAGACACAGCACTTCCGGAAATATCAGGTTGTTGATAAATTACAACCTCAATAGGGACGCTTTCGCAACTGTTTGTACCACCCACAACCTGAGTTGCCCAGACTGAATAATACTTCCCATTTGGATTATTGGACGTGAAAGGGGCGCCCACGGCAAGTTTTGCGGACGTATAGTTCCCTGCAGAGTAGTTTGTCGAACCTCCTGTCGACATTAGGTAGGCACCAGCTCTGAAGGCTGTGCCCGCGAGAGCCACATTTGCATTCGCACCCAGTACTAAAGTCGTATTGTTTGTAATAGATGCTATTGTACCAACCAAAGAGGTCCCGGCAGCATTGTATAAAGCCATCCCCACAGCCAACTGCGTTGTGAATTGTGTACCCACACCTGTTACCGTAGTCGAGGCCGTTGAACTTGTAATTGTTCCTGTCATTGTCGCGGGGATGAGCGAGTTCCGGTTATACCAGTTGATAGCTGTCATCCCCGGGGCGGTTCCTCCTACACTAAAATTATAAGCAGTGGAGTTTGGATTAGTGTAGCATATGGAAAGTCCGGAAGTCGTGAGCGGCCCGGGTCTTGTAACTATTTCCACATAGTTTGAAATACTGACCGGCGCTGGGTTAGTCGGAGACAACGAATTGTAAGGGTTACATACGTCCCAGTAGTCAAGTCTTACATAAAACCTTTGCCCCACAGCCTGATTATTAGTAAGTGTGGTGGTTATCTGTCCCATATACGTAGTTGCAGTGGCGGCCGTCACTGGAGTGGCTAATTGAATAACCCCATTAAAGTCGGGTACACCTATTCCTCCGGCACCTGTAGGGGCCCAGCCCGGGCCACCCAGTGAGGCTGGAGAACCACCGGGGAAAATAAAGGATCCCGTAGCGTCGTTATTGGTTACTTGGGTTGTTGGCACACCAAACCCTGCAGGTGGTGTAACACGAATGTCAGGGATATTACTCGGTGCACCCCACACCTGGCTCCCATAGACAATCCTGATATTCCTGACCAGGTCATTAGGCTGCGTTGGTTCAAATGCTACGCGGCAGTTAAGCACTGTTTGGTCCGTGAACTTCATGTTCACGTTCGTGCCCAAACAAACCTGATTGGTTGTCTCTCCGGAGCCCGGTGGGTTAAATGGGAAGTTCAGCGTTCCTGAGTTCGCATTGTCGGTATCATATGTTGCAAAAAGCGTAGTCTGCGTCAACGTATTGCAATTCGCAAGAGGAGCGTTTACATAGGGGGTTACTGAAACATTCCATGTACAGTCGTTCGTGGGAATAGTAGGCAACGATGCAGGGTAATTGTGTGTCTGTCTTGTAGTCAAAACCACCCCGGGCGACCCGAGAAAGCCGGTCGGATCAATGAATGTTGCATTAGCCACACCGAGGAGGTCGGATTGGTATGGACTTACACTATTTGAAGTGCCATCGCCCCAAGTAATTGCATATAATATCGGTCTTGCAGCAAACTGAGAACTGTTCTTGTATCGCAGACTTACCTTATATTGAAACTGATGGAAGTTCATCACGACCGGAGTACATTGATCCACCGGGGCATAGTCACCCTGGTTAAAGAAGATCAAGTCTGTACCACACGTAAATACCCAATTATTAACTGAATTATCACTCATTGCGGGTGCTGCTGCGCCACCAGGTTGAGCAGTAACGGTTCCCGCGCCAGCTCCCCCGGCGTATGCTACAGTCATAGTTTGCCCTGGCTTGATGAATGCAACTCCATTGAAGGCAGTAGCGTCAAATGTGAGGATCACTGCAAAGCCCCCTATCACTGCCCCCGTAACAGGAACGGCTGTACCATTGATCTTGACTGTCCAGAGCGCCAGATTGGGAGCTCCGCCATTAAAGGCTATACCAGTTGCTCCACCAGCACCCGTCCAGGTTACAATAATTTGTGTTTGTGATAGAGTTGTATGCTGCGCATTTCCAGCGGTATATGAGACTGTTTGTCCGAAGGACGATTTCCAGAGCCCAAAGGAAAGAATAAGGAGAATTAAAGCAGTTCTAAATGACTTGGGGGCAAACCGTGAAGAAAGCATATGCGCCTGCGGCAAGGTAGTTTTTAGTTAGGAATGGATACAAATGCCTCCAAGTATGTAACCAACACATTCATTATGAATACGACGTACTTCAAACATACGCCCAAAATCCGCAAAAAGGAAATATTTCAGCCCTACGGTCCCGACCAACTGTCAAATAATCTACCTTTGCAGCCGTATTTTCAGGCCGGTTCATGAGCACTCCCGCTAAGTATATCTTCGTCACCGGTGGCGTGACGTCCTCCCTCGGTAAGGGAATCATTTCTGCATCCCTGGGTATGCTCCTTCAGGCCCGCGGCTTCAAAGTGACGATACAGAAGTTCGACCCCTACATCAACATCGACCCAGGAACCCTAAACCCGTACGAGCACGGCGAGTGCTATGTGACAGACGATGGCGCCGAAACAGACCTGGACCTGGGCCACTATGAGCGTTTTCTCAATATCCGCACCTCCCAGGCCAATAATGTGACCACGGGACGCATATATAATAATGTCATCACCCGTGAACGCAAAGGGGAATTCCTGGGAAAAACGGTCCAGGTGATCCCCCACATCACCGACGAGATCAAGCGACGCATCGCGCGTCTCGCCGTCGACGGCACCGATGTCGTCATCACCGAGATCGG